>NZ_CP187259.1:2409847-3614771 GCF_049676595.1 Methanocella sp. MCL-LM
AAGTACTACCACGCAACCGGCGTACTCCCGATGGACTGGGTATACACTCCGGCAACCGCGGAAATTCTCATATCCAGGTAAGACTGTACCCGCGGCAGGTGGCGGCATGTTAGACGCTGTCTCACAAATGGCCCGACCTGCGGCGGACAAAATTTTTAAAGCACCTTTTGTGCGGGTTGTTTCCCACCACGATGCGGACGGGATTACAGCCTGCGGCATTATTTGTCAGGCGCTGCTGCGCCGGAAGATCAATTTTCAGGCTACCATCGTCAGCAATCTTGATCCTTCGATCGATGCGGCCCTCGACCCTGCAGTACCTGTCATATTCTGCGACATGGGCTCGGGGCAGCCGGATATCGTCAACAAGTACGATGCCATAATTCTAGACCATCACGTGCCTGTTGGAGAGCATAAAAACATCCAGGTCAACCCCCACCTGATCGGCGTCGATGGAGGCTCGGAGATGTCAGCCTCAGGAGTTGCCTACGCGCTGGCCCGAATTATGGGAGACAACGTCGATCTGGCCGGGCTCGCGATCTCGGGAGCCGTAGGGGACAAGCAGAAGATGGCAGGCCCCAACAAGGACATCCTCGACGAGGCCGTCAGGAGCGGCATCATTACGATTCAGAAAGGGATGAAGCTGGGCATGGGCCCGCTTGAAAAGGTCCTCGAATACTCGATCGACCCCTACTTCAGCTTCTCCGGAAAGCAGCACGATACCGAGGAATTCCTGAAGGAGATGAGGCTGAGCGGAAACATCGAATCCCTGTCGCAGGATGACTTAAAGCGCCTGGGCAGCGCGCTCTCACTGCTATTACTCAAAAAGTCACCGCCGGACTCGGTCGATGCGCTGTTCGGCGACGTGTACCTCCTGAACAAGGAGCTAATCAAGGACGTCTACGACTTTACCAACACGGTCAACTCCTGCGGGAAAATGGGTATGCCCGGGCTGGGACTGGAAGTATGCCTGCGGCATGAGCCTGCGCTGAAGCAGGCCGAGGAAAAGCGCTTCGGCTACTCCCGCCAGATTCTGGACGCACTAAATGAGGCAGTAGGCAGGGTCAAGGACATCGGCTGGGTCAGGTATATAGACATCCAGAGCAGCGACGTAACCGGAGCCATCGCATCCATTGTCATCAGATATATCATGCCAGACAAACCCCTCATTGTGCTTAATACCGAAGATGGCAAAGTCAAGGTATCAGCAAGAGGCACACCCCAGCTAATTAAGCAGGGCCTGGACCTGTCAGCCGCGCTGAGAGAAAGCGCAGGAGTAGCAGGCGGCAGTGGCGGCGGCCACAAGATAGCTTCCGGAGCTGCCATTCCGATCGGCAGGCAGCAGGAATTCCTTGACCGCCTGAACACAATTGTAGGGAGGCAGATTGGTGGCCAGATGTAAAGCTCACATGGTTGTCGAGGCTGAGAACGCCCGGATGGTCGAGAAAGCGATCGTAGCGGACAATCCTTCCTATGTACGCACACGTGTCGAGGGCAACAAGGTGATCATTGAAGTAGAGTCCGACACTGCTGGCTCTATGCTGGCTACGCTGGACGATCTGCTGGTCAACCTGAAAGTCGCTGACGAGCTGCTCGAAGGCCAGGGCACTATCGAAGGTCAGGAAGACTGAGATAAAACAAAATTTTATAATACTTAGCTGGATAGCAGCGTTGGCATATGCCGAACAGTTACTCCTGATACGCAAAAATATTTATGGCTTTAAGCACATATATGTAGATTTGCGGGAAACAAGGTATGTCGGATCTAAAAACACTGTTCACTGTTGCAGCCCTAATCAGCCTGGTCGTTGGCCTGACATCGTTACTGGTATTCCATATACCCGCGATCTACTGTGTTATTTTATCTATATTCACCGGAGTCATATTTTTCTTCATCATTCTCTGGAGCTCATACTTATTTGTCTTCAGGTAAACAGACCAGCCAGGTTCGGCCGTGACGAGGTTCCTTCGCCCCTTCATGGTTAATCAGGTCGGCCCCATCATCATATGCTCCAGATGAGTAACGGGATTTCCATCTCATCTCTGGTCAGGCCGCCATGATGGCCTTTGAAAGTCACTTCGAATACGTCTTTTTCATACCACCATACCGACTCGCCTTGAAGTGGAAGAATAACGAGATTTCCCAGCCGCCCTCCCAGGGCTTCCGATGGCTCGCCGGCCCCAAAATAACCGCCACTGATCAGATCAGTAGTACAGCATACGACCGCTCTGCCATCCAGCTTCTCCTGCAGCAGGGAGAATGCATCATCAAGGCACTCTTCCCGGACGTACAGGAACATATCCCGGCATGACCCGGCAGGGGCCATGACTCTGCCCGCCCGGTTCCTTCGCATATAGCCCTCGATCTCCGGGAACTCCCGGTTCAGGTATATTGTTCTGGCCGGATCAATCGAGGTCTGCCCGTGATCAGCGGTAAGGATAAAGACAACTTTGCCCGCTTTATCCTTACCTGCGCTGCTGATGGCCCTCCAGAACACCTCTTCCAAGTCTGTGAGAAACTGAGTAAACGTAGCAGCTACTTGTTCCGATCCCGGGCCATAGTGGTGAAGTGCAGAGTCGATTCCATCGTAGTAGAAGTAGAAATAGGCCTTTTCGGTCTCGGCAAGGATCGCTTTTGCCAGCGCAGCCAGGCCGTCGGCGGTCGATTCGAAGCCTCCTACAGTAGCCGGCTTGAAGATTAGGTCAGAAAAAGTCGACCTGGCATACTCGTTATTCTGGAAAGCATAGCCTTTCACCCCGTGGCTGCTCAGCTTCTGGTACAGGCTACCGGCAGGATATATCTCGGCCGGCCGTACGTTCGTATCCCGCTTCAGCGAGTCCCTGACGCTCTGCTCCCTCGCGTAAGCATAAAGCAGCGGTGCAATGATATCGTCAGCTTTCGGCTCGTAGTAGAACCACTCGTAGAGGCCGTGCTGTAAAACGCTCAGACCGGTGTTGACAGTCGTCACATTACAGGCAGTCGTAGATGGAAACTGGGTAGCAAGCTTATGCAGCGCACCGTCCTCAATCAGACGCCCTATAAACGGCCTACCTATCGCCAGATTAGCGAACTGCGCCCACCCGATGCCGTCTACGAGCAACAGGACGACTTTATCATAATCCCCTTTAACCTTGCTAAAAGCTTCCGGGGGCAGGACTCCGGCAGGACGTTCAGAGGTCAGCATGGAAAGAATTGTGCCCGGCAGATTCTCTATCCGATACTGCCCGCAGGACTGTGGATTAACAAAGTAGTCGGGGAGATTCATGATCTGTTTCCAGATTTGTACTGCCGTGGAGAAATAGTGATATGCAGGCTTATAGCAGCCCTTTAGGTAAAATATATCAGCCTGCGGACCGATATGTTAAAAGTGCTGCATGAAGCTGCGATTATGGCTGACAGCGGCTCGCATTATGGGACTCGCAGCAGGTGAGTCACATGATTAGTCTTAAGTACGAGCAATACGTAGAAGTGTCAAATCCGGGCAGGAAAGATCACTATGGCGGGAAAAAATGGCGTGACAGGAATTTCCAGAGACTTAATCAAGCTCATCATGGAAGCCAGCAAGTCCTCCCACCCTCACGAGTTCGCCGCCCTGCTGAGGGCAGAGAAGGGCGTGATCAGTGAAATGCTCCTGGTTCCGGGCACTGCCTCCGACGAGGATTCCGCGATCATGATGTTTCACATGATGCCCATCGATCGCTCCATCGTAGGCTCGGTGCATAGCCACCCTGTCCACGATCTCCGGTACTCCGATGCCGACCTGCACATGTTCGGCAGCAAAGGGGCATATAACTTCATCGTGACCTACCCGTACGGAGAAAATGACTGGGTTTGCTACAACCCCCGGGGAGAAAGAGTGGCAATCCAGGTCGTCGAGGATCAGGCAGGAGGCAACTGAGGATGGTTCGCAGAGTCGTCGCAACAGGCACCTTTGACATCCTGCATCCGGGCCACGTACTGTACCTATGCGAGGCCCGAAAGCTCGGAGACGAGCTGTGGGTCATCGTCGCGAGAGAGAACACTATCAAGCACAAGCGCAAGCCGCTGATACCTGAAGAGCAGAGGCTTTTCATGGTGCGGTCGCTCAAGTGTGTCGATCATGCCGTGCTGGGAAGCGAAACCGATATGTTCGAGCCGATCAGGCAAATCCAGCCCGAAGTCATCGTCATCGGCTTCAACCAGCACTGGGACGAAAACGAGCTGAAAAAACAGCTGGCCGAGAGAGGGATCAAGGCAGAGGTCGTCAGGATACCGACGTCTGACCTCTCGCCTTACGCGTCCAGCCGCACAATCAGGCAGAAGATCAAGGAAAGCGATCCTTAGGTGAAAGAAATATGTTAAAGATCGGGATTGTTGGCGGCACCGGCTACACCGGTGGCGAATTACTGAGGCTTCTTTCGATACACCCGCTGGCCGAAATCACCGTGGTAACCTCACGGAAGCAGGCAGGCCAGCCCGTGGACACAGTCCACCCCAACCTGAAGAGCCTCGTAGACCTGAAGTTCGAGGACCTCGAACCGGCGAAGATCGCGGAGAAGTGCGATCTAGTCTTCACGGCAGTACCGCACGGAGCAGCAATGGCGATCGTGCCGGAGCTGCTGAAGCAGGGCTTAAGAGTCATCGACCTGAGCGCCGACTACAGGCTGCCGGTAGAAAAGTTTGAGAATGTCTACGGTAAGAAGCACCTCGATCCGAGAGAGGTTGTGTACGGCTTGCCTGAGCTACACCCCGAAGTTAAGGATGCCATGATGATCGCGAACCCGGGATGCTATCCCACCGGTGCAAACCTGGCATGCGCGCCGCTGATCGCCCAGGGCCTGGTCAACAGGGCAGTCGTAGACTCGAAATCCGGCATTTCCGGCGCCGGACAGGAGCCTACTGAGGGCTCCCACTACCCCAACGTAACCCAGGGAGTGAGACCGTACAACCTGACCACTCACAGACATGGTGCAGAGATCGAGCAGGAGATGCACCGGCTCAACAACAGCACCAGAATTCACTTCACGCCCCACGTCATCCCGTCGACCAGGGGCATCGCGACCACAGCTCACCTCTTCGTAGATGAGCCGCTCACGACCGAACAGGTGCAGGATATATACGAGGAGTTCTATAAGAACAAGCCGTTTGTCCGGCTCCAGAAGCCATCGCTGGCCAACGTCAGAGGCAGCAACTTCTGCGACATCGCCTTCGAGGTCGAGAAGAACTCCGACCGCATCGTCGTAGTCTCGGCCATCGACAACATGGTCAAGGGCGCCTCCGGACAGGCCATCCAGAACATGAACCTCATGTACGGGTTCGACGAGCGCACCGGCCTCTGGACCAGCGGCCTGGCGCCATAGGAGGAATAGTCTTGAAGGTAGAAGAGATCATGACCACAACGGTGATCACCTGCGCACCCGCGGATGCCATCCAGGATGTCATCAAGCTGATGAGCGAGAAGAACGTCAGCGGCATCCCTGTCATGGATAAGGGCAAGCTCGTGGGCATGGTCACCGAAGGGGACATCCTGAAGCTGCTCGCCGTCCCCCAGAAATCCGGCACCCTCTGGCTGCCGAGCCCGCTTGAAGTGATCCTGGAAATCCCCTTCAGGGAACTCATGCAGATCAGAGACCTGCAGAACGCTTACACAGACCTTGGGCACAAGCCAGTCAAGGACGTCATGCACAAGGAAGTATGGACCACCACGCCGGAAACAGACATCGAAGATGCCGCGGCGGAAATGGTCAGGCGTAAAGTCAACAGGCTGCCCGTCGTGAAAGCCGGCCAGCTGGTAGGAATTGTCACTAGAGACGATATCATTCACGGTTTAGGTGGAAGAAAATGAAAGAGGTAAAAGGCGGCATCTGCGCCGTCAAGGGTGTAAAGGCGTGGGGCATCAAGGAAGGTAAGATGGGCTTAGCGATCATGCTGGCCAAAGGCCCCGCAGCAGGCGTATTCACGCTGAACAAGGTCAAGGCAGCCCCGGTGTTGGTGTCACAGGATCACCTGAAGAAGAAGGGCAAAGAATTCAACGGCCTCATAGTCAACAGTGGCAACGCAAACGCATTCACGCACGAGCAGGGCATCAAGGACGCTATCACCATGGCCAACCTGCTGGCTAAAAAGCTGAATGTGGATCCCCACACGATCGGCGTCTCCTCGACGGGCGTCATCGGCAGGCCCATGAACATGCCCTGGTATAAAGATCACTTCGAGGAAGTATTTGCTAAGGTAACAAGCAAAACAGAGGGTAGCGAGATGGCTAACAAAGCCATCATGACCACAGATCTGGTCCAGAAGTCTTTCGCCGTCGAGATCGAAGGCGGCATCCGCATCGGCGGCATCTGCAAAGGCTCCGGCATGATCGAGCCCAACATGGGCACCATGCTCGCCTTTGTCTTTACTGACGCTAAGATCGGCCAGGCCCAGCTCCAGAAGTGCCTCAAGAAGGCCGCTGACAAGTCGTTCAACATGATCGTCGTCGACGGCGACACCAGTACTAACGATAACCTGTTCATCATAGCCACAGGCGAAGCTGGCAAGCCGGACCTCAAAAAGTTCCAGGAAGGCCTGGACACCGTCTGCATGGAACTCGCCAAGAAAGTCGCCAGAGACGGCGAGGGCGCTACCAAGCTGATAGAGGCCACCGTCAACGGCGCAAAGTCGATCGAGGACGCCAGGCTGGCAGCCAAGGCAATCATCAGGTCGCCCCTGTTCAAGTCGGCGGTATACGGCACCGACCCCAACTGGGGCAGGGCAGTCTGTGCAGTCGGCTACTCGGGCAGCGAGATCGACCCCCGCAAGGTCACCCTGGCCTTCTCCGATGGCAAGAGCAACGTGAAGCTGGTCGATGCGGGAGTGCCGAAGAGCGACGAGAAGACGCTGGCCAAGGCCAAGAAGATCATGGGCAGCGACCCCCTCTACGTAACTGTCGACCTCAAGCTCGGCAAGAGCACTGCCACGGCGTGGGGCTGCGATCTGACGCACAAGTACGTGGACATCAACGCGTCGTACACGACGTAAATATAGATAAAAATTGATGCGGTTAAGTTGGCGACCGGCCTACATGCAGAGGATAGAAGATTATTTGCAGTAGCAGGTTGCCGACAAATCTTGTTCTTATTAATGTTCTCAGCGGGTCGACGTCCGACCTGATGGTCGGCCTACTACGGTTTTTCGGGTGCTCCGATGTCGGGGCCGGACTCGCACCCTCGTCGGCCCTACCTGGCTGCGCCTTCGGCAGCACCAGTCGAACCTCCTTCGCAAGTCCTAAGCACCGCCACCTTCGGTGGGCGGTCATTACCCCGCCATCTCCGCATCCGGCTGATGCCGGACAAGCCCGAAAAACCTCCGTCGACCGCTACATTAGTGGTTTTTATGCAACATGAGAACTTATTAATAGTTTAAATACAGCCTATAAACTATCTTTTTAACGGCATAACGTGGTTCAAATGAAATTCCAGTCACTTAAAGGGTTCAGGGACTTTTACCCCGAGGAGATGGCGGCACGCAGGGAGGTGCTGGACAAGATCTTCAGCGTAGTCCGGAGGTACGGGTTCAGGGAAGTCGATTCCCCCAGTGTCGAGTCGATGGAGCTGTTCAGGGTCAAGAGCGGCGAAGAGATCGTCCAGCAGACCTTCAGCTTTAAGGACAAGGGTGAGAGAGACATCACCCTGATACCGGAACTGACCCCTACTGTAGCCCGCATGGTCGTCGACAAGGAAAAGACCCTGCGCAGGCCGATCAAGTGGTTCTCCATGCCCAAGATGTGGCGGTACGAGGAACCCCAGTCCGGCAGGCTGAGAGAATTTTACCAGCTGAACGTGGACATCTACGGCGTCAAAGGCCCTGAGGCAGACGCTGAAGTACTGGCAGTAGGCATCGACCTGATGCTGAACCTGGGCCTGGAAGGCGAGTTCGTCTTCAAGGTCAGCGACCGCCGGTTCATGCAGGGCGCGCTGGAAGGCCTCGGTGTTACGAATATACCACCAGTCTTCGCAGCCATCGACAAGCGTGGCAAGATTTCGCCGGAAGAGTTCAAGCAGCTGCTGGCCACTGCAGGGCTGAACGACTTCCAGATGGGCAAGCTGATTGCGATCCTGGACACAAGGGGTCCGATCATTGAAGCTCTGCCAAAGGTGAAGGGGTTACTGGCCAGGAACGATACGGTCATGGAAGGCATGGCCAACCTGGAAAAGCTCGCCGAGCTGATGACCATGTACAACATGGCCCAGTACTGCGAATTCGACCCGGCCATCATCCGGGGCCTTGCCTATTATACGGGCACCGTGTTCGAGTGCTTCGACGTCAAAGGCGAATTAAGGGCGGTATTCGGCGGCGGCAGGTACGACAAGATCGTCGGCCTGTTCGGCGGCGAGGACATGCCGGCAGTCGGCTTCGGCATGGGCGATGCGGTCCTCGAAATCCTGATGAGAAGGGCAGGCGTCTGGCCTCAGGAGTCGATCACTACCGACTACTATATACTTACGACTAAGCCCCAGTTCAAGGAGACCGAGACGTTCCTGGCACAGGCGCTGCGAGAGAATAACTTCGTCGTTGAGGTCGACCTGCAGGGCAGGAACTTCGGCAACCAGATGAAGTACGCCAACTCTATTGGTGCTAAGCACGTGCTGATCCTCGGCGACAAGGAAATGGCCGAAGGCAAGGTCACCGTCAAGAACATGGAGACCGGCGAACAGGCTATGAAAGAGATTAGAGAGCTGCTGAGCAGCGTGGGCCAGTGAGAGAAAGCTGGCCATATTTTCTTTTATTAATAATCTCTTAGATAGTTTATCGGTCTGTCCGGTACCATTTACTCAAAGTACACAAGGTACGCGAAGTACACGAAGGTACACCGGAAGATCGGCTTGTAGTCAGCCATTTTATCGAACTTTGCGTACTTCGTGTACTTCGAGTACTTCGTGTAAATGGTACGGGCACTCATAGTAAAGGGTTTAAAAATGTCTATAAGCTGCTCAATTATATCTTTCGAGCTAACATTTGATAATTTCACCATTATCGGTCACTATTGGGCCGATCTCGAGACATATTTTGACTGTTTCAGTTGAGGGGATATTAAAATAGGTCTTGACGACATCTCCAATATTATTCATCAGGACGTTCCAGTTCTTACCCTGCGTTACGATACCCAGTTCCCGGTTACTGGCCACAAGCATTTTTTCGCCCTTGTGAATGCGTAGTGTGACTGATAGCATCCTGTCAACTTGCATTACAGTCTCTCTTTTCCATTAATAAAATACTTAGGTAGGTCTAAACCGACAGGTCTTCTTGTACTCGTTCATCAGCGACGAGATCATCCTTTCAGCCCTGGTCTTCTCGCCAGTCCACGTATTGTAGGAGATGGACTCGGTCGCTCTGGCCTCCTGAGCCGGCCTCTTAGAGTTGACGTTGGGAGTGCCGTAGCCGATGATGATCATGAACATGCTGGTCCTGTCGGATAGATCCTCGTCCAGCTGGAAGAGCAGGTATGTCTTGCCCGAACAACTGGCATAATATCAACCATAAATATATAATAGCCTGATTACCTTATTCAAGATCAGGGCTCGGAATTATCGACCGGACGTCAGCCCCTAATTTCGAGTAACGTTATGATTACGCTTCACGGAACCTGGACTACTGTCGATCCCCTGAATGGCACATTCTTCCTCTGGGGAGAGAGTGATCCAGCCATACAGCATAAAAGAAGAGGCAGGCCTCGGAAAAGCGCCGGAGAAAAGCGGCATCCGTTTCAGGCCGGCGTCAAAGAGCTGGAAGAGGGCGCCGGCACCATCAATTCGGCGTGTATGAAATATCTGGCAGATCCGAATGCACAGGCTGATCAAATATTAGTTTTACCGTCAACTACGGACAGGCCACTGAGATCTGCGGGCCCTTCAGCACGGGAGTCAGGTGAAGAAAAAAGCCCTGACAGCGATTTTCAATTACTCCCGTGGACAGTGACCGGCATCAACATCAAGCCCGGGAATGCTCTGGTACTTCTATCCTCTTTAGCCGAATCACAAAAGCGAGTCGGGGATACCTCGATTGGCCCCGACCTGCTATACTGGAGCAGGGCAGCCAAGTTTACACTTAAGCTCCTGATAAGCCAGCAGTTCAGGCCGGAGCTCATCGAAGTGATGAGTGGAAAAGCATATAGCCGGTGGAGATTTGCGCTCACCGATGAAGCTGACCGGAAACACTATGCCTCGCTCGAAAACTCCATGCCGCTGGCATGTATTGCGGCTTCAGGAATGACTGGCACTTACAGCCGAAAAGAAGCCTTAGATCTCTTCATTAACGCCGCCCTTGACTCCTTTATCCGGGACCAGATTACCCTGCCGGCTGACAGCAGGATGTTGAGCGTGGAATCGCAGGCATGGCTCGATTCGCTCGGCACCGGTGAGAGTATCCGCCTATCGACTCCGGCGCTGAAGAAGCTCAAAGAGTCGACAGGCCGCTGGACATCCCGCATGCGAACAGAGAGTAAACACGCTTTCAAGACCTGTTTCATCCTGGAGCCGCCAGCCCCGGATACAGAGGATCCCGAAGCACAGTGGAACCTCAAATACAGTTTACAAGCATCCGACGACCCCAGCCTTGTAATTCCGGCTGAGACCGTGTGGAAAGAGTCGAAGAAGACGCTGAAGTACCTGAACAAGAGATACGATAACCCCCAGGAGCGGCTACTGGAAGACCTCGGAAAAGCAATGCAGATATTTCCCGCGATCGAGCCCGGCCTCAACACATCAAAACCCCTGTCGGCAGCGCTGAGCACCAGTGAAGCATACAAGTTCCTGACAGAAGCTGCGCCGCTGCTGCAGGACAGCGGCTATAACGTTATCCTCCCGGAGTGGTGGCGCAACAGTACCGGCAGGCTCAAGCTTGGTGCCAAGCTGCACTTCAAGCCGAAAGCAGAAGGTAAAGCTGGAAAGAGCCAGTTCACTATGGACACGATTGTCAGCTACGACTGGCGCCTGGCGCTTGGCGATCAGGAGATGACTGAAACAGAGTTCAGGAAGCTGGCAGCCCTGAAAGAGCCGCTTCTGCAGATAGGCGGGAAATGGTTTGCGCTGAAAAAAGAAGACATAGACAGCATCATGAAAGCCTTCCGGGCGAAGAATACGGGAGAAATGACTTTATCGGAGGCCATGCGCCTCAACGGTGGGCTGGAAGACTTTAACGGCATCCCCGTCAGCGACATGAAATCTTCAGGATGGATCGCAGAGCTCTTTGATAGACTCTCGTCGGGCGAGAAGATCACACGACTGTCTCCGCCGGAGCAATTTGCCGGAGTGCTTAGAGATTACCAGGTTAAAGGCTACTCCTGGCTGGCCTTCATGAAAAAGTATGGCCTGGGATCCATTCTGGCTGACGATATGGGCCTGGGTAAGACGATACAGCTGCTGGCGCTGCTCCTGAAAGAAAAAGAAGAAGACATCAAAGGCCCCACCCTGCTGATCTGCCCCACCTCGATTCTCGGAAACTGGCAGCGGGAGGCGAAGAAATTTGCCCCGGCCCTGAAAGTGCACATACACCATGGGGCAGCGCGGGCGGAAAAAGAGCGGTTCGGTAAAATCGTCAAGACTCACGACCTGATCCTTAGCACTTATGCCCTCGCCTACCGGGACGAGGAACTGCTTAAAGAAGTAAACTGGAAGTTGGTAGTGCTCGACGAAGCTCAGAATATCAAGAATCCCCATACCCGACAGGCCAGAGCCATCCGGGCTCTTAAGGCCGATCACCGCATTGCCATGACGGGCACGCCGATCGAGAACAGGCTCTCCGAGCTGTGGTCGATCGTGGACTTCCTGAACCCGGGCTACCTGGGCAAGGCGGAGACGTTCAGAAAACAATTCGCCATACCAATCGAGAGATACGACGATACCGCAAGGTCGGAAAAATTGAAACAAGCCATCAGGCCCCTGGTGTTGCGCAGAGTCAAGACGGACCCGGCTGTCATCAAAGACCTGCCGGACAAGATCGAGATCAAGGAGCCATGCAACCTCACAAAAGAGCAGGCCACGCTATACGAGGCCATCGTCGAGCACATGCTGAAAAGCATCGATAATGCCACGCCTATGCAGAGGCGGGGAATCGTCCTGGCTGCTCTGATGAAGCTCAAGCAAGTCTGCGATCATCCGTCGCTGTACATTAAAACGAGTACTGCAGCCACCGAGAAAGCGCTGATCAGGTCCGGCAAGCTGAAGCGCCTGACGGAACTGCTCGATGAAGCGCTGGCCGAAGGCGACAGCGTGCTGATCTTCACCCAGTTCGTGGAAATGGGTGAGATGCTGAAAGCCTACCTGCAGAGCACCTTCGACGAAGAAGCCCTCTTTTTACACGGCGGAGTACCCCAGAAGGCTAGAGATAAGATGGTTCTCCGGTTCGGGGAAAAGGAGGGGCCGAGGATATTTATCATATCGCTAAAAGCCGGTGGCGTCGGCCTTAACCTCACCAGGGCAAGCCACGTGTTCCACTTTGATCGCTGGTGGAACCCGGCGGTCGAAAACCAGGCGACAGATCGAGCCTACCGGATCGGCCAGAATAAAAATGTACTGGTCCACAAGTTCGTCTGCACAGGCACGCTGGAAGAAAAGATCGACGAGTTGATCGAGAGCAAAAAGGCCCTGTCGGCGAACATCCTCGGCACGGGTGAGGACTGGATCACGGAGATGACGACGGATCAGCTGAGAGATATGGTCAAGCTGAGATGGGACGAGGTATCCGATGAGAGCTAACACTGGATTATAGAGGCATGAAAGATGAAATTCTACAGCTCGTGGACCAACAGCTATCCTAGATCAACGCCCCTCAAAGCTGAAGGAGGCATCAAGGCTAAGACCAAAAGAGGCGCCATCGGCAGCACCTGGTGGTCGAAGAGATGGGTGAGCGTGCTCGACAGCTTCGGGTGGACCAACCGCCTGGAGCGGGGCCGGAGATACGCGAGAGCCGGGCAGGTGCTGGACATTAAGATTTCCCAGGGCAGGGCTGAGGCAGAAGTCCAGGGCTCGCGAGCGAAGCCGTACAGTGTAGAGATTGAGCTCGCGCCTTTCAGCCCTGAAGAGTGGGACCGGATCATTGACAGTATGTCTGCGAAAGCGATCTTCTCGGCAAAGCTGCTGGCGGGAGAAATGCCCGAAAATATCGAAGAAGCCTTCAGCGAAGCCGGAAAGTCCCTGTTCCCCTCAAGTTTGAGGGAACTGATTACAAGCTGCTCATGCCCGGATTCTGCAAACCCATGCAAGCATATCGCAGCAGTCTACTACATACTGGCCGAAGAGTTCGACAAAGACCCGTTCATGATCTTCAGGTTCAGGGGGATGGAAAAAGAGCGGCTGCTGGATGCTCTGAGAAAGAAGCGGGCGACTTCAGAAGAGGAGCCAGTGGGTAGTTTATTGGATAGCAGGCCGGAGGATGGTGAAAAGTCCGGGGAAGAGGAGATTACTTTAGCCAGTTTCTGGGCTGGAGAGGGCGACAGCCATGTTTCTTTCGAGATTTCACCCCCCGAAGTTAATGCTGCGATTATTAAGAGGTTGGGGACGCCGACGTTCTGGGTCTCGAATGAGGACTTCGGTAGCCTGATGAGTAAACTGTATGCAGAGATCAGTAGAAGGGCGGCGGATGTGGCGTACAGGGATAATGAAGACACTCCAGCAGATCAAGAGTAGATGCGAGAGATCACGAACGGTATACGTTACAAAACTTATTTATACAGATTATTCTCAAGAACTAACATATAAGAGCGTGAATTTATGGAACATAAGAATTCACAACGAGAGATCACGAAAAAGAAAGGAGAAAACGGTCTCTCAGACACAAGGAGAATACTGCTCGAAGATACTCTTCGAAGGCATAAGCAAGCTCTCGATCTGATGAGCAAACACTAATTTTTATCGCGCCTGGACATGTCGGGTCAGCCAGTCTTCTACCTGATCTATTGTAAATCTCCCATTGGCCACGTTAAGCATAAAATCATCCAGCTCGACATGCCCGACGTCCAAACGAAGCCCACATAGTAAAAGACAGTTCTCAGCGGCGATGAAGCCAGTCCTTTTATTAGCTTGTGCAAATGGGTGCTGTGATGCGATGGTATGGAGTACGAAAGCTGAATATTTTATCACATCAACGGATAATTCAGGAACCCAGTCCGGCTGCTCAATGACATAATCCAGTATTCCAGATGCACCATCACGGACAATGCCTTCGAAACCATCATCAGCTTCACTATGGTTACGACTTATGGCAATTACCTGAATGTCGATCAGTTGATCAACATGAGTAAAGATAAAGCCGGGCATTATACTTACTTGATTACATTTTATTGTAAATAAGTATTCTGATATTGTCAACTGATCGTATAAATTGAGCTGCCGAACCGGATGGTGAAGATTTTCGGATGAAGACTTCGTGAGCCTGGAGTAAAGTGTATGCAGAGATCAGTAGAAGGGCGGCGGAGGTGGCGTTTAGGGATAATGAAGATGCGCCGACAGATCAAGAATAGATATGCGTAGATCAACCCCCTGGTTCAAATATCTGGCTGCGCTCTGTGACACTCGCCAAACGCCGATCTGGCAGAGCAGCTAAAAAGATATCAACTAATATTTTAATCTTTTATCATGCCCGATTTCACCGACGACGACCTGATCGATATCTTCGGCGATCGTTCCTACGAGCGCGGCCTGGACTATTACCATAGCGGTAACGTGACGGATCCGCTGAAGATAAACGGCGTTCTCTATGCAGAGGTCTGGGGCAGCGCAGACGAGCCGTACCAGACAAGCGTGACCATCGACGAGGATGGAAACATTTTTTCTGACTGCTCCTGCCCGGTCGGAGACATGTGCAAGCATGGAGTCGCAGTCATGCTGTCCTGGATGCATGAGCCATCGTCGTTCATGAATGGAGACAAAGTGATCAAATCGCTGGAAAGCCGGAGCAGGGAAGAGCTGCTGGAGACATTGAAGAAGCTCCTGTACCGCCATCGCGGCCTGATCAAGGAGATCGGCGTCTGCAAGGCATCCGGTAAGAATGCGGACATCTCTGTCATCGTCAAGAGAATCGGGCATGCAATAAATCCGGGGCGGGAGTATTACGACGGAAGTGTGCTCGTCAATAAGCTCGAGCCCATTATGGAAGAGGCCTACGCTCTATCCCACGAAGGCCGGCGCAAAGATGCGGCCATTGTTTTCCTGAAGCTGACCGATTCCTGCCTCGACGCGCTGCAAGACGGAGTCGACGATGAGGCTGATGAAATTGGAGGCTTGATCGTCGAGTGCTCCGAAGCCTTCTCCGAAAACGTGGATACGCTTGAAGAAGAGGCTAAGGAAGAACTGATCGACCCCGTGCTGACCGCGATCTGGAAGGACGACTGGTCCCATGGCCTGGAAGACATGCTATCTGCCCTCATCACCAGAAAAAACATCGATACAGTCCGTCAGCGCGTCTTGAAGAATATTGAGGCGAATCATGATATCGGCCACCATAGAAAAGACGACATCATCAAACTCCTCGGCGACAGTTACAAGAGCTATGGTAAGCCTGACGAAAAAGTCCGCCTGACGGAGGAGTGCCTGGCCGATAAAGATGACTATGCCAGGCTTGCTACGGCCAAACTGGAGTCCGGAGACGAAGCGGGGGCGTTCGTCGTCGTTATGCGCGGGTTTTCCGAAAAAGAAGGCAGGTCGGTTCTGCTGGATGATCTATACTTCGATCTGGCGCTCCGCCTGGTCGATGAGAAGCCAGAGCTGATAGATCACAGGACATCGCTGATCCCGGCGCTCAACGTCCTCTCGGGATGGTTCGACGCGAAGAGATATGCAGGCGTCTCAGGCCTCTTCAGAAAAATCGGCAAGCTTGACGAGCTGCATGAGACTATGATCAAATGCATCAAGAACAAGGACACTGTTGCTCAGGCGCTGATCTACGATGGCAATGTCAACGCAGCGATCAAGCTGGCAATCGATAAGCCTGATCTTCACCCGAACGTACAATTCGAGATCGCTAAAGCGGCGAAAAATTGCGGCAGGGAGGATGAGGCAGCCAGGATCATCCGATCGTTTGCCGTAAGAAAAAGGCATCTCTGGGATCGGCAGCTTCCATCGAGCGAGCTGATCGAGCTGATGATCAGCCGCTCGGACATGAGAACGCTGAAAGCACTCTGCGATCAGATTATCAGTAACAAGACCGCTGACATTGCGGAGAAAATGCTGCCCGGGCTGGCGAGGAGATATCCGGAACTGGCAAGTTCGCTCCTGAAGGAATTTTTCGACCGTATGCCAGTGCAGTTGATAGCCAATGCAGCCCGCCTGATCGGGGGAGAGATGCCGGAGCAAATGATTGACATCTGCATGAGCAAAATTGGGCGGGATTGCCTGAAATCCCATAGCTACTACGATGATGCCATGCTGCTGCTGAAGGCGGTCAGGGACATATGCGTGCAGGGCAGTATGGAGCAGAAATGGGCGAGTATCATCCGGGAGTTCGCTTCGAAAAACAAGGGGAAAAAGAAGCTCATCGGCATGATTGAGAGGGAGTTCGGAGATATATGACAGGGAGGTTATTATTCAAGTTTGGAAGTACGAAGGGCAGAGTCGCCGGCCCATATTGTAGTCGGTGTCTTTTCCGCAGTGCCTACACTGGTAGAACTTATCATACTGCACCCTGCTCCCATACCCATACGTGAATAACGTCTTCCAGAACTTTAAGAACCCCGTATCGAAGTCATGGAAGTTCACACAGTCGTCATTGTACTGAATACTAAGGAGAGGTTACTGAAAACGATTGAAACGTTGAAAGATAAAATAGTAGGCAATAACTTTATATCGAATGATTGCAAATAAGTGCTAACATTTCGTGAAAAAAATGCCTAATCAGCCCGTAACTTCTGAAGAAAAAATAGTAACCCAGGATGTAATAGTCAGCAGGTGGCGGTATTTTTACAAATTTATTGATGTAACAACCATAAAGATCTCTGAAGAGATTACTGTATACAATCCTGCGAATAGAGATCAAGAAACTATTCGAATACCGTTTGAGGAATTTATTAACCCTTTCAACGAAGATAAAAATAAATGGGATCGATTTAAACCATATTTACACGTATATGACACGTGCGGAGAATCGCTTGAATTTTGGACCCTTGATGATAATATAGATTTTTTATACATTGATCTTCCAAAAGACAGCAAGCTTTCTCGGGACAAATTTACTACTGTGCGCCTCGAATATATAATTGAAGTAGATCATACTAAAACCAAGCAGACGATCGTACACGATGAGGAACTGGAGTACAAAGACTATCTCAAACCGCTAATATTTCCAGAAGATGTAAAAGTAAAAGAAATAGAGTTAGCATTCAAATTACGATCAGGCGCAAAAACATACGTCTTTATTGAACACTGTGATAAATATAAAAAAGATTTATTCTACCTTGTTACCGATAGTAAATTCAAAGGTGATCAAGAAAAAACTAAAAAAGTTAAAAAAGAAGATGGTGAACGTTATACCCATATAAGATACGGTGCGGACCCTGAAGAAGGTCTATTATTCGTTACGATAAGATATTCAATTCCAAGGCATATGCTGGGCTGGAGTTATCTAGGAGTATGTATTGGTATATTCTCATTTTTTGGAATATTGCTGCTCTCAGTACTAAAATATGCGCTGGGACATCATAATTATGAAGAGGGATTCACATCAACCTATTTAGGAGTAATAGTAGCATGGGGAGTATTCGCAATCTCTGCAATGATCATGATAAAAGGCTGGCTTGTAGATAAAGATTATAAAAGCGATTTAATCACAATCCATGATTCCACATATAAGTGGATTGCGGCTTTGATCACAATCGAAGTAGCAATACTATTACTTATTATCGCATTTATTAACAAGTGATTTAAAATGCGTAAACTCAAGACTACAATAATAACGTTTATAAAGTTGATGAGACATATAAAATAATATTAGTTATCAGTTATCTCTGATATAACCAGGTGGTATAAGTGACATACATTAAGCCAAAAAACAGAGATATCGGAATAATAAGGGTAAAAGAGCTGGAGATCAACCTGGCAGATCCTGATCAGGTCAGAGAAAAACTACAGGAAAACAGAGAGTTAATGAAAAAATTTAGAATCGAGATCAACCCCTCGGGATAATACTCTATTTTTATAAAAATATAAGTCATTATGAGATGTGTTTGTCCATATTTAACAGCCGGATACTTGGCGATGATAATACCGGACAAGCCTCAGAGCAGCCGGTAAAAGTACAGATTAACCCCCTATGGCGAAGCCTTGTGGGCAAAGCTGTTGAGAGGAAGAAAGGACACACTCCAAATAACCCTACGGTAGTTAAATAAGGCCCCTCTTCTTCGCAGCTTCAGTTGCTTTCTTTAATAATTCAGCACCCTCCGGCGTGATTGTAGGGTTCTCCGCATACTCGAGGAACTGCCGGGCATCTTCGCCCTTCAGTTCTAAGACGAGTCGGATGGATTTTGCCATTGTATCCTCCAGTCATCATTTTTAAATGGGGAATAAAAATATCTGGCAGCACCAGTGGCTTTAAAGTATGAAGGTTCAAGTATCGCCGGGCAAGCCTGCGAAATTGATCTGTTTTTGACTGCCTGCTAACTGGTAGAACTTATCATACTGCACCCTGCTCCCATACCCGTAGGTGAAAAACGTCTTCCAGAACTTTAAGAGCCCTGTGTCGAAGTCGTGTACGATGACAGCGTCGTCGTTGTAGAGGAGATCGTAGCCCTCATATGGATCTTGAAGCACAGCCCCACGTCTTCTCCTCCTGCCTTTTTAACTTCCGGATCGAAGCCGCCCACCTTTTCGAGCACGGCTTTCTTGAAGATGGCGTTGGCGGAGACGATGTAGAGCCATTTGCAGTTATGGAACCAGGGATCGAGGATCTTGTTGTACTCGTAGTACTGGGTGATCAGATCGTTACCAAAGGTAAGAGTGCTGCCGCAGATCCGATGATCATGGTATGGCGTTGATTCCAGATATTTACTTACCCGCTTTTATTTAAAAATATCATTATACGATAGATCATCGATAAACCCGGTACGATATATATGATTATTATTTAG
The DNA here is from genome assembly GCF_049676595.1 of Methanocella sp. MCL-LM. Classification (GTDB taxonomy): domain Archaea; phylum Halobacteriota; class Methanocellia; order Methanocellales; family Methanocellaceae; genus Methanocella_A. The sequence goes on from NZ_CP187259.1 coordinate 2,428,921, forward strand.
GATATATTCAAAAGACACTGGGTCTTTAAAATTAGTACAGGAATATCTATCTGTAAGAAAAATGATCGATTTGTCTGTTGGGTCATACCAAGAATACTGATGGTCCCGGCAATTGTTATATGAGCCACATATTAGAACATCTATATTGCTAGTCAATTCTTTCACTGCTACATCTGTCGATTTTATTATTTTATGATCTGGATAACCAGTGAAACAGACTATACTTAAACCACTTAGTCTCACATTCCTTACCAATAAACTGAGAGCTACGGATTGTTGAAAGGGTTCACCTCCGGATATGGTAATACCTTCACAATCATAGGTTCTAGCACTCTGTATCAATCTATCAGCGAAGTGTAACGGATCAACAAGATACTTGGGTTCATGAGGTTGTAATTCTTTATTATAGCAAGAATCACATCCAATTGTACAACCTTGAACCCAGATAGCCACTCGTCTCCCGGGACCGTTAGTATAACTACCTACAATGGCTCCAGCCAAATTTAGTTTAATATTGCAGGTCATTATCCTCCTTCGATAAGATCGAAGTCGATCTCACTATTGGCGTATTTTACCACGATAGAACGACCATTTTTGAAAAACTGCTGATTTTTAAAAAGATATATAGACAACGGATTGATAAGTTTAGTCTCTGCAGTATTTAACAATCCTCGTCCGCCGTGGACTGTCTCTGACACTTCTTCAAGATAATCATAGACCGTTTCGTCGATGATCAAGGATACATTAAAGCGTTCCTTAACAGTAGCACATAGGGGTTTTAATTTCTTTTTCACTATGTCAGTTCGGAATTTACGGTCTTCGATAGAATTGAAGACGATAATGTTATTACCGATTCTGTTTAGTAGTTCCGGGCGTTTTAGCGTCCGATTAAAATGCTCTTTCACCTTATGGCGGTATTGCATCTCAACATCGCTGATATCCTGGGAAACATCGACATCTCCCGCCCCGATATTGCTGGTAAAGATGATGATTGTTTCCGAGAAATACGCGGTTACACCTCTACCATCAGTCAGTCGTCCATCTTCGAGTATCTGAAGAAATTTATCGAGTATTTTCGGGTGGGCTTTTTCTATTTCGTCGAATAATAATACGCTGAACGGCCTCTCGATCACTGCGTTTATCAGTTGCCCGCCTTCCTCAAAACCAACATACCCAGGAGGAGGGCCGATTAACCGTTGATCCGACTCTTCATGGTTATACTCGCTCATGTCGAAACGGATACATGCGTTTTCGTCGCCGAACAGGAACTCAGCTGTGGCTTTTGCCAGTTCTGTCTTGCCCACGCCCGTAGGGCCTACAAAAAACATCACACCTTTGGGTTTGCTTAGCTTGGCGGAGTGCTGAATACCAGACAATCCCATCGAGGCCTTGATAATAGTGGTTTCTACATGATCAATAGCATGATCCTGCCCAATAACCCTCATCTTGAGTATATTTTTAATATTGCACAATTTATCCTGAGACAAATCTTCCCAGGGGGACCTACGCTCCCCAAACCGGTAGAGGTTAAAAAGTCGCTCTGGCGTAAGATCCTGTTGTTTTTTGGCCAATTTAACGATCTGGATAAGATCCACCAGCCTCATGCCATCGCTAGTATCTGCCAGCAGATCAATAGTCTGCTTTCGAGTTCTTTCAGCATCTTTAGTAAGACCAAGATGCTCTAAGTGAGCCTCAAAAAATTTTATCCTTGAAGCTTTTTCAGGTAAGGTAAGAGTAAACAGCTTAATTCTAGATTCAGGCTGATATAACACTGGTGGAATGTTACTGAGGTTTGCAGTGATCAGTATAACAACAAATGGATGGCGTTTCGTGATATTTGAAGGCCTTCCTGTGCCATGTACCCCGGTCATAAGAATAGATAGTGCTTCAAGTGATCGCCTATCCTCAGGGGTCATTGGTGTTTGAACTGTACCAAACTGGAAGTCAGTCCAATCGAAGATAAATGCACATGGTTGATCATAGCTACCATTTACTTTTATTAGGCTAGCCACTACCTCGTCGAATTCTTTTAAAGGTGGTAGGTCTTGGGGTTCTTTTTGTTTAGGTGCCTTTTCACCCAGATCGTAATCTTCAGCATCATCAGGTATACCCTTCTCAGATTTACCACAACTTTTCAGCCAGCTTGCGAAGATAGATTTTTCTACTTTATCACTAAAGTTTAGACCCCTGGCGTTGTCCCATCGCCCAACTACCTGAAACCCATTATCCTTTAGTAACCCTGAAAGGTACTCCGGTAACAACTGGTAATTTTCTCCATTAAAAAATTCGTCACGGGTATTACCGTAAACGATAAGACCCTTTCTAATATTGGCTTCCCTCAGGAGGTTTTCAAACTGCCGTTCCACGGTTTACACCCCTATTGACGACCTGCCATATGCCTTTGAGTACCATATGGAAGATCTTTAGCACCTTTTTTAATCCGGTCAGGATTCTTCCATACGAACTGCTCGATGCCAGTTTTAATATCCTCGTCGCTACCAAGCTTTTCCAGGATGACATCAAGCTGTTCCTTACAAGTAGTGCCTTCATATCCTTCGAAGTCAAATTTCATCATATTATCTTCTTGTATCTGGAACATAGCGGCTTTTCCAGTAGGGGTCGTTGAGGTTATAAACACAACGTTATCTTTGATTTTAGGGGAATCGACAGAAAAGCCCTGATCCTCCAAAATTCCCACTACCTTTTTTACAACTTCCCGTCTAATCACTTCTCTTTCATCGCGTTCTTTTACAGCAATAGCCGCTACTTTAATCTCCTCGACATATTGTTTGAGATATTCTGGCTTTGCAGCAACGTCCAGATTAGCATCCAACCGGCTAACAAGAGCGGCCATTTCTAACTGTAATTTTTTAGATTCGATCGGAATAGCTTTAATTTCATTTACAGTCTCAGCGGTTTGACGATAAACCATACGCCGGTTATCAGACCACTGTTTATGACCCGAATAAGCGATGCTCAGAATGTCACTAGCACTGCGAGAAGCTTCTTGCGCCATCAATAGACCCTTATCAGGATCACTTAGAGATAGCTCTCGAGCAGCCTTCATCTGCATTCTTGTGCTATCAGTATTACCGACGAACGACGAATAGCGAATGTCCTCAGCGACTTCTTTCAACTGAAGATCAATAGAGTTAAGGAGAGATGTGCATTGCTGAAGTACTCTTTGCTTCCTCATTCGTTCTCGCTGCTCTGCGATCATCTTTGCATACATCACACCATATGAGCTCAATTTACCGCCTCTTTTATCTTTTCAGGATCATAACTCAACTGCAATTCATTAGTATTCAAGGGGTTAAACATGTACTTTATGAGACGTTTTCTTATCTCCTGTTCATAATCCGCACTCATCGTTCTGAAATCCCGGTACATGTCATTGCTCAAAATCATCATATCGTTGGAGATCGCATTTTTTATGATGAACTCATCAGCTCTTGTTTCAGCTGGAGCAACTAACAAGATGTCAGGCGTTCCCTCAGTTATCTCATTTTTAAAGAACTCCTGAAGATCTTCATATTCTTTAAGCCCAAGCTTATGTCTTAGACTGGCATCCAAAATGATTAATATCGTTTCAAACCCACTGCGCTTAAGATTAGAATATGCGACAATGATCTGGGATGCCAGAGGGACCTTTCCGTCCTGGCCTTGCCACGCCACATTACTACCATCGACGACTATCTTCTTTAACGGAGGTACCTGTTCAGGAGACGTCAAAGGAGCATTAGCACTATCATTTGCCAAAGTTTTCTGGCGCGCTTTAATAATATTTAAGAGCCCCAGCGACTCTAAGACATTTTTATGCTTCTTTAAGACAATGTCATCCTGGCATAATACCGTATCCACGATAAAATCATCACTAATCGTTAGATATTGTACCTCTTTGCTTCTCTCGATCTTCCGTACGATATCGATGAAATTCAACAATAAATCAAGGGACTTATCTGGCGAACCCGTTCGTAGATAGTCTTCCTGGGCTCCGAGGATATCCTTGAGATAGGCGTTATCAAGCTCATTGTAGATATTGCTCAGCCCTATGAGATTATCTAACAATCCTCGGATCTCTTGTTTATTAGAGACATATCCACTTACGTCAGGCAGATTAAAGTAATTGCTAACGGAAGTGAACTCAGATGAGAGCTTTTTACAGTTAACGTTGATGTTTTCTATTTTTCTAACACTTTCCGAGCTAAACCATTTGAAATCCAGCTCTTCGACCATTTTCCTACATAAACGCTCTGCATCGGATATATCTAAAGTATAGCCCCGGTCTTTCAGCTTAAAGTACCATGAGCGCATAGATTCAGCGGAACTATCAGTATCCCTGATCAACATTAGGATATACTCTCCAACTGCATTTTTACGTTCGGAGGACAATATCAGGTCCATTAATTTGAAAGAGTTACTGATATTCTCTGCGCTTTTATCTCTGCCAAAGCGGCCCAAATCAGAAGTAACATCTACTAACGTATCCGATATTGCCTCATTTAAGATCGGTTTTAGAGATGAATCACACTTTTCAAACTTCTTAGAGATTTGATCGTAGTTTCTTATTATTTCCTTAATGGTATTTTTATCTAAATCAAATCGGATCAACGTGGAAACCCTGGTTTTACATAAGGATGAAAGTAAAGTGCTAAGGCCATCTTCGTTCTTTAACAGCCGATCCAGCGAATAGGTGCTCAATAAAGATTTGTAAAGGGATAGTTCCACTTCCGAATAGCTATTATCGCCAAGTAATTTTTTAATACCCATAAGATCTTTTATAGTAGGAGTATCAGGTCTGCCAGGATTTTGGAGAACATAATTTACGAGGCTATCGTAATTTGTCCGGTTGGTGACAAGATAAAACCGAGCGAGGTATGCAGAAATCTTGTTCTCGCCGATCTGGCAGTTTATTAGTCCGGTCAGACTGTCCTGATATTGCGTCTGTGCATGGAGGTTATTTATGACCAGTACAGGTATTTCACTTTCTTCGCAGACTACATTGACAATTTTGAGTAACCATTTGTCAGTGATCAGCAAGTTAGAACCAATGACATGATCATCGAACAAGATTACCTGGTCACGAGATGCCTGCGCTTTGAAAACGTTCTGGTGATTAGGAAGTCCTGCCACAATTACCTTCGTACCAGCTGACATGACTTTATTAATCACAGATGCAAGATTGGCCATAGCCCATTTGGGCTTATCCTGCAAGACCCGGGAGATCTCAGTATCAACATCGGTGACCGGTAAAATCCGGGAATCTGCGATCTCATAAGGCTTGACTTTTTCAACGTTACTGTATGCTTTTCCAAGCTCTATGAAATCACTTAGATGATCAGTCAGACACCCATCGGTAGATAATTTTGATTTTACCGATCTTGAGATGATGAGGTCGACATCATCCGATAATCCGTCGGTTTTAAACTCGAGCCCTTCAGCCTGTAGAATAAGCCGGACAGAAACATCAAGCTCTCTTATGCGAACACCCTCGATCTGGGAATCTAATACCTCATCCCCCTTTTCTATAGCTTTGATCTCGCGACCATGCTGGTGGATAACCAGATCAGAGAGGATCAAGTTATTCAAATCAACAATGTCAGAATAGTCCTCATCATCTTTTAGTCGGGGTAGTCTGAAACCTACTAACCACTCTTTTTCACCAGGCTCATATGATATAGAGAGAAGTTGGTCCTCCGGATCGCTTATAACTTTACCCTCGCGAAACAGCTTTTCCCCACGAGGCGTCAACTCATAGTGATCACTATCGAGCTGTACCATCATACCTAGTACTACCAGTTTTTTTGCGACGACCTCTAAAAATTCCTGTTTAGAAATTCCCAACTTTTTCGCAATGTCAGTAATGCCAGGTTTGGGTGTGATACTGGCCACGGGAGCAAGTAAAGCCCATTCTAATAAGCGTATATCTCTTTTGCGAGAGACTTTCACGCGAACTTGCACATCGTACAGAGGTATTTTTTCAGTAAAGCGTTTCAGTAGCACAGGAGTGAAAGTTTTAATACCCGTTTTAGACAAGGTCATAGCCCCCTACAAAACAACAGCCGTCAGCACCATCTTCGGCCATGTTAATGATGTTTTTATAGACCATCTCTCTAATCATTTCTCCTTCGTGGTCAATACGAATGGTCAGATTCTCGAATACGTCCGCAGAACCTACAATCACCAAGAGGGACTGTGCCCGGGAGAAAGCTACGTTGATCCTTCTGAATTCTTTCACATGGCCTGTCGGAGTCTGACGTCGATCGTCAGGCGAGGGAGAGGAAACAAGACTTGCGATGACGATAGGACGCTCCATGCCCTGGAAACGATCAACGCTTCCAAGACGAATATTTAGATTTTTCAGTTCGCCCGCATTCTTCATTGCACTGATACTTTCCCGAAGCTTCCTGATCTGACCCATATAGAATGAGATAACCGCGATATCCTGTTTGCTGTTTGCGTCACCTTTGTATTCTGTGTCGATCTGTCGCAAGAGGTTCACGATTACATCAACTTCAAAGAGGTTAAACCGAGATTCAGAGCCGTGATGAGACTTATCCTCGCGCGTTTCATAATTCTGTATCTTCCTACCAGCCTCAACCCTGTAAGAAGAATCAACCCACATCAAGTGTGAATTTTTAGGAGATTTGCGACCTGATTTAGTATTAAAGATATAAGGGTGACTTCTTTCGTTATCGGGGTCTTTCAAACCACAGGTTAAAGTGTATCTACCAGGGTAGAACTGATTTACCGCACGCATAATCGTAGGATGCATACGGTATTGCTCGGTAAGGCGGGAGCGAAGGCCATCGTCAGCATCCGTAAACATTTCTTCGAAGTACGAAGAGGTAACCAGCTTTCTGAAGTTGTTCAGCTTCTCAGCCAGTTCCTCTTTAGCATCCACACTGTCCTGAGCTTCGTCAAAAGTCACTTCCCGCTCGTTTATATTGAACATGGGAGGCAGTTGCTTGTGATCACCAACGAGAATGATCTGCTTTCCCAGAAGCATCGGCATGAGAAGCTCTGGCAAAGTGGCTTTAGATACTTCATCCACAATGACAAGATCGAAGTCTCTGCCATGCTTGCTCCAGAAATTATACTTGCCAGTTTCAGTACACGTCGCACCAATAACATTTGCGAGCTCAATGTATTTTTCCTTCACATCCTCATAATCTTCTTTTGAAGGATTCTCTTCCGATTTTTTAATGCGTTTTACCCATTCGGCTCTCAAGGCACCCCAATGTTGGTGTTCCCGGATTATTTCCTTCTGATCCGAATAGATATCGTCGTATTCAGATTTTATCTGAGACAGAAAATCCTCATCCTCCGTCCAGTCTACAGGAGTAAGAGTACGGTTCAGTAGGATCAGATACTTCTGTCTTAATGTCTCTATTATATCTATCTCAGACTGTATCTTACCCCTGGCGTTTTCCAGATTAGCGTTTATTGTTGCCTGCTCTGTCTGCAGTACGGAAGCTTGAGTGGTTAAAGAATCCAACTCTCTCTTATAACCGTTCACATTTTCGATAACTTCCGAAAGCAGCGCGTCCTTATCGTTTATGGCGAACTGCACCCGGCTCCGAAGAGAACTATCAAGTTCTATCGATCTGTTAACGATCGATTGCATCAGCAGCGTAAGACGCCTAATGACATGCCTATATTTTTTATCGGGTTTAATAGATGTTTTTAGCTCGTCAATTGTAACTCCGTCTGACGGGTGATATTCTATCATATTTTCGAAGCTGCTGAAAATGTTTAGGTAAGGACTGAGATTAATTAATTCAGCTTTCCACTGCGAATGGATTATCGAAGCCTTAACATTACCTTCGAGATCTGCGATTCGTTTGTTGATCTCGACGATCTCCCGGAAGATACGCTGATCATTGGCATCAGTGACTTGCGTCATCTCTTCCGTACATTTCGCCCGCTTCTGTTTTAACAGATTAATTTCCGCATTAGTTTCCGAATGCAATTGGGCAGACACTATTAAGTCATTCAGTTTACCAAGAAGATCGTTCACAACGGCATTATTTTTCCTCAAGACTACGATATTAGCAAATAATGTAGTTAATATTGTATCATTTTTACACCGTTTCCAGATGTTACAATTAGCAGGGTCGTAAACATCACTCAGCACATCTACCTTTTCAACTAAGAAATCTTTGAACCCAGGAAACTCTTTTAAAGCCGGTTCCAGCGCATCCAGGCTCAGTCTATCGGGATCAAACAATTTTTTCAAGATCTCGATCGATCGTTCGTAGTCAGCTTTCTTATCATTTAAATCTTCGATCTTCGAGGAATATTTCTCACTACGATTGCGTAAATCTGCAATTTTTTCGTCGATACTTGCAAGTCTTTGATCCAGACCGCCAATAAAATGTAGGGTACGTTCTACTTCTTCTATACTGGACTCATACCGCTTGAGATCACTTTTCAGCAATTCGATCTTTTGCGTCTGCTCTTCCATGCTCGACCTGATACCACCAAACCAGCGCCGAATCACGTTCTCCTCTTCAAACTCATCTTCTCCATCCTCTGGTTTCCATGAGCGTCCAATGCGTATCGGCATGATGTGACTTTTATTTGAAAGCCTGGACAGCGCGTTATATACCGCCAGGTTGGATTGAGAGGCAAGCAATACCCGACCTTTTCTAAGGGTGACTTGATTGCACAGCTCGGCGATCACAGTGGTCTTACCAGTCCCCGGAGGACCTTGAATCAAGGCGATATCTGGCGTATTCAAAGATTTTTGTAAGGCAAGATACTGATTCTGGTTTAACTTTTTCTCGACAAGAGTCTCGCGATCGATGGCTTCATCTCTGGTAGGCAGGCGAGCCTGGCTTATACCAAAGATGAAATCTTCGAGCCTGCAGTTGGCAGAATTGGTCTCCTTCAGACGATCGATGGCCTTTTGTTGCAACATCAGAGGTAGCGAGTCTCTAAGAGTAGAATTGATTAAAACGCCATCAGATGGTTTAGTTAATCTGTCCAAGGGGTCTCTGAAACGATTTTCTCTCCCCGGCTCCCAGACAAATTTATCGATCAGATCGATGTTGACGGTGATCCAGTCGTCCTTTTTCTTATCCTGATCCTTAAAGATAGCCCGGATCGGGCAACCTTTCTCAAAAGCACCAATATTGACAGAATCATCTGTATTTTCATCGGGCTTCCAGTCACCGTTCGCAGGTGCAGGAACACCTTTAATGATATTGACATCTTGTAGTGGAAAGAAGGATTTATTGGCATTCTTTGAGAATAGTCGGGTGAATATTTCGATACTGGCCTGAGTAGGACTAATCCGCTGAAGATTGCGATAGATCAGCCACCCCTCTTTATTTTTGATGATGCTCAAGTGAACTTTAAGGTATTCTTCCCACTCAGACAACCGCTTTTCCAGATGATCTTTGCGCTTGACTAAACTATTCAGCCACTTAAAGTCTTCATCTGTAAGGTACGATTCACTCAGGCCTTCGACTATCGTAACCGGACCAGCCAACAATCCCTCGGCGATATGAGGACGCCCGGGCATGATTTCCATAGATAACCTGGTAACATGAAGTCGCTTGGCCTGCCTGACACAAACGATTACAAGAGTATGATTCAGGACGGTCACATCATCATGGTCCCGGATATCGGGGCGAACCCTCAGTCGCCAGCGACCGCTTCCCTCATGTTTTGCCTCCCCGATAAAGACATTTTCTACCAGGAACTCTACTCTCTTCGTGTTGAGAGACCTAAATTTGTTGATGATTACTCTTCTCAGGTCATCCTTATCGATAGAGTCGTCTCTCCGAATACGCACACCCATAGCCCGGGCAAGCTCATAGCTAATTCCTGGTACATACAAATTTTTCTCATCAATATCTAAACGAAAAATAATATTTCCAGAACGCCTGGATTTTAATTGCTTATAAATATCATTGATGTCCCCAAAGTCCGGACGGTCGCTCAGCATGCCATCACAGCATAATGGAAAGCCTTTAAGACATATTAATATTACGATTACAAATAAATGAGATAAATACAACGATAATCCTAATAATAACAAAATTGTCTTTTGATAGATATGAAAAATAAGATAATAGCCACCATGGAGATTCCATTAATCAGGTAAAAAATAATTATAATTATTTTTCTGCAAACGCCTTGAATGCAGCTTGACCAGGCTCACCATAAAAGTCGATTTGTAACTTATCAATTACTTCTGAGGGTAATTCGCCAAAGTCACGCTTATTCTCAGTTGGTATCATCACCCTTTTTGCACCGGCATCCATAGCTATACGAAGTTTATCGCCTAAGCCTTCAACACGGCTTAATACACCATGTATACTCATCTGCCCCAGAATCACTAAGCCACCAGATATTGGGCGTCCTACAACTGCAGATATCATGCCAATATACAGAGCTACTCCTAAATCATTTGCATCTTTTCCTTGCATAAGGCTCATTATTTGAATATTGAAATCGTAAGAATCAATATCCCGATCAATGCCGATTTTTTTTGCATTTGCCCTAAGATAATCATAAGACATCTTTGCGCTTTCTTTAATTCCTTTGCCAGACGTCCCCACGATATTCAACCGATGTCCGCCAGGATTAGCATTAATTTGAATCCTGTATAATGAATAACGAGACTCATCTGCATCGAAACCAACGGTGAATAAATCACCAGGCGATAGCGGACCGTCAGGAATCATCTGTACAGATCCCAATTCCTTACACGAAACGAAGGTTTCCTCGCCAGTTTCCTTATCGATATATGATAGATTAACCTTCGAGTACTCGACGCCACCCATTCTTTTCAATTGCTCTTTAACACGACGACGAGTTTCAATTGCAAATGAGAGGTATTCACGGAGCTCTTCTTTTGTGCAATTGCCGTCCGGATGTATGAGTTTAATTAGGCCTGAGGTAGTTTTAGCAATAGCTCTTCGGTCTCGTTCCTCAACATGGCTCCCCAGTGCGAAATAGCGATCATATAAATCGGTATAGTTTTTTCTACGCAGTTCACTATGGAATATTTCTGCAATATAATCCGCAATGAAGCCCATGTGAGCAGTTAGGTAGCTTGTCTGCATTTTCGGCATTTCCCATCCCGGGAGATATGCATGCCACCGGTCGTGGAAAGCCATATCGTTCCTAATAGCTTCAGGCAAGCAATTGAACAGATGAGAAATACGGGCGGTTGTTTCTACGTCGCCGTCGAGGTTTCCATTAAATATCACACTGGCATCTGCAGACAGTGTGCCTTTGTCATCGCCTCTAGAGAATGAGCCCTGTTCCATGTAGCCCTTATACATCTGCTTATCTCTGTCCGCTTTAAAGTTTGATCCGGCTACCTCATCGAAAGCAACAGCGTCAAACTTTACAACTAAACCGGGCTTGTCTTTTCTGTTCTTCCATCCAAAGAGATCGGGGACGCCACCCTGACCGCCAGATAATAGAATTACGTTAGGAGATATTTCCCGGTAAACATACGATTTTCCAGTACCGCGCGGGCCCAGTTCTATCAGGTTATAATTTTTCTCCACCATAGGAACGAGCCTTAATAAGAATAACAATTTCCTGCGAGCGGTTAAGTCAGGATTGGTTGGCTCATAGCCCATAGATCGAAGCAGGATGTCTATCCACTCGTCCTTTGTGAATTGATTACGACCTTTTACGTATTCATCAAAATTAGAGCTGGCGATCTGAATTGGGGCTAATCGCTGTATAACAAATGGCCTTATAGCACCATCGCTTCCCTGTGTATCATCGTAGATTAACTCTATGTTGGCCCAGATACCGCCAGTTAAGAGCCGCTCGTACTTGTGTACAATCTCACTATCGATGTGGATCTTATCGATGCCAGCAGTTGCAAGCCTGGCCCAAAATTTGCCACCCTGAACTTTTTCGTCAAAAGTTACTGATATAAGGTCGATCAGTTTAAGTGAGCCTGTCCGCTGCAAACGGGCTTTTATTAATTCAGATTGATCTCCCCTGACAACTCTCTCGGATATGGCATTTTTAACCAGTTCAAGACCCTTATTGATCTCCCCATCATCTGTTGTAGAGCAGTATTTCCCGAGTAAATACTCGAGGACATATACGGGAATATTAAAGCCGACTTTTAGTTTTTTAACAAGGTCTTTCCGGACGATACGCCCCGGAAATGCCTCTGATAGCTTTGTATCTAGCCTATCGATAAAGATCTCGTCAGCCATATGTTTCCCTTCTATAACCACTCGTCGATTTCTACCTTTAATGTAACGGTTCGGGTTTCCAGTACCTGTTCATTATCTGCATCGAGCAGACGTATATCTAACGCTGAGCCAAATGGAGCAGACTCGCCTTCCACCTTAACAATCTCGACTGGCTCAGGCTCGCCCCCAGGTTGCACGGTGACAGGACACTTTGATTTAAACAATAGTCTTCCATCCGTTTTGTATATTTTTATGATTACCTGGCAGCTTAGCTGGTTTTTATCCACTCCACCACTTAGATCGGTTTGCGTTGCACCTGGTGCCACAACAATTTTTTGAGTTAGCGATGTTATGTCGGATATTGGCTTTAAGACAACTGTAATCTTTTGTGCCTTCTTCGGCCATCTGGCAGTAACTACTGGAATGATTAATTCTTCAAGCGTCGTTCCGCCATGGAAAAAGCCTAAGCTACCATAGGTCTTGAAGGAGTTAACACTCCTGGGCACCATACATTCAAGATCGCTTTTCGGTACCTTTAATTTAATAGCGTTCTTATGACTCAATCCGATGCCTACAGCTGCCCTTCGTGAGAGCCATAGTACTTCACCGGATGGCTTTTCAGGCTCAACTTCGTCAGGGTCAGGTTCCCAGTGGAAAAAGCCATGATCTGTGACAATAACTACTGTAGAATAGCCCATATTGCGGAGTCGTTTAACAGCAAGGGCATACCGTTCAACATGGTCTTCACTCCCAGTAAGCTTAAGCTGGCCTTCGTGTCCCTGAGTATCGAAATCATCGCCATAGACAAACAGAAGTCTTCCCAGCGATTTTACGCTAATATCACTCGATTTACCAGGGTCAAGGATATCATTGACACTAACGAATTGCTTATCTTTTAATTTATAAACTGATTTCAGCCACTCCCGTCTCTCCGCCGCTATTGTAAGATCTTTGTCGAATCCATCAGCGGTCACAAGTAGCCCTGTATCGCCCTTAGGAGACCGATCGACATGTATCTTGTCAATTATCCCAGGTAAACAGAATGGCATACCGATGGGGGTAGCAGTGGGTATTGGAGCTAAAACTGGTTCAACGCTAGCCCGGGGTTCTGGCTCACCCTCGTTAAGTTTATATGCAATACTTTGCCCAAGGTCATAACGACAAGCATCAAGCACCACAACTGCAACAGGGTTTTTAGTTGTCGATGCCTCTACGAGGTCTTTGATCTGTTCGCCAGCATATTTTAATTTTGTGTCTTCCAAATCAGATGTTGCAAGCAATTCCGAGAATGTCACATTAACGCGATCAAGGTGCCGGAGATATGCCTTTCTTAGCTTGACAATAACATTGTATAGTATGCCAGGGATGCCAGGGTTCTCTTTGAAGATGTTTTCGCTTTCGAGATCGACTTTCCACCCATCGTTAACATACCATTGGACAGCGTCTGCAGTGTTTCTCCATTGTTTCTCAACACCGTCATTCCGGTAAAGAAGACTGGCCACAGAGGCCATTATTACGAGTTGATACCATTGAACTTTTCCAGTAGCCCTCTTTCCCCAGAAAGAGGCAGCGTGTTCTCGATAACATGAAACATGGGTGTCCAGATATTTTGCCATTTCTTCAAAGGTATCGATCGATGATAACTTTTCAACTTCTTTTATGAATAATGTATTTTCAACGGCGGGAGAAGCCATTGGATCAGGAATAATGGTAAGACTTTTTGCCCAGAATCGCAAAGATGTCAAATCGTCAGCCTTCTTAGCAAGGCTCTCAAAATGTCCCTGAAGGTCTACACGTTTCTGCCAGATCGATAGTAGCTTAATAGCAGCGTTGCGGAGCGAATCGTCTTTTATGATCTTGTCATGATCTCCTGGGACAACATCAGATTTCTTTGCCGCTTCTGTACAGAGCAATGTTGCCAGGGCTCTAATACGCCAGCCATCTGCATCTTTATTATCAGGTTGAGGTAGCCCGAGATCATCCACCACTCTTCTGCTGAATATTGGGAAGACTTCATTACCCAGCAACTCTTCGAAGGACTGACCCTCCGAAGCGAGCACCTGTAAAACCTTTTCATCATCCACAATCTTGGAGTCGGCTCCGCCAATAAGCTCTTTCCAGGCTACCTTTGGCTTATCGAAATACTCCTTTACGTATGCCCTCAAGTTGGTGAGATCAGATAGTTGTCGCTGGGGAATGTCGCTATATGTCGAGATGGCTTGAGCCAGAGACATTACTTTAACGTCGGATGCATAGCTTTCGAATACTTTAAAATAGGTGATATCCTCGCGAGAGACAGGCAGCCAAACTACTCTCGGAGCACGTTTGTTTGAATAAAAGCGTGCTCTTGTGATTAGCTCATGCTCTTCATCAGCCCATATTTCGAAAGAGCCATCACTAACGGCAATCAGGAGTTCGTTCCACTCATTCTCCGGATCGCACCAGATGATGAATGGCTCTAAACCCACGTTTGCTTTATGCGCTAATGCCGATGAAATTTCATTTTTCAACCATGCATGAAAGCTATCAGATGCCGCCGTCATTGCTTAGTCTCCTCTTTCCACCATCCAGGCCGAGACAGTTTACCCTCACGGCACCACCGCCTTTCGTCGGCGCGCCATTCAGCCCGGTCTGCAATTGCTTTATCTACATCTTTCTTGGCTAATACATCTACCGCCAGTAGACCAGCTTTTTGTAATGGTGCAATATTTACTCTAACACCATCATTGATGTTAGGATCATATCGAGACTCTTGTGAATAAAATTCTTCAAGATTAGAAGGTTTAGTTACATGGACGTCTAAAGATGTCCATCTATCAATAGTCTCTTTAGATAGTCTTTGTTTCAAAGGATCAACATCTGTTACACCCTCTTTGCCCCATTCACTAAATGGTAATTGAGAAAATCCATACGCTAAAACAAGCCCTAATTTAATATCAAATTCTTTTAATTCATTAATCCAATTTTCCAGTTGTAATTTGCGGGCATTTTGATCACCGGTCAGTGAAGATGCCTCTATTGTTCTTAATTCTGTCTCGTAGCGGTTAATTAGCGGTTCAACATATTGGCTCCGGATTTTGGGGAGTGAATCAGCATTCAAACGATGATAATATATTAAACATGAGAACGCCGGAGTGCCATATCTTCTATTAGATTGAGATACAGGAGTACTTTCAAGTTGCCAAATGATTGGACGATTTTTGAATTGAGTTGTATGGTACTCGAAGAATGTCTCGATAAGCCACTTTTCAAAATTAATGTTCGTTGTTTCAATAAACATTTTTTTAATTAGTTCTATATCTTCTGATCCAAATCGTTTTATTTGCTCATCAATATAATCGATTATTGCTTTACTACCACCGGTTGAGATTATTGGTATAATACCATCATTATTTGTAGCTTCAGGGCTATTATCACCACTTTCTACTTGTTTAGGCCACCTATGTCCAAATAAATTTAGGATAGTTATTGATATCTTGTCTTTTAAGGGTTTATCTATCTCGTTGAAGTAACTCCAGCCATCTTTACTTATTCCCTCTTCAATTAGCCAAAAGATAGATACTGGGTGTACTTTATACTTAGTTGATAGTTCCTCAATATATGTCTCAGCAGGGATATACGATTCTGTGGTTTCTTCCGAAATTTCTGTATTATTAATGCCATAACTAACGTTTTTTATTGTTTTATTAAGACCACTCTCAAAATCTTCTTTTAAATTTTTCTTTATATTGTCTACATAATTTATATCTACACGTTCGATATTTTTGTAAAATCTAATAAATCCTTCTGGAAATTCTATAAAATCTATATTGTTAACTGGTAAATTATCATAGCCTGTTATTAGAGGATATAAACCTGAAGGTAAGCCAGTTTCACTATAAACAATATTTTTTGTATTATCCGATATTTTGGCACTATTCATTACTATAGTATCTGCCCAGCCCTCTAATAAATGTAAAAGGCACATAGAGCAAAATATTTTAAAAGATCCTCAACTAATGAGTTGAATTGCACTTTATTATAATAGAACTCTCGTTCTAACAAATCATATTGTAATAGTTTTAATTTATAATTTTGTGTAAAGGTACCTATAAGCGTGGAGGATGCATCATCTAATATTGGTGATGGTAAATCTCTTAAATAATTTTCCGAAAAATCCAATTTACCACATAGCATTCTTGCATAATAAGTATATAGTCGGGAGTTCCATTCAACATAAATTGAATTTAAAACATTAGTAGGCGCAAATATGCCTGACGATGCATCGCTAAATATGGTATCACTTTTCAATCTTCTAACGCTAAGGTTTCCCTGTGCTACGGTCGTATAGCATAAGCCACCTTTACCAAAATTTTTCTCCCCACGAACAGTGGATTTAGGGTCTATTGAAAAAATTGGCCATCTAGCAACCCATAATTCTTTACCAGCCCACTTTCCATAACCACCGCCTTTTACATACCATACCCAATTATTATAAGATCTTGGTATTTCCCACCAAAATCTAACATGCTTATTGACATTTGGAGAAGGCCCTTGAGACACATCTCCAAAATCGCCGAATCGATGCATTTTTAATGCGGGGATTAAATCATGTGGTAGACAATAGAGGGATAGCGGAGCGTCTTTGATTGATAATATTAATTTTTGATTAATATGATATTTTAAGTTATTTTCGGAGCAATTTATTAATTTTAATAACATTTTTGTTTTTTCATGTGGGCCTCCATAAGCTACTAGCCGATATATAATAATTTCATGATTGCTAGACAAATTACGCTTAGAGAGGTTAAACAATACAATATTTACAACCTCTCCAGAGATTTCATTGAAAGCTCTTGTCCCTAGATGAGCAATTGTTTCGACACAAGTTACACATAATATGCCATTTAGATGCTCTTGATTATTAGAACTACATTTACCACATCTTAGCTCAATAAATGATTTTAAAAACATCCATGATTGTTGAGTAACCATAGCTATTTGGCCATGATTATTTGCTAATTGTATGCAACGTAGTATAAATGCAGAATATAGATCATTTTTTCCTGAATTATAATGTTTATTAATATATTTTTTTAATGCTTCACCCATATTACCTAAACCCATATAAGGAGGATTTGTAGCAACAATGTCGTATCGCTTATCCAATAAGTTGAATAATGCAAGACCTTTTCCTGCTGAGTTACTAAAAAATGTTTGTGAAAGGTCGGGGTTCTTTGCTTCTACATCAAAATGATCGATTAATCTTGAGATAATATCATTTTTTATTTTTTCAAAGGTTTGCGTTGTGATTAAGGTCCCAGAATTAATACTAAAAATTTTTTGCTTTGCATCTTTCGCAAGATATTTTAACTCTTTATCAACTAGTTCTTCGATTTGTAATAGCGATCCTAATTCATTTACATTATTAAGACCTTCAAATACAGATTCAATTGTAGATTTGTATATTAAATCTTCTGGATGTTTAACCAGATATATATCAAGATGATCCTTGCCACTCGGTAACTGTATATTTGTAGCTAAAATATGTTTATGAAAAGGTTCATTACTAGAAATATAGAATCCTATCGCTTTCTCTTTTGCTCGCATCCATAACACAAGTTTAGTAATTTGCGCTGCGCGTTCATCGATTTCAATACCAAAGAGATTATTATTAAGTATATTTCTGCAAATTTCTTCTGAGTTTTTTAAATTAGACTCCTCAATATACATGTTATATAGTAAATCAAATGCTTCTAGTAAGAAATGCCCACTGCCACAAGCTGGGTCAATAAAAGTTATTTCACTAATCGGCTTTTTTTCAATAATTTCTCTATTAGCATCCCTAACAAAAAATTCCCATTGTTCAAATAGTTTTGACTCTGGATGAATTTGCATCCAGATAGCACCTAAAGAATTTTGAACTAAATATTTTACCATATACGGTTCTGTATATAGCTGCGTAGCCGGTATAATGTCTCTACCCTCAATTTTTGCTCCTTTATTAATACGAACCATTTTAAAAACGCGTTCTTTCTCTTCAGCATTCCAATACTGATATGCCCAACCAAGTGTATCTTGAGCAATAAATACGTCATCAGTAGCCATTTCATTGCTGGTAATTACAATCTTCCCGGATAGTAAATCAATTATCCGTTTTATGGCAGCTATAGATGGTCTTAGTGAGACAGCAAGCGCATTGGGATCAAAAATTTCAGGAAGTTCCTTCGAATGAGCAGTAAATTCATTAAATAATACACTATAAAGCCCATCGTCATCGCCACTACATGCACTATAATTTTTTTTAACAAACCGGTTGTGTATTAATGAACGACCACCATATATCTCTTTTTGAACAATGACTTCATCAATAATTGCACGTGACTCCATACATCTTAACGCAAGTAGGCGATTTGACCAAGTATAAGCTGATTCACGTATAAATTCAGCCACGGCTTCATCCTTTTTTACTCCAGCCTCTTCGCGATAATGGATGTAAGCATCAATGATTCGCCGAGCGTCTTTATCATAAGAGGATAGATGTGGAAGCTCTTCCACTTTCTTAGATGTACGATCCCTCCAAACACCGATCTCATTTAATCGACGCTCAAGGTCTCCAATTATAAATCTATCACCTTCAAATCGTCCTTCAAGAATGTGTCTGATTTCTAAGCAGATCGCTTTTAATATTTTTCTTTGATTTGCTTCCATAACCCATCACCCGTCTTTACTGGAATAATATTTCGTCCTCACCCTGCTTGAGTTGTTTACTTTCTGCAGTTCCTGAAGATTCTTTCATCTTCACATCTTTTACTTGATCAGTTCCTTCTTCACCATCAGGCAACACTTCTATTCCATCCATTGTTCTTAAATGTCGAACTATTTTTTCAATGGCTTCAGGGGGCTCAATATCGGAGCAGGAGGTTGCTTTAAGCTCTTTAAACTTCCTAGCAGAGACAAGAACACGGCCTTCGAAAGTACCGATTGAATCGTTATAGGATTTGACTGCAGAAGTCAGGCTTTTGCCTACCTTGACATAATTCTCAGAAAATTTGTTTAAACGTTCATACAATTCGCTACCAATATCGCTAACTTCCTGTGCATTCTTCGCGAGCTGTTCCTGGCACCACCCATATGCAATTCCCTTCAACAATGCTATTAAAATGATAGGTGTGGCAATAATGACACCCTTATTGACGCCGAATTCAATAAGTTCAGGGTCTTCGTGTAAAGCAGCGCTAAAAAACGCTTCTCCTGGCAAGAACATTATAACAAATTCTGGCGTCCTTTCGAACTGGCCCCAATAGGATTTTTCTCCCAGGCGCTGAATATGACTGCGAACCTGTGATGCATGGGCTTTTAACCTACTGTTTCTCGTGGCTTCGTCTTCAGCACTAACAGCATCAAGATAGCTTTGTAGTGAAACTTTCGAGTCGACGACGATCGTTTTATTTTCAGGCAAGAGTACAATTAAATCAGGCCGTAATCTACCGTCGTCCGTATCGACTGATACCTGTTCTTCGAAATCACAATGTTCTTCCATACCGGCCAATTCAACGACACGCCTAAGCTGGACTTCGCCCCAGCGTCCCCGGACTATTGGAGCTCGTAAAGCTTGAACTAACTTAGCAGTCTCTGAGTGTAATTGGCTCTGAGCCGTGGAGAGAGCCTTAATTTGCTCTTCAACACGTGCGCCATCCTTTGACCGCGATACTTCAATCTCTTGAACTCTGGTATCAAATTTCGACAAGGATTCTTTGAGTGGCGTAATTAGTTCGTTGATCGCCTTCTGTCGAGTGTCAAGATCGACCTTGGCGCTTTCCTGGTATTTCTCTAGATTACTCTTAGCGATCTCTAAAAAGGTAGTATTATTGCTCTGCAGTGCCTCGGATGATAGTGCTTTAAAGGTATCAGATAATGCTGCTTTTGCATCGTCGATGAGTTTAAGCTTTTCTTGAGAAGCTTTTCGCTCTTCACTTAAAATTGTTTCAAGCTCTTTGATACGTGCATTTAAACGAGCGTTTTCACCTCTAACTTCATCAATAATTTCCTGAGTCTCAGTCAATTTTTGATTTAATTCTCGAGTTCTGCTTTCTTTTTCAAAAACTTTAGTCTGAAACTCGGCATTTTCCGCGGACAATTTCAGGATATGGGCCTGTTGGTCTTTGATTGTAGCATCTATTGATCTAATTGTCGATTCAAGCTCTGGGATACGATTACACTTTTCATCAGCGGCTGATCGTTTCTCGGATTCGATACGTAAGTCCATACGAGTAATTTCGATCTCACTTTGAGCTTTCTCTAAGGAGCTTTTTAGTTCGCTAATCTGCTGCTCTTGATACTGGTATTTACCAGCTTGAGAAGTATATTCTAGGGAGGTTTCAATCTTAGTTTTTTCGATTGCGTTTTTAATCTTATTCCGATAGTAAAACCACCCGCAAGCTAAGCCTATGACTACTCCTAAAAGTAAAATAAACAATATCAGGAGAGCAGATAGCACATCGATCATACTAGCTCGACCTTGTTACCGCTCTTCAGTTCATTTGTGACCTCTTGATCAAGCTTATACAGTTGTTTTCTCCACTGCTCCTCGTTTTCTATGATGATGCCTTTTATCGTTTTTATCCTATGGATAGGCTTTTTAACCTCTACATGATCGGTTGCCTTCTGCAGCTTCTTATGTTCATGATCAATCTGATCATCCAAGGCTTTCACGATCTTTTCGGCATTTAATGGTAAAGCTGCAAGTTTTGTGATATTGGCCTCTTTTTCTATTCCACCCATAAATGTTTCCAGTGGTTGTGCAATAACTTTTTGAGCCTCTGCAGAGATACCGTAAGAGGTTGCGCGCTGTGGTAGAATATCCAGAGCTTTTTGCGCAATTTCTCTTGCCATGTTTCGCCAGTCACCAATACAATTTTCAATTTCTAGTGAAGCAGCCGCTTTATTATCTAGTAAATTTTTCCAATCATTTCCGTTGATGACGCTCTTATTCTTCTTAGCCGTCTCCCAGTTTCGGAGGAAAGCTTTTGATGGTCCGTCTTCGGTAAGAAGATGTTCAATAGCTCCCACCGATAGAGCGAATTTACTCATCTCTTTGTATGTCTGGCCCCATTTCTCAACAAATTCGTTTGCGGCCTTGATGTTTGAAGAGTAACCCTCAAGGGTGTTAATATTACCATATATCTCATTGACTTTGTGGACCGGGTTAGTTAATGCAATGATCTTTTCATAGGTCTCTTTACCATCGACGAAATCTTTCGGCAAAGGAAGTTCGGCAGGATCTGCCCATCGGCTCACAACATCAGCCTTTTTAATAAGATCATTTCCATAATTATCCATCTCGTTGGATAATGCTGAAGGCGTCTCCTCGATCTTCCGTTTTCCAGTCAGACGTATCAATAATGCTCTAACAGACTCGAGGATTTCTTGAGATACATCTAATTCCTCGTATTCAAGCTCAGTTTTATCGAATAGTTTTGCATTTCTCAAGTGGTCTTGGAGGGTAACATCGGCAGGATTCATGTAGACTTTCTTATCAAGGATAATTTTGACAGCTCCCGCACGAACAAGAGCAGCCACGCCAATACGTACTGCAGCAGGATCCCAGCCATACTCTGGTTTCTCGAACTTATCGAGTAAAACTTTACCATGTATCCGATTTTTATTCTTATTCGTTGAGAGGAAAATGCTTATCTCATCGAGTAAAGCGCAGTGTGTGTCCACCTGCCCAGACTTATCAAACAATTTTAATTCTCGTACATCGGCAGGTAAGCTCTTAGATCCACTTAGGACTTCGATTATTGCCTTCTGTTCATTGCTAGATATGACAACTGGCACTTTTTCATATTTAGGATAAAGGTCTTGCCAGAACGTGGATAACTCTTGCCTTAATGCTTCGCCTACAGATTGTCCCTGCTTAGGAGTCAGTGTACGAGTCGATCCTCTGAATATAATTTGGGAGTGTTTCAGGCCACTTTTAATACCTTCAACAACTTTTTGCTCTAACTTTTTTAGATCCTTAGATTCTTTATTCGATGCAAGCTTATGAGCATCTTCTGATTTATGCGGGTCTCCTTTCCACCTGGTAATAACAGCCTGCATTGCGAGATAGTATTTCATATGCTCGTCGAACTCTGATATGCGATCGCTGAGGACAAATAGGGATTGCCTTTCCTCCGGGAATAAGCTCTGGTTTTCGATATCCGACCGTTTCTTCCCTGCAAGGACAGCTAAAGGCGAGTAGAGTTTAATTTCAATGTGGCCATCTTTTGATATCAGGGTGTCATCCATTAATATTTTGGCTGGGAATTCTCTGCCCTTATAGGGCACTCTATCAAAGCCTATAATATTTGTATTAATCAATTTTGATAGTCCGGATTCTAAGTCAGGCCATCTAATTCCTGACTTCTCGTCAGATACTTCTTCCTCGAATGTCCGTCTTTCCCCAGTTAAAAACTCGTATTCTTCCCCGATTTTAGCAACCAATTTGGCAGCAATTAGTTTATTCAATTCCTGCTCAATCTTTTTGGTCAATAGTGAGAGGTCATCTGTTGTATGCTCAACGAGTAAACGGGAGAGATTATCCAGTGTACGCGGTATGTACGATAACTCACGAATCAGGTATAGCACTTCGGCAACATGTCGAGTTGTAGAATTGGCATCCGGTACAGTCTGCTCGATCCGGTTGAACTCTTTTCGTATTTCTGGATTAATTTCTCCACCTTTTGCCAGGTTATCATATACTTCATCGAAAGATACGATTTCTCCGACTGCTTTGTCAAGGTATTTTCTACGTCCGCCTCGCATGATATCTTGAGTGATCGCGATGAGAGTCCTTGTTGAGCCGGATAGCTGCTCGCCCCTGCCACCTGCGCTTCTCAAGTTTTTGACGACTTCCGGAATTAGATGGATCTGGTAGGGGAAAAATGGGTAGAACTTGACAAAGTTCTCCTCTATACAATCCGGCAGTTTTTGACTAGTATTTGCTAGCTGTCCGATTCCCCTTAGAACACCTGGATTTGTATTATAAACTTTAATAACTTCGTCTCTGCCAAGGATATTCTTTTTAAATATACGATCTTCAAGCACTAGTTCAATATTTTCTGTAGTTAGATTCCATTTAAATCTGAAGCGGCCTTCAATTTTTTTCATATCGCCCTTGAGAGCTTTCGCGTCCTCGAAGACTGTCCCCATATCTGCATGAGTCGTTACGATGGTCCAGATTTTTCCTTGACCGGCTGAAGCAGCTTCCTCGACAAGGGCCTGTAACTGAGCAAGCCTTCCTGAATCGTCTTCTATCCACTGACCGGCTTCGTCTAATACGAAAACAAACCGGCATGTCTTCTGGATCGATCTTTGTCTTGTTTTTAGATCGTCGAGTATGGTCTGTACTACAAATTTAATGTTGGTAATTTCCCCTTGTTCAGCAGTCTTAAGCGCTTGATCGACTTCTTCAGGAGTTGAAAAGAATTCCGGCGCAACCTCACATGTTGCTCTGTAAATATTCCTCTGGTGAAAACCAATATTACTTTTTATGTCGTCCCATTTTTTACCAGATAAACGCTCGACTGCAGCATGCAGATCATTTAGTTTACCACGCTTGTCCAGTTCGGACTCGATCACTTTTGCATAGAGAAGATTATTACAGTAGCCTTTACTCTGATAGTATTGCGATAATAATAATTTGGGTAATGGAGTATTTTTGCTATCGGTTAAAGTGTTTAAGTTAAAAGCTAGCACTTGAGTATCGCATTGCGAAATCCTTGATAGACTTCCTATGATAGAACTATGCCTGGGTGCAGTTGTAGGCACACGGCTCTCAAAACGCTTGGCGGCACTCACATTGTCGAGCATCCGATTTTCAATTAAAAGCGATGCGATCTTTGCCAAGTGCGACTTACCGGAACCGAAATAACCCGATATCCAGACACCTATCTCTTCAGTATTAATGTTATATGTATCAGAATAATGCTCCAAAAAGTCATCGAGGTACCCTTCGATCGTTGGAGTTACAACATAGCTTCCTATCTCCGATGCCAATTTTTTATCGTCATTGCGTTCTCCTACTTTAATGACGGGCTCGATTTTATCCTCAATTTTGGTTTCAAATATTTCCTTTATTAGCAATCTTTAACCCACCTTTATAGTGCATCTCCACGATACATGAATTCTTCACGTTTATTTACGAATGAATAGACACGCGGCTCTTTTAGAGTTCCTGGGATTAATAGAACAACAGGACAGTTAAGAGACGATTGCTCAGTATCCCAAAGCTTTTGCATTATGGTATGTGGCCCAGTAACCGGATACAACGCCGCCAAATTTTTAATAACAATTATTGGTTTTTTGTCACCTTGAGAAGTAGCATTTTCTCTTACTGTTTTTACAATTAATGAGACCCACTCGTTTGCCAAATCATTTTCAGGATTGGATCCCGGCATTGGATTAATAATCATATCAACAATCGTTGATACACCAATCTCATCTACTACACTCATAGTGATATCTAATACATCTATTGTCTTTACGTCATATTTTATTAAAACTTCTGTTAGGGCATTCCATTCTTTATATACTTGAATTTCATCCTCATGGGGGTAAATAATTGATAAAAATGGTGCACCCGTATTCCTACCAATATAATCATAATCTCTCTGTAATCGCTCAATTGCTTCGCATATCTTCCAACGCCAATCGATGACATTCTTCATATTATTCCTCGGGAATACGGATCATTTCTAGAATGACAGTCTTACCAGACTTTTCAAACCGAATCCATTTACGCTGAGCAAGATCATTCAGAGCATTAATTACTTCATATTGGTTCCATAGGAACAATTGCCATTCAGGAGCATTAATTAAATTCAAACCTTCTTTACCTTCAGCCTTTAATATACAAATAAGATGATAAATCGTTTCTGGCGCTATCGTTGGATGTTGTATGTATTTTTTCTGAACACCTTTTAATATACCAAAATCTCTAAGTGCGGAGATTGTATTTGTCGCAAGTTTTTTACGTGTGGCTTCGCTCCATCCACCTATTTGCGGAGAGTCATCCATATTACCCGTTAAGAAGGACAAAAAATCATTCTTGTCAACGTATGTTGAGTGGTTTTTCCATTTACTTGCTACAGTTCCAGTCACAAATTCAAAGGTTAATCTATCCCTTAAACAGTAATAGAGATAAAATAGTGATAAAAACTCAGGGTCATCGATGCCCTTTTTTGCAGCTTTTACGAGTGATAATTTAACCCATCTGGGGCTTTTCGACAGGTAACGATAGAAGATAAGGTTCCAAACTTTCTGCCTAGTAGCATAAGATTTTTTATTTAATGCATTTTTTTCTATAATATACTCTTTTATTTGTGAATCACTGTACTCAGGGCTGATATTGGTGAATACTTTGTATGTTTCTTTTATAAGCGAGCCATAGGTTCGATATCTTCCTGCTAGTGGCCCGGTATCTTTAATACTATTTATTGCACATAAGATATTATTAAATGCTGATTTACTTTTTTGAACATTTTTTCTTACCATCAACCCACCAGCTATAAATTTATTATATAGAGGATATACCAGTAATTTTGTATATGCCGCTCAAGCAATAACCATAGGAATCGCAAGCTTAAAAAAATATCGATAAAATCACATCTTTAAAATTACAAATCCAATAACTTTATTTCAGTTTAAAACTTTATAATATAATGGTTGTTATCTAATTTGAAATATGGAACGGTGATAACTGGTTGAATCGACTCCATATTGGGTATCCCTACAGCAAAGGATTTGAATAGTGGTAAACAATCATGTGACGGATGGTCATAATGATCATCCATTATTGCCATGAGAACGCAATCGTACAAGGATGACCAATACTAGACCATGGCGTTTCTACCTCAGGTAGTAGTTACCTGAGTTCATAGCAGCCTTTCGCTTGTTTTGAACATAGAGACCACCGAGTATCAATGCTGCAGCTCCGAGTCCGATCCACATCAGAGTCGAGTCATCACTCTGGACCGACAGTTCTCGTTCTCGTAAGACCTGATTCATTCTGTACCGGGTAGAAATAGATCGTCTGTCGACGACATCCATTTGCCTGCTCTTGGGCATACTGCCTTCCCCATGAATCCGGTTATGGTGGCAATCCTCGCACACCAGGAGCAAGTTGCCTGCCGAATTTAGGTCAACAGAGCCGTCAGCCGTATGGACCTCGGTGATATGATGTACATCTTCGGAGCGTTTCTTACTACATACCTCGCAAATAGGTATGATTTGCCTGAGCTCGTCCTTTAGGGACGGAGTTAGATTGTTTCGGGTCATTTGGCTAAAGTTTTTGAACATTGATGTCATCTCCAATTTTCTTTTTAAGATGATGCAATTAGTTGTTTAGTAACATATAAATATGTTACGTGACAAGCTATATTATACAACTGCATAGATAATTGATAGCTGGAGAAATCGTATGGCCACTCAATGCCCAGTATGTTCGAAGATCACAGCCCATAACTACAGAACTGTATGGAAACAGCTTACCGCATCCACGTGGCAATTTACTGTAAAATTCCGCTGCCAGAACTGCGGTCACCGCTTTAGTATTATCTTCAACACAGTCCCATCAAAGAAGTTCCGCAGGCTGGTAGGGATTGATCCTGAGAAACAAACATATCATGCAATATACCGACAGTGGGGCCTCACCAGAAATAAGTACAGCTGCGGCTACGATAAGACCATCCTGTTAGTCGACATCAAAGACTCGAACGGCAACCTGGTCAGAGGTCACCACTGGTTCCGCTCAAATGGGTACATCGAGTCACTGCAGTTGCAACCCGGCGATAGCGTTAAGTTTACGGCGAAGCAGGTTACGATCGAGAATGGCTACGTATTTTAAGTGATATGCCTTTTGGCAGATAGCTCAAGTTTATTATCCGCAGTCAGCAAAGTCATCTGGTGTATTGCAATCGCATTTAGCTTTACAAGACGCTCACACTGGGAGAGATTTTCATTGATGAAGTGCGCATTTAGGTTTTCGAGGTTGGAAAGGCACACAAGCTGTGATATGTCAGCGTAATCCCGTATGTTACCGGTTTTATCCGGGTTGCTGTCCCGCCATTCTTTAGCGGTCTGCCCAAAGAGCGCCATGTTTAGGATATCCGCTTCTGAAGCATATATCCGGTTGATCTGCGGTTTTTCGAGTTCCGCCGGGATCAGGTTCTCTTTAATCGCATCGGTATGAATCCGATAGTTGATCTTCGCCAGGTTACGCCGGATATCCCAGCCTAGCTGCTTACGCTCATCCTCTTTGAGACGCTGGAATTCCTTTATGAGATAAAGTTTGAATTCGACAGAAATCCATGAAGCAAACTCAAACGCGATATCCTTGTGGGCGAATGTGCCCCCATACCGCCCGGCTTTGGAAACAAGACCGATAGCATTGGTCTTCCCGATCCATTGTTTCGCCGTGAGGACGAAACTGTTAAGTCCTGACTGCTTTCTAATCCCATCGAATTCGATGGGATTAAAAGCCGGGTTGTTGAGCTGTTCCCAGATACCAAGGAATTCGATTGTATTGCGGTTCCTCAGCCAGTTCTGGATTATATAGTCAGTCCTCTCGGGGTCCTTGTATCGTGCGATATCAGTGATGCTGATGTAGTCCTCATCGTTCATCAGGTATACGGCGACTTCTTTGTTCAGAACGCTGATCTTATCCATTGGATATCCCCGATATGCTCATCCCGAAGGCGCTTATTATTTAAACAATTGATTATCGGGCTTATTAAAGATATGCCTTTTGGGGTACTGAGTTCATAGCAGCCTTTCGCTTATTTTGAATGTAGAGAGCGCCAAGTATCAATGCTGCAGCCCCGAGTCCGATCCACAGCAGAATAGAGTCATCATTCTTGACAGACATTTCCCGTACTTGCAAGACCTGATTCATTCTGTACCGAGTAGAACTATATCGTCTATCAACGATATCCCGCTGTCTGCTCTTCGGCATGTTGCCTTCACCATGAATCCGGTTATGGTGGCAATCTTCGCACACCAGGATCAGGTTGCTCGCACTATTCAGGTCAACCAAGCCGTCTGCCGTGTGGACCTCGGTGATGTGGTGTACATCTTCAGAGCGTTTCTTTCTACATACCTCGCAAGTAGGTATGATTTGCCTGAGCTCGTCTTTTATCGACTGAGTCAGGTTGTTTCGAGTCATTTCGCTATAGTTTTCGAACATTTGATGTCATCTCCAATTTTCTAATTAAGATGATACAATTACTTGTTTAGTAACATATAAATATGTTACGTGACAAGCTATAATCCACTATTACATAGACAATTGATAGCTGGAGAAATCGTATGGCCACCCAATGCCCGGTATGTTCGAAAATCACAGCCCATAACTACAGGACAATATGGAAACAGCTTACTGCATCTACGTGGCAGTCTACCGTGCAATTCCGCTGCCTGGACTGCGGGCACCGCTTTAGTACTATCTTTAAGACAGTCCCACCAAAGAAATTTCGCAGACTGATTGGGATCGATCCAGAGAAACAGACATACCATGCCACCTATCAGCAGTGGGGCCTCGTCCGCAACCAGTTCTGCTGCGGCTACGATAAGACCATCCTGCTGGTCGACATCAAAGACTCGAACGGCAACATGGTCAGAGATCACCACTGGTTCCGCTCGAACGGGTACATCGAGTCACTCCAATTGCAGCCCGGCGATACCGTCGAGTTTACGGCAAAGCAGGTGATGCTTGCCAAAGGCTATAAAGGCAGAGACCCAGTAGCGAGGGCCCAATCTCCGCAAGTCAAAATGCCAGGGCTGGTGATGGAAGGGATTTCTAAGATACTGCAAGAGACATAAAGGGCAGCGAAATGCTTATGTTTTAGGAACATAATCCTAAGGATTATGTTCCTAAAATTCATCAACCGGACTGCGGAACTGGAACAGCTAAACAGGGCCCATTCCGCGGAAGGTTTTCAATTCATCGTCATCTACGGCCGGAGGCGAGTGGGTAAAACCGAATTGATAAAGCGCTTCATCAGTGGTAAAAACGCAATTTATTTCCTCTGCGACAAAAGCGGCACAGCCCCCAACGTCGCCAGGCTCAAGCTGAAGATCTCCGAATTCCTGGACGAGCCGGCGATCGCTACGGATGATCCGGGAGAAATATTCTCGTACTTTGCCCGCAAAGCCCCATCCGATACGGTCATCGTCTTCGATGAGTTTTCCTACTTGATCGAGAAAGATGATGCTATCCCCTCGATCTTCCAGAGAGTCATCGATGAAACGCTCAAGGACACCAATATGACTCTGCTCCTCTGTGGCTCCAGTATCAGCCTGATGATCGACGGCGTCCTCGCGCACAAGAGCCCCCTATACGGGAGAAAGACAGGTCACATGAGGCTGGCGCCACTCGCCCTTAAGGACATCAGGGAATTTTTCCCATCCTTCACCCGGGAAGAGCTGATCAAGACTTACGCAGTGCTCGGTGGAGTGCCATTTTACCTGGCTAAGTTCAAGGATGGCGTAGATGTCAGGGACAACATTAGGGCGCAAATCCTCGATAAAAACGGCGCGCTCTACGAAGAGACAGATTTCCTGCTCCGGGAAGAGCTGCGCGAGCCTGACGTGTACAAGACAATCGTGGCCGCTGTGGCCGCCGGCGCGACGAGGGTCACGGAGATCGCAGATAAGTGTCAGATGAAACCTAATGATCTGGACAGATACCTCAAGGTTCTCTGCCGGCTGGGCATCGTCCGAAAAGAGAGCCCGGTCACCGATCTCTCCGGCAAGGGCAAGGCATCGCGATACGTCATCGATGACCCGTACTTCGCTTTCTGGTTCAGGTTCTGCGAGCCCCGGAAGGCTGACCTGGAGATCGGTGATACTACGATCGTCGAGCGCCTGCTGGACAGAGATTTTAACGCTTTTGTCGGCAGTGCTTTCGAGAAGATCGTCAGGGAGGAACAGTTAAGAAAGCTTGAGCGGGGCAGGTTTACAGATATCGGCCGGTGGTGGGGCTACCACCAGGAAGCAGGCCAGCGGAAGGAGATCGAGATAGACGCCGTAGGCCTCAACAGAGAAACCGGTGAAGCTGGCTTCTTCGAGTGCAAGTGGAAAGAGCTGAGTTTGAGAGAAGCCAGGACAATCCTGGAGGAACTAAAGCAGAAGGCCACATATGTCGAGTGGCAAAACCAGAGCCGCAAAGAGGTGTATGGCATATTCGCCAGAAAAATTTATAGAAAGGATAGTTTACGCGAAGACGGGTTCATCGCCTACGATCTCGACGATCTACAATGGACTAAGTAACATAAGGAGCATAATCCTTAGGATTACGTTCCTAATTTTTTAGTCCCGCAAAACATCAAAGAAGATTAATAACATTCATTGATACATATTAAAGTTATCATTGATAATTATCAATGATTAGTCGGCCATACAGGTTATAGATACATACCCACCATTATTTTATATTCGCAGATTGCATAATAGGAATTGATTAGGGATTACATATGGACGCTGCAACTCAAGAAGACCTGAAAACTATACGTGAGGTTATCTTAGAGGAGCTTAACGACGTAGAAGCGATCTACCTGTTCGGAAGCGTAGCAAAGGAAACTCAAAATGAAAAAAGTGACTACGATATTTTGATATTTGTAAAAAAATACCCTGCGGATAAATTGAAAATTATATCGAGGATCAGATACAACCTTCTGGGAAAGATAAAAAGACCCCTTGAAATTTTCATGCTGGATGTTAATGATCTGAACTATCCATCTCCTTTCCTGTATGAGGTTTACCACAACAATAAGCTGCTCCATGGTAAAAATATTATAATTCGGTGCAGAGAAGCCATCAGCAAGATGAAGCCCCTGGTTTTAAATGGGGTAAAAGTTGGGTATTATGTCTAGTTTAGCAGAAGCCCGAGCTGTAAGATATTAACTCGATGCATCATATGATAAGTCCTTAATAGACGCTGCTATTAAAGAAAATATCCCCTCTTTAGCGTTGTTCCACATGGAGCAACTATGCGAGAAATCAACGAAAGCCTGCCTGGCGATATTGAGCATTTTAATCACGAAAGAGCACGGTTTTAGCTACTATGTCGAAGCAATCCTGATACCTGAAACAGGACCGCTGAAAACAGATTTTGAAAGATTATTGCCCGAGCTAAGTGAAATCGAAACCGTTTATATCTCTTCCAGATATGGGGTCGATTCGTATGGACGGGTCACTCTGCAAGAATACCAGCAAAAGGATACAGTCCGACTCAAAAATGCATCTCTGGAATATCTCGAGCTGTCTTTCAGGTTTATTGAATCAAAATGTGGTAAGCAATTACCGAGAGCGAAAGATGAACTTTTAAAGTACTTTAAATCGAGTTATTCTGAGTTCATAACGAGATAGACAGAAAATATTGCTTATATACTTCGATCCATTATCCTAAAATCAGAAGAATTAGATACTTTAGGAAATCACCTACCTGTATGCTGATATGTTCCCTTATGTACCTTCCCATCTCTCTTTTATAATATTTCACGGAGCAGCATGAATCTTCCCGACTTTCCCTAAACCACCGGTACATTATTTGCCTCAACATGTATAGTTTCACAGATCACAATTATCAATAATTTTTGAGTAGTAACATATAAATATGTTATATGACATTTATACAATACATTAAGTAATAAGTGCCTGCACTTAAAGCCCAGGCACAGACATCATGGGAGGTATTTGCATTGTCAGATCAGATCATCAGGTGCCCGCAGTGTAGCTGTGAAACCCAGTTAGATGAAGCACTCTCAGCCCAGATCCGCCAGCAGCTCGACCAGGACCTGTGCGAGGAATACAAAATAAAGCTGGCCGAAGAAAAGCGAAAGAGTAGGAGCTGCTATGGCTAAGTCCCTGTCCAGAGCAGATAAAGAACAGCTCAGCGCTATGTGGGATTTCACGCTGCCGGAAGCAGAGCGGATCAAAGCGTCGATTAAACTGGCAGATTCGGGCAACAGTGATCTGGCATCGACCTTCGTCGAGCTTATCCGGCTTGATCGATCTCCGGCGATGCGCAGATCAGCCGTTGCGGCACTGGGCAGGATCGCAAAGGTTTCTTCGGCGGATATGTCGGTAGTCAGGACACTGGAGAGGATAATGGTATCCGATCGGGACCCGGCTGTCAGGAGCGAAGCAGAGATCGCTTTAAGCAAGATCCTGAAGCGATGTGAAAGTTTGAGCGTAGCCGGCAAACGTGGGTCGGCCGGTAAGAGAAGTGGCAGCGGCGGAGCGGGAAAATGTTCCGCCAGCGTAGAGGGAGACAAATCCTGGGTCATAGACAGTGATCTGGTGCGCCAGAGCTTGAAAGGGCCGGGATAAGTCGATTAAGATTATTACAGGAGGAGTTGAAGTGGCAAGTTTAGATTCCATTTACTACGTATTTAAAGCAAGCAATAATAACTGGATCAACGAAGGGCTGGACAAACCCCTGTTCGAGATATGGGTGGGCTCGGGAGACCGGGAATGGCTGGAGGTGCATTATACGGCGATGGGACTCAGTCCGCTGGAGCACGTGACGCGCTTCGTGCCGGAAGGACCCAACATGGCTGCTTCCCTCGTGGATGCCTGCATCCTGTTCTACCCGGCACACTTCAAGGCTTGCGAGTCCCTGGAGAAGGTCAGGCAGGCGCTTGAAGCTCAGGTTGCTGGAACAGGTTTCCTCGACCTGGACGTTGCAGATCAGACATTTCTGGCAGCATGGAAAGCGCTGAGAGAAGAGGCGATGCAGAAGATGCCGGGGCTCAAAGTGTGTAAAACGAGGTTTGAACAGGTGGAGAGATTTAGCGAAATACAATGTTAAGCACCCGGCAGTTTAGGGAAGTCAGTAGATATACGGGAACTGATGCCACATCCATGGTATATAAGTGGGAAGGTGTCAAAATTTTTTATATCTATCTATTTTTCTTGTAAATGTAATAAAGTATATAACTTATGGAGCCAAAATCAGTAGTTGAGTACCATTCGAAAGGTTATGGTGAGTAGAACGAGAAAAGTATATAATGTGAAGAGGGCGAGTCTCATGTATATGGAGCCAGTGTCTGGTAAGAAGTACCGTGCAAATTTCATCGTGACAAAAGATATAAAAGGGAATCTTTGTGCGGCAGACATGGAACAGGGTATTTTTACCGATGGCCTTACAAAAGAGGAATTGGTAAAAAACATACGCGAGGCAGTTGAGGTCGCTTTTGATATCGACTCATACCTCGAAGCCGAAATTCGCATAAAATATGCTTAAAAGTGCCCTGTTATTTGGTGGTTTTTTGGTCAGCGTGCCGCTTCCAGTAGTAAAGGGCAAAGAGTTGCGGCGATTTATTGAAAGGAGAGGTTACGTCCTCGTAAGTGTCAAAGGAAGCCATTTTAAGTTCAGGCGTAAGGACAGTAAAGGGTTCAAAATCATCATCCCCATACACGGTAATGAAGAAATTGCTGATGGAACACTTGAGAATATCATTAGATATCTTGCATTAAATGAAGGTTTGTCAGAAGATGATATCAGACGAGCTATCAGCGATGAGTGTTAAGTTCTAAACTAAGATAAGAGAGAGTAGATCGGACGATTAAGAAGATCGCCATCCCATAGAGTAGCGATAAGGCATCGATAAGAATGAGCCGATCAATATTTGAATAGTAGCCCGGGGATCTGTTTTGAGGTGGACAAAATTGAGGTTTAAGCTATGGAATACAATCCCCGGACGACGTTTAGGATAATCGTTAGCTGTTTACCATCTCAAGCCCGGACATATCAAGGCCATAATTTTTCAGTGCAGCCATGACCCCAATCGTCCTGATGCAGTCGTTCAAGGCATCATGGGCATCCAGCCCGAGGATTGCCGGATCCTGGACATACTGAGCTACGTACTTTTCCAGGCTGGCCATCCGTTCAGGCTGCAGCTCGACCCACTTACGCATGGGCGATTCCATTTTGCCCATTTTGAACAGGATGTCGACGAAGTGACGGTCTACCTTGTGGTTCCAGGCGCCGGCCGGTATTTCGCCGTACTTCTCGTAGAATTTCCGGATCTGCCCGCACACCTCTTTCGGCTTCGGCGCGGCCTCCAGGTCCTCCGGGAAGATGTGGTGGAAGATCGAGGTCTCTTCTACTTTCGAGGGGTTCGGAATCCGTATCAGCGTGTGAAAGCTGTCGAGGCACCGGATGACTTTACTCTCCTCGTCAACGCCGGCTAAGATGATGCCGATGCTGACAGGATAGTCGTCATCGACAGGGTTTGCTATATCGAACTTTCCCAGGCCGGTCATTTCTAGGTCCACGATGCTTAGTATTTCCACGCTTGATCACCTACCGATTGTACAATATCGCTATAGTATTACATGTTAATAAATGTTGTCATAAGACCTTATATTATAATACATAGTTACATAACAGCAAACCGCTTATATATGGATTGTTACCATATCCCTACCGGGTGCCTGCTGTGGTATCGGTAACAGTGTACGATGGTGCGGAGACGATCGGCGGTAACAAGATATACGTAGAAAACGGCGGGAGCGGGGTCTTTCTGGACTTCGGCATGAACTACTCGCGCTACAATGAATACTTCAACGAATACCTCTGTGACAGGGATACGAGGGGAATTCATGATCTGCTCCAGCTGAACCTGATACCCCGGTTGAACATTTACAGGGACGATCTGCTGACATGCGATATATGCGAGAGCGTGAGGTCGTTTGCCAGGC
The DNA here is from genome assembly GCF_049676595.1 of Methanocella sp. MCL-LM. Taxonomy (GTDB): domain Archaea; phylum Halobacteriota; class Methanocellia; order Methanocellales; family Methanocellaceae; genus Methanocella_A. The sequence goes on from NZ_CP187259.1 coordinate 2,463,831, forward strand.
CGGATGTGAAAGCGGTGCTGCTGAGCCATGCCCATATGGATCATACCGGTAACATGGGGCTGCTGGATCCGACGATACCTTTCGTGGCGTCGAGCCTGAGCCTGGCGATCCTGAAGGCACAGCAGGACGTCTCGAAAAACGCCGGCACCAGTGCGGAGGCCGCCTACGTCAAACCCCGGGTGCCGGGCGATAGCCCGCTGATCTGCGGCTCGGCAGGGACGAAAACGCCATCCGTCGGAAGAGCCCTCTATGGACTGACGGAGCCGGCGGCCAGCTTGCACGACCTGATGGCGATCAATCCCCTCAAGTCCAAGCCTTACCAGCCGGGCCACCTCGGCCACCTCTCCGAGCTAGATCTGCCCTTTGAAGTGGACGCCTACCCCATGGACCACTCGATCTGCGGCGCCGTAGCCTACAGGCTCAAATCACGAGACGGTACCATCTTCTACACGGGCGACTTCCGCTTCCACGGCGAAAACGGCAGCCAGAACATGGATCGCCTCGTCGCCGGTGCCAGGGAAGCTAACGTGCTGATCGTCGAAGGCACCAGGACTGGCAGGGAAGGTGATCACCCTACGACGGAGAGGGATGTTTACGAGCATTGTAAGGCTGCGGTCGACAGTACGGATAAACTGGTGATCGCAGATTTTTCTGCCAGGAACTTCGAGCGGCTGGAGATGTTTGCCCGGATTGCCAGAGAAACTAACAGGGAGCTCGTGATCACGACCAGGGACGTCTACCAGCTTGCTGCACTGGAGTGCGCTGACGGCAGGTGCAGGCTGAGTAATTTACTGGTCTACGACGCGGTCAGCGACAGTAAATCGGGCTGCGATCAGCGACTGGTGGAGCGAGAGTATGCAGATCGATTGCTGAGGCCCACGGAGATATCCCGAAATCCGGGGAACTACATTCTGTGCTTCTCTTTCTACGATATGAAGCACCTGCTGGACATCAAACCGGCCGGAGGCCTCTATATTTATTCGTCGAGCGAGGCGTTCTCGGAGGAGCAGGAGATCGATCACCTGAAGCTCTTCAGGTGGCTCCGGCATTTCGACATCGAGACCCGGGGCATCCGGCTGGCTACTGAAAATGGCCGGCAGGAGATAACCACAGAGCCCGGCTACCACGCTTCGGGTCACATCGCCGAGGAGGAGCTGGAAAAGTTCATAGACAGGATTGACCCGGACGTCATAATACCGGTTCACACCACATCTCACCCATGGTTTTCAAGCCGATTCCATGACAAAGTCAGGTGCCTGAAAGACGGTGAAAGTTTCAGCCTGAATTAGGGAAAAATCATATTATAAACATTTTTTATTGTTATATGACAATGAATAAAGTTAAGTACTTTTAACGATTAGATGTTTCTAGAACTTTATGGTAGAAGCTGGCGTTCACATCATACCTGCCGGCCTGGAATACGATAGAATTATAAAGCCGCTGTTTAAGGATTTTACAGTCAAGAAAGCGTATCTCCTGGTCCAGGACCCGAAAAAGGAAAAAGAGGAGTACAGGAAGCAGACGAAAGTAGTCAACAGCTTCATAGAAAAAATTAAAAAAGTGCCTATCGACTGGGAAGAAGTCCCGGTCAACCTCTACGATTTTAACGCAATTTTTAAAAGATCTTACGATCTCATAAACCGGGAAGTTCAGGCCGGGAATAAAGTTTATGTAAATATTTCTTCAGCCCCCAAAATCATGCAGGTGGCATTGACGCTTGCCAGTTTTTTAAATAATTCCGAAGGCAGCGTCGAACTTTACTACGTCGAGCCAGAGAAGTATTATGAGGGCGCCTTGATAAACGCCACACAGAAACTTTTAAAGTCCGGCGTTTCTGAAGCTGACGTCATCAGGGAGATCAAGGAACTCGCTGCAGAGATTCACGAGCACGGGCTGGCCGCCGGCGAGTCGAAGATCCACAGGTTCCCTCCGTTCCCCCTGGCGAAACTGACAGATACGGAGCTGGAGATTCTTAAGATTTTGAGAGAGAAAGAGCTAGTTTTCCAGAAGAAGAAAGTTCAGGCCGATGAGGACAGGTATGTTAACTCGATCAAAGAGATGAAAGAGCTTCTAGACAAAGACCTTAAAGCAGAAGTACCCAGGTCTAATGTCAAATATTACCTGGATAACCTTTTTGAGTTAAAACTGATCGAGACAGAACGCTACAAGAAAGAACTTCGAATCAAGCTCACGATTGCAGGCTCGCTATTTGCAGATACGAGGATAAAGTCAAGCGGATGATAGCGAAAGCATCATCCGTCAGATTCTTTTCAGCATGATAGCCATGACCCCGGGCTTCGCCGCCATCCTCATCGGATCGAATCCTATCATGGCTCCCTCGAGCCCCGATGTGCCGGCAAGCAGGTCCTTATTCTGCCTTTCCTTGATCTCGTCAAATATCCTCTTGTAAGCCACGCAATGCGGGTCAACTGCCTTGATCTTACCATCAGTAGGCACGATCGCATTATAGGGACACCCACCTCTGCAGTACCGGATGTGGGCGCAGTCCTTGCAATTCTTGTCCACGAACTTCCTGAACTTCTCCATGAGCTTGCCCGGCCTTAGAATTCATCAGGTCTTCCATCGTCGGCTTGTCCTTCACGTTGCCCATGACGAATTTTTCCATGCCGATAAACCGGTAGCAGGGGTAGATATTGCCGTCCGGCCCGACTGCGAAGGTGTCCCCCATGCAGTCCACGAAGGTGCACACCACACCCCGGCGCTTGAACACGCACTTGCACAGGTGGTCGATGTTCATGACCTCGAACCGGCCCCAGTTGTCGAGGTAAGTATCGAGAAGATAGACCAGCAATTCCCCGTACTCCCCGGCATCCAGCGCCCACTTGCCGGGGTCGTCGCCCTTGATGGAAGGCAGCGCCGGATGCAATTTGAGATTCCAGCCGTTGTCCATGAAGAACTGGATGATCTCATCCTTATGCTTGATCGAGTGCGACGTGAAAGTGCAGATAAACTTCACGTCCAGGCCATTCTCTCTGGCGATCTTGTAGCCCTTCATGGTCTTTTGATAGTAGCCTTTGCCCCGCTGGAAGTCGTTGACATCCTCGGGCCCGTCCAGGCTGGAGCCGATGGGGATGTTGTACTTCGCCAGCACTTTGGCGATCTCAGGAGTCATCAGCCAGAGGTTGGTCTGCATCGCGAAGGCGACGTGCCGGTCTTTCAGGCCTTTCTGCAACAGCGGCAGCGCTTTCTTATAGAAGTCCGCCCCGGCCAGCAGCGGCTCTCCCCCGTGGAAGGTAAACGTGACGTTGTCATCCCTGAACTCCTTCAGCCAGGCGGCGATATCCTTGACCGTGTCGAGGCTCATGACAGGAGAGTTAACATCCGAGCTCCAGCAGTAGTGACACTTGGACGGACAGCCCAGCGTCGGAATGATCATAATGTGAAACGGCACCTTGAAACGCCCCTTGCTCTGCAAGGAGAAGCGTATGGTACCAGAGACCAATAAAGTTTCGCTATCTGAAGAACTACTTCAGCGAACGTGGCGACACGGCCCTTTATACTGACAACTGGGAATCAGATACTTGAACCACGGCGGCACGGCGACACCAAGACAAGGCGATCCACGACGAGCCAGTGGTAAATAAAACCACAGCGGCACGGCGACACCAAGACAGTGGTGAACCGGTATAAGTGAACTCCTTTTTAGGTCCACGGCGACACTAAGACAGAGCATTAACCATATGTTTACTACTCAATCGTCTCAGCCTGACTTTCGATCAATAGCCTGACGGAAGTAGATCATGGTTGTCTCCGTGCCGCCGTGGATCTAAAAAGAGTGCCTTGCTATTCGGGTACGGGTCGTCGCCGTGTCGTTGTGCCGCCGTGGTTCAAATAACCATCCAGCCATCGCTTCTCGAATCGTCGCCGTGTCGTTGTGCTGCTGTGTTGCATAATTCATTTTCTCTTCTTTGGGCCGAGCTATTGCAGGTGGAGTGACTCAGCAAGACGATCGCTGCGCTGTGCCAGGATCACAGATTACGACAGATGCCACAGATTACACAGATACTAATCGATGAGAAATGGATTTGCCATCAACCGAATTTATTCTAATGACATCTGTGAAATCAGTGCAATCCGTTTCAATCTGTGATCCTGGCACAGCGCAGCGATCGTCATCGCATCGCCTCGAGAACGCCTGCGACTGCAGGCGTTCAAAAGGCGAACATGAAGATAAGAATAATGCAACACAGCATCGCCGTGCCGCCGTGGTTAGAACACTTGATTTCCAGTTGTCAGGATAAGGGGCCGTGCCGCCATGGTGTGAAGAGTAATCTTTAAAACTTAAAGGCCATACCGGCTCTTCCACACTTCGGTTAGCTCTCCAGCAAAATATTTCTCGACAGTGTCTTTTACCGTGCCTTGGGCACCCGTAAAAACCCGGACGCCCCGGTCGAGGAGTGGCGTGCTCATGCACGTGCCCATCATTCCCGCCAGCACGATTTCTACGCCGTGGTGGGCGAGGAAGTCGGGGAGGTTTTTGTCTGTACTCCCGTAGGTCTGCTCATTACTGACCGTCGTCACAGAGGCGATCCGGCCTTCGGCCGCATCGACGATGGCAAAAGTCCCGGTCCGGCCGAAGTGCTCGAACACCGTAGATGTGAGGCCTGTGTAATTATCTACGGGTAGCGCGAACAGAGTCATAATTCATATGATTCTACGAAGTCAGATTATAAAAAGGCTACAGGTATCCCGTAGTGCTGGCCGGATAATTGATATATAGTCGGGCGGTACTTTATTTTTATATGCCCCGGAAAAGTAGCAGGATTTTGTCAGTCATGGTAAAAAAGGAAGCTACAAAGCTCGGCGCCGACCTCTGTGGTATTGCCCCGGTGGAAAGGTTCTCGGCCGCGCCGGCAGGCTTTCACCCCGCGGACGTCTACCCGGGCTGCAGGTCGGTCATCGTCCTGGGCTACAGGCTACCCCCGGTGCTGCTTGATGTCGCCACGCCGATCCCTTATACAATGGTCAACTATTCAGTGAGTGTCCCTCACATGGATCAGATTGCGGTTAAGCTCTGCAACTGGCTGTATGATCACGGCGTCAACGCGCTGCCCGTCCCGACTGACTCACCATACGAGTACTGGGATGCTGACAGGAAGCATGGTCGGGGCATCATATCCCTGAAACATGCGGCCGTCCTCGCAGGGCTCGGCGAGATGGGAAAGAACACGCTACTGATCACGAAAGAATTTGGCAACATGGTCACCGTGGGGGCAGTATTAGCAGACGTGGAGCTTGAGCCGGACCCCATAGTAAAGAAGGGGCTCTGCATAGAAAGATGTAGGAAATGCCTCGATGCCTGCCCCGTCGGCGCCCTGGACGGAACTACCGCTGATCAGAAGAAGTGCCGGGAGCACGCGTATTACCGGAACAGCAGAGGGTTTGATATTACCAGGTGCTCGGCCTGCCGCAGCGTTTGCCCGGGCCGGAAAAAGAGATAAAGGCTACTCTTTGCAGGCCAGGTCACACTTGTTCTGTTCGTGCAGGTGTTCCCGGGTCGCCTTACAGTAAGGGCAGTTCTCCGGCTTCTTGCAGTCGATCCCGAACTTTTTATTGCAGGAGTCACAGGCGTATACACATTTTGCCGGCACCTCCACATAGTCCCTGCACGGCGGCGTTTTAGAGTAGCCATTTTGCGTGATAGGACAGGAGTCTTTGTGGAAGATCAGCGAGTTGATGTAATCGATCTGCGGCACGGTCGTGTACTTTTTGCAGTCGTCGGTGCGGCCGCACACCGGGCAGATCAGCTCATCGCAGTCGACGTGGCTGGCCTCGACCTTGAAATACGTCTTACATGAAGGGTTCGGACATTCGCGTCCGACCATGCCCTGGGGGTCGGTTTTTAGCGGGTAGCGACGGGACTCAGCCATAAGTATGCCTCTTAAAAAATTGTAGGCCTTGCATGCATATAGCTTTGTTGACAAAAGGAAAAATTGGGGAAACCTGACATCCCGGTTAGACGCCTATTTCCGGCCGTTGATCAGCGGCAGGCAGCAGACTGCCAGGGCCAAAGCGAACAGCGGCAGTACTGCCGGTATCGGAGCCGGGGCAGGGCTGGTGGTAGCGGAAGAGACCGTCGGAGAGGCTGCAGAAGCAGGCTTCTCAGTGGGTGCCGGCGATGGACTCACAGGGCCCGGAGTGGCGGTCGTTTGCGGTTCCACGGACTGCGCATAGGTCGGAACTGAAGCTATGTCAACATCCGTTGCCTTATAACCGTAAAAGTACCTGTACTGGGTATCGTTGTTCGTATACAGGCCCATCACCCCGGTGTCGTCGCAGATGAATACTTTGCTGTCGTCGCTGCTGAAGACAGCCCGGGTAGGAGACCTCCAGTCGCTGACGTTGACCAGTAGTTTGGACGTGTAGTCGTCCAGGTCTCACCTTGTACACCTTGTTGTTCTCCCGGTCGATGAAGTAGGCCAGTTTATGGTCGTTGCTGACGGCCAGGTAGGGGACGAAGTATGAAGACGTGCCGCCTACCGGGCGAGGCGTATATGACCATCCTTCTATCCCGGTATGATAATTGTACTTCAATGCGTTAATCTCGCCGAGCCGGTCTGTGCCGAGCAGGTGAGTGCCATCCAGTGCGGCGATGTAGCCGATTTCGCACTTGAGATGATAGGGAGTGAGCGAATCGTCATTTTCGTTGTACACGTACAGCTGGCTGGAGCCCGGCGCCGCAAAGTAGGCAAAGTTCGCCCCGACTTCCTCGGCGGTCGTCAGCGTTGAGTAACGGTTGGTGTCGATGGTCTTCTCGGACTTTTTCCCGGTAACGGTATCGAGGATGATAAACCGGGTAGCGGTGACCACGTATACGTAGCGGTCGTTCCGGCTGATCCCGATGTCGCCTGCGCCATCGTCGGGCAGCGAATACTGCGTAAAGACCGTGTTGTTGTCGGTACTTATGGCGTAAAGGCCGGATGTAAGGCTCCCCGAACTGGCAACGTATACTCGTTCGCCATCGTTACTGGCCACGATGACAGAAGGCTTTTCGACAGGAATCGTCGCGACTTTGGCAAACGAGGAAGTCGAGACGTTGTACACGTGCACCAGGTCGTGAGTATAGTCTGCCGCATACAGTAGGTCAGTCTTGTCGACTGCATTGACGCCGGCATTGACGCCGACAATGACGCCTACATTGTTGTCGGCGATCGCCGGCGACACGCCTGCTATGGCAACGACGGAAAAAACCATCACGAGAACGATCGATAGTTTCGCCATTAAGCTCATTTTTAACACCAGTCAGTCTGATAGCATAGCCCGTACCCGCCCTGGATGCAGCTATTAATGTAACCGGTAGTATACTCTTTAGTATTAAGACTGGCGATAGTGGTAAACAAGTATCGGATGGCTATGTGCGGATAAATTCCGGCCCGGGAGAGCCAAATTTAAGACTGCGCCGGCCGTACAGTTTTTATAACCAAACAGAAAAATGGGAATTTACTGAGTATGGGCGACGTAAAAAGTAGTGTCAGGCTTACCAATCACCGGTTCTTAAAATTTGTCAGCGTAGATGCAGGTTATCTCCTGCTAAATGATCAGGACCTGTGGAAGCTGCATGACGATCTCATAGAGCAGTACAGGCAAGTCAAGACCCGAGTCGAGATACCTGCTGCGGATAGGCACGAACGATCAATTATTGACGTCAAGATCGAGCTGGCGGAGCGTATGCTGAAGGCATGCGGCTTCTGCGAGCGCCGGTGTGGTACGAACAGGTACGGAAAAGCCGGAGCCTGCCACGCAGATGCCGTCTCGCACATTTCGTCCGAGTTCCTGCACAGGGGAGAAGAGCCCGAGCTGATACCCTCCCACACGATCTTTTTCGAGGGGTGCAACTTTGCCTGCGCCTACTGCCAGAACTGGACTATCGCCACCCGGGTGAAGGGCCCTGCCCTGGATGCTGACCACATGTGCAGGATCATCGAAGCCCGCCGGAGACAGGGTAGCGCTAACGTCAACTTCGTGGGCGGCGACCCGACCCCGCACCTGCACACCATCCTCAGGATAGTCCGGTGTATGCCGGAAGACCTGCCGGTGATCTGGAACTCGAACATGTACATGACACAGGAAGCGATGAAGCTGCTTGACGGCGTAGTCGATCTCTACCTGGCCGACTTCCGGTACGGCAACAACGAGCACGCGTACAAATATTCGGGCATCAAAGACTACTGGGCTGTCGCAACCAGAAACTTCCTGGAAGCGAAGCGACAAGCCGATTTGCTGATCCGGCTGCTGGTGCTGCCCGGGCACGTCGAGTGCTGTACGAAGCCGATAGTAGAGTGGTGCGCTGAGAACCTGGGCAAAGATGTGCGGTTCAACCTGATGTTTCAGTACCACCCGGAGTACAGGGCTTTTGCCTACCCGGAGATAAACCGGCCGCTTAACGCGAAGGAGGTCCGCAGGGCGGCGGAGATAGTGAAAGAGGCAGGGCTGACCAACCTGGTTTAGCCGATAAAAAAGTACCGCCAGTCAAGGTGTAGAATATTAGTAAATCCACATGAAGAAACGCCTCGCGGCGCTTCCGTCATGTGGAAGTGTGGGTTTTTAGTTTTTGGTTTTTAGATAATCGGGAGGGCGGTTGAGGCAGGGCTGCCGGAAAGCGAGGGTTTCCTGGTACGACTGTCGGGCCGTCTCAGATTTGCGGACTACCGCCAGATGTCCGATTAGACCGGTTTATCATATAGGTTTGTATTAATGCCGTGCACAAAAGGGCTGCCAAGTCGGCGATAATCAGGAAATGGTATAACGCCTGTGGAAGTTTCTCATCCGCAGGTTTTCAATGCACAGAATCTCATGGTAATGCCATGCATTGCCGAAAAGTATTATAGTGTAAATGATCGTATGATCGCTTTCATGATAAAACGCCGCGAAGAGCTGGATCGGGTAAAGAAAGCCTTGCAGTCATCGCATAAGGGCATGATGATAACAGAGATTTCCCAGCACTTGAACATGAACAGGAATTCTGTTGCTAAATACCTGGATATGCTCTGCATGGCCGGTGAAGTGGACATGCATATGTTCGGCAGGTCAAAAATCTTCACGCTGTCGGACAGGGTTTCTCTCGCGGCCGCACTTAGCATCTCTTCCGAGCTGATCGCCGTTATCGATGACCGGTATAAGATTATTGACGTGAACAACCGGCTGACCCAGTTCGCGGAAGTAGACAGGGAAAGGATCGTTGGCCAGAGCCTGGAAACAGTGGGCGTCGACCTCCTGACGAAGCCGGAAATCCTGCTGAACCTCCACGAAGCTTTCAAGGGTAAGGAGTATTCCAGAGAGTTCAGCATCAGGCGGGGTAATGAAACACACTATTTTAAGTTCTGGCTCAAGCCCCTCACGATGAGCGATATCAACAGCAGGGTAGCCATCGTCTACGAAAACATAACCGCCAGAAAAACTGCGGAAATCGCGCTCCGGGAAAGCGAAGCCAGGTACCGGGCGATCGTCGAGGACCAGAAGGAGCTGATCTGTCGCCTTTCGCAGGATACTACTATCCTTTTTGTCAACGATTCCTTCTGCTCGTTTTTCGGCACCGGGAAGGACGACATAACTGGAAAGCGGCTGGTGGACATATTGACAGAAGAAGGGAAGGAAATCCTTTCCGGCAGGCTGGATTTGCTGCTAAAATCCAAAAAGTCGATAACGTATGACCAAACCCATTCGTTCCCGGGCGGCAAAACAAGGTTTGTGAACTGGACAGGCCACTTCATTCCCGGAGAATCGGATCACTCCCCCGAGTACCAGATTGTCGGCAGAGATATCACAGACTACATCATGGCGGAAAAGGCCCGAAAACAGAGCGAGGAGTGCTTTCAGAAGGTATACGATATGATGCCTGCAGGCTCCAGCATCGTATTACCCGATTTCCGCTACCTTCGGGTCAACCGGGAATACTGCCGGATTACAGGGTACTCCGAACAGGAACTGCTATCCCTGAAGATTACGGACATTGTCCACCCTGACGATATTCCTTACCTGAAGGACCGTAGAAAAGATATGGTGGAAGGGTTGTGCGACTGGAAGAGGTACCAAAAAAGAATGGTGCGCAAAGACGGCACAGTCATTAAAGTAAATACTAAGGTGATGCTTTTTCGAGATGACACCGACAAGCCGGAATACTTCCTCGGCCTGGTAGAAGAAGTATCTGAGGATAAGCGGTAGAAGCGGACGGACATAACCAAAACTGAACAATGCAGCAATAGTATTACAAAAAAGGGCGCTATTTTCAGGCTTAAGAGCCTTAAACCTCAAATGCCGATTAACATATATGCCTACCCCACAGGAAAACGATCAGAATTACAATAGCTGTATCTGCGACGGATGCCCCAGCTACCCGGGTAACGATAAAAAGCTTTACTGCGCCAGAGGCAAGAGCGATAAGAAGATCGTCATGGAAGGCTGTATCTGCCCTGCCGGCTGCCCGGTCTACGCCGAGCATAAGCTGAAGGATATGTACTACTGTATCAATGGAAAGGCCAGGTAAGCCGGGTGCCTGCACTTGCCGCTTTGCCCGGGCTTAAGAATATATTTATGTTAGCATAATATTTTATTCATGCAGCCAGCTGGAGCCACCGGCTCGAAGGAACTTCGAAAGCTGACAGAGCAGGAGATCGCCAGGCTATTCAGCCCCAAAATTCTGGAGCGGGGCATAGAGTATTTTGAAGAGGGACGGCTGCAGCGGCTTTTTGTTTACAAAAGCAACATCATGGCGGAATGTCAGGGGACCCAGCCGGAGAACTACCACATAAGCCTCGACGTCAGGGACGGAAACATCGTGGCGTCCTGCACCTGCCCATACGCGTTCGGCTACTGCAAGCACATAGCAGCAGTACTTTACGGCTGGGTGGTGCGGCCGTCAGCCTTCAGGGACCTGGGGAAGAGTGAAGAGACTCTAAGCGGCCTTGAAAAGGGCCAGATCGTGGAGATAGTAATGGATATGATCCGCTATGACCCTGACGTGACGTATGTGATCAATCTTCGTCTTACTCCGGCCGAAGAGCTTCCGGAGTTCGTCAGGAAGGAAACAGGCTCCATCTTTTCCGAGGAGTACGTCGACTACCTCAACGTCAGGGAGATCGTGAAAAAGCTGGATATTTTCAGGGAATATTCCTCGGACCTTTCCAGGGAAAAGAAGATCGATACAAGCCTTGCTGTGCTTGAGCCGGTGATCGATGCGATCGTTGGAAACTATACCAGGCTGGACGATGCCGACGGGCTGATGGCTAACTTTTTTGGGGCTGCGATGGACTTGTTCGGCAGCCTTCTCCCGACCATCAAAGACGTTGGTAAGCAGAGAATTCTCCTGACCAGGGCTCTGGACTGGTATATGGATGCAGAATGGGGGCTGGAATCTGAGGTGCTGCAATTTTTATCCGACTACCCGGCGCAGCTGGGCCAGGACCGGTACATGATCGATGCCGTAGAGCTGAAGATCGCCGACTTCAGGCGCAGCTTCATCTCGACGAGCCCGAAGTACTCCGAAGAGCACGAGTACCTCGATGAGCGCATCCGAAGGCTGAACATGCTCAAGTCGGCGCTTCGAAAAAACAGCCCGGCCAAGTGATTAACCATGTGTGGGTGGCATGATCGTCCGCTGGACGAAGTCTTCGCGGAGCTACGATCTTCTCCGGCAGGACTAACCTCGGCAGAAGCCACAGAGAGACTGCAGCGGTATGGAAACAACGTGCTAAACAGTAGCTCAGGCCCGGGTCTTTTAGCGATCATAGCCAGCCAGTTCCGCAACTTTATAGTCATAATACCGGTTATCGCCAGCCTCATCGCCGTCGTGGTAGGGAACCTCCACGACGCCGCGGTGATCGTAATCATAGTACTGCTCAATACGGCCATAGGCGTCTTTCAGGAAGTGGAAGCCATACGTTCCATCGAGGCACTGAAACGCCTTTACAGGCAGGAAGCCCACGCGATGCGGGACAGGATCGTCAAAGACGAGGCTACCGCAGACCTGGTGCCCGGCGACGTCATCATGATCAAGGCAGGGGATCGACTGCCTGCGGACGCCCGGGTCATCGCCGCGGACAACATGTCCGTCGACGAGTCGATGCTGACAGGAGAGGCGATTCCCCGCGACAAATACCAGGCAGTACTGCCGGCAGATACGCAGCTGGTCGCCAGAGCCAACATGCTGTACATGGGTACGAACGTGCTGGACGGGGAATGTGCAGCCATCGTCGTAGCCACGGGCGCACAGACGGAGATCGGCAGGATCTCGAAGCTTGCTGGCGAGGCGAAGAAGCCTAAGATGCCCCTCGAAAAAGCGCTGGACAGGCTGGGAAGAGTGTTCGGGATAGGCGTGGTCATCATATCCGCTATCGTCTTCGTCATCGGCATCGCCAGAGCCCAGCCCCCGCTAGACATGTTTCTCGCTGCGATCAGCCTGGCAGTCGCCTCAGTACCTGAAGGCCTGGCGGCTACGATTACAATCGCTCTCGCTACGGGAGCCCGCCGGATGGCAAATCAGAAAGCCATTGTGCGATCGCTACCGATAGTCGAGGCTCTGGGTAGCACGGACGTGATCTGCACGGACAAGACCGGCACCCTGACGAAGAACGAGGCAAGAGTGAAGGCGGTATACACTTTTGATAGAGATTATGCGGCAGATCTGATCAAAGGAGCCGAAAATCCTGACTTACACTTGCTGATGGAAATCGCTGGTGTATGTAACGACGCTATAGAGGAAAAAACCGGGCAGACTACCCGTTATCACGGCAACCAGGTAGACGTCGCACTATATGATTTTCTGAGCAGGATAGGCCTGGATAAAGCCGGCTTTGACCGGACATATCCACGGCTGTCAAGTATCCCGTTCCGCCCCTCGATCAAGATGATGGTTGTCGTGGCAGGCAGCGAGAAAGGACGCAGGCTGTTCGTGAAAGGCGCTCCCACGGTAGTGCTGGACAAGTGCACGAAAGTGATCGGCTCGGGCACGGAATCATACCTGGACGAGGCGATCAGGAAGAAGGTAACTTACGCCAACGATCGCCTTGCTTCAGGCGCCATAAGAGTACTTGCGTTCGCTTACAGAGACCTCGGGCAGGAGGAAACCGGGGAACCTGCGTCACTGGCACATGATCTGATTTTCACCGGGCTTGTCGGATTCGAGGACCCTCCCCGGGACAACGTCAGGAAAGCGATCCAGGAATGTAAAGATGCAGGCATCGACATCGTGATGGTGACCGGCGATCAGCGGATTACGGCTGTCGCCATTGCCAAAGAGCTGGATATCTTTCACCCGGGCGACGAGGTTATGACCGGCGACGAGCTCGACCGGATATCAGAGGACGACTTGAAAGCGAGGGCCGGTAAGACAGCAGTTTATGCGAGAGTGCTGCCGGAGCAGAAAATCAGAGTCGTCAAGGTTCTCCAGTCTAACGGTAAGGTCGTGGCCGTCACCGGCGACGGCGTCAACGACTCGCCGGCCCTGAAGCTGGCAGACGTGGGCATAGCGATGGGCGCCACAGGCACGGAAGTGGCAAAGGAGGCCTCGGACATCGTGCTGCAGGACGATAACTTCGCCACCATAGTCGACGCAATATATGGCGGGAGGGTGGTCTACGATAACATCCGGAAGTTTGTCAAATACCTGTTCACCAGCAATGTGGGAGAGGTAGCGACGATCATGTTCGGGCTGGTCATCGGACTGCCGCTGCCGCTGCTGGCCACCCAGATCCTCTGGCTGAACCTGATCACTGACGGCCTGCCAGCGCTGGCCTTAAGCGTCGATACTCCAGAGCAAGACATCATGAGCAGGCCCCCGAGGCAGACCGAAGAGCCCATCATCAACCGGACTACGATCGTCGATATGGCCCTGGTAGGGCTGATCATGAGCGTCTGCTCGCTGAGCGTCTTTTACATCTCCCTCGGCCAGGACCTCGCATATGCCCGCACTATGGCCTTTACCACGCTCGTCACCCTTCACATCTGCAACGCGTTCAACTGCAGATCAGAGACCAGATCGGTCGTCAGAGGACTGTTCACAAACAAGCACCTGCTTGCGGCAGTCGGGGTATCGAGCTTGCTGCTACTGGCGATGATATACCTGGCCCCACTGCAGGCAATTTTCTATACGGTGCCGCTGTCTGCAGGGGACTGGGCGATCGTGCTGATCATCGCCCCAATCACGGTGATAGCCATGGAAATCCGGAAATGGTTCACCAGACATATGCGCCGGTGAACATTCTGTGACGGGTGGTGATTGTAATACCAGTGGAACGCTGTGCTGTGTTGATACAGATTTCTCGGATAGCATTAACAGTGTTATCTCTGTGCTCGTGAACGTACACTAACGCTGCGCTGTGCCAGATCACAGATTACGACAGATTATACAGATTTCACAGATGCTAATCGATAATAAAATAAAATGGTCCGCAGCGGTCATCCAATCTAATATAGCCATCTGTGCAATCCGCGCAATCTGTCGTAATCTGTGATCCAGCACAGCGCAGCGTTCGTCTTGCTATCGCACGTCATCTGAATAATCAGAAACGCACAGCGCAGCGTACGCCCGATAGTAGATAATGATACTTACGTTATCACAGTATTATCCACATTTTTCAAGTAAAACGTTAGTAATTACATAAGTATTTTATACTTTTATTGGTAATTTACCAATATTGATTTCAAAGGAGTACACGAGAAACTCATGAACAATAGTTCAGAACTGGACGAGGTCGACTCAGCTATTCTCCGCCTGCTGCGGGAAAACGCCCGCATGAGCTACCTGGAGATGTCCCGGAAAACCGGCATCTCGGACGCGACCATCCAGCACCGGCTGAAGCGGATGAAGGAGAGGGGGGTCATTGACAGGTTTACTGTCATGGCCAACCCGGTGGCAACCGGCTATACGGTCACCGCGATCATGCTGGTGCAGACGGAGAGCGAGAAGCACGACGAAGCTAAGACTGCTCTGTCTGCGCTGCCCGAAGTTTCGGAAGTTTACAGCGTGCTCGGAGAATACGACCTCTACATGAAGGTATGGGCGAAAAGCCTCGAGGAGCTGAACCGCTTTATCAACGACCAGATCAGGGCTATCAGCGGTATCGAAGACCTGCTGGAGATCGTGGTCGTGGAGCGGGTCAAGGAAGAAGCGCCCCCCATATAAGAGGCCCCGCCGGTATTGGAGAGAAGAAAATGAGCCTGTCGAAGAGCGTATCCAGCATCATCAGCAGCCTGCCCTCAGCCCATTTTAAAGGCCCGGAAGGGCAGACCGTCGAGAACGTCGTCTACTTCAGCGCGTTCCAGGGACAGAAGGTGATCGACAGCGAAGGCCGGGTACTCGGAAGAATCAAAGACTTCGCCATCACCCCGGGAGAATCGCTGCTGGAAGTATCGCGTATCATCTATATCTCTAGCATTCTGAGGGATAGTATAACGGTACCGATGGCTTCGGTGAAATCTTTCGACGGCGCGTTCAGGCTCAAAATCCCCCGGGAAGAAATCCCGCCCGGCAAACTGTCGGACCACGAGATGCTGGTCGTGGAAACGATCCTGGACAAGCAGATCGTGGACATCGACGGGCTGAAGGTCGTCAGGGTAAATGACGTGCTCCTGACTCGGGTCAAGGATAAGCTCTGCGTGGTAGGAGTGGACGTTGGTTTCAAGGGCATCCTGCGCAGGCTGGGCCTGGGATGGGTTTCCGGCCGGCTGCTGACCTCCATGCCGGATAACCTGATCGCCTGGTCGTATATCGACCCGCTGGACCCGGGGCTGCGCCGTATCCACCTGAAGATTCCCAGGAAGAAGATCGGAGACCTACATCCCGCAGACATCGCGGACATCATCGAAGAGCTGGACCGCAAAGAGCAGCTGCTCATCCTGGAGTCGCTGGGAGACGAGAAGGCGGCGGAGACGCTCGAAGAAGTCGAGCCGGACGTCCAGGCCAGGATCGTCAAGCACATGGACAGCGACGACGTGGCGGACATCCTGGAGAACATGAATCCCGACGACGCAGCGGACGTTATCCACATGATGCCCAGGGAAAAGGCATGCGAAGTGCTCAAGCTCATGGATGCTGAGGAGGCCAGCGATGTTAAAGAGCTGCTGCGCTATAGCCACAGTTCTGCCGGTGGCCTGATGACCAACGAATTCATCAGCGTGCCTGTGGGTAGCAAAGTCTCGGACGCCTTCCGCCGGTTGAGAGAGCTCGGCAGCGAGGTCGACATGATCTATTACGTATATGTGCTCGACGACAAAGAGCACCTGACAGGAGTCATGTCGCTGCGAGATCTGCTCCTGTCGAAGCCGGAGCAGAACGTCTCAGAGATCATGAAGGCAGAGATCCTGCGTGTCCTGCCCGACACGACCGGGGATGAGGTCGCCAACCTGCTGTCCAAGTACGACCTGCTGGCGGTCCCGGTCACGGATAACGACGGCGTCATGCTGGGCGTGGTGACCTTCGACGACGCGCTGGAGGACGTGCTGCCCGAAGACCTCAGAAAGCAGCTGCCGAAGAACTACCGGATGATCCGTAAGGTACACAGGGGCCACGGACCATGAGCGAGCCGAAAAGAAAGTGGCTGCCCGGGATCAACTTCAAGCAGATAGGGCTGTTTCTCGCAGTGATCGGCCCGGGCATCATCACCGCCAGCGTGGACAACGACGCCGGCGGGATCACCACGTATACGCTGGCAGGCGCCCACTACGGCTACAGTCTGCTCTGGACCCTCATACCCATCGCGATCGTGCTGGTCATCGTGCAGGAGATGTCTGCTCGCATGGGAGTGGTCACGGGTAAGGGCCTCTCGGACCTGATCCGGGAGAACTTCGGCCTGAAGCTCACGGTACTGCTGACGCTGGTGCTGCTCGTGGCCAACCTGGGCAACACGATGGCCGAGTTCGCCGGGGTAGCCGCCAGCATGGAAATCTTCCACGTCAGCAAGTACATCGCAGTCCCCATTGCCGCGGCTCTGGTGTGGGTACTGGTGGTCAAAGGCACGTATAGCCTGGTGGAAAAGATCTTCCTCGTGGCCAGCGGGTTTTACCTGACCTACGCCATATCTGGCCTGATGGCAAACCCCGACTGGGGCTATGTGGCTGCAAGGACAGTCGTGCCCACGGTAAACTTCAACCCCGGATACCTGGCGATGGTGATCGGCCTGGTAGGTGCGACCATTGCGCCCTGGATGCAATTCTATATCCAGTCGTCGATCGTAGACAAGGGCATCAAGCTGTCCGAGTACCGGTTCACGAAGTGGGACGTGATTATCGGCTGCCTGGTCACCGACATCGTCGCGTTCTTCATCATCGTCACCTGCGCTGCCACCATCTTCCCCAGTGGCATAGCAGTCGAATCTGCGGCAGAAGCAGCCCTTGCCCTGGTACCACTGGCCGGGCAGTACAGCGGCTGGCTATTCGCCTTCGGCCTGTTCAACGCCTCCATCTTAGCCGCCTCGATCCTGCCCCTTGCCACAGCCTATACGGTTTGCGAAGGCATGGGCTGGGACTCGGGCATAGATAAGAAGTTCAAGGATGCCCCGCACTTCTACACGCTGTATACCATGCTCATCGTAATCGGAGCCGCCATCATCCTGATACCCGGCATCCCCCTCATCGAGATAATGGTAATGTCCCAGGTGCTAAACGGTATACTGTTACCTGTGATCCTGGTCTTCGTGCTGATCCTGATCAACAACAAGAAGCTGATGGGAAACTACACCAACGGCAAAGCCTACAACTACATCTCCTGGGGGCTGACCATAGTCATGACCCTGCTCACGCTGGCCATGATTGTTACAAGCGTCTTTCCCGATCTGTTCGGGTAGGTGAGACAACAGTACGAACGCTGCGCTGTGCTTTACCTGATTGCTCTGATTCAGTGAGACAGCAACACGAACGCTGCGCTGTGCCAGATCACAGATTGATACAGATTTAACAGATTGCACAGATTTCTTTTAAAATAAGGAATACAGCGAACCATTTCCTTTTTGGGTTATCGATTAACATCTGTGCAATCTGTTAAATCTGTCGTAATCTGTGATCTGGCACAGCGCAGCGATCGTCCACGTTCACGAGCACAGAGACAACACTTTTTTGCTATCCGAGAAATCAGAAGCATGCACAGCGCAGCGTTCGTATTGTTGTCTCACGCCATCTGAGCAACTTGAAACTTACGGTGCAGTGGTCGCGTACATTCATGGGCTCGTATGAAATGGCTCGACACGATACATAGACAAGGCTGTACACGATTGATAAGACTCTAATTAAAAAAGCAAAGGCAGAGCGCATTTCAAGCGGGTACGACGCTCCACCAGGCAACGGGTAAGGGCTCGATATCGCGGTCTATGCCGGTGGGCATCACCGTGACAACCCCGCGCTCGACGAGCATGCCGAGCACCAGGTTGACCATTTCGATGCTGTGGCCGTAGCACTGCATAGTGGTTTCCACGATGCCGCCGACGGTGTAGTTACCCCGGCGCATCGCTTCGAGTATGTGCTCGGCGACCGTTGTGTATCTGTCCATACTTTCACCAAAAAAGCGTTAGATTAAGTGCCATATATACTTGTTCGTAAAACGATTGTTAAGCAGACAATAAAACCACATATACGCTCTGCTACGAGAAAATAAGTAAATTAAATGGGCAATTTTATGCCCTGTCGTAAACTGGTTATCCGAGCCGTACCGGGCTGGTAGCAACAGTTTCCGGCTCGATGGTGACCGCAGTCCCGAACGCCAGGACTTCAGACATATTCTGGCCAATCTCCGAGGAGTCGAAGCCGACGCTGATGACCGCGTTAGCGCCTAGTTCAATGGCGTGTTGTTTCATGCGGTCCAGGGCGTTCTGCCGGGACTGGTTCAGCAGCTGGGTGTACTCGTGAATTTCGCCGCCGAAGATCGTACGCAGGCCGGCGACCACGTTGCCGCCGATACCCCTGCTCCTGACGATGAGGCCCCAGGTGAAGCCGTAGACTTTAGTGATTTTATAGCCGGGTACATAAGGTGTGCTGACTACTATGATATCCTCTACCATATTAACACAGCATACTGATTGCATTATAGCACCTTAAAGCTACTGAATAGCCACATTTAGACTATTACAAGGCTCTGCTGCCATTACCGGTATTAACGAATATCATCAGGTTCCGGGATAAATGTAGATCACATGATATTCAAGTCCATCAGGACCCAGGCAATTATCATCCTGATCGTTGTGATGGTATTACCCATTATACTGATAGGTACGATAAGTACCATCTATTACCGGGATCTCATCCGGCAGAATATCTGGGAAGAAAACCTGGACCAGGCGAAAACCATCGCCTCGTTTTCCAGCCACTATATTGACTCGGCCTTGCTGTACATCGAGAGCCAGGCGTCCAGATCATCCATTTTTGCCGCTACGGATACCGAGGACAGGGAATTTCTAAACGATACCCTCCGCCAGATTCAGAGCTCCGGCATCTTTTATAACGTCTATGTGACCGACGCTTCAGGCACGGTTATCACTTCATACCCCTACAATGTTTCCGGGAGAGACGACTCGGACAAGCCATGGGTCAGAGCCGTCCTGGGGGGTAAGAGTGGGTACGTCAGCAATGCTGTCCGCAGCCCGGTCACGGGCATGCCCACAGTATATGTGAGCGCGCCTATCGTGCAAAACGCCACGCTGAGAGGAGTGATGGTCGGGTCGCTGGACCTGTACTACTACTCAAACTACATTCTCAGCCCAAACACGACAGGTAGCAAATACATCTACATCGTGAACAAGACTGGCCACGTGATACTCCACACCAACAGGTCCTACATGGACGTCATGCTAAACATGTCGGACTACGCTGGAGTAGCCCAGGTTTTGAGGAACGAGGAAGGGATCATCGAACAGTACAGCCACAGGGAAGGCGAATATAAGCTGGCCTCCTACTCCCCCATACCAAAATACGAGTGGGGGGTGCTTGTGTCTATGCCGGTTAACGTGGCTTACGGGCCGATCAATAACGCCACCTTATGGTATGCTGTGTTTACCATACTTATGGTTCTGATCGCTGTGGCTATTGCATGGGTAGCCAGCTCCAGCATAGTTGACCCAGTGCTCCACATGACAAAAGCTACCCGCAAGATGCCGTATGGCGAGTACAAGCAGGACCTGCCCCTGGACAGGCGGGACGAGATAGGTGACCTTGCCCGATCTTTCGACCATATGGCGGGGGATATCAGGGATAGCCAGCACAACATGATCGCTGCCAGAGACCGGGCAGAGGATGAAAAAACGCGGGCAGAGCTATATGTCGACATTATGGGGCACGATATCAATAATCTGAACCAGACCGCTCTGACCAGCCTTGAGCTGGTGGAGCTTAACCAGAAACTGCCACCAGATGATCGAACCCTGATCACGAGAGCGATCACCTCGATCAGAGGAAGCGCAGGTATTATTGATAACGTCAGAAAGATCCAGCAGATCACCTCGGAAGAGCTGCACCTGGAGAACGTAGATATCGACGACTTGATCAGGCGGTCCATCGCAGAAGCTCCCCGGCCGCAGGGCAAGAGCGTGATCATCAACTATCGCCCAAAGCCGGGCATGATCACCAGAGGTACTCCGCTGCTAAAGGAGGTCTTCAGTAATATCCTGGGCAACTCGATCAAGTACTCGGGCCGGGAAGTAACCATTGACATCGATACCCGGGAGATCGTGGAAAACGGTATCATAAGCTACGCAGTGGCCATCGCAGATAACGGCTATGGGATTCCTGACGATGTGAAGCCGCGGCTCTTCCGCAGGCTGGAGCGAGGCACGATGACAGGGTCCGGCAAAGGTCTGGGGCTCTACATAGTAAAAATGCTCGTCGAGCGGTTCGGTGGAACGGTAAGTGTTACCGACAGAGTGCCCGGGGACTATACTAAAGGGGCTAAGTTTACCGTCAGGCTGCCGGCTGCGAAATAAAAAATATGGAGGTAATCTTGTTAGCTCCCGGAACAACAAGCATGCATAGTCTCGCGGATAATTGTGGTAGACGTTGTTATCGTCGCTATGAAATGATCATATGCAGATGAGGTTTAATTCCATCAGAAATAAGGTTATAGCACTCTTGATTGTACTAATAATAGTACCGATTATTCTAATAGGAATATTCAGCTCTTTCTATTACCAGGATGTGGTCCGGTCGAATATCTGGGCCGATAACTTAGACCAGGCAAAGGCGTTCTCGTCGTTTACGACGAGCTACGTAGACTCGGCTTCACTGCTTATCGAGAGCCAGGCAGCACGGCCGTCAGTGGTCGAAGCAGTCCATAGTGGTAACACTAGGTTTCTGAATGACACGATCATGTATATCCAGAACGCCAGCACCTTCTACGCTGTATACGTGACAGATAGCTCCGGGCAGGTCATCTCGTCGTACCCCTACGACTTCGTAGGAAGAAACGATACAGACAAGTTATGGATAGACCGCGTTTTCGAGACCGGTAACAGCTATGTCAGCGATGCGGTGGCAAGCGAGGTAACCGGTAAGCCAGCCGTATACTTAGCCACGCCGATCATCCGGGATGACAGGACCATAGGAGTAATGGTAGGAGTACTGGACCTCTATTACTATTCGACCTTTATCGCCGGCGCGCAAACCCAGATAGTAAAATATGTCTACGTCGTTAACAGGACCGGCCACGTCATGCTGCACACGAACCAGTCGTACATGGACATAATGCAAGACTTATCGGATCGGCCCGGAGTCCAAAACGTACTAAATGGCCAGGAAGGAGTAGTCGAGCAGTACAACCCACAGGAAGATATGTACAAGCTGGCATCTTATTCGCCGATCCCAAAATATGGCTGGGGCGTGGTCATATCGATGCCTGCGGAGGTGGCATATGAGCCAATCACCAGGGCCACGTTCTGGTTTATCATTTTCATAGCCCTCGTCACAGTACTGGCCACTGCTATCGCCTGGCTGGTCACCACCAGCATTGTAGACCCGATTTTCCGCTTGACCCGCGCCACGGATAAGATACCGTATGGGGACTACCATAAAGACCTCCCCGTGGCCAGGCGGGACGAGATAGGAGACCTGGCCAGGGCTTTCGATCGGATGGCAGGCAATATTCGGGATAGTCAGCAGAAGATCATCGTTGCCAGAGATGTGGCCGAGGCTCAAAAGAACCGGGCTGAGCTGTACGTGGACATCATGGGCCACGACATCAACAATCTCAACCAGGCTGGCCTGTTCAGCCTCGAGCTCATAGAAGACGACCCAAACCTCACTGAAGAGCAGCGAGAGCTCATCAAGGGCGCCATAGGATCGTTCGAGGGCAGTGCAGGCATCGTAGAGAACGCCAGGAAGATCCAGATGATAGACAGCGAAAAGTTTTATCTGGAAAATATGGAACTCAACGATATAATCGAGCGATGCGCCAGAGAATACCCTCGGCCGAAGGGCAAGAAGGTGACAGTTAATTACACGAGAGGCCCTGAGATGGTCGTCAAAGGCACCCCGCAGCTCAAGGATGTGTTCTGTAACCTTCTCGGCAACGCGATGAAGTACTCGGGATCTGAAGTGACAATAGACATTTCCGCCCGGCAAGTCATAAAAGCCCGCAGGCGGTGCTATGAAATCGAGTTCACAGACAACGGGCAAGGCATTCCTGAAGAGCTGAAAGCCCGGCTCTTCCGCAGGTTCGAGCGGGGGATGTCGAAAGAGCACGGGAAAGGGCTGGGGCTCTATATTGTGAAGATGCTGATCGAGCACTTCGGCGGAAAGGTGGAAATCACAGACAGGGTACCGGGAGACTACACGAGAGGAACCAAGATCTTGATATGGATGCCGGCCGCAGAAAAGGGCGGCGAGTGACCCGTCAGACGAGAATCCGCCGGGCCAGCGCCAGCATTAGAGTAGGTTTGCTTCGATGTATTCTACCGCGTTCCGCCATACCTTGATACCGTCGCCTTCTTCTTTCAGCGCTATGCCCTTCCGGGAAGCCTGTTCCCTGAGCCGGGTATACTGCGGGTGGTTGGTGACGTGGTTGAACGCTTCCGGGTGGGGCATCAGGCCGAAGATTCTGCCAGTCTCGTCGCAGATCCCGGCGATAGCATCGACCGAGCCGTTGGGGTTATCGGGGAACTGCTGGGTGGGCTGATACGCGGAATCGGCATACTGAAGCGCCACGTGGCCGTTCTTCCACAGCCTTGCCAGCATCTCCTGGCTGCCGGGGATGAATTTGCCTTCGCCGTGCCTCACGGGCATGTCGACGCGGCTGAGGCCGCGGGTGAAGACGCACTGGGACTCAGTGTTCACCTTCAGGCGCACCCACTGGTCTCTGAAGCCTTTATCGTTGTAGAAGACCGTGGCAGTCTGCCCGGTATAAGTCTTATCGAAGGCGGGCAGCAAGCCCATCTTTACCAGGATCTGGAAGCCGTTGCAGATGCCGATGATCAGCTTGCCGTCATCGATGAACTTCTGGATCTGGTCGATCATGGGACCGGTCGGCGTCTTCGCGTATAAAACTTTATTAGCGAACGCTTTGCCGCTGCCAAGATCATCGCCGTAGGAGAAGCCTCCGGGGAAGTTGATCAGGTGATAGTCATCGACCTTTACGAGGCCGTCGATGACGTCGTTAATATGCGCTATGCGCGCTTCAGCGCCTGCGAGGGTATTGGCGTAGGCCGTCTCTACCTCGCTGTTGATGCCGTAGCCGGTGAGAACCAGCGATTTTACCTTTCCTGCCATTGTTACCACCTCAGCGGATACTGCCACGACTCTTTCAGCGCGCCGGTGACCGTGTCGATCACCCTGGTGCCGTTCAGGCCGTTCACCAGGAATCTGTCGTCTTCCCGCACGCTGCCGATGCGGGCGCAGGGCACGCCTTCCATGGCCTGCTCAAACGCCTTCGCGTTGTTCGGGGCGACTGTGACCACGAACCTGCTTGCGGATTCCGAGAAGAGCACCTGGGCATCCCGGAAGAGCCGCTCTGCCGGAACCCTGTTGAGGTCGATCTCCATGCCGAAGCCGCCGGAGAACGCCGTTTCGGCCAGAGCGACTGCCAGGCCGCCGTCGGAGCAGTCGTGGCAAGAAGCCACAAGGCCGGCGTCAATCGCGCTCGACATGGCGTCATAGGTCTTCTTAGCGGTTGCAGCATTCACCTTCGGCACATTGTTGCCAGTAGCGCCCAGCAGGTTGTAGAACCGGGAACCACCGAGCTCGTCCTTCGTTGTGCCGACAGCGTAGACCAGATCTCCGGCCATCTTCGCGTCCATCGTGACGCACTTTCGGACGTCAGGTACGACTCCCACTGCGGAGAAGAGCACCGTCGGAGGGATGGAGATCTTGTAATCCTTGCCATCCTCGCCCTTCAGCTTGTAGTCGTTCTTCATGGAATCCTTGCCTGAGATACACGGAGTGCCAAAGGCAGTGGTGTAGTCGTACAAAGCCTGGTTCGCCCTCACGAGCTGTGCGAGCTTGTACTTGCCGTCCGGGGTCTTTTCCGCATCGTAAATCGGGTCGCACCAGCAGAAGTTGTCCAGCAGGGCGATCTGTTTGAGGCTGCCACCGACTGCGATGATGTTCCTGATCGCCTCGTCGATGGCGCAGGCGGTCATGTGATAGGTATCGATGTCGCCGTAGTACGGGTTAATACCGTTGGATACGGCAATGCCGGACATGCGGTCCAGCAGCGGCCTGATAACACCAGCGTCTCCGGGACCGTCGTTGTCTTTGCCAGTGAGCGGCTTTATTACTGAGCCACCCTGCACTTCGTGGTCGTACTGCCGGATGACCCATTCCTTGCTGGCGATGTTCAGGTCCGACATCAGGTCCTGCAGGTACATGGTCAGGCCCTCAGTCGGCAGCTCCGGCTCGGTGCGCTGGACAGGCTTCCACTCAGCCTGCAACCTCATTTCCGGCAGCCCGTCGTGCAGGAACTCCATGTCGATGCACGCTACGGTCTTACCAGCATAGAATATGTGGAACTTGCCCGAGTCGGTGTACTTGCCGACCACGGTAGCCTCGACTCCCCGGCGCTTTGCCAGGGACATGAATTCGTCCAGCTTCTCGGGTGGCACGGCCAGCGTCATGCGCTCCTGCGCTTCCGAGAGGAGGATTTCCCATGGGTCTAGACCGTGGTACTTGAGCGGCGCCTGCTCCAGGTAGATCTCGCATCCGCCAGAGAACAGGGCCGTCTCCCCTACCGAGGAAGACAGGCCGCCTGCTCCGTTGTCGGTGATGCAGGTGTACAGGTTCTGGTCTCTGGCTTCGAGCAGCATGTCCAGCATCTTCTTCTGGGTGATCGGGTCGCCGATCTGCACCGCGGTCGCAGGGGAGCCTTCGTGCAATTCCTCGGACGAGAAGGTGGCGCCGTGAATGCCGTCCTTGCCGATGCGCCCGCCCGCCATGACGATGAGAGTACCGGGCTTCACGTACTTATCCTCGGACGGCTCGCCGTGGAGGGTGGCAGGAATGAGGCCGAGGGAACCACAGTAGACCAGCGGCTTGCCGCCGTACCGGTCGTCGAACAGGATAGCGCCATTAATTGTAGGGACACCGCACTTGTTGCCCCCGTCCTTGATGCCCCGGACCACGCCTTCCATGATCCTGCGGGGGTGGAAAATCCTGGGCGGGAGGCGGCCCTTGTAGTAGGGAGAGGCGAAGCACAGCACGTCCGTATGAGCGATGAGCTTAGCGCCCTTGCCGGTGCCGGCCGAGTCCCTGTCGCAGCCCACGATGCCGGTGATGGCCCCGCCGTAAGGGTCCAGCGCAGACGGGCTGTTGTGCGTCTCTACTTTGAAGGCTACGTTATAGTCGTCGGTGAACTTGATGATGCCTGCGTTGTCCTTGAAGACGGATACAAGCCAGTCCTTTTCCTTAGAGATTTCCTCGGTGGACTTGCGGATGCAGGACTTGAAGAGGCTCTTGATCTCCTTATGCTCACCATTCTCCACGTAGTCGATGGTAGCGTTGAAAATTTTGTGCTTGCAGTGCTCGCTCCAGGTCTGCGCCAGCGTCTCGAGCTCGACGTCCGTCGGCTTCGGGCCCAGCCCGAGCGTTTTACGCTCTGCGAGGATTTCGGGCTGCTTGAAGTAGTCCCGGACTGCCTTCATCTCTTCCAGGGACAGCGCCAGCGTGCCTTTGCGGCTGATGGCAATGAGCTCGTCGTCCGATACGTCGAGATCGATCTCGGCGATGCGGGGCTGGTGGGTATCTTTGACAAGCGGGACTTTTGCCGGGATGCCTTTCTGCGCATCCCATGAACGCCCGTCGAGCACGTCGAACCGCTCGATCAGCTCGTTTCCGAGGAGCTGCTTGCAGATAGTTTCCACCTGGGCGCGGGTAAGGTTGCCGTTGATCAGGTACTGCGTGGAAGTGTGGACTGAGTCGTCAGCCCCGAGCTTCCGGCCGAGCCGGTCTTCGATAGCCTCTCTGCCGGTCCTGCCCTCGTTGTCGGTGACGCCCGGCAGGTAGCCTACCTCGATCAGCCAGTCGAAGTTTGCCGCCAGAGGCTTGCCGACAGAGTAGCGCTGGACCACCGCGTCCGAGAACGGACCTGCGGCCACCGCTTCCTTTTCCGCCTCGGTCAGGCTGGCGTTGACGGTAAATACCTTGATGGTGCGAATGTCATCGACTGCGATGTCTAAGTTGCTCCTGATCGCGTTTTTCACGCTTTCCCCCGCTGCATCCCGGTACCCGGGCTCAAGGGCGATCTCAATCCTGAACGGCATATCCCTGTACCTCTTACCACCCCTATCCAGGGCGAGTATTATTTCGTATCACGGCGCTTAAGATATTTATAATCTAGCAGCACTGCAACGTAGGGCGCGTGATAGGATAAATAGCTTGTTTTAAACGCAGTGAAAAACAGCTACCGAGACATGGATAAGGAATAAGACCACGGCAGCCCGGCTCTTTATCCTGGCAACGGTAGATCAAATTTTTGAACCACGGCGGCACGGCGACACAAAGACAGAGCGATCTACGACTAGCCGCATGGTAATTTGAACCACGGCGGCACGGCGACACAAAGACAGAGCGATCTACGACTATCCGCATGGTAATTTGAACCACGGCGGCACGGCGACACAAAGACAGTGGCGAACCGGTAAAAGTGCACTCTTTTTTAGTCCACGGCGACACCAAGACAGAGCGTTAACCATAAGCTTACTATCCAATTGTTTCAGCCTGACTTTCAATCGATAGCCTGAAGGAAGTAGAACATAAATGTCTCCGTGTTGTCAGCTCTCCGTGCCACCGTGGATCTGAAAAGAGAGACTTGCTATTCGGGTACGGTTGTCGCTGTGTCGCCGTGCCGCCGTGGTTCAAATTACCATCCTGCCATCGTTTCTCGCTTTGTCGCTGTGTCGCCGTGCCGCCGTGGTTCAAATTACCATCCTGCCATCGTTTCTCGCTTTGTCGCTGTGTCGCCGTGCCGCCGTGGTTCAAATTACCATCCTGCCATCGTTTCTCGCTTTGTCGCTGTGTCGCCGTGCCGCCGTGGTGAAAACATTTGCGCTCCAATTGTCAGGATAAGAAGCAGTACCGCCGTAGTTCAATTAATCCCCTGATTATTGGTGATACCGGCTATTCCCGTGCCGCCATGCCACCACGGTTTAAAACAAGCTTTATATCGCAGTAGTTAACTCTGCTCACCAACAACAGCCTTGAGCCTGATTTTTGCCTCAAGCAGTTCGGGCCGGTGCTTGAGGGCTTCGCCGTAGGCCTGGAAGGCTTCGTAGAGCAGCCCCTGGCGTTCGTGCAGCATGCCGAGGAGCACGTGGGCTTCGGCGAAGTCGTCCCGGGCCCAGACTGCCTGTTTTAGCTCTGATACAGCAGCGTCGAGGATGCCTTTTCTGATCATCACGAGGCCTTCTGCAAAGTGAGCCTCTGCCTCGTCGAGCCCGGGGCTAGTCGCAATATTGCTGAAACACGCGAGGGCATCGTCGTATCTGCCCTCAGAATAGAGTTTGATGCCGTGCCGGAAACCGGCAGCATCCTCGACGAAGCGTTCAGTTAGTGTAAGCAGGTAGCGATCGGCAGTTTCGCTTAGCCGGGCCTGGTTTTCCCGGAGTGTCCCGATTCTTGCGCCAGCGGTCCCGTTGTCCGGGCTCAGGCGTAACACCACGGTATACTCTTTAAGAGCATCGTTGATCAGGCCTTTCTTATCGAGGCACGATGCCAGCCTGAGGCGAGCGTCGATGATCTCGGGGTCCTGGCCCACGATGAACCGGTATTCCTCGATGGCATCCCCTACCAGGCCTTCCCGTTCCAGCAGCCCTGCCAGAGTGATCCGGACGGCTATGCGCCCCGGATCAGCCTCGAGCGCTGCCCGGTACTCGGCTATCGCTTCAGTATTCCTGCCCAGCCGTTCCATGCAGTGGGCCGCAGATATACGAGATTCGGTCAGGTTAGGGCTGGTCTTCAGAATGTACCGGTACTCCTGTAGCGCTTCTGCAATCAGGCCTTTCTTTTCCAGGCAGCAGGCCAGCATGTACCGGGCCGAAACATATTGTGGGTTGACAATAAGGGTGATCATGAACTGGCGGATAGCATCGTTGATCCTGCCACTCCGGAAAAGGAGGTTGCCGAACTCGAAGTGCGCCGTCGCGTTGCTGCCGTCGATCTTCAGCCCTTCCTGGTACTGCCAGATCGCATCCTCCGCATGATTTTTCCGGTCCAGGCACTCGGCCAGCGTAAACCGGGCCCTGGCGAGCTCCCCGTCGAGCCGGACGGCGTTTTTGAGCTCGGCGATGGCTTCGTCTACCTTACCGTCGTGGTAAAGCTCAACCCCCCGCTCGTAATATACCCTCGCCGCTTCCTGCCTGCCGTGCCGATCAACTGGTAGTATAGCCATTGCCAAAATAGTAATTACAATCTTATAAGTTATAATTTTTTTGTTTGAATCCAAAATAATACTGAGAGTTCTGTGGGCCCGCAGTATAATGGCTTGGAGTAAAAGTATACGCTGCGCTGTACATACCTGATAGGTGATGCAATATGAGACAGCAAGACAAACGCTGCGCTGTGCGTTTCAGATTACTCGAACTGCGTGTGACAGCAATACGAACGCTGCGCTGTGCCTTTCAGATTACTCGAACTGCGTGTGACAGCAATACGAACACTGCGCTGTGCCTTTCAGATTACTCGAACTGCGTGTGACAGCAATACGAACACTGCGCTGTGCCTTTCAGATTACTCGAACTGCGTGTGACAGCAATACGAACACTGCGCTGTGCCTTTCAGATTACTCGAACTGCGTGTGACAGCAATACGAACGCTGCGCTGTGCCAGATCACAGATTGTTACGGATTGCACAGATTGCACAGATGACTACATTAGATAAGATGAATGCTGCGAACAATTCAATTTTTTATCGATTAGCATCTGTGTAATCGGTGTAATCTGTCAGAATCATCAGATTCTGCGTAATCTGTGATCCTGGCACAGCGCAGCGTTCGTGTACGTTCACGAGCATAGAGATAACACGTCTAATGCTATCAGAGAAATCAGTATCAAGCACAGCGCAGCGTTCGTGTACGTTCACGAGCATAGAGATAACACGTCTAATGCTATCAGAGAAATCAGTATCAAGCACAGCGCAGCGTTCGTATACGTTCACGAGCAAAGAGATAACACGTCTAATGCTATCAGAGAAATCAGTATCAAGCACAGCGCAGCGTTCGTGTACGTTCACGAGCATAGAGATAACACGTCTAATGCTATCAGAGAAATCAGTATCAAGCACAGCGCAGCGTTAGTCCACGTTCACGAGCACAGAGCCAACTGTTTGCGAGTATCCCATAAATGGAGTAGCCCGCACAGCGCAGTGACGCCCCAATGGGAGGGTGGGCGGACCAAAGCGCCCTTACTCGCCCTCAGGCTTGTGCCCTCCCCGCTCCGAGAACTTCCGGACTTCGGTAGTCAGCTGGTGGTACTGCCGCTCGTCGATGGCCGCGGGGTCGAGGGAGAGCTGGAGGATGGAGTTGCTCAGCATGACGTGGTCGTTGATCACGTGCAGGAGCTTCAGGAAGGACTCGAAGCTGTTTCTGGCGATCAGGTACTCCGCTCCGTCCAGCAGGACAACGCCGTCCTTGGCCTCGGCGAGGAACTTGTTGACCGTGGCGTTAAGGGCGGTCAGGTTTTCCGGTTTGATGCACTGCTCGTCCAAGGACTGGTCGCTGCCGGTCAGCCAGACGAACGGAGTCTTTTCCAGGCCGTACTGCTGCCGGATCTTCTTCGGGTTGTGCCTGGTGATACACAAACCCTGGATGTTGTGCTTGACCAGGTCTGCGAACGCGCCCAGGTAGTCCTCGTGCTTGCTCCTGTCGAAGAGGTAGATGAAGCCCTTCTCGAAGTAGTAGAGCTGATCTGTCTCCGCGGCTTTTTCCGTGATCGGCACCACTTTGAAGCCGGCAATAGAGGACAGGTCCTTGAGAGTGATGACATACCCGGGGAGGTCGCCTTCGCCGGGCAGCTTCGAAGCAGAGACATTCAGGGTTACTATGGTTCCGTCCTTGCAGAGGAACTCCCGGACGTAGCTCTTCCGATCATCCAGGTCGATAGGCCTGCCTTCGGGCAGAATCGAGGATATGCGTTTCCCGATCACGTCTTCCGCAGGATACTTGAGGAGCCTGGATGCGCTTTTGTTGAACGACACGATGATTCCGTGGGCGTCGGTCGTCACGATCGGATCGGGGGATTCGTTGACGATGCCGGACAGGTACCTGCCGGTGTCCTGCACTTTCTTGAACAGCCTGAAGTTTTCGACGGCGATGCCTGCCTGAGAGGCAATGGCCAGCAGCTCCCGCTGCATGCCCTCGAAGCGGT
Organism: Methanocella sp. MCL-LM; assembly: GCF_049676595.1. Taxonomy (GTDB): domain Archaea; phylum Halobacteriota; class Methanocellia; order Methanocellales; family Methanocellaceae; genus Methanocella_A. The sequence continues at coordinate 2,494,608 of NZ_CP187259.1, forward strand.
TTTCAGACCGGTCGTACAGCGCCATCAGCCCCATCATGCTGTCCCCGGCGAACAAGGGCACGATACCGCCATAACCCGGTATTCCAAACAGCTCGTCCGCGATCTGCGGCCTGTACACGGGATTTCGGATGCTCTCGCTGGCAGCGCTGTTCGGCAGAAGCTGCTTGTAGCTGACGCGCTTGCCGGCGTCAGTCCGGGCGACCGCAGTGGATAAGTGCAGTTCTCCGCTGCGCCCTTCGTTCCGGAGGTAGATCGCTCCTGCGTCTGCGCCAACCAGATCCAGGGTGTCTGCCAGTAGTTTCTGCAGCTTGTCGCCGATATCGAGAGAGCTGTTAAGGGTGCTGGTGATCGAGTTGATGATCTCCAGCTCCCGGTTCTTGGCCTGCAGCGCTTCGGCAGCCATTTTGCTGTCGGTGATGTCTTCTTTGACCGCCACGAAGTGAGTAATCTGGCCTGCCTCATCCTTCACCGGGGAGATAGATGCCAGTTCCCAGTACATATCCCCATTTTTCTTCTTGTTGAGAAACTCTCCCCTCCATTCCCTTCCGGCCAGGATGGTGTCCCAAAGCTCTTTGTATATGTTTATAGGTGTTTTTCCCGACTGCTGAAAGCGCGGGTTCTGGCCTATTACCTCATCCGGCTGGTAACCGGTCAGGCGGGTGAACTTAGGGTTAACGTACTCGATACTGCCAGTTATGTCGGTGATGATGATCGATTCCGGGCTCTGCTCGACAGCCATGGACAGCTTTCTCAGGGATTCCTCGACCTTCTTCCGCTCTGTAATGTCCATTGCCACCATGACGTGGGAAATAATCTCTCCGTCCCCGGTCCGAATAGCCATGGTCGAGACGAGAGCTGGCATGATCTCTCCTGACTTTGCAGCCATGAGGAGCTCGCCTTTCCACCCTTTGGGGCTGTCGTTAAAAATTTCGCTCTGCAGTTCCTGCGCCACAGCGGATTTGATGACGGTAGAGATCTCCTGGCCGATCAGCTCTCCCGGGGCATATTCATAAATGTTGCCGAAGGCCCGGTTTACGTAAGTGATCTTACCGGACGGGTCGGCGATGATGACGCCTTCGTTGATGTTCTCCACCACGTATGCAAGGCGAGCGATCTCCCGGCCGTACTCGGTTTTCAGCTTTTCGATGCGATACTTGTTAACGCTGGCTTCGATGAAGGAAGGAAGCTTATCATAGTACCCGGGCTTTTTGATGATATAGTCGAAGGCACCGGCCTTCATGGCCTCGACGGCGATAGACTCGGAGCCGCCTCCGGTGACCATGATGATCGGCGTGTCCACGCCCAGTGCCTGGATGGCCGCGATTACTTCCACGCCTGTGGCATCCGGCAGGTTATAGTCGGACAGGATGACATCGTAGTTGCCGCTGCCGTTCGAGAACTTTTCGAGGGCAGCCCGCCTGCTCGTCGCCCAGTCTACTTTGATGCCCTCTTTGTCCAGAGCCCGGCGACAGAGGTGAATATGGTCCTCGTTGTCATCGATGATCAGTACAGAATATTTCCACTGCTCACTCATACGCTCATTCCTTCGGGGGTGGAATGTTCACCTTTATCCAGTACGATACGGTGCTGAGAATCCGGTCGATGTACTCTTCATGGCGAACCGGCTTAACTACAAAGCTGTTAGAGCCCAGATCGTAGCACCTTTTGATATCGTCCTCATTATCGGATGACGTGAGCATGATGATGGGGACGTGCCTGGTAGGCTCGGTCGCCTTGAGCACCTTCAGCACTTCAAACCCGTCCTTGACAGGCATGTTGATGTCGAGGAACACTACGTCAGGTATGACTGCATCGACGTGCCTGCCGGTCCTGGTGACGAACTCGATGGCTTCCTGCCCATCGTTGACAGCATACACAGTGTAGTCCACGCTGTCGATGCGCTGCCGCAGCATCTTCTTAAACAGAAACCGGTGATCCTCGTTGTCGTCCGCCAGCAGGATACAAACATTTTTACTCATCATGGTAAATTCCCCCAGTCATTTTTCCGGCAGCGCCCGGCTGCTGCTTGGGTACGGTGAAGTAGAAAGTACTCCCCTTGCCAGGCTCACTCTCGAGCCATACTCTGCCCCCGTTGGTGGTGACGATCTTTTTGACAATGACCAGACCTATGCCCGTACCATCGACTTTCCTGCTCCGTTCGTCCGGAACGCGCAAGAACATATTGAAGAGCTTGTCGTGGTACTCAGGGGCTATGCCGATACCGTTGTCCCGGATGTAGAATGCCCATTCGTCCCCTTCGTCCCGGGAGCCGACCTCGATTACAGGGTGTTCAGGTGTGCCGATATACTTGATCGCGTTGTCTACGAAATTCAACAGGATTTCGGACAGGCGCTTCTTCGAGTATACCACAACAGGCATATGTTCGGCAACCACAAACTCGATCCCCTTAGCCGCAGGCTTGCCTTTCAGGGTCTCGATGCAGTCGCGGGCCAGGGTAGAGGTGTTTATCTCGTCGACCTGATCGGTAATTTTGCCCGCACGTGAAAGCTCCAGCAGATCGTGGATTAGCGCTTCCATGGTGTCGATGTTTTTGTACATCCGCTTCAGGTAAAAATTACCGTCTTCCCCGAGCTGCTTCCCGAAGTCGTCCTCCATGGCGGTGACGTAGCCCTGCAGCGAGATCAGCGGAGCTTTGAGGTCGTGGCTGACCATGTAGAGGAAGCTCTCCATCTCGACGTTCTTCGACTCCAGCAGCTGGTTTCGCTTCTCGATCCCTTTCCGCAGCCGGACCTTTTCTGTCACGTTATCGACGAAAAGCACGACACCTTCAGGGCTTTCTCCGTCCTTTTTAATCGGCACGATCTTCAGGCTCACGTAGATTGTGCCTGATCTGCCCGAGACGTGCTCGAAGCTCTGATCGGAGTAATCCTTGCCGGTATCCAGGACAGCTTGAATGCATTTGCCCAGGTTTTCCCCGGCAAAAACTGGGAGGACTTCCAGTATACTCCTGCCCAGGACATCCGTCTCTTTCAGCCCGTAGACCTTCTCGCTAAACCGGCTCCAGCGGGTGACCTTCATGTCCCGGTCGAGAGCTATCAATACCATTCGCATACTGTCGACTATTGCATTATCGATAGTTACAGCTCCAAGATACTGTTCCTGCCCGCCACTAGAAGGTAAAGTATGCAGTGCTTCATTATACCCGCTCATATCGTCCACCTGGTAATCATAAACTGGGATATCAACAGCCGCATATCATGCGGCCTCAATTAAAATCAGCACGATGATAATTAAGCGTAATCTATGCAATTATTAATTACATTCCTGCGATAACAGACATTTTTAAGAAAACAGGACTATTTTTGGGCCCGATAACTACAGGTTAATCCGCAGCTTAAAAAAGTGATATATAGCTACAAGTCTTTTTGTAATATGCCGGCATGGCGGACAGATGATCGCCCGCGCCGCCGGCAGAAGGATTACCGATGTCGCAAAAAATGATATACCTGGCAGGCGTTTTCCTGATCATGGTAGCCGTGCTCGCTGCCGCCGGCTGCACTTCCGCGGCCGAAAGCGAAGATGCGAAGAGCATGATCAATAAAACGCTCACAGGGCATAACCTCACGTACTACAATATTGCGGGCCAGCCCATGAATCATACGATCGCCTCTGAAGATATTGTAACAATCGATCCTACCACCTACAAGAACGCCAGCGCCTGGAAGGTGCGCGTAGGAACGTCGCTGGCCTGGGACCTGACGATGAGTTCGGACGGCACAGAGATTCTCTCCGTAGACCAGCTGTTCAGAACATAAGTGGGATTATGCGTGTGCCGGGCACCGGAAGAAAGCCCGGACATTTTTAGTATTCCTTAGAAGCTCTACGCCGGCGTATCGACCTACAAGTTATCCCGATCATGCGTTTAATTTTAGCGGCCTGTCGCTAAATCCTGTAGATTAAGCGGGTAAGGTTTTTATTATTAATATATATAACTAAGTTTAATAGTGTGGGGGGAAGTTATGTTTAAGGTTAAGCTTTTAGTGATGTTTCTAGCACTGGCTATGATCTCCGTTCTGCCTGCCGGGGCATGGATGGGGCCCGACTATATTGCCGGGTCCCTGCCGCTGGCGGCAATCACTCCGTATGGCACCGTCGGATCAGGCATCTACGAGACTGACTGCTGGACCACAAGCGGCGGAGCGTCAACGGTCTCCGACTCGTTCGCCAGCAACGTGATCAGCCCGTTCGGCGGCGGAGCATTCTTCGACCCGTGCTTCAGCCCGTGCGGGTTTGGCGCAGGACCGTCATGCGGTGGCCTGGCACAGTCAGGGCTGGGCGGTAACCAGGGAGCCCAGCAGTCTGAAACCGCTACGAGGACAAGCACGACAGCCTTCGGTATCGGTCCGCTGCCCGGCCTGGTCTTCGGCATTCCAGTGGCAGGGCCTGCCGGTTTAACGTACTGCTAAAAACATCGATCCGGTTGCCGGGCATGACATCCCGGCAGTTGCTTTTTTAAAAATATTTCTAAAAGTGGCTTTATGTGATTATATATTGATAATTACCGAAAAATATTAAATTACACAATAGTTAACGCAAATTTTTTAACCATTGAATGAATAGTTTATTAAAATGGTTAGTAGCCATTCGGATGGGGTAGTGGGTTGTGAAAGTCAAAATAGATTTTAAGAGCATATCTATCAGGCTACTATTGTTAGTTTTAGTCATCACGACAGTTCCGATTGTCTTTTTAACCTATAACAACGACAAAGTCCTCACTACTGACAAGGATGACCAGCTGAAGGATAAAATCCACGACGTTTCTGCGCTGGTCGAGCAGGTATACAAATCCAAGATGGCCAACGATCAGATGGAAGCCATCAAGCTTAGCCAGGACCCCCGCATGCTTCCGGCCATCCAGGAAAAGAACAATACGCGAGTGAAAAATATTGTCGACGAGTATTCCCGAAAAGGCCAGACTAACTATATTATTACAGTTGTTGACGAGCAGGGTATCGTCATCGCCAGGTCGGCCAATAACCAGTCGGGCGACAGGACAACGAACCGTTTGATCTACGACGCGCTGGAAGGAAGAGACACGTCGATCACAGATGTGCTGGATAGCCAGGTGATCGAGTCGAACAACCTGTCCGCCCAGGTCAACGCCACGCAGATGAAGGACGGCCTCGCGATCATCAACACGGAGCCGATCAAGAATGCCGAAGGAGACATCGTCGGCGCCGTCAGCATCTCAGAGGTGCTGAACAACAACAACGAAATCGTGGACTACATCACCGAGGAAACGGATGCTTACTGCTCTATCTTCCAGAACGATACCAGGATTGCCACGACGCTGATGGACAGTAACAACAACAAGATCATCGGCACCAGAGTGCTCCCGGAAATCTCATATCAGGTCCTGTACGAGGGAAAGACCGTCGAGGGCATCTACAACATCAACAACCTGACTTTATACACTCACTACGAGCCGCTACGGAACGCAGATAACGTAACTGTGGGCATGCTCTTCGTAGGCTACAACGTAGAGCCCGGGCTGCAAAGGTTGTACCACATGCAGGAACAGGCGATTATCACGGCCCTGGCAGCCTCCATCATTTTCATATCCATCGGCTACATCATGGTCCGGACCATCACCCGGCCAATAAAACGTATAGTGACAATCGCCAACAGCATCGCTGCCGGCAACCTCGAGACCCCGGTGGAAACAGGCGCCAGCGGTGGCGAGATCGGAGAGCTCTCGGTCGCCATCAAGCAGATGGTCAGCTATATGGTGACCAACATCAAAGAGCGCATTAACTATAACGAGTCAATTCTGAAGGGCATATCCGACCCGATGCTGGTCGTAGACAACGAAGACAGGATCACTTTCTTCAACGAGCCCGCCTCCGCCCTGACCGGCTTCACCCAGCAGGAGGCCATCGGGCAGAGCCTGTTCAGCGTGCTCTACACCGAGCACGGCGATAGCTACCTCAAAGAGATCATCCAGAAGAAAGACGTAGTCCGGGGCTTCGAGCTGACCATGAGGCAGAGAGCCGGTAACAGGGCCATTGTCCGAGGCAGCAGCTCCCCGATCAAGGACGCCAATGGAGACAACATAGGCACGATTGTGCTGCTCCACGACATCACGAAAGAGCGTGAATCGGACGAAAAGATCAAGGCCTCCCTGAGGGAAAAAGAAGTCCTCCTGAAGGAGATCCACCACCGGGTAAAGAATAACCTGCAGATCATCTCCAGCCTGCTCAACCTCCAGTCCGGCTATATCAAGGATAAGCAGTCGCTGGGCATGTTCAAGGAGAGCCAGAACCGGGTCCGGTCCATGGCGCTGATCCACGAAAAGCTGTACCAGTCCAAGGATATTGCCAGGATTGACTTCGCGGAGTACATCAAGAACCTGACCGGCAACCTCATCCGCTCCTATGGCACTGGCGGTCCCGTAAGGCTGAAGATCGACGCAGACGCAGTATCACTGGGCATCGATACGGCGATCCCCTGCGGCCTGATCATCAACGAGCTGGTCACCAACGCATTGAAGTACGCGTTCCCGGACAACCGCATCGGCGAAATCCGCATCGAGCTCGCCGAGATCGAGGGCGAGAACGGCGAGAACAGCCACTACCGGCTGGTTATAGCCGATAATGGAGTCGGCCTGCCCGAGGGCGTAGAGATCCGCAAAACCAGCAGCCTCGGCCTGCAGATCGTGACGACGCTCACCGATCAGATCAGGGGCCACATAGAGGTCAAGAGGGAAAACGGCACTGCGTTCATCATTACTTTCCAGGATGCGAAAAGCAAAGGAAAGCAGGGGCAATAATTAAAATAAAAGTTTTTAACTTAAGTTACTGGATGACTGTGAACCGGTAAAACATATCGTACTCGGAGAGAGTCTCCTTGATCCAGCGGACATCTGTGGGAGGTGTGGTCTTGCTCACTTTCACCACGACTTCCGGGAGTTCTTCCCCTTTATCGCTGCCCTCCTTCAGGTTGAAGGACTCGACCAGCGAGGACAGGCGAAGGCTGTCGTTAGGATTTCCGAGCAGGTTGTAGATCTCTTCGGCGAAATCGCTCATGGTATCACCAATACACTTCATCTCATATAAAATGTGCTGCCGAAAATAGGCAGCGCAAGGCTTCAAGACGACTGGAGGAGCCCGTAGTACTTCTTTTTCACTTTATAATCGCCCTTCTGCTGCTCCACGGGCTTGTAGTAGTAGGGCCTGATCATATAGCCGTCTTCCGGCGCAGGGAGGGCGATTAACAGCCTGCCCGTAGCCCGTCCAGAGCCGTCACCGATAACCTTCGAAGGGTAGTCGAAGACTGTGTTAGGCTCTAAGTCCTGCAAAGGCGCAGTGGCATTCTTCCGGTACTCGATACCGAACCACGAGTCGTCCGTCTGCACAGGCTTATCCGAGTCCACGTAAACTGTGATCGCGTAGATTACCTCCCCCGGGTTTGGGGTGATACCCTCGTACTGCTTTGGATAAGTCATCAGCCGATAGGTAAAGTCAATGTGCGCTTCGTCGCTCCCCGGCACAGGAGTCGGAGAAGCCACCTGGGCAGACGGTGCCGCAGGCAGCGTCGGCTGCTGGGTCGGAGCAGGAGAAGGGCTTGCGGCAGGCTGAGTGCAGCCGGCGGCAAGCACGATGAGCGTTAACGATACCATGAGCACCATGGCTCTGATCACATGGCCATTCATCATATCACCTCTCTGATCAATGTAGGTCAGAATATAAATGTGCTGGTCCCGCAAAAATGTGCATCACCCTCATCATCCCCCGGGAACATATGAGGGTTGAGGAGCACGCAGGCACCATGCAAGTGAAGGATGTCATGACCAGAAGCATCATAGCTGTCAGCTCTGAGGATTCTGTCGCTGCGGCGGCGAAGGTGATGAAGGCCAGGAACGTCGGCACAGTCATGGTGATCGACGGCAGCGACGTCAAAGGCATGATCACCGACAGAGCCATCGTGACCAGAGTAGTCGGAGAAGATAAAGACCCCAGAACAGTGCCCATCCGCACCATCATGACCCGGGACATCATCACCTGCAGCGAAAACACAGACATCATCGACGCCGCCCGAACCCTCGGCGAAAACAAGATCAGGCGCATGCCCGTCGTCAACGATAAACACGAGCTCGTGGGCATCGTCTCAGTTTCCGACATAGCCCTCAAGATCAGGCCATGCGTCGACTCGATCTTCGAAGAGATCACCAAGGCTGCCCGATCATTCAAACTATAGATAGAAGAAACTTTTAGACCTTCACCATACGACGAAAGAGTGTCGAGTAACCATGGCTGCGCGGCGACACCAAGACAATAGCGAACCACGACCGGTCGGATGGTTAATTGAAACCACGGCGGCACGGCGACACCAAGACAATGGCGAACCACTACAACTGAGCGGTTATTTAAACCACGGCGGCACAGCGACACCAAGACAATGGCGAACTATGAAATTGGAGGGCTCTTTTTATTATCCACGGCGACACCAAGACAGAGCATTAACCAAAAATGCTGGTCGGGCAGATCGCTTAGCCTGATTTTGATCGCATAGCCAGAAGTTTCTACACCCTCGATGAAACCCGCCAGACCTCTGGGACTCGGATACATAAACACAGTTGTCTCCGTGCCATCAGCCCGCCGTGCCGCCGTGGATCTTAAAGAGAGCTTTACCACCCAGGTACGGACTGTCTCTGTGTCGCCGTGCCGCCGTGGTAAAAATATTAATCTGGTTAACACTTCACAAATTGTCTCCGTGCCGCCGTGGTTAGAACAGCTGCTCTCCAGTTGTCATGATAAGGAGCCGTACCGCCGTGGTGAGAAATGTACAAGACAGCAAGTTATTTAGGAGAATTATTCCGGGCGAAGACGATGACGCTCATGCCGATTCTGTTTACAGGCCAGAGGCCGTAAAGCCGGTCTTCGAAGAAGGCGAGGAACTTGAAGACGGCTGTGGTGAGCTTGCCCGGGTGGTCCTGGAGCATCAGGGGGCTGGGCAGGATGTTGGTTATGGCGTGGATACCGTAGACCTTTTCTACCTTACAGCCGCGGGCGCCTAATTCTTTGTATAGCTCTTTGCAGGTGAAGGTGCGCAGGTTCAGCTCCCGCACTTTGCCTTCTCCGAAGGACAGCGGGAAGACATAGGGATAGCCTTCGGACAGCGGCCTCTTGAAGTACCCGATCACGTGGCCGAGCTTTTCGTGGTATTGCAGCGGGTCGCCAACCAGGCAGCTTAAGAGGCACCAGAACATGTCCGGGCGCCACTTGTTGTCCGATTCCAGAAATATATAGCCGCCCGGCTTCAGCACCCGGGCAACCTCGTCGAAGAAGCAGCCATAGTCAGGGATATGGTTCAGCGTGCTGCCCGCGCATGACACTGCGTCGAAAACCCCGTCCGCAAACGGCAGCCGGCAGGCATCGGAGACCATGCAGATGTTTTCCCCGATCTTTTTATTGGCGACGCGCACCAGCCCGGCGCTGATGTCGACGCCGACTACATCAATGCCCTTTTCCCTGAACAGCATCGTCTGCTGGCCGGTACCGCAGCCCACATCCAGAACGATTGCACCCTTCGGCAGAGAGGGTATGAAACGATCGGCCACGAGCTCCCGGATTCGCCCGAACAGGTACGGGAAAAACAGGCCCTCGTACGTGTCGTAGATATCGGATGCATCATCGTAGACATCCGCGTTGTACTTCTTCAGCGTATCAGGGTTAGGAGTAATCGTATTTCCGGGCAAGAGTATCCCTGCGAATGATGTATTAGATATCTATAGAGTAAATAAGCCTTCTGGACCCAATAATAGCTACAATACTGAAATATCATCCCAGCGGCGCTGCGACATTGAGACATGGTGATCTGCAATAACTGGAGGGTTATAGTAACCACGGCGGCACGGCTCCATATTCTGACTACTGGATATCAAATGATTGAACCACGGCGGCACGGCTCCATATTCTGACTACTGGATATCAAATGATTGAACCACGGCGGCACGGCTCCATATTCTGACTACTGGATATCAAATGATTGAACCACGGCGGCACAGCGACACGGAGACAACTGTGACGCCGAACAGGGTACCCCTTTTTAGTTCACGGCGACACGGAGACAGCCCATTAACCAAAATAGGTTCACTGGCCAGACGTTTCAGTATATCCTTATGATCACAAAGCCGGTAAACTACTTTCTATAGTGATTCCTGGTATCACCAGTATTGTAATAATAAGCGGATTGTCTCCGTGCCGTCAGCTCGCCGTGCCGCCGTAGATCAAAAAAGAGGGCCTTGTTATTCGGGTACGGTTGTCTCTGTGCCGCCGTGCCGCCGTGGTTCAAATAACCATCCAGCCATCGTTTCCCACACTGTCCCCGTGCCGCCGTGCCGCCGTGGTTAGAACAGTTGCCCTATAGTAGTCAGGATAAAGAGCCGTGCCGTAGTGGTTAACATTTTGCCTTCTTAGCCTTCGCCGCAAGTCTCGCCTGCACTTTCTCGCTCCTCAGCTCCCTCAGCGCATCGCTGGCGATCCACCGGGCGCTCTTGGTATTGATGGCCCTGATCTCTTCGGTGACCTCGATGGCCCGGGCGTTCAGCGCCAGGTTTCGCTTCCCGATGTTGCGGAGCGCCCAGTTGACGGCCTTTCGGACGAAGTTACGGTCATCGGTGGCGTACTTCTTCATTACAGGGAAGAACTGCTCGAACTGGTCATCGCCGGCCTTTTTGTCGTGTACCGCCAATGCGGCCATCATGACGAACCCGGACCTGCGGACGAACTCCCGCTCGTCGTCGGCCCACTGGAAGGCCTTGTCGTAGGCGAAGGGAGTCTGGTCGAACAGGTTGGAGCAGCACTGGTCGCAGACGTCCCAGGAGTCGAACTCGGCGACCCAGGCATCCATCTGCTCAGAGGTGACCTGCTTAGGATCGTCGACAATGCCGGCGAGGATCCTCGCTTCGTGGTAGCCGGTATCCCACAGCGCCAGCGACAGTTCGTGGCTGGTGCCGATCTCCTTTGCCATGTCCCGGAGGACGTACAGGGATATGCCGAAGGCCCTGTCAGTCCTGATGCCGAACCGGGCCATACCATCCCGGTCTTTCGGGCTATCCAGGGCTTTGAAGCGGTCGATGATCGTAGATATGTCCGGAGTAGCTTTGGAACCAGTACTCATAGCCTACTGGATGGGAGGGCTGAACTATAAAAGTGTGCCTGATTGCGTGAAAGTATTGCCCGGTGAATCATTCTGTCAGCTTCAAATTCTTGAAGGTGAACCTGCTATAGGTGAGTTTGTTGAGAGCGGTGGTTTTTCGCGGGCCAGGGGACATCAGGGTGGAAGATGTGAACCGGCCGGAGATAAAAGACAGGAGCGATGTTGTAGTCAAAGTGGAGCAGGCTTCGATCTGTGGCACTGACCTGCACCCCTATCATGGCAAGATGCCGCTGGAGAAGGGCCGCATTCTTGGGCACGAGTTTATTGGAACAGTAGCCGAAGCGGGACCGGACGTCAGGAACGTCAAAACCGGGGACAGAGTGCTGGTAGCGTCGTCCATTGCCGACGGTATCTGCAGCTACTGTAAACGCGGGGAGTTCTCCCTGTGCGACGCCACGTACCCGTACAGTGAGGACCCTGACCGGATGACCATGTTCTTCGGCAGCTCGGGCCAGGCAGGCGGCGTCGACGGAGGCCAGGCAGAGTATGTCAGGGTGCCTTTTGCGGACGTAGGCTGTGTCAGGATCCCGGACGGCGTGACCAACGAACAGGCCATTGCTATCACAGATGTGTTCCCAACTGCGTACTATGGCCTGGACATGGCAGGCTTAAAGGGCGGGGAAACGGTCGCAATCTTCGGATTAGGCCCCGTAGGCCAGATGGGAGTCCTGTCGGCGAAGCTGATGGGCGCTAAAGAGATTATCGCCATAGACAAGGTGCCTGCAAGGCTCAACATGGCTTCCTGGCAGGGGGCGAGTACCATTGACTTTAGCAAGCACGACCCAGTCGACGCCATCCGGAGCGTAACTGGAGGGCAGGGCGTGGATGTGGCGCTGGAAGCGGTCGGCTTCGAGGCAAGCTGCGGTACTGGATATAAGGCGCCTTTGCTCAAGAAGATGAAGGGCGAATGTCCTGAGCAGACCCTTGACTGGCTCATGGCCAGTACCAGAAAGGGTGGGCGAATTTCAGCTGTGGGCCTCTTCGCATCCCAGCCCGTCAACCGCGTGATGTTCGGGGAGGCGTTCAAGAAAAACCTGAGCATTTTCACGGGAAGCTGCCCCCACATGAAGTATATCCCCCGGCTGCTCGAGCTGGTCCGCAGCGGCCAGGCTGATCCGGCCTTTGTCATCACCCACAGGGCCAGCCTCGACCGGGCCCCGGAGATGTATAAAATATTCAGCGATAAGGCGGACGGCTGTGTCAAAGTAATGCTGGCTTGCGCGTGATTATCCCGGGATTTCGTTATATAACAGTTTAATATAAAAAAATATCAGAAATAATTCAGGACGGGTGATTGAAATGATGGAAATGACGCTAAAATGGCTGGATAACATCGACGAAGCTAAAGATATCTCCCGGAAGACCGGCAAACCCATACTACTCTTCTTCCACTCGGAGCACTGCAGCGGCTGCAAAGCCATGATCGATAAGACGCTGCCCGACAAGAACGTAGTGCTCCACGCGGGCCACCGGTTTGTGCCGGCCATGTTCGAGATCGGCGAGCAGAAGAACAAAGATCTGATCGCGAGGCACGCCATCGAGTGGACTCCCACATTCCTTGTGATGGACAACAATAACATGGTCGGATACAGGATGATCGGCTACATGCCACCCGAAGAGTTCAGAGCGCAGCTATCTTATGGCGAAGGCCAGCTGGCGTTCCAGAAAGGCGATTATGGCAAGGCATCCGAGTGCTTCGACGACGCGTACAAGAAGCACCCGAAAAGCGACATCGCCTCGGAAGCCATGTATTATGCAGGAGTATGCAAGTACAAGCAAAGCAAGGATGTGAACGATCTCAAGAATACCTACAACAGCCTCAAGCAGAGCTACCCGGACAGCATCTGGACCCGCAAGGCGTCCGTGTGGTCTGGATAAACCCCGGCTCAGATGTTACAGTGCACGCCGCGGTATTCGCAGTAGTTGCACTTCCACCGCTCCCGGCCCTTTACGGTTATGGCCTCGCGCTCCCCGTTCCAGAATTTGAGGGCATGGTGGAGCCGCTTCTCGATGATGGCAGGATCGTGCAGGACGACTTTATCGCCGATGTGGTGCCCGGAGTCCCGGTGCAGGTAGCGGACGATCAGGTAGTCAGAAAGAGCTGGCAGCTCCCTGAAGGCTGCGAAGACCTGCCCCGATAGTTCGACCGGAGTGAGCCCCTCGTAGAGGCCCTGAGCTTCCAGCTGCTCTTTCATCCCGGGGGAGATTTCGCCCAGGCCGGTCAGCCCGCGGTCGACGATAAACTGGTCGAGACCATATTTCCCGTGGCGGAGGTCGTCCAGCAGTTTCCTGTAGAGCATGACCTGTATCTCGGCCGTGGCAAAAGTCGGGGGAGGCGGTAGCGAAGGTTTAGTGCGGGTCTTGTGATCGAGAATCGTCAGCTCGCCGTCAGTCAGGGAGAGCTCGTCGATGATCCCCGAGAGCGGAAACTCCCCGGCCCTGCCGAAGACTCTCAGCTCCCTGGTCTTGCCTTCGGAGACGAGCTGCTCCAGCCCGGTCCGGAGGTTTAGCATTATCAGGTAGACTTCATCTTCGATAGTGCTCGTCTCCGCTGAGACTTCTTTCACGAGTTCCAGCATCAGTTCCCGGTGCAGCTCGGTACCAGCGGCCATCTCTTCGGTCTCCTCCCGGGGGTGCTCCAGTGAGAGAGCTACCTGCCGTTCGCACCAGAACTGCTGCGAGACGTGAGTAACGTTAAGGCGGCTTATGCCGAATTTATCGAGGGCGCCGGACATGAGATACTGAATGGGCCGTGGTTAAAAATACTTGTTGTACCGGTATCTTTCGGCAATGACCAAGCAGATAAATGCTATTGGTATGCCGGTATAAGATACCAGATAGAACGCTGCGCTGTGCTCTAACACGAAGGACACGATGGACACGGAGGGCACAAAGGACTTCTAAGGACACGAAGGGATCGTGTCAAAGGGCAGATCGCCTTCGTGACCTTGATTAGCCTTTGTGTCCTCCGTGCCCTCTGTGCCCTTTGTGTTAAAGCGCAGCGCAGCGTACATGAAAACTTCTAAAAAAAGTGAATACGATAGGCGATTAGACCGAGACCGGTCTCCGGCCCAGTATCTCGTCGATAATGCCGCCGTAGTTGCTGTTGTCGAACCTGGACATGAGTTCCCGGTAGATGTCGCCGAGATCTTCCATGACGGGCTTGGGCTGCATACCAGACTTCCTCATGCTGTGGCGCCTGTACAGGTATACCAGCGCGAGGACGACCAGCAGTACCAGCAAACCTGCGAACAGCCGCCTGCCAAACCTGTGCCTGTGATGAGTGAATATATGGTGACTCATAGGAACACCGTGCAATAGATTGTATATCTTGCTTAAGGGCTTTTCGTGATACGGGATAGCAGAGTGCATGAGTCTGCCCGGAATTACATCACTATGGTAGTGCAAGCCTATCAGCCGGATCAGCGTTACGCGAGGCGCTCCCGCGTCATCCTTCATTAAAATATAAAGCGGGGCCTGACCAGTTTTTTATGATCGATTATGGCGGCGATGGAAAGGCAGGCGGACGAGGAAATCCTGGGGCTGAAGCGGGACAAGTTCCCATTCTGGCTTTACAGCGGAGCGGATGGCAAGCTGTTGAATGACCTGGTAACCCGGAGCAGCGGCCCTATTTTTGATCCGGACAGCGCCAGCGGATGGGCTTCGGTATGCATGAGACTGGGTGATCGATGCAGGGACCAGGCTCGATCGCCGGCTAAAAGTGATGAGGAAAAAGTTGGCCTGTATAACAGGGCTGCACTATATTATGGCATCGCCAGGTATCCCGCTGCAGAGACGCCGCTGAAAAGGGAAGCGTACTCCAGGCAGATAAAGATCCTGTCGGAAGGTAGCAGCCATTTCCCGTTTGACTTCCGCCGGGAGCAGATCTCGTACGGGGGCAAGGAGATCATCGTCAACTACTACCTGCCCCGCCAGGAGAAGGAGATCGTCAGGCCCGAAGGAGTGCTGCTGACCGGAGCCATCGACAGCACTAAGGAAGACGTGCACAACCTGGCGATACAGGTGGTCGGAGCGGGCATGGCCTGTATGACGATGGACCTGCCGGGCACCGGGGAGAGCGCGTGGAAACTGGAGCCCCCCGGGGCCAACGAAGTGTTCTCCCGGGCCATCAAGTACCTCGCGGGCAGAGGTGAGAACGACCCGTCCAGGATCGGCATGATGGGGATCGGTTTCGGGGGATACTGGACCCTGGTAGCGGCTTCGACGTGCCCCGAGATCAAGGCGGCAGTCAACTGCGGCAGCCCGGTACACAGGGCGTTTTCCAGAGATAACATCTCCAGGTGGCCGGGATACTTGAAAGTCCCGGTGGCGAAGGCGCTGGGCTTCGACCTGCAAAACTTCGATCAGGCGCTGGAGGTTCTAGAAGTCTTCCCCCTGTTCAAGCGCGAAGACCCCCGGAGAATCGCATGCCCGCTGTTGAGCATCAACGGCTCGGACGATCCGTACGTGCCCATAGAGGACCTGTTCATGATAGCGGAGGAAGGGGGAGTAAAGCAGGAGGAGTGGGTCTACCGGGAGGACAGCCACTGTGCTCCCGGACAGTGCGGCATATGGATACCCAGATCGATCACGTGGCTGGCCAACCAGCTGGGCGGTCCCGAGAGGATACCCAGGCCGGACCTGGCTACGCTGTAACTATAAATGTCGATCGGATAAACAATTGTCATTATTTTTTTGTAATTCCCGGTCATGTAGGGAGCTTTTATCTAATACTGACCCTTAAAGTATTTTTACTCTGATCACTACTGTCATGTACCTCGAGCCTGGCAGGCACGGAGCACACAACCCATGGATAAAAACGAGTCGCCCCAACGCAATATTGACGAGCTAAGGCGCCAGATTGCCATACTGAGGGCTCTTCCGGATGCGGTCCCGATCGGGCTGTACATGGTAGACCACAGGACAGATACGATCTGCTTTTCTAACGAAGCCTTCTTCCATATCTGGGGAATCGAGCACCTGAAAGGTATGGTTGACCGGGGCGAGGTGAAGAACAGCGAAATTATTCCATATCTGGTCAGCCTCTGTGGAGGGAACGAAGATTTTGCCGGACATCGCTGGCAAATCCTGGATCCGGATGACGACCGGGTCGTGCGTTGCAAGGTTATGCTTGCCGACGGCCGCCATCTAAGCCTGAACTCATCTCAGGTACGGGACGCGAGAAACGAATACCAGGGTCGAGTGTATGCTTTCGAAGACGTGACCCAGATCGTCAAAGCGGAAGAGGAAGCGGCTAAAAGTAAGGAGAGGTATAAAGAGATGGCTGATCTGCTGCCGCAGATCGTCTTCGAAATGGATCTCGGAGGAGCCCTGACCTTTGTCAACCGCAGCGCTTACGAAGTCATGGGCTACACTGCCGAGGATTTTCAGCGCGGCCTGAACGTAATAGAAATGATCGTTCCCGAAGAGCGCGAAATGGCCATGCGGAACATACAGCGGGTCTTGAACGGAGAAAAAACGGGCCAGGAATACACGTTTCTGCGGAAGGATGGCAGCCGCTTTCCAGTAACCATACATTCCACCGTTATCCTCAGGGAGGGGAAGCCGGCAGGATTGAGGGGCTTCATCGTAGATATCACTGAGCAGAGGGCTTCGGAGGATCGGCTGCGAAGACTTTCGGCAGCCATCGAGCAAAGCCCGAGCAGCGTCATGATCTTTGATACGGAAGGCAAGATCATGTACGTCAACCCCCAGTTTTCCAGAATCACAGGGTATTCGAGTGACATTGCAGTGGGCAGATCGCTGTTCAGCCTGTCGTTTTCCAATGCCAGGCCAGAGCAGCTTAACGAAGTGATGGAGGCCATCAGGTCTGGTCAGGAGTGGCGTGGCGAGATCGAGTATAAGGCAAAGCATGGCAGGGCAAACTGGGTTTCTGCCCATATCTTCCCCATCAAGGACGCAGACGGGAAGATCACGCACTTTATCGACGCTGAAGAGGATATCACTGAGCGCAAGGAGGCCGACGAAAAGCTGCTCCTGACCCAGACATCCATCGATAATTTCACCGATTCCTGCATCTGGATGGATATGAACCTGGATATCAGGTACGTCAATGAGGCCACCTGCAGATCTCTCGGATATACCAGAGAAGAGCTGCTAACGATGAACATCAAGGACATCGATCCGTGTTTTTCGGAGGAATTCGTCGGCAAAATTACTGCCTCGATGGTGAAATATGGATCGTACAGGTTCGAATCGATCCGGAAGACCCGGGATGGCAGACTTTTCCCGGTCGACATCAGCTGTAAGTACTACAGGCAGGGTAAGAAAGAGCATATCATTTCCTTCGAAAGAGACATCACAGAGCGCAAGCTGGAGGAGGAAAAGCTGCTCCTGACCCAGACATCCATCGATCACTTCCACGACCCCTGCGCGTGGTCGGATGCGAACGGAAAGTTCGTATACGTGAACGATGCCGCATGCCACTTGTTCGGCTACTCCCGCGAAGAGTTCCTCAACCTGAAAGTGACCGATATCGAAATGATCTACATGGGCGATCGCTATACTGAATTGTATGACATGCTCAAAGCTCAGGGCTCCGCCCATTTCGAGACGATGGGGAAGACCAAAGATGGCAAAATCGTCCCGGTCGAGATCAGCATAAAGCATCACAGTTACGAGAACAAAAACTACGTCATCTCGTTTTTGAGGGACATCACCGAAAGAAAACAGGCAGAGAATAAGTTGTCGGATAACCTGCACTTCCTGCAGGTATTGCTCGACGCCATCCCTGTTCCCGTATACTATAAAGACGTGCACGAAAGGTACATCGGCTGCAACAATGCTTTTGAAAAATACCTTGGCAGGAGCAGGGAAGAGATCATCGGCCGGAACGCTTATGATATTAACCCCAAGGATCTCGCCGATATCTACCACGAGGCAGATATGGCCCTCCTGAACTCCGGCGACGACCAGCTGTTCGAAAGTAAAGTCAGACATGCAGATGGAAACTACCGGGACGTCATCTTCTACAAAGCCGTGTTCCAGGGAACTGACGGAAAGCCTGGCGGCATTATCGGCAGCCTGCTCGACATCACCGATCGCAAGCTCACGGAAGAGCGCATCAAAAGTTCGCTCCGGGAGAAAGAAGTGCTCCTGAAAGAAGTGCATCACAGGGTTAAAAACAACATGCAGATCATCTCCAGCCTGCTGAACCTGCAGCTCTCGGGCATCGACCAGGAGCCGGTAAAGCAAATCCTGACAGAGAGCCAGAGCCGCATTAGGTCGATAGCGCTGGTTCACGAGCGGATGTACATGTCGAACGACTTAGCGAAGATCGACTTCGATGAATACCTGAAGAGCCTGGGCAACCAGCTGCTGGTCACATATAGAGCAAACTCCGGCAGGGTGAGGCTGACCATCGAAGGAACAGACATTCACCTCGGGGTAGATCAGGCTGTCCCCTGCGGGCTGATCATGAATGAGCTCATCTCCAACAGCCTGAAGCATGCGTTCCCGGACTCCAGGCCCGGGACAATTAAGATCCAACTGGCGAGCGCAAAGCATAATAGGATAATTATCGAGGACGACGGGATAGGCATGCCGAAAGACTTCAGCCTGTCGAACGTCCAGTCCATGGGCATGCAGCTGGTCTCCGCCCTGGTGGAACAGATGGACGGCACCATCGAGCTCGACAGGTCCTCCGGCACGAGGTATACCATTACGTTCCCGGTCAGGTAGAACCATTAAAGGGAGGTGTGCTGCCGGCTGCACACCCACGGATGGGCTAACAGGTAGAGCATTACCTGTTTCAGTCGAAATAGTCCCTATTCTCGATCTTCGACGGCAGGTAATTATTGGCCGTGAACTCGATCGACTTGGAGACCAGCGCATCCTGCTCGATCTTGTACCCGAACTTCTTCAAGTCAGCCAGCTCTTTCTGCCAGTGGTCTTTCTTGAACCAGGGGTACTCGGAGATCTCGGCGATGCGCTTGTGGTCTTCGTCGTTGAGCTTGATCCACGAGCTGCGGGGCATGTCGAAGTTCATGACATCTTTGACAGACAGGCCGAGATACCTGGCCCGGGGGCACGCTGCTTTTTCTGAGAAGAACGCCAGGTTGATCGAGCCGTACTTGTAAACCGAGTAGATGTAGTACCCCCACGGATCCATATCGGTGAACACGTAGATTGGGATATCGTACTCTTCCCCTAAGCGGGCGAGCAATCTCCGCTCTGCCCTGGCAGGCTGGCCTTTGCCCGTCAGCAGGATGCAGTTGTTCTTTTTCCAGAACTTTTCCTGGTTGAGCAGGTTCCAGACGGCGTACTTCTCCACTACGAGGATATAATCGGCGTTCATCTCCTTGATGCGGAAATAGTCGTCCTCGACGATCGGTGGAACTGCGCCACCTGCGGAACCCATCTTCGTGAAGTCCAGAATATCCCCGGTCTTATCTTCTACCACCATGGGGCCTGCCATGACGCCGTTGGGGGTGGCGATCAGGTTGAGCTCTTCACGCAGGGCATCGACCATCAGCTCTACGTCCTCTATGAGAGGGTCGGACTCGTCCTGCTCGTCAAAGGTGTTCTCCCCGGCTCCCGGAATGTCGTGCTTGAGGGTGTAGAACAGCTGACGAATGGAGAGCGCCGGCTTATCCTGCTCGAGCAGGACCTTGATTTGCTTGGCTATGAGCAGCGTCTGGAGGAACTTTTTCGCCTGCCCGAGGTTGAAGTAGAACCGCTTCTGCTGGTCGTTCCCGAGCTTGATGATGCCGCTCTGCTCATCAAAATATACGTTGTTGAGCGCTCGCATCCGGATGTCGAGCGACGGGTTTTTCCCCGCATCGATGTCCGAGATGACGCTGTCGCCCAGGCCTTTGAGCCTGTTGACGATCTCCTGGCTTCTCTTTGACATGTTCAGGCGCCTCCGGCCTTAAGCGCGGGAGTTTCGGGCTCGGCCGCGTCTTCGATGAACCTGGCAAATTTCTTATTCAGCGCATCGGTCAGCTTCGCCTCGACCACAGGGGCGGGCTTGCCCGTAAGATCTTCCAGTGCCTGCGCAACCTCTTTCGTGTAAGCCTCGAACATCTTGATCTTCTTCCTGGCTTCTCCCGCCTTCTTCTGCTCCGACAGGAACCTGCTCAGCTCCCGGGCTGCCTGCCTGACAGCCAGCTCGATTTCGTCTATGAGTTCCTGGACGTCGGCAATGGCATCCTTCGACTCGGAGGTAAAAGGCACGTTGGTAGAGGCGACGTGTACCATGATCATGATAGGCCCGCTGGGCAGCTTTGCCCCCTTGGACTGCTCAATATTGTAGTGCTTCCAGTTGACCCGCTCGATGGCATGAGTGATCGCGCAGGCCCCCTGCTGGTACATCAGCGGCACCCGGTTGGCAAACCGGATGATGTCTACCCTGCCTTCGGGCTCGATGTCCCCGCCGTAGGCGATCAGGGCTTCGACAAGGAAGGGATTTCCCCGGCTTGCATTGACAGGCCGGGAGGAAGTGGCGATAAAGTCTATCCGGTGGTTCTGCACCACGCCTTTTTTGAGCAGGTCTTCGGTGATCGGCGATAAGCAATCCTTGGGCGGAGCCATGACCTTGATCTTCTGGAAGGCCGCCAGCAGCCGTTTTACGGCGTCGATGTCCTTCGCCAGCTCCGCAGGGTCGGCGGCCGGGTCGATGCTGGCCTCTTTACAGATGTTTTCCGCCGTGTAGCCACCGACTTTTGCGAACTCGTTATTCAGGAACGTCGACAGCTTGCCGTGATCCGACGACTGCATCATTTTAATCAGCGTACCAAGCTCGATGCCCCGGGGATGAGGCTTGATCTCGACGGGCTGTTTCGGCAGGACGTCAGAAGCCCGCTCGAAAGTGGTCTTCTCCCCGGAGGGGTCGACGAAGGTAACTCTGGCATGCGGGTTGACAATCGCGGTGTTCCTGAGGTATTCGAGCACCGACTGCTTTCCCCTGACGTATGCAGCTTCCATCTCCAGCTCTATGCGGGTGCCCCGGGATGTGAAGAACTCGTCGACCCGCTCGGAGATGATGCGGGGCTCGTTGGTCTCCGTATCGATCTTGAGCTCGTACATGTAGGCGGGCAGCCTCGGGTCGATCTTCGACGTAATCCTCGCCGGCTTGCCACTGGTGAGCTGCCCGTACAGCACTGCCGCAGAAATACCGATACCCTGCTGACCTCTGCTCTGGCGGATCGCATGAAAACGGCTGCCGTACAAGAGCTTACCAAAGACCCGGGGAAGCACGTCCTTCTGAATGCCCGGGCCGTTGTCTTCCACGATGATCGAAAGCAGGCGATCATCGATCTTGCGTACCCGGATATAGATGTCCGGAAGAATGGAAGCTTCTTCGCAGGCGTCCAGAGAGTTGTCCACGGCTTCCTTGATGCAGGTGATCAGGCACCGGGGCAGCGAATCGAACCCCAGCATGTGCCGGTTCTTCTCGAAGAACTCCGCCACGCTGATCGATTTCTGCTTTCTGGCCAGCTCCATAGCGATGGGGGCTTTTTCGTTCCCGGGTACCGAGCTCATATGGTATAGAATGGTACATCGGGTTATAAATAGCTGACCGATGGCTGAAACGCCTTGCCGCGGGCGGAGATTCGGCGCCTGCCCCAGTGGTAAACTATTAAAGGAAGAATGGATGCATAATAAAGATCATCAACATATACTGGGATATCGGGGAGTAAAAATGGCAGCCGGCGAAATCAAGGTTCTGCTGATCGAGGATAACGTAGGTGATGCAGACTACATCACCGAACTACTATCAGAACCAGGGAGCCTGCGGTTTCACATTTCCACCGTCGATCGCCTGGCCGCTGGCGTAGACTTTCTGAACAGGGCTGACTGCGACGTGATCATCCTCGATCTGACGCTTCCCGACAGTAAGGGCATCTATACTTTCGAGAAAATTTCCGGCGCGGCCCCGAACATTCCCATCATAATCATTACGGGCATAGATAACGAGTCCATAGCGGCAAAAACTCTGCAGCAGGGCTTACAGGACTACATTTTAAAGAGCAACCTGTCAGCCGAGCTGCTCACCCGGTCGATCAGGTACGCTATCGACCGGAAGCACGCTGAGACGCAGATCAGGGATACCGCGCTGAGATCCCGAATACTTTCGGACATTTCCCGGGAGATCGCGAACGTCCGCCTCGACCCTGACCTGCTGCTGCGGACGATCAGCAAGTCCATCGCCATGTGGATCGGAGACACATGCATTATCAGGATTCTGACGGATGACGGGACAAATCTCAGGAAAGCAGGGATTGCCCATAGAGATCCGGATGTCGAGCGGGAGATGCAGGCGATCGTGGAAACAGCTCCGCACCTGCCGGACGAAGGCCTCAATGGCATCGTCATGAGGCGGGGGAAATCCGTCATCATCCGCCAGCTGATCACAGAGCACGTAGACGACGAGCTCAGAAAAGAATGTCTGCGTTTCTACGCTAAGACAGGACCGTCCGGCGTTATCATGGTCCCGCTCATCGTGGAGGGCACGGTCATCGGCACGATAGCTATTACCAGGGATACAGGGGGAAAGCCGTACTGTATAGAGGATCTAAGGCTGCTGGAAAGTATCGCCGA
Source organism: Methanocella sp. MCL-LM (assembly GCF_049676595.1). Lineage (GTDB taxonomy): Archaea > Halobacteriota > Methanocellia > Methanocellales > Methanocellaceae > Methanocella_A. The sequence continues at coordinate 2,517,351 of NZ_CP187259.1, forward strand.
CAGGGCAGCCCTGGCCATATCAAACGCTAAGCTATACGAATCTGTCCGCAAGGAGCTGGCGGAGCGGAAGCGGATCGAGAGGGCGCTCCGGGAAAGCGAAGAGAAGTACAGGAGCATCGTAGACGGGTCGATCGACGGCATCGTGCTGGTCGACGAGCAGGGAATAGTCATCGAGGTAAACCCGGGAGAGGAACGGATTACGGGCAGGAAGCGCAGCGAGCTAATCGGGAAGTACATATGGGATATGCAGTTTGATTCGGCCGTGCCCGACAAGAAAAATCCTGAGCGCTACGAGCAGGTAAAAGCGTTGATTAAAGAAATCCTCGAGACGGGCGACATATCCGGCATCAAAGAGTTCCCATATCAGGACATGATCAGGCCAGACGGCACAGTCAGGACCATTCAGTCGACGATTTCTCCCATCAGGACTCATAAAGGCTTCATGCTCGGAGGCATAGTACACGATGTCACCGAGCGTAAAAGATCTGAAGAGCAGATGCTAAAATCGCTGCGCGAGAAAGAAGCTCTGCTGAAAGAAGTCCACCACAGGGTCAAAAACAACATGCAGATCATCAATAGCCTGCTCCACCTCCAGTCCAGCCATGTCGACGACGAGATGGCCAGAACCATACTCATCGACTGCCAGAACCGGGTCAAATCCATGGCGCTTATCCATGAGAAGCTGTATATGTCATCGGACCTCGCCAACGTGGACTTCCCCGAGTACCTGAAAAGCCTGGTCACTAACATCTCAAGCTCATACAACATCGACCCCCAAAGGATATCGATCGAGGTACAGGCGGAAGAGTTAAGGCTGCCCATCGATGCGGCGATTCCATGCGGACTCATAGTCAACGAGCTGATCACGAATTCGGTGAAGCACGCATTCCCAGACGACAGACAAGGTGTGATCAAGGTCAGCCTTTACTGCAAGGATAACAGCAGATGTATCGTCGAAGTGTGCGATAACGGAGTCGGCATCCGGGAAGACTTGAACATCGATTCGGCGACAACCCTCGGGCTGCAACTGGTCAAAATTCTGGTCGGCCAGATCAACGGCTCGATCGAGATAAAGAACGACTCCGGAACCGCATTCAAGATCTCTTTTAAAAACGCATAACAGGCTGCCCGGCAACGAAAACCAGTCTTTCCGCATGTTACCTATATAGGAACGGATAACATAATTGCGAAACGGGCAGTACCGTATGACAGCGTCACAGGAGTTTCAGGCAGCAGGCACTATGAACTTCGAAACCGGGGTCCGGAAAATCATACCCAGAGCCGCCGGCGTCAAGAGCTTTCGTTTCGACCGGCCGGAAGGCTTCGAGTTCAAGGCCGGACAGTGGATGTACGTGAACATAAGAATAGAGGGAACGAGTAAACTGCACCATTTTACCATCTCGGCCAGCCCCACCGAGGATTATCTTGAGTTCACCAAAAAGATCACCGACCACCCGTATTCACAGGCGCTAGACCAGATGAAGGGCGGGGAATGGGCAAAGATAAATGGCCCGTACGGCGATTTTACCTACACTGGTGAAAACCTGAAACTGGGCTTTCTGACAGGAGGCATCGGCATCACCCCGATGCGCAGCATGCTGAGGTTCATCGCAGATAAGAATTTGAATACGGATGTACGAGTGCTATATTCTAACAAGACAGCTGCAGATATCGTATTCAAGGACGAGCTCGACACGATTGCGAGCGAGCATCCGAACATCAGAATAGACCACGTGCTGACCAGAGAGCAGGAATGGAAAGGGCTGAAAGGCCATGTGGACGCGAATATGATAAGAGAGCGGATACCGGACTACGCCGAGAGAACTTTTTACATCTGTGGGCCGCCGGCCATGAACGAGGCGTTAAAAAAAGCGCTACTGGACTTGAAGGTTCCTGAGGCACAAATAAGGTTAGAGGACTTCACCGGCTATTAAAAATTACAACCCTATAAGGGTTGTCTAACGGCCCCAGAAGGGGTTGTCTTTTCTCTTTATAGCCAGGAACTCCATCAGAGTCTCTAATTCATCCTGCTTGATCGTATCTTTGAGCTGGTACTCGAGTACCTTGCTGTGGCCTTCCGGAACGTCGACGAAGTAGACTTCGCCTTCGTTGATCTGCCTGCCGGCGGTCGGACCGTCGACGGATACGGCGACTTCTTTGCCCACAGTGGCGATGCTGATGTTTTCGTTGCGCTCCTGGATCTGCTTGACGACACCAATCTTGGAGCCGTCGGGCTTGATCAGGGTGACGCCTGGCTTGAGCATGCCGCCCATGATCTGGAGGCCTATAACTGCAGGCTTGCTCTGCCGGAAAGTGCAGTTAGGCAGGTACTTGACCTTGCCCGGCCGGATGATCTCGGCGAACTTCTTCTTTTCTGCCAGGGCCCGCTGATCGGTTTCCCACTTGCGGAAGTCGTCGATGAGGTGATAGATAACGTCGCTGTTGAAGATCTTGATGTCCGTGGTCTGCAGGTAGTCGTTGGCATCCGGTAGCACGGCCACGTTAAAGCCGAGCATGACCCGGTACATCTGGTCGTTGACCGTCTCAGCGTTGATGATGTCCCTCTTGGAGATGTCGCCTACGTCGGCCCTGCCGATGGGGATCTTGGCTTCCCGCAGCTCGTTCACGATAGCTTCGAGGCTGCCGAGAGTGTCCGCCTTGACCATGACGCCGACTTCGTCGGTCACGATCTTAGCCTGCTCCATCTCCTGCTCGATCTCCTTGATCATAGCTTCGATGTTGCCCTCTTTCGTCACTCGGACCTGAGAGCCGGCCATAGCTTTCTCCAGTTCCGGAGCCAGAATCTTAACACCTGCCGCTGCCGAGACCTTGTTAACCCGGTCGAACCTCTCCTCAACCCGGATCTCCCGGTTGGGCTTCGGCTTCAGAAGGGCCCTGACCTTGGTCGCGTACGGCTTTTCTCTGCCGCCGATGACGACTGTGTCGCCGACGCGGATTTCGCCGTCGTAGATGATGGTATCAATGGTATATCCGAGGCCACGCTCTTCCTTGACCTCGAGGATCGTGCCGACGCCTGGTCCCGTAACCTGGAACTTCAGCGACTCCTCGAGGAAACGCTGGGCCAGGCCGATCAGGATCATTAAAAGATCAGGGATGCCTTCGCCAGTCCTCGCGCTGATGGGGATGATGCCGATGTTCCGGGTGAAGTCCCGGATGCGGTCGTACCTGTCCGAGCTGAAGCCGAGGTCTGACATCCGGCCTACGAGCTCGTAGGTCTTATTCTCCATCATGGTCTTGACGTGGTCGGGCTGCGAGTTGAAACTCTGTAAGAAGGGAGAGTTAGTCTTCGGAGTCCACCCGTGGAGGCGGTCGATCTTGTTGGCCGCTATCACGAACGGGGTCTTGAACTGCTTTAAAATTTTGATGGCTTCGATGGTCTGGGGCTGGAAGCCTTCGTTGATGTCCACCACGAGCACCGCGAGGTCAGCGAGAGCGCCGCCTCTGCTGCGCAGATTAGTAAAAGCATGATGCCCGGGGGTATCGATGAAAAGTAAACCGGGAACGACGATGTTGCCGCCGAGCATGCCCTTACAGAGAGTCTGTATGGTTTGCAGCGGCACCTCGGTCGCCCCGATGTGCTGGGTGATGGCACCCGCCTCTTTATCCACCACGGCAGTGCCCCGGATCCTGTCCAGCAGCGAAGTCTTTCCGTGGTCTACGTGTCCCATGACGCAAACGATCGGCGTCCTGAGGTCTTTCCTGGTTTCAGTGGCGGTGGCCATATCGTATCCCTGCGTTTATTCGTATAGCCACTGCTCGTCGATACGAGTGTAAGTGGCTAACTCCGATGTTTTAAAGTACAGGGATATTTCCCTTTTTGCCGATTCCGGCGAATCGGAAGCGTGTATCACGTTTCTTCCCATGTCCAGCGCGAAGTCGCCGCGGATGGTACCGGGCGCCGACTCGATGGGCTTGGTCTTGCCGAGCATAGAACGAACCATGCTCACAGCATCCTTACCTTCGATGACCATGGCCACCGTCGGACCGGACCTGATGAAGCTGACCAGGCCGGGGAAAAACGGCTTGGCTGCGTGCTCAGCGTAGTGCTGCTTAGCCAGCTCGTCGCTGACTTCGAGCATCTTCATGCCGACGATCTTCAGGCCGCGGCGCTCGAAGCGGGAGATGATCTCTCCCACGAGCCCACGCTGAACACCATCTGGCTTAACCATGACGAATGTCCGCTCACGCTCAACCATACGTGATCACACTCACTCTTTCTTTGCTTTCTGCGGCTTGACCGGGGTCTCGACCCACTCGGTGAGCCTGGGAATGCGGCCCAGCTTCGCGTTGTTCTCGCACTTCGAGGAACAGTAGTACTGGATCGAGCCATCTTTCTTGACCAGCATCTTGCCGGTGCCAGGCTCTACCTGAGTTCCACAGAAAGTGCACTTCTTAGTGTCTACCATTTTTATTACCTCGAGGACATCTTCTTAGCTTCTCTCGCGGTCTCCATGAGGATGACGATGTCGCCAAGCCTGATCGGACCCACGGTGTTGCGGGTGATAATCCTGCCCTTGTTGTTGCCTTCCAGGATCTTGCACTTGACCTGGACTGCTTCTCCGTGCATGCCGGTGACGCCGATGATCTCTATGACTTCAGCCGGAACGCCTGTCTCTTCAGCCATTGTAAATCACCTGTGCTTAAGCCTTCAGAGCGCCGAACTTCTGCGTGATCTCGTCGACCAGGGCCTTTGCCTTGCCTGCGTCAACAATTGCAGAGGTCGCACAGCCGACTTCGAGGCCGGATGCGGCGCCGAGTTCCTGCTGCTTCTTTACAAAGACGTACGGGATCTTCTTCTCGTCGGAGAGTGCCGGGATGTGGGCGACGATTTCCTCGGGGGTGACGTCTTCGCCGACGATGACGAGCTGAGCAACGCCCCTCTCGATGGCCTTGGTTACCTCGTTGGTGCCCTTCCGGATCTTGCCGGTGTCCCTGGCGAGCTCGAGTGCCTCGAGAGCCTTGTCCTGTATGTCCTGCGGAAAGTCCATCTTAACGTAAGTTGGTTTTGCCATGTTAATTTCCTCCTTCGAAGACTTCCGGACCGAAACCCGGACGGAAGCCTCTTCATCATTCATCAGGTTTAACCTAAATGATTAAACGAACAGGCCTGCCGATAGAATCGAGCAAGCGTGTCCCTATAATATCGGGATACCTTTTAAATCTTTTGCTTTAAGCCGGCTCCGGCATCGGTTGAGCCGCTTTCTTTCGCCGGCCCCATCCGCCATCCGTAGTAAAGAAGTGTCACGGCGATGAGGCATGCTATAAAGCCTGTGGCCATTACCTGCTTGTTCCAGGTTATGACGCCGAAGAGCAGCAGGAGCAGGCCGACGACAGCCAGAATTACACCTACGATCTTTACAACCAGGCTGTTGACCTTGATCATCTTTGATCTGTAGGAATTGTTCCTATAAAATTCTTATTGGAACCAGGCGGAGCATTCAACTCTCCGCCCGTACCGTGCGTACTTAAAAATGGCTTTCAGCTCTTTCTTCCGACCGCGTGCCAGACTCCGGCCATGCTATCGTACTCTCCCTCGGGCATGCCCGACAGAGCGCCCACTACATCCTCCGGCGCATCGTGCTGCCGGGCGTAGCTAACGCACTGCTTCTTGTCTGCCGGAAAGTGAATGCCCTTCAGGTACTTGGATACTTTAGCGGTAGAAACCATGAGATACCTCCCTTTAAAATCCCTGTGAGCGCGGCAGGTCTATGTATTTTATCTATGTTTTAACTGAAAGAGCCAGGTTTCGGGCTTATCGGAAAAAAGTAGAAAAGGTGTTACATTGGCACGTAACCCGGGTTTGCATCCAGGGTCGGGGTGTCCAGTTTAGCACCATACTTTTCGTAATCCTCGTCACTCGACACGTACGAGAGAATCCACAGCGACTTAGTCTGGCCGGGCGCCACGGACGTTTCCATGAACGTCTTGCCGGTGTCCGGGTCGTAGAATACATCGGCCGTGATCAGGCCGTGCCTGACGCCGTTCTGGTCGAAGTACGAGAACGAAGTCTTCACGTCGGTATCCAGCACGATCTGGCGGGTGTTAGACGAGGGGTTGTAGAACTTGACCAGCAGGACGGCCCCGTGGTTCGCGGCTTTCGTCGAGACGCCGCCCAGCGGGAAAGGCATCTTCCAGTCGGCCGTGTCGTAGTAGATCTTATCCAGCCGGACCTTCATGCCCCCGGGCAGGTACTGCTCCCGGTTGACATTGACCTCCTTGTAGCCGCCGAGCCAGTGCGAAGGCGCCGGCGTCGCAGTGACCGGAGGCTGCTGAGTAGTGATGACCCCTGGCGTGATATCCGTCGGGTAAGGTGTAGGAGTCGGCGAAACCTTGCCGCCAGTACCACCCAAGGGTAAGGTACAGCCCGCCGCGGAAAGCGTGAGCAAGCCGATGATAAGCACTAATACGATTTTTTTCACAGTTTCAGCCCTCCCTGATCGAATGAATCAAAAGCTGTTCCTGCTTATAAACATTATCTTACCTTCCGTCAGCAATATGCGATTATAGATCAGGCACCTGCAACTAAACCGGGCTTCGCCCGGGTATCACGGCCAGCCTGAAACATCGCAGGATAAATGCTAATATTTATCACTGGCTCAATCAATCCATGCCACCGTAATCCCGGCTCAACTTTATTCTCCGGCAGATCAATCCACCTTTGATCATGGTTAAAATACCGCGCAGGATTCTCGGCCATAGGTGGGACTCGTGGGACAACTTACTCCTGGCAGCGGCGATCTTCATCGACATTGCCGACTTCATACCGTTCAACCTGCCCATATCAGCCATGGAGGCAGTGTTCCTGATGTACCTCGGCATATCCCCTTCGAGGACCATCATCGCAGGTATTATTGATTTCATACCAGTCGTACACTTCTTCCCGTGGTGCACACTGGCTGTGCTGCACATGAGGTACGGCGTCAACCTGGGCGGATTGTCAAAGCTGTTTATCGAAGAAAAGCCGCAGGCGGGGCATGAGAGACATTATGTGCAGAGTGGATGAAAAAAACTAATTAAAAGTGGCGTACAGGGTTATCCGCATTTCCCTTTTCGCCACCGCGCTTGCTCTTATCCGGCTTTTTAGGGGTATCAGGCTTCTTGATCCTGTCAGGCTTTTTGATGGTGTCCGGCGCCTTGCCGAAGTCGGGCTTCTTGTAAACTGGCTTGTCGGGACCATCGCCAGGCTTGACCGGGTAAACAGGTACCGGGACAACACGGATAGGCTGGGGCGTGGCGGCCGGGGCCGGGGTTACGATGATCTCGCTGCCGGCGGTGCTGGACTCGTACCCGTCAGTGACGGTCAGCGTAACATTGTATGTGCCCGGGGTCTGGAAGGTATAGGTAGGGTCCTGCCTGGTAGAGGAGCTGCCGTCGCCGAAGTCCCACTGCCAGCCGGACGGATTGCCTGTACTGCGGTCCATAAAGTGGACAGTCAAGGGTGCTGCTCCGGTCCTGACGTCCGAGCTGAAGCTCGCCATAAGAGTTTCTTCTTCGGGGTGGGCTGTTGCTACTGCGCTTAGTGATGCTACGAGGGCCAGGATCATGGCTATTTGTAGAAATCTCAATAGTTTCATCGTTTTTTGTCACCTTGGGGGTAGATTATGGTCGTTTATTGATAAAACGGCCGATTTGTTGGGTAATATGAGTAAGATGGCGAAATGGTATAAATAGTTTCATTTTGGGGCTAAATTGGACCTCGGCAGGGCCACGATACCCGGATGGTCCATGGGCGCCAGCGTCGACCTGGAATTCGCTGCCAGGCAGAAGCGATTGGCTGGTGAGGTAGCCGTTGCGAAACTCGTCACTTGAGATCAAGCGGATGACTTGTACGAGTACTTTTCTCTTATTACAGGTGAATGAACGTCAAATATAAGTTTGTCATATTTCTTTTTTATATGGTTATTTTGCCAGTAATTGTTTGACGATCCCCAGAGGACGTATAAATAGTCCATAAACAGACCCATCTTTTGCCAAAAGAATTGTAAGCAACAGCCGGCTGCCCTTACACATTTCTGGCCCAGGAAGTGTAACTATGAATTGGAGAAAATCTTACGCATATCCATGCTGTCGCAGAACATTGCTCGCGATGAGCGTTCTGTTCATCGTATTGTGCACGAACGTGCTCCCGGCTGCCGCGATGACGCCCATGAGTAACGGGGCAGATGTGCTGGAAAATTATGTCATATTAACCTCCCCTTCGACGCATGCAAACGTCGCGGCTCCGACGAAATATCTCCTTGCCGAAGTGAACTATCTGGACAACGATCTGGAATTAATAGAGGAGGATACCGGCAAGGTCATATCCACGATGAAGGTTGGTCAAGGCCCCCTCAGTGTGATGCCCTGTCCTGGTACAATGGACGCTGCCGTTCTGAACGAGGACAATAAGATCGTTATCGTAAACATGTCGAGCAAGGAAGTCCTCGCGAACATCTACCTGGTACCGAAGGACGCCGGCGGCATCGGCACCATCGACTGGACGGGCAGCGTGGATCACATATTCTGGCGCCACGACGGGAAATACCTCTACGTCGTCACTAACACGTTCCTGGCAGTCATCAACGCCCAGACCTACCAGGTAGAGAAATGTTACGACGTCGTCGGCTCCCGCGTGGCTGCTGACATCAGCCCCGACGGCTCCACTATGCTCCTGTTCAGGAAAGTAAAAGATAGCACCTACATGGTCGATCGGCTGAACACCACGTCCAACGTCATTGAGAAGAGCAGGCTCTTCAACCTGAGCTTCGACGCGACGAACGTCGGCCCCCTGAAGTTCTCGCCGAACGGCACGGTTGCCTATACGTTCATCGATGACATGGGTTCCACGGGCTGGATAGGCGTCGAGCCTAACCTCGTCGTGATCAACAGCGGCACGCTGGACGTTCAGATGATCGAGGACGCGCTCCCGAACGTGAAATCGGCTTCCAGGATTAACCGCATGGACCTGGAAGTCAGCCCGGACGGCAAACGCCTTTACATGCTCTATTCGAGCTGCGAGCTTATGAAGATCCGATGGTCCGAGATTCACACCTATAACCTGGAGAACTGTACCTATGAGAGCACGTTCTATTCGGATGCCCGGCAGATGGGGGCGATTGCCCTGAGTGCCGACGGTGGTCGGATCTATGTGGCAAATTACTGCGATTACTTTTCGCGGGCGAACACGATCGGCATCCTGAACGCCACGGATGGCCAGACAACGGGCCACATCGAAGTCGGCTACGGGCCGATGGACGTTAAGCTCGTGCCAGTGGCAAAAGCCTGAGAGAGGGGGCGGAAATAATGAAAAGATACCTGATACCCCTCTTGATGGCGTTGCTGATACTGACGGCTTCCGTCCCGGGCTACTGCTATACCAATACAGTCGCCAAAAAGACGAATGTCAACGCTTCGGAATATGAAAGCCTGACACAGGCAGGCATGAGCACAGGTGCGAAGATCGGCCTCGGTACCGGCGCTGTGCTCGGTGCCGGCGTTACGGCGGGCGTCGGCACTTACGTCGTGATACAGGTAACCTCTGCCTCACTCGCATCCTGGCATGCGGCTATGACTCCCGTCGCCCTGGGTACCATAGAACGTATATATCTCAGCTCCATGGGTGAGTACGTTATTGCCCCGGCCATAGGTGTCGGAGGTGCCGCCTCCGGAGCGTCAGTGGCTTCTGTAGCGGCGCCCATCATCGTCGCAGCAGGAGTCGCCACAGTAGTGATGGTCGTAACTGCCACAGGTATATTCATAATCTGGAGCGCGTCGTGAGCTTGTAGATGCTAAAAACGTTTTCCTATTTTTCCTGAACATAATTGGGCAGGAGCGCCCGGCAACAACAAAAGTATTATATAACGGCTTAATTATCCCCAGTAGTAAATGTCTGACAGGAAAGCCATCGAGATTATACTTATTATCCTTATAGCGTTCGGCATTCTCAGCAGCCTGCTGGCTTCGCTCAATCTCGACCTGAACAGTGATACGGTGGTTCCGGGGCTGGTCGCGATGGAAATTGTCAAGCATGGCAACTTTGATTTTACATATCCTGTTGATGATCCTTACCTGTTTACAGACATCTTTACCTTCCATTTCCTGCCGCAGGCGCTTTCGGGCTTCGACCCCACAGTTTTGAGGCTTACTGCGTTCTTCGTGTTCCTGCTGGTTGTGGCCGTGTTCTCTTACCTGGTCTACAAGTTTTCGAACCTGACGAGCGCCCTCATTTTTGCCGCGCTCTTCACCAACATCCAGCCGGGAGCTTCATACCTTTTCCTGTCCCCTGAATACCACGTCGGCTCCCTGCTCTTCGCCGGAATCTTTATTCTCCTCTTCCACACGGAGATCATCCGAAAATTACCTTTCTACGCTGTCGTAGTGCTGGCATTTGGGGTGGGGCTCATCGTCCTGTCGGACTCGATCATCCTGGCCTTCTTCATTGTACCATACATAGGCTACTGTGTCTACAATCTCTGGGCAAAGAAGGCAGATGAGGCTCCAGCGACCGGCAGCAAGAAGGAGAAGGCAGCGAAGGCTGAACAGCATAATAAAGAGGTTTCGAGGATTACAGGCGTGCTCGTGCTCCTGGGGGTTTCGACGGTCGGCGCCTACGTGCTGAAGATGAACAACTTCTTCCTCAACAGCGTGCATATGTTTTTAATCACCACCAAGACCGGGGAAGTAAGCGGCATCGGCGAGCGTTTCACGAGGTTCGTGGACTCGCTGCTTCTGCCGGTGAACCATAACTTGTTTAACGTCGTGAGCAGCGGCATTAACTGGTATGACTTCGCCATTGCGGTGATATTTATCCTGGTCATTGGCTACTCAGTTGTCCGGCGGAATTCAAAAGCCAATTACCTCTACTGGATGTTCCTGCTGTCGGCGCTATTCGTGTTCGCAGCCTTCGTCTTAACTACACTCGGTGACGGAGGTTCTTCCAGGTTCCTCATATTCATGGCTGTGTCACTATTCTCGGTGATCGCATTAGCGTATAAGCCGGAAAAAGTGGGACTTAATCCAAATACCATGCTACTGGCAGCGGTGATCATCCTGATCCTCGCGACGATCGCCGCAAATATCGCTACAATAACCGGCTATGACTATCAGCCGAACAAGGAAGACTATGCCCTTATCAGCTACCTGGAAGACAAAAACCTGAAATACGGGTACAGTGACCTCTGGACCGCAAATAAGCTGATATACCTGTCAAAAGGTGAGCTTCTTTACCCCAGAGTTAAGCTCGTCGACAACATGTTCAAGGTCGAAGGCATGCTGATAGCGCCGCGCTGGTACAATGTGGTCGATTCACAGGAAACCAGAAGCTTGCTGGTACATATAAACGATTCGTTGTATAGCGACGCTCAAAAGGTAATAGAGATGCGTGCGCCGAGCAATACTTACTATTTCGAGGACTATACGATCTACCAGTTTAAGTAAGGTAGACTCGATTACATTTCAACATTGTACCATTAAGCTGTCCGGGCAGTAATTCAAGCTCTTCGAGGACCTGCTCGATCTTGGTCGCCCATACGAAATTAGTAAAAATTGGTATCGCCCGAGGCAGGCAACATGACAATAAACCGGCTACCTTTACCGTATTCTCCGGGTACTCGATCTTCAGCCCAGATTTTGCCGTGGACGCTCTCGACTACGGCTTTCATCAGCTGCAGACCCAGCCCCAGCCGTCTCGTCTTAACCCTCTCGATCGCCAGGTCCGCAAACAGGTACTTCTTCCGCTCGTCGGAAATGCCGGGGCCGGTATCCTCTACAGTAACCTTATAAAACGGCTGAGATGCTTCCGTGACCTTGCTGATGCGGATGGTGATCGATAGCGAGCCCCTGGAATGCTTGACCGCGTTTTCCACGAGGTGGGAAAAAGCATCACCCAGGTATTTGTTACCCATGACCTGGCATCCCCGGACAGGCAGATAATCGATCTTGATCTCCCGGCCGGGGACACAAGGATTCTTTGCCACAACGTTAGCGAGCAATTCTCCGAGGTCCATCAGCTCCAGGGATAGCTCACCGGTCTTGACTCGCTGGATCTTCTTCACGTCGTTGATGAGTTTCGTGCTGTTCTGGAGGAGTTCCACAGGCTTGGTGATCAGGTCCTTCTCTTCGCCTTTTAAATCCAAAATATCCACGGCCAGCTCGAGGTAGCCCATGGTGGCATGGTTCAGGTTGCCAATGTCGTGGCTCATCAGATCGACGTACAGCTCGGCCCGATTCTTAGCTTCTTCAAGCGCTTCCTCGGCTTTTTTACGCTTCGTGATATCGATGATTGTCCCGACTCCGGCAGGCTCTCCCTTGTACTCGATCCGCCCGGCCGAGAGAAGCGCCCAGCCATCTTCGCCGTTTTTCCGGAGGTACTTAAACTCGTACAGCGACGGTACGGGCTGGTTCAGCTTCCGGGCAAAAGCGCGCTCAGTCACCATCGCCCTGAAGTCCGGGTGGACGATATCCCCGAACTTCATGGCCCGTAGCTCATCCTGCGAATAGCCGACCATTCTTTCTGCCGACGGGTTTACGTAGACGATCTGGTCTCCCTGGTACAGGATAATTGCAGCCGGGGAAGTCTCGGCCAGAACCCGGAACTTTTCTTCGCTCTCCCGCAAAATTGCTTCAGCCTGCCGGAGCTCCGTGATGTCCCGGATGGACTCGATGGCGCCGATCAGCTTTCCGTTCCGGTCGAACAGAGGAGTAGCTTTTGCCCAGGTCACCAGAGGCTTGCGCTGCGGCCCGATGAAGGACGCCTCCGCGGTAACTTCACGCCTGGCCCGCCGAATGTTCGTGTAGTGCTGTTTTTGGATCTCGGCATCCGGCTCGAAGATCAGGTCGATAAGGATCGGCCTTCGCTCCCCATAGATCGGAATCGCATACTCAAAGTTGCCCTTACCCACGACATCTGCGGCTTTCACCCCGGTCAGGTCCTCCATGGCCCTGTTCCACACGAGAGTCTTCTTATCGCGGTCGATGACGAGGGTCGCGTCCGGGAGGTGGTCGATAATGTTGGCCAGCTGCCGCCGGGATTGTAAAAGGGCTTCTTCAACCTGTTTCCGATCGGTGATGTCCTGGCTGATACCGTACACCCACCTGATATCTCCGGCTGGCTCGCGGACGATCTTATCTGCCAGCGTGTATACATGCCGCATTCTGCCGTTCGGCAAGATGATGCTGTAGTCGATACTGCCCAGCCACCCCTCCCTGCGGATGCTGTCGAACCTGCCGGATACCATTGCCCTGTCGTCCGGATTTACCCGGGAGAGCAGCCAGCCCAGGGTCGGCTGCAGCTCCTGCGGCCGGTACCCGAAAATCCGGAAGCCTTCGTCGGACATGTTGATCTCGCCCGTCTGCGGATTCCAGGCCCAGTTGCCCACGTGGGCCATCTCCTGGGATTTTGCGAGGATGAACTGGCTTTTTTTCAAAGCCTTCTCCGCCAGCTTGCGCTCCGTGATATCCCTGGCTTCCACGATCAACCGGGTAACATTACCCTCGTCGTCGATGAGAGGGACGATTGAAAAGTCGGTATAATAATAGCTGCCGTCAGGGGCCCGGTGGTTGGCTTCGAAACGGATGAACTTACCTTCCGCAGCCTTGCTGATATCGGCACGTAGCTGCTCCTGCTGCTCCCGGGAATGGGTCCACCAGGGAGTAGCCCAGAAGGGCTTTCCGAGGACATCCGCCACCGGTGAATCGATATACTTTAATGCAGCCCTGTTTACCTCCAGAAGCGTACCGTCAGGCGCCAGCAGCCCGATGAACTCGAAGGTCCAGTTAAAGATCGCCCAGCACTTCTGCTCGCTTTCCCTGAGCGCCTGCTCCACATTTTTCTGATCGGTGATGTCCCGGACGATGGCGATCAGCACGCGGGCACCATCCAGTATAATACCCCTGAAGCTTACTTCGACCTGAAAAGTGCTTCCGTCTTTCCGCTGGTGAACTGTTTCGTAGACAGATCCCTTCTCAAAAGCCTCAGCTAATTGCCTGTTAGTAGATTCCATCTCACCCGGGGCACGAATGTCCCGGATACTGAGCGATAGCAGTTCCTCGCGAGAAAAGCCGTATTTCTTGACAGCAGCGTTATTGGCATCGAGTATTTTCCCACTGAGGTCAAGCAGGAATATCTGATCCAGAGCACATTCGAAAAGTAGCTCGTACTTTGATCGCAACGTATCTAGATCAATCGGTCCTCGGTAGCCACTATCCATCAAATATAAACTCGATTGAATATATTAATATAATTTATTAGTAAGGATAAGTCGGGATCGAGTAATAGTAGGAAGGAGATACTATCTCCCCATGGTTGCTGATAGTATAGCTTTTAAAGAGTTATCACATAAACATGTCCAGCGTTGACTTGGTCTTAACCTTCTTCGCCGCGTCTCTCTGCACCACAGGCGCAGCCACGGCCACAGGCTTTTCCTCCCCGAACAAGTCCAGCGTCCTCTGAGAATTCCCCTGCATCAGAGTGCGCTCATCGCAACCGAACGCTTCAGTAATACGCGCCAGCCCCATCGCCAGCCTCTCGGCATAGTACTTGTAGTCCGGCCTGGCGGTGAACTCCAGCCCTTCGATGACGGGCTCGGCTTTGATCGGCTGAGCGGAGCCGTTGGTGATCACGAACGGCGTCTTCATGCCCGGGGTGAATTCGTAGCCCATCTCCTGCAGGCGCTTTGCCACGTTGACGTGGACGAGGGAATCCGGGTTGTCATACGAGCTGAACTCGGCGACGCTCTTGGAGATCACAAGCTTGGGCAGGTCGATCTTACCTTTCAGCGTCCTGTCAATCGTATCCTTGCTGAACTTGACCGCATCGTCCGGCTTGCCTTCGAGGACGATCTGGAAGACCTGAGTCATAGTCTCGCTCTGCAGGTCGAAAGAGTCCGTCCTTCTCGGCTCATAGCCCCTGACGAGTAACGTTTCCTCCGGCCAGATGATCTTGCCGAAGTACCTCTTCTTGGCGTGTGCAAAGAACCGCTCCATGACCTTTTCGAGCTCAAGGTGCATGTTGCCTGCAGAGAACTCGGCCTGGATCTGGAACCCGATCATCTTGCAGCTTTCGAGGTCACGATGTTGTTTCGAGTTGAAGAAGACCGAGTCCGTATCTCCGGCGATGACTAAAAAGCCCCGGCTCTCGAGGGCGTTTACTACTGTTCGGATTTCGTCTCTGGCCCAGGAGGTGATGCTGGGGGCGATGTACCGGCTGTAGGGCCACCTGCAGAATTTGGCGCCGAAGTACCCGTAGGTCGCGTTGGCCAGGATTTTGATCGCGTTCTGCAGCCTGTTGTAATAGTCCTCCGCGTCTTTGTCTCCTTCCTGCTTGGCCTTCTTCATGAGGGCCTTGGCCTCTTTCCGGGAGTTCAGGAGCCCTTCGACCATGCGCGGGGTGATGCCGTACCGCTTTTCCTTCGAGACAAAGTACGCTCCGATAGGCGATTCGTGAGCGGCATCGGCCTTGTTTTTAGTGAGCGTGGTGAAGCAGATGTTGTGCTTGATGATCTGGGATGGGTACATCGATGAAAAGTCCAGGCCGATCACCCACTCCCACAGGCCGGGCTTCGTCTCGTACACGAAGCCGCCCTCGTAGTCATTGGTTTCGCCGCTGGCCATGGGTACGATGACCTGCTCTCGGTCTGCTATCCGGATCATGAGGCTCTCGATCATCCGGTTCTGACCTCCGGAGACTTCTTTTACCGGGAGCTTTGAGGGGATCGCTACATCCATGAGTTTATTGAGAGTATTGATCCTTGGGTGTAAAAGGATGCGGAGGGCAAGCTCTGCGTCTTTGAGACAATATTTCACGACTTCATCGCGGCGACCGGTCCACTCCTCATCGATCTTGGTCGAGTTAATATTATCCTTGGTGTCATTGAAGAGTTGCTGCGACACGTAGCCTAAGCCTTCTCGCTTCGGGCGCAGTTCTTTCTTTACCGAGAGCCAGGCATCCTGCAATAGCCTGCCTTTGACGTCCCAGGTGACGAAGCCGGTCGTCCGGTTTTCCCGCCGGCTCATTCCTAAGGAATCCCTGCCGAAATTCATGTATTCACCGGCAGTGGCTTTCTTGCCCTCCGGGGGAGGGTTCAGCCCGTTAGACCGGTCGAACAGCATCTGCAAGTCGAAATTGTTGATGTTGTAGCCGGTGACCACGTCAGGGTCGAGTTTGCGCACTTCATCGACAAATTCTGCGAGCAGCCGCCTTTCGTCCTCGTTGCGCTCAGCTTCTTCTGCCGGGGATAGACTATCGCTCCGTACCCCGAACTTCGAGACGAACTGGCGGTCCTGCTTCGTGCCGTCAGCTTCGTTGTAAACAGTGAAACAGATACAGTAGATGTTGCCGTACTTGATCGAGCTTTCTATGTCGAAGCTCATGATCTTCAGCTTCGGCGTGAAAATCGGGCACTTCTCGAACTTCTCGGCCTTCAGGACAATTTCAGTGGTATACTCCCCGTGATCGTCCACGAGTTCACCCGTAACCTTAACGCACGTTTCCAGATCGTAGTCGTAGATGAAACGGTTCGTGAAGACGATGTCGGCCGCGAAGAACACGCTCTTGAGCTCGAACTTCTCTACTTCCTCTTTGTCCATGTACTGGAACAGGTTGTGAGTTCTGATGAGCTTCTGAGAAAAGACCCGGTCCGTCGGAGTCAGCCTCGCTTCCCGGGCGTCGCCGGTGACAGTGAACTCGGGGTCGGGTCTGACCTGTTCGAGGATCTCTTCAGGGATGTTTTTCACGACAAGAGTCTTGTGCTGCAGCTCGAACTCCGTCCTGAATTTGGGGACCTGCCACGGTGCCCTGACCCGCACTTCCAGGAAATCCTCGATCGAACCCTTATACTCCCGCCTGATGTCGGCGACGGAGAGCACATCCTCGTGCTCTTCCAGCTTTTTCCGCAGCGCGTCCGTGGGCCGGAACATGTGGAAATACGGCTTGAAGTCAGGGCAGATGATAGTGATACTCTGGTTTTCCCTTGTTTTACCATACAGGCGCACGTTGACCTCTTCCCGGTCCTTGCCCTCGGCACCTTTCTTCTGCGTCACCGAATACGTCGAGTCCAGAAGCCGCACGTCAAAAGTCGCCTGCAGTATAACCACCGACTTGCCATTAGAGGTAAGACGATAAATAGCTAATGCTTGGCTGCGCAAAAGTAATCCAATTCGAGGATAATAAACCACGCTATCGGCGATATGTTGAACCATAAACGCCAGGATAGTAACTAAAAACACGGCGGCACGGCTCATTATTCTGACAACTGGAAATCAGATGATTGAACCACGGCGGCACAGCTCTTTATCCTTACAACTGGATATTAGAGGTTCTAACCACGGCGGCACGGCGGCACGGAGACAATGCGATCCACGACAAGCCGGATGGTAACTGGAACCACGGCGGCACAGCGACACAGAGACGATGGCAAACTGTTAACGGTGAACTCTTTTTCAGCCCACGGCGGCACGGAGACAGTGCATTAACCATAAGCTGCTTACCATCCAATCGTTTCAACCTGTGTATCTGATATAAGGCCTGAAAGCTTCACCCCTCCTTTGAATATTTTCAGGTTTAGCATCAGTATACCGGATGAGGTGTTTGTCTCCGTGCTCTCAGCCCTCCGTGCCGCCGTGGATCATAAAAAAGAGCCTTGCTACATGGGTACGAGTTATCGCCGTGTCGCCGTGCCGCCGTGGTTAGAAAACTTACCCAGTTGTCGTTTCCCGCACGGTCTCCGTGTCACCGTGCCGCCGTGGTTCAAATAATTGTTCATGGACTGCTAGTATACAGTTGTCTCCGTGTCGCCGTGCCGCCGTGGTTCAAATAATTGTTCATATATCTTTTTCACGATGATCAACGAACAACACTCGCAGGTTGTGGCCGGGACATGATTAGCCCTGCGCCGGCGAAGAGTATTATGATGAGGGCAGCGATGGTGCCGCTGTCGAGGCCGAGGATCCAGATGGAGCTGCCGTTAAGTAAAATATTGAAATTGGACGTCCCGACGAAGAGGCCTGCGACGGAGGCGCCGCCGAGGATGCCGGCGCCGAAGGCCCTTAGCCTTGAATAGTGTTCCATGAGCAGGTATGCGGCGCTGATGGCCAGGGCGGACATGACTACCTTGATGGCGATGAAGCCGGGGACTCCGGCGAGGTCGAAGGCAGTCTTGATGAAATAGCTCTTCTCGTACTCGAAGCTGCCGAGGAAGTTGTACGCTGCCAGCGTGGAAACTATGTCGTACAGTACGTAGAACACGATGGCACTCACCAGTAAAAACCTGCTCCACTTCACTATTCAGGGAATGTTTCGCATTTTTATATAAACTATCAAATATAATAGCGGCATTTACGGATACATAGTTTGGTCTGCGTTCGGGTGTGGCAAGATATATACGTGTACCAGCCCATGGCTTGATCATGCTAGACAGGCCATACACGTTCATCAACTCAGCCATGAGCGCGGACGGCAAGATCTCGACCAAAAAGAGGAAGCAGGTCAAGATTTCCGGCAAGGCGGACTTTGACCGGGTCGACGAGCTCCGGGCCGGCAGCGACGCGGTCATGGTCGGCATCGGCACGGTGCTGGCCGATGATCCCAGCCTGACGGTCAAGTCAGAGGAGCGCCGCAAGCGCAGATCTGCCGGAGGCAAGGACGAGAACCCTGCCAGGGTCGTCGTGGACTCGCAGGCCCGGACGCCCGTTACAGCCGATATCTTTAAAAAAGGCACGGGCAAGAGAATCGTTGTAGTCTCGCAGGCCGCGCCGGCAGATCGTGTGGAAGCGCTTCGTGAGAAAGCCGAGATCATAGTCTGCGGCAAAGAGGAAGTCGACCTGGAGCAGATGTCTGCAGAGCTCAAGAAGCGGGGCATCAGCAGGCTGATGATCGAGGGCGGGGCCACGCTGAACTACGCGATGGTCAGCCGCAGACTCGTGGACGAGATATCGGTGTTCGTGGGCAACCTGATCATCGGGGGCAAAGAGGCGCCCACATTTATGGACGGGCCGGGTATCGGCGAGCGGAGCGAGGCTGTAGAGCTGAAGCTCGTGAAATTTGAACCGATGGACGAGGGGATCGTTTTAACGTGGAAAGTGTTGTAATTCAGGAGTTCCCTGTAGACGCCCGCATTTCCGAGCTGGCGAAGAAGTATGGCTATAATGAGTACATGGTGGCGAGGTTTGCCGTGCTGGTGCCGGAGCTGGAAAAGTTTCTGGCCAGCATGGAGGCGCCGCCGGTCACCTACATCAGAGTCAACACTCTGAAGATTGCGCCCAACGCGCTGCTGAAGAGGCTGACCGATAAAGGATTTATCCTGAAGCCGGCAGACATTCCGGATTGTTTCGAGGTCATGGGAGAGCCGTATTCTATAGGCGCCTCGGCCGAGCACCTGCTCGGGTATTTCTACATTCAGGACAAGTCCTCGATGATTCCGCCTCTGGCGCTGGCCCCTAACCCGGGCGACACAGTCATGGACATGGCTGCCTCCCCGGGAGGAAAGACCACCCACATGGCCCAGCTGATGAACAACGAAGGGCTGATCGTTGCCATCGAGAAAGAGGTGGCCAGGCTTCCGTCGCTACGTACCAATATCGGCCGGTGCGGAGTCATGAACACCGTTATTTACCACATGGATGCGCTGGAGGCAGACAAGATCGGAATCAAGGCCGACAAGATACTGCTGGATGCCCCGTGCACCGGCGAAGGCGTGATCGCCAGAGACCGGAGCAGGAAGACCAGCAGAGAAGAAGCAGACATCCAGTTCTGCTCCACCGCTCAGCATGAGCTGATCGACGCGGCGATGAAAGTTCTCAAGCCCGGGGGAACGCTCGTCTACTCCACCTGCTCTTATGCCCCGGAAGAGGACGAGCTGATCATCGATTACGCAGTGAAGAAATATGGGTTGAAAGTCGAGCCGGTGCCATACGGCTTGCCGGGCATCGGGAAGTTCGGGAACCTGACCTTCACCCCCGAAGTGAAAAACGCCAGACGCATGTATCCGCACATACACAATACGACAGGCTTTTTCGTTGCGAGGTTGCGCTATGTATAGGGGTCTTAAGAAAAACGAGCTGACCCTGGTTCGCCGGGGGCTGGACTACTGGGGGGCTTTCGACCTGTCGAAAGACCTGAACCTGGTGGCGAAGCAGGGCGATAAGGTCGAGATTTTCGTCACGACGCCGGAGGTAAAGTTCTTCGCGATCGGCAGAGACCCGGAGCCCATGACAGCAGGCTTATGTATCGGCGAGGTCGGCAAAAAGCAGTTCCTGCCGACGCTGGAAGGGCTGTACCTGATTGCCAGGGCGTCAGAGAAGAAGAAAGTAGAAGTCGTCGGCCAGGCGGAATCGCTGGTGCTCTACGGCAGAGATGTCTTCGGGACGTCCATCACCTGGGCGGACGAAAGCATCAGGCAGAACGAGCGGGTCATCATCGCCAACAAGTTCGGAGAAGCCATCGGCGTAGGCCGGGCCAGATATGACTACAGCGGGCTCATGGCAGACAAGGTGACGGTCACCAATGAAGCAGATGTCGGCCTGTACATCCGGAACCAGGACATCATGGCCGGGTCGACCTGCAGGTTAGAGTTCTGACCGGAGCTGAAGTGTGGCCACAGCTTATACTGTGGCCACAGCTTATCCTGTGGCCTCAACCCTTTTTATGACGCCGCAGGCGATTCGGCCACCGCTATTGCCTGCCGGATCGGTCATCTGGTCATCCGAGCCTGCATGGATAATAATGGCGCTTCCGTCGGCATCGAAGAGCGTTGTCGGGCCCGGCGACAGAGTCACGCGATCAGTGGTCACATTAAGCCTCCCGGTGCCGGCCCGGTTCACCTTCAGGTCTGGCAGATCACCCGCATGCGGGCCCTGAGGATTGTTAAGCCCGTGTTGTTTTCCAAGCGGGTTGTAATGATCCCCGGCAGCTGTAAAGGGCGGAGTACAGTCACCCTTTTCGTGGATGTGGATGCCGTGGTAGCCAGGAGGGAGTCCTTCCGCTGTGACGTTGACCAGAACAACGCCCCGGTCATCTTCGGTAAACCGGGCAACTCCTACTTCTTCGCCATCCGCATTTTTCAGCACGGCAATCGCATGTTTCGCCCCATCGCCCTGGGCATAGGCACCGGTAAGGATTACCGCAGCAGCTAATAACGTTAGTACAAGCAACTTTGTGATCATCATACTCCACCCGTTGTCAATGTCAGTTTTGGAATGATAGCTGCTTGTCTGCATTTGTGTGACAGTAGAACACAAGCCACCCATATTTACCGGGTTTATCCGGGGACGCTCTTGCGTAGCCATGATCAGCATACCACGATTTATCGAAACGTTTAAGAGATAAGCCGTCATTAACGGTATTAGATGAAAATAGGGATGAATAGGGTTTATTTCACTTCAGTAATTATTATTTTGAACTTACTGATAGTGTACTCGCTATTCATTACCAGTGCCAGCGCCGAAGGGACCGGGTACCTGATGGGCCGGGTCACCATGCCTGACCAGCAGACCGGCATTCCGGGCGCCGAAGTCGAGCTCCAGAAGGACGTGACCGGCACCGATGTCGGCATGGCTAAAGTGACCACTGATGCCCAGGGCAACTTCTACATCACCAACCTGGAGGCGAACGACGAGTCCTGGGGCTACAGGCTGGTAGTTAAAAAAGGCGAATGGGGCCAGAGCGTGACCCAGCACTTCTCGGTGATAGAAGGCACTTCTACGGTTGTGACCGTCCGCATCTTCCCGCACATCAGCCGGATGACGGTTGAGAGTGATAAGGCAGTCATCAATGCGGATGATACGTCCCGGGCGAATGTCGTCATCAGGCTTTACGATATCGACGGCAAGCCGGTTCCCGATAATATGAATGTGGTAGTTTCGCAGGACAGCTATTACCCTAACCCGGGCAAGTTCATAGCCGGAAACCAGAACGGCACCGAGCTGATCCTGCCCACCAGCGGCGGAAAAGTGGCGGTGCAGTACGGTGATATACCCTCCGATACCCTGGCCAGGAACGTCAAGATCAACGCTGAGTGCGTCCAGTCGACGGGGAGCGGTTCGACGAGCCTGTCGATCAACCTGGTAATGCCCAACATGATCACCGGCACCGTTTACGACAAGACCATGCAGCCGGTGCCATACGCAAATGTATTCCTCTCCCGGTGGGACGGTGTAGGGAAGTATACGGGCTACAATAGCACCGAGAACGGCAACTCGACCGATGGCAGCGGATTGGCCGATGCTAACGGCACATATCGCTTCTCAGTCATGCCAGCCGGCGACTACATGGTCACTGCCAACGAATCTGCTTTCAGCAACTCCACGAAGGTGCAGGTCATCAGGGGCACCTATAACATGGACATCATTCTCCCCATGAGCCGGGGCAGCATCAAAGGATATGTCAGCGACCCTGATGGCACCCTTGTCCCGGGTGTTAAAGTCACCCTGTTCAGGGTTTACGAGGGCAAGCTGACCCAGATGGCTACAGCAGTATCCGATGCTGAAGGTAGCTTCAGCTTCGACGACATCTGGTATGGCAGGTATAACCTCCAGGCATCCGCAGGGGATGAAACAGCAGATCTGCCCCTGGTGCTGGATTCTTCGAAGGCGACCGCTGCTATGAACCTCAGAAAAGCATATGCGACACCGACGCTTGTGCCCACGCCGGATGTTAACGCCACGCCATCAACCAATGTTACGGCGACTCCGATCGTCAAGCCCACTACGCCGGCAAACGCCACGGGAAAAACTGTGACACCGAAGCCCCCCACTCCGACGCCCTTCCCGATTACGCCGGAAAATCTGCTGAAAACATATGGCATATCGATAGGCGTTATTGCGATCATTTGTGCAGGTATGGTAGTCCTGGCCATGCGCTTCATGCCCCCGAAACAGTGAGCGATACATTACTGTGGACACAGCATAGCTGTGGACACAGTGACGCTTTGGCACAATTTTCATATGCCTGCCGGGCTTACAGTACCACCATGGCAGCTTTAATCCGGGACTGGATGGGCAGCGGGCTTGCAGATTTCGAGCGGGCGCTGCTGTACGATCAGGACAAGCAGCACTGGGGCTGGCTCAAGTGGCTGCCGGACGGCGGGAACAGAATATTTACCCTGTCAAAAAGCCCGTTTATGGGTAAAGCCGGCATACCCACCTATTACATCCTGCCGGAGGGTTACGACAGGCTCCTGACCGAAAACCAGTTTGTAAGGATAGAGGTCACCGGCCCTCCGCACGAGGAAAAGTTTCCGGAGCAGTACAAGTCTTTTACAGTAAAGTCCGTGGAAACGATCCCCGACAGGGAGCTCCTTAACATTTTACCCCACCCCAAACTGTACATCGAGGAGTTTCGGCGGGAGGCTACGGTCAACTTCGAAAATGCGGAGAAAGATAATCTGGACGTAGTCCTGCCTTTGCAGCTGGTCAGCTGCCCTTCGAACGAGACGGGCAGAGGCGGCCTTACCGTCAGGCGGGAATCGTTCCTGGAAAACGAGCCCGGCAGAGCAGACATCGTGCGGCAGTTCAAAGACGGCGTGCTGGACTGCATCCCGACGGGGTTCAAGATCGTCAACCCCGCGTATGTGTACATGCAGGTCACCCCGGGCAAGGAAGCAGGCATGGAACGGCTGAGGAACAAGGTGAGAGAAGTCAACCTGATGACTGACCCGGGCACCTCGCTTAACATTCACCTGCCGATGATCCACCTTCAGTCAAGGTACCATTTCAGGCAGCAGCTTTCGGCAGACGTCGTGTCGTACCAGCTGACGGCGCTGATCTGCCAGCCACACCTCAGGAGAGAGGACATCAAGCCCATCGAAAGCTCGATCAAGAAAGCTCGCAAGCGGATGGAAAAGATGTCCGTAGACTTCAACATGACCCCGCTGGCAGAGGTCAAGGTCGCGGAGGCCTTTGCCCGCATGCGCCTGGTGCAGAACAACGCCATCTACAAGTACCTGGATGGCGCCACAGGGCTGCTGGATTCTCAGCGCAAAGTAACTGAAGACCTATATCACGACCTGTGGAACCGCCAGGTGGAAGCGTACGAAGACCTCCGCAGCGCCTTCGACGGCGTGGAGATCAAAGGCGTGCAGGTGGCAGGCAAAAAGCGATCGGTCAGTATCAGCAACTTCGATGCGAACTTATCCCGCCGGGACATCTCGGTCTACCTGGAAATCCGGCGCTTGATCGAGGAGTCAGGAGCCCAGTATGTCAAACGACAGGAGCTGAAAAAAGCCCTCGCCATGGATGATGCCGTCCTGCGGGAAAGCCTGGACATGCTCCGCAACCGGGGCTACATCATCATGCTGCAAAACGGCTCACTGATCAAGGTCTTTGACCTGGGCGAGTTCAGCGGCAGGTTTGACGAAGCGCTGCCCAGGTAAGCAGCGCTGCCTAAATAGGCAGCAGGAAAGCTCGTAAACTGGAATGATACCGGCTCGGCGCATTTCTGCCGGATGTTACGGCATCATAAACTACTAATCATATAGGCTACATATATTGATTTTAAGTAACCGCGGCCTGCCGGCGGCCCTTAACGCCGTGAAGAATGTAGACCCCGACCAGGATAGATATTATGAAAACTGCCGTGATCTTCGATAGCGCAGGCACCTTGTTAAAGGCGTACAGAGTAGCCAAAAATGTCCGGACCGGGCAGATCACCGAGAACGTGGCTTCGACCAACATGGTTCTGCAACACCAAGGCTGTGCCCTTGTGGCCATGAGGGCGGACTCGGCCGACTTTCTGGATAAGCTCAACGCCGGGACTACTATATCGGCGTTCCTGGCCTCGTCCAGCATCGGGCTCGACGTCATCTGCAGGCGCAGCAAATGCACGACTGATCGGATATCACAGGCGGCGATGGGAGATACGCAGGCCACGATAGGCGATATGCGGGATGCAGTCGCCGCGGTTAAGCTTAAGTGTAAAGATATATATTATGTCAATATGGGTTTCGTTGTCGACGTGCCCCATTCAGAAATACCCTACGTGCTGGCCACAGGCGGCCGGCTTTTCTCAGGTGTCAAGCAGCTGATCCGGAGACTGGGCGAACTGGGGGTGGACGTCTATATCGCGTCCGGAGACAACCGTAAGTCGCTGTCCGCGCTGGCCCGGGAACTCGGCCTCCCCGAAGCGAGGGCTTTTGATGCCCTGTCACCGTCGGGGAAAAAGGAGCTGGTCATAAAGCTTCGGGAGAAGTATGACCGGGTAGTGATGGTCGGTGACGGAATCAACGACCACCAGGCGATCCAGGCGGCGGACATCGGAGTGCTTACCGTCCAGCAGGCTGGCCCGCGGCCGCAGATACTTTACGACTCGGCCGACGTCGTGATTGACAACATTAGAAATGTCGAAGAAGTGATCAGCAAACGATTACCCGAAGGAAAATGACCTTTACATTCAAACCTTTACAATCATAACCCGGAGGAAACTGGAGTGACTGCCTTTATCGAAGTTAAGAACCTGAACGTGAAGTACGGCGAGAAAAGCGTACTTAAAAACATCAACCTCACCATCAACGAGGGCGAGGTTCTCGGCATCATCGGCCGTAGCGGAGCCGGCAAGACCATCCTGTTACACGTGATCCGGGGCCTGGACGAGGACATCCCTGCGTCCGGGAGCATAGTATTCCATCTGGCGAGCTGCGAGAAATGCGGCTACACTAACCCGCCATCCTGGACCGGCAAAGCCTGCCCGAAGTGTGGCGGCACCATGAAGGCCAGAGATGTCGATACCTTAGCAGCCGACATGACTGACGGGGACCGCAGGAGCATTTCAACCAGGATCGCCATCATGATCCAGCGTACGTTTGCCCTGTACGGCGACGACCGGGTCATCGAGAACGTGATGCGGGCACTGGAAGACGTGAACTATTCCAAAGACCACACCCAGGGCCAGCTTGTCCAGCGGGCTGCCGACCTGATTGATCAGGTGAAGCTGTCCCACCGCATGATGCACATCGCGAGAGACCTTTCGGGCGGTGAAAAGCAGCGGGTCGTCCTGGCCAGGCAACTGGCTAAGGAGCCCATGATGCTGCTCGCCGACGAGCCTACCGGCACACTTGACCCCAAGACTGCAGCAATCGTCCACCAGGGCATCGTCCAGGCGGCGAAAGACAATAACATGACAGTGCTCATCACCTCGCACTTCCAGGAGACGATCAAGGACATGGCCACCAGGGCCATCCTGCTGGACAACGGCGAGATCAAGATCGACGGCTCTCCCGACGACGTGATCAAGGAGTTCATGAAATCCTCTAAGACGGTGGAGAAGAAAGAGTTCACCGCCGGCGGCCCGATCATCAGGGTACAGGATCTGGAGAAGACGTACCTGTCCATCGACCGGGGCATCATCAAGGCGATCAACAAGGTCACCTTTGAGGTGAAAGAAGGAGAAATCTTCGGAGTGGTCGGCGTCAGCGGCGCAGGTAAGACATCCCTGTCCAACGCCATCACCGGCAACCTCGAGGAAACCCACGGCATCTGCGAAGTGAGGATCGGCGACGACTGGGTCAACATGCTGGAGCCCGGCTACTATGCCCGAGGCAGGGCAAAGCAGTACGTAGGCCTGCTACACCAGGAGTATGACCTCTACCCGCACAGGACTGTCGTGGACAACCTGACCGACGCCATAGGCCTGGACTTCCCGGCAGAGCTCGCGGAGAGAAAGGCTATGCACACGCTGCAGATCGCCGGCTTCAACGACGAAAAGAGCGGCGAAGTCCTCCCCCAGTTCCCGCACGAGCTGTCCGAAGGCGAACGCCACAGGGTAGCGCTTGCGCAGGTCCTGATCAGGGAGCCCCGCATCGTCGTCCTCGACGAGCCGACAGGCACCATGGACCCGTTCACCAAGCGGGACGTGGCCAACTCGATCCTGTCCTCGAGAGACGAGATCGGAGAGACGTTCGTCATTGTTTCCCACGACATGGAGTTCGTCCGCATGGTGTGCGACCGGGTGATGCTGATGCGTGGCGGCAAGATCGTCGACATCGGCGACGTCAATACCGTGCTCTCTAAGGTCACCGAGCAGGAGCGCCAGATCATGGCGCAGGGCCCGTGAGGCCCATCTTTTTAAACTAACAGAGGAAGTGTTTTCTTTTATTACGGTCAAAAGAAAGTATTTGATTTGAAACATTATTTTGGTATGGAGAAGAGGGTACTTTGAGCGTAGAATATGTCGTAGATGTCAACGGGAAAAAGGTGGCTGTGAAGCAGGGTGCTACGGTGGCCGACGCGCTGGCCGCGGCAGGTGCCAGCCACTACCCTGGCACAGTCATCGGCATCATCAGCGGTAGGGAAGAAGCCCGCAAAGAGGTGGCTACAGAGTTCAGGATAATGACTACCCGGGGCGAGGTCCGGCTGGAACTGAGCGGAGCGCTCAAGCACGCCTGGCTGGACAGCTACAGCCAGTTTACTGGTACCGGGACAAAGTGGACTACCAGCCACGCCATTGCCTTCGGGCCTGCTCCGACCGGAGTGACCGCCGGGAAAACCGAGGCAGAATACCATCGATGGGACGTGGCCTTCGGTACCGGAGGCTACGATGCCAAGAACACGTACCTGATCATCTCGAAAGCAGATCACTCCTCTGACTATGGTGTCAAAGGCGGTGGAACTTTCGGTAAAATTATCTCGGGCAAAAAGGTGCTGGACAGCCTGGGCCAGGAAGATAGCATCAAGTCCATCGAGCCGGTCGTGAAGCTGGAAAAGTTCGCTAACAAGACTATCACCATGGACACGTCGATGCCTGTGGAAGACGGCATGGAAATTCACACTGCGCTGCAGGTGGAAATGCTGCCGAAGGCCAGGGAAGGTGCAGAGCACTTCTACGCGGCGGTAAAGGACGGAATGTTCCCGGTGGACTTTTGTGCCAGCACGTTCATATCCAGCGATATCATGCTGGGCGAGGTCTGCCCGTACGAGAACCTGGGAGCCAGAAGTGAAGGCGCTGTAAGTATCCGCACAGACGGTAGCGGTAAAGGCCGCATCTACATTTCGAGGGCGGACATGACGTCGAGCATCTATCACTCGATCGTCGGCAGGGTCATCAACGGCATTGAGCTGGTCAAGATTGTGTCTCCAGGCCAGCGCATAGCGGTCACGACGATGCCCGATCGCCTCAGTGTGCTGGGCATGGACCTGAAAGCTGCCGAGGCATTTCTGACTCAGCGGGGCGTCACGTACGAGAAGGCCGGCCACCAGGGCGAGGATGCCGTAGTCGTCGATCAAACGCCCAGGACGACCATGGAGATCGTCAGTTCCGGCACCGTCAAAATCACATCGATTCCAAGGGAGAACCTTGTGGAGATCAAGCTGTACGATAACGTCGCGCCCCAGTCGGTCGAGTACTTCCGCAGGGCCACGGGCTTGAAAGAGCAGCACGTGGGAGCTCTCAACGTATTCTTCAAGTACGAGGATACGCTCCTCTTCAAGGGCAAGACCGTGCACGTAGGAGAACTCATACCGGAGAACAAGCCGGATGAGGGCATGACTGTGGCGGCCGGGGAAATAGGGCTGACCAACATGGCCGCTAAGTACGCCGGCATGGTGGGAGTAAGGTTCGGCGACAGCAGCAAGTTCGGCCCCACAGGGGAGAAGTATGTCGCGACCAACATTATCGGCCGGGTGCTGAACATGGAAAAGCTGAGAAAGACGAAGGATAAGGAAACCGTCTACTTCACGGAGGTGCGATGATGGCGACACAGGACGATATTATCACCAAGATGGTAGTCATATCGGATTCGCTGCTACCCGCGGAGGTGGCGATCAGCGCTTACAAAATTACCAGCGACGTAGTGATCAAAGAGACGTGCTACGGGCTGATGATCACAGGCAAACGCGACGAAGTGAACCGGCTCGCAGGAGAGCTGCGCAACGAACACCCTCACAAGATATTCATCAAGGAACGCGGCTATCCCTCGGGAGACAAGAGACGCTGTCGCGCCGATCGCGGAGGAGGCCCGAGGCCGGGGTTCCACCAGCTGAAGGAAGAGCTGGACATCCTGCCCGATATAGGCAAAGGCCTGGTGCTCGTGGAGCGGGGCAATAAGCCAGTATCCCAGCCGAGGCCGAAGAACATTGACGTTGATAAGTTCAAGGAGATCATCAATTCGACTATCGCAGAAGGAGATGCGCAATGAAGATTTTTATCTATCCCCCTAACAGCCTCATATTAGCCGATCTGGTGGAACGCTTCGGCCACGAGCCCCTGACGCTCATGAGCGAAGTCCGCAAGAAAGTGACCAGCCCCAGCCTGGACTCCCCGCCGATGAACATGACGCCGGACGACCCGAAGAAGGGCCTGAAGTACGCCGCCATCGAGATTCCGTCGGGCGTCAGAGGCCGGATGGCCCTGATGGACCCGCTGATCGAGCAGGCGGAGGCGGCGATCATCGTAGAGGACGCCGAATACATGTTCGGGTGCATGGGCTGCGCCAGAACAAACGAGCTGCTGAAGTTCGTGGTCCGGAAGAAAGGAGTGCCAGTGCTTGAGTTACAGTATCCCAAAAACGAAAACGAGGCGAAAAATTTCGTGTTATATGTCAACGAGTTCCTGGATAAGCTGACCGAGAAAGTGGCGCCGAAGGCGGAGGGAAGCCAATGAGGAAGATACGCATAGCGCACCTCACCTGCGGCTCGGAGCACAGCGGTGTACAGGCCGAGATCGAGAAGGCCGCAGAGCAGGTCAACGCCCAGATCGTCTTTCCCGAGGTAGAGATCGGCAACGTGAAGGAGAACGCCAACGCGTTCGGCCTGCAGGTAGCCAGCCCTGACTTACGCCTGATGATCGCCCGGGCCAAGAGCATCGCCAAAGGCGAAACCAAGGCGGATGCAGTCTTCATCACGACCTGCTTCCGGTGCGCCGAAGGCGCCATCGTCAGGAACGCTTTGAGAGACTACCTGCACCAGCAGTCCGGCTTACCGGTCATCAGCTACTCCTTTACAGAGAGAACATCTCACGAGACGCTGCTGACCAGGATGGAAGCGTTATCGACCACTGCGCTCCGCCGCAGCCTGCTCGCGAGGGAAGAGCAGTCTGGCCTGACAGCAGGCATCGACTCAGGGTCGAGCACCACTAAGGCCGTCATCATGCGGGATAACAAGATCATAGGCACGGGCTGGGTCAAATCCACGGATGTGCTCAAGAGCGCAGAAGAAGCCTTCAGCAAAGCGCTGGCAGAAGCCGGAGTCAAGAGAGAAGAGCTGAACGGGATCGGCACCACCGGCTACGGCAGGTTCCTGATCGGCAAGCACTACAATGCCGACCTCATCCAGGAAGAGCTGACGGTCAATTCCAAAGGCGCCGTATACCTGGCCGGAATGCAGAAGGGCCCGGCCACGGTCATCGATATCGGCGGCATGGACAACAAGGCCATCTCAGTCCAGGACGGCATTCCGGGAAGCTTCACGATGGGCGGCATCTGTGCCGGCGCATCGGGCAGGTTCCTGGAGCAGTCGGCCAACAGGCTGGGCGTGGAAATCGGAGACATGGGCGCGCTGGCAGTCAAAGGCGACCACTCCAGGGTAACGATGAACAGCTACTGTATCGTCTTCGGCACCCAGAGCTTAATCAACTCACTGTCCCAGGGCCACGCCCGGGAAGACGTGGCGGCAGCAGCCTGCTACAGCGTCGCTGAACAGGTTTTCGAGCAGCAGTTACAGGAGATTGAGGTGAAAAAACCGGTGATCATGGTGGGCGGATCTTCGCTTAACATCGGCCTGGTGAAAGCCATGGGCGACCTGCTGAAGATCGACATCGTCGTCCCGCCGTACTCCCAGCACATCGGCGCAGTTGGCGCCGCCCTTCTCGTCTCCGGCATAAGGGGAGGGAAAGGACAGGATGATCAGTGACATGATGGAGCCCCTCGAAGTCTTCAAAGTAGAATGCGTGGATGAGGAAGGCGCTCAGAAATACGAGAGCGTCATCCGGGACGTGCTTACCGACCTGAACCTGGTGAGGGCTATCGGCCGCCTGCGAGTCTACATCGACCCGAAGGAGCCCGTGTTTATCATAGTGGGAATGTTCAGGCAAGGTCTGCCGACCATTACTCTCGGCGACGTGGCAGACATCAACGGCGTCAACGAAGGCATCATGGTCTCGGTCAGGGAAGAGCAGTACGCTTCGACGGCAGTAGGCAAGCTCTACCTGAAGTTCGGGAGAGACAAGATTATCCCGACTGACAGAACCTCGGTCATCGTACCCATGGAAGGCGACTATGGCCGCCTGCACGACGAGATATCCTCGATCGTGGTATACGACCCGAAGGACGAGCTCAAGAAAGCGGTGATCGACGCGCTGATCAGGATAGCCCCCGAAGGCTTCAGGGTCCGCAAGCACTACATTTCCGAGCATACGCTCGCCTTCATCGCCTCGGAAGACCCGATCAAGCCCGCCTGGATGGAAGTTTGCCACCGCATCAGGGAAGAGATCAAGCAGGACAAGGAGGCCTGAACAGGCATGGAACCACTGATTTACCAGGGTGGCATCTACAAGCACGAGCAGATGATCGAGCTGGTCGAAGACCTCGGCGGGTACATCCTGCAGAAAAACGTGCTCCAGCTGGACGTCATCGCAGTCATGCTGGTACCGAACGCGGATTTGCCGCTGATCGAGGCCAAGTCGAAAGAACTGCTGGGCAAGCTCACCAAGGCCCCGCTCGCCGGCGCCGAGATAGCCGTGGTCACCCCGACGCTGGCCTACCAGCACTTACCGCACCTGGCCTGCGACCTTGCCGAGTACCTCCGCAGGGCAGGCTCCAAGACGAACATGATAGGCCTGGCCAGAGGCGTAGGCAAACGCGTGGCACAGCTCAAGGCAGCTGAAATCGACCTGATCAACGAGCACGACTGCGCAGTCTTCACCTACGGCAACTTCCGGGAGTGCATCAAGGAAAAGACCAAGCTGTTCCGGGACATCGAGATACCGATAATTGTCACGGGAGGCCCGACTATGGAGGTATCCGAAGTACCGGGATGTGTCGACTACATCGGAGGCCTTGGCAGAGTCATGCACAGGACGAGGCAGAAAGACGAGCTGGCTATACTGGATAAGCTCGTGGATGCCACAGGCAAAGTGCTTGACCAGCGGCGGGAAGAGCTGGACAAGGACCCCCTCAGCGTCAGTCCGCCAAGAGTGATGCACGAGATCGAAAAGCAGATACCCGACATCCCCGAATCGCTGTCTCCGACGCCGATCACGCTACAGCTGAACGGCTGCCGCATCAAGGTACCCTACGACGAGTACGCAGACCGCATCCTCAACGTCAAGTTCGACGAGGGCATATACATGAGAGAGGTAGCAAAGCTCTACCGCTCGAAGATGAAAGATTACATCATCCTGAGGATACTGCCTAAGTCCGAAACCGGGTTTGTTATCTGAAGATAGATCCTTTGTGGCCGGAGGGAAACCTCCCGGCCCATATCGCCCAGTCTTTTTTAGTTCAGCTAAGCCAGAATAGAAACTAATTATATATGCACCTATCCCTTAATATCCAGTTAAGCACCTGGCTGGCCCGAGACGCCGGTCAGAAAGAAGGGCATTTTGGGAGTGGTGGTATGAAGCAGATAGTGAAGAGTGGTTTTCTTTCGATCGTACTGGCAAAAGCGATGAAGATATCGTGTTCAGGAATTCTGATATTAGCGATATCCCTGTATATCATAAGCGATATTCTGACTGGCGTAGCGAGCGCGAGTGTAGCGAGCGCAAATTCTCAGCTGGCCGTGACCAACATCCAGATGACCCCCGGTACGATTATTCAAAATACCGACAGCGCGACCATTTCTTTCACACTACACGCTACCAGAGCCGCCATCACGATCGACATATACGATCCCGACAAGAATCTCATCAGGACTCTGGATGCTGGCACCCTCGAACCCGGCGTAAACCATGTCATCTGGGACTGCAGAGACTCTGCCAACAATCCGGTCAGGCCTGGCCTGTATACCCTCGAGATAAACGCCAAAGCCGCCTACCCCACCTACAGTTATGTACATAAGTGGGGCGGATACGGAGACGGGGATGGTAAGCTGCAGAATCCGATGGGAATCACTGTCGACCCCAGTGGAGAGGTGTATGTCGCAGATTATGGGAACGGCCGGGTACAGAAATTTGGGTCGGGCGGCAACTTCATCCAGAAATTCGGCGCTTCAGACGGTAGCTGGAAACCCACAGATCTCGTGGCAGACTCGGACGATACGATCTATGTCACTGATGAAACCGAGGTCCGAAAGTGTATTAGTAGTGGTAGCAGCGCCGGCTATACGTTTCTCTTCATCAGCGGTATTATCGGCGGAAGCTCTGCAAGTATAAGCCCCAACGCGGTTACAACAGATCCAAACGGCAATCTCTACATAACGGACGGGAATAACGATCGCGTCCTTAAGCATTCAGCTACCGGAGATTATATCACACAATGGGGCAGCTACGGCAGCGGGCCATACCAGTTCAACCAGCCGGGATCTGTCGCGGTGGACCATGCCGGAAATATGTACATAATGGATTTGATGAACCGTCGCGTCCACAAGTTCTCGCCGAATGGTGACTACACCGAGGACTGGACTGGCCACGCAGCCGGAGATGGAGAACTATCTGCCCCTGCGAAAATTGCCGTGGATTCAAATGGCATAGTTTTCGTGGTGGATAATTTCCACTGGGTTAAAATGTATGCACCAGACGGCTATTACATCGGCAAGTTCGGGGGAGACGGGACGGGCGATGGCCAGTTCACCTGGGCATGCGATATTGCAGTGAACGATGAAGGGTATGCGTACGTGACGGATTATTACGCTCACCGGGTCCAGAAATTTGCTCCGTATTACGCCACAGTGATAAGCATAGCGACGTTTACAGTGACAGGCACCCAGTCAGGTGACCAGTCCACATACCAGGGGCACATATCAGCTACGCCCGGGACTTCCTCGATCATTACCCCGACAGGGATGAACAAATCGGCCACAATAGGGCACATTAGCCAGCCGGGCATAAAAGGTACGGCTAACCTGCCGGCAGCTACTGCGACCAGTACCCCGACCCCTACATGGAAAGCTACCACAGCCCAGGGATCATCGATTAGTGCCACCGCCACCCCTGCACCCACTCAGGGCATTGGGCTGATAAAACCCGGCTCTAAGGTTGTTCCAGGTATGAAATCCAATCCGGCGATCTATTTAATTCGGCCTGTCGGGAATACGTCGATTCTCTCCCGGAATAGCTCTCTGATTGCCCCTGTCGATCTGCCGGCGCCCGGAGACAATAGTTCTCCGCTGGTTACTGACACAATAGCGCCTGTCACCGCAATCCTCGTGGACCTGGACAAGACAAACTCGTCCCTTGCACGGATTACGCTGAATGCAAGCGACGAAGGCGGTGCAGGTATCTTGAAGACCGTATACAGCTTCGATGGTGCCAGCTGGACGAGGTATGCCGGCCCCTTTAACGTGTCAATCGAGGACAAGATAACGGTTTATGCGCTGTCCGTAGACTGGGCGGGAAACACGGAGACTGCGAAAACAGCTAACATCGGCGCAGTTACCGGGAACGAAGGGAATCCCACAGGCTTGTGTGCCGCAATAATATTGCCTCTGCTGGTCGTGGGAGTGGTAGCCGCCGGAAGCCGGAAAAAATAAGCGATTCTCCGCCATACGTAACTTTCTTATTTTTTACTCAGGATTACCGCAGACGGCGCCTGACCCCGGACCTGTTGATGACCATACCAGCGGCTGCAAGGCCTCCTGCCATAGCAAAGGGTATGAAGGGCAGACAGCCATCGATGCCCCTGTGGACGGCGTCGGGCGTGGGAGTACCGGTCACTGTCGTTGCCGGGACAGATGAAGTCGGCGTTACCGTGACTTTAGGTATCTCGTAAACGGTCTCATAGAAGCCCTGACGGAGGATGAACTGCGTGATCTCGGCGTTCTTCGGCACCGCCACTTCGACGAACTTAGGGTCGGTGATGGTGTGAGGCAGCACATATTCACCCGTGTACTCCTCGTTCGTGTTCTGGTACTGGTTTCCGTTGCTGTCCACGAAGATGACCTTGATGAACGCCCTGACCTGGGAATCACCGGTATTCTCGTAGCTGTAAACAAGGCGAACCCATTTGAGGTTCTGGGAATTTTCCGGCGGATAAATATTCATGAGCGGCTTATCCGTTGTGTTCACCTGTATCAGGTGAATGATAATCGGCCGCTGCTTATCCTGGTACAAAAATTCTTCTGTCTGTGGTAAAGGTATGTTTTGATCTGCAGTGGCAGCCGGAGCCACCAGAGCCAGGAAGACGAACCCCGCTATGAGAATCGGGGCAGTGCGGCCGAGCATAGATTAATCATCCTGATCTAAGGATTTATACTTTTTGAAGTAAGCCTGTTAGCACTGCCCTATTTTGCGAAGAGCAGGATAAAAGTGAAGGAGTAGAAGATGAGGAGCGCACCCAGGAAGATGAGCAGCCAGCCCGGATGACTAATTTCCACGTTAGCTTCCACATCATTTTTACTCTCATTGCCCCCGATCGGATAAAGAACCCTGGTAGCTACGACCATGCGATCCTCCCGGCCCGCGAGATGGAAGAACTCGACGATAGCCCCGAGCAGCAGAACGACCCCACCCTCGATAAATAACAGGTTTGAGAGGGTTACGAGGATGCTTCCCCCGCCGGTCACCAGGGTATAAGCCCCCGCGAGCAGAACGTCGGCCACGACGATGATAGCAGAGTAGATGATCATAGAGATAAAGGGCATTATCCGCCGGTGTTTCATCGGTAGGTATGTGTAGGTCCGGACACAAAAGCATTCCGCCCTCGTGTTCCGGTTACCTATAAATACTCCCAGACGGATAACTACTCTATCATTTTCACAGCGGGGATGCACGTTGAAGTTCGAAAACACGCTGAAAGGAATCTTCGGAAAAGAGCCGGATGACGCAGTACAGGAACTGCTCAAGAACATAGAGGATGACTATGGTGAAGTCCCCTTCATCCTCAAGGCCATGAGCGACAAGCCGAACGTGCTGCTCCCCAAGATTATCTACGACGACGCCGTCCTCCGCAACCCGGAGCACCTGGACGAGAAGACAGTCGAGCTAATCACGATAGGCGTGGCCACCGCTTTAAAGTGCGACCATTGCCTGAAGATGCACCTGCGCGTCGCCAGACGTAAAGGCATCTCAGAAGAGCAGGTGTTCGAAACCATCCTGCTGGCCAGCGCGTTGTCTAATACGGCCGCTCTCGCCCAGGCGATGCGGGTGTTCGAGTCAGACAAAGAAGAGCACCGGGATACGGAAACGATCAAGGACGAATGCCCGGGCTGCATTGTCTACGAGAACAACCACAAGAATAACTTGAATGGTAGCGATAAGACGGACTGATTACAGTCTATCAGGCTCCTTTTTAACAATAGGACAATCCCATCGCTGCGCTGTGCCGGCCACTATTTCTATGATACTCATAAAAAGTTGTCTATGTGCTCGTGAACGTGGACGAACGCTGCGCTGTGCCAGGATCACAGATTACGACAGATTACACCGATTGCACAGATGCTAATCGATAACAAAATAGAATGATTCGTAGTATTCATCTTATCCAATATAGTCATCTCTGCAATCTGTGCAATCCGTAACAATCTGTGATCTGGCACAGCGCAGCGATCGTGTTGCTGTCTCACGTCATCAGAGTAATCAGAAACGCACAGCGCAGCGTTCGTATTGCTATCTCAGGCCATATGAACAACCAGAAACGCGCATGTAATATCTAATTCCGACTGTACAAGTATTATAGATTCTCGAGGAACCAGCTCCGGACCAGGTCATACATTTCTTTACTATTCTGGCTGATGCCGTGATCGGCACCCTCGAACAGGATCAGCTTTTTTGGCTCCTTCGCCCGTTTGGCTATGTCGACCGAACACTGGTATGTCAAGGTCTTATCGCTGGTGCCGTGGATCAGCAGAACCGGCCTCGGAGCGATATCGGACACATCATTTGTGCCGTATGACTGGCTCGCCACAGTAACTACGGTTTTGACCCGCTCGTCGGCAGCGGCTGCAGAAATGACTACGGCGCCGCCGAAGGACCACCCTATGAGCCCGATCCTGTTAATATGCTCCTGGTTATCGAGGTACTCGATACAGGCAAGGATGTCTGAGATGCACTCTTCGAGAACAGAATCGTACCTGCAGTCGATCAGCAGAGAAGAGATGCCCGACTTCTGGAGATCATCGGCCATCGGATGATAGATGTTGGAAGGGCCGTGAGTCCCTCCGCCCACCCCGTGCATGTAGATGACACCTTTGTCAGTGTTGCCCTTGAAGAACTCACACCGGACGTAGCCATCCCGGTTTTTAAGGTCAAACTTGATAGCCGAGGCCTGCATCGATCAGAATTCAGACTGGCAATATTATATGGTGTGCTGACTTTTTTGGTGAAAAGTAAAATGAGAGGCACCGACCGTCAGCAGGCAGCGGTACCGGTATATAGAGTTTACTTTTTCTGAGACCTGATCTGCCGGGCAGGTTTTGGAGCAGGTATGGCTTTGGCTTTCTTCGGCTCCAGCCCGTAGATGTTGATCATCTGGATGAGCTCGGTGAACGCCTCGACTTCGAAGTCCAGGACTTCTTTCTTAGACATACCGATGGTCATTTCCCCGTCTGCGGTCAGCCGATCGGGGCCTCTACGGATAAAGCGTTCGAGGCCATCGGCAGAGAGAACTTCCTCAGCATCCTTATCCCAGACGAAAGAGCGACCCGGGAGGATTACCGTATCCTTGACATTCTTGAGATCGATGCCCTTGAGATCGTCGATAGTAAGCAGGCAGGCAATGTCCTTCTTCGCTGCCACGACGTTGACGGTGCCTCCGAGCTGGGAGAATATATCCGCCAGCATCGGTCCGGCC
This sequence comes from Methanocella sp. MCL-LM, assembly GCF_049676595.1. Classification (GTDB taxonomy): domain Archaea; phylum Halobacteriota; class Methanocellia; order Methanocellales; family Methanocellaceae; genus Methanocella_A. Next base: position 2,555,213 of record NZ_CP187259.1, read on the forward strand.
ACAGTGCCCGTGATAAGCGTGGCTTCTTTTGTGACAGGAGGAAGCTTCTTCAACAGCTTCGGATGATGCGCGATGGCAAAGGGAGAGCCGATCAACGGATCGCCCAGCGGAGTGCCGGTCACCCGGAACTTATATTTCGAAGCGATATCGTGGACGATATCTTCGAACTCCTTGATGGTATGAGGCTTCACACCCTTGATCAGCGGGCCGTTTTTCAGGATGAGCCCCTGCTCCTCCGAGTTGGCGAACCGCATCAGGATAACGCCTTTAGCGCCCCACTTCTGCAGCATATCGCAGGTCTTGATGAGGTCTTTCCCGTCGTTGACCCCGGGAATAAGGACGGACGCAGCGTAGACGTCGCACGCTTTACAGAACCGGCGCAGGGCCTCAAGAGACTCTTCAGGCTGCTTGTCGTTCATGTACTCCTTACGCTTTTTCGGGTCTGCGGAAAACACGGTAAAGGTGACCTCAGTCACCCCGTTATCGATGAAGAAGTCAGCATCGTCGGCACCCTCGAAGCCTTTACCGCTGGTATAGCCAAGGTGAATAGGTATCCCGAACTGGCCGAGGAACTGAACGAGCTCTTTCAGCTCAGGATAGCAGCTCACATCCCCGCCGCCGCTGATAGTGATCTTCTCCACACAGTCTCTGTTGAACATGAGCGCCTGCTGGACCTCCGGAATCACCATCATCAGAGGCTTAAAGCCTGGATACTGCTCCTTCACGCCCCGGGTACAGTAGTCGCACCCCTTCTGAAACGGCATACAGTACTTACACCCGAAGGCCGGCACGTCCTTCACGAGCTTAAAATAGCAGTACTTACAGAAGCCCCGGCAATCCTTCCCCGGGCTCCCGCCCACGTCCGCGAGAACCTCAACCATGATAAGGACAAGTATGGCGGTTGAAGAGTATTAACATTTTTCGTGATAGCCAGAACATCCAGATAACTAACCACGGCGGCACAGCGACACAGAGACAATGGCAAACCAGAAGAGCAAGATGGTAAAAGAAACCACGGCGGCACAGCGACACAGAGACGGTGCGAACCACGTCAACAACAATCTCTTTTTTAATCCACGGCGACACGGGGACATTGTGTACCAGTACAATCGATTGATCATCATTTATTTGATCTTAGATAGTACAGTGGCTTGAGTCTAGGGTACCGCACCATTAGTTTCAGTTTGCTTATTCATCAACCATATAACATATATTCATATTATTGAAAATTAGTTGGTGTATGAAATGAAAAGAATTGAACCCATAAGTCAAGAGCTGAATGACCTGGCCACCCTGACTATCGATGCCGCTATGAAAGTCCATAGAACACTGGGACCAGGACTCCTGGAAAGTGTCTACGAAGCCTGTCTCTTGTATGAATTAAGAAAGATGGGATTTACTGTTGAATCCCAGACACAGGTCCCGGTACACTACGAGGGAGTATACCTGAATACTAACCTGCGTATCGATATCCTGGTGGAAAACAGCTTGCCATAGAAATCAAAACCGTTGAGGAATTGGCAGACATACATAGTGCTCAACTATTGACTTACCTGAAACTCATGAACCTGAGACTGGGCTTACTTCTAAACTTCAATTCAGTCATGCTAACGGACGGCCTAAAAAGAGTAGCAAACTAACAACCATTAGAGTATTTCATTTTTTTCAATTTACCGATCGATCCCAGTGTAGCAAAGGCATCAATCAGAACTTACAGTAAATTATGGGCAAATTCACAACCGTTAGTTAATGCATTGTCTCCGTGTCGCCGTGGATTAAAAAAGAAGTTGAGTTGTTCGAGAGTCACCCGCCTCTGTGTCGCCGTGCCGCCGTGGTTCAACCAGTAAGTCTTGCTCTACCGGTTCGCCTTTGTCTCCGTGTCGCCGTGCCGCCGTGGTTAGAATAATTGATCTTGTTACCCTACTTCGATTTGTCTCCGTGCCGCCGTGCCGCCGTGGTTAGAACAATTGATCTTGTTACCCTACTTCGATTTGTCTCCGTGTCGCCGTGCCGCAGTGGTTCAAATATTTGATCTTCAGTTGCCAGGATAAAGAGCCGTGCAGACATGGTTGAAAGCGTTGCGTCTAATATGCTGCTCATGGTTAAGGTATTACGTAGTGTCGTTAGGGTCGGGACGACAAAAGATATCAAAAAAGATTGGGCATTAAGCTGATAGCGCTTAATGCGTGGTCGAAGCCGCAGTCGGCGTCATGGTGAAGGTCTGGGGCGCTTTGGCCGAGAAGAAGACCATGACTGCGCTGGAGGTCTTATACCCGGGCTTTTCGAGGCTCATCAGGTACAGGCCCTGGGGGAAACCGTCGATGACGAGGTCGCCGTTGGCGTCGGTGGTGCCCATCAGGTACTTGTTGTTGTAGACGTTCACGCCTTCGATGCCGTGCTTGGTGTTCTTGTCAGTGATATGCATCGTAAGCTTCAGGGTGTACTTTTCGGGTCCGACCTTGACCACGACAGGCTTGTGAGTGAAGTCTGCGGACACGGTGGTTTCGTTGATGCCCTTCATCGAGACAGTAACCGAGTGGTTGCCCGTGAGAGGCTCCTTCAGCGTCAGGTTGCCGCTGGCGTCAGTCTTGCCAACCTCAGCGCCGTCGATCTTGACCATGGCACCGGAGACCTTGTGGCCCATGGTGCCGAGGATGATTGTGACGTCCGGGGTTGCGGAGGCTGCGGCGTGCTCTGCGGCAACTGCTACCTGGACAGTAGCCAGCGATACCAGCACAACAGCCGTCAGTGCGATCAGCTTGAGAATAATCTTCTGAACCATATTCTTTACCTCTATCGGCGATAGCTGTAACTATAATAACGTGCGAGCAGATAACCTTTTTTGTTTCCGGAGAAGATCGCCGTGAAACGATTGAAAATTATTATTCATGCGTGACTCGAAAAAACGAACGCTGCGCTGTGCTCGTTACTGAGTGGCCAGTATTTGGTGGATGTTGCACCTGACCCGTGAACGTGGACGAACGCTATATAAACAACCAGAAATCCACAGCCCAGCGTTCGTCTTATTTTTGACGCCGGCACGATAGCAACCTCCGATCAATACAGTTCAGAGCTTGTTCCCCCGAAACTCGCGAGATGATCACGGCTTGCCCCCCAGTTCAACCCGTGTTTTCTTGCAGTCCCGTATTAAAATCCGCCAATCGTAGATCGTACCATGGAAGACGCAAAAACAGACCATAAGCTGCATGCCAGCCTCTCGGGGTTTTACAGGTACCTGAAGGCCGTGTACAAATTTCCGGAAGAGCAGGTGAGGGGCATCATCGCATGCAACGGCATGATCCTGCGGCGGATCAACAACCTGACATTAAGCTTATCGGATCTGGACAGAATCCGGGTCTACATGAGAGGTTTAGGGCTCACAGGGGAGACCATCAACCTGTACGTCAGATCGTTCGTATTTTACGTCACATATTTGGAACAAGCGAACCGGATGAAGGCCGAGGATCAATCTCGGCTGACATAGTTATGCATCAGTCATTAAATTGAAAAATTAAGTATTGATAATTTACCGATCAGGAAGCGGTGACAACGCTATTGTATATCATATCTTTTTTCAGTATTGTGCAAACTTATATAGGATAGGATAACAATCGACTATCGAATAACAAAATGCCACTTCAGATCGTACTCTCTACTGATGCTGAGAAAGAACTACACAAGATGGATGGGTCGATAAGGAAGATATTCATCCATCGGATTGCTCAGATAGCAGAGAAACAGCCACCACCTACTAAGTTCTTACACCTAAACGATCGAATATGGTGCGTTGATGAGATCGGCAGTGAAAAACGCTTACCATACTATATTGAAAATGGTAAGCTGTATATACGGCATTGTTTCGACGATCATAAAGACTACGACAAATGGTGGAAAGAAAAGATGAATTAAGCGAACTTTTCTTCAAACTCAGCTAAAGAATAGGTGTGAGTTTCAGTTTTGCCGCTTTTCATATCTTCGACGTCTTTATTGATAGCATTGATCACGCCAATACGTTCATCTTCACTTTCAGGCGTACGCTCAACCCATACCTGAGTAGCATTTTTAGGTTTAGTTACAATTGATGTAAAGGAAGAGATGTAATGCCCTATTGCAGCCCATGACATCATACAGCGTACCCTCTATCGTAATTTTATGTAAGGTTTTGTACGTAAATAGTTTCTGCAATAAAATATCTTGTCAAATACATTTTATGGAACAGTCCCCGTCCAGACCTGGTACTCGGTGTTATCATTGTAGCAAGCCACAACGGTTACCTCAGCCCCGGAGTCGACCTGGAAATACTGGATCGAGCCAGGCTGGGGGCCGACATAGGAAGCCGACGCAGCAGCGGCTGGATATGTGACAGTGCTGGCCTGGACACCGTTCACGAAGACCTTGATACCGTCCGTGCCGGGCGTGCCTTGCTGGAGCATTTCCGAATTCATGCCGCCCATGTTTTGGACAGAGATGATTCCCGTGCCCTGGCCCGTGCTGGCAGCAATGCGATCGACTGTCACGCAAACTAGCTTACTTTGTTCAACATTGCTCGACGAGAGGGCAATAGCCGATACCATGGCAGCGAGAGTCGCCGTTGCGAGGAGTAGTAAGATGATGCCCATTACAGTAGACATCCCCTGCCCGTTTTTTCGTTCAGGGTTAAGCATAGTAAGAATAGCCTCCACAGATAATTGTCTGCCAGAAAGCGCCGATGCCCTGCAAGCTGGAGAGGTTTATATGTCAGGCGGATATTTTGCTGCACTAAAGCACAGATTGATCAATTTCTAAGTGCTGCAGGGCTTAATTGAGATATTTAGTCGGCGCTATTTACAATTTAATATAATAATATTAAACTATATAAAGGTTGCTTATTAATCGTTTGTTTAGATTAGAGGATAGAAGTTGAGCCCGTAAATTTTTTTGGATATCGTGAAGATGCCAGAATAAGGAGTATAACGCAGGTGTCTTAAGCCGACATCGACCCATGACCGGCTTAAGACAACTACGGTTTGTTGTTTGTTTGCTTACCACTTCTCAGGATTGCAGGTTTTCGAGTATTGCAATGCCTGTTTTTAGAGTATGTGGTTGGGGATAATGAAGGTTCTGTATGCTTGTTGTAATTGCAGAAGTGAAATGCTGCCGCATTATAAAAGTTAGAAACCCATAATATGAAAAGACCGTGAGAAAAAGAAAAATTAAAAGATAGTGAACCGGGCGTTTATACGTCCGTTTCACCGATTACCTGCTCTTTACCATCCTTGAACTTACCAGTTACGATGACGTGGGTCGGGGTAGGCGCGTTTGCGGCCGGGATCGTAATGGATCCGCCAACAGTCTGAAGAGCAATCTGGTTAGTCAGCGAAGTGTTTGCAGTTGCGGAGGTGCTCGGCTGGTATGAGATGTTAACGTAATCCAGCTGGCCGACATCCGGACCACCTGCATTGGTAATCAGGACGTCACCGCTTGCGGTCTTCTTGATGGTTATGCCCACAGTGTAAGGCTTGCTGACACCGTTCGACATGCTGAACACGAATGCAGCAATAACTGCTGCGAGGATGACCGTAATGGCGACCATTAAGATAACACCGATAACGGCCGATACGCCTTCATCATTCTTTGCGAATTTCTTAACCATATATATCTCCACCATTGGTCTCCGGCCGGATGGCCAGAGTGACCATTTTTATGCGAAATCGCATTTTGCGCCGGTTACAGATTCGTCGACATTTTGCCTGTTTTTCAACAGACATTTACTCACCCTTTATTTGACGATCCTGCACAAGTGCATTTCGCCCATATTAATGGGTATAAATTGGATTCGTTCCAACTTATTCTATGCGACTTTGCCTACTTGCCTATTTAGCTTCTGTCTATAAATAACTTTCCTATACGGCCTCTGTTTTGAAAATAGCTTTCAAATTCACAAGTTTTACAAAATTTAAGCTTGAAATAAACACAATTTTCATATTGCATGAAAACTTTTTGGATATTTGCTTAGAAGTCGATAAATTATTCCAGATTTGATGAGTAAGTAAAATATAGAAAGTTAATTACCAAAATAAAAGTAAAATTTGGTTTCAATTAATAATGGGGAGTAAAGAAAAATTATCTGAAACAAGAATCATGTAAAAAAGAAAAAAGGAATCAGACACATTAAACGTCTGCTTCGCCGATTACCTGGTTCTTACCATCCTTGAACTGCCCAGTTACAATGACATGAGTTTGGGTACCACTAGTCAATTCGCTACTTGGAATTGTGAATGATCCGCCGACCGGGTGTAACGCGTCTATATCATAATTTGAACTTGCATTTAGAACCCCAGTTGGCACAGTTGCATTGTATGCAGGGGTCGTACCCGTAACTGTGATGTATGCGGGAGTACTTGAGCCTTTTTGGAATGACATAGTAACGAAATCAAGCTGTCCGACATCCGGGCCTCCGACATTAGTAATAATGATATTACCAGCAGTGTCCTTCTTAATTGTAATGCCCACAGTGTAGGGCTTGCTGACACCGTTCGACATGCTGAACACGAATGCAGCAATAACTGCTGCAAGGATGACCGTAATGGCGACCATTAAGATGACACCGATAACGGCCGAGACACCTTCATCGTTCTTTGCGAATTTCCTAACCATATATATCTCCACCTGATCTCCGGCCGGATGGTCGGAGTCATATGTATTGTAATACCCTTGTAAGTGTGTACAAATTGTTGATCAGGAAAAGCAGATTATACAACCTACTACCTTAACGGCAGTAGTTTGCACTATTGCGATCCCCCCACTTCAACGCAATATTCACACCAAAGGCCCGGAAATCAAATTAATTACATTTCCGGGGATTACATTAAATTGTACTATAAGAGTATGCATATATAAAGCTTTCTTAATAAGGCTCTGTTTTAAAATTCATGCGACATTTGCACTAATTTCATGGCAAAAAAGCCAAATTTTGATTCTATTTAGAATATAGTGAATAATTTTTCATTAGAAAAGAATGAAGTGTGAAATATTGTTCAATAACCGATTAAGTCAGAATACCTTTATTGATTGCGAAGCCTAAAAGTGTAGTAGTAGCCAGCATTGAATTGCTAATGTATTTACCTTTAATCGCTTATACCCCACACAATATGCCGCTTTATGGGTGAAAACACAGAATCTATTTATCCCCAGCCGCGCTTATTCTCCGAAACCTCTAAGCTTCATGATCATATTATATGAAGTGTTTACGCGTCTGGATAAAGATGCGCCAAACGGATAGCCGGTTACCTCGGCAGCTCCTTTGTTTATTTTGGGAGATTCTTGCCGTATCGACAAATGTCGATAACTAACTATATAAGCGATTAGCGATAAATGATTGCCACTTAAATGCAGGTTGACTGACCCATGAGAATGAAGATTACGACGCCTTCACGTCTGCATTTCGGTCTGATCGATTTTAACGGCGCTCTTGGCCGTATCGACGGCGGAGCTGGCGTTGCCATTAATAGTCCTCGCAACGTGCTATCGGTCCGGGACTCGGATTCTTTTAAAGTTAATTCCCCCGAGCCGGAGCTTATCGAGGGCATTGCTAAGAAAATTTGTAATAACCTGGGGAAGCCCCTGCCGAATTTTGAAGTCACCGTCGAAGAAGAGATCCACAAGCACGCGGGCTTCGGCTCAAAAACTCAGATTAGCCTCGCGCTGGCTTATGCGATCTGCCAGCAGTATGGGATTACTTATACCAGTATCGAAGAACTGGCCAGATTAGTGAGCAGAGGCGGCACTTCGGGGATCGGAGTCAGAGCTTTCGATCGCGGCGGCTTCATTCTCGACTGCGGACATAGCTACGGCCCGGGCAAGGAAAAGACATCCTGTTTACCTTCATCTGCCTCTAACGCCAAACTGGCTCCCCTGGTTATGAGATGCGACGTGCCCGAGCACTGGCGGTTCGTGCTGGTGACGCCTTTGTATGACGAAGGCTCTCATGGCAAGTCTGAAGTTGATATCTTCAAATCATCGTTCCCCATCAGGGCTGCCCAGGTAGATCGTATCTGCCGTATTGTTTTAATGCAGATGGTGCCGGGCATCCTCGAGCAGGACATCGAGACCTTCGGCAAAGCCATCAATGGCATCCAGTCCATCGGCTTCAAGAATATCGAGGTCAAGATCAAGTCACCGCTGGTACCGAATATGCTGACCATCATGGACAACGCCGGCTCGTACGGCAGCGGCATGAGCTCGTTCGGCCCGACTGTGTTCGGCCTCACGGACAGTGACAGAAAAGCCGAAGAGATCCAGAAGACAGTTTGCGACTACCTCAGCGACCTGGACATCGAGTGCCAGAGCTGGATAACTGAGCCGAATAATAGTGGCGTACTAATCAGCAGTTCCGAGAAGCAGAAGAATGTGATCAAGGGTACTGCTCTGAGCTGAAAAAGAAGATATATAGAAACCCTAAAAATCTTATTATTATCATTCTTGAATCAGATAACCCAGTACTCTGGGCTATGCGTATTCTACAATATAGGTGGTATGAGACAGCAATACGAACGCTGCGCTGTGCATACTTGATTGCCCGGACAACGTGAGATAGCAACACGAACGCTGCGCTGTGCCAGGATCACAGATTCCGACAGATGCCACAGATTACACAGATACTAATCGAAGAGAAATGGATAGCCTATCTATACTTTTATTCTATGGTCATCTGTGAAATCGGTGCAATCTGTTTCAATCTGTGATCCTGGCACAGCGCAGCGTTCGTCCACGCTCGCGAGCACAGAGACAATCCTATTTTGGAGTGCCCTGAATACTTGATAATATTAATACCAGATATTGCTCGGCGGTCTTATACGCTGCTTTTTCCCCTTTAGCGCTCGTCTTCACCACTACCCCCCTTACAGCCAGCATGCGCATGCATCGGCTGACCACGCTCTCCTGCACCCCAAGTGATGCGGCCACTTCGATGTTCTGAATCCCGGGCTGTGCTATGATCGCTTTTAGGATCTCTTTGACGTGAGGCCGCCGGAGCATGGAGACGATCATCTTTTCCTCGTCCGTAAAAGTATTCGAATTCTTGAAGTACCGGACATACTTGGTGCCATCGTTAAACGAGGATATGCGGTGGTTAAGGGAAAGCATCAACAGATGATAGCGGGCAGTCCCGATGTTTAAGTCGAGGCTTCTCTTGATGTCGTACAGCGTCAGCCCTGGCTCATCTTCGATCAGCTTCATGACCCGGTCCCTGTTCCCGCTCCGGTCGAAGATCGTCAGAGCTGCTACCGTGAGAAGAGATAAGCCGCCTCGATACACTATTGCTCACCAATCCCTAAACATGCGATGGTTAATATATAGTTTCTGTCATAATCTGTTAATTATAGACTGGATTAATAAAGGATGTAGCGTAGATGATATCAGTTGTTATTATCATAAGATCCTCCAGAGCATAACAGAGCGCATGCGGCAGACCCCCCACCACCATTATTCAATACATAAAAATTAAATAGTTATTACGTATCTATTATGTATGACAAATTATGGCCCTGACAGTAAATCTAGGCACTCCTTACGAGGCTATCATAGAAAATCTCATCAGAAAGGGCTATGCGGGCACGCAGGCTGAAGCGATCAGGCACGCGCTCGCGTTCTACGAGAGGTACATCGAAGAAGAGGAAGTCAGGCTCGTGAATAAAGGGATCGAGGATGCGATGGCTAAGCTCGAGAGCGGCCAGGCGAAAACGTCTTCCCTGGAAGAAGTAAGAAAGAGGCAAGCCAAAAAACGCGGCCTGTGATATAGTGGAAATCAGACTATTTGAACAGGCTGAAGAAGACCTGGACAGGATGGAAAACGCCATCTATGACCTGTTCAACAAGCACATCGAGAAAATTGCGCAGATGCCACCACGCAGGCACCTTAAGTTTGGATTACCGTTCAATGTAGAAGAAGTTGGGCAGGGAAGAATTATTTTTCAATACAATAGTGATACGTTATACATTATTAGATGTTTTACGTCTCACAAAGAGTATGAGAAATGGTATAAGTCGTTCAAATGATGTGTAAACCCTTATACCCTGGGGAACTTGGTAGAAGCGATTTGATCAGTGGCATACCCCGGTGCTGCGAAGTAGGTATTAAAAATCGTTCGGTATCGCTCTTCGATGGCGTAGCAAGACCCTTCCTTTTTCCGGATGTTTCTGGTAATAACCCCGCTTTCCTGAAGCTCTCGAAGATACTTGCTGACAGCGCTCTGGGGCATGTCCAGCTCTTGCGATAGCTCAATGTTGCTGGAGCATCGCCCTTCGGCGATCAATGCCAGCAGCCTCCTCATCGGCTCCCTTCGGACTAAGGCGATCGCCCGCTTTTCATCCTCAGTATAGCTGTGGGAGTTTTTGAAGTACCGGATAAATTTGGTATCGTCGGTATATGCCGATATTTTATGGTTCAGCGTAAGGACCAGAAGGTGATATCGTACGGTCCCGATGTTGAAGCCCAGCTGCCTGGCCAGGTCGTGCTGCGTCAGCCCGGGGCGCTCGCAGATCAGCTCGTGTATGGCGTTCCGGTTCAGGTTCTTGTCAAGCTTCGACCGGGCCCGGGTGATGGTGCCGGCCACTAAAAAGCGCAATATTAAATACACGGTTGCTGCGATCAGGCCTGCCGCCACGTCGACGGTGGCTGCAGAGAACCCTCCGTCACGGGTTTCATAATAAACGGTACCGTTTTGCTCGGTCATTTTGATGACGTAGGAATCGGTCTGTTTTTTCCACAGCAAGTTACCGTCTCGGTCGTAGGCATATAGGCCTCCTGCGTACGTACATTTCGATTCGCCATAAACAACAGGAGTCTCGTAGTTGAAGGCCCAGAAGCTCACATAGACCATTTGATCTCCTGTCAGTATTTGCTGGTACGTCTGGTTTTTAACGCCGGGATAGTCTGGCGCCGGGGAGTATATCTCAATTTCGTCGACCGACAGGTTAGCGGTGAAATCGGGCTCGAACTGGTACCAGGGGAAGATCATGCTCGCCGATTCGCTGTCGAGAGTCACAGTTCTCCGGGGGCGGGGCGAAATTTCTTCGTCCCACAAGAGTTCTCCTTCGATGACATCAAAGGCGCTGATGGTCAGAGTACTCAGATCGTCAAGGCCGCCGTCCGGAGAATGCCCGGGAGTCATCTCGTACAGAATTCCGTCCGATAGCAGGCTGTTGAAATAGAAGTTGGCTGAGAGGTCCCTGGCAGCCACTTCGTCACCGTCTGGGGTGAGGGCTCTGATCTTGTAATAGTAATCACGATCGGAGGGGTAAGCTTGTACGACGTAGATGCGATCGGCAGAGTCGAAACCCATCGGGAACGTGGAGACCCCGTACGATTTAGTCCACGCCAGGCTGCCTGTGCTATCGATTGCTGCGACGCCGTCGTTAAGGAAGACGTAGATCAGGTTATCGTGACCGGCAATCGAATAGATAGAATTGCTATAAACTTGGCCCATACCAAGCTCTGAAAGATTCCTGCCCCAGGCTATCCTGCCATCGGAAGTATACGATTGAAGAATCCAGCCATCATCCGGATACTGGTACTGGATAGCGTAAATATCCCCGGATTCGGCCACGGCAGGAGGATAAAATATGCTGCTGATTTTCCATTGCATGGTACCGTTCTGATCAATGGCAGTTATGTCGTGGGTATTGTAGAGATAGATAGTATGGTTTGCCGCGTATAGCCGGGCGTTATACAGAGTATAGCAGGGCTGGCTCCAGAGTAATTGACCATCACCGGAGATTGCGACAATTTCACCTTCGCCCTGCCAGAGCACGAGATCCTTGGGCCTTACCAGAAAGCAGGTGCAGTCGTCAATTGTTGCGGCCTGGTAAATGCTGACGTCGGAAAAGTCAGCCATGCCGCCTTCGGGCTCGGGGAGCCGGAGGTCCCATTTTAACTCCCCAGTCTGCCCTATTGCATACATCAGGTTACCGTCGATGGTGATGAACGTGTCATTGCTCCCGACGTACATGGTATCGGTTCTCTGGAAGGAGGTATTTAACGACCATTCGCTGGCTTTAATAGCTTTTTCCGAGAGCACCACCATGCCCAGGGTTACGGAGAGAAAGAGCAGGAGTGTAATGATTGTTACGGTAATGAACTGGTCTTTCTTCATCCCATCACTATACGGTTAATCTGCGGAAGCTTAGATATAGGTTCTCTCATAATCGTATAATTTTTATGTAGATACCCTGTAACAATAAGCTCGTCAAGGCCAAAATCGCTTCTGGATAACTCCGGTTATCCCTCGTAGGGTCCGGTTTGGGTGACATATAACCCGAGGAGGGTCGTGAGGCAGGGCTATTGTAGTACAGTTGCTATCAGTCTCTGAATTAGGCTTTTATCCTGATCGCATTACTGTTTGTTAGGCAGGGTGCGGGTGATTTTTTTCGTTTAAAAAAAGGAAAGAATGCCCGTTCCGGGCACACCAGGTCACTCTCAGAGCTTCTTAAAGCCAAAGGATTCCATGCAGACGTCAGCGTTGATCGCGCCGGCGATGTAGGTCTCGCCAGTGGAGATGTCGTTGACGACTACTTCTGCGGGTGCAAAGATGCCCGGGTCGAGCTTGTAGAAGTCGAACTTGGCTTCCTTGAACACGGTGTAGAACGGCTTGCCGTAGTCCTTTGAGGACGAGGACGGGATCTTGGGGACGAAGTCCTTGATGTTGCCGCCGTCGACGGTTAAGGTTACGCTGCCGTGGTAGATCGAGGCGTCGTTGGTGGTGCCCATCGCGACTGCCGCGTCCTTCTTGACGGGCGGAATCGGGGCGCTGCCGAAGGCGCTGACGATGTGCCTGGTGTCGAAGCCGAGCTCTGCGAGCTTGTAGATGGCCATCTCGACGACCCTGCCGGCGATCTGGACGGAGCCCACGGGGCTGTTGGTCGGGGCGACCAGGGCGACGACATCAGAGGCGTCTACGCCGCATTCGCTGGCGATGTAGTCCATGACCTTCTCGTTGGGCAGCTTGTCTGCCTCGAGAGCGATGACTGCGAAGTCGTAGTCGTCCTCGTACTCGATGACTTCGTAAGTGTGCTTGGGCTTGAGCGCGAGCGCCCTGGCGGGGCCGGAGCCCATCGCGAAGAAGCCTTCCTGGGAGATCCTCCAGCCAGCCTTCTGAGCTGCCAGGCAGGCAATGCTCGGGAAGTCAGTGGATACCTCGATGAACGGGTAGAAAATCTCGTGCTTGAGCTTCTTGTGAGTCAGGCTGGTCTGGGCCAGGCCGCCCATGCATACCTGGGTAAACAGCAGTCCTGCCTCATAGCCGGCTTTCGCCTTCACGCCGCAGTCGATGACAACGGAATCGTTAGCGAGGGTGTGAGGCTCGATCTTGTAATCCTCCGCAAAGTCGAGCATCTCCTCTACGATAGAGTAAGAAATCTCGTTGATGCTAATCAAGAAATATCACCTAAAGGTTTATGGCTGGCCTATGATTTTAATGTTTTCGTTTAGAGAGTAATGGCCTGGCACTGCAAGACTGGATAAGCAGCCGCAACAGGTAATCCTGGATACTGTCCTGGCCGGCTTGTCCGGCCAGCAGAAACTTATTAATGAGATAAAAAGGATATGTTTACATCTTCATGCAGAGATGATCATCATGATTTTACCGGATGTACAGGCCACGAAATCTGAAGTGGCGATCAACCTGTCCCGCGTGGGCGTCACGAACGTGAAAAAGCTCGTGAAGGTAGCCCGGCCCGACAAGAGGCCCATTATTCTCATCTCCACTTTCAACATGTACGTGGATCTTCCGTCAGAGAGGCGGGGCGCGAACCTTTCCCGGAACTTCGAGGTTATCGATGAAGTGCTGGAAGACATGGTGAAGTCTCCCGTCTACGAGATCGAGGACCTTTGCGGCGAAGTAGCCCGGCGGCTGCTGAAGCGCCACGAGTATGCGACCCGCTCGGAAGTAAACATGGACAGCGAGCTTATTGTCAAGCGGAAGACCCCTCAGACCCAGATGCAATCCCAGAAAGTAGTTAAGGTCTTCGCCAAGGCGATTGCCGAGAGAGGAGAGGAAATCAAGGTCCGCAAAGTCATCGGCTCCGAAGTGATCGGCATTACCGCATGTCCCTGTGCCCAGGAGATCATGCGTGTCTCCGCCGAGACCGAGCTGCAGAAGCTCGGCGTTCCGCAGGACAAGATCGACGCGTTTCTGAAGAAGATACCCATGGCCACTCACAACCAGCGTGGCAGAGGCATCGTCTCTATCGAAACCTCCGGCGACAACGAAGTGTCGCTGAACAAGCTGATCGAAATCATCGAGCACTCCATGAGTACCATGAGCTTCGAGCTGCTCAAGCGCGGGGACGAATACGAAGTCGTCCGCAACGCCCACGCCAACCCCAAGTTCGTCGAGGACTGCGTGAGGGATATGGCCCAGCGGGTGGTCACTGAGTTCAAGGACCTTCCAGATGATGCAGTGGTCAAGATCAAGCAGATCAACGAGGAGAGCATCCACCAGCACAACGCGTTTGCCGAGCTCTCGACTACGATGGGCAAGCTCCGCACTGAGATCGGGGAATAAGATCCCTCGGCCCGGATGCGGGGACACATCAGCGCCTGCGACCTTGCAGGCACTTTTTTATTCTGACTGTCTGTTTTCACCGCAGTAGCCTGCCTTTTTAAATTCAGAGCTTTACCTTTGATCAGATAAAGCTCAAATATGTGCAGCATCAAGTTTCGACCATGCGAACTCTGACTGTGGCTCTAACTCGGGCGCTTGTTGTGGCAGTGCTCCTGCTTATCGTATCGGCGCCGCTGGCAGCGGCAGATGAACCCACCATACCCCTCAATAAGGATCAGCGGATTTCGGATAACATCAACGCTCACCTTATCCAGGTCGTAGTGAAGGGTGCACCCATCAGCAACGAGTACTGGGTAGAGGGCGACCCCGGGAACTACATCTGGCCAACTCTGTACTACTATTATGAGAATAAAGGCTCTGCTGCTGAAACGGGCCACCTCACAGTCAGGTTTACCGATGATAAGGGAGACGAGTACAAGATCTCCGACGCAGGTACGCTGGACAGGATCGACCCGGGACAGAGGACCGGTGAACGGACCCTGAATGTCGGCATACCGAAGGACAGGAAGGTAGTGCGGATGACGGTTGTCAAGGGCTTTGACGAGTACCCGTATGAGCTGACATATGCTACCGCTACTGCTACCCAGACAACGACTCCGACCGGCACCACCACCCAGCCCGCCGGCACTAGCACTCCGACCAGGTTTTGTCTTGGCTCGTGGGCTCTGCCCCTCTTCATCGGCGGCGTGGTAATACTGGGAACCGGCCTGCGCTTCAGCAGGTACGGCAGAAAGTGAGCCCGCAGGTGCTCACTTTCATTTTTCCGGAGCAGTGCATGCCATCCAATCCCGTTTACGTGTTGCTCATCGCAGCCGTACTATTCATCGTGCTGATGACTATCGCCGTCATCCTGACCTACTTTGCTCTGAAGTACCTCGCCGACTATAACGCTACTTTAAAGAAACTAAGCCGGCGCTGAGTACCTTGACGGAAATTTGCTACTCAGGCGAGCTTGAAAAATTATTAACACGGACGCCTTCGCTGCGGACGAGAATTGAAATCGTCACCGCCTTCTTTCCCGAGCTGGACCTGATTCGGTTCGGAAGAGCATCAAAAAGTGCTTACTATGACCCTCGGAGCGGCACTATCCGGCTGACCGGCCGCAGCAGTCCGTATGTGATCGGGCACGAGATCACCCACCTCATGCAGGACGGCAAATTTTTACCCGGGGGAATTACCCCGTATCCAAAGGGCGAGCGATCATGCGACCTGTACCTGTTCGCCCGGAGCCCGTTCCTCGTGGCCGACGTATGGGATGCCAGAGACAGCTGCTACCTGGGAAAAGGCTTCCGGACTGCCCGGCTTAGAGATCGTTTTACGAAAGCAGAAGGCCAGCAGATGCTCCACGACGTCTGTGTGGAGGCAATAAGGCTCCGCGAAGGGGGCAAGCGTGATTATATCAGCTGGGCGGAGCAGGCTATCGCCGAGCGGATATTCCAGGGATATTGAAACACTTTCCCCTTTCCGATTTGCAATTCTAAATCCTGGCAATCCTTTTCCTGAACTTCGATACGCTTAAATACCGGCATGGCTAATTCGGTATCCTGTCACCGGTGGGACCATGAACTATTTCATTACTCTGACCACGGGCTGCGATCTCGAATGCAGGTACTGCTACGGAGAGTGCTGCGACGATTTCGACGATTACGACGACGGGCTGGACTATGACTATTTCCTGCCTCAGACGATCTCCTACCCCACTGAAGTACTGAAGCAGTTTATCGCGCAGGACCCGGACAGGACTGTCATTTTCTACGGCGGCGAACCTCTCTTAGAGCTGCCGAAGATGCTGGAGCTCATGGATGAGCTGCCGGCCCGGCGCTTTTTGCTCCACACCAACGGTACAATGCTCGACAGGGTGCCCGCTGAGTACCTTAACCGGTTACATACGATTTCCATTTCCATCGATGGCAACAGGGAGACCACCGATTTCTACCGCGGCAGTGGCGTCTACGATAAGATTACAGCGAACGCCAGGGTAACCCGAAGCAAGGGCTTTACAGGCGAGATCATCGCGCGGATGACGGTCATGGAGGAGACGGACATCTACAAGCAGGTGATGTACTTGCTCGACAATCAGGAGTTCTCCTTCCCGGGCGTTCACTGGCAGATAAACGCGCTCTTCTGGCGCAACGACAGGAAAAAGCGGAACTTCCCCCAGTGGGTCGCTGACAGCTATAACCCGGGCATTACACGCTTAGTCTGGGAATGGCTTCGGGTCATGAGGGACGAGGGCCGCGTGTTAAAAATGTACCCCTTTATCGGAGTCATGCAATCTCTACTCCTGGGCGAGCACACGCAGCTCCGTTGCGGAGCCGGCTGGGCAGAGTACAACGTTCAAACCGACGGCAACCTGTCCCCCTGCCCGGTGATGTCGGGGATGAAGGACTTCTACGCAGGTCACATAGCCGAAGGCCACGACAGCATCAGGGAGATACAGATCAGCGGCAGATGCGCCAAATGCAATATCAGAGGCATCTGCGGCGGCCGGTGCCTGTATGCCAACGTCACCATGAAGTGGGGTGACGATGGCTTCGACGAGGTCTGCGGCACGATCAGGCACCTGATCGGCGAGCTGCAACAAGCGTTGCCTGAAGTGAGGCGGCTCATCGCAGAGGGGCGGATTCAGATGAGCGACTTCGAGCACATGCGCTACAATAGCTGCGAGATCATACCCTGATGTATCAAATATACTGGTGAATGTGGACGAACGCTGCGCTGTGTTGCTGTCTCGAGTAGCCTGTGCAACCAGGCGAGGCACAGCATATCATGCACAATTTCGTCGACACGGATGTACTTTCAGCCCATGAACACGAACGGGCTGTTGAGACACCCGTACATGGGACCTGTCACTACAGGATAGTTAGGCCCGTGGAACGGGAAGGAGTAGCCGTAGTTCAGGAACATGGCATTTTCAGGGTCCCCATAGATTACGGACGGTTCAGGTATGCCGTAGGGATAGTTGGCAGGATTTTCGTATATTGCCCCGGATGGCAGGCCGTAGTTGTGGCCGACGTAATAAGGTACTCCGGTGCCATAGGCCATAGTGTACGGGTATTCGTAGCCCCAGGTGGTCGCGGCAGGGCATTCTTTCAGCCTCGCGATCTTAACGGCCTCCGGGCCTCGCAGTGCCGGGTCGCAGTCGTCTACTTCTGCCACGGCATAATTTGACGCAGCAATCGGGCTGATACATATAAGCATGGCTAACAGTAAGGGTATTATTGTCCACCTCATCTTACCTCTCCCGGTATAACTCTGGCTGGCCAGGATAAATCGGTGATTTACCATTTCGACGGCAATAGGCCTGCGGTAGAAGGTTAAAAACGACATAGGGTTAAAATGGGGAGCAGACGGCGGCGGCAGCAGCAGCAGCAGTGCTGCCTGCATGTAATTCCATGAAAATTGGACAGTGTTCGGCGCCAGGCCGCCTTGTTCTTAGTTCGCAATATGCAAGGATTCGACCCTTCGGTCGCGTCGGCGCAAAGACGCAACGACGCAAAGTTTTTCGTGTTATTCCTTTGCGTCGTTGCGTCTTTGCGCCTTTGCGATTTAAAACCGAGGCCTTCCGAGGCCGGGCCAATCCCATTTCACATATCCACTACTTGAAAGGCCCGTTTTGATGACCGAATCAATCGGAGCTTAAAGCAGCTTGTCGGGCTGCGGTGCATCCGGCTTGTGCTCGGCTTTCTTTCCGGTGGCTCTGAGGCGGGTTTCGATGACCTGCCTGCCCCGGGCGGTAATACCGAAGATGGGTACGGAGTCCCCGACATAGTAAACCTGCTTGCCGTGGCCGATGCCGCGGATGTGCTTCGAAGCGCAGCCCGTCGCGATGTCTGCGTAGTTGAAGACCTCGACGGCCTCGTCTTCGGACATGCCGGACGTATGCACGACGAAAGTGTACAGGTTGACGCCTGGATGCGCTTTTTCAAGTTCCTTGATCTTCTTCGCCTGGGAGCCTTTGGCGACTGACACAGCAATATTCTTATAGCCCATCTCTATGGCCTTCCTGGCTCCGGCGATCTGGTCGATCCTGGCAGTTTCGGGCTCCAGCACACGCTCTTTACCGATCCGCTCCGAGAGCTCGGGAATCGGAGTGGTGCTGACCAGGCCTGAGACTCTTCCGCCGATGCCCTGCACCATGTCGGGCTCGTCTAAAACGACCGTTCCGGCGCCTTCGCACACAATTACGGCAGCGTCCATCATACCCTGGGCCATGGCGGTGCTGATCATTTCCGAGACTCCGAAGGACAGGTAATCCCTCATCCGCAGCTTCCGGTTGGCCTTACACATGCCGAAATCGTCAACCCGGAACTGCATGTTCTTGCGGATCTCCTCTTTGGTTAATTCCTTGATGCCTCTGAACTTATCGAAAATCGGACAGTATTTGAGCTCCGGCTCTCCCACTTCCACAACCTTTCCATCCCTGATAACGACGCGGGCCTTGCCCAGCGCCTCCATGACATGCTCGTCCATTTGTGTACCTCTTCTTAATTACGTTAAACTGATATATTTCAATATTATATACTTTGACTCTGATTAAAATTCGGGGCATGTGGAAAAGGCGCCGGCATATGCCCGTGAAAAGTCGGACATCACTAAAACAGGCCAGCTTTTAAATACGCACGCCGCGAAATTTCAGGAGGGATGATCATGGTAATTCCAGTCGTAGACAAGGAACTCTGCATTTCATGCGGCAACTGCATCGATATCTGTCCGGACGTGTTCAACTGGGACGCAGATGACAAGGCAGAGGTCATAGACCCCAACGGTTGCGGGACCAAGTGCCCTGACTGCCAGGAAGCGGCCGACTCCTGCCCGACCAACGCCATCGTGATCCAGGAAGGCGGCGGCGCAGAGGCAAGCGAAGCAGCTGGCCAGTAATTTTTTTCATAAGGCCCCTATGGCATAATTCACCGCTGCAACACTGCCAATGATGACGACAACTGGAAACACAATATTTCCACCACAGCGGCACGGCTGCACGGCTCTTCACCTGACAACTGGAAAACAGAGGTTCTAACCACGGCGGCACAGCGACACGGAGACAAAGCGGGAAACGATTGCAGGATCTAATAATCTAACCACGGCGGCACAGCGACACGGAGACAACCGTACTCGAATAGCAAGGCTCCTTTTTTATTGATCTACGGCGACACGGCGGGCTGACGGCACTGGGACAATCCTTCTCTTGTTAATATACTGGAGAAACCAGGAATCACTATAGAAAGTAGTTTACCGGCTTTGTGATCATGAGGATCTACTGAAACACCTGGCCAGTAAACCGTTTT
This sequence comes from Methanocella sp. MCL-LM, assembly GCF_049676595.1. Classification (GTDB taxonomy): domain Archaea; phylum Halobacteriota; class Methanocellia; order Methanocellales; family Methanocellaceae; genus Methanocella_A. The sequence goes on from NZ_CP187259.1 coordinate 2,575,101, forward strand.
TGGTTAATGGGCTGTCTCCGTGCCGCCGTGGACATAAAAAGAGTTCGGTATTACCGGTTCGCCATTGTCGCTGTGCCGCTGTGCCGCCGTGGTTCTATTTACCATCTGGTTGTAGTAGATCGTACTGTCTCTGTGTCGCTGTGCCGCCGTGGTTCAAACATCCGATTCCCAGTTGCCAGAATAAGGAGCGGTGCCGCCGTGGTTGAAATACAAATGCTGTGTCTGTCGTGGTTAATTTAATAAAAAGAGAAGAGTCAGGGGTGGCCCCCTGATCCTATTTTACTGGAGCAGCTTGGTGAGCTCGAACTTGTAGGGTCCGAGTTTGCCGCCGTAGTTGCCTGCGGAGATCTTGACGACGCCCGGGATGGTGCAGGCCGCCTTGATGCCCACGGTCATGGCCTTGGCTACGGTTGCCTCGTCGATACCGTCGATGACGATCTCGTACGCTGCGTTGACGTTGGCCGGCATCTGGGTGTCCTCGACCTTGCTCTTCAGGGTCGGGGCCATCTTGTGGTTGGTGGATGCCTTCATGAACTTGCTGTACTTGAGAGAGCCGACCTTGCTGCCGGAAGCGACGATGCCGCCGGGGAACGGCATGATGCAGCCCTCGACCTGGTTGATCGCGTCGACTGCTGCCTGTGCACCCATCAGCGCAGAGCCCTGGGTTTCGCCCATGATGAAGAAGTTGCCGCCTGCGACACCCTTCTGAACGCCGTACTCCTCTTCGCAGATGAAGTCGCCTTCCATGATGGGGATGGCATAGACGTTCCTGCCGCCGACGACCTGCTTGGACTCGAAGCCGTCACCGAAGAAGTGCAGCTTGACGTCGACCTTCTTTTCGAGGGTCTTGTCTTCCATGCGCTCGAAGGGCAGCCAGTTGAAGACTGCGGTGGTCGGAGCGGTCAGGACGCATTCGCCGAGCCTCTCGACGAGCTGTTCCTTGACGTGGTCCTTCTTGGGGTGGCAGATCATGATGACGTAGCCCGGCCTGCCGTCCGGAGTCTTAGTAGACGGGACAAAGCAGTCGATGCCTGCCTCTGCGGGGCAGCCGATGACGGACGTACCGAAGCCGGTTGCCTCAGTTGCTGCGATCCTCGCGTAGTACTCAGTCGCTGCAGTGATCAGTACTCTCGATACCTGGATCGGGAATGCCTCTGCGTAGGTTTCCTCGATCTCGACGTTGTTGATCTTCATGTATAATCTCCTCCCGGTTAAAAACTTATAGAGTAATAGCTTTTAGGTTATATCTATCTTTCCATATATGGAAAAAGGAGTACGGTAGGCAGGAACATCTGGCCGGAAGAATTTTATCGCAGGGCTCATTCGGTCGATTTTACTGCCGGAGCCACCACATACCGTGATAATGTGCACATATCCATTAGTGCAGGTAGAAGGAAGCTAGCTGGCATGAGATGGGGGTTATTAAAAACGGTAAGGGCGGGGTTGGCCGTCCTGTTGTTAACCACCGTGATGCTGCCGGTAATCGTGAGCCTTTGCACGTGCGAAACCGATGCCAGAGCCGATTTTTCCACCTGGGCAAACAGGAGTACGAGACTGCTGGAGCCGGCTGACTATAATACGAACGGCACGTGCGCATGCCAGATGTGCAGCTGGAAGGGCGTACAGGGGATAGGGAACGTCGGTATAGGGGATGGCAACATATCTACTATCACGAATAACACTACCAAAGATGAAACGCTCTACCCGGACTACGACTTACAGGGCGTGGTCACCGTGGATAACTCGCCGTACCCGGATGTGAACCGAATGTCGATAGAAACGGATGATGCAGCAAACGGAACAGCGGGTAATTCGACCGGTGACAGTACCGGCAGAGAAGTAACCTCCGGCCTAAAAATCGGCGGAGAGCCGGGAGTATTCACTTATGGCAGCCCTTATCCGGGAATCATGAACGAATACCCTGTGGAGGCAGCTGCAGTTTATGGAAAGCTGACAGGGCTCAGGATGCCAGATGGCAGAAGTGTGAGCATCGGGATTAAATCGATAGGGTACGAATACTAGATACCCAAACCGTACCCGTCAAACCATTTTTTAGATCAGATCGTTGGTCAGCGGGGCGGTAATGTCCCTGAACCAGTGGACGTATAATACGGCTTCTGGATCCCATTCGCTATTGTGGGCTGCTTTCCAGCTCGAGATAAAATCGGCGGATGTGGAATGGCCATCCGTAGTGTGGTAGTACCGTGAGATCATGTTCAGGGTTCTTTCGCTTACGTCGATAAGCTCGAACGTTCTGCCATTTATGGAGAATTTATCTCCGGCCTTGCCGCACGGGTGATCTTTGAACACGAAGGTTTTCCCTTCGCCCAGTACTTCGGATACCTCGTCCGGCGTGAGATGCATATTTACAGTGCCCATCTTGATCATCCCTCCACTTTGAGGTTTGCAGATGCCGGGTATTTGAGGATTATCCGCAAAAATGCTTAAAAAGGAAGGTATTACCGGGCGTTACACGGATTTGGTACCGTCCTGAACAATATAGTACGTATGATGATAAGAATGGTGGAAAAAATGACCGGATGCATCAGCCATCAGGCAGGATGGCCGGCAGTCGCAACCGGCATCGGAATGGCCATGCGTGACATCGCCCGATCGCTTCATGCAGCGGATACGAAGTCGTTAAAGAAGTACGACCGGTCCATCACCAGGCTTTCTGCGCTGGTCTGAGCAATGGTCGGATTCGCCGAAATCCAGCGGAAGCCGGGGCCTGCATCTGCCGATGCCAGAGAGATAGCCAGACTTTTTGTGCCCGTATACGCCAGTGTGCTCTTGTTGAAAGCGTTGATTATGTAAGACCCCTGGGAGAATGGTGCTGCCAGGGTGAATCCGGGCCCTATGGCATAGGGAATTCCGATGTTGACTGGAACGGCAACCTCTGCGCAAGCCGCCTGCGTGAAGCAGGCCAGTGCCAGCGCTAACACTAGATAAATGATCGCTATCCTCATCATTAACGAACCTCTTAACCCGGAACAGTAATTCTCCCGCAGGTTGATAAGCATTATTATAAATTTGGCTGGTTTGCCCTTTTTATGAATATTTATGAAACAGTATATTTATAGATAAGGGCGGCAGAAATTTACTGGCCTGCCCGGTTTCTGCGGTGCGCTTGTTCTCGGGCCGGCTTGCCGATGCCGGTTGTAAGCCACAAAACGTATTATGTATCAACGCTTAACTGTCGGTATTCTGGTACCGGTGATCGGTGTGATTGAGACAAAAGATTTATCGCGCTCCTTTGGCAGCGTGACAGTAGTAGACCGTTTGAATATGTCGATTCCTTCCGGAGAGGTGTTCGGGTTCCTGGGGCCTAACGGCGCCGGGAAGACTACCACGGTCAGGATGCTCGCGTGCCTCATAAAGCCGAGCAGCGGAACGGCCACCATCGATGGCCTGGACGTAACAGACGAGAAGGACGCCATGCGGGTGCGCAGCCAGGTGGGGATGCTGACGGAAACACCGGGCCTGTACGACACGCTGAGCGCTTATAAAAACCTGAGATTTTACGGCAGGCTGTACGACGTTCCTGAGCCGAGGCTGAACGATCGTATCGAGCACTATCTCAAGTTGATGGGACTGTGGGAAAAGCGGGACCAGGCAGTGGGCGGATACTCCAAGGGTATGAGGCAGAAGATCGCCATCGCCCGGTGCCTGCTGCACGACCCGAAGGTACTCTTCCTCGACGAGCCGACTTCCGGCCTCGACCCGGAAGCGTCGCACCTGGTCAGGGACTTCATCTCGGACCTGAAAAAGGAAGGCAGGACCATTTTCCTCTGCACCCACAACCTGGACGAGGCAGACAGGCTCTGCGACCGGATAGGCATCTTCAAAGGGCACCTGCTAAGCGTGGACTCTCCTTCCCGTCTTAAGGATGCGCTGTACGGCCGGCACGTGCTGGTTAAGCTGAAGGAAGTTACCCCGAAGTTTGTGGAAACTGTGAAAGCGCAAAGTTTCGTCGGCGGAGTTGACGTGAACGGCAGAGAACTAAAGATTAGTGTCAATTCGCCGGAGTCCGATAACCCGGTGCTGGTACGGGCGCTGGTCGCCGTCGGCGCAGATATCCAGAGCGTCTCAGAGGCGAGCAGGTCGCTGGAAGACGTGTACTTTAACATCATGGGGGTGAAGCAGTGAACAAGATTCAGCTGATCATAGAGAAAGAGTTCGAAGAGATCATGAAGAACAAGATTATCCTGTTCTCAATACTCTTCATGCCGCTGATCTTCTCGGTTTTCATACCGATGGCCATGCTCGTCCCGATGATCATGTCTCCGGACGAGTTCAACCAGTCGATGAACACCACGACCGGGCCAATAGGCACTAGTGGCGGCATCTCGAGCATGACTACTCAGGAAGGCATAATCTCGTTCATGGTTACGGCGACGCTGCCGTTCTTCATGATGCTGCCGGCCATGCTGCCCACGATTATCTCTTCGTACAGCATTATAGGAGAGAAGAAAAACCGCACGCTGGAACCCCTGCTGGCCGCTCCGATATCCGTTCAGGACATCATGATCGGCAAGGCCATTTCAGCTCTGGTGCCCGCGCTGGTCGCTACCTGGATTGCTGCGGCCATCTACGCGGTCGTAGTCTGGCTTCTGACCAACAACATAGTTCACCGGGTGCTGGTACCCGACATGATATGGCTGATAGGCCTGTTCATCCTCGGACCCCTCCTGGCTTTCCTCGGCGTGATGATCACGGTCATCATTTCGGCCCGAGTGAGCGATCCGAGAACTGCGCAGCAGATCAGTGTCGTCCTGATCCTGCCCCTGGTAGGTATCTTCATTGCCCAGCTGGCCGGCTTCATGCTGCTGGACACGAAGCTTATCCTGATCATCTGCGTGATCGTGCTGGTTATCGACCTCGCAGTGATAAGGATTGGCAGCAAGCTGTTCGACAGAGAAGAGATTCTCACCCGGTGGAGGTAACCCCGTAAAATCCCCGGGGTTTCTTTTTTTGCCCCGGGCAAGATGGTGAACTGCGGTCGACACTGCCGACCGCGGGAGAACCATGGGGGACGATAACGGCCGGCGATACTTTGACTACCTCGCGTTCTACAACCACTTCCGCAGCCCCCCGGACGTGCTCAAGCAGCACCAGTCATTGTTTTTAGATTGCTTCGGCGGATGTCATAACGTTCTCGACATCGGGTGCGGCAGGGGAGAGTTTCTGGAAGTGCTGCGGGATGCCGGCATACCGGCGACAGGGGTAGATATGGACCCGGACATGGTGAGGCTGTGCCGAACTCATGGCCTGCAGGTCGAAGAAACTGACGGCGTTTCATACCTGGAGCAACACGAAGGCATCGACGGCATCTTTATGGATCAGGTGATCGAACACCTCGAGCCCCAGTACTTGACCAGATTAATCGGACTTTGCCACTATAAGATGTTGCAGGGTGGCCGCATCGTAGTAAAGACAATCAATCCGCTATCGATCGCCACCTTCACCGACTTTTACCTGGACTTGACCCATACTAACGCCATTCACCCCGAAGCGCTTAAATTTATCATGCGCCACGCGGGCTTTTCGGAGATCGGTATCAAGTACCTCGCCAGGACTCCCGATAGTAAAAGGCTGGAAAAAATCGATGCTGAAGATGAAGTCAGCAAACGGTTTCCAGCTTTCGCCACGTCATATAACAACAATATCGAGATACTGAACAACCTGATCTTCGGCGCCGAGGACTACGCGATCATAGCCCGGAAATAGTGACATAATAGGCATACCTGATAATACGGTTCAGGGATTGGCGGGCATACATACTTTTATTTGTCAATATTTATATATTTAGTGATAGCTTATCATCTTGTGGTCATGGTGATTGAGACTTCGTCGCTCGGCAGACGTTTTGGTAATTCAGCGGCCGTGGAAGGTGTCTCCATCAGCGTCGGAAAAGGCGAAGTCTTCGGATTTTTAGGACCTAACGGCGCCGGTAAGACCACGACCGTGCGAATGCTCACCTGCCTTATCAGCCCTTCAAGTGGTACTGCAACAATATGCGGCTACGATATCAGAGACAGGAAGTCAGCAGCTTTAATCAGGAGACGAGTAGGCATCCTGACCGAGAGCCCCGGCTTTTACGAAACTCTCACAGTCCGAAAAAATCTCCGCTTTTTCGCAGACCTGTACCACGTGGACCGGAGGAAGGCAAACGAGGCTATCGAGAGGTACCTGAAACTCTTCGGCCTGTACGATAAGAAAGACCGGGTGGTCGGAGGCTTTTCCAAAGGCATGCGGCAGAAGCTGGCGCTGATCCGTTGCCTGATGCACGAGCCCGAAGTGTTGTTCCTGGACGAGCCTACCGCAGGCCTTGACCCTGAGTCGGCGAGAGTTGTGAGAGATGCGATCCTGAGCCTGAAAAAGGAGGGCAGGACGATCTTCCTGTGTACCCATAACCTGGACGAGGCAGAGCGGCTTTGCGATACTGTCGCTATCATCAACCGCAGGATCCTCTATGCTGGCAGCCCGGGATCGCTCAAGGACAGCGTATACGGGCGGAAGCTGGTGGTCCGGCTGGAAGAAGTCATCCCTTCGGTTTACAAGGCGGTGTCCCATATGTCCATGGTGGAAGCTATCGAAAAGAATGACGACCGGATTATTCTGCAGGTCAGCGATCCCGACCGGCACTGCCCGGATATTATCAATGAGATTATCCGCGCCGGTGGCAGGATACGTTCAGTAGGTGAGCTGCGGCACTCCATGGAAGATGTATACATCAAGCTGATCGGTGATCGATGTGAACTTTGACGCTGCCACCATCGTGTTCAAAGAGCTGGAAGAGCTGCGGAAGAACAGGTACATCCTGTCTACTATGGCGAGCTTTCCGCTCATCTTCTCGATAGCGATCCCTCTAATCTACCTGCTGACCATACCGATGAACCTGACCAAGGGTGACGTAGCCATGCTATTCGGCCATGTGCCCAACTTCGAAGCCCTGTCGCCCCGCCAGATTGTCGTTTATTTCCTGGTCCAGAGCAATCTGCCGTTCTACCTCCTGATGCCCGGGCTGATGCCCACGCTCATCTCCTCTTACAGCATGGTAGGAGAGAAGAAGAACGGCACGCTGGAGCCTCTGCTGGCAACGCCAGTATCGTCGCAGGACATCCTGTTCGGCAAAACAATGGCCGCCGTCATCCCTGCAGTCCTGATCACCTGGCTCTCGTTCCTGATCTACACGGTGCTCATCGACGTGGCCACCCTGAACTCTTTCGGGTACATCCTGCTGCCCAACGGCATCTGGCTGATCGCAGTTTTCATCACTGCGCCACTGCTCGCCATCCTGTCAGTATACGCCACAGTCCTCGTATCCTCCCGCATGACAGACGTCCGGGCCTCCCAGCAGGTCAGTGCCGTGATCGTCGTACCCATCATGGCCGTGTTCGTACTCCAGCTGTTCGGCATGATCTCGCTGGACATCCTCACGCTGATATTGGTAAGCATAGGGCTGCTGATCCTCGACATAGTCCTGATACGAGCGGGAACCGCGCTCTTCAAGCGGGAAGAAATATTGACAAAATGGGGCTAGACCCTTTTCTGAAAAGCGATCCGGCAAGACGAACGCTGCGCCGTACGTTTCAGATTGCTCAGACGACGTGAGACAGCAACACGAACGCTGCGCTGTGCCAGATCACAGATTACGACAGATGCCACAGATTACACAGATAGCTTCTGGATCAAAAATGATGGATGAATTATCATTAATTCTTAAAGTCGTATCTGTGAAATCAGTGCAATCTGCCAGAATCTGTGATCTGGCACAGCGCAGCGTTCGTATTCCTCCCCAGGGCTCATAGGCACTACTATTTACCATTGAAGCCAAGTGCTTTCGCCAGCACCACAGATAAATCTTCGATCCCAGGCACATCCTCTGACAAATGCACTTTGCACTGGGGGCATGTGGTGATCACGATATCCGGCGCCAGCGCCCTGATATCGTCGACCTTTCTGGCTTTCAGCTGCCTGGACAGCGCAAGATCGTTTCGGCGTACTCCGCCTCCGGCGCCGCAGCACCGGTCCGCTTCGGGCAGCCGCCGGTAATCGTACATGGCGGATAGGATCTGCTCTGCGACGACCATCGTGTACGGGGATACATTTCGGTAGAGGTGGCAGGGGAACTGCAGGGTGGCAACAAGGTCGTCTCTGCTGACGTCCGCGTACATCCGGTGCCGGTCGTACAGGTCGAGATAGTGCAGAATTTCGAACTCGTCCTGGTACTCCAGCAGCGTGGATGTGCACCCGGGGCATGAAGTGATGACGGTTTCTACCCCCTGTGCCCGCAGCATGGCGAGATTTTTCTCGAGCATCTTCCGGGCAAGGTCGAACCTGCCGATGCGGTTTAGCGGCGAGCCGCAGCACACTTCGGGAATGCGGGTGTACTCGATGCCCAGGTAGTCCAGCGTATACTCGACGGCAGCCCCGATGTCACGGAGCCGGTGGTTGGTCAGACATCCCGCAAAATAGGCCACTTTACAGCTTTTTACATCTACATTACACGGTGATGACGGCACGATAGAAGTCCCGTAGGTAGATATGTTCGCCAGCGTCTCGCCGTAGCCAGGAGTGGTCAGCGAGCGGCGCATCCGCTCGATCGCCTTGGTGATCGGAACATTGCGAGGGCATGATGCCACGCACCTGTTACACGTGGTGCAGTTGACGATTTCCTCCGGCAGCACCCCCGATCGATCGAGGTCGAGCGATCGTAGCGAGCTCAGCCTCGACGGGCAGACCGCTTCGCAGAGGCCGCACTTGACGCACATCTCCCCGGTCATCAGTTCTCTGCCACTCATATTGACCCCGCATAGTAGCCTGTCCGTAACGCTTCATACAGTCCAAAGCCGACTGCTACGGCTCCCGCAGCCCGGATAGTCTTACATGGCGCCCGTACTTCAGGCTTCAGCCCGATACCGTGGTACATGAGCGGATGATCGGCGAGGAACCTGAAATCGAAGCCCGAGTCTGCATCGCCGACTACCTGGCCTGTGAAAGGCTCTATCACCCTGTCGCCCTCCATCCGCAAGCCGGTCAGCGGCCCGCCGGTGGCAACGATAAGTTTCGATGCATCGACGGTAAATTCTCGCTTGCCCTTCGTGCCCATGTGACCTCGGATGACACCCTCTACGCCGTCGACCCGGGACATATCCAGCACCGTAATGTCTTTCCGGCTGTCTGCCAGCTTCCTCAGAGCCCCGAGCAGCCGCAGCCCGTGCACGGATGGCGCCGTCACGTACTCGAAGACCTTCGCGCCAGATACCTTTTCGACAGACCTGTGAATCACTTCTGCCCGGGCAATCCCAAGCACCGGCGGCACGAGGATTGCAGGAGCCCTAACATCCTCCAGCGCAGCCGAAAGCAGATCTACAGCTCCATCGTCAGTATCGAGTAGTTTGGCGATCTCGGTACAGGATCGTCCCCTGAACCGGGGAATGTCAAGGGTTCTGGTGCCCGCAGGGGCAGCACCATCGAGCGAGACTACAACGGGCTGTTCACCGTGAAAGTCCATAGTTTCCTGTACCAGCCCCGCTTTAGATGCCACCAGATCAGTCAAGCAGCAGCCTTCTGTGTACCGGCAGCCGGATTCTCTCATCGCACCCAGGAACCACCGATCGACTTCAGGGTCGCGGCATGGGGAAGAAAAGACTCCGCTAGAGATGGCTGTGGCTCCCATACCTGCGGATACAACGATCGTTTTTCCTTTCAGGCGAAGCGCAGCTACCAGCCCTGCCAACCCGGCGCCGATGACCAGGCTGTCACAATCGAGCATTAGAATCCCTGACGACATGCTACCAGCAATACATTCGATAAAGGGTGGCAGGTATTTTCAAGTTTGTGGTAAAACGATGCAGGATAGAGGATAGCCTGGATATCACAATTAAGCGAGAAGCCAATCTGGTCTTTTTCATCCGCATTATCGGTAGGCAAGCATTATTCCCATGCTCGCAGAGTTTTTAGCGTGATATTATGGCATCTGAAAAGGACCCGGGCAGAGTAGAAGGGGGCAGAAAAGCGGCGCGTACGGCCAAGGAGCGTTACGGCAGTGGCTTCCACAGGGAGATCGGCTCCCGGGGAGGCCGCAGTACTTCATCCCGCCATGGTAGCGAGTTTTTCGAGGACATCGGCCGGAAAGGCGGCAAGAGCTGATCAGTATTGAGAATCGGCTTTGCAGCGATACCGTTCGATAAGCGCCTGCTGCCGGTGACCAGTAAGAAGAGCGCCGCCGAAACTGTCGAGCGCTTAAAAGCTGTTGCCCGCTTTGTTTCCCGCCTCGGTATCGACTTCTACCGCATCCCCGCGAACATATCGCCCAGGGAGAGCCTCGAGTCGATCGAGGAAGCGAGGGACGAGATCAGAGCGCTCGGAGACCTGTTCAGGAAGCTTAATATCCGGACATGTTTCCATGTCACGTATTACTGCATCTTGAACAGCCCTAACAGGGAGGTCCTGGAAAAGTCGATCGACGAGCTTCGGTGCCTGCAGCTTTTCGACCGGTACAGCGGAGGCGGTAACCACATTGAGCTACATGCAGGAGGAGCGTATGGTGAGCGGGAAGCCGCTATACAGAGGTTTATAACAGTGGTGACCTCGCTGGAAGAAGACATTTTTAAGCTGCTCCGCCTGGAGAACGAGGAGCACCCGGGCAAGATCGGTACGGTTGCCGAGCTCAGGCAGATCAACAGGGAAACGGATATACCGCTGCTTTTTGACATCGCCCACTACAGGGTCAATCCGCTGGAGGAAAAGCTGCGGGCCCGGGAGATTACCGACAGCTTTCTCTATACCTGGCGAGCCGCCAGTACGTTTCCCGTGCTTCACTATTCCACGACCCTGCCGACCAAAGGCACTCACCTGCCGGTAGACCCATCGGACTTCTGGAGTTTCGTAAAATCGCTTGAAGGCCTGGCGTTTGATATAATGCTGGAGACGAAAGAGAAAGAGAAAGACGTGCTCAAGGTGAAAGCGTGGATAAAGGAACACGCTGCCGTTGTCCAGTAAACCCGTTCGCACTATTGACGCCCCTTATTTTTTATACTTACCATACTAAAGGCTGGATGGGGATGGAACATGAACGTGAAGTTAGTGTCCATGATAGTCTTAGGTATCGCAGTACTTGGGCTGCTGTTGGCTCCTGCTGCGTTGGCATACTCAGATGCGCTGAAAGGTGCGACTGGCGGAGAAAAGGCACAGGCTGCAAGCCCAACGATGAAGGTCTCGCCGATGCCTAAAAAGATCACTCCAACGCCGATCATGAAGATGCAGGTCAGAACATCGAACGCGACGCCCGGGATAAACGAGACGCCACCGGCAAGGCACAGCTATATTCAGGGAGTCCCCAAGTCGGACCTGGGCGAGCCGCTGGGCATAGGTACGCAAAATGTTTCGGCACTGCTGGAGAGGGGCTCCAAGAAGAGACCGACAGAGTAATCAAGCTGGGCTGTCCAAAAGGTGAAGGGGCTAATGCCCCGCTCACCCGATTTTAGCGGAAAACCGTTTTCATTATCGAGACCGCTTTCTCGAGGTTGGGCATCGAGGTCGCGTAGCAGAGTCTCAGATAGCCTTTTCCATACTGGCCGAACGCCGTGCCCGGCGTGCTGATCACGCCCTTATTGATCAGCTCGGCAGCGATGCCGGTTTCGTCCCCGACTTTGGGGAACGCGTAGAAGGCACCCAGGGGTTTCACGCAGTCCACACCCATCCCGTGCAGCTCACGGACCAGGTAGTCCCGTCTTCTCTTGAACTCGTCCCTCATCACGCCCACCGATTCCTGGGGACCGGTTATTGCTGCGAGGGCGGCCTTCTGGGAGATCGAGCAGGCGCAGGCCACCACGTTCTGGTGGACTTTCAGCATCTGCTCCGTGTATTCCGGCCTCGCAGCGATGTAGCCGATGCGCCAGCCGGTCATCGCGTAGGTCTTCGACGTGGCGTTTACAGTGATGACGTTATCCGAAAACTGCCCGGGGCTGACGTGGACGCCGTCGTAGATGAAATGCTCGTACACCTCGTCGGAGAGGACTGTGATATCGTGGTCCTCAGCGATTTCTGCGATCGCCTTTACCTCGGCCTTCGACTGGATCATGCCCGTCGGGTTGGACGGAGAGTTAAGCACGATAACCCGGGTCTTTTTAGTGACGTACTCCTTCAGCTTCTCGGGGTCGTACTTCAGCGCGTCCCCGAGCGGCACTCCCACAGGTTTTGCGTCGGCCAGCTTTGTCAGCGTGGCGTAGGATACGAATCCCGGGTCGGGCACGATCACTTCGTCGCCGGAGCCGCACAGCGCCTGTAAGGCGATGTGAATAGCCTCGCTCGCTCCGGCTGTGATCATGATTTCGCCGGGCCCGTAAGTCAGGCCGTTCTCCTTCCTGAACTTGGCCGCCAGCGCTTCCCGCAGCTCCGGTATGCCCATGTTGTGGGTGTAGCCGGTGAAGCCCTCGTTGATCGCCTGGATGGCGGCGGCTTTGATGTGCTGCGGCGTGTCGAAGTCAGGCTGGCCGAGGCCGAGATTGATCGCTCCGGGGCCTGCGCCCTCGAACATCTTGCGTATGCCTGAGATGTTGATCTCCGTGACTCTCTTGTCGAAGTGGATGGCCATGATAGGAATGCCCCAATGTGTTAATGTACGAGTAGCTCGCTATGCGTGAAAAAACTTTCGCAGATAAAGAATATTATCAGGCTCGCCCACTATTCAGTGCAGGATTCGAATGACCTACGAAGTCTCAGTCAAGAAATGCGAAGATTACGAGGATGAAAAAGTCAGAGCTGCCATCGAAGAGAGCCTCAAGCCTCTCGGGGGCCTTGAAAGCGTGGTCAAGAAAGGGGACAGAGTACTGCTTAAGCTCAACCTGCTCTCCTCGAAGAAGCCCGAGGATGCCACGACTACTCATCCGGCGATGGTAAAAGCCGTAGTTCGGATGGTGCAGGAGATCGGGGGCATTCCTGTACTTGGAGATTCGCCCGGAGGCAGGAATACGCCCGGCTCGATTAAGGCGCTGATGAAGAATACTGGTATGCAGGCGGTGGCGGACGAGACCGGCTGCGGGATCGTGAGCTTCGAAGACGAGACGGTCGAGGCGACGTCAGACGCTGCCAGGACGTATAAAAAGTTTACAATCGCAAAGGCAGTACGAGACGCTGACGTGATCATCGCTCTGCCCAAGCTGAAGACCCACCAGCTCACGTATTACACGGGCGCAGTCAAGCTATTATACGGGTACATACCCGGCATCATGAAGACGGAGTACCACCTGCACACGGGCCGGGACGTGATGCTGTTTGCCGAGCTCCTCCTCGACCTGCACGAGATGCGCCGCCCGGACCTGGTGATCATGGATGCAGTAGTCGGCATGGAAGGCCGGGGGCCATCAGCAGGTAATCCCCGGCAGATCGGCCTTGTACTGGCGAGCAAGAGCTGCACAGCCCTCGATTTCCTGGCTACATACATAGTGGGCATGGATCCGCTGGCCGTGCCGACGGTGAAGCGCGCTGCAGACAGGAACCTGGGGCCCGGGAGCCTGGACGAGATCGTCGTCCGCGGAGAAGACCCTGCCACCGTAAGGGTAAAGGACTTCAAGCTGGCGGCGACGATGGACATGTCCCGGGTGCCGGCGCCGCTGCTAAACCTGGCCAGCCGGCTGGTGGCCACGAAGCCCGTGATCGATGCCCAGAGATGCAGGAAATGCGGCGTCTGCGCACGCGACTGCCCGCCTAAAGCTATGTTCTTCTCCGGCGGCCGCATGCCGAAGATCGACTACCGTAAGTGTATCAGGTGCTACTGTTGCCAGGAGCTTTGCCCGGAGAGGGCAGTTTCGGTCAAAGTGCCGGTGGCGAGGAAAGTTCTGGGCCGGCTCCTGGGCCGCCCGGAGGTCCATTAAACGTAAAAGCCTTATGTGTTGACGTTTGTTGTAATATTGTCGCGGCCCTGCCGCTATTCAGATGGAAGGAATGTATAATGCTGGACATCAGGTTCGTGAGAGAAAGCCCCGACGTGATCAGGGCAGATCTCCGCAAGCGTAACGATCTCGAGAAGCTCGCGTGGGTAGATGACTTGCTCGCGAAGGATGCTCAAGCCCGGGCCATGCAGGTCAGAGTAGACGATCTGCGCCGCAGGCGCAACGAAATATCCAGGGAGATCAACGAGGCCCGGAAGGCCGGTAAGGACGCCTCTGCCCTGATGGCCGAAGCCAAGGACATTCCCCGGCAGATCAAGGACGCGGAAACCGAGATGGAAGAGTGCCGGAACAAGGTCCACTACTACCTGATGCGCCTGCCGAACATTCTGGACGACTCAGTCCCCATCGGCAAGGACGACACGGAGAACGTGGAGGTCAAGCGCTGGGGCGAACCCCGCCAGCCCGACTTCGAGATCAAGAACCACGGGCTGCTGGCTGTAGAGCACGGCTGGGCCGACTTCGAGCGGGCGGCCAAGGTTGCGGGAGCAGGCTTCTATTTCCTCAAGGGCAACCTGGTGCTGCTGGACATGGCCGTACAGAGGTTCGCCATGGACCTGCTGGTCAAGAGAGGCTTTACCCCGGTGACCCCGCCGTACATGATGAACCGCAAGTCCTACGAAGGCGTGACTGACCTGGGCGACTTCGAGAAGGTCATGTACAAGATCGACGGCGACGACATGTACCTGATCGCCACGAGCGAACACCCTATCGGTGCCATGTTCCAGGGCGAGATCTTCGAAGAGAAAGACCTGCCATTGAGGTTAGCCGGCATATCGCCCTGCTTCCGCAGGGAGATCGGCGCCCACGGCCTCGATACCAAAGGCCTGTTCAGGGTCCACCAGTTCCACAAGATCGAGCAGTTCGTCTTCTGCAAGCCCGAGGACTCCTGGCAGATCCACGAAGAGCTGCTCGCCAACGCAGAAGCAGTCTTCCAGCAGCTCGGCCTGCCTTACCATGTCGTCAACATCTGCACCGGCGACATCGGCACCGTGGCGGCCAAGAAGTACGACATCGAGGTCTGGATGCCCCGGGAGAACGCGTACAAGGAAGTCGTCTCCTGCTCCAACTGCACCGCCTACCAGGCCACGAGGCTCAACATCAAGGTCAGAGACCCCAAGGACTTCGAGACCAAGCGGTACCTCCACACCCTCAACTCGACGGCCATCGCGACATCCAGGGCTATGCGGGCAATCCTGGAGAACAACCAGCAGAAAGATGGTTCAGTCCTGATACCTGAGGCACTCAGGCCCTACATGAACGGGCTAGAGTACCTCTAACTATTTTTCTATTGGTATTCAGAGGATCACAATAAAAACTGCAATGGATATGGTGACTCGAACCACGGCGGCACAGCCCTTAATCCTGGCAACTGGAAATCAAACATTTGAACCACGGCGGCACGGCGACACCAAGACAAGGCGATCCACGACGAGCCAGTGGTAAATAAAACCACAGCGGCACGGCGACACCAAGACAGTGGTGAACCGGTATAAGTGAACTCCTTTTTAGGTCCACGGCGACACTAAGACAGAGCATTAACCATATGTTTACTACTCAATCGTCTCAGCCTGACTTTCGATCAATAGCCTGACGGAAGTAGATCATGGTTGTCTCCGTGCCGCCGTGGATCTAAAAAGAGTGCCTTGCTATTCGGGTACGGGTCGTCGCCGTGTCGTTGTGCCGCCGTGGTTCAAATAACCATCCAGCCATCGCTTCTCGAATCGTCGCCGTGTCATTGTGCCGCCGTGGTTCAAATAACCATCCAGCCATCGCTTCTCGAATCGTCGCCGTGTCATTGTGCCGCCGTGGTTCAAATAACCATCCAGCCATCGCTTCTCGAATCGTCGCCGTGTCATTGTGCCGCCGTGGTTCAAATAACCATCCAGCCATCGCTTCTCGAATCGTCGCCGTGTCATTGTGCCGCCGTGGTTCAAATAACCATCCAGCCATCGCTTCTCGAATCGTCGCCGTGTCGTTGTGCCGCCGTGGTTAAAACCTCTGCCCACCAGTTGTCATAATAAGGAGCCGTGCCGCCGTGGGAAAATAGAAGCTCGGATTGTTATAGCTGGAAGTACGGTAGTCGCCACGGCAGATGAAGATTAACTTACGCAGTCCCGACGACTTTGGGCCGCCTAACCGGGGCACCGGCAATCTCCCGGCCGTAGTCGTAGCAGATTTCCCGGTTGAGCTTGCGCCAGGGCCCGGTGGCTGCGTCGAACGACGTCTCGGAGACGACGTGGCCTTTGCAGACGCTTCGCATCTCGTCGAGGTATCTCCGCACCATGAAGTTCCTGAGGCCGAACACGCCCGCGAAGCAGACGACGAACAGAGCGATGTTCTTGTTCGCCAGGTCGCTGCGGGTGAGAAACTTTGTGATGCTGCCCATTGGCTGCTCGCCGTAGATTGGCGAGCCGGTTACTATCAGGTCATAGTCTAGAGTATTTACTTCCCGGACGCTTTTAATGTCCACTGATGCGCCCTGCGCAACAGCCCCATCCCGGATCCAGCCGATGATCTCCCAGGTAGACCCGCCTTTCGTGTCATATACGATCAGGATACGTTTCATCCTGCTACCCAACTCCAAATTAAAATCACTCGGACATATTTTTGGTACTTCTATTTATCAACTTTCTGCGAAAACACGCGTTATAACGGCCTCAAATTGTAAAATAGGCAGTAATGGCATGTAATAGCATATTCAGGGCCTGGTGCATAGCGATTTAAGGCAACAGGTACTGAACCACCCCCGAATGGCCTGCAGGGAGTTAGTAATATATGGCCTGTTCGCCGGCCGCACGAATCAGGAGTCAGATCGGCGAGACTGCGATATATTGATCAATTGAAAGTATAGTCTGCCGTTTTACCGGGTTCACTTTTAAACGTGGACTTTTAATTATATATTCACCGGATCGATTACAAAAAGATTATAAATTATAAGGCTACATCGGTCTGATGACAGCAAATCGTAGAACAACAGTACTGATCGTATCAGCCGTCGTTTTCACGATGCTCCTGGGCGGCATGGCATTTGCGCAGCAAAACACGGCCACCGGGACCATGGAAACCACAACAGCCATAACATCTGGCAAAGTAACCATGGCAGACATCGATAACGCGCTGGCGTCAGGCCCTGTGTTCGTTGAGTTCGAATCCAAACAGTGCACCTACTGCAAAGATCAGAGGCCAATCTCCGAAGCGCTTGCTACTGACTACGAGGGCAAAGTGACGTTCTTCTTCGTGGACGTCGCAGAGAGCAGAGATCTGGCGAGGAGTTTCCAGGTTTCCGGCGTGCCCCAGATCAACGTCATAGCGAGGAAAGCTGACGGGCAATATACCTACGTCGACAAGGACGGTAGCACTTCCACCAGTATCGCGGGCTCAAAGTTCCTCGGGCTGACCCAGAAAGACGCGTTGAAGACGGCTCTTGATGCGGCGGTGCGCATGAGAGGGCAATAAGTGGAAACTGTATTAATTGGTACCGCAGTGCTGGCCGGCGTGGCGAGCATCATGTCGCCTTGTGTCCTGCCTCTGCTCCCCGGAGTCATGGCGTACTCCACGGAGAAGAGCAAGCTCACTCCGCTGGCCATAGTTTTTGGGCTCGCCATGTCGTTTACGGCGATGGGCATAGCTTCAGCCATGATTGGGTCCATTCTGTTCACCTACATGGACTATATCAAGATCATCTCGGGCGCCATGATCCTGATCATGGGCCTCTACCTGCTCTCGCAGACAGTAGAGCACGCACTGCTGAGCCTGTGGCAGCGCCTGCCGCTGTCGCAGACCCAGCTACCCAGCGCAGAGGAAGGCGGATTATTAGGCGGCGTGCTTCTCGGGATTAGCCTGGGCATCGTATGGATACCGTGCATCGGCCCGATCCTGGCCTCGATCCTGCTCATAGTGGCTCAGGAAGGCACCATTGCATACGGAGCATTTCTATTATTCGCCTACTCGCTCGGCCTGGCAATTCCCATGCTAGTCGTAGCGTACTCCTCGAACTTTATCGGGGACAAAATCAGGTCCGTATCGCACCACACGAGGCTCGTGCGCCGGATCGCAGGCGTCATCCTCCTGGCGGTCGGCCTCTACTACATTGCGAACGTATTCGGCTTCAGCCTCGGCTTAGGATTCTAGGCCGCCCTTCGGGGCAGAGAGTAAAGCTGGCGTACAATAACCGTACGCCGGCTACAAATTCGTGTAACTTTTTAGCATTCGTGATTCAAGATATCCGGTAGTGGTTGTACAATTGACGTTGCTTGTGAGCCCGTGAACGTACACGAACGCTGTGCTGTGCGTTACAGGATTGCTCAGAAGACGTGAGACAGCAACACGAACGCTGCGCTGTGCCAGAACACAGATTGCACAGATAGCACAGATTTACACAGAGGCTTACCAATATTAATCAGAAAAGGCTCCCGTACAATTTTTTATTAAGGAAGATCATCTGTGCCAATCTGTGCAATCTGTGCAATCTGTGTTCTGGCACAGCGCAGCGATCGTGTACGAATCGCCTTAGAGAACGCCTGCCATGGCAGGCGTTCAAAAGGCGAACAACCCGGCACGGGAACCACCAAATGATTCAAGTAAGACGATTTTTCGACCGGACAGCACTTGCGCACCAGGCCCCTGCAATACGATTGGATAATTATAAACCCGTAACAAAAAGAATAAATACCATTCCAAATTAATTAAAGATTAGGCTATACAGACCAGATATTTGAAATGCTACAGCCCGAAGGATGCTTTAGCAAGATGTGGGGTAAATGAGCAATTTAAGCCGAGGTATCAGAGATGGCATATGAGAGCGTAATCCTCTTCGTAAGTTTCGGCTGGTTTATCAGCGTTAGCGTAATCTTTCTGATGTACGTGAGAATGAAGCAGTTGTCCGAAGAGCTGAAGATTTTAAAGTACACGATAGAGATATCGGACGATGAGATGAGCGGGCTGGAGCGAGGTATTGCAGACTTTAAAAAGAGCGATATCTAAGCCGCAGCTTTTTTCAAATTTGTAACAATAACCATATAAAGCGGTAGCTATTACACTCTTTTACGGACTCGGTCCGGGCAGGGAGATGCCTAAAAGCAAATGTACCATGCCCAGCATCCGAATTTGGCATGGCTCCGGCCTGCGAGCTAAAACCTGGCACCACGGTACTGGTATAAAGTCCGGTCGACACGGCAGACCCTAAACTCCGTCCCTTCTGCGGATAAGGTATAAACTCCGCGCTCTGCGGCCGAGCCAAAACGCCGGGGTGAGGGAGATCACCTGAAAAACAGCAAAGTCCGTGCGGGACTCTAACAGCCACCGTGGGGAGACACGTAAAAAGCAAACGCAGGCACACCGGCGTCTAAAACGGATCAAGCAGGGAGATGCTATAAAGCAAAGTCCGGGCTATGGACTCTAAATCCGGTCAACGTTGAGGCAAGGCAGGGTGGCACGCATCCGGAACGCTGTCACCCTCCCCCGCAGCCGCCATCAGGCGGCCAGAGAGTTTCTGATTGGATTACAGGCCGAAGGCCTGGGCTATCGATGCTGAAAGTAAAAAAAGAAGGCTTAAGCCTGAACTTTTACATCGTCGATCCTCTCGGCGATGAAATCTGCATAGGTCGGGACTTCCTGCAGCACATCAGTCTTGCTGCTGCGGTAAGCATGAAGGCCTTTCTGCCTCTCTATGGCCAGCCGGTCCTCTACGATCCCGGTCGCGAACTGTTCCCAGATTTCCCGGTAGTCGTTGATGCAGTAGAGC
The DNA here is from genome assembly GCF_049676595.1 of Methanocella sp. MCL-LM. Lineage (GTDB taxonomy): Archaea > Halobacteriota > Methanocellia > Methanocellales > Methanocellaceae > Methanocella_A. The sequence continues at coordinate 2,594,802 of NZ_CP187259.1, forward strand.
ATGAAGTTCTCGAAGTCCTGCTCCTTCTTGATGAAGTCGACTAACTCGGGGTTCTCCTCGACGGCTTCGAAGAACAGGGAGATAAAAGCGTTGTACTGGTCGTCGCTGCGGAAGGCGATCTTCTTCACCTGGGTGATGCCGCCCACCTTCTTCTTGAGATCCAGCTGCTTCTTGGCCTTGAGCTCGGAAGCGACGCTGGCGATGGTATCCAGCATCAGGGGCTTTGCGATGTCCTTAAGCTTGTAGGCGAGCAGCTCGTGCATCAGGGTGGACTCGGTAAATGCGTTCACGTCTTCTTTGATGAAGACCTGCACAATGTAGTCCGCGATGTGCTCGTAGATGAGGTTAGTCGGCTGCTGCTCTTCAGTAGTTTCTTCGCTCTTTTTAGTTGCCCTGGGCATGTTTAAGCCTCCCGTATGCACCTGTCGATCAGAGAGTGTCCGGTCGCAGTGCAAGCTTAATATGTGCGCTACAACTTAAAGATGTTGTGACGGCAGGAGCTAACTGGTTAATCCGTTATGTAGACCTGGGTCGATGATATGCGTACGCTGCGCTGCGCTCAAACACAAAGGGCACGGAGGACACGGAGGACACGAAGGCTTTTCAAGGTCACGAAGGAAGTGCCCTTTGACACGACCCCTTTGTGGCCTTAAATGACCTTTGTGGCCTCGGTGTCCTTTGTAGCCTCCGTGTTAACGCGCAGCGCAGCGTACACCAGGTAGAGTAAGGTGGAAATTGAAAAGAGGAAGATATAGTTTTACTCACACACGAAGTTATTCAGCTTCGTCTGCCTGGACTCGCACCGCTCTCCCGGAATCTCGATGGGGTAGACCCCGGTCAGGCAACCTGTGCAGAGGTCATCTTTATCGATGCCGATAGCCTTTACCAGCCCCTCCAGCGAGATGTAGTAGAGCGAGTCTGCGCCGATCATGAACTCGACGCCCTTGATGGATTTGTGGGCTGCGATGAGCTCTTCCCGGGTGGCCATGTCGATGCCCAGATAGCAGGGCGAGATGATCGGAGGGCTGCCGATCCGGGCGTGGACCGACTTGGCTCCAGCGCGCCGGATGAGGTCTATGATGCGCCGGGAAGTGGTGCCTCTGACGATGCTGTCGTCGATGAGGATGACGTCTTTGCCCGCTACGTTTTCCCGGACAGTGTTGAGCTTCAGCCTGACTGCCGTCTCCCGTAAGTCCTGGCCCGGCATGATGAAAGTCCGGCCTACGTACCTGTTCTTGATGAGGCCTTCGGTGTAGTGGACGCCGGAGGTATTCGAGTAGCCGATGGCCGAGGTGATCCCGGAATCGGGCACGGGCGATACGCAGTCAGCTTTTGTGGGACATTCCTTGGCGAGCTCTTCACCGATGCGGTGCCGCACCCGGTAGACGAGCTTGCCATCGATGATCGAGTCCGGCCTGGCGAAGTACACGAACTCGAACATGCAGTGAGCGTGATTTTTACACTTGAAGAGCTTGTGGCTCTCGATCTTGTCGCTGAGGATGACCATTTCGCCGGGCGCCACATCTCTCAGCAGTTCGCCGTTGAGCGTGTCGATCGCCGCACTCTCGGAAGTGATGATGTACCCGTTGTCGAGCCGGCCAATGCACAGGGGCTTGAAACCGAGCGGGTCTCTTACGCCTATGATCTTGTCGCCGGCGAGGATGACGAGAGAATACGATCCTACGAGCTTGCGCATCGTTTCCCGGACGGCCTCTACGAGGTCGTTACGCATCATCTCTTTGACGAGCAGGTGGGATATGACCTCGGTATCCGAGTCGGACGTGAAGACGCGGCCGTCAGCTTCCAGCTCTTTCTTGAGCTCCCGGTAGTTGACGAGGTTGCCGTTGTGAGCCAGCGCTATTGTGCCGTTCTTGTAGGATACGATGAAAGGCTGGCAGTTTTCAAGCCTGGAGCTACCGGTAGTGGAGTAGCGTACGTGGCCGATACCAGTATAGCCGGCAAGCCGCTGTAAGCGATCTCTGTTAAAATAGTCGGTGACCAGGCCCATGCCCTTATCATTAAGGACAGCGTTGCCGTTGTTCACGGCAATGCCTGACGATTCCTGTCCCCGGTGCTGCAGTGCCTGTAAGGCATAGTAGATGTATATGGCGGCGGAATCCCTGTTCTTTTCTTTGTCGAACCAGACTCCCACTACGCCACACTTATCTTTCACAGCCCATGCACCTTGAACCTGCACCTTGCGTTTTTAGTCGTACTGAACTACGATAATTCAAATAGTTTGCAGTCGAGAATTATTACCAGGTCTTTCTTGCCAGATGGCTGTGCCAGCTCCACTTGTTGAGCTTGGCCGATCTGCCAAAACCGCAAGAAGCACAAACTTTCTTGTTGAAGTTAAAGGAGACCTTGCCGCAGCGTCTGCAGATCGTGTGCACCCGCTTGGAGCGCTTTCCCTGTGATGGAGTACCCTTAGACATTATAATTCACCTTTTTCGGCCATAATACTGTATTCTAGTTTATCAATGTTACGGTGAGACGTATACGACCGTATCGCCCCTCACGATGATCGTGCCGAGCTTCTTGGACGCTTCGTTCTCCTTAAGTTCCTCTGCGTTGTCGAGGACTAAGTTCATATGCATATCGTAGCCCTGGAGCTCGCCCCTGAACTCACGGCCGCCCTTCAGCCGTACGATCACAGGAGAATTGAGAGCCTCGTTCAGGACATCAAGGGGTCTCTGACTCATAAAATACCTCCGTTAAATACAAAGCAAATGAATGATGTTGATAAATCTCGCGTGGCATATTTATACTTATCGCCAAGCTATGTCAGTTTGAAGCATCTATCGCCGAGATTATGCACCAATTCCCCACAGCACCCTGCCGATCGACACTATAACATATTTATACCGGAAGGCATATAGACGACTGATCAATTCTCAAAAGCAACAATGGAGAGAAGTCTTTGAGGATCAAGGCCAGACATCATTTGAGAGAGGATGCCATTAAAAAAATCCTCGATAACCTTCGGGCGACTTTTGGAGAAGAAGTTGATGCGGTCTTTACAGGCAGGACCTGGGAGATCGCGGAGACTGACGAAGAGCAGGACTTTATAATGGTAAACGGCGAGCCGCTACTCTTTTCGGTAGAAGGCCAGGCGTTTCCCACAGTCAGGGGAGCGCTCAAGATCCGCCCCGTGAAGAAACGGGTTGTCGTCGACATGGGTGCCGTGAAGTTCGTGGCGAAGGGCGCCGACATAATGAGCCCCGGCATTGTTGAAGCAGATCCGGGCATTCGCGTCGGCGATCTGGTCGTCATCACCGACCAGGTGCATAACAAACCCCTGGCAGTGGGCAGGGCACTGGTCAACGGGGACCAGATGGCAGGTAACAAGGGTAAAGCGGTAAAATCTATCCACTACGTGGGTGACCGCATCTGGAACCTGGAGCTATAAGTGAGTCAGGACCGATAAGCTATTATTCAAGATGCTAATAATATTACCAGAAAACAGGTAAATAACAGGGATGGATAAACATGGTAGGCAAAGGCTTTTTAGGAAAAGTGCTAGGGTCGAAGGCAGCTGAGGAAAGCGAAGAGTACACCGAGATCGACTTCGGCAGCGTCGAGAGGGAAGTAGGTTCCGGCCCGGCAGAGACATACGTCAGGGTCGCTGAGCTGTCCAGCCTCGCGCAGATCCCGGAGCTGAAGAGGGAGATCTATAACGGCAACATCGTGATCGTCAACATCTCTCCGATCAAGGGTGACAGCCTCACCCGAGACAGAGCGCTGAAAGACCTCAAGCAGGTGGCAGCCGATGTAAGGGGCGACATCGCAGGCATCGACGAGAACCACATCGTAGTTACCCCGATGTCGATCAAGGTCGACAGGACAAAGTTTACTGGTAAGTAAATCTATCAGGTACGCGATGAGTGAAATTAGAGAAGAGAACCTCGACGAAATAGCGACTGCCACGGCTAAAGTCAGCTGTCCTGTCTGCCACAGCGACCTGGAGATGCGGTCGCACCAGGATAATATTCCTTATTTTGGCGATGTGCTGGAGATCAGCAGCGTCTGTACCTGCGGGTTCAAGTACGCCGACACGCTCATCCTCAGCCAGCGCGACCCGCTGAGGCATACGATGAAGGTATGCTCTGAAGGCCACATGTGCAACCGTGTGATCAGGTCCACCTCTGGCACAATGCGCATCCCTGAATGGGGCATCGACATCGAGCCCGGGCCGGCTTCGGAAGCGTACATATCTAACGTGGAAGGCGTGCTGGACAGGATCGAGACCGTCGTCAGCATGGCCCGCAAGTGGGCCGAAGCAGAGGAAGAGGTCGAGAAGGCTGATCAGCTTCTCAAGATCATCGATGATGCCAGGACAGGCAACGTACAGTTCACCCTGATCATCGAGGACCCCCTGGGCAACAGCGCCATCATCGGCGATGAAGTCTCAGTCGAACCGCTGAGCCCCGAGTATGCAGAAAATCTGCACACCGGCATGTTTGTCGTTCAAAAGTAAAGAAAAAAATGAACCACTGAGGCATAATAATTAAGTATGTGCCTCGTGGTGAGCCTTTTTAATTTTACTGGCCTACCATCTTAGAGTAGATGAACTCGACCGTATCCTCGATCTGCTCTTTCTTGACACCCTTAAGCATCGCAGCAACAGAGATACCGCCTGCACCTACGCCTTCTTTCACGTGGCCCCGCTCGTATGCGAGCAGCCCTTCGAACTTAGACCGGGCGAAGGAGAGGTCGGCAGTCATGACCGGGATGTCCGCGTCACCCTGCTTCAGGATGCCAAACAGGTTTGCTGTGCTGTCTTTAGCTACCCAGCCCGTGGTGGCGAGAGCGATGTTGAAGTTCCTGAGGTCGACCAGCTTAGATAGCAGTACAACGACTGCCGCCATCTGGGTGCCGCCTGCGAGGATGATGGGCACGTTCTTGGCGCCGAGGATCAGGCCGATGGCGCCTGCCATCATCGGGTCGCCCACACTTTCGATCGCCTTGATCGGATCGACCGGCTGGCTGATGCCCGCCTTTTTCAGGCCTTCCAGGACCACGGAGCTCTTGAGAGACTGGGGATTCACCTTCAGGCTGCTGCTCGTATAGCCATCCATGGTCTGGCCCATGGCCAGCAGAACGCCCAGCGCAGTGGTGGTTCCTGCCGCGATAGACTCCCCTATTACAAGATATTCCGACTCAGAAGCGATCTGGGCTCCGACTTTCTTGGCGTTCTCGATGATCTCCTGAACATTACTCAGCGCCTTGCCAGTGCGAATATCCTTGCCAGGAACGCCGCCAACCCGGTAGTGGGGCACGATTGGTGAAATGGTCATGCCCGCATCCACGTAGTACCTCCTGAAATCGGATAAGGTAACCACCGCCCGGGTGATCAGGCCCGGCGTGGGAATGGCTTCGGGTGTCAGGGGTATGTCCCCGAGCGTCAGAATGCGGCCGGTTTCCACCAGCTCAGCGTCGAGAGGAGGAGTGTAAGGAGTCAGCTCAGGGCTGATACCGGCAGCAGTGATGCCGGGGATAAATGCCGTATCCGTGTTGCCCATAAGCAGCACGAACGAGCCCCGGCCCTTGATCTTTTCAGCGAACTTCTCAGCACCGTTAAAGTAAGATATCCCGTCAACAACCATGTTTATGTCCTCGGTGCCCAACAGGTAAGCGCTTCAAGGTAAATAAATATTGTTGTAAGACAAGTTATCTTGAGTTACTACGAGAGTGCAGGAAAAAAATGTTGGGCACCCCAGGGAACTCTGGCCGCGCAGCGGCCCTCACATCGTGATCGGGAACGGCGTGAAGCACAGCAGGGTCAGCACGAACGTCGCAGCAGCCAGTATGTACCGGGGCATACCGATGGTCTGTTTGTCATCGGTAGGTTTAGGGTGAGAGCCCGCGCTCATGAGGGCGCTGAGGAAGCCCCAAAGTATCCAGATTTCTCCGGGCTGGTGCAGGATGAAGGTACCATAGAGGCCGAAGGCCATGATGATGGCCGGCATGACCCGGGAGATCAGGTTCGCCCGCTCCCCGAAGACTGCCCGGGAGATGTGGCCGCCGTCGAGCTGCCCGACCGGGATCATGTTCAGCACGGTTACGAGCAGCCCCACCCAGCCCGCGAAGGCGATGGGGTTGATCGAAGTGAGCGTCTCGCCCGGGTGGACTATCCACGCCAGAAAGTCGAACAGCAGCGGGGTGTTGAGCTGCATGTACGTGCCGCTGGACGGGTCTATGGTCGGGGCGGGAAGCATGAGGCCGATGATGATTATGATGACCGACACGACCAGCCCTGCCAGAGGTCCGGCGATGCCCACGTCGAACAGCGCCTTTCTGGTAGGGACAGGCCCTTTTTGCCTGATGATGGCCCCCATTGTGCCGATAGGCGAGAACGGGAAAGGTATGAAGTAGGGAAGGGTAGCGTCGATGCCGTACTTTTTCGACACGAGATAGTGGCCTAACTCATGGGAGCCCAGAGCCACCATGATCGCGATGGCAAAGGGCAGGCCTTGATAGACATCGAGAGGGTTCGTGATCGGGTTTACGCCATACATCATCGCCCCTGTCAGCATCGTGGTCAGGAACGTGGCGACGGCCAGGACGACGTTAATCCAGACGGATTCCTTTTTTGCCGGGGCGATGGTGAGCACGTACTCGCCCAGGTTCTGCTCTACCCAGACCGACTTGCCCTTTGCCCGGAAATGATCGTAGACCTTTCCGTAGAAGACGTTTGAGTCGACTAAGGGCTCACCATACAGGTGGATATAAGGGTCGTTCTCTTTTGTCTCGTAGACCTGAAAGACCTGGTTGACTACGGCCAGATCGTCTTTTTCGATCATGGCAGTTCAATGGTTCCCGCGGTGCCGTCGACTGTGACAGTATCGCCGTCTTTCAGGGTCTCTACCGGGTTCTGTTCCAGGCGGTCGACCATCGGAATAGCGGAGATGATTGCTCCTACCGCTACGATGGGCTCTGCCTTGATGTTGATCATCGCCGCCGGCGCAACGCCGTTCTTCATGAGCTGGTAGATGACATAAGAGCCCACGGTCGAGCCTTTGCCGCCCGGGAAGATGAGGACCGTGCCTTTCACGTTCTTCCCGAACAGGGCGTGGCCTTTCTCGATTACCATGCCGGTCCTGGGGTCGACGCCGCCGAGGAAAGAGATGGCATCTTTAGAGACCAGAGCGGGCCCGGTCGCCCGGCCGCCGCAGATACGGTGTCCTTTGATCTGCATCTGATCACTCACCCCTGCAGGCGACTTCGATGCATTCCTCGGTCGTGCCCATGACAGCGTCCACGCCGCACATGGCAGGCGTGTACTTCAGGGCTTTGCCGGAGTTCACCATCATGCACTTGAACCGGTTGGCAGCAGGAGAGACTACCATGCAGGTATCGTAGAGCACCTTGATACCGTTATTCCGTAACTGCTGGATTAGCTCGGGGTTTTTCTGCCCGAGCGCCCGGCTGGTGCAGACCCAGACTTCCTTTTTCACCTTGCGGCCGCGCAGCAGGGTCAGGATTTCCTCAAGTTCCTCTTTCGAGGCGTGAGGGCAGCCGAGAGCGATAATGTCCGGGCTCGCCTTCTGTCGGGCAGTCTCCCGGATTTTTGCGACCTCCACCTCGATCCGCTCCCGGGGCAGGAAGAACCGCTCCGGTACCTGCCAGTCGTCTTCGTCTGCCAGCCTCTGGGGTTCCCTGTCCATTTTATCAGGAGGCAGCACGTACTGCTCCGGGCTGACGTGGAGCACGTGGAAAAGGGCGACCGCCCCGGAAGCAGCAAGCGCCGCTCCAAGATGCTTCAGCTCGTCCTCGGTCGGAGTCGTCTTCAGCCGGAAAATAGGAATACCGTCCCCGATTTGCTTGCCTGCCAGGTAGCCCAGCGCACCGTATTCGGCGCCGTGAATCGGCTCCTCAACCTTGACGGTCACGGTAGGGTAGCGGTTTTCGGTGATGTGCAGACCATAGTAAGGAGTCTTCCCGATCAGCGCTGCCGCCAGCGCCGACGGGCCGCCTTCGCGGTTAGTCCTGGCGCCGAGGACCGAGTTGGCGAAGCAGACGGCCGAGGATTCGGACCACGCGAGGTGGTCGCCGAACCGGGGTCTGTTCAGGTAGTAAGGCGTACAGGTGCACTCCGGCATGATGCCAAGCTTCTCGTACGCCCTGATGATCTCCTCCTGCTTTCTGGCGAAGTGAGGGTCGATGCCCATCTCGACAAAGGCTTCCCGGTCCATGCCCATGGGATTGAGCACCGCCGGTATCTTGACCTTACCATCGAGGTCCTGGATCCACTCCAGCCCCGCGTCGCCGATCGTCTTGTAGGAGACGCCTGCGATCTGCGCGCTCTTGACTGGTATGAGCTTCTTCGCGTCGTAGATATCTCCCAGCGCTACGAGGATTTCCATCATCTTCTGCAGTGTCGGGCCCTGCTCGCCATTGTAAATGCCTTCTTCCTCTCTGGTCAGGTACATGATCGTCTCTTCCGGTCCAAGATTTGATAAAAATAACAGTTCAGCTTGTCGCTTAAAATCGCGCCAATGTCTAAATAAACTTTGTGATATGCCGGGAGATCAGCTATCGATCCAGCCCAAGATTGGCTATGCGTCGAATAACAAGGGAAGGTAAATAGAGCGCTAAGGTCATCAGCAGATAAAGGTATTTATTGTCCTCAAATCTATAAACTCAGGTGAAATGCCCGACATTTTCAGAAGCGTACAGACAATCATTATCCTCAGCATAATTTTTACCATAATAGTAGCTATTGCGACCATTTTCGACCTCCCGAGCTACCTGGCAACGGATACAGAACAGCTGTCCGCCGATAATGCCACCAGTAAAGCCCTGATAGTGTACGATCCCGGCATCATGGGCATGGGCACGCGCACCGCTCACTGGCTGGGCGAGGATTTGAGAATAAGAGGCTACGAGGTTAACATTTCCGGGATCAGGAGTCATGGTATCGAAAATGCGACTGACATGGACGTGGTCATCGTGATAGGGCCGACATACTTCGATGGCCCTACAGGACCGATCTCTGGGTATCTACAACAGGTCCAGACGAAGCCTGGAGCCAGAATCGGAATATACAGTATCACTGGCCTGCTGGGAGATGATGCCGGCCCGCAGATGAGAAGGGCGCTGGAAGACCGGTCGATCGTTGTTAAATCGGCTGATAGTGTAAGTGCCTGGGATAAGGGTGCCGAAGAGAAAAGTTACGCGTTCATTTTCGGTATGCTGGAGTGAAAGTATCGGAGTAACCTTAAGGGTTCGATAGCCTGGTTACCGGATGTGGGTCCGGGCGGCAAGTAAGGCACCTCGCATCAGCCCATCTTTAAGTAAATTATATATAGAACTACAATCACATAAAACCTACAATTCTATTCATTACAGGAGGAGATTTTCTCATGGCACAACAGACAGGACAATCCTACGTCATGCGTGAGGGAAGCCAGGTCACCCGTGGCTTCGAGGCGCAGACTTATAATATTATGGCAGCCATGGCCGTTGCCGGCGCGGTCATTTCGACGCTCGGACCCAGGGGCATGGACAAGATGCTGGTCGACGGTACCGGCGATATCGTCGTGTCCAACGACGGCGCGACCATCCTGAGAAAGATGGACATCGAGCACCCGGCCGCGAAGATGATCGTGGAAGTGGCGAAGACCCAGGACGCAGAAGTTGGCGATGGTACGACTACCGCTGTCGTGCTGGCTGGCGAGCTGCTTCGCCAGGCGGGCGTCCTCACCGAGAAAAGCGTGCACCAGTCTTCTATCATCAAGGGCTACCTGATGGCGGCTGAGAAGGCGCTGGAGATCGTCAGGGACATGTCGGTCGAAGTCACCGCGAAAGACACCGCCATGCTGAAGAAGATCGCCGGCACGGCGATGACCGGCAAAGACACTGAGAACGCCAAGGACTTCTTAAGCGACCTCGTTGTCAAGTCCGTGGCTGTCACCATGCAGAAGGACGCCAGTGGCGACTACTACGTGGAGAGGGAGAACCTGGTCTTCGAGAAGAAGAAGGGCGGCGACGTAACCGACTCCCAGATCATCGAGGGAGTCCTCATCGACAAGGGCAAGGTCAACTTCCAGATGCCCAGTAAGCTCGAGAACGTCAAAGTGCTGGCCATGGACATCGGCATCGAGGCTAAGGACACCCAGTTCGACGCGGAATTCATGATCAAGAAGCCGGGCCAGTTCAAGCAGTTCGCCGACATGGAGGACAAGCAGATCAAGGATCAGGTCGACAAGATCGTCAAACTCGGCGTCAAGGCAGTCTTCACCACGAAGGCCATTGACGACCTGGCCCAGCACTACATGGCTAAGGCAGGCATCATCGGGCTGCGCAGGCTGAAGACCTCGGACGTCAAGCGGGTCGCCAAGGCGACCGGCGGCAGCCTGGTCACCAACCTGGACGGCATCACCCCCAAGGACATCGGCACCGCCGGGCTCATCGAAGAGATCACCGTCGGCGACGACGAGATGGTTCTGGTCAGCAAGTGCAAGGACAAGAAGGTCACCTCCGTCATCCTCAGGGGTACGACCGAGCACATCCTGGACGAGTACGAGCGGGGCATCGACGATGCGCTGCACGCCGTCCAGAACTCGATCAAGGACGGCAAGATCGTGCCGGGCGGAGCGGCTGTCGAAGCTGAGCTTAGCCTGCGCCTCAGGCAGTACGCCTCGACCGTGAAGGGGAAGGAGCAGCTCGCCATCGAGGCTTTCGCCATCGCGATGGAAGTCATCCCGAAGGCGCTGGCCACCAACGCCGGTCTGAGCTCTCTGGACATGATGATCGCGCTGAAGAACAAGCACGGTGCCAAAGACGGCAAGAACTTCGGCCTGAACGTGTACAAGGGCAAGCCCGTAGACATGTTGAAGGAAGGCGTTGTAGAGCCGCTGAAGCTCAAGACCCAGGCCATCCAGAGTGCCACGGAAGCGGCCACCATGATCCTCAGGATCGACGACATCCTCGCTGCTTCGCAGGCAAGGAACCCGGCCCCGGGCGGAATGTAAAGTTAGCTGATTTTCGTCAGGGGCACAGCCCCTGCACCCATTTTTCGTTTTTATAACTGCCAAAAAAATATTAAGTCGTGGGCGATTATATACTAATGCCTTATGCTTACGACCCGGAGAAGTATCTTCATAGTACTGTTAATTTTTATGATAGCGCTGGCCACGGAAGGGTGTTTAGGGACGGTTCCCCCGGCCCCCACACCGACACCGCAGCCCACTCCGGATCCGGCTACTCTGATGCCCGAAGAGGTAGTCACCGCATTCTGGAATGCCATCGACAGCGGCAGATATTCCGACGCATACCAGTTCGCTTACCACGAGCAGAACGTCAGCCAGGAAGAGTGGGTCCGGGACCGCCTGGCCACCTACGGGGCAAACGGAAGCCATATCGAGATATACGATTTTAACCTTACGGAGAGCTTCCCGCTTGCACCGGGCACTTTCGAGGGCAACTTTTCCGCCGTGCAGGTGGTGCTGGTAGATACAGAGCTTTCTTACCAGGGAAATAACAGATCGGGCACAGTCCAGTTCCCGGTCGTAAAAACTGAGAGCGGGTGGAAGATCTACGGCGATTACTAGAGGCCTCTTCCAGCCGGGGCTTTAAGCCCTTATTGTACGTTAATCGTATAGTCCACGAACTGCGTAGTGGTCTTGTTGCCATCGATGAACTCTACGGTGATGTAGCTGTTGTTGTAGAAGATCTTGCTGACCTTCGGGCTGCCCGGGTCTACATAAACGGTGTGATCGACGTTTAGCGTCCTGTTGGACAGGATGAACTCCTGGTACCGCCGGTTCTGGTCCTCAAGCTCGGTAATGCGGCCATTGCTCTGATTTTGCAGGCTAGCGATCAGGCCCTGCTGGGCGTAATAATTGGTCTGGTTAGCGAGGAGCAGCTCGCCATTATCCCTTTTCAGGCTCTCGTTCTGGACGACCAGCGCAGCAATGACGATCACGCAGACAATGCATACGCCGATGAGCAGGATGATCAACTTGGAGACCACGTCGTTGTACCGGCGGATCTTCTCGTCCTTCCGGCGATCCTGGCTCTCCTTCAGCTTTCTCAGCCAGTTATGCATGTGCTCAGAGCTCTGGTTCGAACTGCCGTCCATGGGGACCTACCGTTATTAACTGTACGCTTCTGTCGTATATATTTTCTCGACGGAGCAGGGGCTGAAGCTCAGGAGACCCACGCCGCCCGTAGCGCCACCGGGAGAAAGGATCGTAACTCAAAAGTTATTTTCCAGTTTGTAGAAATACTTTCTCTACATCAGCCGATTCCGAAATGGTTATCAGGGTTCAGGTGCATACATAATAATTTGAGGTCATAAACGGCCTCAAGGGGTAAGAAAATGAACGTCTCAGAGATTACAACAGATCGTTTCGAGAGCGTCGACATCAAGGCAACGTTGCAGGAAGTGCTGCCCCTGTTCAGGAAGCCGCACAAGCCCGCCGTACTCATCTTCAACGGTAAGGAGTACGCAGGCATGCTGACCGAGAAGTCGATTGTAAGCTCCATCAGGAACTTAAAGACCGGAATTAACGGGATGGTACGAAAAACACCTAAGATTACCCCGAACACCTCTATTTACGAGGCCGCAAGGCTCATGGTTGAGAACCAGCTACGCCACTTGCCTGTCTTCGACAGAACTAAGGTGATAGGCGTAGTCACGACCGAGAGCCTGATCCAGAAGGCCGCGGAGACGGAGTTTGGCAGCAAAGCCGTCTCTACCATCATGAGCGGCGACGTGATCTCGCTCGATGCTGACGACCAGGTCGGCAAGCTGATCAACGTGCTCAGGGAAGAAGGCATTTCGAGAGTACCAGTAATGTCTATGGGCAAGCTGGTAGGCATCGTCACCATGCACGATCTCCTGCAGCTGATTGTCCCCAACAGGTCGGAGCACGGCGAAGGAAGCCTGGGCACCAAACAGACCCCGCTGCGGGATATCAAACTGAAGAACATCATGACCGAAAGCGTCGTCACGGTTAAGCCCGACGCCACCATCGGTAGTGCAGCCGAGCTGATGATCAAGAGAGACATCCAGGGCCTGGTCGTGCACGATGGTAAGAAGATCAACGGCATCATGACTAACACGGACATCCTCCTGGCGCTGGCCGCGGTCCAGAAGAGCGAAGTAGACCCCCACGCCAGCTTTACCATGCAGACGACGCACGGCAACCTGGTCGACTATGACCAGGCATACGTAACCACGTCAGTCCAGAGCTTCGTCAAGAAGTTCGAGAAGTTCCTGGTCGGAGGCAACGTCAACGTGTACTTCAAACAGCACAAGGAGACCTTCCGGGGCACTCCGCTGATCCTGTGCAGGGTCAGGCTCAAGACCGACCACAACTTCTATAGCGCCAGAGGCGAAGGCTGGGGCGCAGACGGCGCCTTCCACATCGCCATGAGCGCGCTGGAACGCCAGGTCCTCAACGACAAGGAGATCAGAGAAGACAAGCGCTACGAAACCTCGGACATCGTAGAAAAACTTGATATCCTCTAAGGGTGATCAGGTCCCGGATAAGTACGATGCACGACCTTGACGATGCCACCTGGCAGGAATTCGAGGAATATATCCGGGATATCCTGAGCCACCACGACTTCGAGATCCAGTTCCGCAAAGTCTTCAAACACGAAGGGCGGGGCCACCAGATCGACGTCGTAGGAGTCCGAAAAGACCTGTGCCTGTGCATCGACGGCAAAAAGTACGGCCGCGGCAGGCACAGGGTTTCTTCTTTAAAAGCCCAGGCTACCAAACATTACGAAAGGTGCCTGGTCCACGAAGAAAAGTACGGCATCAAATCCATACCACTGATCGTCTCCTGGCTCGACGACAACATGGTCGTCGAAAACGGGTGCATCTTCGTACCCGTCCACATGCTCAACGACTTCTTGCTAAACTTAGACGCGGTGCTCGACGAACTCGCATTTAGAGACTAACCACAAAGACTACTGATATAACCACAAAGGCACAACGATTTCTAACCACGGCGGCACGGCTCCTTATCCTGACAACTGGAGCGCAGATGTTCTAACCACGGCGGCACGGCGACACAGAGACCATTCGAGAAACGATGGCAGGATGGTTAGTTAAACCACGGCGGCACGGCGACACAGAGACCATTCGAGAAACGATGGCAGGATGGTTAGTTAAACCACGGCGGCACGGCGACACAGAGACCATTCGAGAAACGATGGCAGGATGGTTAGTTAAACCACGGCGGCACGGCGACACAGAGACCATTCGAGAAACGATGGCAGGATGGTTAGTTAAACCACGGCGGCACAGCCCTTAATCCTGGCAACTGGAAATCAAACATTTGAACCACGGCGGCACAATGACACGGCGACGATTCGAGAAGCGATGGCTGGATGGTTATTTGAACCACGGCGGCACAACGACACGGCGACGACCCGTACCCGAATAGCAAGGCTTCCTTTTATTAATCCACAGCGACACGGCGGGCTGAATGTACGGAGACAAATAGGTTTTCCTTCCTTCAAGCAGTTGATCGAAAGTCAGGCTGAAACGATTGGATAGTAAGCTTATGGTTAATGCTCTGTCTTAGTGTCGCCGTGGACATAAAAAGAGTTCACTTATACCGGTTCACGAATGTCTCTGTGTCGCCGTGCCGCCGTGGTTTTATTTACCACTGGCCTGTCGTGGATCGCCTTGTCTCTGTGTCGCCGTGCCGCCGTGGTTCAAACATTTGATCTACAGTTGTCAGGATAAAGAGCCGTGCCGCCGTGGTTCAAACATTTGATCTACAGTTGTCAGGATAAAGAGCCGTGCCGCCGTGGTTTTATTTACCACTGGCCTGTCGTGGAACACCTTGTCTTTGTGTCGCCGTGCCGCCGTGGTTCAAACATTTGATCTACAGTTGTTGGGGTAAAAGGCCGTGCCGCCGTGGTAAAAAAGTCTAATGGCCTTTGCAGTTAATGCACGAGCATGGCCATGATCTTGAAGGGCGCCAGCCCGCCCACGCGGAGCATGGTGAGGTTGGACTCTCTGGGCATGCCTGCGGCGACGCGGAGGAAGATGCGCCGGGCCATGACGTCGCCGGTGCCGGCGTCGATGAAGACGAAGCCGGACCTTACCCGGGGGCTGTCGATCTTGCTCATGGTCATGGCGTAGACTGACTCCGCTTCGGAGACGTGGGTGGCGGCGAATCCGGCGGTGCCTGCAGAGGTGATTTCCTTGAACTGGGATACAGACAGGTCCCCTGAGTCGATGGCCCCGGTGAGGAAGGTCAGCATATGTGCAGCGAAGTTGAACGCGATGTGGAGCGCCCGTTCCTGGTCGCTATCGCCCCGCTTCTCCAGCACCCACGCGGCATCGACGATGGCCATGCCGCCGAATCCGGAGGCTACATCCGTCTCGGCCAGGCTGCTGCCTGGCGTGTTGATAGCGACCGCGTAGACGTACGCGCCTTCGGCAGATACACGGGAGGTTACATCCCGGGCATAGGTCAGCGCGTTACCTTCCGACGGATCGAAGACGACGAAGACAGCCTCGAAAGAGCCGATATCAGCTGTCAGCTTCTCGCCAGGCCTGACAAGGACTTGCTGATCGGCGGCCGACAATTCAAGCGAGCCCGAGTCGTCGTCGATGGCGATCAGCTTAGCTCTGGCCTGCGACTGGCGCAACAGGTTCAGCAGGAAGCAGCCCGAGGGGCCGCACCCGATGATGGCCGAGTAGGAAGGTGCTTCTGAAACCATGGTAATCACGATATGAAAGTGGGTTTGTGATCTAATAGCGCTCAGGGCGCAAATACATGTCGACCGTAAAGTGTAATATGAGGCCTGATCAGCTTTTTATATAAAATCATACATAAATAAATGTGATGATTGGTACTTCGACGTATTATGAGTCAGTCGAAATCCAGCGACGGTTTATCCAGCAACTGAGGGAAGTAGACCAGGATAAGATTTCAGAGCTTGTCAGCCTGTTTACCGGCTTCTTCCTGGACGGCCCTGACACAAAGCTCATCTACGGCATCGCCGAGGGCCGCAGCGCTCTCTCCCTGTACGATTTTCTCCAGCAGTCGTCGAAGTACGAAAACATCACGCCTCTGACGCTCGACGATCCGATTAGGCGGTACATAGATCCCGAAAAGAATAACCTCATCGTGGCTGCGACCGGCTCGGGTGAGACAAAAAGCGTCATCAGGTACCTCGAGGATGCCTTCCGGATGGAAGTGCCGGTCGTGCTGATCACCTCGAACATCAGGTCAAGGGCGTACGATATGGTGACCGACTACGATAACGGCTATGCCTTCGTTATCGAGCCGCTGAAAGGGCTCGACCGAAAAAGCCTGGCAGCTCTCGGGTCAGAGTTCGAGCTGAAGCTGGTCGTCATGCTCAACGCCCTGATTCCTGAGCTCTACCACCATGACAGAGGAGATATCCAGCGCTATTACCAGCAGATCGACCACTTTGCCAATAATGCAGCGCTGTTGAAGAACATTGAGGCCGGCCATCTCGGAGACTGGCTGGAAAGGCTCCTGAACCGCAGGGGCAACTATATCGTCGACGGCGTGGGCCGGTCGGGCTTCGTGGCCAAAGCGTTCGGCATGCGTTTGACACATTTGGGCAGAAACGTGTTTATGAGAGACGGCCCAACCACCCCGGCGTTCCTCCGGGGGGACGCTTACATACCCCTCAGCGGCAGCGGCAACACCCGGGAGATCATCGAAGGCGTGGTCAAAGCCAAGCTCCACGGGGCGGACGTCTTCCCCATCATGATCAACATCGACTCCCGGCTTTCCAGCCTGATGGACTCCTGGGGGTACTCTAAGAACGCCATGTACATCCCCGTATCTTTAGAGGACATCAGCCTCTACTGGGAGCAGGACATGAGCAAGATCATGGCTACCAAGTCCGTCCAGACCAGGCCGTCCATCTCGGAGATCAACAGCTACGTGTTCACGAATGCGATTGTCGCCCAGTCCATGGATATGCTCGGCGTCAGCGAGCAGTACCTGAAAAGAATTCACGTGTAAAAAACGTCAGCTGGCAGACGGAGTCTGCCAGGCAACTTATTTTCTGAACACCAGGAAGTACGCGGCGGCGACGAGCCCGAGCGAGACAACGCCTGCCACCGGGATCCACCACGGGAAGCCAGACTCTGCCTGGCCGTCGGCTGTGGGAACAGTTGTGGGCGTGGTGGAGACCGGCGGCCGTTCTGTCGGCGTCGGCCCTGGCGCCGGCGTAACAACGGGCGTGGACACTGAACTGGCGGTCGGCTGAGGCGGCGGAGCCGGAGTAACAACAGCGTAGAAGTCGCTCATGTTATAGGTCGCGGGCATGCCCGGCACAGGCGTAGGCGTCGGCGCAGTGGCGCTGATAAGTCCGACTTTTTGCACGCTGCCGGAGCCGTCGGCATTCGTGGCAGTCAACGTCACGGCGTAGACGCCCGGGCTCCCGAAGACGTGGACAGGATTCTGCACCGTGCTGTTAGGCGTGCCGTCCCCGAAGTTCCACTGCCACGAGGCCGGGCTGACGGTAGACAGGTCGGTGAACTGGACAGCCAGGGGAACAGTGCCCGAAGTTACGTTAGCCGTGAAGTCGGCGGCAGGAAGATCAGGACTGACCACCTGGATCAGCGGGACAGAAGTGGTGCTGCTACTGTAATGAGTATTAACTCCGCCATAGACCGCCGTATACGAATAAGAGCCGACGTCAAGATCGGTGAGCGTGAACGTCGCCCGGCCCGAGCCGTCCAGAGCACGCGTGCCTAAGCTGGCAGGCCCCTGGAAGAGCTCGACAGAGCCTCCAGGTACCCCGCCTCCGGGCGCAACTGCCTCCACCACCGCAGTAATAGTAACGGGACTACCGTGAAGAGAAGGATTTGAGGAGGAGATCAGCGTAGTAGTAGTGTCAGCCGCATATACTATGTGCTGGTACTTGGGATCACTACGATAAGCAATATAGTTGTCATCTCCGCTATAATAGCCGACAAGCGAACTATAGTAATATTTGGATAGTAATACTGGAGCAGTGAGACTCGCGGTACCGCCCGAGACGGTGATCGTACCCAAAACCGTCGACCCATCCTTGAAAGTGACCGTCCCGGTAGCATCCGCAGGCAAGGTGACCGTCATCGTCACAGGCTGCCCGTAGACAGAAGGCCGGGGCGAAGAAGCCATTTTAACAGAGGGTGTTTTTTTCCCTACAGTCTGCGTCAGCACAGGAGAAGTGCTGCCTTCAAAGTTACTATCTCCGCCGTAAACTGCGGTGATCGAGTGCGATCCGGCGGTCAGCGCCGAAGTTGTGAAAGTCGCAGTGCCGTCCGAAAGCGTTGCGGTACCTAAAGTCGTGGCCCCGTCCATAAAGGCGACAGACCCTGTCGAATTTGCTGGCGCTGTCGCCGTAAAAGTGACTGCCTGCTGGTAGAAGGAAGGATTCGGCGAGCTCGTTAGTTCAGTTACCGAGGGAGTCGCCGCGTGGGACAGCCCCATGGAAAAGATCGTCAAGACGAGCAAAAGGAAAGATAGGTAGTATCCGCTTTTTCGCATTTTTACCCCAACAGTAAACTTGAGCAGGCTGTTATGACTATGCAGTCGTCAATCTTCAGGCCACCAGAACGCCGGTAAACGCCAGAATCGAATGATCGCCCTACAGCCGACGGTCAATTGTGTCTATGAAATAAACTTAATATACGTTTTGTTTAAAAAAGGTAATTAGGAAAGTGACGTTCTGCCACATGGAAAATGTCGATTTGGCAATATTTTAGATGCAGAGTAACTACGTTATTCACAACTTGGCCGTATCTCCATTTTACTTCCGATATCTATCTTGGACACCTCGATAACATTATGGGTCACGTTCCGTACGAACTCCGCCATCTTCTCATCGCCCCGGAAGAACTCGTGATCAGTTTCGGGCGGGTGCTGCCTGCCATGGGTGGAGTAGGCGATACCGTACGGCGCCAGTACGAAGCCCAGGTTCTGGAAGACCATGAAGATGTCGAACGCTGTTTTGTAAGCCCCGTCTTCGTGGCCGTTGACCACGATGCCGGCCGTGCGCCCGGCGAGCGGCAGGGAGCCGTCGATCAGGTACATGTTTTCGATGCAGGTGAGCCGGTCCAGAAACTGCTTGAGCGTGGCGGACATCCCGTTCCAGTTGATGGGGCTCACGACCACGACGGCTTTGGCCGCCAGGAGCAGATCGTGCAGCCGGTGCATGTCGTCGAAGGCGTTGCAGCAGGGCAGCTGGCACTTCTCTTCCCGCATGCTGTAGCAGCACCAGCAGGGCTCTATCTTGTAGTCGGCGAGGTGGATCACCCGATAAGAGACGCCTTTCTCTTTCGCCACTTCCGCCGCCAGGGAAGCGAAGTAAGCCGAGTTGTGCGCCCGGTGCTTCGAGCCGTTGAGGATGAGCAGATCGGACTGGCCTTCGAGTTTGTCTTTCGGGTGCTGGCCTTTGACGTAGAACTCTTCCGAGGATGAGCCGCACGACGGGCATGGGTCAGGCGCATCCGTCGTCTCGATCTCGTAGCCGCAAACATTACACTTCCAGTAAGGCATAGGATAGATCACTCTACTACGATGTAAATCAGATACACTATAACCATTTTGGCTCTTATGCGGTTGCCGGATGAGGTATATTTCAAACTTATAATGTCAAAGTAATAATAAGAATTATTTATACTATACCGATCAATAGTTTACCAGTCTAGAGGCTGACAGCAGGCTGCCAGCCCAAGTATTGAGGCGGTATTTCATGGCAGAACAAAAAAATCCACTTATAGCCGCGGTACTATCGTTTTTAGTGCCGGGGTGGGGACAGGTGTACAACGGGCAGGGGTACCTCAAGGGACTCATGTTCATGATCGGCGAACTGATAGGCTTACTTTTCTTCGTCGTACCTGGCCTGATCGTCTGGGTATACGGCATTTACAGGGCCTATAAAGTGGCGGACAGCATCAACAAGGGGCTCATGCCCGCCGGCAAGGAAGTCACCCTCGTCAACCACATCATCTACCTGGTCATCTTCTTCGTCGTCATGTTCGCCTTTGCCATAGTACTGGCGATCGTCATGTCGATAATTATGGCGTTCTTTACGATTAGCTCTTCGACTGTAACGCCGGGGCCGGTAGTTTACCCGTACTAAAGGGATTAATGGCGGACATCGTCCGCCGCTTTTAATATTTACCTGCGTCCGGTGCGGTGTCGCATGGCATGTATCGGCTTACCGGGCAGTCGCCGGCGAGAAAATATTTAACTTAACTCACCAATTTTTTTGCTACGAGTCGCCAGGTAATCGGACTGGTGTATACAGGCTTCTCGATGCTTAAGGTTAAAAACGAGTGTGACTTAGATGTTTGGCTTTCTTGAAACAGGGCTGGTAGTATCCGCGATTCTCATGCTGCTGGCCATTGACTTTCTGCTCTGGCTGACCGTAACCACGTTTCTGCTGGGCTTGCTCGGGTGGCACCCGCCCGGATGGCTGGCGAGCCCGGTTGCTCACGCCACGAATACAGGACTGGCGGTTGCCGGGGCGGCGATGTCGATAGCGGTGCCGATAATAGTCGATCTGGCCTTAAAGAAATTATAGGGGCAGAGCATACTATCTAACAGATTAAATTTAAACTGGTTACGCGTTCATCGCCGATAGTACATAACCATTACCAGGGCGGTGATGGCCGGATGAGGTAGAGCAGGAAAAATACTTTCACGGGGGGAGCAGGGCTGAAAGAATTCATAAAAAATATTATAGCCAGCATGACGCTGGAAGAGAAAGCTTCGCTGTGCTCCGGGCTGGACATGTTCCGCCTGAAAGGTATCCCGCGGCTCGGCATTCCGTCCATTCTGCTAAGCGACGGCCCACACGGTTTACGTAAGCCGGCTGCTGACCCCGATCACCTCGGTATCGGCCAGAGTATACCTTCTACCTGTTTTCCCACAGCATCGGCGATGGCGAGCTCGTGGGACAGGAACCTGGTATACGAAATCGGCTATGCGCTGGGCGAGGAATGCCTGCACGAAGACGTGGCGGTCATCCTGGGGCCGGGTGCCAACATCAAGCGCTCTCCGCTCTGCGGGCGAAACTTCGAGTACCTTTCGGAAGACCCTTTTTTGACCGGGGAGCTGGCTGCCAGCATGATCGAGGGCATCCAGTCCACGGGAGTTGGCGCCTCGCTAAAGCATTTTGCGGTTAACAACCAGGAATACCGGCGCATGACGATCGATGCTATCGTGGACGAGCGGACGCTGCGGGAGATATACCTCGCCGGATTCGAGATAGCCGTCAAACAGTCGAAGCCCCGGACAGTCATGTGCTCTTACAACATGGTTAACGGGGAGTATGCCAGCGAGAACAAGCGGCTGCTGACAGAGATTCTCCGGAAGGAATGGGGCTTCGAAGGTCTGGTCATGACCGACTGGGGAGCCTGCAACGACCGGGTCGAGGGCCTGAAAGCCGGGCAGGACCTGGAGATGCCGTCCAGCTTCGGGGTCAACGATGCAAAGATCGTCAGGGCCGTGAAGGACGGCACGCTGGACGAGACAGTCCTGGACCAGACTGTGGAGCGGGTGCTGGAGCTGATCTACGATGCGGTCGAAAACCGGCTGCCGGACTACTGCTACGAAAAGCGAACACATCATGTGATGGCCCGCCAGGCAGCAGCCGAGTCGATGGTACTTCTGAAGAACGAAGGAGGACTACTGCCACTGAAAAAAGGCGTGAAAATCGCTGTCATCGGCGCCTTTGCGATGCATCCCAGGTACCAGGGCAGCGGCAGCTCCCAGGTTAATCCCTGCAGGCTGGAAAAAGCCTACTGTGAGCTGGCCACGTACACTTCCGAGATCGCTTTTGCCAGGGGCTACGATTTAAAATCGGACATGCCCGCCGAAGAACTGGTCACAGAGGCTTGCAAGATCGCCCTCGGCGCAGAAGTGGCGATCATATTCGCAGGGCTGCCCGATAGCTACGAGTCGGAGGGCTTTGACAGGGAACACATACGGATGCCAGACAGCCATAACGAGCTGATTCGCAGGGTCTCCGCAGTCAATCCCAGCACAATCGTGGTCCTGGCGAACGGCGCGCCGGTGGAGATGCCCTGGATCGACAATGTAAAAGCAGTCCTGGAAGGATATCTGGGCGGGCAGGCAGTAGGCGGTGCCACGGCAGACATCCTTTTCGGGATGGTCAACCCTTCCGGTAAGCTGGCAGAAACGTTCGCCCTGCAACTGGAAGACTACCCCTCTGCAAACTATTTCCCCGCCGGCCCCCGGACCGCGGAGTACAGAGAAGGCATATACGTGGGATACCGGTACTTCGACAGGGCAAAGAAAGCAGTGCTATTCCCCTTCGGTCACGGGCTGAGCTACACTTCTTTCGAATACTCGGACATAGAACTCAGCAGCAGCCGGGTAAAAGACGACGAGGATCTAAAAGTAGGCGTCCTGGTAAAAAACACCGGAGACGTAGCCGGAGCAGAGGTTGTACAGCTCTACGTCCGGGACGTGGAGTCCACGATCTTCAGGCCCGAAAAAGAGCTGAAGGGCTTCGATAAAGTATTCCTGCAGCCCGGAGAGGTAACCCGGATAGAGTTCACGCTGGACAGGCGGTCCTTTGCCTACTACAATGTAGAGATCGCCGACTGGCACGTGGAGAGCGGGGCTTTCGAGATCCTGATCGGCTCCTCGAGCGCCGACATCCGGGTCAGAGAAACGGTATACGTGGAGTCCACCAGGCCCGAAGTACCGGTCCCGGACTTAAGGGCGACTGCCGGCACATACTACAACCTGCCGTCAGACGATCTGGTAGTCGACAGCGAGGCCTTCAAAGCCATATATGGCAAAGAGCTACCTTCGAACCTCATGCTCGAAGGAGAACCATATACGATCAACTCCACGCTGGGCGATGTAAAAGAAACCTTCTTCGGGAGGATCTTCTTCGAGATGGTCCACAACACCGCCCGGAACACCCTGCCCGAAGCCGAAGACGGGCAGATCCAGAAAATCATGACCGGAAAGATGCTCGAAGACCTGCCGCTGAGGAACGTCCTCATCTTCAGCGAGGGCAAGATCAGCGAGCAGACGCTGGAAGGTTTGCTTTTACTGATCAACAGAAAACCAGTACAGGGACTTGTCAGGCTCAGCAAGGCACTGATGCTGAAAGTGTAAATTATACGAAGATCTGTTGTCAAGGCTCTCGTGAACGTTCACGATCGCTGCGCTGTGCCAGGAACACAGATTACGACAGATAACACAGATTGCACAGATACAAGTGATTGGAAAAAGGATGACTAATCCTTTATTAATAAATTCAATATTCATCTGTGGAATCAGTGCAATCTGTCGTAATCTGTGATCTGGCACAGCGCAGCGATCGTTTTGCTATTTACCTACAACAAACTCTTGGCAATAGCGAACTCGCTGCTGACGACACCCTGCAGCTCTTTCACAATCCGCAGCGACTCCTTGAGCCCGTCCCGGTCTTTTTTGGATAACAAGTAAGGCTGGACATACTCGTTGCTGACGATGCCCTTTTTGATGTTGTGGACGTAGCCGAGCATCATGACTCTGGTCAGTTGATCGTAGGCGAACATGAACCGCTTGAACTGGGTGGCGTCGATGACGCCCAGGTCTTCGAGCTTCCACAGGCGGTCGGAGACGTTGGTGCGGTTGATGGCGTGCCGGGCGGCCAGGGCCTTGACTGACGCGCTGAAGATGCGGAACCCGTACTTCTTGATGTTAAATGCGTCCTCGGCGTCCCCGAAGTACTCGATCTTGAGGGAGTCGCCTTCCAGGCCGACGTCGGCCTTGACGGCGGAGATCGCCAGCTCCTGGGCATAGTAGGGGTCCATGTGCAGCCGGTTGTGGAGGGTCTTCATGAACCGGTGAGACAGGGGCCGATCACCGTAGATATACCGGGCGTCCATGATCACGGAACGCTCGTAGCTGTTATCCAGGTGGGAGATCAGCTCCCCGATCGTGCCTCTCCACTTGGGGTTGCTGGCCATCATGTTGCCCTTGCACCGGTCGAAGCCGCCCGCGGCCAGCTGTTCGACGAGGGTTTCCGAAAACAGCCTGAAGTATTCCCGGCCCTTTTCGTCGATGCCATCGTCGAGGACTAGGATGGTGTCCTGATCGGACTCGACCGACATCTCGCCCCGGCCAAAGCTGCCGGTTGCGAGCAGCGCATACTTGAACTTAGGGTACCCGGCTTTTTCCACCATAGAATCCTGCACGAGCTCTGCCATGCGGCAGACCATGGCGTCCCGGCAGGAAGAGACGATGTGGTTGATCGTGCTGCCCGTGCCGCCCATCTGCAGCGCGCTTTCGGACAGCTCGATCATGTCGCTGTTGATGTGGAGCAGATCCTTGGCGGTTTTCGCTTCCCTGATGCGGGCGATCAGCAGGTTCAGGCGAAAGTAGGGGCCTGTCTCGGTTGACAGGCCCTGGAGATACTTCACACTCTTGATGCCTTCCTCGAACGACCGCTGCTCCAGCACCAGCGGGCATTCCCAGGCGTTAATCGCTTCGTAAACCCTGTTCCAGTTGACCTTCCCCTCGCCCACCGGCAGGTGCTCGTCCGTGTACCCAAAATTATCGTGAGCGTGAATTTCTAAGATGTACTCCCTACGGGACAGGTAGTCCTCTATGTTGCCGGTCAGCTGCGCGTGGCCAATGTCGAAGGTGATGCCGAGATTGCCCCTGTCGACTCCTTTGAGGATCGCCTCCATCTCCCGGAAGGTCTTGCCCACCATGTGGCGGTCATTCATGGCATTTTCCACGCCCACCATGATGTCGTTCTGCCCGGCCCGATCGCATATCTTAGCCAGGCTCAGAATGTTGTTCTCGATGGCCCGGTCCAGGCTGCCACTGCCGAACTGCGCGTAGCCTGTATGAAGGGTGACAATGTCGATATAGTCGGAGACATCGTCGATGATCTTCGTGAGCAAATCCGTGCTGCTCTCCCGTACATACTGGTAGATGCTCGCAATGTTGAGATTCTTGTACGGCAGGTGAGCGGTCAGGTAGAGGTTAGTCGTAGCCGAAACCTCGTCGATCATGTTAAGAGTCTGCTCGTCCAGCGACTCCCGCTCGGCGAAAAAGAGCTCCACGCAGCTGAAGCCGTGGTCCTCCATGGACTGGATGGAGCGCACGTCGCTCTCGGACTGGAGCTTGTGAGAAAAGGACAGCTTCAAGGGGAAAGCTCACCTGTTGAATGAAGTGATTATGATGCGACGAACATAAATCTTTTTGCATATAGAGCATACTTGGCCGAATATGCATTGGTATAGATAGCTAAAAAGCAAAACTTGCTCGGCCCCGGGAGGCCTCGGTCTTAAATCGCAAAGGCGCAAAGGCGCAAAGGCGCAAAGAATCATCTGAAAAACTTTGCGTCGCTGCGCCTTTGCGCCTTTGCGAACTAAGAACAAGGCGGCCTGGCGCCGATATTTACAAGAAATTTTATCTGACGTATATCGTACTGAAACAGTAAAAAAATGAGTGGGCAGAGAAGGCCCTTACAGCCTTCTCAGCCCATACCACTTACCGCAGAGGAGCAGGCCGCCGAGCACCAGCGCTATGATCAGGGCGGTCGGCTTGATGTCCTCGGGCGGCACCGGCTGGTCGGCGACCAGCGTCAGCGAGGAGTAGTCGAGGTAGTTGCGGGAGGGGTTGACCTTGATGCTGACTGGCTTCGACTTCATGCTGCCGTTGTCCCCCTTGTGTACCGCATATACAGTATACTCGCCGACTGGAACCGCCGATATGAACGACGGGCCGTACCCGGCGGCGCCAGAGGTCTGGATGGTCAGCTGCCGGCCCTGGCCGGAGAGGTAGACTTCGCCGCTCAGCGCCCGCCCGGTGCCATCTGTGATGACGCCCCAGACGTAGCCGGTTTCAGCCTCGGGGTAATCGTATATTGTTGTATCCCCGGAGTTGATCTTGACGATTTCGATGTCGGTCGGGTACCACAACACGTTTTGCAGGTGAGTATTGTACACCTTTCCGTCCGTCCGGTAAAACACCTGGACCTTGCAGCCGGGGGCTGCGGCCGATGCGTTAACAAAGCGGAAGTTGCCGTTCTCGTCGGAGGTGGTCACGCCGATCTCTTTGTAGATGCCGTCGTACAGGTGGACCTCTGCGCCGGGCAGGGGCTTACCGTTGGCATCGATGGCCTGGCCCTCGACAGTGAAAACCTGCACAGGGCGGGTGCTTTCCGGAAGCGGAGGATAGTTTGCCAGGCGGGTTTCTTCGGGGCTAATCTGGATATTGCCAGGGTTAGCAGGATACCACGTGGCAGGAGTTCTGGTGAGATTGTACGCCTTGCCGTCCTCGACGTAGGATACGATCACCTTGACGTAGCCCGTACCCCGGTCGTCGGCACTGCGGAACACGAAAGAGCCGTTACTGTCGCTGATCGTGCGGGCGATCTCCAGGTACGAGGCGTCTACCAGCGAGACGGTCGCGTTGGGTAAAGGTGCGCCATTGGCGTCGGTGACCTGCCCCGAGACCGAGCTGATTTTCGCAGTTTCCGCCAGCGACGGGCTGGCGAACATGACGATGATAGTGAGCGCGATTATCGAGCAAACGAATAATATTCTGGCCCTCATGAAATCACAAGTTTATAAAAAGCTTCAGTATATATAGACCTTCTCTCACAATCGGTAAATCATAGCCAGTTTATCGCCAGTTATGGGCATAAACAGGAAGGTATTTATCAGCTCACCCTGTTATCATAATTGACCGCCATGGGAGAGAGGTACGATCCGGATACTATCGCCAAGATAG
The DNA here is from genome assembly GCF_049676595.1 of Methanocella sp. MCL-LM. Taxonomy (GTDB): domain Archaea; phylum Halobacteriota; class Methanocellia; order Methanocellales; family Methanocellaceae; genus Methanocella_A. The sequence continues at coordinate 2,621,528 of NZ_CP187259.1, forward strand.
AGCTGATCAACAGGAAAGTAGACGAGATCAACCTGCGGAGAATGGGCATCCACACGACGAAGGTGGAGGATGAGCTGGACTGCGAGGAGCTCGAGGCGTACATCAAGACCCTTAACCTGACCGAAGAGCAGCGCAAGATCATCGACAAGTATAACAAGAACGACGGCCAGCAGGGTATGAACAGGGGTCTTCTTTACTTCATCATCATGGCAGCAGGAGTTGTCCTGCAGTTTTACGTGGGCTACGAAATCTACAACCTGACCTCAAAAGGGACGCTGGAGACTCTGGAGCTGGCATACCTGGCCCTGCTTATAGGCTTTTTCGCGTTCAACACCTTCCAGCTGCTCCGGTATCTGCGGATCGTGCGCTGATTCTGACAATCATATGATCCGGACCATCCCATGGCCCGGACAACGATAAATATTTAATTAGGGTACGACAACTTTTCCTAAACTGCTACGCTCAGGTGTAGCACAGGTGAACCGCATGGATGATGCTATCGCGCCCATCGCAGACGAGCTAAGCCGGGCGCTTGGAGTAGATCGGGAAACCCTTCAGCGTGAGTTGACGCTTCTTATTATCGAGTACAAGGTTCCCCCGGAAGAGGCTAAAAGATCGCTGCTCAAGAAGCATAAGCGATCGCTGTCGGCCGGCAGGGGGGTAAGGCGTGTAGCGGAGGAAACTATTGTACCTCCCGGGCTCAATCCGGTACCCGAAGAGCCGCCCCGGCCCCTCAAAGACCTGCGGGTGGGAGACGCCGGCATAACGGTGATCGGCAACGTCATCGATCCCGAGTACCGGGAGATCTCGACGCCGAGAGGCACTGCAGCGGTCATCAGCGGCATGCTGGAGGACAGCACGGCCAGACTACATTTTACTGCCTGGGCAGACATCCCGGACATCTTCAAAGTCAAGTCCATCGTGGCCAGGGACGTTTATGTCAAGAGCTTCCACGGCATGCCGGGCATCAACATCAACGAAAAGACCGTGCTGGAAGCGTACGAAGGCGATATTCCGGCCTACGTGAGAAGCCGGCGCTCGCTGAAGGAGCTATGCAGTACTGACGGGGCCTACGACGTCGAAACAGAAGGCGACGTACTCTCGCTTCGTCCCGGCTCGGGGCTTATCGAGCGGTGCCCGACCTGCAGCAGAGTCATGCAGAAAGGCCAGTGCAGAGCCCACGGCAGGCTGGAAGGCATACCAGACCTGCGAATCAAAGCCGTCATAGACGATGGCACCGGATCAATGATCTGCGTCCTGGACAGGATACTTACGGAAAACCTGATCGGGATGAGCCTGGAAGACTTACGAGCCGAGCCCGACCGGGCTGCGGGGCTTATCAGTGCAGGCATCATCGGGAAACCGCTGCTTGTCAGGGGTAATGTCACGAGCGGGGATTTCGGCATGATCTTCGTAGCTGCCGAGGCAGTATGGCCGACAGACAGCTCCGCAGAGATGGCAAGACAGCTGCTGGGGGAGATCAAGTGACGGACAGGGAGACAGCCCGCAGGGTTTTCGCCAGGGAGTTCAACGATGCCAGCCTGCAGTACGGAGAGCACACAGATCGGGCTCCGAACTTCGTGATCACTCCGACTGGCGCCATGTGCAACCGGATATTCGCGGTCGGCGTCCTGACCGAAGTCGAGAACATCGGGAGTGCCGGACAGGTCCTGTACCGGGCGAGGCTGGCCGACCCGACGGGAGCGTTTACCATTTACGCCGGTCAGTACCAGCAGGAAATAGCGACCTTCCTCTCCGGGTTAGAGACACCGGCATACGTCGCTGTAGCCGGCAAGGCAAGAATCTTCAGCCCCGAGCCCGGAGCTCACTATACGTCCATCAGGCCGGAGGACGTCAACGTCATCGACCGCAATGTCCGGGACAGGTGGACCTGCCACACCGCGAAGCTGACGCTTGACCGTATCGCCGTCATGGAAAAGGCGCTGGCCAGCGGCCTCAGGGGCGAAGAGCTGACCTGGCACCTCATCCGTCACACAGAGGATGGCGCAGGCGTGTCTAAAGCCATAGACCACTACGGCGTCACCCGGAATACGCTGGAAGCCTATAAACAGATGGTCACGAATGCGCTCTCGACTATGATCGAGCCGGAGCAGCCCGCAGAGCCAAAGGCTGACCTCGGAGATGTCATTCTCAAAACCATAGCCAGGCTCGATGCGGGCGACGGCGCAAGCTACAAGATACTGCTCGCAGAGATGGAAAACTCGGGCGTCGGCGAGGATTCGGTCGAGCAGGTGATCAATGAGCTCATGAGCAAAGGACAGTGCTACGAGCCGAAGATCGGGATGCTTAAGCTGGCGTGACCACTACCCGGAAACCTGGCCTATCAGATTCACTTTTTTGAAGCACGACAAAGCTCTTAAGCAGGAACAGTTCAACTAGCCTACGGTAAAGGGAGGAATGGTTGTGCCTGTCAAGAAGCACCATTCGACAAAGCATTTGAAAAAACCTGCCGCCCAGACGATACTTAAGTTTGAGGAGCCGGCGATGCCCGATAACTCCGGCAGCGAGCAGCTTGCACACTACGAGCTGAAGCTGGAGCCGATCGTGGACAAGAAAACTTATGACAATTTTTTGAAAGCCATTGCCATGCGGGTCTACTCGGAGTTTGAGAAAGCCCTGAAGAGCGAGGGTGTGGCCACGCCAGAGCTGTGCCTGGTCGGCATCGACCTAAAAAAGGCAGCTACGCCGGCCGAGATCAGGATGGCCGACTACGTGGCGCTGAACGCGAGGCTCATAGTGGACAGGGCGTTCGTCGACATCCGGAGCTATGCCCATACGTATATGCCCAGGGCCTTCCGGGAGATGGAAGCGGACAAGAGCAGTTCGGGAGATATCGTACCCTACATCGAGGCTAAAGTGCAGCGGGACCTGGTCATGGAGATCAGGACTATTGCCATGCTCCACATACCGATGGATGATCGCTTCAGCTACGTCAGCAAGCTGAAGGAGTTGTAAGTTCAGTTCACCATCAGCATCGCCGGTGGAAACTTATCCAGCGAAAACCGGAACATCTGAGGCAGGCGCCACCGGCCGTCGTTGTCCGATGACCTCAGGCCTCCGCCCCCGGTCACCCTGACGTTGAGCGTGAAAGTCTTTTCAGGAGCGACGTTCGCTTCCCAGGGCCGCCTGTAAACCGCGTTGATCTGCTGGGTGCCGATGCCAGTTGCCCGGATATCCCAGGTGTGAATACCTCCGGCACCCACCCGCCTGATGCCAGTATCATCTGCCACGTACCTGTCGCTCACCAGGTACAGCCCGTCTGAAAGAGAGAGGTCCCACGAGTAGCCGGTGGACGGGTTCTCCGGCAGGCTCACCCGCAACGCTTCGCCTTTCTTTAGCGAGACAGTAGTCCCGTCAGCATCCGCCCCGTAAGTCTTGTCAGGCAGCAGCGCCCCCGAAGCCGTCGCTGCCACCACTGCCGCAAAGCACAGGCTCATCACCACCAGAAACACCGACGAGTACCTCATAACAGGCATTAAGGTGAGCGGAGCGTTAACCGTTCGCGCACTTTAGCCCGTGGCTTTGAAGCAATGGCCGGTGAAACCGCGATCAGAGATACCTGCTGTGTACGCTGCGCTGTGCCTTAACACTAAGGGCACCAAGGTCACGGAGGACACGAAGGCTAATCAAGGTCACAAAGGGATATGCCCTTTGACACGACCCCTTTGTGACCTTAAAAGACCTTTGTGACCTCCGTGACCTTCGTGTCCTTAGTGTTTAATATGCAAGGGACTGCTTCCAGTCGGTCACAGCGCAGCGTACGCCAGATACGACACGTTCACTTATTACCATCAGGAAATTAAAAATACTTAAACCCCAGAGATTACCGCGGAAGCCATGAAGAAGAGAAAGCTAGAAATGCTCCTGGAACAGGTGCGGGGATTCGATCGCCCGGACGTCACGAAGGAGCAGTATGCCACCCCTGCGGTCGTAGCCGCCGATCTCCTGTATTTCGCCTTCATGAACGGCGATCTGGACGGGAGCGTGATAGACCTCGGCTGCGGAACAGGTATGCTGGCGATCGGTGCCAGGATTCTGAAGGACGACGCCGGCCTGGACTCCACGCAAAAGGTTATAGGCATTGACAGTGATAATAGGGCGTTGGAAGTCGCGAGAGCGAATGCAATATCGCTCGGGACGGACGTGGACTGGGTCCGCTGCGACATCAGGGACCTCGTCAACGTCCCTGACGTTGCCGTCGTCTTGAACGCCGGCGGCCGTTTTGACACGGTGGTCATGAATCCGCCGTTCGGGGCGCAGGAAAAAGGAAACGACAGGCCCTTTCTGGATAAAGCCCTGGAAGTAGGGCGAGTGGTTTACTCGATACACAACGCAGGTTCTAGCAGTTTTATCGAGAGCTACATCGAGGGCAGGGGAGCCGTGACGAATGTAGTCGAGCTCAAGTTTCCCATGCGACACACATATAGCTTCCATAAAAAGGAACTGGCGCTCATAGATGTTGAGCTGTACAGGATAGAAGCAGAAGTGAAAGGAGAGAATATCATTGACTGAGAATGATTTTGTCGTGCCCGGCGATCTGGTAGGCACATCTGAAGAATACCTGCCAGGCAGCGGAACGTACGAGGAGAACGGGAATATCTACGCCGACATCACCGGGAAGATCGCGATCAACAAGAAGGAGAGATCTGTCTACATCGAGCCGGCCATCCACGCACCGCCTGTCCCTAAAGAAGGCGACATCGTGATCGGCAGGGTGACCGACATCAAGGGTTCGGTAGCCCTCGTCGAGCTTTCGAGGATCAAGGGCAGCCTGGACCGGGAGATTGCGGGCAACACTTCGGCTGCAATCCACATTTCCAACGTAAAGGACTCTTATGTCCAGGACCTGGCCCAGGAATTCGGGTACCAGGACATCGTCAAGGCTAAAGTCATCGACACCAAGAACATGCGGCTCTCCACGGTCGACAAGAGCCTGGGCGTGCTGACGTCCATGTGCTCCAGGTGCAGGGTTCCCCTCAAGTTCGATAACGGCAAGCTAAAATGCCCCCACTGCGAGAGGCGGGAAACCCGGAAACTGTCGTCCGACTACGGCAAGGGTATCATATAAGGTGATCATATGGAAATCAAGATCCTCAACAAATCTGACACAGAAATTCGCGTCGAGATCAAGGGCGAGTCCCACACGATGATGAACGCCCTCAAGTCCTGCCTGCTCGAAGACAAGGCAGTAAAAGTCGCCACCTACGACATCGAGTTCCCGGGCATCAGCGACCCCGTCCTCTTCGTCAAGACCGACAAGAGCGAAGATCCCATCGATGCCATCAAGGTCGCCACCAAAAAGCTGGCTGACGAGTGCGACGACTTCTTAAAAGCATTTGGGAAGAAGGCTAAGGCTTAGGCCTTCGGCCTGTGCTTGTGCGCGGTTGCAGAACAAAACCTGCATACCGCCAAACAAAATTTCTTTTTATCAGGTGCAAAAAATGCAAGAAATTATTATACTACGTCTTGGTCATAGACCCGAACGTGATGCCAGAGTCACAACCCATGTCGGCCTCACTGCCCGGGCTCTCGGCGCAAAAGGCATGCTTTTGACTGCGGACGACAAATCCGTCGCCGAGAGTATCGAGCGTGTGGATGCGGCGTGGGGCGGCGACTTCTGGGTTAAAGTAGGAGTCAGCTACAGGTCTGAGATCAGGCAGTGGAAAGAAAAGGGCGGCTTTGTCGTACACCTGACCATGTACGGCATCAACCTGCCGGAATGCCTCCCATCGATCCAGGAGCAGTTCGCGGGCAGAGGTATAATGATCATCGTCGGAGCGGAAAAGGTGCCCGGCGACATCTACGGGCTGGCTGACTTCAACGTGGCCGTCGGCAACCAGCCGCACTCGGAGATTGCCGCTCTCGCCCTGTTTATGGATAAGCTGCAGGAAGGCAAGTCTCTCATGCATGAGTTTAAGGGCGGAGAACTAAAGATAATACCTAGTGAACATGGCAAATCGGTCGTCAAAAACAAGTAGGCCGGACAAGGGCTCTGTCCTGGTCGTAGGGTACAACTCCCGCGTTGCGGCCTGTTCAGCCAGGCGTGCAGGGTATAAAGTCTATTCACTGGGCCACTATGAAGACCTGGACCTGCTCCAGTGCGTGGAGAACAGCATCAGGTTCGAAGATCAACCCGAGAGCATCCTGCCTTTTCTTAAAAAGTTCGACGTCGACAAGGTAGTCCTGGGGGCAGGGTTTGAAGATGCGGACGTGCCCGCCTCGATGGTGCTGGGTAACGACCCGAAGATCGCCCGGGACGTCGGCGACAAAGTATGGCTGGCAAAGAAGCTCGATGAGCTGGGCATTCCCCAGCCTGAGATTTACGACCGGGATAACGTCAGGTACCCCTGCATAGCCAAGCCGATCGTGGGAGGCGGAGGCCATAAGAACTATAAGGTGCTGGACGAGTCGATGCTTCCGCCTGAAGATGAGTATTTCCTGCAGGAGCTTGTCACAGGTATGCCACTCAGCGTTTGCACGCTGTCGACGGGCTCGGAGGCGATGCCAGTCTCAGTAAACGAGATCCTCGTGGGAAAGAAGTGGCTGGGAGTACAGCACAGCTACACTTACTGCGGCAACGTGACACCGTATCTCACCAGGTTCAAGGACCAGATGTGCGACATCGCCCGGAAGCTGATCCCCGCTCTCGGCCTGGTAGGCACCAACGGCATCGACTTCATAGTTAACAAGGACGGCCCGAAAGTACTGGAGATCAACGCCAGGTTCCAGGGCAGCCTCGACGCAGTGGAGATGGCTACGGGAGAGAACATGTTCCAGGCGCACGTCGATGCCATAAACGGTAAGCTCAGGCCCTTCAAGATCAAACAGTTCGGCTACAGAGCCATCCTGTTTACCAGCTGGAAAACAAAGGTGGTGCGGGACCTTTCAAGCCCGCAGACTGCAGACATCCCACCGGTTGGTACGGTGTACGACAAAGACTGTGCACTGGTTTCTATCAACTGCACCGGTAAAACACGGGGCGAAGCCTCGGCCTGTGTCAGAGACACGGTCAGGCGAGTCAGGAAGGGCATACAGCGAGTTTGACCGCAGATAACTTTTATATCTGTATATTGGGATTATACTATAGCAAAAATTTCCATCTTTCTAACTATCTATCTTATTTAAGGTGAAATTGTGTCAGCTCTGGATAACAAAGCAGTAAGAGGCTACATCCACAAGCTCGTCGGCGACGAAGGCATGGCAGTGGTCGAAAAGATGATCGAGAAAGTCCCGGACCAGGAGGTCACGGACGAGCAGGTAGCCCAGCTCAGCGGCATCAACCTGAACCTGGTGCGAAAAACACTGTATATCCTCTATGAAAACCACCTTGCCATGTACCGCAGGGAAAGGGACAAGGACAGTGGCTGGCTGACCTATTTATGGAAGCTTGACCTGGACAACTCGGTGCACATGCTCAGGAACGAGGCCCGGAAGCTCATCAAGAAGCTGGAGAGGCGGCTCGAATTTGAGAGCAACGAGTTCTACATCTGCCAGGAAGACGCGCCCCACAGGATTCTCTTTGACTACGCCATGGAGACCAACTTCACGTGCCCCGTCGACGAGACCCCGCTGATGCACTACGACAATACAGACGAAAAACAGGCGCTGCGGAACCGGATCGACGACCTGAAAAAGATCCTCGTGCAGTGATGACGATCGCTAAAGCGATGAAGCCTGAAGAAGCGTTAGCCCTTTTGAAAAAGTACGGAGCCAGCGACAGCGTAATCGATCACGTCAAAGCGGTCAGAGACTACGCTCTGGAGCTGGCTGACCAGAACGACTGCGACCGGGAGCTGGTCGAAGCCGGCTCTCTTTTACACGATATCGGCAGGTCCAGGACTCACAATATTGATCACGCCATCGTCGGCGCCGCGATTCTTCGGCGGGAAGGCGTGGAGGAGAGGATCGTCAGGATCGCCGAAAGACATGTAGGCGCAGGCTTAACCAGAGAAGATGCAGAAAGCCTCGGGCTGCCGCCCGGCGACTACATCCCGAAGACGATCGAGGAGAAGATCGTCTGCCAGGCGGACAACCTGATCGGCAGCAAAGACCGGATTTCTATCCACGAGGCCATTGCCACGGCAGAGGAAAAGTGGACGCCTGAGGGCGTCAAGAGGCTGATCCAGTTGCAGTATGAGGTGTTCAGGCCAGTAGAAGTATCACTAAGCGGCCAAGTGTGCGCCGAGGAACGAATCGAAGAGGTAATCGGCGACATGGATGTCCTGTATAAAAAGACTGCTGACAAAGGCAACTATAAACTCGCCCTTTTCGGCCGCGATGCGGCAAAGGCTGCCAGGCGCCTGAAAAAAGTGACTATTCGTCCGCCAGGCTGACTGATCTCGCCCGCCCAAAGTTTCCAGGCGGTCAGCACTTCTTCGGGTATTTCTTCAGATCGGATACCCAGCCTTCTGTCAGGGCGTTATTATAGGTTATTGTGGCAAGATAGGAAGCCTCTTCCATGTCGAAGTTGATATCCTGCGTCTTGCGATCCCCCTCACTCTGGATCGGCACGATTCGCTTGATGCTATCCTTGCCGGCGATTCTCCGGATCCTCTCGACAATCTCATCCCTGACGTCGAAGCGGCTCTCTCCGGTCGGCTGATCAGGCGATGATGACTTTGTGATCTGCACGTTTATCTTTCCGATCTCTTCAAGTCTTCCGGGCATACGTATCCAGATCACAGTTGATCAGCCACAGCATAAAAGTTCACGGCACTATTTTAGTGTAGAAAGAGAAAAGTCCGCAGATATGGATGTCACAGCCGGGAAGCACAGGCATCTGGCCTGCAACCTACTGGATAGTGACGCTTCTGATGCCTCTCAGCTTCTTTAGATCGCTGACCATCTCACCGGGAATCGGATCGCTCGTGATAAGAGTCATAGCAGGGTCGTCCGTGAAGAACGGGTCGTCCGTGACCGCCTGTCGAATACTCAACTTATAGCGGGCTACTACGGTGGTAACTTCATTGATAATGCCCACATTCTGCGCGTTATCAACGCGTATGATAATGACTCCGAGCCCCAGGAGCGGAGCTACATCTTTCAGCGAAGCGATCGAGCGGATGTTCTGGAAGACCCGGCGCAGCGTGTCGTCCTTCAGGATCATCTCCGTCGTGGCATCGACCACCCGGCGATCGACGCCCGCATCTTTAGCGATCTGAGTGTGCGGGATATCGATCTTGCCCGAGACTACGTGGCCTTCGGCGTTGACCTGAAAGCCCCGCTCCAGCAGGAGGCGGACAACCTTCTCCTGCGAGGGCATACCCTTGAACTTATCGACGATTTCGCTCCACATACCACAGACTAATTACAGCGCATAGGTAATAAGCATAATGATATTAGATACTAACCTACGCTGCGCTGTGCCTTAACACAAAGGGCACTAAGGTCACGGAGGACACGAAGGCTATTCAAGGACACGAAGGATGTACCCTTGAACAACACGACTCCTTTGTGTCCTTACTAGACCTTCGTGTCCTTGGGGTCCTTCGTGTCCTCCGTGTTAAAGCGCAGCGTACGCGTTTATCATCAATACACCAGAGGAGACCCGAAAGTCCAGTTTTCCAGTTCCAGCGTTTTCTGCCACAGCGCCTTGCAGTCGCAGTTCAGCTGGTTCAGCACGGCGATGTCCTGGGTCAGCGAATACTTTCTGATGGCGTCCGCAAACTCGTAGTCGCACTTGCCGCAGTTATGGGGTCCCCGGTTCTGACCGGCAGCCAGCGGGTCGGAGGTGATCACAGAGTTCGTTTTATTGTGCACCCGCTTGAATACTTCGACGATGCTCCACAGCCAGGGTGGCCTGTATGCCTTGCGGTAGAACAGCTCATCTACCAGCGTGCCCCGCTGAACATTGCAAAGATTGATCGAGATGGTCTCCGCATACTTAGAGGCGTCGAGTACAGACTGTACCATATCCTCGAGCGCATCCTTTTCAGTCAGGAAAGGCGGCTTCATCATGAGATATGCCTTGGTAGTGAGGCCGTGAGCTTTCGCTACTTCTGCCGCCCGGACAAAGTCCTTGAACAGGAAACCTTTATTTATACTGTTCAGCCGGATGGCGTCATTCGACGTCTCCAGGCCGGTGGCGATCTCCAGCCGATCAACGTGCATTTTTGCGGCAGAGACGATCTTATCGGTCACGAACTCAGGCCTTGTCTCCACAATGACCTTATCAGCGTATAGATTCAGCTCAGAGAGGATTTTATCCCGGACAGGCTCAGGTACCTCTCCAGGGTCGAAAAAGCTGCCAGAGGTGAATATCTTGACAATGCCGTGATCTATCCGGTGCGAGACCGACTCGAACTGCGTCAGAAGATCCTCCGAGGTCGGAGGCCTGGCTGCTGCGTCGGCGATATAGCCGCACATAGTGCAGCCGCCTCTGAGGCCCCAGTAGCATCCCCGGGTCTGGAAGATGATAGTGTGAGACTTCGTCGGCACGCCGTCCAGCAGATCTTCCCCGGTCCAGAAAGCGGCGACCTCTGTCGGAGATTTTTCGTTGATCTTCTGCCTTTTCCGCTGCTCTTTCATGATGTCGCTTAGCGTCATTTTACCGGCTCCACGTGCTTTAATTCGACAGCCATGCCACGGCTGGCTTCAACCATCTCTCTCCCGCTCATCTTCGCCCTGCCAACGCCTGTCGCCTTTTTCCCGATGATGAAGACGTCATCACCGGGCCGTATCTGCGGGTCGGCGTTGACAACACCGGGCGCCAGGATGCTGCCTTTGGGCAAGAAGTCGGTGATCTCCACATAATATTGATCCGTCATTTTCATGCGCCTGGCTCCCTCGAGCGTCAAAGTCAGCGAGCCATACGCCGGATTGATGGTACACAGCTGCTCTCTGCCGTCGAACAGGGTCATCCTTGGGAACTTGCCTTTCACGATGCCTTTCTGAGGCACGAGCAGGTCTCCCCGGCCCTTTCCGAACTCGTAGTCGGCCATCTTCCGGAACATGTCCAGCAGGTACTGCTCGAAATTCCTCGACGGGGGAGCGATCTCATCTACCGCCAGCTTTACCTGGTCGACCAGAGCCCGCAGGGATTCGTCGCTGCTGACCTTGCCGGTGCTGGTAAAGATCATTTCCCGGTCCGCCTGGGCGCAGACTTCTACATAAGGGCCCTCGACGTGGGCGATCACCCGCTCAAAGTTGTTGTTATCGATGAAATCCCTGAGACAGCCGGAAACCCAGTGTCGTTCCTCCAGGTCCCATACTCCCGTAACAGCCACATCATAGTGTGCAGCCGGGTAGACCAGCTCCAGTTCCCTGGGCACCACGCCCATGGGCGACGTCAGGATGACTTCCCGGACGTACCGGCGGTACTTGCCCAGCGCATTAATGATCGCCATGTGAGACTGCGATGTCGAATAAGGCTTCCTCGCAGAGCAGGGAATGATAAGCAGGATTTTACCGTCAGAGCTGAACCGCTGCCTTACACGATCTGCGAACCTGCGGATTTCCACCCGGTTCTGGGACTCGGCGGAGCACGCCAGCAGTTCGGAAGACCGGTAGGTGGGAGTGCGGGACTCAAGATAGCTGTATTCAGCGTCAGCCAGCCTCATCAGGGCTGTCAGCCAGGGCTTGGACCTGCACTGTTTCTCCACATACTCGCGTAGCATGCCGTTCCGGATATGGATTTTGACCCGGCTGATCTCTTCCCTGAGCTTTGCCCGGTTATGTGATGCAAGGAGTTCGGGATCAGATTTTTCACCGCCCGCAAGTTTCGAACAGGCTTCACAGGTACAGGGCAGTTCGGACAGATCTTTAACTGGATACTCCCCATCCGGTGTCAAATACAGGCCCTGGTAGGCCTTGATCGTAGTGAACACATCGTCGACCACGTCGGCCCCGAGATATATTAACAGAGCTACGTTTTCAGGTGTGGCCAATGCTGGCACATAAAGGGCGGTATCCGGCTTTGAGGAATTACGGATATTAATGATGCTGTGAAAAAGTGACCGGGAATCTCCCTCGATGGAGCGCACTCCGGATATAACGTACATGTCAGCACCTGAGACCACTTTTTCAGGGTTCGCTACTACTGCAGCCGGAGTCTCTGAAGTAATATCGGGGTGCTGATATAGCTTGACGATATCAGGATTAACTTTTGGTGACAGACCCACATAGGGCTGTACTACAAACTGTTCTGCAGTTCCTGAAGCGGAGCTGTGAACCCACATATTGCCACCATTGACAACGAGATCTTCACCCTTTGCAGGACATAATAAGTAAGGTGTTTCTAGCCCACCCCTTACTAACATTTTACCTATCCTGGCAGGGCCATCTCTTGCGGTGACTTCGAAGAATCTGGTCAAATTCTATCTCCCTGTTTCAACCTTCAATAGGGTTACAACGAATATAACTTTTTGGAAAGTGGCTGCAGCATTAGTTGATAAACAAGCGCATTTTCGCTATTTCCATGGGTAACATACATTTAAATATTTTTATAATATTCGCATGTGAATTTCATATGGCACAGAAGGGAAGCAAAGGCGAAATGACCGTGAAGGAAGCCGGTAAGAAGGGTGGCGAAACCACCAAGCAGCGCTATGGTGAAGGCTACTATGAGAGCATCGGCAAGAAAGGCGGCCAGAAAGTAAGAGAATTAATCAAAAGGGGTAAGGAAGCTACGGAGAAGTAGGCTTCCTGCCTCTATTTTAAAACTTAGATTTTTAAAAGTGATAGCTGTTGCTATTGCTTAAGTAAGAGTGAAATAACTAGTGTTTTTTGTTGTGTTGTTGGTGGGTTGGCAGCGTGGTATGGTTCCCAGGGACTCGCGTACCTTAGTACAGCATACTACGTGACCAGGCTTAACTTCCGGGTTCGGAATGGGACCGGGTGAACACTGGTGCTATGGCCGCCAAAACCCACTAACATGACAATGAAAGGAGTTTATCAGCCTAATACTGATTAACTTATGGTTGAATATGGTTTCTGTGTAAAGTTCGTGTTTCGCTCTGGATTTCGCTTTGGAATGCAAACTACATCAAGTATAATATTTTAGAGTAGTTTTGCTTGAGTGTGGGACCCGTGTAACAATATCTTTGTTTGGTGATTGTTTTTTGGCGGGTTGGACGTTTAGTGGTTGCAGGCTGAGCACCTCGTTACCTTGGTGCGTACACCTCAACTCTATCAAACCAATCTTTTATTGGCGTCCGTATGAAAGTCTCTTTTCAGGGTGTTTTTCGGGCTTAGATGCTTTCAGCCCTTACAACTTAGCGCGTGGCTGCCCAGCGATGCCTTGTCAGACAACTGGTAGACTAGTGGCGCCGTTGCCTTGTTCCTCTCGTACTAAAAGCAACTTCCCCTCAGACTTTCTTGCACCCCTAACAGATAGTAACCGACCTGTCTCACGACGGTCTAAACCCAGCTCACGATCTCCTTTAATAGGCGAACAACCTCACCCTTGGCAGCTGCTGCACTGCCAGGATGGAAAGAACCGACATCGAGGTAGCAAGCCGCCGGGTCGATATGTACTCTTGCCGGCGACGACTCTGTTATCCCCGGGGTAGCTTTTCTGACATCAATAGCCCTCACTTAGAAGGCTTAGTGGTTCGTTAGGTCCGACTTTCGTCTCTGCCAACCTCATTATGCGGTTGCCAGTCAAGCCAACTTATGCCCTTACACTCTCGGTCGAGTTTCTGACTCGATTGAGTTGACCTTAGAGCGCCCTCGATATTTTTTCGCGGGCGTGCCGCCCCAGCCAAACTGCCCACCTATCGGGGTCCTCATCTCTGAGTTAGGGTCGTAGCCCAAGAAGGGTAGTGTCTCATGGTTCCCTCCACCAAGGCTAGCGCCTTGGCTTCGACGGGTCCTACCTACGCTGCACATCCAGGACCACAACCCAGCGACAGGTTGCAGTAAAGCTCCACGGGGTCTTCACTTCCCATTAGGGGTCCCTAGACTCTGCACTAGGATGTAAAGTTCACCGGCGCGTGGCCAGGGACAGTAGAGCGCTCGTTGATCCATTCATGCAAGCCGCCAATTAAGCGGCAAGGTACTACGCTACCTTAAGAGGGTTATAGTTACCCCCGCCGTTGACAGGCCCTTCTTCCCCTTGAACGAGGTTTTCAGGTACCTGCACTGGGCAGGATTCACTGATCGTACTAGACCTTACGGTTTGGCGATCAGCTATGTTGTTATTAGACAGTCAGCGCTCCCTCGTCACTGCGACCTGCCATCTTCATGGCAGGCACCCCTTATCCCGAAGTTACGGGGCTAATTTGCCGAATTCCCTTGGCCACGGTAAACCGACACGCCTTAGTCTTCTTAACTAGGGGCACCTGTGTCGGATCTCGGTACGGTTCTTGCATTCCCTTTTCATGGGCTCCTGGCGTGGCACTTCTTACGTCATCACATGTTACCCAGCTTCTCACCATTACGGTTCTCCACCGGGGTATTAGCTTGAACACACAGACGAGTGTGCAAGTGTTAGCCTGAAGCGTTGGTTTTAGCATGCAAGAGTACAGGAATATTAACCTGTTTCCCTTTTGACACACTCCGGTTAAGGTGTATCTTAGGACCGACTAACCCTCGGCTGACGATCATTGCCGAGGAAACCTGGCCCTTTCGGCGGCAAGGATTCTCACCTTGCTAAGCTGCTACTAATGCCAAGATTTTCGTTTGCCAGAGGTCCACAGGACTTTACAACCCTGCTTCCACCCTCTGGTAACGCCTCCATACGCGATTACATTTCTGTACGCCTGGGTCTCGGTTGTAGACTTGAGCCCCGTCCATTTTCGGGGCCCCAAACCTCGACTGGTAAGCTGTTACGCTATTTTTAAAGGGTAGCTGCTTCTAAGCTCACCTCCCAGTTGTCTAGGGCTTGGGACGCCCTTCAGTGTTTACACTTAGTCTACAATTAGGGACCTTAACCCAGGTCTGGGTTGTCTCCCTTACGGACTAGTAGCTTACCCACCAGCCCGGACTGCCCACAGTCTACGGCGAAAGCCGCTTTGGAGTTTGACAAAAGGACGAGCAGTTTCCCGCCCGGCTCCCTTAATCAGTGCTCTACTCGGCCTTCAACCTCGTGTGAGGTCATACTTCGATATGTTTCTGGAGGAACCAGCTGTTTCCAAGTTCGATTGGACTTTCACCCCTAGGCGTAGGTCACGGGAATGATTTGCACGTCAAAACCCCTAACGATCCTCCACGTAACTTTCGTTACGCTTCAATCTGCCCACGTCTAGATCACCTGGTTTCGGGTCGTACCCTAATGACTCCACGCACTTGTATACGTCGCTCCTCATTACTTGCGAGCATGTTGGTTTCCCTTCGACTTCCTCACTACTGAGTTAGCCTCGCCACTCGAGTACACTCCTTGGCCCGTTCTTCAAAACGTACGACAAAACACTGGCAACACACGTCATACAGCAACCTCGCGGTTGTTTCTTTCCGTGTGAAGATCCTTTCATGCCTTGTCCCTCCATCGCCGTCTCGTTTCAGGCTCTTTTAACCTCCCTTCTCAGGGTGCTTTTCAGCTTTCGATCACTCTACTATTGCGCTATCGGTCTCAAGATATGTTTAGCCTTGGAGGTAAGTGTCCCCCAATTCCCGCGAGATTTCCGACCCACGGTACTCAAGCACACGCTACAACCACTCTGCAGCGACAACGGGACTATCACCCTCTATGGTACCCCGTTCCAGGGGACTTTGTCTTATGCAGAGCCGGTTTAAAAAGCGGGCTTAAAACACCACATCTCCCAGTTCCTTACGGAAAGGGATTCAGTTTAGGCTGTGCTGTGTTCACTCGCCGTTACTAACAGCATCTCTAATTTGATTTCTTCTCCTGCCCCTACGCAGATGTTTCAACTCAGGGCGTTCCCAACCCTTACGGGTCAACACAAAAAGTGTTAGGAGTTCCTATTAGGAGATCCACGGATCAACGGTTCCTTGCGCCTCCCCATGGCTTATCGCAGCTTGGCACGTCCTTCTTCGGTTCTTGAGCCCAGCCATTCACTAGACGGCATAGCAACGCCAAAAGACAATCGGTTTACCGAATCTCATCTCTTTTCGCAGTTAACTACGTTAATATTATTACTTGCTTGTACTGTTTACATTCCAATACAGCGTCCAGAGCAAAATTCCTTTACACAGCCTCATCGCCCACAAACTGGAATGAAGACCATCTATTATTATGATCCCCTATTCATGGACATCAACCCTTCCCACCAAGAATTACTCATAGGTGGTGCATCGATCATCTGAGATTATTAGATGAATATGAACTTATGATACGATTATCGCAGCGGATCCTATTATCGCCCGACTGCGAGCACCCTTTAAGGCGCACATACTATTTAAGTATTACGCATGATGGGTAATGGACTTGCTGGGATTTGAACCCAGGGCCTCCGCCTTGCAAAGGCGGCGCTCTTCCAACTGAGCTACAAGCCCCATTTGCAGGCTTTACCTGAGGGGTATTCCCGCAAGCATTATTACACGTTTGATTGGTTGTTTATCGACTCCCTGGTTAGTGATAAATCGTCTTGTCGATTACCCGTTGGGTAATCATCGTTCTCTAAGAGAACGTCGTTAGGAGGTGATCCAGCCGCAGATTCCCCTACGGCTACCTTGTTACGACTTAACCCCCCTTACAGAGCATGAATTCGAGCCTTTCAATGAAAAAGGCCCTCATTCAAACCCCACTCGGGTGGTTTGACGGGCGGTGTGTGCAAGGAGCAGGGACGTATTCACCGCACTGTTTTGAAATGCGATTACTACGGATTCCATCTTCATGAGGGCGAGTTACAGCCCTCAATCCGGACTAAGAACTGGTTTAAGAGATTGACCTCACCTTTCGGTGTCGTTACCCATTGTCCAGTCCATTGTAGCCCGCGTGTAGCCCGGGATATTCGGGGCATACTGACCTACCGTCGACCACTCCTTCCTCTGACTTAGCGCCAGCGGTCTCCACCGTGTACTCACCACCCCTTGCGGGGCGTGTTAGCAACAGTGGATATGGGTCTCGCTCGTTGCCTGACTTAACAGGACGCCTCACGGTACGAACTGACGGCGGCCATGCACCTCCTCTCAGCTAGTCCGGCAAGGTCTTCAGCCTGGCCTTCATACAACTGTCGATCCCGGTAAGCTGTCCGGCGTTGAGTCCAATTAAACCGCAGGCTCCACCCGTTGTGGTGCTCCCCCGCCAATTCCTTTAAGTTTCAACCTTGCGGTCGTACTTCCCAAGTGGCTCGCTTCACGGCTTCCCTACGGCACCACAACAATTCACGATTGTTGTGACACCTAGCGAGCATCGTTTACGGCTAGGACTACCCGGGTATCTAATCCGGTTCGTGCCCCTAGCTTTCGTCCCTCACCGTCGGACCTGTTCTGGTAGGACGCCTTCGCCACCGGTGGTCCCCAAAGGATTACAGGATTTCACTCCTACCCCCTGAGTACCTCCTACCTCTCCCAGTCCCAAGCAATGTAGTATCCCCTGGCCGCCCAACGGTTAAGCCGCTGGATTTCCCAAAAGACTTGCAAAGCCGGCTACGGACCCTTTAGACTCAATAATATCGGCCACCACTCGAGCCGCCGGTATTACCGCGGCGGCTGGCACCGGTCTTGCCCGGCCCTTGCTAACCACCGTTTTTTAGACGATGGGACAGACACCCAATATGAGTATCACTCGATGTTCCCCTATCGCAGTTGCCTGCATTGTAGAGTTTTCGCGCCTGCTGCGCCCCGTAGGGCCTGGATTCGTGTCTCAGAATCCATCTCCGGGCTCTTGCTCCCACAACCCGTACGGATTACAGGCTTGACGGTACGTTACACCGGCAACAACCTAATCCGCCGCAGACCCATCCAAAGGCCCCGGAAGTTTCAACCAAACCACCAATTCCAGTAGGCTTGATTTATCCGGTATTATCCCCAGTTTCCCGGGGTTATCCCGGACCTTTGGGCAGGTTGTCCACGTGTTACTGAGCAGTACGCCGAGGCCATGACGCCTCTCGACTCGCATGGCTTAATCGAACACCGATAGCAGTGACCTCTGGCAGGATCAACCAGAATTCAGCACACTAAACTGAGCTTTAATTCAAAGCAAAGATCCAAACCAAAGAGAAGTCTAAACTATCCATGGATATATTTCAAGGAATTAGTTACGTTACACCAACACACTTACCATGTGCATGTACACACACTAATTACTATTCAGACATTTCATTTGATTTGATGACACAAACAACGTATCACCAACCAAGGAAATATCGAACAACCAACCAACATCAAAGCCACGACCACACCCTATAAGAGTACGTCTCTTGGCTCCTCATGAACGTTATCATTTTCCCGCATTGCGCGGGAACACACATATGCTCATCTTAGTATATATAGTTTTGCATTCGACGATTCATCGAACGAAAACAACGGGCATATGCACCATGATATACGACTATATCATGCCATTCAAACTCGCACTCAAGCGCTGTATCACAGCACGTTTCGTGCGGAACATCATAATGCCACACTTAGTATTTATAGCTTTTTGTTCATTGTTCGAATGAACGAGTTAAGGCATTACAACGACCATGATATACGCTATATATCATGGGAATCTGACATTTTTTGTCACACGCCAACCGGCTGTTTACCAGCATGTTTCGTGCGGAACATCTCAATACCGCACATGGTATAAATAAATTACGGCAGTAATAGGTAATTCAGACGGGTAAGTAGCTCACCCGTCCGTGCACACTTAGTATTATTCACCAGGCAGGTTGATCGAACCTTCATATACCAGGCCTCGTACAGAGTCTACGGTTATATTGCTCCCGTCCTGGAAGATTCTCGTAGCATTTTTTATGCCCACCACGACAGGGATATTGAGCTCTCTGCCAATGATAGCAGTATATGAGGTCAGGCCAGTTTCTTCTGAGAGTATCGCACGCGCCCGCTTTACATCGTCGATGTGATCAACGTCGACTTCTTTGATGACAGCGATGTTGCCGCTGCGGATGTTCTTAAAATCAGAGGGAGACTTGATAACGACAGCGGTGCCTTTTACGATCTCCTTGCCCACCCCGATGCCTCTGGCAAGCTCCTTCGCCACAACGTGAATCTTCATGATGTTAGTGCCGCCCGGTATACCCGTCAGCACACCAGCGGTGATCACCACAAGATCTCCATTCTTGATGTAGCCCTTTTTCATACAGGCATCGACGGAGTCCTGAATTAGCTCGTCGAGATTTCGGGGGCTGCCGATTAGCAGCGGTATGACCGCCCACGAAAGCGTGAGCCTGCTCACCACTTTCGGATCGTTGGTCACCGCCAGAATAGGCATCTGCGGCCGGTACCTGGAGACTTTCCGGGCTGAGTAGCCGGTCTGCGTAGCCGTGATTATTGCCTGGGCTTTGAGCACCCTCGCAGACTCGGTCGTGCTTAAGGCTACCGCATCCGTCATCGATAGCGAAGGTTTCGGGGCTTTCGCCGCAATGGCGTGCTTGTAGTAAGTAGAATCTTCGGTGTACTTCGCTATCCTGGCCATGGTTTCGACCGCTTTCAGGGGGTATTCGCCGAAGGCGGTTTCTCCCGATAGCATCAGGGCGTCAGTGCCGTCGAAGACAGCGTTGGCAACGTCCGTCGCCTCTGCCCGGGTCGGTATAGGGTTCCGGATCATCGAATCGAGCATCTGGGTGGCCGTGATCACCGGTATTCCCCGGGCGTTACACTTGGATATGATCATCTTCTGGACTATGGGCACTTCTGCCATGGGAATTTCTATGCCAAGATCGCCCCGGGCTACCATGACGCCGTCGACGATGTCCAGGATTCCGTCGATGTTCTTGACGCCCTCGTGCTTCTCTATCTTGGAAATGATCGGAATCTCGGCATCCCGGTCTTCGATTTTTTTCCTCAGTTCCAGGACGTCGTCAGGCTTGCGGACGAAGGACATCGCTATCATGTCTACTTCCTGGTCGATGCCGAAGTCCAGGTCTTTGACATCTTTTTCGGTGATCGAGGGAATCCTGATCGTGCTCTGGGGCAGGTTGATGCCTTTTTTGGATTTCAGCTCTCCCCCTCTGACCACTTTAGTCCTGATTTCGGTTTCGGTCACTGCGTCCACTTTGAGCTCGATCAGCCCGTCGTCCAGGAGCAGGCACTGGCCGGTGCTTACCGACTGGGGCAGTTCCTTGAAGGGAACATGTACTTCCCGGTGGTCTCCCGGGACGTCCCTGGTGGTCAGAGTAAAGGTCTCGCCCGGCTTCAGATCAGCCGGCTGCGGCAGGGTGCCAATCCGGATTTTAGGGCCCTGCAGGTCCATCAGTATGCCGATCGGCCGGCCTATCGCCTCTGAGACCATGCGAATATTTTTTATCGTCTGGGCTGTATGCTGGTGATCTGCGTGGGACATGTTCAGCCTGGCTACGTTCATTCCGGCGACGGCCAGTTTTTCCAGCATGTCCTGGCTGTCGCACGCCGGGCCGATAGTGCAAACGATCTTGGTCTTCCTCATAACACCGTGTCCTGATCTCTCTCGTATCCTGATTTAGAGCTGTTTTCTTATAAGAATATAAAATGAGTGGCATATAATTTTTATTGAGCAGGACGCCGCCAGCAGGGATCTCACAACTACAGCTACGGATCGTTTATCCTGCCTTTTTGGACCACAGGCGGACCAGGATCAGCAGAGCGAAGAGGAGCGTGCCCCCTGCGAGGAAAACCAGGTGTAGCGAACTTCCGGCAGCTATCCTGGCCACGAGAGGACCAAGGAGCCCCGTCGCCACAGCCACGGTAGCGGACAGTCCCAGAGCCGCCATTAGGATCAGGGCTACCGGAAACATGTTTTTCCGGATGGCCGTTTCAACTTCGCCCCGATCGGCACCCCGGGCAAGAAAGCCCGACCGGAGGACAGTCATCTCCGCTACCGAACCGTGGGCGAGAGTACATAATGTCAGCCCAATTCCAGCGACGAGGATAACTGGCGCCGGCAGGCTGCTCGAGAAAACCCTGAAACCCCCGGGGATAAGGAGGCTGAGCAGGTCGAGCCTGGAAAAGTAAAGGACAGAGGGAAGGTACAGCGCCCATCCGAGGCAGATCACGTTCCCGCTGCCCGTCCCCAGGATACGCCCGAGAAGGATGGCAGAGATGAGAGCGCATCCGATCAGCGAAAAGATGTTTCCGGGGATGAATGCTAATGTGCCGGAGAGGTATGCGCAGAAGTCGTTTGAGACGAACGTGTACAACGAAATTAACAAGATGACGCCCGCCAGAGCGACATCCGCTACACCAGCCATCGAGATATGTTCGGAGACCCTGGAAGAAATCTCTGCGGGTGAACCTGATATTTTACTCATATCTTTAGTTCCCCCTCATTTTTCGCTTCAGCCCGAAGGTCATGATCTGGAGCAGGCTATGAGACTGTGGGTTCCATGGTACTACAAGCGCCCCAGTCTTTCGGATGGCCCTGACAGGGCTCGCGTTGCGGAGATCGACCAGGGCTGCGCTGACCTGCTCTACTTCCCCCCTAACCGAGAGGCTGTGGCCCTGAATATCGAGGACCATCACCGAAGGAGAAGCGTCTCTCCCCGGGGCAAACTTCCGCATCGATCGAATGCCTCCGGCGAGATCGGAGGCGTTCCGGGGCTCGATCATGGTGATGACGATGAAAAGCGGGCTGGCGCCGGCAAGGTGTCCTCTGACGGACTCTACGGCCCCTGTCAGAGTGGGCGGCGTCCCGGTATCCGGGGAGACTGCCAGGACTTCCACTTCCACCAGCCGCCGGGCGATCAGGTAGGACTGCCTCCGCCCGGTGTCGGGCAACACCGGTTCGTTGCAGTTGTAAAAAGAGATACCCACCCGGCATTCCCGGGACAGGTAGAACCGGGATATGCCCAGGGCTGCCTGGACTGCGTACTCGAACGCGTTTTCTACGGTTGAGCCGGCCTTCATCCATTCCCTCGCATCGAGGAAAATCCAGGCGGTTTTTCGGCCTTCTTTCTCAAAGTCGTTGACCAGGGGGGCGGTGTCCGGGGCTTGCATGACCCTGGCCGTCGCCCTCCAGTTAATGGAATGGTAGGGATCGCCGGGAGTATACTGGCGAATTTCCCGAAAATCGGTCAGCTTCATGCCGGTCCGGCACTTTGCGTCCAGCGGCAGAGGTAGCATGGAAGAGATGGTAGACTCCGGTATCCTGCGAATGCTGGCTGGCCGGGGCCTGACGGTGAGCTGCATGGTACTAACACCAGGTTTGCTTTCGGTCTGCTCCAGCCCCGAGAAGTGTATCGATTCGATAGCGGCAACCGGGACCTGGTAGACTCCCCGCCTCGTGCAGACGAGGGAGTATTCGATAGGTACTTCGAGACGGCCGAACCCTTTTGCGTATACATGGTAGTTGTTGCCTCCGGCGAGGCTGAAATGCCCCGGCAGCTCGTCGGATACTACCACTATGCCCAGGCCGTTCTCTACAATGGCAGGGTGCCGGATCGTTATCGTGTCTCCGCTCCACGCAGATTGAGATCCCGTTTCCGGGATAGTGATACCGGACGGCTTATTGAGCGATGTCGACAGGACCAGGTAAAATAGTACTATAAGGGAGAGATAGACGAAGATCATGTTCGCCATGGCTACTCCGGCAAGCAAAAGCAGGAGGAAGAAGGCTACAGTCCGGTACGTCAGCCAGGAAAACATGCGCTCTCCGGTTTATTTCCTCATGAAGTCCCGGGGAGGCTCGATCCCCGACACGATTTCGGATACGATGCTCTCCGGCGTCACTTTGCCCTCGATCTCGTACTCGATCTTCAGCAGGATGCGGTGCCCCAGCGCTTCCCGGACGAACAGCTTTACGTCGTCCGGCGTGACGAAGTCTCTGCCACACATGGCGGCCATCGATCTGGACACCTTGAGCAGGGAGAGAGCGCCTCTCGGGCTCGAGCCGACCTCGACCGCCGGATGCTCCCTGGTAGCCCGGACAATGCGGCTGACGTAGTCTATAATCTGATCGTCCGCGTATACCATATCTTCTACCAGGTTCTGCATGCGGATGAAAGTCTCCTGATCGACGGCGGGGCTGACGATATTCCGGGGGTCGTCTGTCTTCCACTTGATCCGCCTGCGGAGAATCTCGCTTTCCAGCTCCAGTGTCTGCACATATCCAGTGGACATCTTCAGCATGAACCGGTCGAGCTGGGCCTCCGGCAGCGAAAATGTGCCTTCCAGCTCGATGGGGTTTTGCGTCGCGATGACGAAGAAGGGCGGCTTCAGCTGGTGCAGGACACCGTCCACGGTCACCTGCCGTTCTTCCATGGCCTCGAGGAGGGCCGACTGGGTCTTCGGCGGGGACCGGTTGATCTCGTCCGCGAGGAGGATGTTGGTGAAGAGAGGGCCTTTCTCGAAAGAGAAGCCTGCCTGCGGGCCTTTCCACACCCGGGTGCCGGTGATGTCCGAAGGCATCAGGTCAGGCGTAAACTGGACTCTGCCCCAGTCGCACCCCGTCGTGCGGGCGAAGTTTTTGACGAGCAGGGTCTTGCCCAGCCCAGGATAGTCCTCAAATAGCACGTGCCCGTTAGCCAGCGCTGCCGCCAGCAACTTCTGCACGATCAGCCGCTCGCCGACAAAAACATCCCCTACGGTATCGACTATCCTGTCGGATAGCTCCCTAAATTCTCTAAGATCCATTACATCCCACCTGAGTGATCTCTAACGTTGACTGCTATCGGTTCTTCGGTGATGGAGCTCTGGCCGATCGCAGCCGAGACGGTCGACACAAGCTTACCTGCCAGGGCCAGCCTTCCGGCCCGGTTCTTTTCTGCAACGTCCCCCGTTGCCCATTTAAAGGCGACAGCCGGCTCGGGCTTGTCAGAGTAGCCGACCAGCTCCGCGAGGACGCCCTCGATGACTTCAGGAGGGGTTTTATTTTCCAGCATGACCGTTGTGACGTATATGATCAAGCCCTCCTTTTTTCCGCCTTCGACGAAGCGTTCTACCGCAGCATGCGCCGATTCGATACTGCTCCGATCGTATGCGATACGCTGCACCAGCGATTGCAGATCGCCAGGTTTCCTGGCCTGGCTCACGGACCTGACAAACCCGAGCGTCCGGAAGCCTGCCGAGATTAGCACGATTAGGACGACGCCCCATTCCAGCGCAGATATGCCCAGAGGCATAGCAGCTACTAAGATAGGCCGTAGGTACTGGTTATACCCGAGAAGCAGGGTGCACAGTGCCCCTATGACCCAGGGTATTTCCGGGCGGCTGAAATAGTCCCCTATAACGGCCAGGTATTCGCTACTGTGGCCCTGCAGCAGCCTCAGTAGTAACGCCAGGGCTGCGACGATGAAACCGGCAAACAGCATCCACCCGACGGGGACGCCATCTGGCAATCCCATCGCGGCAGGCGTGACCAGCGTAAGAATACCTGCTGCAATTGTCAGTATGGTTAAAAACAGCGTCTTTGCCTGATCCGAGACGGAGGCCGCAACAACAGTCAGGGCAAAGGCAGCCCCCGTGAAGAACAGGGGTAGGGCCAGGCTACTGAGCCCGGGAAGTGCGCCCTGGGTGAACGTGGCAGTTGCGACGAAACAGGTCATGGCCAGGATTAATAAAGATCGAGAGATCGGGCCGGCCATCCGCCCGGCGAGGACCAGCCCTGCTGCGGACGATATGAAGAGCAGAAGAATTGCGACGATTCCCGGCAGGTATAGAAAGGACAGCCAGCCCGACAGCCCCGGAACCACACTTAGAGGGCCGATCGTAATGGTCAGAAGTATGGCCGGGACAGCGTACGCTGCAAGGTAGACGACGAGGTTTTTAAGAGTGCTTGTAGTAATCTCTGCTGTTTCTATCCGGCTTTTTTCTTCGGTCATATTTTCAGCTCCTGCACAGAGATGTAAGATGTGACATACTCTTTGCGTCCCACTGTATGCGTGCTATAGTTAGCGATCTCGAACGTCGATACCGCCCGATCCAGGCTGCCCTGGTGCTCCCGGGAAAGCCGGGCAGAGATCGCCCACTGCATTTCCCGGGGCGTGGCGTCGCCGGGAAGTGTCTCCGACTGCGCCCTGACGGAAGCGTAGAAGCTGTTGAAAAGGCGGACGATCTCTTCCCGGTAATCTACAATTCGGACTGTAGATGCCGCGAGGACTTCGGAGTCGGCCTTGACTGTAAGTAGATGTTCGCCTTTGCCGGGCAGCACCGAGGAAAAACCGGCCCCGGCCTCTATCCGGACTTCGTCGATCTGCTCTCCATCCACGAAAAGCCCGAGCGTGGTATGGCAGTTCTCAGGCCCGATCAGTCTGATGTGCAGCGGCTCCCCGACTCCCCAGACCGCCGGCAGCGGGCTTTCGATGCCTTCGAACTCGATCCTGTACCCGGTTTCCGGCCCCTGGACCGGGCGGTCTGCAGTCCGGGCCTGAACTACCGGCACCCTGTCGCCCCGGGGCTTGCGGACTTTCCCGAGAATCAGGCAGGCTGCCACGATGAGGATTGTTAAGGCGATAGTTGCAATGACGGCGAGCACGATCGGTAAAACCAGCCCGGAGAGCCAGTCGTATAAGGGTTTTTCCGTGACAGTCACTTCTCTGGCTGCCGAGCTGCCGGTGAATCCGGCATTACCGCCAAAGGTCGCCATCACCGTGTGGTTACCCGCAGAAGAAAACGAGACGTTAGCCCTCCCCCGGCCCTGTTCGTCAGTGACGACGCAGGTAGAGAAAAGGCCCGTACCGATCGTGATAGGTATGCCTGCCAGCGGCTTGCCCGAAGCGTTCTCCACGAGCACTGTGCTGACCTGGAACTCATCGCCTGCAAGAGCCTCTGCAGGCAGTTCAAGGTCCAGGAGAGTTTCGATCTTTTCGGGGCCTGCAACAGGCTGCCCCGCCGTCACGGGAACATCGGGTTCCGGGGTAGATGCGCCGTCAGGAAGCGCATCGTGGCCGGCTGAGCCGGAGCTTCCGGGCTCGCCACCGCTGTTCGTGCCCGCACCTGCGCTGCCCGGGCTGCGCTCGCCGACATTGTCAGGGCTGAGCAGCGATCCGAATCCGGGCATCTGTACCCGGACATCGATCAGCTGAAAGGAAGCCCCGAGCAGTGTCGTCGCCACTAAGACAATGATCAGTATTGCCGCAAGCTTCCCTGTTTCCTTCATGCTACCCGTATGCTGGTCAAGGACCAGCCCCCGCCCTTTCAGTTACATATGGCGAACCGAGTATTATCTTTACCGGTCAGGCGCCAGCTCGCCCGGAGCAGGTAGAAGTTTAGTGCAGACAGGCGAACAATAACTTTTTATTACTTATCGCAGGCTATTGGTAGATCATGAAGTGCATTGTCACCGGCGGTGCCGGTTTTATCGGAAGTCACCTCACGGATCGCCTCCTCTCGGAAGGCAACGAGGTCACCGTCGTGGATAACCTGTCCGGGGGAAAGCTCCGGTTTATCGAGCACCACATGGATAAGCCCGGATTTTCGTTCGTCAACGAGGACCTTTCCAAAGACGGCCTGATCAGCAGCGCCTTTGCCGGTGCAGACATGGTCTACCATTTAGCGGCGAATCCAGATGTGCGCTCCGGCGTAACGGATACCAGGACGCCGCTGACCCAGAACATCGTGGTCACCTTCAATGTCCTGGAATCGATGAGGGCGGCAGGTGTCAAGAAGATCGCGTTCACCTCCACTTCCACTGTGTACGGCGAAGCCACCGTAGTGCCGACGCCGGAAGACTACGGCCCGCTGATGCCGATATCACTGTACGGCGCTTCGAAGCTCGCTTGCGAGGCGCTGATCAGCTCTTACTGCCACACGTTCGACATGCAGTCGTGGATTTACAGGTTTGCCAATATCATCGGCAGCAGAGGCACCCACGGCGTCATCTTTGATTTCATCGGCCGCCTCAGGGCCAATCCGGCCAGGCTGACCATCCTCGGCAACGGCCGGCAGTCGAAGTCTTACCTGCACATCAGCGACTGCGTGGATGGAATGCTCTTTGCGGTGAGAAACTCCAATGCCCCGGTAAACATATTTAACATAGGCTCGGATGACCGGTTCGATGTTACTGGCATCGCCAGAACGGTCGCTTCTGAGATGGGACTGCAGAGCGTGGAGTTCGAGTACACCGGAGGAGACCGCGGATGGAAGGGAGACGTGCCCTTCATGACGCTTTCGATAGCAAAGCTGAAAGCCCTGGGCTGGAAGCCCGTCCACAACTCTGAAGAGAGCGTACGGCTCTGTGTGAAAGAGTTGCTCTCTGAGTGAGAGAGGGCTACGCGAGGTGTAATCGTGGAACAAAATAAGAAGGACAGGCCAAGCAAGAAGGAGAAGCAGATAGACGAAAAGATCGACGCTTACCGCACCAAGATCAAGGATTCGGAAGACCTCAAGCTCCGGAGCGAGGTTTTTGACACCGCTACCCTGAAAGCCCTTTACACCTTTGCCAACAAAGGTATCATCAAGGCCATGGGCGGCGTCGTGTCCACCGGCAAAGAGGGAAACGTCTTCCACGCGATCGGGGCAGAGGACCGGGAGATCGCGATCAAGATCTACCGTATTGCTACCAGCGATTTCCGGAAGATGGAAGATTACATGCTGGGCGACCCCAGGTTCGCCAACATCAAGCATACGCAGAAGGGAATCATCTTCGCGTGGACCCAGAAAGAGTTCAGAAACCTCCAGCGCGCGGCGGAAGCTGGCGTGAGGGTACCGGCGCCCATGGAGGCAGACAGGAATATCCTGATCATGGAGTTCATCGGTAAGGACGGCATACCAGCGCCGCGGCTGCGAGACGTAAAACTCGAGGAGCCGGAACATATTTATCGAACCATCGTCAGTTATATGGTAGCGCTTTACCAGGAAGCAAAACTGGTTCATTCGGACCTGAGTGAGTTCAACATACTTCTATATGAAGATGAACCAGTAATAATTGATATGGGCCAATCCGTGTTGCTTGATCATCCAATGTCTCGGGAGTTCCTGCAGCGCGATGTCAAAAATGTCGTACGGTATTTTAATAAGCTTGGCGTCAAGTGCGACGAGGACAGCCTCCTGGCTGAGATAACGACTAAGAAGTGATATCATGCAAGAGCACATCAAAGTCCCCCAGGACCGGATCGGAGCGATCATAGGCGTAGAGGGTAAGATCAAAGAACTACTGGAGAAGAAATCCGGCGCGCACATCGAGGTCGACAGCGAGTCCGGAACAGTAGTCATCGACTCCGAGGAAGGCGACCCGTTCAAGGCGCTGAAGGCCAGCGAGACAATAAAGGCAATAGCCAGAGGCTTCAGCCCCGAAAAGGCCCTCAAGCTCCTGGACGTCGAAGACCTGATCCTCGATCTGATGGACCTCTCCAAGATCAGCGATGCTCCTTCCGACCTCATGAGGATAAAAGGCCGGATCATAGGCCGGGGCGGAAAGACCCGGGAGATCATCGAGTCCATGACCGGCGCCAAAATATCCGTCTATGGCAAGACGATCAGCATCATCGGAGATGCCGAACAGATCATGACCGTCCGGACAGCGCTGGACATGCTCATCGACGGCGCCCCCCACGGAGCGGTATACGGCTACCTGGAACGCCGCCGCAGGGAACTCAAGCAGTCCCAGTTTGACTCGATTCAGTAGAAAAACATCGTTTTTGTTCCATAGTTGGCCACCGACTAACCGGTGGCCACAGGACAACACTTTAAAAGTTTTACTTAGGCTTCTTGCCACAGCCGCAGGTGTCGCACATCTATTTCACCTCCATGTCTGGCAGTATAAGCTGGTTATTATATATCAAGAAATAGATGTATTAAAGAATCCTTAAATTTTCCAGTGTTCATAGCGGAGTAAAGAAGAAAATTCGGAAAATTTAACGAGATTTCATCGAAATAGCATATAAATTTGTAATTACACGGTCTGTCCAAGCAAAAACCATATGACCGAGAAGCGATAAAACCTGTATTGAAAAAGGGTGTCGACATGGAAATTAGTATTGAGATGGCACTGTTCATGGTCGCAATCGTATGGTTCTTACTGGTGACAATCATCTTCCTGACAGTGGTCAAAGTCAGCCTGGAGAAAGATGAGGTCAATAAGCTGAAGGAAAAAGTGGACCTCTCCCAGAAGAAGCTTAACGAGATCCATAAGAGGATTGGAAGCCTGGATCAGAAATAAGGCAGAGGGACCTCTGGCCTTTTTTAAAATCAGCCGCCCGGATGATCGGGCTGGCCTAATATTATCCGATATACTTATCTTCTGCAGCAAAGTCCTTGGGAATCTGGGACTGCTCCATTTCCTTGATCTTGGTGATGATCTTCTCGATCTCCTGCGCTCGCGCCTCGAGTTCCTTTGTGTCGATCTCGATGTTCAGCGCCTTGCACAGCACAGTCGTGACGGCCTGAGCACTCTTGGGATCCACGAGATAGCCGGAGGTTTCGCCCATGAAGCAAACGCACTCCATACCCCTGAGCTCGCCCAGCCCGAGAATCAGCCCGGATGCGCCGATGATACCACCCGACAGCTCGCCTTCGTTGAAGATGGCCCCGTAGGATTTCACTTCCTCGATGATGTCCGGCTTGTTGGTCGCGTAGAGCACGTGAGGTGTCTCAATCAGCTTACCGGTGCCGTAGCCGCCCAGCGTGTAAATCCGGCGGACTTTGTACCTTTCGGCGATGTCGAGGTAGATGCCTGCCAGCTCGTAGTGCCCTTCGTTGGTTACGCTCTGGTGATCGCCGACAAGGATAATCATGTCAGGGGTAGTCTCGTTACCCTTGTAGAAGTACAGCTCGTTGCTGACCAGCTTGATCGTCCCATCCGGGTTCACGTTGACCTGCGGAGGCAGGTTCGGAGAGAATATCTCCATGAACTTTTCGGCCTTCAGCTCGATGATCAGGTGGTCGGCTACAAGCTTGCCGACAAGCCCGATTCCGGGCAGGCCCACGATCATTACCGGGCTTTCGGTTGCGATTTCCCGATACTCAACAACGGTGGTCTCGATCATAAGAATACCTCGTTAAAAAAGATGTTAAAATTTCGCTCCTCTACGGCGATATTTGCCGTAGGGATCGAGCGGAGAAAAACGGGCGGGCACCGGGTTGACGGCTTTGCCGCCGCACTCGCAAGTATCCTTTAGGGTATACCTGCCACAGCGCTCGCATTTTTTCATCTTGGTCTTCATGAGATTGACTTGGCCTCTTCCATGTGCCGGTGGTACTCGCCTTCACCTTCGTGCTTTTTCACGAAGTCGATAGCTGCCTTGGCCGCCGAGGTCAGGACCTTTTCAGCCTTCTTGTAGTCGGGCGCTATCACGTGAATGCGGTATCTCGGTGCGCCGACGTAGGAGACATCGACGGTAACACCTTCGCCGCCGTCAATGGAGCCGGCAGCTTTCAGTGCCTTCTTGATGATCTCGACGCCGTTGGAAGTCGGACAGAGCAGGTCGACGTAACCGGCGATATCGACGGACGGAACTTTGACGTTCTCGCCAGCGATGCGGTTGATCGACTCGGCGATGTTCTGCGGAATGCCAGCCTTGACCAGGCCTTGCGGTCCGCCGCTCTGCACCACTTCTTCGAAGACGGCGTAGAGGTTGCCGAACTCTTCCCGGATGTGGTCTTCCAGATCCTCCAATTCTTTCGGCTGGAGCTTGGTCTCCTCAGCCACGAACTGCAGCCACTTTAAGGCTTTCTGGTCGTTCTTCCAGAGCTGGATAGTTTCCCGCCGCTGGTGTTCGTTGACATCCTTGAACGACAGGTCGATGTGACCCCTCTTGGGGTTGACATCGAGCACTTTGCATACGATCTTCTGGCCTTCCCTGACGTGGTCACGAATGTACTTGACCCAGCCAGATGCCACTTCAGAGATGTGGATGAGCCCTTCCTTATTATCGTACTCGTCCAGCGCGACGAAAGCGCCAAAGTCAACTACCTTCGTCACCGTGCAGACTACCAGTTCACCGGGGTTGGGCCATCCTTTTACCATAGCTCTAAAACCTCATTCCAGTACTTCGAGGATCTGGGACTTGACGACTGCCTTGCCGCCCCTGGGCTCTGCAAGGGTCCGTCCGCATACTGCGCAGTCCACTTTGCTGCTGGCGCTGCCGAAGATGATCTGCTCGTTCGAGCAGTCATTGCACTTGACTTTCAAGAACTTGGATTTGGGTGCGTCCATGGTTTATTCCTCCACGAGATCGAACTTCTGGGCCTTGAAGCATGCCCTCTGGTGGGCCTTCTTGCACTTCAGGCACCTGTACCTGAGGTTCACACGCTTGGTGGGCTTGTCGCCACCGGGCACCTTGGAGAACTTACCACGGTTACCGATACCGAACGAACGCCTCTTCTGCCTTTCGATCCTGGTGAGCATGGATGCGCGGCCTTTCTTGACACGCTCCACCTCGTGCTCCTGGTGAGTCTTACAGAAAGGACAGTAGGTCCTCATTTTCTTTGGCATCTTCATAATAATCACACCTTTGCTTATACTGTTTATCCCTATCCTTGCTGGTTTTGAAGTGGTATTGCTATGTTTTTGTTACATAACACCAGGGCGTTCGCCTTTGGAAGGACGACCACATCTTCGCCCGATAACTGGTACTGTCTCCCGTCGACGCCCACAAACCGAGGTACGTCCCGGAGCACTTTTACCATCATGACTTCTTGGCCTACATCTTTATTCAAGGATAAAGAACTTTCGATAGGCTGTTCCTTTGTGGTTGCCCCACCTAATATATTTTTCGCAACGTTTCTGGTCGAGCGGACCTCCAGCGCAGGCATCAGGATCTCTTCCCGCCCGCGCTCAAGGGCTTTGACCAGCGCGTCAAAAACGTCTTTCTCAGCCCGGGTGAGGCCGTCCAGGTTAATCTTGGTTCCGGCTGCACAGATGGCGGCATACTGGGTAATCTTACTCATGCGCCTGTCGAAGACACCCTCGACCAGGATGCGGGCGTTCTTGATCTCGTCGTCGATCATTGCCAGCTCCTTGTAGTCAGAGGCTTCCTGGCGGGCTTCTTCCATATTTTTAACGTAGCTGGCCGCCTGATCGTAGAAAGACTCGTCCAGCTCCTGCAGACGATCACTTTCGCGCTCGAGCGCCAGCCGGTTCGCCAGGTCTTCAAGGTTCATAATCCGCACTCCCGCGGCACATCAGGAACATAGCGACATTCTCCGGCAGCCGGCCTACGCCTTCCGAGACGCGGTAGATCTTACCCTTCATCTCTACTTCGGCCGGACGGGTTACCAGCACCCTGACCGGGTCGTCGCTAAAGATAATGGCATCCTCCAAGGGATTAAAGCTTTCTAACTGCGCCCGGGTGAGGGGCGTGACCCTGAAAGATGACCCGCCGTGTATGGAGCCGGGCAGACGTATAAGTCTTTTGATATCAGCAGTGACAGGTTCGTCAGTCTTGCCGGCGATGTCAACCTTGAACTGGTCGATCGTGCCCGCGAGTATGCTGCGGAAAAAGCCTTCGAGATTACCGGACAGCTCGATCAGGCCCTTTTCCCGGATTTTCACCAGCTGGGCCGGATCTCTCGCCACGAGGAGAATTCGCTTCACGTCTTTCGACTCCAGGCTAAACGCCCTCAGAGCTTCCTTCGCTTCCTTGTCGGGCAGCCTGCCGATCTGCTCCAGCTTTTCGACGATGTACCGGGCCACCCTCTGGTCCCATCCGCTCGGCACGCTGTCGTAGCCCCGGATAAGCCATACGCCTGCGATCGAGGAAGTGCCGGTATCGATCCGCTGGTTGGTGCGGATGAACATCCGGTCAGGCTCGAGGCCCGTCCCCAGCAGGTAATCGACAATCTCCCGCCGCTCCGGACTCTTGAGAGACCGCACCCGCTCGTCCCGGACATGCACGTGGTAGCCCCTGCCCCCGGAGAAGACGATGTTCAGGTCTCTTTCCCTGAACCCCAGATCGTCGATGAGGAACTCGTCGATCAGCCGGATGATCTCTTTCTTGACATTTTCCAGCATGCCCCCGTAAGAAGTGAACTTACCGGGAAGATGGTCTGCGTCCAGATCGAAGATGAGGTCAGCGCCAATCCAGTCCTTCTCAGGCATAGTCGGGGCCTGAGGGTGTTTGTAGTAGGCGGCCGAGTGGTAGGCGTGGGCGGGAGGCATGCTCCTCAGGTAGTCGGCCAGTTCGCCTTCAGTGTTGAAAGCCTTGTGGCGCCTCATGGCTACCCCGGCAGACTCCTCGTGAAAGATGAATCCCCACTCCCGCTGTGCCAGCCCCGGAGGTACAAAGACCTTGCTGCGGCTGTAATATTCCCTGAACCGCTCCCGCAGAAAAGCCCTTGTCTGGTCATTCATAGCACAGGACTATAAGCTGTCAGGGATAAAATCTTTACTCCGCTGCCAGTCATTTAAAAAAAGTACCCGGCAGAGTGTGAACAGGTGATTTTTCCAGCACCGGCACCGAAAAGTTATTTACCGATAATGGAAAAGTAGGTTACAAAAGTATGCATATCATATGGTGATATACTTGGCAGTTACCAAAATGGCATTAACGGTAGGGCTTCTTTTAACAGCGCTCTTCATCATCCCCGCGTCAGCTATGGCAGCGGGAGGAACAATCGGCGGAAAAATCGACTTCCCGGCAGCGTCCAGCTACCCGGAAAACGTGACCGAGGGTAACCAGACTATGACGGTTTCCGACCTCACGATCTACGCCGTGAACATCCAGACCGGCTTCGCCAACGTGACCAGCCCTAACCCGGACGGCACGTACAGGATACCCGTAGTAGATGACGGCCTGTACCAGATCTACGTCAAGCCCGACTCGATCGCCGACACGAGCAGAGGCCCGAGCTTACCCCAGATTGTCCAGTACCCCAACAGGGAAGGCACGAGGGTCTACGTCGTGAACATGCAGAGCAAGGATATTCTCAACGCAGACATCATCGGCTACGCTCCCGGGTACTACCAGCCCCCTAATGACCTGACTTTAACGTCGGATGTCCCCGCATCGGCCAACGTAACCATACCCCAGACCACCGCGACGCCGACCCCCGCAACTCCCGGTTTCGTCACGCTGATCGCCCTGGCAGGCATGATTGTTGCAGCCGCAGCGATCATGCAGAGAAAGAACTAAACGGGACACTTGTCCCGGCCTTTTTTTATTTTCGTTCCCCGCGTTTGCTCGATAAGCCAGAGCAGCCGCGCCAGGCAGTGAACAACTGTACTGTCGGCCACTCATCCACCCGGCCCTCAAAAGATGGCATCTTTTTGCTTTTTGGCATTTTGCCGTAGCATAATCCTGTTATTTATGCGGACAAACATTATGAAATGGAAACATAGAGATTTTTTAGCCATAAAAAAGCAAAATAAGCAAAAATTTGTGTTATTAGTCGTTGAGACAGAATCGATAAAGGAGGTATCTAATGGCAGCTAGAGATATTGGAGACGGTGCGATCGCAGGCATCATCACCGGCATCATCATCGGTGTGATCATGATCCTGCTTGCGCTTATTGGGCTTGCATCACTGGTGTCGTACGTGGACATCAACGCGGTCTTCGGAGGAATTCTACCCGCCGCTGGAGGCATGGCTGCCTCTATAACGGCCATGATCACGTTCCTGCTCTTCACGGCGATCGTCGGGCTGATCCTGGGAGCGATCTTCGGAGCGATCTACGAGAACATTCCGACCACCAGCGCAATAACAAAGGGCATCATCTTCTTCCTGGTGCTCTGGGTAATCTTCGGACTTCTGCTACCCATCGTAGTAGGCATAGGAACAGCTGTGACAGCGGGGCAAACCGCAGCGGGCATCATCTCGTCGCTAATCGCCGCAGTCATCTGGGGAGCACTGCTGGGCCTCATGTTCATCTGGGTATCCAGGAGAACCACGGCCCCGGGCAGGGCACCTGTAGTGAGGCCCTGAAGGGGCCTCAAAATTTTTTATTTCTCCACCTTTAGCTTCAGCTCTTTTCCGGCGACAGTGGCGACGGCGTCCGGATTTTCTATCTGAGCGTAGCCGATCTCACCGACTTTCATCGTGTCCTTCAGCACCTGCTCCATTCTGACGATGCCATCGGCGTCGCCGTCGATCGTCAACCGGACGAGGGGGGCATTCTGGGCCAGGTTATTCGCGTTCTTGAACTGCCTCAGCGCCGAGACGACGGTTGTGGCAGCATCGCCCAGCCTCAGGGCATCCTGATCATCCCACCAGGCCTCGGCCTTCGGCCAGCCGGATACATGCAGGCTCTCCGGGCCATGCGACTCCCGGAACAGGCACTGGTAGATCTCCTCAGTAGCGTGAGGAGTGAAGGGCCCGAGCAGCTTCAGCGAGTCGAGGAGGACCGTGTACAGGGTGTAAAGGGCAGCATCCCTGCTTGCCGCTTTTGCCTCGTCTTTGCTGTAGAGCCTGTCCTTGACCATCTCGAGGTAGTTGTCGCAGAAGTCGCCCCAGAAGAACTGCTCGACGGCCATCTTCGCCTTGCTGTACTCGTACCGCTCGAAGCTGTCCGTGCTCTCCCGGATGACGTTGTTCAGCTTGGAGAGAATCCAGTGGTCGATCAGCTCGAGCTGAGCCTTATCGCCAGGCTTGAAGCCCTGAAGGTGCATCGCGCAGAACCTCGACGCGTTCCACAGCTTGTTCAGGAACTTCTGGCCGTAGACGATTTCCTTCTCCTTGAAAGGCATGTCGTCGCCCAGCTTCGCCGACGCAGCCCACCACCGGAGAGCGTCTGCGCTGTACTTGGCGATGACCGGCAGCGGCTCGATGATGTTGCCCTTGGACTTGTGCATGGCCTTGCCGTTCGCGTCCAGGCCGTGGCCGGAGATCATCACGTTCTGCCAGGGCAGAGTTTCCGTGTGCAGGTAGCTCTTGATGACCGTGTAGAACAGCCAGGTCCTGATGATGTCGTGAGCCTGGGGCCGCAGGCTCATGGGGTAGATCTGGTCGAGATACGAGTTCGGCTCGCCCCAGTTAGAGTTGATCAGCGGAGTGATGGACGAGGTTGCCCACGTGTCCATAACATCCTTCTCGGGCTCAAACTCCGCGGAGCCGCACTTCGGGCAGGGCTTCAGGGGCCTGTCGACCAGCGGGTCGACGGGTAGCTGCGAGTCTTCCGCGACTACGGCTTCGCCGCACTTCGCGCAGTACCAGACAGGGAACGGCACGCCGAAGTACCTCTGCCGGGAGATGCACCAGTCCCATTTCAAGCCCTGAATCCAGGTGTCGTACCTGACCTTCATGTGCTCGGGGTACCAGTTGAGCTTCGAGCCCTGGGCTAGCAGTTCCTCTTTCAGGTCGAGGATGCGGATGAACCACTGCGGAGTCACGTAGTACTCCACCGGGGTGCTGCACCGCTCGTGGACGTTCATCACGTGGGAGATGGGCTTCTGCTCCAGCAGCAGGCCTGCCTCTTTGAGGTCTTCGAGGATGGCCTTGCGGCACTGGGCCAGCGTCATACCCTGGTACTTGCCCGCGTTCTCGTTCATCCGGCCGGAGGGGCCGATGGACAGCTTGAGGGGCAGGTTGTACTCCCGCCACCAGTCAATGTCGGTCTTGTCGCCGAAGGTGCAGACCATGACCAGGCCGGTACCGAACTCAACCTCGACCTTGCGGTCAGAGATGATGGGCACTTCAACCTTGAAGAGCGGCGTTAACGCCTTCTTGCCAACCAGGCTCTTGTAGCGGGCATCGTCCGGGTTCACGATGAGGGCGACGCACGAAGATATGAGCTCCGGCCTGGACGTGGCGATGAGCAGGTCTTCGCCCGTGTCGGCCGCCGTAAACTTGATAGTATTCAGGAAGGACTGCTTTTCCTCCGAGTCCTCGACGTCTGCCTGGGCCAGAGAGGTCTGGCAGAGAGGGCACCAGATGGCGGGCTCGTTGCGCCGCTCGACCCTGCCGGTCTTATAGACGTCCAAAAACGATCTCTGGGAAATGCGCTGGCAGCGCTTGTTAATGGTAGAGTAGAGGAGGCTCCAGTCGACGGAGATGCCGAGGGTGGTCCAGATGTTCCGGTAGCTCTTGCCGCCGATCTCGGTCTCCTGCAGGCAGAGCTTGACAAACTCTTCCCTGCCGATGTCCTTGATGTTGACCTTGTACTTCTTTTCCACGTACCTCTCGGTGGGAAGGCCATTGTCGTCAAAGCCCATCGGGTAGAACACGTTACAGCCCTTCATGCGCTGGTACCGGGCGACGAACTCCGCCTGAGAATAGGAGAACACGTGGCCCATGTGGATGTAGCCCGACAGGGTCGGCGGGGGCGTGTCGATCGAGAAGACAGGCTTCTTGCTGTCGGGATCGAATTTGAAGACCTTGTTGTCTTCCCAGAACTTCTGTATGCGCGGCTCAATCTCCTTCGGGTCGTACTTCTTCGCTAGCTCGGTCATGTCACACGCCTCGGGCGCCTCTTTATGATTATTGAATGCAAATCGGCCCGATTTTAGATCGGTACGATCTAAAATCGGCTGATGCAAGCCGGAATTTGTATGGAGAATACTCGCTTTGACTATAAAAAGATTACTTACCGGCAGCCGTCAGCCTTTCCTGCGCCAGGGGGCGGAGAACGACGATTGGACCAGATCACCCACTGATCAATAGGCAAAACCGGCCGGAATACCCGCATGATATCACATCTCAGGCATAAAATCAGCTTATTTTTACATTTTAACCACAATATTTGACTCTTTAACAATTTCCAGCTCCAATAAACCGTATTTTGCTTAATTCGCTGATAATCTTAAAAGCCATATTGCACGATTTAGTGATCAGAGGAGGTATAGCATACATGTTTAAGAAACTTGTAGCAGCAGGTGCGGCAGCATTTACTGCACTGGCCCTTCCGGCCAGCGCATGGTGGGGCGGATGGGGTGGCCTCGGCTTCGGCTTCAGCAGATCGCTGGCCTTCGCCTCGAGCTTCGGTCTCGGCTTCCGCGGTTTCGGCCTCGGCTTCGGCTGGCCCTTCGGCTTCGGCTTCGGCGGCCTCGGCTTCGGCTGGCCCCTCTGGTGGTAAGCCCGAACGGGGACAAGTCCCCGTTTTTTCTTTATACTCTTTTTAGTCCTCAGAGCAAATCATAAGTAGGAAGTTTGTTATACTGTATGCCAGTACTGTCATCGGAGCATTGTTTCATGGAAACGAAAGACATCGAGATTCTCATTCAAAAGTTCGCGCTCCAGAACGCGTATAAGCACGGCTCTGTCCCCCAGGCAGGAGCGGTCACGGGCAAGCTGCTCGGCACTCACCCTGAGCTGAAGCCGCACGCGAAGGAGCTTATGCCAATCGTGCAAAAAGTCCTCGCCGACATCGGCGGGATGTCGCCGGACGAGATCAAGGCGAAGCTGGCAGAGATCGCCCCGGAGCTCATCGAGGAGCTCAGCGTGAAGAAGGAGGTCAGGAGGGGCCTGCCACAGCTCGACACGTCGATGCTTAAGCCGGGCCAGAAAGTGACCTTAAGAATAGCCCCCAATCCTAACGGCCCTCCGTCTTTAGGCAACGCCAGGGGCATCATCGTTAACAGCGAGTACGCCCGCATGTACGACGGCGTCTTCATCATGCGGTTCGACGACACAGACCCGTCGATCAAGAGGCCGATGGTAGAAGCGTACACCTGGTACGTGGAACACGCAAACTGGCTGGGCTGCCCGCCCGACAAGGTAGTGGCCGCCTCGGATAGGCTACCGCTGTACTACGAGCAGGCGGAGAAGCTGATCGACCTCGGCAAAGCCTATGTTTGCACGTGCGACAACGAAGTTTTCCACGACCTCAAGGAAGCTGGAAAGCCCTGCCCGCACCGCGAGACTTCGCCGGCAGAGAACATGGAGAAGTGGAAGAAGATGCTCGCCGGCGGCTACGGAGGCAAGGAAGCAGTGCTGCGCATCAAGACCGAAATTGCCCACAAGGATCCGGCCATGAGGGACTGGGTCGCCTTCCGCATCGTCACCGAGCCCCACCCGAAAACGGGCACTAAGTACATGGTCTGGCCGATGCTGGACTTCGAGTCCGCGATGGAAGACCACTTCCTCAACGTCACCCACATCATCAGAGGCAAGGACCTGATGAAGACCGCCGACAAGCAGAAGTACATTTACAGGTACCTCGGCTGGGAGTACCCCCACGTCAGCCACTGGGGCAGAGTCCGGCTGCTGGGCTTCGGCAAGTTCTCCACCAGCGTGATGAAGAAGGGCATCGAAGCCGGCGAATACAAGGGCTGGGATGACCCGCAGCTGCCGACTGTTGCAGCGTTAAAGCGGAGAGGCATCGAGCCCGAGGCGATCCGCAACGTCATGATCAACATGGGCGTCACCGAGACGGACATCGAGTTCAGCATGGACACGCTGTACGCCGAAAACCGAAAGATCGTAGACCCGAAGGTCAACAGGTACTTCTTCGTCCCCGACCCGGTCGTGCTCACGGTCAACGGTGCTCCGGCAATGACGGCCAAGGCACCCCTGCACCCCCAGGACCACAAGCGGGGCTTCAGGGAAATGTGTGTAGGAGAGAACCCGGAGATACTCGTCGCCAAGTCTGATGCGGACAACGCCAAGCCTGGCGACATCCTGAGGCTCAAGGACCTGTACAACGTGCGGATTACAGCCACTGAGCCTCTGGCGGGCGACTACATCGGTAATGATCTCTCGGTTTTAAAGCAGGGCGCCAAAATCGTCCAGTGGGTCACCAGAGAGGGCGGCGTCCCGACAAGAGTCGTCGGCCCGGAGGGCGAATATCACGGCGTCGCAGAGTGCGGCATCAGGAACGAGCTGAACAACGTAGTTCAGTTCGAGCGCTTCGCCTTCGTGAGAATAGATACCATAAATGGTGTCGTATTAGCCTACTACACCCACCCGTGAAAAATCAGGGCATGGCTGAGGCCATGCCAAATATCTTTTTTAAGTCCAGGTAATGTTAAACTCGGTGAACGGGCTGCCCTTAGTGATCGATTTAGTGACCTTAGGCATGACGCTCTTGCACCCGTTGATCTCCAGCGCCCGCTGGATCCAGCCCGAGATTCTGGCCTCCAGGAAAGGCGTCAGTTCAGGGAACTGGGAGAGATGGAGCACGACGTTCTTCGGCCCGGTCTCCACGACTTCCAGCTTGCAGGGCTGATAATAGCCTGCGATGATCGTGCTGCCCCGCTTGATGATGAACTCCGGCGACCCCACCTTGACAAATATCTTATAGATCCCGTTCAACCCGTAGTCCGCGCTAAACCTGCCCATATCCCAGGCACCTTTCACATCCCCGCGGTAAAACAGCTCGCAGGCTTTTGCGGTAGGGTCGAGCATGGCATCTTTCAGCGAGTACCAGTTGTTAGCCAGCACCTTCATGCCATAGATCTTCTTTCCTTCGGGAGACAGCGAATCCATCCACCGGGTCAGCCCCGCCTGGCCGTGCTTTTCAGTGATAAAAGCAGGTAAAGACGTGATTGCAGAACCTTTCACTTGCATCATATAAGTACCCCAATAACATACCGTTGATAGGCATAATGCCTGAATAAAAAGGGGTTATTCACAGAAAGATAAATAATTTTGGTTATATTTTCGAAAATCCAGATCCGGGATACCAAAACCGAACTATCCGAAGAACAGGGCCACCATGACTATAGCACAGGAGAGATAGATTGCGCCGGCCCCTACGACGATGTAAGGCACCAGCCGGACAGGGGTTTCAAGGAATTTTTTCAGCCCCGTCCACACCCAGCCGAACAGGGGGATGGTGATGAGCGCTGTAAGCCCGGATACCGGCAGATACTGAAATGCCACGGCAGCAATGATCGAAAGATAAGCCAGTACACAAGTCAGCACATACATGGAGATCGTCTTGCGCTTGCCGAGCAGGACTACAACACCCAGTTTTTTAGCCACTCGGTCCGCATTGTAGTCCGGAAACTCCAGGACAAAGAAGCCGGCAGTGCCGAGAAACGCTGCGGGAAGCATGACGACCACTGTCGTAACAACAACGTCAGCCATTCCGCCGAGGGCGGCCAGCGAAGCAGGGGGCGCCTGGGTGAACAGTGCGCCCAGAGCCGTGAGCGGAAAGGAGAGAAACCACGTGATCTCTCCCAGCAGCCGGTAAGCCAGCTTGAGAGGTGGCGCAGTATAGAAAGCGCCCAGCCCCACCCCCACCACTCCGAACAGGAACACGATCGGGCTCCGGGTGAGGACGATGTACATCCCGATAGTGATGCACAGCAGGAAACAGAGGCTTCCCGCAACCAGGACATGCGCCGGCTTCAGCGTGCCGTCGATCAGCAGCCCGGTCCCGCCGGTAAAGGGCGTCCGCTCTTTATTGATCCGGTCAGCCCCCGTCCAGTAGTCGAAGAAATCGTTGAAGGCGATGGTCCCGGCGTGCAGGAGCACGATGGCGATCAGGGATAAGATGAAGTAAGATACGCTGAACTGGCCGGGATAATAATTATAGGCCACAATCGAGCCGGTCGCCATGGGTATAACGGCGAACAGCAGGAAGACCAGCCTGAACTCTTTGACCCAGGCCCCCAGCCGCGACAGCATAAAGCACTTATCATATAGTCGGCATATATAAAACGATCGATTACGGGTAGATGGGTAGCATAAGCAGATCAACATTAGCTGGCCCATCGGAGAGCTGAGGATTACGATGTCGACAAGCGATAAGATCAACATGGAGTGCCCCGAATGCAAGGCAGCCCAGGAAATGACCGTATGGCAGCAGATCAACGTCGGGACCAACCCGGAGCTGAAAGAAGAGCTCTTCGGCTGGAAGATCAACGTGTTCACCTGCAACTCCTGCGGCTTAAAAGCCCAGCTCCCCGCCGCCCTGCTTTACCACGACCCCGGCAGGCAGTTCTGCGTCCAGTACTACCCCGCCGACATCCTCGGCAACGAAGATTTCTACGCCCTTTTTGATGCCCGGGGAGAGCTGCTCGAGAAAACTGATATTGGCGGGTGCGAGGACTACGGTGTTACCCCGCACAAGGTCTTCGACATGGCCGAGATGTTGCGGTACATCGTGTTCAGGGAAGTAGCTTTCGAGAAGGGGAAGCCTGTCGGCAATCAGGGTCCGTGAAGGAAAACGAACGGTGCGCGGTGCTTGATACTGATTATTCGGATAGCATCAAAAGTGTTATCTCTGTGCTCGTGAACGTGGACTAACGCTGCGCTGTGCCAGGATCACAGATTACGCAGAATCTGATGATTCTGACAGATTACACAGATTTCACAGATGCTAATTGATGATAATAATTGAATGGTTCGCAGTATTCATCCTATCTAATATAATCGTCTGTGCAATCTGAGCAATCTGCCGTAATCTGTGATCTGGCACAGCGCAGCGTTCGTATTGTTATTTTCGCTTTTTGCCGCCCTTGATTTCAAGGAGCCGGGCCCGGACTGTTTTGACGCGCTTGTCGCCGCCGGAGGAGAAACGGATGAAGCTCTCGTAAGCAGTTGCGGCTCTGGCGGTATCGCCTGTGCGGTCGGTGATGGAGCCGAGATGGTAGAAAGCGTCAGGCTTCGACGGAGCTAACCGGACGGCTTCGGCGAGTTCTGCCATCGCCTCGGGGGTCTGCCCGGACCGGTCGAGGGCCATGGCGAGGTTTACGTGATCAGCATAGCTGGCGGGCGCCAGGCGCAGAGCTTCCCGGAACTCCAGGGTAGCGCCATAGACGTCGCCGCGGAGCAGCAACAGCATGCCAAAGTCGGAATGTAGCTCCGGCAGCTTCGGATTGGCGCAGATCGCCAGCCGGTACTCGGGAATTGCACGCTCATACATGCCCTTGTCGACGTATGCCATAGC
The DNA here is from genome assembly GCF_049676595.1 of Methanocella sp. MCL-LM. Taxonomy (GTDB): domain Archaea; phylum Halobacteriota; class Methanocellia; order Methanocellales; family Methanocellaceae; genus Methanocella_A. The sequence goes on from NZ_CP187259.1 coordinate 2,664,174, forward strand.
GAGGTTATTGTAGGCGCGGTAATCCCCGGGGTGAATGTCAATAGCATGCCGGTACTCCTGGATAGCCTGATCGAGCAGGCCTTTACAGTGATAGGCGTTGCCCTTGCCGTTGATCGCATCGAGGCTGCGGGGCTTTAGCCGCAGAGCGGCTTCATATTCAGACAGGGCCATATCATACACCTGTTTCAGGAGGTAAGCGCGGGCCAGGCAAAGGTGCGCATCTACGTTGCCGGGGCTTAGCTCCGTGGCTTTTTTCAGCCACGCGAGGGCTTCGACGATCGAGCCGGCTTCGATACAGGCCATACCAAGCCGGATATGTGCCTCCACATTTTCCCCATCGGCTGCGATCGCCCGGTTCAGCTCTGCCATCGCCTCCGGATAAAGCCCTTTCCTGGCCAGGGCGGTTCCGATGCCACAACTGGCTGGAGAATCTTTCATCCCCAGGCGCCGGGAAGCGTTGAACAGAATGAGCGCATTGTCGAGGTTTCCCAGTGCCAGGTAGGCCTTTCCAAGATGATAGTGAGCCTCTGCATATCCGGGCTGCAAAGACACAGCCTTTTCCAGAGCCCGAATCGCATCCTCTGGCTGCCCCATGCAGGTGAGCGCAGCCCCGAGAAGACAATAGGCTTCCGCATAGTCAGATTTCAGGCGAAGGGCTTCCCTGCACTCGACCGTGACATCGTACAGCGCAGGCAGATCGCCAGGTGCTGCGCCATTCAGGATAGACAGAGCACGCTCGTAGTGGGCAACCGGAGTATCCGGCAACCTTTTAACAGTATCGGCGAGCTTCCCCTGCAGATCAGCGTTTCGGTTATGCATATAATCCTGACCATATAAATTCAATCGGATAAGGAACGATGATTGAATAGTAATGGCTCACATAAGTATATCAGGATTTTTATTTCAACTTCGGAATTAGAAAATAGGGTTTTGGTATTGAATATTTGGAATAAGCGACTACAGAGGTGTAAGACCCCGTTGGACATTCCTCTCGATCGATTACTTTCCAGGCACATACCACACAATAATTTATCCCATAAGAGGTCATATCAAAGTCGTTGGCACGGTAAACCGTGGCACAGTAAACTGCAATTCTGGATAAATGGTGTGGCCTTAACATGGACTTCTTCAGCTGGTTCGAATCTGCGGCGGGCAAGCCCCTGAACGATCGTCAGAAGGATGCAGTCAGATGCGACACCGGGCCGGTGCTGGTCTCGGCGGGCGCAGGTACGGGCAAGACGACGATGATCACGGCGAAGGCAGCATACCTTATCAAGGAGAAGGGCCTGAAGCCGGAAAGGCTGCTGATGCTGACGTTTTCCCGGGATGCGGCGGCACATATGAAGGAAGAGATCGAGAAGGTCGTGCCGGAAGCCCGGGATGCGACGGCCGGCACGTTTCACGCTTTCTGCCTGGACAGCCTGAAAGCGGGTGAAAGCGACACCGGCATCGACGAGAGGTTCCGAATCCTCGACGACAGGGACGGCGGATTTATGCTCTGCAAAGAGGCAGAGGTGCCTCCCGGCCTTGCCGGCCATTACTTTACGAGTATCCAGAGAGCCAAAGACCTGGGCCTCACCTGGACGGACTACGAAGGCCATCTCGGGCAGATGGAAGCCCGGATGAACACCCTGTGTACGGAAGAGGACCTTGAGAGCGCAGTGGGGGCAGCCACGGTCAGGCTGCGGACGGCGCAGTTGAAGGATAAGCAGGCCCGGGAAGAGAAGAAGAGGCTTACAGCACTCGTAGATCTTTTTGCAGAGTACAAGGGCTACCTGAAATTTCTCGAAGCGTGGAAGCGGTACGAGCAGGTCAAGGCTGACAAGCTGCTGCTCGACTACGCAGACATGGTCAAGATGACCATCGACTACGCTAACACCAGAGGCCACGAGGTGCTGTCCGAAAAGTTCGACTATACCATCGTGGATGAGTTCCAGGACACCAACCGCCAGCAGTACGAGCTCCTGAAAATTCTGGCCGGAGAACATAAGAAGATTACAGTAGTAGGCGACGTGAACCAGTCGATCTACGGGTTCAGGGGCGCCTACCCGGAGAACATAGACACCTTCAAAGAGGAATACGACCCGGCAATATTTGACCTGACTGAAAACTACCGGTCGACAGACCGCATCCTGCGGACCGCACACCGGCTGGTTAAGAACAATCACGAAGACCCGGCAGAGGCAATGCTCCTGCGAGCCTTCGATGACCGCGAAGGCAATCAGGTCAGAGTTATTAAGACCCTGAACCAGAACGAGCAGGCCCGGCGTATCGTCGAGGAGATCGACCTGCTGCTGGCAGATAGCGTCGCCCCCGAAGAGATCGCAATATTGTTCAGATCATATTCATCGCTGCGGCCCATTCAAGCTGCGCTCAAGCAGCGGGAAATCCCCTATCAGGTTTCCAGCACCGCAGGCTTCCTGAAGCGCCCGGAAATCCGGACGGCGTTAGCTTATTTATACGTGATCGCCAACCTCGAGATGCCCCGGTATGGAGCGGATCAGCTATGGTATAAGCTGCTGCAGTACAGGTACGGCGTATCGACGAGAGACATCCACTTACTTTCTGCGGCAGCAAAGCGAGACAGCATTCAGGGAGTGCTGACGGGAAACCTCCCGAGAGGGCTCTCCGAAGACGGCCGGGTCAAGATTTGCCAGTTAGTCGATAAGATCGCAGCACTCCGGGCTTCAGCCAACAAGGTGCTGCCAGATCTGCTACTCGACGTCTACGAGCTGTCCGGCCTTTCGAGAGAGTTCACCCACGACAACAGCAGCGAAAGCAAAGCTTCGCTCTTGAACCTCAAAGCCCTGCACGACATTGTCACCGGTTTCCAGGACCTGTACGGCACGGATTTGCAGGGGTTCATCGAATACGTGGAATTGCTGGACGAGATCGGCGACGACGGGGAGCTGCCCCGGCAGGAAAAAGCCGGCGGCGTGGTACTCAAGACCTGCCACGGCGCCAAAGGCCTGGAATACAGGCACGTCTTCGTCGTGGACCTGGCGAAGGACAAGTTCCCCCTGGCAAGGGGAGGCAGAGAGCCGCTGGTGCCCGACGAGCTGAACGACCGGTACGCCGACGTGTTCAGCCTGCCCGAAGCGGAGATCGAGGAGGCGCTGAAGGCAAGGAAGCGGGACTTCAAGCTGAAAGAAGAGCGCAGGCTCGCCTACGTCGCCTTCACCAGGGCCAAAGATCAGCTCTACCTCTGCTTCCCCGCAGCTTACGGAGAGAGCGAACGCCTGCCCTCACCGTTCATTTCCGAGGCCTGCTACGAGAACCAGCAGGTACACGCGGACATCGATTTCGTAGAGGATACCGACGAAAAGGCTGCTGTAGCCATGAAGGACAGCGATCTCGACCGGAAGAAGAACGAGATCAAAAGACAGATTCTGTCGCTGATCGACACCGAGCCCGACCTGTCACTGTATAATTTATTGTTATACCAGCAGCTCAGCGGCCGCCCAATGCAGATCAGCTGCCCCGAGGCAGCGATGGCCGAAGAGGAAGCCGCAGTCATCCTCGCAGAGATCGAGGCGGACATACCCCGGGGTGTGCAGTTCGATCCTAAGGAGAACAGGCTCTCATATTCTGGTTTGAAGACCTACGAAGAGTGCCCGAAAAAGTATGAGCTGTCATACATCCTGCGCGTCCCGACCCGCATGGATGACTGCGATGGCGAGACACCGGTCAACTTCGGCAGCTTCATCCACAAGACGCTAGAGCTGGCAGTGAAGAGAAAAATTACGACCAGAGATGCGCTGACAACAATTGCTCAGGAGGCCTCATTGCTCCCGGACTACATCGGCGTCGACATGGCCAGGGCAAAGGGCATCCTCGACGTCTTCTGGGCGAGGAACAGCGAATCTATCAAGCGCAACGCAGCGACCGAGTACAGCTTCAACTTCGAGATGGACGGCTTCTACTTCAAAGGAAGCATCGACCGGGTAGACTTAATCGACGGCAGCGGCGACGCGGAGATCATCGACTACAAGACCGGCGGGGAGCCCTCTGCTGAGGACAGGGCACGACAGATCACCATGTACATGCTGGCGCTGCAAAGAGATCCCGTGCTCCGGGAAAAAGGGCTGATACCGAGACGTGCGACTTTAGAGTTGCTGGAAGAGGAAAAGCCCCGGACCTTTGAGCTGTGCGAGGACGGCACCATGAAAAGCGTCGGAAGCAGCTGCAAGGCCATCGAGATCGAGAAGGTCAGGCAGTGGTTCGTCCAGATGGCGGAGAACATCGCATACGACTACGAGCACGGGTTCGATGTGATCGAAGAGTGCGGACATGTCGGGTATACAGGGAATTGCCCGTATAAGATGTACTGCCCGAGATGGGGTTGAATTTTTATTGTTGCTGATGAGCGGGTGAACGTGGACGAACGCTGCGCTGTGCCAGGATCACAGATTACGACAGATGCCACAGATTGCACAGATATGACTCGATAAGAGTAAGATAGTTGCCCTCCATTTAATTGTATTCGATGACCATCTGTGTAATCTGCGCAATCTGTCAGAATCATCAGATTCTGCGTAATCTGTGATCTGGCACAGCGCAGCGTTCGTGTTGCTATCGCACGTTATATGAGCAATCAGAAACGCACAGCGCAGCGATCGTCGTGTTGTAGCGTATAGGCTGAGCAAATTGTATAACCCAAAAAATAATGGAGCGGGAGCACACCCGATTATAGTCCCAGTGTTGATTTTATGTTCATCAGCACAGACGAGGGCACAGAGTCTAACACGTAGATCATGCCATCGGTGGTCTGGTAGCCCCGGGTGATCTTCACCGAGTCCAGCGCCGTCTGGCCGTTCGAAGTCGTGATGAACATCGTCTGGCCGTTGATCATGGTCAGTGCTTTACCTGTGGTCATGTCAGAAGGCATGATCGACCCTTCCATCACCATGCTCCGCATCGTCTTGGTAGCCATCCCCTTATCAGTCATGAAGCCGTAGACGCTGCTCATATCCAGGCCCATGCGATTCATTGCAGAGTCGCTGGGGATGAAGAGCGTGTGATCCTCGGTCGCCAGGGTCTTGTCGAGATCGGCAGATTTAATAATCGTATTAGCCATGCTGACGTCGTTCAGGCCCGATAGTGTGCTTGACATGTCCTTGTTCGTCTTCTCTACGGGGATATTTGCCCCCTGAGCAGCTACGGGAGCAGTGAAGGCCAGCAGAATTGCTGCAAGAGCCAGGATTGCCACGATTTTTCTGGTTTTAAGCATCTTATCACCAATGAGAGGACGTACTGACTTCTGTTTAAAATTGCCAGAGATTTAAAGTCGAGTTTGTCCGTTGCCAACGCGAATTTAACAGATTGGTTTTTACTTGAAGCCCATGAAAAGTCTTTGGGAGGCCAGGGAGTACCCGGGAGGTTGGGGAGGATTTTCAAGCTGGGAGGCTAGAGAGGGTCGGAGGTCAGAGAGGAGGTTCGGGAGTGTGGAAAGGTCAGAGAGGATAAGTTCTTAAAAGTGATAATCTCCAGCTTTCGAGCTGCCCGGTGTTCTGTCCTTGCAGGGTCTATCGTGGGTAGCACAAAAACACGAAAATCTTTTTTAGATGGACACGAAATGCTCGAAGGCTCTAAGTTCACGGCTAAATCACGAATTGCACTAAGACACCGGTTAAAACTCAAAGGCCACTAAAACACGGTCTAAGAACACGAACAAGTTCCGCTAAAACACTAAGACACCAAGTTAAGACAAACAACCATATCGCCTTACTCCTGCCACGACTACTGATACCCTGGGGCTGTGCACGATAGCCATATCTATCATTTTTGTAAAGGTCAGGCACCGTTTACATGAGGCACAGTCGTTTCTGGAACTTTTTCCGACATGCCGGAATGTTTAACACGACGGACACAACGTACACGACGGACACGACGTTATTCGAATATGATCAGATAGCCAGCCAGTTTAATAAAACGTCGTGTACGTCGTGGCCGTCTTGTACGTAGTGTTAACCGATCCGGCATCTGCCCAAAAGTTCCAGGAATAATCGTAATCAGGATACGGGTAACGATGGCAACCTCTTCATCAACTGTGTTTTAGTTTGGTGTCTTTGAGCATTCGTGCCACTTGTTCGTGTTTTAAAACCGTGCCCTTCGTGTATTTTGTCGATTAATAGTGCCCTTCGGGCAGTTCGTGTTTTAGCCGTGCACCTTAGAGTGTTAGTTTTTTAGTGTCCCTCTAAAAAAATAGTTTAGTGTCTTCGTGCTACCCACGATAGCCAAAACAAGGCCAGAACACCAGACCACCCGTAACACTACAGACACGGGAATATGATCCCACAAATAGCACAGATGGATGCTCCCCTCATTGGCCCGGCATGGAGTCGATTACGTAGATCATGCCGTTGGTAGCCTGTATCGCCCTGGTGATCCTGGCCCCGTCCAGCATGAGCGTGCCATCTTTGCTGCTGGTGGAAAGCGTCTTGCCGTTCAGCATGGTGATCGTCCTGCCCCGGGCCATTTCGCCGGGCAATACCATACCATTAGTAACAAGGCCCTGCATGACCTGGTTAGCCGCCCTCATGTCGGTCGTCAGCGCGTTCATCTGGCTCTGGCTCCCTGCGATGTCCCTTACTGCAAAGTTGCCCGGGACTAAAACTGTATGGCTGCCCCGGTTCAGCTCCCGGTCCATGCCGGCCATTATTATAATTGACCGGGCCGTGATTGCGTTATTCATGCTCAGTAGCATGGTCATGATGTCGCGGTTAGAGTGTTCAACAGGTATGAGGCCTTACGTGTTGATAATCGTACCTGGTCCCGGAGTAGGTGATATATTCTGCATACCAGAGATTTGCGTGAGTACAGGGGTTGAGAACGTGAGTGGGATAGCGGCAAGCATAGTAGTTGCTTAGAGTTTACTAAATATGCTCATCAATACCATATAGAGGAAATCTCCTGACGCGGGTTTAAGATTATTAAAGGATTCAGGCCAAGTTTGCCGGTATAGTTCCTATTTCAAATAAGATTGGATGATAGAAAGAAAGCCATAATTTGTGATTGAGGAATGCGGGCAGATGAGAGATCAGGGAATTGCCGAGATAAGATGTATTGCCCCAAGGTGGGGGTAGAAATGAAGCGATAGAGAATATTTAGATATCAATACCAAGGACATAGATAGGTACATGTATCGCACTTCTATAATGAGGCAGATACTTCTCGACTTTTTCAAAAGTTATGGTAGCGCCTCCCCAGTTCATTCCTTTTTCTTTGTTAACTAATTGCTTTTGAAAATTTTTTGTGGCTACGATATATACGCCAACGTCGATCTTATTTACATTCGAGTAGGAAGCGACTTGGAATTTTAATAGATCAATTCCCATGTAAGAGGAATGTGTAAAAGCGACTTCGACCCCAACACGATCTTTATAAAAATCCATTTTTGTGTAAAGATTATTTCCTGAGTCCGATGACTCTTCACTATCATTTTCATTATTAAAAATATATGGCTGTCTATCCCAGCCCCTATTAACAAACTTATCATCAAGTAGTTGATTAAAATATTGTTTAGTAAGTTTACTTGGATCTATGCTTGGATCTGTAAGAATACCTTCAAGTTCTTCTTTCAATGAAAACTTACTATTAAGAATTTGTTCAGCAAATCTATACGAGTACTTTTTTAATCGTAACATAGTAAGTATTATCAAATATTTAGCAATCCATAATAAATTTTAGCATATGATAGATTTATTTCCAAATATATGTAAAAATACCTAAAACAAATCCAATACACTAAAATATATAGTAAATTAGGGGATCTTAAATTAATAATTTAATGGCTTGAGGATAAGGAGAATGTCAGAGATCATAAATCAAGGTGGCTATGCAAATACTGGTGGAAAGACTTTAGAGAAAGCAATAACAGGCCTATTAACTAGTAAAGGTTTCCAAGAAGTACCGTATAGGATCTATAATAAAAATCCCTCAAGATTTGGTACAGAAGTGCTATTGAGAGATGCCCCTTATAAAACGATTTATAACCATAATGGCAAAACAGAATTTAAGTTAATTTCAGAGAAACATAAGTTGTCAATCCGTATTGAATGTAAGTGGCAGCAATCAGGAGGAAGTGTCGACGAAAAATTCCCATATCTGTACCTGAATTGTATAGAAGCAATGCCTGAAAAGGATATTATAATAATATATGGCGGAAAAGGTGCGAAACAAGGTGCTATAGATTGGTTGAAAAAATCAGCTAAAGATAATAAATACATGCTTGGGGATACTGATAGTAAAAATATTCAAGTAATGGATCTTGAGGAATTTTTTGCCTGGGCAAACAAGACTTTCCGATAATTTAACCATAATTGGTGATAATCAGTTCAAATATTGCCCCTCGTTTTTTTGCATCACAATTAATCATACGGCTTGCCAGAGCTCGGTCAATCCGGTAGCCAGCGTACAGTAGCTCGAAGAAATCATCAGCCGGGTTCTCATTTTTAGGATCCGAGTTGCTGAGCATGAGAAATGCCTTTCTCTCGTCCATCTCACGGAAATATTTTGCCAGCCTGCGCTGGTCATCGTCGTCAAACCCGTCTTTTGCATAGCTGGTAAAGCTTGACGTAGTACTGATCGGCCGATATGGGGGATCGAGATAGACCAGTGTGCCGGCTTCTATATGAGAGGCGGATTTTAAGAAATCACCCAGCTCTATTCGGGTATTTTTGAGAGCATGGCTGACCGCCAGGATGTTTTCAGCACCGCAGATTGACGGATTTTTATAGCGGCCGAAAGGCACGTTAAACCCGCCCTTGCTGTTTTGCCTGAAAAGGCCGTTGTAGCAGGTCTTGTTTAAAAAGATCATATACGCTACCCGGTCAATCCATGCGGTCGAGTATTTTTTATAATTGAAGTTTTCTGCCTGGGAATTATATGCGCTGCGAATAGAGTAGAAAAGCTCTTGCCTTTGCTGCTCTGTCTTCGAGAGATATTCATCCTCAAGCTCCTTAAGTCGAGAAATCAGCTTTTGCGGGCTCTTCTGTATGGTTTTATAGCCGAGAACCAGCTCGGGATTAATATCGTAAAGATAAGCTTCTTTTACCTCGAATCTGCTCTGCAGGTAAAAGAACATCGCGCCGCCGCCGACAAACGGCTCGATATAGCGATCGATGACACCAATATCTATTATTTCTGCAGGCAGCCTTTTGCCAAGCTCATCTAGTAACTGGGTCTTGCCGCCAGCCCATTTTAAGAAAGGCCTGGCATTTACAAGCTGCTGTTCAGCAAGAGTCACCTGCATGCGTGTAGTCAATTACTTTTTAACTACATTAAGCTTCCCGTTATCCGGTTTGAAAGTTTTCTTACCCCGTCACCCCCGTCTCTGACCCACGACCGAACCTGCCATAGATTCAAACGAACTCTATTATGTTCCGCTCAATTTCAGAACTATGTTTTAGTCCTCACCGGCAATATCTGACAACTAAAGGGGGATGGATGGTGAAAACTATCTTAAAAATAGGAATTTTGTTAGCCACCGCGCTGCTATTATTCACCGCGGTAGGCCTTCCAGCCGCAAACGCGCAGCTGGCAGCAACGTCGTTTGGCTTCCCGCAGATCTTCCACAACGCAGAGGTCACCGCGTTCAATCGGGACATACTAAGCCAGATCGAAAACGAAGCCGTAAACATAGATTTCGGCGCCGCCGGCCTGTGCGGCCTCGGGGCTTTCCCGACGATCTCCCAGGTCTCGGAAAGATCCAGCTACGCCGAAAGCACCAGCTTCTACCACAGCGAAGAAACCGACGCCATAGGTTACCCGTACGTCAACGTCGGCACCGCCTGCGCCGGCGGACTGCCCTTCGCAGGCCTGCCCTTCGGCGGATACGGAGGATGGTGCTGAAAAAGAGAGTAAAAACTTTTCTTTTTTATCAACCACAATGCTAGTATCCTAAACTTTCGAACCTCAGCGGCACTGCGCCTTACCTGGACAACCGAAATCAGATGTTCTAACCACGGCGGCACAGCGACACTGAGACAGTGCGATCCGCGACAAGCCGGATGGCAACTAGAACCACGGCGGCACGGCTCCCCATCCTGGCAACTGGAGAGCAGATGTTTAAACCACGGCGGCACAGCGACACAGCGACAGTTGTAAACCCGTTAAAGTGAACTATTTTTCAGTCCACGGCGACACGGAGACAGTGCATTAACCAAAAGCTGCTTACCGAGTAATCATTTCAGCTTGAGTATCTGATCAATAGTATAAAATCCCCAGGGCCCCATTGAATCCTATCAGGTTTAGCACAATAATTCTGGATAAGGTGGTTGTCTCCGTGCCCCTCGACCCTCCGTGTCGCCGTGGATCATAAAAAAGAGCTTTGCCATACGGGTGCGCTCTGTCCCCGTGCCGCCGTGCCGCCGTGGTTCAAACATTTTTCCAGGAATGGCGATACAGGGTTGTCTCCGTGTCGTCGTGCCGCCGTGGTTCAAACATTTGATCTTGCGGCAGTGGTTCGCCACTGCGGAATGGTCTATGAGAAGTAGTTAGCAGGATGTGCGAAGCATGTCGGTGAAGATTGTAGGTTAATGGGGGTAATATTGTTTATTGCAGCCACTTTGCATCATCCTGCCAGATAGATGTCCGAATTAACAGCATACTAATTTACATCAGTATGCACAATACTAATTTACAATAATGTGATATAAAGCTAACGCCTATCGGACCAACCCCTATCTCTGTTTTAAGCCCTGCGCAGCTGCACTACGAAGACGCTGCCCTGGGACATATCTCCGGGTACCCGGTCTTCTACCCATATGCGGCCGCCAAGCTTGTTGACGATCATGTTGACCATGGATAGTCCGATGCCGGAGCCTTTGGTGGTCTGGCCGATGCGTTCGAAGATGCCTCGCCTGCGGTCCTCGGCTATGCCGGTGCCGCGGTCTGCTATGCGGATGGTCCAGTAGTTCTTGCCTTCGGAAGAGGACTCGGAGACGTCGAGGTCGATCACCTTCTCCGGGTGGGGGTCGTACTTGACGGCGTTTTCGAGGATGTGGTGGAAGATCTCGTGGACGTGGTGGTTGGCCATGACCTGGCTGCCCGGGACGATGTGGGAGTTGATGTGGATGGGCTGGCTGGCATGGGCTTTCTTGATTTTCCCGATGCTGTCGTTTAAGACTTTGCTCAGGTCCGTCGGAACGATGTTCTGGTCTCCGCTTTCGATGACCGTCCGGACCTGGCGGACGTTCTCGATGAGGCGGTTGCTGCCGGTGACCCCGGATAATGCTTTAGTGAGGTAAGTGCGCTCATCTTCGTTCAGGTTCTCCGACAGCTCCAGCATCTCAAGATAACCCATGGAGATCTGGTTGAAGTTCCTGATGTCGTGGCTCATCAGGTTGATGAAGAAGTCGTCGTACTTCCTCGCCAGCTGAACTGCTGCCATCGCCTTCTGCCGGCCCGTCACGTCCAGGATGGTTATGACCGCACCGCTGACGTGCCTGTGAGAGGCGAGCGGCGTCACGATCATGTCGTAATACGCTTCGGTCTCAGGCGATGCCTGGTAGCCGGCGGCAACAGCCAGCTTGCGGCCGGAAAGCGATTCGATGACCGCTTTCACGAGCGGGTGGTCCTGCCCCAGCACTTCGATGCTTTTCAGCTCCCGGGGATCGAAGCCCAGCCGGGAATAGACGAACTCCGCCCCAGAACGGTTGTAGTAGACGACATTGAGGTGATCGTCGACCCCGAGGATGCCCGCAGGCACGGAATCAATAACTTCCCGGTCTGCCAGACAGGCAATAGTCCCGGGCTCTTCTTCCCGGTACGTCTCGATCCTGCCGAGCACTTTACCGGCCTCATCCCGCACCGGACATGCCCGCAGGTGAATGATCATGTGCCGGTCTGCCAGTTCCCATTCCGCTTCCCCTTTCTCGTGCGGCCGGACAAGTATGGCAGAAAGATTCTCCCGGAAAAGCCGGGGGTCTTTGAAACGCTTCGCCTGGGCATCCAGTATCGACTTACGGTCCTGGCCCGCCACACTGGCCGAACCGGGCAGGTACTGGGAGTAGAACGACTTGCTGGCCCACTGGATACGGCCGTCGTTGCCCGTGATCAGCACTGCGTCTCCAGTGCTGTCGAGGGCGCTCCTAAGCATAGCCAAGGCATCAGGCTGCTTCTCTTCCATAGCACCCGGGCTCCTGTTTCCACTTCCATCTGGCACTTTGATCACCGGTAATAAAGAGTGTATGGCGTCTTTTGTTTTTATATTTTGTTTATGCATAGATAAGAGATAATAAATCCGAATAGGCCATGCCGTTGCCATCATGTGAACGTATACGAACGCTGCGCTGTGCCAGATCACAGATTACGACCGATTGCGCGGATTTCACAGATAACCTTCTGAGAAGTACATCGTCAGTCATACTTATTTTCATATGGAAGAAAAATAGTTATACAGTATATGATATATCAATTCAATATGGAGACATCATTTGTATACTTACCAATCGAAGACCTAAATAAAATATCATATATCGCAAGAGGTGCTGCATTTCACGTTTACAATAATTTGAGGCCCGGATTGCTTGAAAGCATTTACACGCTATGCTTAGTGGAAGAATTAAGGGAAAACGGATTACAGACTGAATCAGAAGTTCACTTACCAGTTATATATAAAGGGAAAAAACTAAACAAAGAATTGAAAATTGACATATTAGTAGAAAAAGCACTTATTCTGGAAGTAAAATCAGTTGAAGATTTTACACCTTTGCATTATGCACAGACGTTGACATACTTAAGACTAAGTGGTTTAAAATTAGGACTGCTCATGAATTTTAATTCAACTGATATGAATAAAAGTATAAAACGGGTAATAAATTAATTTCTTATCATCTGTGTAATCTGAGCAATCTGTCAGAATCATCAGATTCTGCGTAATCTGTGATCTAGCACAGCGCAGCGTTAGTCCACGTTCACGAGCACAGAGACAACACTTTGCGAGTATCCTGGAAATAGTTGCCAGCACAGCGCAGCGTTAGTCCACGTTCACGAGCACAGAGACAACACTTTGCGAGTATCCGGGGAATAGTTGCCAGCACAGCGCAGCGTTCGTATTGTTGCCTCACTTAATCCGAGCAACTTTTTCCCGGAAGCCCCATTATCCTATTTCCACCTAAAGTAACCACTAACTATTTATTCTATATCGATATTCGATACATCGCCGATTATATCGGTACTCGATATATCGGAGATTGATATATGCACGATGAAATGTTGAGCACCGAGATGCGCAAGGGTTTTTTGAAGGTTATGATCCTGCACATCGTTAAAGAGCGGCCGTCCCACGGCTACGAGATTATTCAGGAGATAGAAAAGAAGACCCACAAGGGATGGACACCCAGCCCTGGATCGGTGTATCCGGCTCTGGAAGCGCTGGAAAAGAAAGGCTACGTCCAGTGCGAGGAAATGGACCGGAAGAAGGTCTATACGATCACCGAGAAGGGTAAGGCCGCTCTGGAGCAGATACACGCGAAGAGAAGACAGTGGTTACAGGAGCTGGAGGCGTTCTTCGGCGATATCCTGGAGTGATTATATGAGTAACAATTACGCGATCGAAGTGAAGGGCCTGACCAAGAAGTTCGGGGATTTCACCGCGGTCGACAACATCTCCTTCGAAGTGAAGGACAGGGAAATTTTCGGTTTCCTCGGCCCGAATGGCGCCGGGAAGAGCACGACGATTAGAATGCTGTGCACGCTTGCCAGGCCTACGGGCGGCGACGCGCTGGTAAACGGCTACGATCTGGTAAAGCAGCCGGTGAAGGTCAGGGAAAGCATCGGCCTGGTGGCCGAGAAAATGATCATGTACGAACAGCTGACCGCCGCCGAGAACCTCCGCTTTTTCGGCAACCTGTACGGCATGCCGAAGCAGAAGATCGAGACCAGAATCGACGAATTACTGAAGCTGGTCAACATGACGGAGTGGAAGAACGCCCAGATCAAGAAATTTTCTACCGGCATGCGCCAGAGAATCAACGTTGTCCGGGCACTGTTGACAGAGCCTAAGATCATCTTCATGGACGAGCCCACCCTGGGTCTCGACCCTCAGACGACGCTCTCAATCAGGGAGCTCATCCGGGACATCAACAAGAACGGCACAACAGTGATCCTCACTACCCATGCAATGGTTGAGGCAGAGGCGCTGAGCAGCCGGATTGCCATCATCGACCACGGTAAAATTATCGCTCTCGACACACCGCAAGAGCTGAAGAAACTGGTGAAGGGCAACGACCTGACGATGTTCAACGCCAAAATTTCCAACCTTACCCCGACCCTGATCGAGAAGATCAAAGCCCTGGACTGCGTCGCAGCCATCGCCCAGCCAGATGCCTACGATCTAAAAATCAGCGCCAGAGGCACGGACGGGCTGGACCGCATCATCGACACCATCCGGGCGAACGGCGGTAACATCGCCATGTTCAACACTACCGAGCCCACGCTCGAGGACGTCTTCCTGTCGGTGACGGGCAAGGAGATGAGGGACCAGGCCAACGAGAAAGCCACAGTCAGGCACCGGCACGGCCCGATGGCCCCGAAATCGAGGGTGAGGTGAGGTGAGATCATGACCCTTATCAAAGCATTACAGGACAGCTACCGCATCGCTGTCAAAGACCTGCTGGAGTTCGCGCGCAACAGGATAGGGCTGTTGTTCCTGTTCCTCATGCCGTTCTTCATGCTCATCATGACCGGCTTCATCTTCCCGACCGGCGACAGCTACACGAACATACCCGTGGCGGTTGTCGACCTGGACGATTCCCGGGCCAGCCAGATGTTTCTGGCCCAGCTTCACGCGATGAACAACAAGTCAGGATCAATGGTTTTGACTGATGCCGCTTCTGAAGCCGATGCCAGGACTATGATCACCCGGGGGCAGGTGTACGGTGCAATAATCGTGCCCCAGGGGTTCGCCGCGAACCAGACCCTGGGCAGCCAATCTGAAATCCTCATACTGTCGGACAACAGCATCCCGCAGATCTCGATGGTCATGCAGGGCCTGGGTGCGCAGGTCGTCAGCATGCTGGGCTCGATGAAGGCAACCATGTCAGTCCAGACGATGAATGTCCAGACCAATATGACCGCTGAGCAGGCAGCCGCAGTCATCGCCCCGTATAAGGCGAACGTGCAGGGCACGGTCGGAGGCAACCTTAACTACTTCGACTTCATCGCTCCCGGCCTGCTGATGATGATCGTGATGATGGGCGCCATGACCGGCATTCCCCGGGCGATTTCCCACGAGAAGGAGATCGGCACCTTCGACGGCATCCTCGCCGCTCCGGTCAACGACATCTCGATCATCCTGGGCAAAACGATCGCGCAGACGGTGCGTGGCTTCATCCAGGGTATAATAGTCCTGGTCATCGCCATGCTGATCTTCGGAGTGCACATCCAGCTGGCGAGTATCCCGCTGGCGTTCGGGCTGCTGCTCCTGGGCATCTTCAGCTTTATCGGGCTCGGCATCCTGCTGACCTCCCTCGCCAACAACGAGGAGACGGCGATGATCCTGATGACCGTGCTGCAGTTCCCCATGATGTTCCTGACAGGCGTGTTCTTCCCCATCCAGCAGATGCCGTGGTTCATGCAGATGCTCTCGAACATCCTGCCGCTTACATATGCGGTCACCGCCATGCGCAAAGTGATGATCCTGAACGCGAGCATCGCGGACGTCCTGCCCGAGATCGCCATCCTGGTCGTGTTCGGCGCAATCATGCTGGCGATAGCGATACCGGTGTTCAGAAGATCGATGACGAGGTAGAACTAAAAGTTCTACCTATCTTTTTTAATCTAAAAACTTTCAAATCCGGCATTCTCCGGGTTAGCAGGCACCCGAATAAAAAGATATATTATTTACCGGGCCATGTAAGTTTTATCGATTACTAATTTGTGGATAAAAAATGGTGGTATGGTGTTAATGAACAGGTTCTTTAGAAGCTTCACTATGGGTCTGACTGTTGCCTTAGTCATGCTGGTCATATCGCTGCCGGGAGCGGTGGCCGATAAGGCCCCGGTGGAGACGTATCCGGTCACTTTCGACGGCTACGTCTGCTATTCCGATGGCACGACCCCTGCAAGCGGGGTCATGGTTAACGTCTATTATCCCTCGGATGCGACGACCCCCACGTACTCGACTACGACCGATGCTCTCGGGTATTACCGCACAGGCGGGGCCTTTACCGGTAAAGCGGATTACTGGGTTGGAGCCTCTATGTCCACGGTAAGTGAGACGATACTATACGTAAGCGGTACAGTGATGAACACCGGAAGTGATCAGGTTTTGACGAACAGTTTTAATCTGCTCGAGAGCCCGCCTGCCACTCCGACCCCTACTCCCGCCCCGACATTTTCCATGAGAGGGCGGGTGCTTTACGAAGGTAATAGTACGCCTGTGAGCGGTGCAACCGTATATGTAGCCTACGATACGAATCGTTTCACGGCGACGACAGACACATCCGGCGACTATAGCCTTGGCAGCATGCCTTACACCGGCGAGCCGGTCACGGTCTGGGCTTCTCTCGACATGCTGACATCCCGGGAGCATACCCCGACACCGGTCGCCGGAGAAAATCTGCAGGATCTTGTGATGAGACTGGCGTCGCCCTCTTCTTCGCCTTCCCCCTCGCCCGGATCTCACAGGAACCCGGCCTTCTACGTCTTCACATCTATGGACGGGGCTAACGTGAACGATGTGGAGGTCACTTGTCAGTTCAACGGAGCGACGTATTCCGGCATATCCCACTACATGGACATAGAAGACGCCGCAATCATGCTCAGCTACCATGGCCCCGGAGTCCTGTACCTGGAAGTCCCCCAGGGATATACAGGCTCTGCCACGTTCCGTACAAAGAAGGGTGACTACGAAGGGTACCACGTAGCGGAGGTACCTTATCCTTACGATTGTATCAGCTCGTTTACCGTCCCGCTGACACAGCGCACGGCTACTCCCACTTCACCAGCAGTTCCGGCAGGCAATGTCAGCTCGACGCCCACCCCGGCCCCGGGAGTAAGCCCGACACCGGTAGCAGGTACGAATAGCACGGAAATACTGGGCGGAACGATTTCTACTGGCACAAATACCACGGCTACACCGTCTCCGGCGTCATCAGCGACACCTCAGGCCCAGGCAGGCCTGCCAGGCGGGCTGGCGGTATACGCCGGGATCGGATTAGGCGGCCTTATATTAGTGTTAGTACTGATAGCCCTGGCGTATTTGCTTCTGAGGAAGAAATGAAGGGTACTACCCTTCGTTACTCTTTTTTTTAAAATTTATTTCGCAGCCAGCTTGACCGGGAAAGCGTACCCGTGGGGCGAGTACATGGACCCTTTGAACCCTTCGCATTTGAGATCCCTGCGCTTTATCGGCCCGAGGGGGATGAAGGTATAGGTGACTGCCCGGTTCGTGATCTCCACTTCGAAGTACCCGCCCATCATGGGCTCGGCCCCGTTGGAGTCATCCCGGTAGAGGAAGCCGGTGTTCAGGTAGTTGCCGGAGACGATGCCCGTATGTGTATGGCCTACGATGTGCATGAGGGCATTTTTATAGACGACCGAGCGGCGCTTGAACCCGCCTTCGTACACCACGTTGCTGTGCTGGATGAGAATGGTGTTTTTATCCGATAGCTCCGGGGTCGTCGTGATGGGCAGTTTCGGGCCGAGGTAGTATTTTTTGCCTTCCTCGATCATCATGCCTTTGTAGTGTGTAAGCGACAGGCGCTTTTTACCCCGGCCTACGTAGTCCCTGTTACCCGGGACGTACCAGACATTATCGAATTCTGCAGTCAGCAATTGCAGGATAGTATCCAGCGCTTTCTGAGATTCCTGCTGGTCGCGGGTGACCGAAAAGTTAGTCAGGTCTCCTGCTACGACGACAGCATCATACCGGGCGCGGCGGGCGCGGACGTCCTTGATAAGGCCTTTTACTGCGGCAATGTTGCCGTGTATATCTGAAAAACAGAGGAGACGCATCGTAAATCACTGCACCTCCCATAATATATATTTTTTATTGTTTATGCATAGCTGTGTAGCCCGGGGATAATATAAGAGACTCCGAGGTAGGTAAAGATGATACAGATGAAGCCGACGAGGGAAACGTATGCCGCTTCTTCACCTTTCATGCCCATCCGCCGCAACCCAAGGTAGAGGGCGTAGATCACTGCCGTGATGAGGGACCAGGTTTCCTTGGGGTCCCACGACCAGTACGATCCCCATGCAGCATTGGCCCATAGCGAGCCCATGACGATGGCGACCGCCAGCAAGAGCAGCCCGGCAGTAATGCAGGTTATCGACAGCCGGTCGAGCCGGGCGGTTTTGGCGGAGTCGGAGGGGTGCTTCACCGTGTAGTAAAGGTATGCTGCAGACGCCGCCGCTGAGCAGGTGAACAACCCGTAGGAGGCGATGGCAATCGGGACGTGGATGAGCAGCCATTCGCTTTGCAAGGAGGCTGGCAGTGCTGCCGGAGCCTCCCATGCAAAGGCTGAGAAGGCTGCGAGTAAAGCGGCTACTATGACCAGGAGATAGTTCATCAGCTGTGGCAGTTCCTTTAGTATAGATATTACGGCCGCCAGGCCGACGATTAGCGCCAGCAGTGCCGCGGACTCATACAGCGAAGCCCAGGGCACTCTGCCCGCGGTTATGAAGCGGAAAAGGAGGGTGAGAAGAACTGCGGCACAGCCGGCTGAAGCGATCCAGGGAACAGGCCGACTGAGGTGAAATCGGATAGCGATTATGGTTACTACGAATATTGCTGCCCCGGCCGTCAGCACCAACTGCTCCGCAATCATCTACGCCCTCTCAAAACCTTTATATTAAGCGTTATTGGTATATGTGTTTACATAAAAAGATATTGTTAACTATATTCGATTGCGTGATGCTGATGGAAAAGAAGAATAAATATTATTACTCTACTCGTGACCTGCTTGTGATCGCCGTGCTGGCGGCGCTGGGCGGAGTCATGTCCACCTATGTCGGCTACCTGGGCAACCTGGTCAACCATATCATGGGAGTGCCGTACGGCGCCGGCCAGATCGTCGGCGGCCTGCATATTCTCTGGATGGTCCTGATCATAGCTATCACCGGTAAAAAGGGCGCCGGAGCCATGGGCGGCCTCATAAAGGGCTTCGTGGAGTTCGTCAGTGGCAGCCGGCTTGGTGTCTTTGTCATTTTGCTCTCGCTCATCGAGGGCATCTTCACCGAGATCGGCTACTGGCCTTTCCGCAAGTACAAAGGGCTGGCATACATGATCGCCGGGGGCTTAGGGTCGTTTGCCAACGTGCTGACGTTCCAGATTGCCTACCAGGCATACGATAACATCTTCCTCTTCGGCGCAGTCAGCCTGCTGTCGATCATCTCGGGAGTGGTCTTCGCAGGGTACTTCACCGGCGGCATCATGGACAACCTCCGGGACGCCGGCATTGTCAGGCGGGAAGAGAAGAAAGAGAAAAAAGCCTGGTCTTTCAGCCTGCCGAAGGCGTTTGCGCTGGTCTGCCTGCTGCTCATCGCTTTCTCGGCGATCTACTACTTTGCGCTGGTCCAGATGAGGGACGACCCGATGACTGTGACGGTGACGGGCAGCATCGCTTATGATAAAGACTACCACGTGCCCTCGCTGGTGAGCCAGTACGCCACCATCAACGCCAAGCTGGACGGCCAGTACAAGCATTTCCCGGCGCAGAACTACACCGGTTTACCGGTCAGCTACCTGCTCAAGGATGCCAAAGTCAAGGGCACTGCGACGAAGATCGACGTCGTCGGCTCCGACGGCTATTACCAGACCTTCAACCTGTCCGAGATCTCGGACAATGACAACTTGATCCTCACTGTGGAGAAGGACCCCGAGAGGCTGTGGCTGGTGGCCAAAGGCTATGCCGGCGGCATGTGGGTAGATAAAGTAAAGGCGATCAGGGTGTACTGAGCCCCATGGCTGATTTACCGAAGCAGGCCCCTGTGATCAGGCTTTCAAGCCTGAAGTTCTGGTTCCCCGGAGCGGCAGCTCCTGCCATCGACGACGTCAGCCTGGAGGTCCGGGCAGGTGAAGTCATCGTCCTCACGGGGCCTTCAGGCTGCGGTAAGTCAACCTTGGCCATGGCTATCGGGGGCTTTATCCCCCACGTGATCGAAGGCCGGCTGGAAGGCGTGGCCGAAGTATGCGGTAAAACTACGAGAGATGTGCCGCTGGCCGAGATGGCGACGATGGTAGGCATCGTGCAGCAGGACCCGGAGGCCCAGCTGTGCACCCTCGCCGTGGAAGACGAGGTGGCGTTCGGCCCGGAGAACCTCGGCCTCCCGGCGGAAGAAGTCAGGCGCAGGGTCGAAGCCTCGCTGGCCGCGGCGGAAGCCTCCCACCTGCGGGGCAGGGGTATCTACGAGCTCTCGGGCGGGGAGAAGCAGAGAGTGGCGATCGCTTCGATGCTCGCCATGAGCCCGGGCATCCTCATCCTCGACGAGCCTACGTCCAGCCTCGACCCGGAGGCTACGGCGGACATTTTCCGGGCCATTCGCCGGCTGAAAGAGCGGGAGAACATGACGATCCTGGTGATCGAGCACAAGCTGGACCGGATCGCAGGCCTGGCCGATCGGATGATCGTCATGGAGCAGGGCCGGGTCATCTTCGACGGGGAGCCGGGGGCAACAACGCACCGGTACGTCGACCGCATCACGGCAGCTTCACTACCGCAGGCGTTCGCCACCCGAAAAAGTGCGGGTAGCAGGGCAGGAGAAACAATCCGAATAGAAGGTTTATGTTTCGGCTACGATGGCCACGAAGTGCTGAGGGGTATCGACTTCACGGCCAGCGCGGGAGAGATCGTCGGCATCATGGGCCGGAATGGCTCGGGCAAGACGACTTTTCTCGGGCACATCACTGGCATCAACAAGCCCGGAAAGGGCACGGTCCGGGTGATGGGCCGGGACACGAGACGACTGAAAGTAACAGAAATAGCCCGGCATGCAGGCTTTGTTTTCCAGAATCCCAATCACCAGATCTTCGAGCGCACAGTCCGGTCGGAGGCGGGGTTCGCCTGCAAAAACTTCGGCTACCCTGCCGAAAAGGAGCGAATTGCAGTCGAGTCCATTCTGGACAGGTACGATCTTTCTCGGTACTCGGAGAGGCATCCCCTCAAACTGAGCTTTGGGGAGAAACGGCGGCTGAACCTGTGTTCGGTACTGCCTTACGATCCGCAGGTACTCATCCTCGACGAGCCGCTGGTGGGCCAGGACATGGTCAACGCGGCGAGGATGACCCGGGACCTGTGCAACCTCAGGGCTGACGGTAAGACAGTCATCTTCGTCACCCACGATGCCGACGTGGCTTACCAGTGCTGCGATCGCATCGCGTTTTTCGACGCCGGGCAGATCCTCGTGGACGATACCCCCGGGGCGGCGTTCAGGGCTCTGGCAGAGTTAGGCTTCGAGGACTACCTGCCGGGAGGCTTCGCATGAAGATCAGGTACGTGCCGGGCAGGTCGATCATCCACAGGCTGAACCCACTGACCAAACTGGCGGTGCTGGCGATCTTCAGCTTTGCCACATTCATGTTCGATAGCATAGAACTACAGCTCGCCTGCCTGCTGCTATTAGTAGTAATTGCGGCCATGACCCGCTCGCCTGCTCCGTTTTCCGTGCTATTCTCCAGGTTCATGCTATCCTTTACGGTCCTGCTATTCGCCATCCAGGTACTGTTTAACCCCGGAGGGACGATCTACTTTTCAATACCGCTATGGCTGCTCAGCATAGATGTGACCGAGCTGGGGATCACCATCGGGCTGGTAGTAGTGCTCCGGTTCGCCAGCATCATCTTTGCCAGCGCCATTTTTGTCCTGACCACGGACCCCGGAGAGCTGGCATATGCCCTGATCAAGGCCGGCGTGCCATACAGGTTCGGGTTCATGCTGGTCACTGCGCTCAGGTTCATTCCGGTCTTCGAGGCGGAAGCCGGCACTGTCCGCCAGGCTCAGCTGACCAGAGGGCTGGATGTGGAAGGCGGTGGGCTGGGGGCGGTCTTCAGGTCGGCGAAATATACGCTTCAGCCGCTTATTGTTTCGGCGCTGTCGAAGGTCGATGTGCTGGCCGTATCCATGGAAGGCCGGGCTTTCGGGTACAGGCCCCACAGGACGTTCATCCGGACCAGTCGCTTCGGGGCCCTGGATGCAACGATCATCCTGCTGAGCGTCGGCATCTTTCTGCTGCTCCTGATCAACCGGTTTACGGGCTGGATGCCACTTCCGGACATAAGTATCTATAACAATTGATTACGCCTGTCAACTATTCTCAATATACATGTTACATATAATAATTACAATAGGTTTAATTATTACTTATTGTAATTACATGTAGGCACTTAAATCAGAATGGTTTGAGGGTGTTTAGTCATGAGAAACTACAAAGTATCGACGATTATTGCAATTGTATTTGTTTTACTAGCAGCCGCAGCCCTGTCTGGCTGCACTTCGTCAGGCGCTACGGATAATGCCGGTGGCCTGAAAGCCGGTCTGCCGGACACGATGGACTTCAGTATAGAGATCACCGGTGGCACTACGTCTCCCGTGACGGTCACCTATGCGGACATGAAAGCCATGGAATTCAAAGAGCTCCTCAGCATATACACAGTGAACTCGGTGGGCACTGAATCGATCGGCGACTACGTTGGCGTACCACTGCCGTCGATCATCGCTAAGGCAGGCCTTCCGGAAGGGGAAGTTTCCTATAAGATCGCCGCCGCTGACGGGTATAACCTGGTGTACACCTCTGAGCAGGTAGAGAAGTCGATCGTCGCCCTCAAGAAGAACGGCACGGCCATGAAGGCGAATATCAACGACAAGAACTCGATCATCATCGTGGTCCCCAACGAAACCAACAACATGTGGATGAAGATGCCCGCAAAGATCGAGATTGTCAAGGGCGCGGCAACCGAGCCGGCGCTGGCGATCACCGGCCTGACGGACAACAAGAAGTACCTCTCGCTGGAGGACCTCAAGGCTCTGCCCCAGGTTAGCTCGTCGTACATGGACAAGAGCAACAACACCGTCGCCATCACCGGCCCATCGCTCAACGCCCTGCTCGACAGCGCTTCTATCCAGGGCGATGCCACTGCCGCAGTCTTCACTGGCAAGGACGGGTACAACAAGACAATAAAGCTCGCGGACATCCGGGCAGACCCGAACGCCCTGATCACCATCGGCACCGACGGCAGCCTGAAGAACTACGTGGCAAACCAGTCTTCCGGCACCAGAGTCAGCGACCTGGCTACGATCAAGATTGTGTGAGTGAATACAGATGGAGAAAGTCTACAAGTTCCTCATTGCGGGCCTGGTCGTCGGCCTCCTGGTCGCAGCGATCGGGACCTATGCGGTCACCGCCGCTATGCAGCAGCCTCAGATGGACTGCGGTGACTGCCACGAGGGGCACGGCAGTGTCGTGGCCCCGGGCGTCAACGTCAACGGCACGATCTTGCTCACAGGCGATACGCAGGCTGACGAGTTCGTGCCCGTGGACGACATCTTCAAACTGAAGCAGAAGGAAGTCAAGACGCTGGTAGCGCAGGACGGAGAAGGAGTACCATCCACTGGCACGCCTGTGATGGACTTCCTCAAAGCCCATAGTGTCACCGAATTCGATTACCTGGTGCTGTACGCCGACGACTTTGTGCTGGTGCTGAACAAGTCAGAGATCACCGAAGACACGGTGTTTGTGCCGATGGAGTACTCGGTCCGCGTGCTGAGCAGCAATATGCCCATAGCAGCGTGGCTTAAAAATATTAAGACCATCGTAGTTGTTGGTGACGGGGGAGACTCCGTGAAGCTTAATAATGAGAAGGTCACGTTCGGGCAGATGCTCGACGATGGCATCGAGACCATGCCGGTGAGCAAGAAAACTGTGGGCTACACATACCAGGATACCAACTACCAGTATGAGACTGGATATGTAGTCACGGGCATCAGCCTGAAAACCCTCCTGTTTAAGGAAGGCTACACGGACTTCTCTACAGTCACGATCGACGGAGAGGAGATAAGCCGGGATCAGGTCCTCCATGGTACCTATTTCCTGACGAGGGACAGCGGCACGATCAAGCTCGCCTCTCAGGTCAAGAACAGGCAGAACTGGCCTGACGTCCAGACGATCGTGGTGGCCTAGATGAAAAATGGTGTGACAGTAGCGGCACTTGCCGCTCTGTCCATACTTCTTTTCGCAGCCGTATCCGGCTGCACGAGCAACGCCCAGCAATGGTCTATTACACTGCAGGGCGAGCCGGCGATGGCGATCAACCAGTCGGTGTATGCCAGCCTGCAAAACTGCAACGAGACCATTGACGAGGTTAACGGCGTGCCCCTGGAGATATTCCTGTATTACTACGGGCTATACCCGGTGGCTGCTGTGTCCATAGACGACCGCCAGTACGACTGGAGACAGGAGGCGTATGCTTATGACTACGACATGCCCTTCCTGGTGCTGCCCGATGGCCGGATCTACGATGGTAAAGAGACGTACGCAGCGAGCCGGATCAATGTGACCACGACGGCAAAGCCGGCCCACTCGTCGCTGGAGCTGCCGCACTCGATCATGTACTCCCTCACCGGCGAAGGCAGTGAAGGGCTGATCAACGGCACCGCCACCCAGATCATCGTCTACTATGTCGATGCCCTGGGCTCCGAGAGGTATAACAAGGCGAAGGCGAACGGAACTATCAATAATATCGTTGCGCTCGGGACACCCCTGGAAGCGACCTGCGTTTACCCGTCCGTCTCCAGGGTGAACAGCAGAGCGCTGGTCACTGGTCAGCCGTCCAACCTCACCAAAGGTGACTTTGGCAGCGGCATACCGGACGTCGAGACGATCTTCGATCGCCTCCAGGCGCAGGGTAAGTCTGCCGTCTGGATAGACGGCGTCAGCGCGCCAGTATTTATAGGGGACGACGTGATCTACCGGCCGGATACGAACGGCAACGGCCGGGAAAGCGACGAGATTGCGGCCGAGGCCATCAGGCAATACCTGAATGGCACGAACCTGATGATCGTCCACTTCAAGGATACCGATAAGAAAGCACACGCTTTTGGCCCTGAGTCTGAACAGGCAGTGGCTGCCCTGAGAGATGCTGACAATACGATCGGCTGCATCAATTCGGTGCTGTGTCCCGGCACGGTGGTAGTAGTCTGGGCTGATCACGGCGTGCACGAGATCAGCGCTGGTGGAAACCATGGCACCCTGCTTCCTGAAGATATGATAGTGCCGTTGGTCGTCTATAAAGTATAGTTATCTCGAGAAGGGCTTGAGCACGATCAGGTCCTTCGCTTTTTTTAACAGCAGCTCTCTCTGGCCCGGCCTGAAGCCGGCCGCCTCGATTAGAGATTTGGCTATGCTGTCCTCGATGTCGTTCAGCTTGATGCCCGACTCGCCCTCGTACGTCCTGATGAAGCTGTAGGCCAGCCGGATCTTTTCGTCGGTGAACATCGGGTTCGTGTCCAGTAAAAAGGAGATCGCTTCACCGACGTCCTCCTCCGGGTTGCCAGGCCGGGACAGCTCGAAGTCGATGCCGTAGATGCGGTCGGCCACGATGAAGTTCTTGAAGATAGCGTCCGACTTCAGCAGAACCTTGCCATCATCGTCGATGAAGGTCCGGTGGAACCTCGCGAGCCAGGAGGCCACTCCCAGCACCAGATCATAGCGGTGGCCTGTTTCGACGAGATCGTTGACGGTCTTGCCTACCACGTACTCCATCAGGATCGCCCGGTCCCGCATCTCGTAAGGCCGGGGTACCGGAATGCCGATGTCATAGGCCTGGCTCAGGACGCGAAACTCGTTTGCACAGCGGTCGTTCGTGAACAGCTTCAGGATCATCCGTTTTCCCTCTACATCCACCAGATATACGTGGTTCTTCTTGCTCGGGAACTTCCGGATGACAGAGATATCTCCAAACGGGTGCCAGGGCAGTTCTTCCATCAGATCACATCCTCTCTGCCGCATGTTCTACATGCGCTGCATGTTCTACATGTGCTGCCATCATCATGTACAGATCCTCAACACTGCCAGGGTTTGCCCGCTTGAAGTTCAGATAGCATAGCGGGCAGTAGGTGATAACAGTTCTGCCGCTCTGTTCCTGGAGATGCCTCGCCCGGGACGTGGCCAGCATTCTGTCCCACGAGATGAGCCCGCCGCCTGCCCCGCAGCATCCGCCGGTACTCAGGTCGCCCGCGCCGTCCAGAAGGCCGCGGACCATCTCTCCCCGGCCTTTTGCGTGGCAGGGTTCGTGGACGATAGTATTCTCGGCAGTAATTTTGCAATCTTTAAGCAGGTCGACTGCCAGCAGGATTTCAAGGTCGAAACTGTTTCGGCCCTTGTAAAGGGTAGTAAACGCCTCATAGCAGCCCGGGCATACCGTGATGATCCGGCGGATACCTTCCCGCCGGAAACGCTCGAGGTTCTTATCAACGGCCTCGTACGCGGCCGACCGATCGCCGAGATTATAGAGCGTGTAGCCGCAGCAGGTTTCATCGGGCAAGCTATAATACTGGATCCCCTTCCGATCCAGCAGAGTTCTTGCCGCCCGCAGGATTTCGGGCGTGCGGAACCGGCCAGTACATCCTATGAACAGGAGCGTGTCGGATTTTTTATCCATCGCCATGCCCCCGTCAGCGATGACACCGTAAGGGTTACCGGTTGCGCTTATGTTAGTGCGGATCGTGGCCAGGTGCGACGGCACTAGACCCTTGTTCACTGCGGTGTTCCTGACCTGCCGGTTAAACCAGGCGAGCCAACACCCGTTGCATAACGTACACCGATATGTCCGCCGCAGGGCTTCCTCGCTCATCCTGCCGGTCACGAGCAGCGTGATCAGCCGGTTTATCGAGCGGTGTGGAGACTGCCAGACGTCCAGCGTGTTTTCCAGTGAAGGGCACCGACACCGCCAGGCCATCAGGAAGGGGCAAACCACGAAACCATTAAGTGCGATGAGGCCTAAGCCGGCCAGCAGGCCGGTGCTAAGCGGAGCTGCCGGACAAAGTGTCTGACCTCCAATCAGGTTGGTATAGTGTCCCGAAAAGGGCACCAGGGTGGCGATAGCCAGCCCGAAAGAGGCAGAGGATGCGATGAGACGGTATTCTTTACCCCACCGCTCGAACCTGAACTGAAACGAGGTAAGGAAAATGAGTAATCCGGTACCGGCGAGGAGCAGCGTGCTTATCGGTGCGAACGAGCAAAGCGAGTTATACCCGAGGTAATTCGGCCTGAAAAGCATGTGGCCTGCCGGCGCCTGCGCCGTGTGGCAGGAATGACAGGTCTGGCTGCCTGTCAGCCACTGGTCGGGGATCAGGGTTACTATGCCTGCACAAAGTAGCAGGGCAGATAGGAATAGTGCCAGTTTTCTCCCCGGGTTCGGCGACATAAATTATAATTTTCGTGTCGATTCTATTAAAAGTTTACTGACAGGCCATTATCACATGATGTTAATCATTATAAGTTACGAAAGGTTTATTGGTCAATCACTTTATACCTAAGACAGAGGTTGTTATGATTTCTAGTAAACATCTGGCAATTTTGTTTATTGCCGCAGCATCTATCGCAATGATAGTAACGATATCCGGCTGTACTACGCCCACTCCGACACCAGTTCCGGGAGCCACTGCAACACCGGCCGCAACAGCAACTCCGGCCCCGCAAACCATCAAGCTCGCCACCACGACGAGCGTGTACGATACTGGCCTGCTCGATAATATCCTGGCGCCCTTTAAGCAGGAGAACAATGTCGAAATCCAGATTCTGTCCAAGGGTTCGGGCGAAGCGATCAAGCTCGGTGAAACCGGCGATGTCGACGTCCTGGTAGTCCACAGCCCCGCCGCAGAGCAGAAGTTCATGGATGAAGGCCACGGCTGGAACCGGACGCAGTTTGCCCACAACTACTTCGTCATCGTGGGTCCCGAGAGCGATCCCGCAGGCATCAAGGGCACGAACGCCACTGAGGCCTTAAAGAAGATCTACTCCAACCAGTCCGTCTTCGTCTCGAGAGGCGACACATCAGGCACGGCTGCCAAGGAAACCGAGCTCTGGAACAAGACCGGCCTCGGAAAGCCCTCCAACGCCACCATGGCCTGGTACAAGTCCACCGGCCAGGGCATGGCAGACACGCTCCGCATGGCTGACCAGATGCAGGGATACACGCTCAGCGACAAGGGCACCTACCTGAAGAACCAGAAGAACATGTCGCTGATCATCCTGATGGAAGACGACCCGAACATGATCAATAAATATAGCATCATCGCGGTCAACCAGACCCAGCACCCCAACGTGAATTACGCTGTGGCCAGCAAGCTGGTCGACTACTTCCAGAGCCAGGAAACCCAGTCGATGATCGACAGCTACGGTAAAGATCAGTACGGCCAGCAGCTGTTCTACGCAGACCTGCTGAACAAGACCTGAAGCGGCACCGGCCGCTTCCTTTTTTCTCAGGGCTTTTTCTGAGATGCCTGAAGGGCATATTCGCAAGAATTGGGCGCATCCCGGCTGGTCCGGTAAGCGTTCAGAGCGAGATCGCTACTTCGCATCAGGGCTTTATGCACCTGGCATAGCATTGATCGAAGCTCGTTCTCCGGCTTCATCTGTTCCAACGCCAGTTCCAGATAGCCGATGGCAACCTGGTTGTTATTCAGGATATCGTGGAGCAGATCCTTAGCGCAGGTGCAGGCGATACCCGGGGAAGCAGACTTATCGAGATCAGACATATGCTTAACCGCTTGCTCAGCTATTAGTCACTATTATAATTTATCTGTATATATATTTAACTCAAAGATAGAATTATGGCCGACGCGTGCCTCAAAGCCTGCATAGAGTTATATTCTCGAGAACCAACAGTCACCTGTGATTGTTTTCCTGGTGAAAGGACATGATTGATACTCACGTACACCTCGATACCAGACCCATGGAAGATTTCGAGCTGATGGCCATCGCCGGCATAACAGATGTGATCACACTGGCCCATGACCCGCTGAGAATGAGCTCCGACGTCGTATTCAGGGACCACTTCGATCGCCTGGAAGAGGAAAAGAAGAGAGCAGGCAAACAGGGCATTCGCGTCCACCTTGGGCTCGGGCTTCACCCCCGGACCAGGCCGGAAGATATCGATGCCTGCGAGGAACTTCTCGAAGGATACCTGAAAAGGGGATGCGCCACAGCCATCGGAGAAACCGGCCTCGAAACAAGAGACCCTTTCGAAGTCCGCCTCTTCCAGGTACAGATCGAGCTGGCGAAAAAGTATGACCTGCCGATCATCGCCCACACCCCCAGGAGCAGCAAAGTCCAGATCACCAGAGAGATCATCAACGTCCTGTCCACGTTCTCCATCGACCCCGACAGAATCGTCATCGACCACGCAGACCCCGATACGGTAAAGCTAATCATAGACCGGGGCTACAATGCAGGGCTCACCGTCCAGCCCGGCAAGCTCTCGCCTGCTGCCGCCGCCGAGATAGTGAAGAACTACGACGTGAGCCGGCTGATCCTGAACACGGACATGTCCTCCAACCTTACCGACGTGCTAGGAGTGCCCAGAACAGCCCACGTCATGCGCCTCGCTGGCATCGACCCGGTGGCCATCGATGCGGTCTGCGACAAGAATGCCAGGCGAGTGTTCAAAATAAAACCATAACATACAATCGATAAATAAAGTAACCACGGCGGCACAGCGACACAGAGACAATATGTACCAGCATTCCATGATCAATTGTTTAAACCACGGCGGCACAGCGACACCAAGACAATGGCGAACCACGTAATAGTGGGCTCTTTTTTATGATACACGGCGACACGGAGACAGCCCGTTAACTATAATCAGCTTGCTGGCCAATTGTTTAGTCTGAATATGTAATCGCATGGCTTAAAGGCTTCAACGCTCTCGTGGTATCTTGACCTGCCCCCAGCCCCATGATTCTCAATACTTTTGTCTCAGTGCCGTCAGACCGCCGTGCCGCCGTGAATCAATAAAAAAAGAGCCTGGCTATTCGGGTACGGTTGTCTCCGTGTCGCCGTGCCGCCGTGGTTCCAGTTACCATCCGGCTTTTCGTGGATCGCACTGTCTTAGTGTCGCCGTGCCGCCGTGGTTTAAAAACCTAATTTCCAGTTGTCAGAATAAGGAGCCGTGCCGCCATAGTTCAATCAACTGCTATGTCCATTATACCGCTGTAGTTTATTGGGACACAGATTATTTTATTTCAGCACAGCTTCTACGGCCTGGAAGTCGTCCTCGTAAATGTGGACGTTGTCCCCGAAGCACCGGAGCTTGCCTAAAGTGAAGCCGGAGGGCCCGGTCAGCTCGTCTTTGACGAGCTCCTGGAAGGCCATGAGGTTGGCCTCGAAGGCCTTGAACATGTCCCAGGACCGGTAGTGGATGTGGACGTCCAGCTTGTTATTCTGGTAAGGGTATACCCAGATGCGCTGGAAGCAGGGCTGGTCCTCTTTCTTAGCATCATCGACGTGGGGTATCCACGTGATCGCCTGCACCCTTTTGGAGTCGTAGCGCTTGTTTTTGAGCTGCTCGGCCATCCACTTCAGCTGGTCGAAGCCCTCGTAGTTGACCATGCGGTCTATGTAGGTATACTCAAACCCGTGCTTGCCCGCGGATTCGCGCTTGAACTGCTCGATGTAAAACTTGACTCTCATCGGGCTGCAGAACGGGTCTTTAGGGTGCCACTTCTGCACCGGGCTGGCGATCTCCAGCAGCATGCCGTTGACCATCCTGGCCTTTACTCCGTACTCGGTGTTGACCAGCTGTCCTTCCCGGTAGATCTTGCCGATTGCCCATTCCCATGCTTTAGCAATGCTATCAAATTCGCCTGCGATCATCGCTCGAGCCTCATGCTACCCTTCAGGATTAGCATTACAGATAACCCCTAATAGGGCATTAACCTTTCTTCCGGGGCTCCGGGAGCAGCCTGGTGGGCGCCGTAAAAGAGATTTAAACGAAAGCGTACCATATACATCGTAGCCGGGATAGGTAGGAGATCATACTATGACACTTTATATGACAGAAGCCGGACCTGCGGATGCCCCCTCAGTCCTCTTTTTACACGGTGGCGGGATGAGCGGCTGGATGTGGGACAACATATTGAGGCTCATGCAGGATTACCACTGCATAGTACCCGACTTGCCGGACCACGGTGGCAGCAGAGGCGAAAGCCCGTTCGCTCACGAGAAAGCAGCCGCCCTGATCGCAGAGACCATCAAAGCCAGGGCGCACGGCGGAAAAGCCCACGTCGTAGGAGTGTCCCTGGGAGCGCAGGTATTGCTCGAGCTGCTCGCCGCATTTCCCGAAGTCGTCGATCACGCGGTCGTGAACAGCCCGGAGCTCAGGCCAGTGCCCGGATCAGGCCTGATGCTGCACCCGCTGCTGTTCGATCCCACGGTAAAGCTGACCATTCCGCTGGCCCGTAATAAGTCGTTTGCAAGGCTCCAGGCCCGATCGTACCACCTCCCCGAGGACATGTTCGAGGCGTACTTCGAGGATACGAGGCAGACGCGAGGCGAAGTGCTGGCCCGGATACTGAGGGCGAACATGACCTACAAGCTGCCGGCAGCATTGAAAGAGGTAAACGTACCAGTCCTGGCCCTGGTCGGCGGAAAAGAGTACGGCATGATGAAAGCGTCTGCCAGAGACGTCGCTGCCACCCTGCCGAACGGCCGCGGCTACGTCGTTCCCGGAGTAGGGCACACCTTTAGCTTCGAGAAGCCGGAGCTGTACGCCAGGCTTGTACGAGACTGGATTAATGACAGGCCGCTGCCGGAGAACGAGCTAGTAAAGCTTTAAAAAAATTTGGGATTGATCCGGCCCTGAGAACGGGAAGACAGTGAAAATGGCAGGTTAGGGAGGTCCCGGGAGGCCGGAGAGGATTTTCAAGCTGGGAGGTCAGAGAGGGTCAGAGGTCAGAGAGGAGGTCGGGGAGAATGGAAAGGTTAGAGAGGATAACAGGGTATTATTCTGAACTTTTCTTATGAGCGCCCGTACCATTTACACGAGGTACACGAAGTACTCAAAGTACGATAAAAGGGATGACTGTAATCCGATCTTATAGTTTAACTTCGGGTACTTCGCGTACTTTGAGTACTTCGTGTAAACGGTACCTGCCAGCCCAAGAAAGGTCAGATATGATTATCAAATATTAAATCTCTGACCTTCGGCCCCCCTCAGAACCTGCTCTCCGACCTCCTGACCTCCCGAACCTCCCAGCTTGAAAGTTCTCCCTGACCTCCCGGGGCCTCCCCGGCCCCTGACCTTTCAACACCTCCCCGACCCACAATTCTTCGTTGAAAGAACCAGGCCTTACCCGGCCTGGCTGTTCCTGAGGTCCCCGTAGATGAAGAACTGGGCGGTCTGCCACAGCTTTTTGGCAGCATCGATCAGCGTTCCCAGGATGGCGACTACCAGCAGCACCTTGATGCCGGCCGCGATCATCACCGACAGCTCCGGGTTGAACGGGAATGCCTGGAAGACCCAGAAGGTCAGCATGGCACTCGCGAGGCTCAGCCCCGTTTCCAGGAGGGATGCCACCCACTTCTGCGGAAGCGCTATGTAGAGTACCTGGACCAGTACCATAGCCGCTCCCCACCCCAGGTAGTACGGCACGAAGGAGCCGAACGCCGGAGTTAACAGCGGCACCAGCTGGCCGGTGCTAAAGTTCGCGATGAAGGGAATGTGTGGCCAGAGCAGTGCGATAACGGCCATTCCCAGCAGGGTAAAGAAGATCGTGAAGCCGATCTTGATGGGCGAGGCCGGGTGCTCGAGGCTTCTTTCCAGCCTGTGCAGCCGGGCTTCGTAGGTCGCCTTTAGCCTTGACTCGTACAGGTAGATGATGGAGAAGATTATGGTGATAACCACGATCGCCAGTGCCAGCGCCGACACGACCGGGAGTATGACTCCGACGGAGATTCCGGCTGCCTCGGGCGCCACCACGTAGATGATCCCGGCGAGCAGCAGGAAGGCCACTGCGATGCCGGCCAGAGCCTGCACGGCTTTCCACATGCCGTTACTCTTCAGGAACGTGGCCTTCGACGGGTACATGGCCGCGAGCTTTTGGGGCGGCATCATCTTCGCCAGTACTTCCCTGACGATGGTCTCGTCGATCCCGGTGCCACGCTTTACCGCGATAGCCTCTGCGCTATCGTATATGTGCGACTTCAGTTCACGGCCCACTTCTTCACGCTGAGCGGACCCCATGTCTGCAGTCACTCTGCAGATATACTCGTCGATCAATTTTTCGTACATTTACTTCACTCCCTTACTCCTGGCTCCCACACTATGGGCTCCCATAATATGGGCTTTAAAGGTCTCGACCGCCGCGTTCATCGAAGCCAGCGAAGCGAGCATCTGTTCTCTGATCTCTTTACCGTATTCTGTGATCACGTAATATTTCCTCGGGCGGGGGCCGGTAGTTTCCCAGCGGCTGACCAGAAGCCGGTCGTCCTCGAGCCGGCGCAGGATGGGGTACAGGGTGCCGTCATCGATGTCGATGCCGACTTCCTTCAGGTTCCTGATGATGTCGTAACCGTAGTACTCCTGCTCCAGCAGACACATAATAGTCACCTGTATCATACCTCGCCTGACCTCCGTTTCGAACCTTTCCACGACCTCGTCCATCCGTATCACTTTTCATGCCGTATAACGTGTGACAACAGAAATACTGTCACACAGTATACTGTGTGTCACAAGGTATAAATAATTTGCTCCGTGAGCGGTGGCAGGAGGGAGGAAATGCGAGCAAAGTGATTTCTGGAACTTTTAATATCAGTCATTCATAAGGTCCTGTAGTGGTTCTACTCTGAGACGTTGCATATGAGCCCGTGAGCGCACACGAACGCTGCGCTGTGCCAGGATCACAGATTATGACAGATAGCACAGATTGCACAGATACTGGTCGATGAGAAATGGATTAACCGCCTACCGCTTTGATTCTAATGCCATCTGTGAAATCAGTGCAATCTGTTTTAATCTGTGATCCTGGCACAGCGCAGCGTTCGTGTACGAATCGCCTTCCAGAACGCCTGCAAACGCAGGCGTTCAAAAGGCGAACATCCCAGCAAGGGAACTCTCAAAAAAGATTCAAGAATAACTATGCCCTTTGAAAACTCTATCCCAGGAAAACGTGCCGAATACTTTCAGCATACTCTTGGTTATCCTATATAAGCCCATGAGGACAAGTAGGTATCAGTAACAGAAACCCTCGTACTACACACGCCCTACTCGGTTCTGGGCCAGGTTGTAGTACAGTCCCCAACCCAAACTTCAGTAGTGGCCGGGACCTGCCCATCCCTATCAATTTTCCCGGCCAGTCCCTTATGCTCTTTTAAAAGCGATTGTGAACTTCGTTCCGTTTTCCCGTTCGAGAGATATACTGCCGTCGAGCTGCTCGACCAGCATGTTCACCAGCTGCAGGCCGAGGGATTCGGAGGTGTGGAAGTCGAAGTTTTCCGGCAGCCCGACGCCATTGTCGGCCACCTTTATTACGGCCCGGCCGTCGACCTCACGAATGCAGACCCGGATCTCGCCCGCCCGATTTCCGGGGAAGGCGTGCTTCAGGCTGTTGGAGATTAGCTCGTTGACGATCAGGCCGCAGGGCACTGCCGTATCCACCCCCATAGAGATCGGCTGGATGTCCGCTTTCATGGTGATGTTATCCCGGCCGATGGCGTACGAGTAGAACAGGTTTTTCATCAGGCTGTCGAGGTATGAGGAGAAGTCGATGCGGGCGAGATCGC
Source organism: Methanocella sp. MCL-LM (assembly GCF_049676595.1). Taxonomy (GTDB): domain Archaea; phylum Halobacteriota; class Methanocellia; order Methanocellales; family Methanocellaceae; genus Methanocella_A. Next base: position 2,698,896 of record NZ_CP187259.1, read on the forward strand.
TGGACTGGTAGAGCTTCTCGTGCACCAGTGCCATGGTTTGGACCCGGTTCTGGCTCTCTTTGAATAGTTCGGCATCCCCCGGGTCGGTGATATAGCGGGACTGGATGTTCAGCAGGCTGGAAACCACCTGCAGGTTATTCTTGACCCGGTGGTGAATTTCTTTGAGCATGACCTCTTTCTCCCGGAGCGAGGCCTTGATCTTTTCCTCCGCGTCCCGGCGTTCGGTCACGTCCCGGACTATAACCATGATGTAGTCTCCGCCAAGGATGCTGACGTACTTCAGGTTGAACTCGGCCCAGAAGATCCGGCCGTCTTTAGTCCGGGATTTCTGGACGGAAAACCGGGGCCCTTTGAGCCTGACGTCCATGAAAAGGCCCAGGATATCTTCGCGGGTGTACTTGCCACCGGCGTACAGGCGCAGAAAGTCGGTGTGCATCGCTTCTTCCCGGGTAAGCCCGAAGAGACTGCAGGCGGTGCTGTTTACATCGATGGTGTGCCCGGTATCGATCTCCAGGATGAGGATGCCGTCGTTGGCCCCGTCGAAGATTTCCCTGTAAGTCTCCTCGGATCGGCGCAGCTGATCTTCGATCTGCTTGCGGTCGGTGATGTCCCTGGCCACGGCTACTGCGAAAGCCTTGCCGTTGAAGTCCACGGTCCGGATGGCGATCTCGTAAGGCACCCAGGTCCCGTTTTTACACAGCAGCGACGTCACGACGTTCAGGCGCTCGACCTGGCCCATGAAGACCGGCAATACCAGCGGTCTCGTAGCAGGGTCGACCAGCCCCGCCGGTAGCATAGCGGTTAGCTCGTCCCGGGTATAGCCCAGCTGCCTGCACGCAGAGCCGCTCACGTCAGCGAAGCGCCGGTTTTCGAGGCTGATGAGGAAGATGGCGTCGTTGCTCTCGTCCAGCAAAGCTCTGAACTGCTCCAGGTCTGCCAGCCGGCGCTGAAGCTCAGGATAATAGCTCTTTCTGAACGAGTGCTCTCCAAGCCCGATGATTTTGTCCCGGAGAGGGTCGTAATCGTTGCCCGGGCCTTCAGAGGGCATTTTCGAAGATCACCTCAAGATCGTCGAGGCTCAGGCGGCGGGGATTGGTAACCATGCACGGATCTGAGATGGCCTTGGCCGAAAGCTGGCGAAGATCGCCTTTGCCGACGCCGATACTGCCCAGGCTCTGACCGAGGTTGACGGAGTCGAGCAGCCCGGATAGGCCTGCGGACAACAGAGCGTTCAGTTCGGCCGGGCTCTTACCCGCCGTTTCGTAGCCCAGTGCAGAGAGGATGGTCGTGTACCGCTCCGGAGCGGCTTCAAAGTTATAGGCGGTGACGTGGCGGAGAAGCAGGGCGTTGCAGAGGCCGTGGGGAAGGTTAAGCTGGCCGCCGAGGCTGTGAGCCATCGCGTGGACTGCGCCCAGGCTTGCGTTTGAGAAGGCCAGCCCTGCGTGGAGGCTGCCCAGCATCATCAGGGCCCGCATTTCCAGGTCATCCGGCCGGGCATAAGCTCCAGTAATGCCTGATCTGATCAGCCTGATGGCCTCCAGAGCGTGGACATCGGTAACAGGAGAACTGGCATTAGACACATATGCTTCGACAGCATGGGTAAGAGCGTCGATGCCGGTGCAGGCGGTCAGCTCAGGGCTCATACTCACTGTCGTCGCCGGATCGATCAGGGCTACATCTGGCACCACAGTCTTGCTGACAATGGCTATCTTCACTTTTCTGGCGCAGTCCCGGATGATGGCAAACTGGGAAACATCCGCAGAAGTACCCGCCGTCGTCGGTATGCATATCAGCGGGGGACAGGGGAGAGGGACGTTATCTACGCCTTCGAACTCGAGGATGTGCCGGCCGTTCGAGCTGACGATGCCGATCCCTTTGGCGCAGTCCATCGGGCTGCCGCCGCCGACCGCCACGATCAGGTTACAGCCTTCTTCCCGGTAAACGGCAGCTCCGGCCATGACCTCTTCGGCGCTGGGGTTTGGGTATACGTCCGAAAACAAAGCCCATTCCAGGCCGGCTTCGTCCAGGCTTTCGGCGACCTGGCCGGCAATGCCGTACTTAATGCAGTTAGCATCAGTAACGAGCAGGATCTTGCTTCCGCCGAAGTTTTTTGCATAGCGGCCTGCCAGCCTCAGCGCCCCGGTGCCGAAGACAAATTCGGGAGCGACGAATTTGCGCAGGTTCTGCATGCTGTTTTTTACCATAACAATCCACCGACGTCAACTAGCTAATTAATTTGCTAGTTTATTAACTCTCCCTACTGCGATTGCAAGTATAGTCATTCTTGAAACTAATAGTACGGTCCGGCAGTCAACCAGACCTGCCGGACCGTACTAAAAGTTTCACAAAGGACTATACAATACACACATAAAAAGTAAGGGCGCAGTGGCCAGACAGACCGTAGCGCCCCACGGTTCTTAAGCAGTCCGCCTGAGAGCGGCCCGTGAACTGTTACTTATGCCTGACGAGAAGCACCGGACAGTTAGCGTGCCTCATCACTTTTTCGGACACGCTGCCGATGAGCACCCGCTCGATGGCAGACGTGCCTATGGAGCCGATAGCGATACAGCTCGCGCAGATCTCTTTAGAAACCCGGACGATCGTATCAGCCGGCTGGCCTTTGACGATGATCTCCTCGCATTCGACGCCCTGCTTCTCGCAGATTTGCCTGACCCTGGCGGTGGCCTCGTTCCCCGCCTGCCGGAGCTCGGTCATGCCCTCGGCGTAGTGGATCCCTGACCTGAAGGCCAGATCGACGTTGACGACGTTCAGGATGTAGATCTTTGCCCCCAGCGAGCGGGCCAGGTAGGCTGCATGTTCCGCGGCGAAACACGAGTAGTCCGAGCCGTCGGTCGGCACCAGTATTTTTGTGTATTTCAGCTCTTCCATGACGATATCTCCTTTATACACTTTAGCTCCCCAGGTTCAGATGAACAGCAGGACCAGTCCGATGAAAGCAAGGTATAGCAAGCCTCCGATCATCAGGCCTGACATCTTGATCTCCTTATGGCTGGATTCGAGGTAGAGGATGATGCCGGAAAGCAGCGCGATGGCGATTGCCGCCGCCTGCAGCTGGCCGATCCTGCCAGTAATATCCAGGTGCCAGCCAGTCAGCAGTATACCGATCGTGACCGGGATACAGCTCTGGAAGACCATTGCGCCGGTGATGTTGCCGATGGCGAACGTGTCTTTCTTTTCCCGGATCCACAGCATGCTGTTGAACTTTTCCGGCAGCTCGGTTGCGATAGGTGCTATGATCAGCGACAGGATGAGGGGATTGATGCCCAGGAACGTCGCGATGTCCTTGATCTGGCTGACGAACATGTTGGCGCCCAGGATGATGAGGCCCAGCGAAGCCAGTACCTGCACGATGATCAGCAGGGTCGATGGCTCTGCGGCGTGGAGGGTCTTTTTCAGATCGGCGACATTCACGTCAGCCGGGCACTCGACAGGCTTGCCTTCCTTGCCGGTGCACTTTCTGACCACGTTATCCAGGTAGAGGTTTTTCATCTCCTCGCCGTCTTCGCCCACGGTTTCCCCGGTCTTCATCGTATAGATGGTGTAGACGATGTAGAGCGGCACAAGGCAGAAGCCCAGCACCCACTTGAAAAGGCCGTATTCCGGCGGAGCCAGAGCGGCGACCGCAGCCAGCCCGTAGGCCAGCAGGAAGAATTTTAAGTCTCTCCTGATCAGCGTGCCGTTTACGTGGAGTGTCTTAGTGCCCCGCCTGCGCTGGAACATCAGCACGGAGAGGCCGCATACGAACAGGGCCAGGGTCGTCAGCATGAAAGGTGCGCCCAGGATGGCACCTACACCGATCTCTTCGCCCGCGTGCCCGCCGATGGTCAGGATGGCGATCAGAGGCACGATGGTCTCTGGCAGCGCAGTGCCGACTGCAGCCAGTACGCTACCCACGGCGCCTTCCGAGAGCTTGAAACGCCGGCCCACCCATTCGACACCGTTGGTGAAGAGCTCGCAGCCCACCAGGATGACCACGAAGCTCAGGATGAATACGATTAGATCCATAGGATATCTATCCTTAACAATCGTCAGAGCGATAAATAGTTTTTGAAGTGGTTAACCGTTGACCCGCTGATCAGGCAGGGATTTGAAGACGGTTACGGGAACACCCCGGCCAGGCTCAGGCACAGGTGGCAGAAGTCTCCGAAGGCCCCACCACCGGAGATTCAAGATTAATCCGCTCCATGATCTTCCACGTCTCCGGGATGCCTGAATCTTCGATCGGGTCACCGGAGTTAGAGAGTAAATATTCGCCGGTGCTGCGGGCCCACGCGTGCTCGAAGCCCATTGGCAGGCGCACACATATCTGCTGGATCGGGTCGTAGTACTCTCCGGGAGAGCTGACGCCGCAGAGGCTGTCTGCGATCCACCGGTAACCGGACTGCCGCAGTGCGCTAGTCTGCAAACCGTCGGCACCGGGGATATCTGCTGCGTCGATCTCGGTGCCAAGCTGCCGCAGGCTGTACGGCTTATTCAGCTGGCGGTCTTTCAGGTATATGTTGATCCGGTTAGCTTTCTCCATCCACAGGGGATTGATCCTGAAGGAGTACAGGATAGCCTGTAAAAGATCTTTCAGCCCGTCAAGCCTGCCCTGTTCAGCCCGGATGGAAATCAGGTGATCGGCCATCCAGAAGATATGGTCGATGAAGGCGCTGCCCACAGGAATCTTGTAGGTGAACGTGGTCACAGTACAGTAGAGGACTTCCTCGTAAAGCTTATCCAGATCCCTGTACTGTACCCTCATGCCTGCTCCGCAGGAAAAGGCTGACTCCCCGGGGCTTAACGTGGCCTCGAACCCGAGTGTGCTCCCCAGGTCAACAGGGGGGATTCCCCGGATAATTGACAGGTCATCAACCTCTGGCCGGAGGGCAGGTATCATCATGAGAGCGAGGAATTCGGAAGCATCGAGAGGAGGACAGACAGTAGCGCCAAGGTACCGGGTACCTGCCGGATGGCTTTGCAGGACCTGTGGCAGGCTGGTCCAGACAAATGCCTGGCCTGGAAGCGACTGGATTTCCACACCGTTCCCCGCGAGCTTGAAGCCGCTCGTCGAAGGCATCATCGCATCATCTGCCGACCACCGGACGCCCCCCTCGAAGCCCCACCCGGCAGGCACGAGCAGACTAAACGCTTCGAGCCCGGTACACGCTTTGTCCAGGCAGCTCACAGTCTTAAAGCGCAGCAAATGTCAGTCCCCCCGTTACTTGGCAGCAAGTTCCAATAATGCTGAAACCCTGTACTTGATAATACTAAGGCCGATAATGAGCGAGATCCGGCATGCAGGAGCCTGTCGAGAGCCGGAGAGGCAGGGGCTGCCCGGGAACCGGCGTAGGATAACTATATGTTTCCCGCAGGCCACTTAGGATTCATGATCCGGGATGACTGCCCCTGCCCGAAAACAGACTGCAGAAGACACAAGAACTGCGTCGAGTGCAGGGAGTATCACGTCGCTAAAGATCGGGTGCCGTACTGCGATCGGCCGCAGCCGAAGAACCCGATCAGCCGGCTGTTTAAAAAAGCATTCAGGCTCTGAGAGGGTTTGCCTGCCGGGCACAAGCCGGCACAGATGTTTTTGCCTCCGGCCGCGGTAACGGGAAAGAACGGTTCAATACCTGTAGAGATATAAAGAATATTCCAGTCACACGAGATGGTTTTAAATGGTAGATTCAGTTTCAGCATGGCTCAAGGTCAGCGAGCTTTCAAAAGACACGTGGCGCATCGAGGATGCCGGCATGGTAAGCCAGTACCTGCTGGCAGGGAAGGAAAAAGCGCTGCTGATAGATGCAGGCTGGGGTATCGGAGACCTGCATGCACGGGTGGCGAGCCTGACCTCGCTGCCCCTCACGGTCATCAACACCCACGGCCACCCAGATCACACCTGCGGTAACTACCGCTTCGAGAACGTCCGCATCCACCAGGCGGATGTACCCCTGCTGAAAAAGAACTTCAGCCCCAAGGTCAGGCACGACATCATGCAGAGGTTCAAGGATCAGCCTCTGCCCGAAGGCTTCTCCGAAGACGCGTGGGTTCACGCCCCCCTGAAGCGGTTTGCCCCGTTCTCCGGCGAGCTGAGCTTCGACCTCGGAGGCAGAGTGGTGGACGTCATCGAGACTCCGGGGCACACTCCGGGCAGCGTCAGCCTGTACGACCGGAAAGAGAAGTGGCTGTTCACGGCTGACAACATCATGGAAGGCAACACGCTGCTTAACCTGGAGGGCAGCATGCCGCTGAGTATCTTTATGAACAGCGTGAACAAACTGGCAGCTATGGAGAATAAAGTCGAGGCGCTATACCCGGCCCACGGCAGAGTCGCTCTGAAGCCGTCGACCCTCTCGGACATGCAAAAAGGCGTCAAAAAGGTCCTCGATGGCAAGCTGATCGGGAAGCCGGAGAAGACCTCCCGGGGCAGCGGAGCTGTCATCCGGTTCGACAGCTGCGGAATCGTCTATAACGACGAGCGGCGATATTAGAGACACGTAATCCGAAAATGGAGTTTCACAGATGGTCAAGTTTACTGAGTTAAATTTAACACCGAGCATAGTCAGAGCGGTCCAGGATATGGGTTTTGAGGAAGCGACGCCCATCCAGGAGCAGGCGATTCCTCTGGCCATGGAGGGAAAAGACCTGATCGGGCACGCCCAGACTGGTACGGGGAAGACGGCGGCGTTCGGCATTCCGATGATTGAGGCCATCAGGCCGACATCTAAAGGTGTACAGGGCCTTATCGTCGTGCCTACCCGCGAGCTCGCGACCCAGGTAGCGGAAGAGCTGAACCGCATAGGCCAGGTTAGAGGCATCCGAACTATACCAATTTATGGCGGCCAGGACTTCAGGTCGCAGGTAAAAGCCCTGGAAGACCTGCCGCAGATAATAGCCGGCACCCCGGGCCGCCTGCTGGAGCACATGAGGCGGCAGTACATCAAAACTAACGAGATCAAGTTCTGTGTCCTCGACGAAGCCGATAAGATGCTCGACATGGGATTCATCGACGAAGTCGAGAAGATCCTCAAAAAGATGCCCGAAAGGCGGCAGACGATGCTGTTTTCGGCCACGCTGTCGCCGCCTGTGCAGATGCTTGCCAGGAAATACCTGAGAGACCCTGAGCTGATCGAATTTGAGGAAGAGGGCATCACTGTGCCTACTACAGCACAGCATTACATCGAGATGCCCGAGAAGCAAAAGTTCGAAGTGCTGACCCGGCTGCTCGACCAGGAAAAGCCCGAGCTGGCCATCGTGTTCGTCATGACCAGGGTCAGAGTAGGCGAGCTGGCCAAAGCCCTCGTAGAGAGGGGATACCACGCGCTGGGCCTCCACGGGGATTTGCTCCAGTACCAGCGGGAGAACACGCTGGACAAGTTCAAGGCCGGCGAGGTCAGCATTCTGGTAGCCACAGACGTTGCGGCGAGAGGCCTGGATATCCAGGGTGTCACCCACGTCTATAATTTTGACATACCCCAGGACCCGGACAGCTACGTGCACAGGATCGGCCGCACGGGCAGGGCCGGAAATGCGGGAACGGCGACTACTTTTGTAACTCCGAGGGACAAGCCGGTCTTAGATGCCATCGAGCAGACGATCGATCATAAGATCACCAGCAAACCGGTTCCGGGCGGAGCAGAGTCTACCGAGAAAAGTATAGAGGTGGCCATAGAAAAAATTCAGGGCGAGATCGAGATCAGGGACCTGTCCTTTTACCGGGACTACGCCGAGACCCTGCTTAAGACCGGCGACTCGGCCACCATCCTGGCGGCCGCCCTCCGGCTTCTGAGCAAGGCGGATGAAAAGCCCCAGGTCAGGCTGACCGAAGTGCCGGAGCCGAAAGCCCCCGAGAAAAAGACAGAGAAAGGCAGCCGGGGTAAGGGCACGAGCTACGCAAAGAAAGGCGGCCACAGTAAAGGCTACGGCCACAGGGAGCAGGCTCCCCGGAGCAAAGAAGCCGACAGAAAGAAAAGCGGCGGACAGGGCCCCAAAGGCGGCGCTTTTAAACAGTTTACCAAAAAGAAGGGCGGGAAAAAATAACCCGCTCCCGATACCGATAGCGGCCCTGACAGCCGGGGTTGTCGTCAGCGATTTTACTTAGTTTTATCAGCGTGGGCTCCCATCGTCTGATGAGAAATGATTATGCCGGAGAAGAAGCCCGAAGAAGAGAAAGAGGAAGCAGCAGAGACAGACAAGAAGAAACGCCAGCGGAAAAAAGAGATCCGAAACATAGAGCCAGCGGAGGAGCCGGTCAAAGGCCCGATGGGCGAGGACATATACAAGGTTTGAGGCAAGCAGCTGACAGCCATGGTAAATGGACTACCTTAGCCTGTGGGTTGCGGGCCTCCCGATCAGGCCGGGGCATGCGCTGCCCGCGCACCCGTTCCGGCCATAGAGACCTCTGTCTGGAACTCACCGGGGCCTATTTTTCGAACAATTTTTTATATTTACCATACCCCTCTTTTTCGAGGTCGTCTTTAGGTATGAACCGCAGCGCCGCAGAGTTGATGCAATAGCGCATGCCGGACGGCGCCGGGCCGTCGTTGAACAGATGGCCGAGATGAGAGTCTGCATCCTTGCTCCGCACTTCAGTACGCACCATGCCGTGGCTTACGTCTCGCTTCTCCTCGACTTTGATGCCCTCGATCGTCTTAGAAAAACTGGGCCACCCACAGTCTGAGTCGAACTTGTCCTTCGAGCTGAACAGGGGCTCGCCCGAGACGATATCTACGTAGATTCCCTCCCGGTGATCGTCCCAGAACTCATTCCGGAACGGCGGCTCCGTGCCGTTCTCCTGGGTGACCTCGTACTGCAGAGGTGTCAGCTTTTTCTTCAGCTCTTCTTTGGCAGGTTTTGTAGACTGTGTCATCGGCTTCACTTCCACCTTACAGAAGAATCAGATTGCACTATATGATAATTTTTAGGCTGGATAAACCCGACGGGATAGATGCTGGACGGGTAAACCGATCGCGTCAGCAGGGCTTTCTCAAAAGTTTAAGCCTTAAGCTCGCCGGGCAGGCCCGAGCTCTTGCACGCGCAGGTGAAGCAAAGCACGACCAGCTTACCGTTGAGCATGGCATAGAAAGGAAGGCTTGCGTTTCTCTTGCATTTCGAACATTTTTCCATGGTTTTTACTCCGGAAAACAAATTTAGTATATTTTAGTAGATATACTTATCGATCACTATTGATATGGTTATATAAATATCGCTTGAAAACGTTGGCCCGAATGACAGGAAAGGCGAGAGACCGGCATTTCCGTCAGCCGGGCTTATCATATCAGACCGTCTATAAAATTACAATGCAACCGGAGGATAGCCCGTGAACATCCTGAAGATACCACCGATGCCCAGGGAAGAATACGATCAGCTGATCAAAGAGCAGTTCATCGCCCGCATTGCCTTCAAAGGCGACGGCAGCACGTACATCGCCCCGTTCATGTACGTGTTCGACGGCAGGTACATGTACTTTTTATCGACCAGGTACGGCAAGAAGGTCGAGTACTTCTCGAAGAACCCCGAAGTCTCGGTCGAGGTCGAACACTATGCCCCGGACATGTCCACCTACAAGTTCGTCACGCTCACAGGCAGGCTGACAGAGGTAAAAAAAGGTGATGATGCCCGCAGCATCCGGAGCAGGTTCCTCGACATGTTCAAGTCCAGGAAGATATCCCGGAACGCGCTGGCAGCGCTGGGGCATTCCCCGGACGAGCCCTTCGACGCCATCATGTCCGACAGCATGACCGCTGTCTGGAAGCTGGTAGATGTGGAACAGATTGTCGGTTTAAAGAACGCTGGCGGCGGCAAATAAAATTATTAGTGAAAGTATAAATGCTCGACCGCCTTAATAGAAATACAGGGAAGCGTACTATTTGCGATATTTTTCAATAGCCGCCCTTCACAGGGACATGGTCGTAATCAATGACATGGAGACATTCGCCCACTATTTTTGCTACACGACCAAGCAGAAAAAAGGAAACGTGCCCGAAGTGGGCCACGCAGGCTTGCCAGACGAGCAGGAAGAAACTAGCTCACCCGTGTTATACGAGATCGACGAAACTGTCGTATCCGATGATGACGAGCTCTGAGACGGGCACGCCCAATTAAAAAGCTGCATTACTATTTACCCGGACAGTGTCAGAGCCGAAACCGATCAGATCGGGAACGGTAAGCCCCGTTTGTGAGCGGTTGCTATATTCAGGTCCACAAAATAACATACATATAAATAGTATATCAGTGTTAATTATAATGCAGAATTTATAGAGTTAGAGAGATTATAATGAGTGATTATGGATTCAGTGGCCGGAGGAACTTCGGCCCGAGAGAGATGCACAAGGCAACTTGTGCCGACTGCAGACAGGAATGCGAAGTGCCTTTCAGGCCGACCGAAGGCAGGCCGGTATACTGTCAGGATTGCTTCCCCAAGCACAGGAAGCCGAGATTTTAAGAGCCGGCGGCCACCGGCCCGCCGAGTGAATTCGGAGGCGACCTCTTCGTATTCCGAATTAGTACGAGGAGGAGTTCGTCTGGTACCAGTTTCAAGCTTAGATCATCAAGGCATGCCCGTCTCGATCAGCGAGAGGGAATCTTGTGCCGTCTGTTTTTGTAACCGGGTCAGCGGACGATCAACCGTCGTCAGCGGACGATCAAGGATCGTCCGGGGACGATTCGGCTCGTCTGACAGCACCGCACCAGCAGCCCGGGCAGACCCGGGACCGAAGTGGAACAAGTTTAGCGAATCAAGAAAAAAGAAGGAGAGATGATACATTGAATAGAAATAGTCAGAAGCGTGTTGCAAAGAAGCCATCATCCGCAAGCACAGGTGGAGAGGTCGTACGTGTCAGAACCCCGAGGAAGGACCAGGGGGAAATTTTGGGCACAGTCACAGGCATGTTAGGGGGCAGCCGTGTCACGGTATCGTGCATGGACAGCACTACGCGCATGTGCCGCATAAGGGGAAAGATGAAGAAGAGGACGTGGGTCAGAGAAGGGGACACAGTCATCGTCGTGCCCTGGGAAATCCAGGATGAAAAAGGCGACGTAGTCTGGAGATACACAGGCCCGCAGACCGACTGGCTCAGCAAGAAAGGCTACTTTAACAACGGTTAGCCAGAGAACCGGCTCGCCCGTCAAAGATCCGTTTACCCGAACATTGCAGGTAAAGGCTGATGCGGGCGTACAGGTATCCGGCGGCCGTCGAGGCCGGGATATCAATAGTGCCAGTTTCGCACGAGTTCGCGAAACTGACAATAATATACTCGTTTTACCCGATTCAACTCTTACGACATCTTTTGAAAAACGTTATCATTCCGGGCACCGAGTATGAAAGGCACCCGCAGTAGCTTTTCGCGGGCAGCGAAGGGCATCTTATGTTACCCATAGGGCAATTGATGATAGAGCACAGGCTGATCGACAGGATGATCAACCTCGTGAAGGACGAAATGGACTGGATCGGGGAATATCACGTGGTCGATCCCGTGTTTCTCGAAACGACGGTGTACTTCATGAGGCACTTCACCGACATTTGCCACCACGGCAAAGAAGAGAACATCTATTTCTCCGCCCTCGAAAAAAAAGAGATCACCCCCGAACTCCGGAAGACCCTGGAAGACCTGATCCAGGAGCATGCCTTCGCCCGCAGGACGGTGGACGAGATAGAGGAAGCCAAAAACAGCTTCGTCACAGGAGACAAGGAAGCGATGGCCAAAGTCATCTCAGCCCTGAACATCATCACGATCTTCTACCCGCAGCACATTGAAAAAGAAGAGAAACACTTCTTCTACCCGAGCATGGACTACTTCACGAAAGAAGAAAAAGACCAGATGCTCCTGGACTTCTCAGCCTTCGACAGCGGGCTTTACCACGGTGAGCACAAGCGCATCATCGAAGACCTCGAGCGCAGAAAGGCCGAGCAGAAGAGCAGAGCACCACCAGGAGCCCAAGCTTAAGCTAAACTCGTAACCTTGGCGATACGGCTCCGCATACCAACAACTGGAGAGCAGAGGTTCAAACCACGGCGGCACGGCGGCACGGAGACAATTCGAGAAACGATCGCCGGAGGGTTATTTGAACCACGGCGGCACGGCGGCACAGAGACAACCTGTACCCGAATAGCAAGACACAGGTTTTATTGATCCACGGCGGCACGGCGGGCTGACGGCATAGAGACAATCCTTCTATTGTTACTATACTGGAGAAACCAGAAATCACTATAGAACGTAATTAACCGGTCATGTGATCATTATAATTTACTGAAACACCTGGCCAGTAAGCCGTTATTGGTTAATTCACTGTCTCCGTGTCGCCGTGGACTAAAAAAGAGTACCCTGTTACGGCAATGCACTGTCTCCGTGTCGCTGTGCCGCCGTGGTAAAAACATTAGGTCTTGTTATCCCATTTCACTCTATCGCCGTGTCGCTGTGCCGCCGTGGTAAGAATATTTGCTTTTGTTATTGTTTCTCCCTCGGTCACCATATCGCCGGGCCGCCATGGTACTCTCGACATGGCAGCCGGCGTGTCAGAGGTGCTTAAATGATGTACTCGTCCCCGATCTTCGGTGCGTAGGCGTTGACGTCGTACTCCTGTTTGACCCAGGCGGCGAACTCTTCGGTCCTGTCGCCGTGGACGCAGAAGACGTCGGTGGTGCCTCTGTCGACCATGTGCTTGACGATGGCTTTGAGCTCGGAATCGCCGCTGTGGGCGCTGAAGCTGTACTGCTCGAGCTGGCACCGGAGCTTCACGATCTCGCCGTCGAGGTCCATGGTCCCGGTGGTCAGGGCGGTGCGGCCGTTGGTGTTCTCTACCTGGTAGCCGGTGAGCATGACCTTATTCTTGGGGTTATCGTAGATCTTCTTGAGGTAGCTCAGCACGGGGCCGCCGTTGAGCATGCCTGCGGTGGTTACTACGACGCAGGGCTCGTCCATGAGGGATTTTCTCATGCTGCCTTTCACCGTAGTAGAGTAACCGTAGGCGGACCTGAGCCGGCCCGGGTCCCGGAGGTACTCCGGCTCTTTGAGGAAGATGTCGGTGACTTCTCTGCCCATGCCGTCGACGTAGGACGGGATGCGGTACTCCTTGAGGATGAGGAGGATTTCCTGGGTCCTGCCGATGGCGAAGCTCGGGATGACGACGTTGCCGCCGATGTCCAGCGTGTACCGGATGGACTCTATGAACTTTTCCTCCAGCTTCTGCCTGTCCGGGTGGTCCTTGCCGAAGTAGGTGCTCTCGATCATGAGAGCGTCTGCCTCGGGGTAGTGGACCTTCGAGCCCCGGAGCAGCCGGGTGTCGGTGTTCTTGATGTCCCCTGTGTAGAGCAGCGACTTCTCCCCGTTTTCCACGTAGACGAGAGAGCTGCCGGGTATGTGGCCGGCGTCGAACAGGGTAATAGTGTGACTATTGTGCTCGTATGCGTCCAGGTACTCCATCTCCCGGGTCAGGCGCATGAGCTGGCGCATGTCCGCCGGGTCGAAAGGTACGAGCGCGTGGGAGGACTCTGCGATCTCCATGGTGTCCTCTGCCAGTAGCCTGGTGAGCTGTTTGGTGGGGGGTGTCGCGATGACCTTCGGCTCCATGTCCATCAGGTTAGGGACTACGCCGCAGTGATCGAGGTGGCCGTGAGATACGACCACTACCTCGGGCCTGACGTCGCCCAGCGGGTACTCGGGCGGGTCGCTCGGCTTGATGCCGTAGTCCAGCAGAATTTTATCGTCGATGAGAAAGGCTGATCTGCCGACTTCCCGGCCCGCCCCGTGAATACTGATCTGTATGCTAATAACCTCCGTATAAAAGGGAAAAGAAGCCTGTACGCCAGGCGTATACTTAAGGCATAGGCTCTTTCCCGCGTATCTATTTAACCATTTCTCTTCCCTCATAATATAAATACGAGATAATTGCTATACCGTGATAAGTGTGAAAAATAGTTAATATATGGCACTACCCATCATTTTTCAGTACGGAAAACTATAAATCCTAGATACGCTATTCATAGTGCCGTCAAATAATAAGTTCTATAACTGTATGGTGAGTGCCGCGATACATCCTATCGGTGTCGCGAATTTGACAAAAACTAAAAACCAACGTTGCATCATCTGGAGAGGGCTCATAGCTCAGTTAGGTAGAGCGCCTGGCTTTTAACCAGGCGGCCTGGGGTTCAAATCCCCATGAGCCCGCTCACCCTATATTTATAGAACTATTTTGCGCATTGTATAACAATGCGGACGCATCCCAGGGAATGCGAGCATCTCGCCGAGATGCGGTGCATTGCCAGGCAATGCAATACCACCATGCAGTTTTAAGGAGGAAGGCAGGTTTGACTAAAAAATTTAACGTTCTGGAGCACGAGCTGGTGCCCGATCACATCCTTCTGAGCGAAGAGGAATCAGCCGAAGTACTGAAAAGATACAACATTTCTAAAGGTCAGTTGCCGAAAATTAAGACCTCCGACGTAGTCGTCAAGCAGATCGGTGCGCAGCCAGGCGACGTTATCAGGATCATCAGGAAGAGCCTCACTGCGGGCAAGGCCGTAGCATACAGGCTCGTCATCGAGTAAGAGGGATTCCACCGTGTTAGACCGAACCGTACTTAGTAAAGCGTATTTTACCCGTAAAAAAATTGCGCAGCATCACATTGACTCTTTTAACGTTTTTCTAGAGCAGGGCCTGCAGAAAGTCATTGACGAGCAGGGATTCATCGAGACTGACATCGAGGACATCGAGCACAACATCGAGCCGGTAAAGGTCAAGCTGGGCAAGATCCGGGTGGGTAACCCGGTAGTCAGGGAAGCTGACGGTTCCGTGGAGCCGCTCTACCCGACCGAGGCCAGGCTGAGGAACATCACCTACGCAGCCGAGATCTTCCTCGAGATGGCCATCGTCCGCGGCGAGATCGAGGGCGACTTCATCGAGGTCAACATCGGCCAGATGCCGATCATGATCGGCTGCAACAAGTGCAACCTTGCCAGGGTTACTCCGGACGAGTGGGTGAAGCACGGCGAAGACCCCGTAGACCCCGGCGGATACTTCATCGTCAACGGTACCGAGCGTGTCATCATGACCCTCGAAGACCTCGCCCCCAACAAGATCATGGTCGAGTACGACGACCGCTACGGCGACCAGATCGAGGTGGCCAAGGTGTTCTCCCAGCGCAGGGGCTACCGGGCACTGGTTATCGTGGAGAGAGGCCGCAAGTCTATCCTGGAAGTATCCTTCCCGTCCATCTCGGGCCGCCTGAACCTCGTCATGCTGATGAGGGCGCTGGGCCTGGAGACTGACCAGGAGATCGTCAACGCAGTTTCGGACGACCCGGAAATCCAGAAGTTCATGCTGGAGAACCTGGACGAGGCCGAGGCAGACACTTCCGAGTCCGCCATGGAGAAGATCGGCAAGCGTGTCGCCGCCGGCCAGGCTAAGGACTACCAGAGGAAGAGGGCTTTCTACGTCATCGACCGCTACCTGCTCCCCCACCTGAACCCCGAAAACTTCGAGCGCCTCGGACCGGACGACCCGAAGCTGGGCGAATCCAGGATTACCAAGGCGTACTTCCTGGGCAGGATGGCCGAAGCCTGCTGTGAGCTGGCACTCCGCCGCAGGGCTCCGGATGACAAGGACCACTACTCTAACAAGAGGCTCAAGCTCGCGGGAGACCTGATGGAGGACCTGTTCAGGGTCTCGTTCAACAGGCTCACCAGGGATATCAAGTACCAGCTCGAGAGGGCCAACATGCGTAACAGAGAGCTGTACATGATCACGGCAGTCAGGGCAGACGTCCTGACCGAGAGGCTCATCCACCCGCTGGCTACGGGCAACTGGGTCGGCGGCAGGACCGGTGTGTCCCAGCTGCTGGACCGGATTGACTACATGGCCATGCTGTCTCACTTACGCCGTGTCATATCCCCGCTGTCCCGGGCTCAGCCGCACTTCGAGGCTCGTGACCTTCACGCTACCCAGTGGGGCAGAATCTGTCCTTCCGAGACGCCTGAAGGACCGAACTGCGGTCTGGTGAAGAATTTCGCCATGTCGGTAGAGCTGTCGACTGGCGTAGAGGACGATGAATCGATCAAGAAAGTCATGCTTGAAGCTGGCGTTCAGCCCTTAAGGAGGGGTACAGTTGAATAAGGCGAGAGTATTCGTCAACGGCGCACTCGTAGGGATGCACGACAACCCGACCGAGCTCGTCGAGAGCATCAGGGAGAAGAGAAGGCAGGGCCTCGTCTCCAACCAGATCAACATAGCACACCACAAGCTCACCAACGAAGTCATCATCAACACCGACATGGGCAGGGCCCGAAGGCCCCTGATTATCGTTAAAGACGGTAAGGCCCAGATCACCCAGGAAGACACCGAGCAGCTCAGAAGGGGCGAGATCTCGTTCGACGATCTCGTCAAGAGAGGCCTGATCGAGTACATCGACGCAGAAGAAGAGGAAAATACCTTCATCGCCATCGACGAGTCGCAGCTCAACAAAGAGCACACTCACCTCGAGCTGAACCCGTCGCTTATTCTGGGTATCGCCGCAGGCATGATCCCGTACCCGGAGCACAACGCATCTCCGAGAGTAACGATGGGCGCAGGCATGATCAAGCAGTGCCTGGGCATGAGCACGGCAAACCAGAAACTCAGGCCGGACACCAGAGGCCACTTCCTGCACTACCCGCAGCGGGCTATCGTCAACACCCAGACTGCGGAAGCCGTAAACTTCAACGAGAGGCCCGCCGGCCAGAACTTCGTGGTAGCAGTTCTTTCGTTCGAAGGCTACAACATTGAAGATGCTCTCGTCTTCAACCGCGGCTCCATCGAGAGGGGCCTCGGCCGTTCCCACTTCTTCAGGACGACTGAAGGTGAGGAGCGCAGGTACCCCGGCGGCCAGGAGGACACCTTTGAGGTGCCCGACGCCGAAGTCAGGGGCGCCAGGGAGTCCGAATTCTACTCGCAGCTCGACGAGGACGGGTTAGTGAACCCGGAGACCGTCGTCGGCCCGAACGATGTCTTAATCGGCAAGACCAGCCCCCCGAGATTCCTGGAAGAGCCTACCGACCTCGGCGGCATCACCCCGCTCAAGAGGCGTGAGACCTCGGTCACGATGCGCAGTAACGAGAAAGGCATCGTCGACACGGTCATCCTCACGGCGACCCAGAACGGCAGCAGGCTGGCCAAGGTTCGCACCAGAGACCAGCGTGTTCCTGAACTCGGCGACAAGTTCGCTTCCAGGCACGGGCAGAAGGGCGTCATAGGCCTGATCGCCCAGCAGGAAGACATGCCCTTCGCTGAGAACGGCCTGGTACCCGACCTTATCATCAACCCGCACGCTATCCCATCCCGTATGACCATCGGCCACGTCCTGGAAATGATCGGCGGCAAGATGGGCAGCCTCGAAGGCAGGTTCGTCGACGGCACCCCCTTCAACAACGAAGAGGAGCTGAACATGAGGTCGACCATGAAGAAGTTCGGCTTTTCCCACGGGGGCAAGGAAGTCTTCTACAGCGGCACCACCGGCGAGAGGATCGTCGCCGACGTGTTCGTAGGCGTCATCCTGTACCAGAAGCTGTACCACATGGTCAGCTCGAAGATGCACGCCAGGTCCAGAGGCCCCGTGCAGGTGCTCACCAGGCAGCCGACCGAAGGCCGTGCCAGAGAAGGCGGTCTGAGGTTCGGTGAAATGGAACGTGATGTCATGATCGGCCACGGCGCAGCCATGGCTCTTAAGGAGAGGCTGCTGGACGAGTCGGACAAGGTGTTCGAGTACGTCTGCAACAACTGCGGCATGGTCGCCACCGAGGACAAGAAGCGGAAAGTCATTTACTGCCCGAACTGCGGTGCGGACACTAACATTTACAAGATCGAGATGAGCTACGCGTTTAAGCTGCTCTTAGATGAGATGAAGGCGCTCGGTATCGCACCGAGGCTGGAGCTCGAGGACGCAGTGTGAGGAAGGAGGAAAAAAGATGACCAGCCCCAAGAGAATCAAGAAGATACGCTTCGGCCTGCTCTCCCCGGCAGAGATCAGGAAGATGAGCGTTACCAAGATCATTACTGCCGACACCTACGACGATGACGGCTACCCAATCGACATGGGCCTGATGGACCCCCGGCTTGGCGTCATTGATCCGGGATTACGCTGCAGGACCTGCGGCGGCCGCCCCGGCGAATGCCCCGGCCACTTCGGCCACATCGAGCTGGCAGCCCCCGTCATCCACGTCGGCTTTGCCAGGCTCCTCCGCAAGGTACTCCGCACGACCTGCAGGAAGTGCGGCAGGCTCCTCATGGACGAGAAGACCAAGACCGAGTACCTCAGGCAGATCCAGACCGCCCAGAGGCTGGGCCAGCCCATCGACGAGATCGTCAAGAACGTCTTCAAGGACGCCAAGGGCACCACCTGCCCGTACTGCGGCGAAGAGCAGAAGGAGATCAAGTTCGAGAAGCCCACCGGCTACATCGAGGACGGCCACAAGCTGATGCCGACCGATGTCAGGGACAGGCTCGAGATGATCCCGGACGAAGACATCGAAGTCTTCGGCATGGACCCGAAGAACGCCAGGCCCGAGTGGATGGTACTGACCGTACTGCCCGTTCCCCCGGTTACCGTCCGCCCGTCCATCACCCTCGAGTCCGGCCAGCGCTCTGAAGACGACCTGACCCACAAGCTCGTAGACATCATCAGGATCAACCAGCGGTTCCAGGAGAACCGTGATGCAGGCGCACCGCAGTTAATTATCGAAGACCTGTGGGAACTGCTCCAGTACCACGTGACCACCTACATGGACAACGCAGTATCCGGAGTACCCCCGGCGAGGCACAGATCCGGCAGGCCGCTCAAGACGCTGTCCCAGCGTCTCAAGGGTAAGGAAGGCCGTTTCAGAGGCAGCTTATCCGGTAAGCGTGTCAACTTCAGCGCCCGTACAGTCATCTCCCCGGACCCGAACCTCAGCATCAACGAGGTCGGCGTACCGATGCGGATCGCCAAGGAAATGACCGTGCCAGTAACGGTTACCCCGTTCAACATCGAGGTCGTCAGAGAGTTCGTCAGGCGTGGCTCCGAGAACCACCCGGGCGCCAACTACGTCAAGCGTGCCGACGGCCGCAGGCTCAAGATCACCGACAAGAACTGCAGCGAGCTGGCTGACCAGATCGAGGTCGGCTGGAAGATCGACCGGCAGCTGAAAGACGGCGACATCGTGCTGTTCAACCGGCAGCCGTCGCTGCACAGAATGAGTATCATGTCCCACTTCGTGCGGGTCATGCCCCACAAGACGTTCAGGCTCAACCCCGCAGTCTGCGCTCCGTATAACGCCGACTTTGACGGTGACGAAATGAACCTGCACGTCCCGCAGACCATGGAGGCGCTCGCAGAAGCCCGTATCCTCATGCTCGTCCAGGAGAACATCCTGTCCCCGAGGTTCGGCGGCCCCATCATCGGCGGCCTGCACGACCACGTATCGGGCATCTACCTCCTGACCAAGGGCTACAGGGTGTACTCGGAGACCGATGCGCTGGAAATCCTGAGCAAGGTGAACGTCCACGAGCTGCCCGAGCCGTACAGGACCGAGAACGGCGTAAAGTACTACTCCGGCAAGCAGATCTTCAGCCAGATCCTGCCCGAAGGCCTCGACATGACCTACAAGGCTAAGGTTTGCGAGAACTGCGAGGAATGCAAGAACGAGCTGTGCGAGAAGGACGCGTTTGTGCGCATTGTCAACGGCGAGCTGAAGACCGGCACCATCGACGAAAAGGCAGTAGGTGCCTTCAGCGGTAAGATCCTCGACAGGATCGTCAAGACCTACGACGAGCACACGGCCTCCGGCTTCCTGGACAACGTAACCCGTCTGGCTATCAGGGCGATCACCGCGAGAGGCTTCTCCTACGGTATCAGCGATACCGACATCCCGGCGGAATCCACAGCGCAGATCACCGACACTATGCTCAACTCCGCGAAACAGGTCAAGAAGCTAATCGAGGCTCACGACAACGGCGAGCTGGAGCCGCTCCCGGGCCGCACGCTGGAAGAGACGCTGGAAATGCGGATCATGCAGGAGCTGGCTAAGGCAAGAGACGGCGCAGGCGGCATCGCCGGCAAGTTCCTGGGCAGCCAGGAGGATAACTCGGCCGTTATCATGGCTCGCTCGGGCGCGAGAGGCAGCTTCCTGAACCTGACCCAGATGGCAGGCTGCGTAGGCCAGCAGTCGGTCCGTGGTGAGCGTATCATGAGAGGCTACACCGACCGCACGCTGCCCCACTTCCAGGCTGCCGACAGAGGCGCGGACGCGAGAGGCTTCGTCGAGTCCTCGTATAAGAAAGGCCTGAACCCGACCGAGTTCTTCTTCCACGCAATGGGTGGCCGTGAAGGTCTCGTAGACACTGCAGTCCGTACGTCTCAGTCCGGTTACCTGCAGAGGAGGCTCGTCAACGCACTCCAGGATCTGGAAGTGAAACACGACGGCACGGTCAGAGAAACCCGGGGTATCGTGGTCCAGTTCCTGTACGGAGAGGATGGCGTAGACCCGATGAAGAGCGACTACGGTGAGGGTGTCAACATCCCGAACATTGTCGACAGCGTGCTGAACGGCGGTGATTCCAAGTGAGCAACTTATCCGAAAACACCATTATCGCAGAGATCGACAAGATTGAGCTGCCCTACAAGATGGCCGAAGGCCTCAAGGCCCGCCTTAAGGGACACAAGATAACCCGGAAGCAGCTCGACCAGATCATCGAGAGGGTCCAGCTGGCGTACCATAATGCGAAGGTTCAGAGCTGCGAAGCGGTCGGCATGATCGCCGCCCAGAGCATAGGCGAGCCGGGTACCCAGATGACGATGCGTACTTTCCACTACGCAGGTGTGGCGGAAATCAACGTCACGCTGGGCCTGCCACGCATCATCGAGATCGTGGACGCCCGCCGGGAACCGTCCACCCCCATGATGACCATCCACCTGACCCCGGACGTATCGGGCAACAGGGACGCGGTCAAGAAGCTCGGCTGGGAGCTGGAAGAGACGAACGTCGCCGACATGGGCGTCGTCTCGACCAACCTGACCGACATGAGCATAATCATCGACATCAACGAAAAGCAGCTCTTCCAGCGTGGCATGACCATGCAGGAAGTCGCGGACAGAATCAAAGAGGAGATCGAGTACGAGCCAGTCATCAAGGACAACAAGTTCGTGATCAACCCCGATGAGCCCTCGTACCGCGACTTACTTCAGCTGGTAGAGAAAATCAAGTCGATACCTTTAAAAGGTATCAAAGGCATCAGTCGTGTCGTTATTCGGAAGGAAGAAACTGAGTATGTTATATATACTCAGGGTTCCGTCCTTAAGAAAGTCATCCAGCTGGACGGGGTAGATCCCGCCCGGACGAGGACGAATAACATCAACGAGATTGCCGAAGTGCTGGGCATCGAGGCCGCGAGGAACGCGATCATCAAAGAAACGCTTGATACGCTGTCCGAGCAGGGCCTTACCGTCGACATCAGGCACATCATGCTCGTCGCAGACATGATGACCATCGATGGCGAAGTCAAGCAGATCGGCAGACATGGCATATCCGGCGAGAAGGCCAGCGTGCTTTCCAGGGCCGCTTTCGAGGTTACGGTCAACCACCTCCTCGACGCAGCCGTGGCCGGAGAAGTCGATGAACTAACCGGTGTCACGGAAAATGTCATTGTAGGACAGCCGATACAGCTGGGCACCGGCGACGTAGAACTATTAGCTGTTAGTACGACGAGAAAGAAGTGAGAATATGGAAATAGATCTCGACAAGTCACTGAGAAGCGTCGTAAGGACTGGCAAGGTCCTCGTAGGGACCAAGCAAGCCGTCAAAGCAAGCAAACGCGGAGTAGCGAAACTTGTCATTGTGGCCACCAACTGTCCCGACGACGTGAAGAAGCAGATCAAGGAATCGAACATCCCGATGTATGAGTTCACGGGCATGAGCGTAGACATGGGCCCCATCTGCGGTAAGCCCTATGTAGTCTCCGCCATCACTGTACTCGAGCCGGGCGACTCTGACATCATGGCGTTAGCCAGAGGTGTAAAGAGTGCCTGATGTTACCTTTACCACCGAGACGATGCAATACATCGCGCTCTTCGAGTCGACGACCGGAGCGCACGCCAAGGACTGTCTGCTGGTAGACGACGATACCAAGATAGTATTCGTAGTGAAGACCGGAGACATGGGCCTGGCCATCGGTAAAAATGGTAACAACATCAACAGGGTCAAGAAACAGATTGGTAGGCACATCGAAGTCATTGAGTACTCTGAGGATCCCAGGGAGTTCATCCGCAACCTGTTCCAGCCGGCGGCGGTAAAGAACGTAGCGATATCTACAAAGGGAGACCGCAGCATTGCCATCGTGGACATAGCAACCAAGGATAAGGGGCTGGCGATAGGCAAGAACGGCAGGAATATCCTTAAGGTGAAACTGCTGGCGCAGAGGCATCACAAACTGGACGATGTCGTCATCAACAACCAGAAGTAAGCAGATCAGGAGACAAGATCATGGGAATGGGAAAATTTGCATGTCGCAAGCTCACGCACGACAGAAAACTATACAGGTGGGGTGACAGGGATTACGCCCGCCGTGTACTGCGGTTAGACGAAAAGGCCGACCCCCTGGAGGGCGCACCTCAGGCAAAGGGCATCGTCCTCGAGAAGATCGGTGTAGAGGCCAAGCAGCCGAACTCCGCTATCCGTAAGTGCATCAGGATTCAGCTCATCAAGAACGGCAGACAGATCACCGCTTTCTGCCCCGGTGACGGTGCGATCAACTTCATCGACGAGCACGACGAAGTGACCATCGAAGGCATCGGCGGCCGGATGGGTGGATCGTACGGTGACATTCCGGGCGTTCGTTTCAGAGTATTCAAGGTAAACGACGTATCGCTCGAGGAAATGGTTGCCGGAAAGAGAGACAAGCCCCTGAGGTAAGAGCATGGCAGAAGAAACCATCGAAACCACTACTACTAACAACGTAGAGAACAGCTACCACAACAACCTGCTGCTCTTCGGCAAGTACGACATGACCCAGGTCCAGATCAAGGACCCCAGCGTCAAGAGGTACATCAACCTCAAGCCCATAGTCGTACCGCACACCGGCGGCAAATCCGCTTTCCGCCAGTTCAAGAAGGCAGACATGCCCATCGTCGAGCGCCTCATCAACAAGCTGATGCGCAACGAGATCAACACCGGCGAGAAGACCAAGTGCTACGGCATCGTCCGCGACTCGTTCGAGATCATCGCCACCAGGACCAAGCAGAACCCGGTCCAGGTGCTCGTAGACGCCATCGAGAACGCCGGCCCGAGAGAGGAAACGGTCAGGCTCAAGTACGGTGGCATCAACGTGCCCAAGTCGGTCGACACGGCTCCGATGAGGAGAGTCGACCAGGCGCTCATGTTCATTTGCGCGGGTGCGGAGAAGGCATCGTTCAAGTCCAAGAAGTCCATCGAGAGCGCTCTCGCAGACGAGCTGATCGCTGCCTCCAAGGGCGACGTGAAGAGCTACTCGGTCGGCAAGAAGGACGAAAAGGAGAGAGTTGCGAAGGCAGCCAGGTAAGGCTCTGCCTTCTTTTTCACTATTGAGGATTCACAATGGCGACTAGAGGAAAGAAGATGGTCGAGAGGGTCAAGGACCTGATGGACAAGCCGGAGAAGATCCGGAACATCGGTATCTGCGCCCACATCGACCACGGCAAGACAACATTATCCGACAACCTGCTCGGAGGCTCGGGCATGATCTCCATGGATCTCGCAGGCAAGCAGCTGTTCATGGACTTCGACGAGGAAGAGCAGGCCAGAGGCATCACGATCAACGCAGCCAACGTCTCGATGGTGCACGAGGTCGGCGGGGAAGAATATCTTATTAACCTGATCGACACCCCGGGCCACGTGGACTTCGGCGGCGACGTTACGAGAGCCATGAGAGCAGTCGACGGCGCAGTCGTCGTCGTAGACGCAGTCGAGGGCACCATGCCCCAGACCGAGACGGTTCTGCGTCAGGCGCTCCGTGAGAATGTCAGGCCCATCCTGTTCATCAACAAGGTAGACAGGCTTATCAACGAGCTCAAGATCGAGAAGAAGGACATGCCCATCAGGCTCGGCAAGGTCATCGACCACGTCAACAAGCTGATCAAGAACATGTCCCCGGAGAACTACGAGAAGAATAACCTGAAGCTGGATGCCGTCAAGGGCAACGTCTGCTTCGGTTCCGCGCTGTACAAGTGGGCCGTCTCCGTACCGTCCATGAAGAGCACCGGTGTCGGCTTCAACGAGGTCTACGACTACTGTAAGGCAGGCAACATGAAGGAGCTCTCGGCGAAGTCCCCGCTCCACGCAGTGCTGCTCGACGCAGTCGTCCACCACCTGCCCACCCCGCTCGAGGCCCAGAAGCAACGTATCCCGGTCATCTGGAAGGGCGACAAGGAATCCAAGGTCGGCAAGGACCTCATGACCTGCAACCCGAACGAAGAGATCGTCTTCATGGTAACGAAGATCCTGACCGACCCCCACGCAGGCGAAGTATCCGTAGGCAGGCTGTTCGCAGGCACTCTCCAGAGAGGCCAGGAACTGTTTATCTCCGGCACCGCCGCCACTGACAGGGTCCAGTCTGTAGCCATCACCATGGGTGCAGAGAGGATGGAAGTCGAGAAGATCCCCGCAGGCAACATTGCAGCAGTCACCGGCCTCAGGAACGCCATCGTAGGCTCCACCGGTTCCACTGTCAGGGAAATGACGCCTTTCGAAGCGATCAAGCACGTGTCTGAGCCCGTCATGACTGTGGCTGTAGAGGCCAAGAACATGAAGGACCTTCCGAAGCTGGTCGAGGCTCTGAGGCAGGTCGCCAAGGAAGACCCGACGGTTAAGGTAGACATCAACGAAGAGACTGGCGAACACCTGATCTCCGGCATGGGCGAACTTCACCTTGAAGTCGTCACCAAGTCGAGGATCACCAGGGACAGAGGCATCGACGTCATCACCTCGCCACCCATCGTCGTGTACCGTGAGACCATCGGCCAGTTCGCAGGACCAATCGAAGGTAAGTCCCCGAACAAGCACAACAGGTTCTATATTACTGTAGAGCCCATGCCTCAGCCCATCTTTGACGCAATCAAGAGCGGCGACTTCTCCATGAACATGATGGAAATGGACAGGCGTAACAAGCTCATCGAACTGGGCATGGACAAGGATGCAGCTAAGGGCGTTACCCACGTCTACGGCACCAACATGCTCATCGATGTGACCAAGGGTATCCAGTACCTGAAAGAAACCATGGAACTGATCATCGAGGGTATGGAAGAGGCACTGAAGAACGGTCCGCTCGCAAGAGAGCCGGCTCAGGGCGTTCTGATCAAGCTCCACGATGTAAAGCTCCACGAAGACGCGGTCCACAGAGGCCCCGCTCAGGTTATCCCCGCAATGAGAGCCGCTGTCCAGGGCGCAGTACTGTCCGCACAGCCGACTCTGCTGGAACCCGTCCAGAAGGTCTTCGTCAGCGTTCCGCAGGTCCACATGGGCTCTGCAGTCCGTGAAATTCAGGGCAGGCGCGGCACGATCCTCGACATGAAGTCGGAAGGCGACCTCTCGGTCATCGAGGGCAGCGCACCAGTTGCAGAGCTGTTCGGTTTCGCGGGCGACATCCGCGGCGCGACCGAAGGCAGGGCGATGTGGAATACCGAGTTCCTCGGCTTCTTCCCGCTCCCGCAGAACCTGCAGAACCAGATCGTGATCGACATCCGCAAGAGGAAGGGTCTGAAGGCAGAAATCCCGAGGCCGTCCGACTTCCTCGAGTGAGGAAGCCCCCTTACTCGGGTGAGGAAACATGCATTTCCTCGAATGAGGAAATGCAAACCCACTCGAGTGAGACGGCAGCGGAAAGAGTCGAAAGGTATAAAAACAACAAATGCCTTTACGATTGCAAGTAAACTTGACGTTCAATATTTGGAGGATATAATATGGCAGCAACAAAGCCACACATAAACTTAGCAGTCATCGGACACATTGACCACGGCAAGTCCACCCTTGTCGGCAGGTTATTGTTCGAGACCGGTGCCGTACCGGCACACATTATCGAGCAGTACAGGAAGGAAGCTGAGACCAAGGGTAAGGCAACCTTCGAGTTCGCATGGGTTATGGACTCTCTGAAGGAAGAGAGGGAGAGAGGTATCACTATCGATATCGCTCACCGCAGGTTCGACACCGAGAAGTTCTACTTCACCGTCGTGGACTGCCCGGGCCACAGGGACTTCGTTAAGAACATGATCACTGGCGCATCCCAGGCAGACGCCGCAATCCTCGTCTGCGCAGCACCGGATGGTGTCATGCAGCAGACCAAGGAACACATCTTCCTGTCCAAGACCCTCGGCATCAGCCAGCTCATGGTCGCCGTCAACAAGATGGACGCGATCAACTACGACCAGAAGAGGTATGAGGAAGTCAAGGCTGAAGTCAGCAAGATCCTTAAGATGATCGGCTTCAAGCCCGAGGCAATCCCCTTCATCCCGACCTCGGCCTTTAAGGGCACCAACATCTCCAAGCACTCCGATGACACCAAGTGGTACAACGGAGTCACCATCCTCGAGGCGCTCAACGCCCTCAAGGAGCCCGAGAAGCCCACCCAGCTCCCGCTGCGTGTGCCCATCCAGGATGTGTACACCATCTCCGGTATCGGCGTAGTGCCCGTGGGCCGTGTCGAAACTGGCATCATGAAGAAGGGTGACAAGATCATCTTCAGGCCCGGCATCGACGGTGTCGGTCACGCTGGTGAAGTTAAGTCCATCGAGATGCACCACGAGGAAATCCCCCAGGCACTGCCCGGTGACAACATCGGCTTCAACGTCAGGGGTATCGACAAGAACCTCATTCGCCGTGGCGACGTATGCGGCCACGTAGACAAGCAGCCGACTGTAGCCATCGAGTTCAAGGCACAGGTCGTCGTGCTCCAGCACCCCTCGGCCATCACCGCAGGCTACACCCCGGTGTTCCACTGCCACACAGCCCAGGTCGCCTGCACGCTGACCCAGATCCTCGCCACCCTGGACCCCAAGACCGGTGGTGTCAAGGAGCAGAACCCGCCCTTCATCAAGACTGGTGACGCGGCAATCGTCCTGATCAGGCCGACCAGGCCTCTCGTCATCGAGAAGGTCAAGGAGATCCCGCAGCTCGGCAGGTTCGCAATCCGTGACATGGGCCAGACCGTAGCTGCTGGCGTAGTCATGGACATCACGCCGAAATAAGCGACTACATAGGAGGGTAAACTTTATTGCCTAGGGCAATCTTATTGCCCTCCTCCATTATTATCATAGGTGACAAACATGGCTAACCAGAAAGCAAGGATAAGACTGTCCGGCACCAGCCCGACTAAGCTGGATGACGTCTGCGGCCAGGTCAAGAAGATCGCCGAGAAGACGGGCGTCAGCATTTCCGGCCCGGTACCACTGCCGACTCGCAGGCTCGTAGTTCCCTCGAGGAAGAGCCCCAGCGGTGAAGGCACTGCAACCTGGGAACACTGGGAGATGCGTGTCCACAAGAGGCTCATCGACATCGACGCAGACGAGCGCGCCCTCAGGCAGCTCATGCGCATTCAGGTGCCCAAGGACATTAACATCGAAATCGTCCTCAAGGACTGAAACAGAGAGAAGTATCCTTCACCAAGGATATTTCATCACCTCCATTATGCCCTTACAAAATAAGGGTCGTTTTCACAGGGGTTAATTTAACCCCATCCTACTTGTTTTTAAGGTCACAGATTTCACGGATTGTCTTAAAGATCACACAGATATTAACTCCTGATATGGTTCAATCTGTGTAATCGCTTCGACATTCAGTGAAATCTGTGACTCGAAATTACCTTTTATTAACAAAATTATTATTTACTATTCGATTGAAACGATCTGCAATTAAATCTGGTGGTAGATTGACCAAAATATATAACAGCCTTGTTACCAAGCTCACGGTGAGCTTCATACTCTTGATTCTCATCGTATCGTCGATGACCTTCTTCTACACATACAACGAGACCAAGAACGCGCTGAAGGAGAGAATGCAGGATGAATTACAGTCCGTCGCAGGCGTTGCTGCCACGCAGATCAACAGTACTGCGGTTGCTGCACTAAAGCCCGGGGACGAGACCACTGCCGCGTTCACCCAGATCCGGGACCAGCTCGAAGCGATGAGAGCGATCAATCCGGATATCAAGTACATATATATCATGCGCAAGAACGGCGAGGCCGTAGAGTTTGCCGTTGACGCCGACTACGGTACTGATGCAGACGCTGCGAAGATTGGCGACTTGTATGAGGCCAACTCTGAACTTCTGGCCGGCTTCTCCGGCCTCAGCGCGGACAAGGAGTTCACCACCGACGAGTGGGGAACAGTTCTGTCAGGCTACGCCCCGATCAAGGATGGTAGTGGCAATGTCGTCGGCATCGTCGGCGTGGATATGGCCAGCGATCGGGTCATCCAGCAGCAGGAATTCATAGGTAATACCATCTACGTCATCATCGGCATCTCAGTGTTAATCGCAGCGGCGATTGTCGGCTACTTCGTGGCCACCATCATGAGAGATATCAACAAGCTAAACCGACAGGCTGAAAAGGTCAGCAAGGGAGACATGGACGTAGTCGTGGACGTTAACAGGAGAGACGAAGTCGGCGATCTGGCAGAGTCGTTCAGCCGGATGGTAGCGAGCATCAAGTTCGAAAGGATGATGAGAGAAGAAGAGGCTGCCCATAAGACTGAGACTGCCCCCGAGATCAAATCATAAGGCTCGGGGGGATCGACAAGATGAGCATCCTGTCAGATAAGGTATTAAAACTCACGATCGACTATATTGGGCCTTCATCTCTGGCCTTCCTCGAGAGGCAGACGAAGCATCACCTGAACGGCCTTGAGTTCGCAAGCCTCGAAAAGGCGCATCTGCCCGAGCTGGCTAAGTGGGTGGGCATATCAGCCGGCCTGCTTATTGATAAGAAAAGGGCAGCGGAGCTTTCGGAGAAAATCAAAAAGCTTTAACTCTGCCTTATTTTTTCTACATTTATTAGAATTTTTTGCGTATAGCAGCCCAAAGCGATATACCAGCATATTCCGACTCTGGTTTAAAGGTAGTACCAGCAACGCCTTCCGGAGTGTGGCTATCAGGTGAGACGCAACAGCTGTGAAAAGTTTATCCTGATCATCGTACCGATCTTCTTACTGGCAGCTCTGGTTGCCCTTGCATACACGTATGTTGGTACCCCAGTTTCTAAAAAATCAGTGGTACTTTCGGACACGAGCCTGCCCCTCGACCAAATCAGGCTTCCTCCGGGCTTCTCTATCGAAGTTTATGCCGAAAAGGTAACCGGCGCAAGGCAAATGGCCCTCAGCCCAAACGGCACGCTATTTGTCGGGACCAGGCACCCGGGTAAAGTGTATGCCATACCTGATGCGAACAAGGATGGCATTGCTGACGGTGTGATCACCATTGCATCCGGGTTGAAACAGCCGGCTGGCGTTGAGTTCAGAAATGGCTCGCTCTACGTGGCAGAAGTAGAGCGGGTACTAAGGTACGACGATATCGACAGCAGACTGGAGGAGGTTCCACCGCCGGTAATGGTCATTTCCGGGTTCCCTGAGACCCCCGAACATGCCTGGAAACACATCCGGTTCGGGCCGGATGGAATGCTCTATATTCCTGTCGGAGCACCGGTAGATGTGATCGCCACTCCCGAAGACCCGCTGTACTCGTCCATTATGAGGGTGAATCCCGACGGTACGGGCCTCGAAGTCTTCGCCAGCGGAGTCCGTAATACCCTGGGGCTGGACTGGGATCCCCTAACCGGCTATTTGTGGTTCGTCGAGAACGGCCACAACAGCCTGAATGACAGTCTTCCTGCGGACGAGCTGAACAGTGCACCCGAGGCGGGCATTCACTTCGGCTACCCCTACGTCCACGGCTCGAGCTTCGTCGACCCGGAACACGGCCTGAAGTACAATCGTTCGCTGCTGACACCGCCCGAAATAGATCTGCCGCCACACGTAGCTCCTCTGGGGCTCAAGTTTTACACCGGCGACAGGTTCCCGGATGAGTACAGGAACCAGATGTTCATTTCGGAGCACGGATCGCTTGATCAATTTAAACCCGAAGGCTATCGGATTGAGCTGGTCACGCTGAACGCCAGCAGGAAGGTTACTGGCCGCACGGTATTCGCCGAAGGCTGGCTGCAGGACGGTAAAGCCTGGGGCAGACCGGTAGACCTGCTGATCAGGCCCGATGGCTCGATGCTGGTATCGGACGACAGGGCGGGCGTGATCTATCGGATCGCATATGATCACAAGGGAGGTACATGACAATGACAAAAGTTGGCATATGGAAGGTTTTAGGCATATCAGCGGCAGCGCTAATAATTGTATTAGTATTGCTGCTGGCAGGGCTCCAGCTAGTAGGGGGCAACCGAAACAACGGGCAGATGACAGTAGATGCCAACCTTCAGCTAAGCCAGATTAAGCTACCCCCTGGTTTCTCAATTGACGTATACGCTGATGACCTCCCTAATGCCCGGCAGATGACTCTCGGCCCCGACGGCACTGTGTACGTCGGTACTCGCACAGAGGGAAAAGTGTATGCAGTCCGGGACCTCGACAGGGACGGCAAGGCGGATAAGGTGTACATGATCGCCGAGGGCCTGAGCATGCCCAACGGGGTAGCGTACAGGAACGGTTCACTCTATGTGGCAGAAATCAGCCGCATCCTCCGGTTCGAAGACATCGATGCCAGGCTGGATAATCCTCCGAAGCCAGTCGTCGTTTACGACGATTACCCGGATGACGAGTGGCATGGATGGAAGTACATCGCCTTCGGGCCGGATGGCAGGCTCTACGTGCCTGTAGGAGCGCCCTGCGACATATGCAATCCAGGTGACCCGTACGCGTCCATGACCCGGCTGAACCCGGACGGCACCGGCTTCGAGGTCTTTGCCAGAGGCATTCGCAATACAGTAGGCTTCGACTGGGACGAAACGGGCACACTCTGGTTTACCGACAACGGCAGGGACTGGATGGGCAACGACGTGCCGCCCGACGAGCTGAACATGGCACCCCGGCAGGGCCTGCATTTCGGCTACCCGTACGTCCACGGTATGACCACCATGGACCCGGAGTTCGGCAAAGGGCACAATGCCTCAGATTACACCCTCCCGGTGATCGAGCTGGATGCACACACCGCAGCCCTGGGCATGAAGTTCTACTCAGGAGATATGTTCCCCGCCGAATACGACGGCCAGATCTTCATCGCCGAACACGGCTCCTGGAACAGAGACACACCCATCGGGTACAGGATCACACTGGTAAATGTCACAGACGGAAAAGCGGCGAACTGGACCACCTTCGCTGAAGGCTGGCTCCAGGGTGATAAAGCCTGGGGCAGGCCAGTCGACGTACTCGTCATGCCCGACGGATCAATGCTTGTATCCGATGATGCGGCCGGAGTGATCTACCGCATTACCTACAATGGTTAGATAATATCTTGTCGCCGTGTAGACTGAAAGTCCACCACGGCGGCACAGCTCTTTATCCTTACAACTGGATATTAGAGGTTCTAACCACGGCGGCACGGCGGCACGGAGACAATGCGATCCACGACAAGCCGAATGGTAACTGGAACCACGGCGGCACAGCTCTTTATCCTTACAACTGGATATTAGAGGTTCTAACCACGGCGGCACGGCGGCACGGAGACAATGCGATCCACGACAAGCCGAATGGTAACTGGAACCACGGCGGCACAGCGACACAGAGACGATGGCAAACTGTTAATAGTGAACTCTTTTTCAGTCCACGGCGGCACGGAGACAGTGCATTAACCAAGAGCTGCTTACCATCCAATCCTTTCAACCTGTGTATCAGATATAAGGCCTGAAAGCTTCACCACTCCTTTGAATATTATCAGGTTTAGCATCAGTATACCGGATAAGGTGTTTGTCTCCATACTCCCTACCCTCCGTGCCGCCGTGGATCATAAAAAAGAGCCTTGCTACTCGGGTACGAGTTATCGCCGTGTCGCAGTGCCGCCGTGGTTAGAAAACTTACCCAGTTGTCGTTTCCCGCACGGTCTCCGTGTCACCGTGCCGCCGTGGTTCAAATATTTGATCCTGTTAGCGTATCTCCATTTGTCCCCGTGTCGCCGTGCCGCCGTGCCGCCGTGGTTAGAAAAAATGATCTTGTTATCGTATCTCACACGGTCGCATTGCTGCCCGGGTTATGCTGAAATCAATACTCGTAGGGAGATTTGTGCGATATCCCCAGGACTCTGCCGTTGCGCCCGTCTACGAGGACGTCGAAGGTGTCGACCAGGCTGCCGCCTTCCCTGACTTCGAAGGTCACCATGGGGTAGGCTTTGATGTACCGGTCGGGGTAGCCGCTCTCGCTGGCGTAGATAGATACGTTTTGCACTATGTAGGCTCGGTCCTGGATGAGCTTCTTCACGGATTGGTTGCCGACTGCAATGGAGCGAATGACCATGTCTTCCTCCTGACTGATGTTCTGCCCCTGGACGTAGCCGGTGTCGAGTACGGTCACGTTTTCGTACATGCGGTCGGCACTATGGCCGGGGATACGCTCGCCGACTCCACGCTCCGTGGAATAATATGTAGCGCCTGTGGCGTTGACGCCTGCCCGGGGGAGGAAGCCAATATAGGCGACCCGGTTGTTGTCCAGGTAGGCGATGACGTTGATACCTGCCTGGCTCGCGTTGCCCACCGCGATGACGACTGCGGGGAGCGACCTGACCACGTCGTACCCGGGCGCTTTTTCGTGGACGGGCATGTAGAGTACATCAGCCACTTTGACGGGTACGTTGGAGATGTCCCGCCAGCCCACGCTGATACAGCGCTTCTGCACATACGGATTGTCCAGGGCAATATTCCCGAGGGCGAACGCTTCCTCGGTGGAGAACTGGTGCGGGGAAACATAAGTCGGCACTGGAGTCGGCGTAGGTACATCAGTCGGCGTAGCTGTCGGGGTCGAGGTCGCAGGTTGCAGCTTTTGAATACAGTTAGCCGATGCTGCGGCCAGCAGCACTATAAGGAATAGCGTGAGGAGACGTACGGGTATTTTCATGTAAGGTCATCTGTACAAGCAGATGATCATCCGTACATGCGGATAAAGCTTTTCTGACGATCGCTCAACAAAAAGTGATAGTATTGTAGTGGGGATGGGCGGATGGGCGGGGAGGTTACCGCTCCATCTGCCAGATATATGGTTGATAGTTCAGCTGTAGTTCAGCTTTTAAAAAATTCAGGCGGTAGCCGCCGGAATTGCCGGCGGGCTGCCTGCCTGAGGCCTGGCCGTGTCCTGGTAGAACCGGGCGTAGATGTACGCGTTTGCCACGTAGGTGGCGAACATGACCCATGGGATGGTGATGATCAGCACCGAGGGGATGGATATGACGAGCCCGACGATGAACAGCGCCACCAGCGCAAGGATGTAGCCCAGGGGATTTGCGGCGATCAGCCTCAGCCCGTTCACCGGGTTGATGGCCCTGGCCAGGTCTCCGGAGACTGCGTACTCCATCCAGGAGATATAGATGAGCAGGCTCAGCGCTACCTCGATGAGGAAGACTGGCACCGCCACAAGGACGCCCAGG
Organism: Methanocella sp. MCL-LM; assembly: GCF_049676595.1. Lineage (GTDB taxonomy): Archaea > Halobacteriota > Methanocellia > Methanocellales > Methanocellaceae > Methanocella_A. Next base: position 2,732,492 of record NZ_CP187259.1, read on the forward strand.
AGGATCATAAGGTTGCTCTCGAACATGCCCCCGACCAGGAAGAAGGGCATCACGAGGACGTACAGAATACCACCGATCAGCCCGTATACGAGAGAGATGGCGATGGCGATAATGCCGTCTTTGAGCATTGTGCCCCAGTCGTCCCACGCTGGCAGCTTGTTATCGCCCCTGAGCAGGTTCCGGAAGCATCTGAATGTGTACCCGAGCATGAACGGGATGCCGACCAGGAGCAGGCACAGGATGCCCATGATGCCGCCCCAGAAGAGTGCGCCTAAGTCTGATACACTGTATTTTAGCGAATTGATCATCGTGTCGATGAATCCTTCATTTTCCATTGTTGATACACCTTTTCTTATTGATATACCTATTCAACATAGGTACATAGTGTAATTACATACATATAAAGCTTTTGCATCTATTGAGGATATGTAATATCTAAAACCGCTATTTGACCAGTTTTAGCAAATGCTACGAGACAACCTGTTGCCAGATAGCCGGGAAGAAATAGGAACGCTGCGCTGTGCCTGTTACAGATTACCGGATACTCGCAGGATGTGGCTTATGAGATCGTGAACGTACACGAACGCTGCGCTGTGCTGGCTTCTGATTACTCTGCTACTCTAAACTGGGTTGTCTCTGTGCTCGTGCGCGTGGACGATCGCTGTGCTGTGCCAGGATCACAGATTACGACAGATTGCTCAGATTGCACAGATGCTAATCGATAATCCAAATGAAAAGGGCTCACGTTATTCCTTTTATCTAAAATCGTCATCTGTGCAATCTGTGGCATCTGTCGTAATCTGTGATCTGGCACAGCGCAGCGATCGTCTGGTTGGTTCACTGTTCTTGCCCCGCCCGAAATTCGGTGCTGAAAACCACTTCCACCATCATTTTGAAGAACCTAGAAATAGCGGCCTGCCAGAATCTCATCGTGTTATACGGGACGTTGAGCGACGACTTTGATCAGGGCCTGAAAAGCCTGGCCCAGGAACTGGGGTTTACGGACATCACCCGGATTTCTACCATTGACGTGCCGGTAGAGGAGTGGGTGCTGTTGAAGTGCCAGTATGGCTGCCCGAATTACGGAAAGCGCTTTATATGTCCGCCCTACAGCCCGGAGCCATCCCGTACCCGGGCGATCATAGGAGAATACACTACTGCGTTTCTGCTAAGATACGACGTGCCCGGCTATAACAGGGAAGCGGATATGCAGATTACGCAGGATGGAGTTACCGCTGCCTGGGACGCGTTCCTGCGGCTGGAGCGCTATGCATTTTTAAACGGGCGTCACAAGGCTTTTGTTTTTGGATTGAATCATTGCCCGGGCTGCGATGTGTGCGGGGCAGAGAGCGGGCGTACTTCCTGCAAGTATCCGCAGATCGCGCGACCATCGCTTGAAGCCTGCGGTATCAATGTCCGGGGCCTCGTAGAGGCTGCCGGGTGGAGCGGGCGCCTGAGGGGCCAGAACGTGCTCAAAGGCGACGACACGGTATCGATGATATCCATGCTGTTGCTGGAATGAGAGACTATTGCCCAAAGTTTCGAAGACCCGGGTACATAGAAGATACTACTGTTTTTGCAAATGTTAAAATGAGATACACAATTACTAATTGAGTATTAAGTAGGTTATATTTAATATGATACCCATATAATCCATATCAAAAGCGATTACTCAAAAATACGCTACAATCTAACCTATTAAGACCGTTATGGGGCCGAAAGGTTGATTGATAATTATTTAGCGTTCGCTTTCAGACCTGGTGGCTGTATGGAATTAGAGAGCTGTAAGATCGACGGATGGAAAGAATCAGCGATCTACATTGCTCTCGCTATGACCTTTATCTTGCTTGCTCTGACTACTATCCACACAGGTTTTAACAGCATATTTGCCCAGCTGTTTTTCATACCGATTACCCTCGCCAGCCTGTGGAATGGCAGGAAAGGAGTAATACTGGCCCTGCTGTACGGGCTGACAGGAGTGACTATCACATGGTTGACAGGCGGCCATCTGGCTTTGCCGGACCTGTTTCAGGCGGCGATGTACGCAGTAGTCGCTGCAGTTATCAGCGTTCCCGCGGACAGGAAGAAGAAGCTACTATATTTGACAGGGCGGTCTGAGGAGAAGCTTCACAATATTGCCTCGACTTTGGACGACGGAGTAATGGTGGCAGACCGGGAGGGAAAGCTGATATACATCAGTCCTGCGGCTGCCGATATCACAGGCTGCGCTCCGGGTGGCAGCCTGGATAGTGCAGGGGGTAACGAGACAGTTGCAGTTTTCCGGCAGGCAGTCGCCGAGAACAAGCCGGTGATCAGAGACATCGAGGTACCTGATGGGAAAGAGAATAAGAGAATCCTGGAGCTGCGGGTGGCTCCGGCATACAGCGGCAGTGAAACCACCACTGGCTTCATAGGCAGCCTCCGGGATGTGACCGAGAACAGAAAAGCACTGGCAGCCCTACAGGACTCCGCCGACCTGAACGCCAGGTTGCTGGAGAGTTTCCCGGGGCTCATCCTGCGCTCTGACTGCGACGGCAAAGGCGTATACTTTAACCAGAACTGGGCGGCCTTTACAGGGAGGAGCCAGGCGCAGGATTTGGATGACGGCTGGCAGTCCTGCGTGCACCCGGCGGACCTGGGACGTAGGCTGCGGGCATTCCGGGAAGCCGGAGGAGAGGAGTTCGAATGCGTCTACCGGCTGCGCAGGGCCGATAAGGTATTCCGGTGGATGATGGAGGTCTGCCGCCCCTGCAGGGATGGCGAAGGGCGGATTTCCGGCCACATCAGCTTTGTCTACGATATCACAGATCGCCGGGCTGCCACCGAGGAACTGGACGCCAAAAACTACGAGCTGCAGGCGATGTACTCCATATCTTCGACGATCAGCCAGTACCGGGACCTGAGAGAGATGTTCGGCCAGGTGCTGGAGCAGACAAACAGCCTGATCTCCGCGAGCGCGGGCGCTGTATACATCGAAGACGGGAGCAGGCCGGGAGTACTAAGACTGACGGCCTGTGCAACTGAGGAAGCAGCACCGGCACGTTTCACCCAGGAGACCACCCTTCAAGACCTGGCCGGATCGGGAGAGGTCGCTGTAAAAGTGGCAGACCTCGACGAATGGATGGAGCCCGGCCCCGGACAGGGACAGCTAATCCTCGTACCCCTTAAATCCATGGCCCGCAGGGTAGGCATGATGGCATTCTACTATCTGGATCAGGAGGATTCCTCCTCCGGCAGCAGATGGGATCAGAGCTACGCCACAAGGCTGACCAGCATCGGCTCTCATCTCGGCACGGTCATCGACTGCGCGCTACAGTACAACAAATTATTGAAGCAGAACAGCCATCTGACAGATATCATAGAGGAAGCTCCTGACGGCATACTGACCACTAACTCATCCGGGAATATTTGCACCTTCAACAGACAGGCCTCACGCTTGCTGAAGTACGCAGCCTCCGAAGTGACAGGTAAGCACATCTCTGCAATCCTCCAGCCCGGATCAAACATCAACATCAAGCCATGCCAGAGCTATGTCAGAGAGTTCCGGGCCGGCGATGATTCCACGGTAAAGCTGAACATTTCCACAGCCAGGCTTCCGTCCCCGGATTCGGACAACAGCCTGATCATCACGCTCAAAGATCTGACGACTGTATCCGGCCTGAAAATAGTGCCCGTATCATCTGACCGGCATGACCCGGATCAGGAATACCGTTTTAAGAAAGGAGTAGTATACCTCATAGATAAGCAGAAGATAGACTATCACATGGATATCTTCGCAGATCAGGTAAAACGGGACAGCCAGGGCCTGTGCATATCCCGCCTGTGTCCGAAGCTGATCCGGGACAAATACGGGCTGAAAGAGACGCCGACCATATGGCTGAGCAACTGCGATGCCCCCGGGGAAAACATCACGAAGATCAACCACATCAACAGCCTGACCGCAATCGTGTCAGAATTCATTGAAAGTGGCAGCAACGGAACATTAATGCTCGATGGCATGGAATACCTCATTGCCCGCAATGGTTTCGACACGATGCTGAAGTTCGCCCAGTTCCTGAACGATCAGGTCATGGTAAGCAACTGCTGCGCGATGTTCTGCATCGACACCCAGGCGCTGGATAAAAGACAGCTACACCTGCTGCTGACAGAGATGACGGAATTTAAAGTAAACTGACTATTATCAGATGGGGGAAAATAGCCGGGGGAACTTACTGAAAAGTTCCCCCGCGACATCTATTTTAAAAGGGCGATGGTTTGCATTGTATGTGCGCGAAGCGCACTGTGATGGCGTACTGGCCTCAACAAATCATAACGATAAAATAAAAACTGTATTTTTACAACAAAGAACCGAGCGACTCGCTCAGGCCATAGTTTTCCCAGATCAGTTCCGACAAAAGAATAGTGGCTCAGGTATCGGTGGTCTGGTGTTACTGCCTTGCTCGGGTTTACGTGGGTAGCACGAAGACACTAAACTATTTTTTTAGAGGGACACTAAAACACTAACACTCTAAGATGCACGGCTAAAACACGAACTGCACGAAATCACTATTAATCGACAAAATGCACGAAGGGCACGGTCTAAAAACACGAACAAGTGGCACGAATACCCAAAGACACCAAACTAAAACACAGTTGATGAAGAGGTTGCCATCGTTACCCGTATCCTGATTACGATTATTCTTGGAACTTTTGGGCAGATGCCAGATCGGTAAACACAACGTACACTACGGCCACGACGTACACGACGTTTACTTAGATTGGCTGGCTATCTGATCATATTCGAATAACGTCGTGTCCGTCGTGTACGTTGTGTCCGTCGTGTTAACCATTCCAGCATATCCGATACATTCCAGAAACGATTATCATTATATACGGGGTTCTCGACCTTCACAAATTCTAGAAACGACTATATTGTACAGCCGCATGGCTGGAGTAGTCGTGGCAGGAGTAAGGCGATACGGTTGTTTGTCTTAACTTGGTGGCTTAGTGATTTCGCGGAACTTGTTCGTGTTCTTAAACCGTGTATTAGTGTCCTTCGAGCTTTAACCGGTGTCTTAGTGCAATTCGGGATTTAGCCGTGAACTTAGAGCCTTCGAGCACTTTGCGTCTCTCTAAAAAGGATTTTTGTGTCTTCGTGCTACCCACGAGAGCCCATGCAATGGCTGAGCACCCGGCAGCCCAACAACCACAAGCCAAACAAGCATGGGAATACTGGACATCTGGGAATCTGTGACGCCACTTATAAGGGACTGAGTCTATTCGGCCATAACGCAGCGATCGTCTGCAGTTTTCGCCCTATTAAAAATTTGATAATAAGTGATAGAGCTGGTAATCTACCAGCCCATAACGTTCTTTATAGCTTCTTTAGTAGCGTCAACCTCGAGGGGCTTGTCGCACATCTTGATGACGGTCTCGGGGTCCTTGAGGAGGTGCCCGGTGGTCACGCAGACGACCCGCTCGTCTTTGGCGATGACGCCCATGTTGCGGAGCTTGATGAGGCCTGCGACGGAGGCGGCGGATGCCGGCTCGACGCCGATGCCTTCTTTCATGGCAAGCATCTTCTGGGCGGCCAGGATTTCGTCGTCAGTGACAGTCTCGGCGGCGCCGCCGGAGCTGCGGATGGCGTTGAGGGCCTTCACTGCGTTCACCGGGTCGCCGATCCTGATAGCGGTGGCGACTGTCTCAGGGTTGGACTCAGGGACGATGTCCTTAGCGCCGGCCTTGATCGCCTTGACGATGGGTGCGCTGCCTTCGGCCTGGATGGCGGTCATCATGGGTATGCGGTCGATGATGCCCAGCTTCTTCATCTCGTTGAGGCCTTTGTAGATGGCGGTGATGTTGCCCGCGTTGCCCACCGGCAGGATGATCCGGTCGGGGACTTCCCAGTTGAAGTAGTCCACGATCTCGAAGCCGATAGTCTTCTGGCCTTCCAGCCTGTACGGGTTGATCGAGTTGAGCAGGTAGATGCCGTACTCGATGCACATCTCCCGGACGAGGCGGAGAGCGTCGTCGAAGTTGCCCTTGATGCTGATGACTTTGGAGCCGTGCATCAGCGCCTGGGCAACCTTGCCCAGCGCCACTTTGCCCTGGGGAAGCAGGACGATAACAGGGATGCCTGCCCGGGCACCGTATACGGCCAGCGAGGCAGAGGTGTTGCCGGTGGACGCGCAGGCGACGCTCTTCATGCCGAGCTCGAGCGCCTTGGACACACCCACAGTCATGCCGCGGTCCTTGAACGAGCCGCTCGGGTTCATGCCCTCATGCTTGACGTGAGCATCAGCCATACCAATTTCTTTGCCAATAGCTTTGATGTGATAGACAGGGGTGCCGCCCTCCTTCAACGAGACAGGCTCTCCGCTGACAGGCAGCAAAGCCTTGTACTTCCAGACGGATAAGGGCCCCTTCAGGTCGTCCCTGGTGAGCTTGATCTGAGAATAGTCGTACACGACGTCCAGCAGGCCGTCGCACTTAGGACAGGTATAAATGATTTCGTCCCGCGGGTACTTGGCCCCGCAACGAATACATTCGAGATGATACATGGAGTTCTCCGGACAATACAATAGTCCACAGCGCATTAAAGTTTTTGCTTGATCAGCAGGCGCCGGGAATCAAGTTTTTTATGTCATTATATTAAAAAAGAATCGATCTTATGCCATATAACGCTTATATATATAAAATTGGGCGATAAAACCGATAGTAATAAGTAACATGAAGTTAGATATGGTAGTTTAGTTGTCGGTTGCTATAAAGAGGCATACTGGCATTTTTATTAACAAGAGAGGTGAAATTTATGGATAAGCAATTTGGGAGGAAGTTTTCAGTTCTCCTTGTCTTACTTGTAGCCATTGTAGCTATTGTAGTTGCAGGATGTACTACCCCAACCCCCACACCAACTAACCAGACTACCGGACCAATCACCATCGTTTCGATGGTGGCAGGCGAGCCGGAGTCCCTGGACCCCGCATATGACTACGAGTCCGCGGGCGGAGAGATTTTACAGAACGTTTATGAAACCCTCGTCTACTACGAGGGCGCTGACGTAACTAAGCCCGTCGGCGTTCTTGCCAAGTCCTGGGAGATGTCCGAGGACGGCCTGACCTACACCTTCTACCTGAAGGAGAACGTCACGTTCCACGATGGCACTGCCTTCAACGCATCCGCTGTCAAGTACACCTTCGACAGAGGCGTCATCATGAACCTCGACCCCTGGCAGAGCTGCATATCCCCGCTCCTCGCCGGCGGTCTGGACTACATGAACTCCAACCAGACCGATGCCGACCAGCAGGCTTACCTGGCGCTGGACACAGTACACGTTGTCAACGAGACCACTGTCCAGTTCAAGCTCACGAAGCCCTACGGTGCATTCGTACCTGTGCTGTCCTTCTACGCAGCCTCGATCATCAGCCCGACCTATGACCAGGCCAACGGCGGATACAAGGCCAACGAGGAAAGCGCCTGGATGACCTCCCACACCTGCGGTACCGGACCGTACGTCATGACTTCCTGGGACCGCAAGGACAAGATTGTCCTCGACAAGTACGCCAACTACCACGGCACCCCGGCCGCGAACGACAAGGTCATCATCCGCTACGTAGACGACTGGAACACCAGGTTCCTCGCCATCAAGAAGGGTGAAGCAGACCTGATCTATGCTCCGACCACCTACGCCAACGACATCAAGAACGAGTCCAACCTCGTCCTCGAGACCGGTCGCGGCACCCTGTCGGTAACCTACATCGGCTTCAACCAGAAGGAGAAGGTCTTCCAGGACAAGAGAGTCAGGCAGGCCTTCATTGAGTCCTTCGACGCAGAGAGCTACCTGAACGATGTCAGCCTCGGCTACGGCAAGAGGGTAAACGGACCGATCCCAGAGGGTCTGCCCGGATTCAACGCGAACTTACCCTACCAGAAGTATGATCCCGAGCACGCAAAAGCCCTGTTACAGGAAGCCGGCTTCAACAAGAGCAACCCAACCACCATCGTGCTGAACTACAACGAGGGTAACGACAACCGCAAGCAGGCATGCCTGATGCTCAAAGACCAGATCGAGAAGTACGACCTCGGCATCACCATCGATGTCCAGGAGCTCGACTGGCCGACCTACACTGCAAAGAACAGAGCAAAGGAACTGCCCATCTTCTACCTGGGCTGGCTGGCAGACTACCCGTCCGCTGACAACTTCATCGGACCATTCTGCTACTCTGAAGGCTACTATGCAGACAAAGTCTCCTACAAGAACGAGACCATAGACGCCATCTACCAGGAGGCTCTGTACGAGACCGATCCGGCTAAGCAGGCGGCAATGTACACCGAGATTACGAACGGTGTTAACAATGACTCTGCTTACATCTGGTCGACTCAGGCAGTAGAGTTTGAAGTGCACACGAAGCAGCTCAAGGGCTATCAGTGGAACCCCATGGACAGCCACCTGCGCTACTTCACAATGTATAAATAAGATGAACGGAAAGTGGCTGTTAGAGCATGTAACAGCCACTTTAGCATTTTTTGAGGTGGAATAAATCGAGAAAACGTGATGTTATGAAGTTGAGAGACTACGTTATTAGACGGCTTCTATTACTGATACCCGTCCTTATAGGAATCACATTTATTACGTTTACTCTATCACATATGATAGGAGATCCGGCTGCAGCGTGGGTGACCGATAAGACTACCGAGCAGAGACGTGCGATCATCATGGAACAGCACCACCTGAATGATCCGCTGCCGATCCAATATCTATATTACATAAACGATCTTGTACACCTGGATCTGGGCAATTCGGCATCCGAGGGTGGACGAGCTGTAGCAGAATGTTTGGCACAGTACTTCCCGGCGACGCTGGAGCTGACGCTGGTAAGTATGTTCCTGTGCCTGGCGATCGGTATTCCGCTGGGAATTATCTCGGCCATTAAGAAGGATAAAATTCCCGATCACCTGGTGAGGCTCTTCAGCCTTATTGGCGTATCGGTGCCCATTTTCTGGTTCGGCCTGATCCTGCAATACATATTCTATCTTCAGCTTGATTTGCTGCCACTCGGCGGCAGGCTGCCGTTAACCATGTCACCACCGCCCCACGTCACGGGGCTATTCCTTATCGACAGCCTCATGGCAGGACAGATCAACACCTTCTGGATTGTGCTGGTACACTTGCTATTACCTGCATTTTGTCTCTCCTTCACGTACCTGGCAATTATATCCAGAATGATGAGGTCCAGCATGCTCGAAACTATGACCCAGGACTTCATCAGGACGGCGAGAGCAAAGGGGCTCTCAGAAAAAGCCGTCATCTTCAAGCACGCGCTAAGAAATGCGCTGACACCCACCACCACGGTGGCAGGCCTCGCCTTCGGTGGACTGCTGTCCGGTGCGGTGCTCACTGAAACGATCTTCATGTGGCCAGGCATTGGCAGATACTCTGTCAGGGCCATATCGTCGACGGACTTTGCCTCAATCATGGGGTTCACGTTACTAGTGGTCGTTATCTACGTGTTCACTAACCTGATCGTCGACATATTATACGCATATCTGGACCCAAGGGTCAAGTTCGGGTGATTACCATGGCAGTCGAAACACAAGAAGTAATCACAGGGCAGAAGAAGAAAGGCTCGATTATCAAGAACTGGTCCGACAAAAACGAGTCCAGGATCAAGGAGATCAGACACTCTATCAGGCTGTTCAGGAAAAGCCCTCTGGCAATGCTGGGCTTGTTGATCATCGTCCTGTTCCTGCTGGTGGCTATATTCGCCCCCTACATCGCCCCCTATGGCGCCGAAGAGCGCAACTGGAAAGAGCTCAAGCAGGCCCCGGGTGAAAAGCACATATTCGGCACAGACGACACGGGAGGAGATATCTTCAGCCGGATCTTATACGGCAGCAGAACCTCGCTATACATTGGATTCTCGGTCGTGTCGGTCGCCATCATCTTAGGAACGCTGGTCGGCGCCATTTCAGGCTACTACGGCGGAAAGGTCGACGAGCTGATGATGAGGATCACAGACATCTTCCTGGCCTTCCCAAGCCTTGTGCTGGCGATGGTCATCTGTGCTTTCCTGGGCAGGAGTGTCGAGAACGTCATGCTTGCTATGACGATAGTCTGGTGGCCGGCCTACGCTCGCCTGGTAAGAGGACAGGCACTGTCGATCAGAGAGCGTAAGTACATAGAAGCTGCCAGAGCTATCGGAGCCAGCGACTTCAGGATCATCACGAAACACCTGGCCCCCAACAGCTTTTCGCCCATCATCGTGCAGGCAACCATGGACCTCGGTAACGTCATCCTGGTCGCTGCGGGTCTGAGCTTCATAGGCTTCGGCGCAAAGCCGGGCCAGGCAGAGTGGGGCAGGATGATCTCGGAGGGCGCAGCGTATATGCTGAACCAGCCATGGATGGCCACTTTCCCGGGACTTGCCATCCTGATCGTCTGTCTGGGCTTCAACCTGTTCGGCGACGGCCTGAGAGATATCCTGGATCCGAGGCAGAGAAGATAGGAGGTTTGAACCATGTCAGAAGTATTAATCAGTATCAAAGGCCTGAAGACCAACTTCTACACTTATTCGGGTGTGGTCAAGGCACTGGACGGTATCAACCTCGACATCTGCAAAGGTGAGACGCTGGGCCTCGTGGGTGAGACAGGTTGCGGAAAGTCTGTAACAGCACTGTCGCTTATCCGGCTCATCCAGAACCCCGGCAAGATCGACGAAGGCAGTATTGTCTTTAATGGTAAAGATCTCCTGAAGGTTTCTGAAAAAGAAATGCGGACTATCAGAGGTAACAAGATATCAATGATCTTCCAGGAGCCGATGACCTCGTTCAACCCGGTCTTTACCATAGGCAGCCAGATCGCTGAAGTCCTGATCCTCCACCAGAAGCTGGACCAGAAGGCTGCGTGGAAGAAGGCTATCGAAATGCTGGCCTTCACAGGCATACCAGCCCCGGAAAGAGTAGCGAACAGCCACCCGCACGAACTTTCGGGAGGCATGCTCCAGAGAGCGATGATTTCTATGGCGCTCGCCTGCAACCCGGCCCTCCTGATCGCCGATGAGCCGACGACCGCTCTTGACGTGACTATCCAGGCCCAGATCCTCGAGCTGATGAAGGATCTAAAGCAGAGGATAGGCACGTCGATTCTGCTGATCACTCACGACCTGGGTGTAGTCTCGGACGTATGCGACAGGGTAGGCGTCATGTACGCTGGAACGATCGTCGAGCTGGCGGACGTCAATACGATCTTCTATAAGCCGTCGCACCCGTATACCACGGGACTAATAGGATCTATTCCTAAGATCAGCCAGACGGCCGGTCAGAAGCTGGATACCATCCCCGGTTCCGTACCTAACCTGATACAGCCACCCACAGGCTGCAGGTTCCACCCGAGGTGCAGCAAGTGCATGGATATCTGCAAGCAAGAAAAGCCGCTGCTGAAAAACATCGGAGCAGGACACTATGTGGCCTGTCACTTATACGATAACCTGCCGGAGCTGAAATAATGACGGAAAAACTCATAGAGATCAAAGACCTGAAGGTCTATTTCCCGATCCACGGCGGCGTGTTCTCGAAGACGGTCGAAAACGTCAAGGCAGTAGACGGGGTCAGCTTCTACATTAAAAAAGGCGAAACACTCGGTCTCGTAGGGGAAAGTGGATGCGGCAAGACCACGGTCGGCAGATCTATGCTCCGGCTGATCGAGCCGACAAGCGGACAGGTCCTGTTCCAGGGCGACGATATCGTGAAGTACAAAGCCAGGGAGATGCAGAAGCTGAGGCAGAACATGCAAATCGTGTTCCAGGACCCCAACTCATCCCTAAACCCCAGGATGCTCGTCAAGGACGTCGTCGCAGAGCCCCTCATCATCAACGGCATGAAAAAGGGCGAAGAGCTGGACAAAAAAGTAGCCCAGCTTCTCGAAACGGTAGGCCTGAATCCGACTCACGCGAACAGGTATCCCCACGAGTTCAGCGGTGGCCAGAGGCAGAGAATAGGTATCGCCAGGGCTCTGGCACTTAACCCGAAATTCATCGTCCTCGACGAGCCAACGTCGTCCCTGGACGTATCAGTCCAGTCGCAGATCCTGAACAAGCTCGAGGACCTCCAGAGAGAATTGGGCCTGACATATCTGTTCATATCCCACAACCTGATCGTGGTCAAGTACCTGAGTGACAGGGTTGCGGTTATGTACCTTGGAAAGATAGTCGAGTCTGCAAAGACTGACGACCTGTTTGCGAAGCCGATGCACCCCTACACCCAGGCGCTACTATCGGCCATACCGGTACCCGACCCCTCGATCAAGACCCAGAGGATCATCCTCGAAGGCGATGTCCCGACACCGATCAACCCGCCCAAGGGCTGCCGCTTCCACACCAGGTGCAGGTACAAGATGGACATCTGCGACAAGGTCGAGCCCGAGTTCAAGGACATCGGCGGGGAGCATTTCGTGGCCTGCCACCTGACGGATAAAAAGTAAACCTTAAATTTTTAAAAACTCTTTTTTCTTTAGCAGCATCCCCAGGTTACCGTGGGCTTCTTCCAGCCCGGGGTTGACGTTTAAGGCTTCCTTATACTCCACGATCGCAACGTCTATCAAGCCTTTTTTATCATACATCTCAGCAAGATAGAAATGCCCCAGGAAACATTTCGGATCGAGCCTGATCGCAGTCCGGTATTCGGCGATCGCCTCTTCTGCCAGATGCTTCTGGCTGTAGATGATCCCGAGGTTGAGGTGAGCTTCAGCCAGATCAGGGTTGAGCCGGGTAGCCATGTTGAACTCGTCGAAAGCCTCGTCCAGCCGGCCATTCTGGTACAATGCCTCTCCGAGCTTATTGTGAACCTTGGGGTCGTAGGGATTGATAGAGTTAGCCTCGATCAAGTTCTGGATCGCCTCGTCGATCTTACCCTTCTTGAGGCAGAGCGCGCCCATAGAATAGTAGATTTCCGACTCCCGCACGTCTATAAGGGCCCGGTTGGCGTGACCGGTGATCATGCCCTTGTAGCTGAGGACCTGACAAAGCTCCAGGTGAGCGTCTGCATTGTCCGGGTTCAGGCGGATGGCTTCGTTTAGCGACCGGATAGCCTCGTCGTACTGCTCTTTTTTATGGAGGAGCTTGCCCAGGTAACAGTGGTATGCAGTGTCCGCAGGGCTGATCTCCACAGCCTTCCGGGCCATGATCAGAGCATCCTCCGCCATGCCTTTTTTCTCCAGCACGGACCCGAGGCGATAGTAAAACTCCGCCGCCCCTGGATTCAGGGCGATGGCGGTCTTGTATTCATCCACTGCGTCCCCGTACTGGTTTTTGCTCTCGAACAGCATGGCAAGGTTATAGTGGTAGTAAGGATTGTCAGGGTGGAAGGAGTTCACCAGCTTCAGCTCCCAGATCGCCTCCTCAAGCAGGTTCAGCTGCTTGTAGACATCGCACAGCAACAGATGGGCGGTCACGCTCTGGTAGTTGATTCGGACGGCATCCTGCAACTCGACGACCGCGTTTTTCAGCAGGCAGTTCTTGATCAGAGCTCTGGCACAGAGATAGTGGATGTTGAAGTCGTCGGGGTTGACCTCCATCCCTTTTCTAAACTGGCTGACTGCGTCGCCATATGAGCCTTTTTTATACAGGGCATAGCCCAGGCAGACGTATACTTCGAAGTACTTTGCATCGATTTTGGTGCACTCCGTGAACTCGGCGATGGCATTGTCAAACTGCCCCTTTTTCAGGTGGCACTTGCCAAGCTGATAGCGGGTATGGAGCTTGCCGGGAGATTTCTGCCGGGCTGCCGAGTAGTAGCTGAAGGCCTGGTCAATTTCCCCGGAGGAAAAGTACAGATCGGCGAGGGCAAGGTACGCAGGCTCGTAAGACTGGTCGATCTTGATACACTCTTTGAACTCTTCGATAGCCCTCTGTAGCTGCCCGTTTTTGACCAGCCGCTCTCCGTTATGGTAGTGAAGAACCGGCTTATTCAAGATAGACTCAATCAGGCCCATAAAGATTCCTCCGGGCGGTACCAGATCAACCGATCAATAAGCAACGAAGGCTGTCTATTAATAGCTATTGGAATGTTCAGACGCGCCTTAAGCACGCTGAAGTAAGAACCATTCTTAGTCCCCAGAGCTGCCTTGCGGCATCTTTTTTGCCAGGTCATCCAGCTTCTTCCGGTTCTCCTCCAGCTTCCTGAGAAGCTCCTCTCTGCGCTGGCGGATGATCTCGATGTTACCGTACTCGTCTATGTACTTAGCCATGAAATCTTCGACGATCCGGTTCGAGTCTCCGTGGTTGATTTCGCAAACCTGGTAAAACCGGTCGAGGGTCTTCTTCGTGATGCTGAAGGTGGCCCGGGCTTTGCGCTCGTCCTCAGGCAGCTCGGGGCGGCCCCTGGATCGCTTGACAGAGTTTTCGGCCAGAGATAGTTGTTCATTGTACTGGGACATAGGGTTCACCTCATCAAGTGATAATTAATCCTGCAGCCCGATCTTTGCCTGCAGCTTGTTGATCGAATCGGTGACATACCTGGCTTTCCGCTCCAGATCGGTGATCTCCCGCTCGATATCGGTGAGAGACGATCGTTTCCTCTCGATCTCCTCGTTGTACCGGTAAAGCTCTTTAACGTGGGAGCAGAGCGTTTCTGCCAGCGTATCGATATCCTCTTCCCCGCCGAGTTTTCCGGATGATTTCGACCGCATAAATACACCCTTATATAATTTATTGAATACCAATCGGTTGCTGTCTATAAATAAGTTTCTATTCTCTTCCAATAAAAATAAATGATAGGATATCAGATCGAATACCTAGTTTGTAGAGGCTCCTTAAAACTTATGGCCGGTGATCAAACTATTTATAATCTGCAAGCCCAGTATAGTCTGACATCCCCATGGTCGGCTTTGACTCCCTGCTCCTGATAGGCATAGTAGCCCTGCTGCTTTTCGGCCCGGATAAGCTACCGCAATACCTGCGGGAGCTGGGCAAGATTTACGCGGAGATCAAGAAAGCACAACGGGAGTTCGAAAGAGAGCTGAACCAGTCACAGGATGCGCTTGTTTCTAAGCCGGTTGTCAGGCCCCCTTCCGAGAAAGTGGTGGGCATAGCAAGGAAGATGGGAATCGCTACGGAGAATAAGACGGAAGATCAGCTGTTATCAGAGATTGCTGCGGCAGTCCCCCGGCAGCCAGCTGCACCCCTGGAGGACTCTGTCAGCCCACAGGGCGGCAAGAAAGATATTTAGCCGATAAGCGCCTCTGTTTGACTATATGGCAGGATTCGTGGCTACCAAGGGAAACGGCGCGAAAATCCCTTACAAAAAATACATGCAGTCCAGGCCGGTACGCAACGACAAGGTGGACTGGGAAAAGCTCAACTCCGACGTCATCAAGCTTTACCTGCCCTACAAGAAGACAGCCATGATGAAGCTCCTCGGCCGGTTCATCGACATCCCCGACGAACGCAGCTTCCGGTTCAACCCCATGGGCTCCATGGTCTGGGAACTCTGCGACGGCAACAACACGGTCGAAGAGATTAAAGAGATCATTCTCAAGCGCACCAAGAGCAGCGACAAAGACGTCGAAAAGAGGCTGTCCAAGTTCATCAACCGGCTCATCAGGAATGAGCTCATCACCCTCGACACGTCGTAAATTAACTTTTTTCAAAATACCAGCCATAGTAAATAGTTTTCATACCACTGCAAGCACTCCGACTGTTTAAACCACAGCGGAACGGCTCTTTATCCTGACAATTGTAGATCAAATTTTTAAACCACGGCGGCACGGCGACACAAAGACAGAGCGATCTACGACTAGCCGGATGGTAACTGGAACCACGGCGGCACAGCGACACAAAGACAGAGCGATCTACGACTAGCCGGATGGTAACTGGAACCACGGCGGCACAGCGACACAAAGACAGTGGCAAACCGGTAAAAGTGAACTCTTTTTTAGTCCACGGCGACACCAAGACAGAGCATTAACCATAAGCTTGCTATCCAATCGTTTCAGCCTGACTTACGATCAATAGCCTGAAGGGAGCAAAATATATTTGTCTCCGTGCCGTCAGCCCGCCGTGCCGCCGTGGATCAATAAAAAAGGTGCCTATCTATTCGGGTACGGGTTGTCTCCGTGTCGCCGTGCCGCCGTGGTTTAAATAACCATCCTGCTATCGTTTCCCGCATTGTCTCTGTGTCGCCGTGCCGCCGTGGTTAGAACGTCTGTTTTCCCGTTGTCGGGATAAGGAGCCGTGCCGCCGTTGTTCAAATATTCTGAGTTGGTAGTATTTAGTAGCGGCAGAGTACGGCGAGATGGTCTTTGTGTAAAGGCTCGAGGGAGACGGTCTGTAATACCTCGAACTTTCGGGACAGGGTGTCGACTTCACGCCTGAAGATGGTCTCGGTGTCTTCGGTGATGCTGATGCTGCGGGCTTTGATGGCGACGACCACGTGCCCGCCTTTGGAAAGGTACTTTTCAGCATTGGCCATGGCGATGGAGGCCTGGTCCGGCTGGGCTACGTCCTGGTAGATGAAGTCGACTCGGTCGATGAACGGGGGATACTTTTCCGGATAGCGGGCGTCTGCGATGATGGGGATGACGTTGGTGCGGGGCTCGATGGCCGTGAGCAGGTCTCTTGCGGGCCTGGCGGCGAACTCTACGGCGAATACTACTCCGTCCGAGACAATGTCCGAGACGTGGGTCACCGTGGTGCCGCTGGCGGCGCCGAGATACAGGACTCGGGAACTGCGGCCAAGGGGGATTTTCATTCCCTTGATGAGCATGGAGGATAGCTTGCTCGTTACCGGGCTCCACGGCCGGTAGTAAGTTCCTTCGAACTCCGTCGCATCATCCTGTTTGAAAGTGGTACGGGTGGCCAGAAGCTCTTCTTCACCTGCGGTGAGATAATAAGTATTGTCGATGCCCGCGGGCCTGGCTCTGGTGATCGAGCTCATGCTTTTGGCCTCCTCTGCCCGCCGCGGAGCCGGGTAGCTCTGGCGCGGACGTCTGAGCCGAGGTCCATGCGTTCCCCGGAATATGCGTCAACTCTGGCTGCGATGGTGGCACGGCCGGCGATCATGCGGGACATTTTGCCCCGGAGACGCTTGGGTGAGCCGCTGATGAGCGGGTGTCGGTATATGAAGCCGTGCTTGGGAGACGGAGTGCCTTCCCGGATATGCTTGAAGAGCGCTTCACCGGCACCCATCACCTGGAGGGAGCCTGCGGGCAGCTTTGCCAGCCTGTCGAGGCCTCCGGCGCGGGCGATCAGCCTGGCGCCAAGCAAGGGGCCGAGCACGTCCGACAGGTTGGGTGCTACGTCATCCATGCAGGCCATGATATATTGCTCCAGAGCTTTTCGCTCGTCGGACAGGACTTGTGCAGCCCGGGCAAACCCCTGCATGGCTGCGATATCGATCGCTGTCAGCGGAGCTCCGGGGGGCACCTCGCCCGGGGCGAAGTTGAGAATAGCAGTAATTATTTCCTGAGGCCGGGCCCGGTGCTGGGGATAGTGAATGCCATACCACTCGGTCAGCCGCTCGGAAACTTCATTGTAAGCGTCGTGAATGGTATCGAGGGCTTTGATCGACTGGACGATGTCTGCATCCTTGCCCGAGAGCAGAGCCTGAATTCGGCTTCTGGCAACCAGGATAGCCGTGTCGTGCACCAGCCGGACGTACTCGGCCGGAGAGCTGCATAGCCCCGCTTCGATGGCAATTTTTTCAAAATCCAGACTATGGATCGATTCGGAGCTCTCGGCGCAGCCCGCAAAAGCGGCCAGCTCTTCGGGCGTCTTTCCGGCGATTTTCCAGCCGCCCCCGGTGGCCTGCTCTCCGAACCACACCTTCATATTATCTTAAACCTCGGTCAGCTCGGCGCCCAGGTTTCTGGCGCGAGTCTTGATCACCGTGCAGTTCTTGACAAGGCGCTTTGCCTCGGCCTCTACTTTAGAAGGCTGGTCTGTGATCGCGTAGATCGTGGGCCCGAAGGAACTCATTCCGACACCCGGGGCGCCAGTTGACCTGATGGCTTCGATCAGTTCTCTCGATCCCGGCTGAAGATCGATTTCGCACTTTTTGAAGCCGAGCTCCTGGATGGTGTTCACTGCCTTGCCAAACGTGTCCATATCCTTCTCTACAAGGGCGGGCAGCATCTGCATGAGGATGACGTGGCTGAGCCGCTCCACTTCGTGAAGCGGCACAGGGCAAAGCTTGGCGAACATGTCCTTCTCGTAGACGTCGTAAGCACCCTTGGCAGGAGGAATCACGAGCACAAGGTCCCAGTCTTCCGGGAAGTCCCGCTGCAGAATAACCGGTGCAGGAGGCACGCCTTTGGAAAACGAGCTGGGCAGAAAAGCATTCTTGGCGTCCATGCGGTGGCCGCCGTCGAGGATAAAGCCGCCGTGCTCGAAGGAGCCGATGCCGATCCCGGACGTCCCGCCCCTGCCGATCTTCGCGGCGACGTCCCGGGGCGTAAGCCCTAACCCGTAAATGGTGGACATGGCCATACCCGCCGCAAGCGCAGCCTGGGTGCCGGACCCAAGCCCGATGTGGTTCCAGTAGGACTTTTTGATCTTGAGGTCGATGCCCCTGCCGGGCAATATTGTCTCGCATGCCTTCCGCATTCGTTCGTTCAGCTCGGGATCGCCGCTGACCTCTACGGTATCTGCCGGCTTTGCCTCCAGCACGATACATGGCTCCTCCAGCGTGATCCCTATCCCGCCGTCGACCCGGCCCAGAGAGCCGTTCATATCAATAAGCGTCATGTGGATGCGGGAAGGGGTCCTGATTCTCAGCATGCTCCTCCTAAATGTATCGAATGAATCAATTAACCCTGCCATGTAGCATAACTGTATCGCTTTTCGGGGTTAAAAGATCGGATGCGTGGGACAGGCCTAAGATAGGTATCGAGACATAATTGACATAACTCGATACCAGCTACTTCAGCCCCATATGCCCGGACGGGCCATAAATACAAAAGCCCCCGCCAGGATTTGCCATAAGGTATGGATGCATGCCGGTTGCTGCATTGCAAGCCGGGCAAGACGCGGGGTGAATTTTTCTTGTTATACCCAAAAATATTCTTTGTGATATATCCATGCCAAGGGGAACTTTTGCCAGACCGTTTAACATGACACGCAGCTTCCGGGATGTCGAGTGGTCGCTACCGCGCAGGAAAGGCCAGACTAAGCGGTGTCCGGCCAGGAATAAGGAATTTGATAAGTACGCGGTCATCGAGCTGATGGAATCGCAGGATATCGGGGAGATACAGTACTACTGCCCGCATTGCGACGAGCTGGTGATCCGGGAGTTTGTCAGCCCGGATCGTCGCAAGATGGATATCATCGATCCGTCCCATACCTGACCTGGCTCCACCAGTATCCAAACCTTTAACCTTTTTAAGGGTCATATCCCGTTGGATTAACCCATGGCACGGGACAGGCTTAACGGCAGCCTTACCGATCGGTACTTACGGCTGATCGGCACGATGGCGGCAGAATCCTTCGGCGGAAATATGGCAGCAGCAAGAGCTTATGCTGATGATGCGCTGGTATCCTGCCTCTTATCGAATGCCGGCTTTTCGGGAGCGGAGAGTTCAACCGGTAAGAGTGCCCGGTTGGAATCTATCGCAGACCTGATTCAATCGATGGATGACCCGGCCGAAGACCTGTGCAGGCTACTCGATGCTTCCAGGATCAGGATTAAAAGCCAGATAACCCGAGATACAGGAGTCGTTTATACTCCGGCGGCAGTGGCCCGGTTCATCTGCAAAAGGACGATAGAACAGTGGCTGCTGCGGCAGGTAAACAGGCAATCTGACCGCTCATGGGGAACTCTCGCCGAGATTCTTGACTCTGGCTCCCTGACAGAGGCCGGGAAAGCGCTGGAACAACTGAACAGGGTGAGTGTACTTGACAGCTCCTGCGGTACTGGCATCTTCCTGCATGCGGCGACCGAAGAGCTGGCCCGGCTGAAAGAGGCTTTTGGCAGAGATGGTAGGACCGGCGGCCAGGTTTTTCACGAGACTCTGGAGAATAACATCTACGGCATGGACATCGACGGGAATGCCCTGAAAGCGGCCAGAGCAAGGCTATTATTTTCACTGAGAAAAGCTGGCTGCGACGGATGGAAGAGCACCGGGTTACGCCTGACGAAAAATAATGTTTTGCTGCCCGATTCCGCATCCCCGGAAGATTCGGGGTTCGACATAATAGTAGGCAATCCTCCGTACATGCGTGTCAAAAGCATGTATCGCGGGGAGAGCGACAGCCGGAACAGAAAAAAAGTGTTCGCATCGGACATCATGAAGAGCGGCCTATACAAGCTACAGGACGGCAATCTCAACCTCTACAAGCTGTTCATAGAGCGTAACCTCTCGCTGCTGAAAGCTGACGGCAGCCTGGGCCTCATTATCCCGTCATCCTTCCTGAACGAGACGTCTTCGGAAAAGCTGAGGCGCCACATCTTTGATACCTGCTCTATCGGAGAGATCGTAGAGATACCTGAAAAGGCCCGGGCGTTCGATCGGGTCAACCAGGCAACGGCAATTATAGTTTTACACCGGGGAGAACCTGGCAGCCAGTTCAGCCTGCGGCTTGGCGCCGACGTAGAGACCCTTGAAGGGGAGTCCATATCAGTCAACCTGGACGAGCTGAAGACCCTCACAAACAGCCGCATGGAAGTACCGCTGCTAACGGCCCCGGCGATCGAGTGGACCATGCTGAAGCACCTGCGGAAAGTGCCGCCCTTCAAAGGCGACGGCCATTTTGCCGCAGCAGGCGACATATGCGTCGGGCACCTGGACGAGACGATTGACAGGGAGTTCGTATCGGAAATCCCGACAGGGAACATGTTCATCAAAGGAATCCACCTACACGAGTACTGCGTGGATCTTTCGGAGACCGGTGCCAGCCCCCGGTGGGTGAACAAAAAGGGGCTCCTGGAAAAGCGGCCTTCCGCTGCCAGAGTCATCGAGCAGCCCCGCATCATCGGCCGCAACACCATAAACAAAGCCTGCCGCCGCCGGCTGAAATTTGCCCTCCTGCCCCCAGGATACGTCTGCGGCAACTCGATCAAGCAGATTGTCATCACGGACCCGGAAATTCAGCCGCTCTACCTCCTCGGCCTGCTCAACTCGGCGGTGCTGAACTGGTACTTCGAGGTCTTCTGCTCCCAGAACAACGTCCGGAACTACAGTATCGAGGCGCTGCCGATACCGAGGGCGCCAGAGCAGGTACAGGATGCCATTGCGTATGTTGCCCGGAAGATTATGGAGACAGACGGGAAGACGAGAGAATACCTGGACAGGAGGCTTATGGATGCGCTGGTCTACGAGATATACTTCACGGACATGCACATGCTGTCCTCGGCAGTGCTGGCAGCCATCGGTGAGCCTGCGGACGCAGAGGCGCTCATAGGGGACGATATCAGGCGTATCATAGAGATGATCGAGAGCCGGGAAGGGTTTAAGATCACTCAACGGGCTACATATCGCCTGACTTGAGATTATGGCTCATCGACGCCTGGCCGTTAAGATTTTAGGTATTATGTTTGTTTTTAGGTCAATTCATCTGTTCTGGCATGGTACCTCAGCAGTTTTCTTCATGGTCCGAGCCGAAGGCTCGAAAAAATCTATATGCTCCTTCCACCTTTTTTAAGCTGGATACTATGAAGATCACTTGTAACGCCGGCGGCCTCACGCTGAAGAATCCGACGATTCTGGCAGCAGGAGTGCTTGGGACTACGGGAGCCTCTCTGAAGAGGGTCGCGTCCATGGGCGCGGGGGCCGTGGTCACTAAATCGATCGGCACCGAGCCGAAGCTCGGCCACCACAATCCGTCGATGATTCGCCTGGAAGAAGGCTACATCAATGCGATGGGGCTGCCAAACCCGTCCTACGGGGAGTTCAGGCAGGAGCTGGAGATTGCGAAAGAGGCAGGAGTGCCGGTGATCGCCAGCATTTTCGGGGCGACCCCGGAAGAGTTCACCACTGTAGCGAACGGCCTGCCCGGGGCGGACGCCTACGAGCTGAACGTAAGCTGCCCTCACGCCAAAGGTTACGGGATGCAGTGCGGGACTGACCCTGAGCTGGTCAAAGCGATTACGAAAGCGGTTAAAGCGACTGTCAAGGTGCCAGTCTGGGTTAAGCTTACTCCCAACGTCACGGATATCAAGCCAATCGGCCTGGCTGCCCAGGAAGGCGGCGCCGACGCAGTGGTAGCAATTAATACCCTGAAGGCCATGGCCATCGACATCAACACTGGCTGGCCGATTCTTGGGAACCGCTCTGGCGGCCTGTCGGGCCCGGCGGTCAAGCCGGTCGCAGTCAAGTGCGTTTACGATCTTTATGAGACTCTTGACATACCAGTCATAGGCGTGGGAGGAGTATCCAACTGGGCCGATGCGATCGAATTCATGATGGCCGGCGCCTGCGCCGTAGAGATTGGCTCTGCAGTGTACGAGGACATCGGCACCTTCGCGTCGGTATCGATGGGCATATCGGATTACCTGGACAGGAAAAACATGCAGCTGAAAGACATTATAGGGATGGCCCACAGGAGGGTTAAGCAGTGAAACCGATCGATGCGACAATCACCGAGATCATCGACGAGACACCGACGATCAGGACGTTCAGGCTGGACGTCTCCGACTGGCTGAGGGGTAAACCCGGACAGTACGTGATGGTCTGGGTGCGCGGAGTTGACGAAGTCCCGATGACGCTGTCCTACGATGACGCGATCACCGTGCAGAAGGTCGGCGAGGCGACGGAAGCCCTGTTCAAGCTCAAAGTAGGAGACTCGGTAGGCATTCGCGGACCCTACGGCAACGGTTGGGAGATCGTCGGCGACGACATACTCCTGATATCCGGCGGCGTCGGCTCCGCACCGCTGGCACCCCTCGGAGAAAAAGCGAGTAAAATAGGCGTTAAAGTGACTACGCTGGCAGGATACCGGACAAAAGAGGAAGTCCACTTCGAGAGCAGGTACCACAAGGCAGGACAGACAATCGTTGCTACGGACGATGGTACCTACGGCAAAAAGGGATACGTCACCGACCTGCTGAAGTCGATTGACTTAAAAAAGTTCACCCAGATATACTGCTGCGGCCCGGAGAAGATGATGTACAGGGTGTTGTGCGCTCTTGACGAAGCCGGCGTAGCCGGTTCGTCCCAGTTCAGCCTGCAGCGTTATATCAAGTGCGGAATCGGAGTATGCGGCAGCTGCTGCATGGATCCGGAGGGGCTGAGAGTCTGCAGGGACGGACCCATATTCGACGGCGAAACCCTGCTGCGTTCTGAAATGGGCAAGTACGCCCGGGATGCCAGTGGCAGGAGAATTAAAATATGACCATCATCGGTAAGTTCAGGCATAACCACCACGAGTTCACCGGCGAGGTAATCGACGGTAAAGTACACTCGCACATTGCCGGCAGAGAGTACGATATGAGCAAAGTAACCGTACTACCTCCGTGCAGCCCGACGAAGATCGTCTGCGTGGGGCTGAACTACAAGGACCATGCCGCGGAGATGAAAGAGGCGCTGCCCGAAGAGCCCATTCTGTTCCTGAAGCCGCCTTCCAGCATAGTCGGCCATGGTGGAAATATCATCCATCCCAAACAGAGCGCCAGAGTAGACTACGAGGCAGAGCTGGCTTTCGTCATCAGCAAGCGCGCAAAGCATGTTCCCGCCAAATATGCCAAAGACTACATCCTCGGCTATACCTGCTTTAACGATGTGACAGCCAGGGACCTGCAGAAGAAGGACGGCCAGTGGACCCGGGGCAAGGGCTTTGACACGTTCTCCCCGATCGGGCCGTTCATCGTGACCGATATCGATCCGGTGGGGCTGGCAATTAAGTCTAAGCTCAACGGCGAGATCAAGCAGAGTTCCAATACCAGTAACCTGATCTTCAATCCTTACCAGCTCGTGGAGTTCATCTCCGGCGTCATGACTCTGGAACAGGGGGATGTCGTTGCCACAGGAACCCCCTCGGGCATAGGGCCGATGAAGAAGGGTGACGTCATAGAGATAGAGATCGAGAAGATCGGTACGCTACAAAATAAAGTGTTTTAAACTTTTTTCAACCATATTTTTTAACACTTAGATTATTCTAACAGTAAATATAGATAATTTATTCCAGATAAATGCAGAATAAGCTTAACATTTATGAAATAAATAATAGTAATTACTAATTTGGAGTTATATCAGGTTATAATAAGTAAATTATTCAAAATAAGCCACAATCTTTTTTTACTAGAAGTAATAAAAAGTAATCATCTGGGATAATAGGGATATTTGGACAAGCCAATGGTCGGGGTTAGCGGATGAGCCTGGGGAAGGGTAAGTATAATTTTAATATATTGAAAGTTAAGGGCTATAATTTAACATTTATTGTACTTATTGCCATCCAGCTAATACTATTGATTTTTACGACAATATTATTTATATACTCGATAGTATCGGCAAATCTGGAGATTATAAGCGTCATAGGTTTTGTGGGACTTTTACTCATATGCTTACCCGTATCTACTTATCTATATATAACAACGCAGAACATTACTATTAGAAGGATTTTTCTCGGCCTTACGTTAATGATCCTTTTTAACTCTATTTCAGGCATCCTGTGGTTCCTGGTACCAGTGTTGATCAATGCGAACTTTTTAATTCCGATCGCAATGCTGATGATGGTCCTGGGATACTTTCCGCTGGCTTTTATACTACTAGATACGTTCATCAGCCAGAAATCACAACTGGCAGGAGTAATCAAGCTGTTGATTTTTTACATCAACAGCACGTTCATACTAACCAGCCTGTACTTGATACTCACCCACATGCCTGACTATGCCGGCAATAACTACAGTGTTGTAATATATACAGCGGCAGTCATTGGAGACGTGCTCATCGTATCATTATCCACCGTCTTATTCCTGATAAACATCCCCACCCAGCACAGGTATATTTACTCTATACTGTTCATTTTTTACTCGATAAGCTTCATTGGGGATACTTGTGAGCTCATCAAGTTTATGAATATTTACAGTCTACCGGACATATCCGAGATTGTCTACGGGTGTATGTTCTTATTCTTGATTGGCGCGCTTATCGCATACTTGCTGAGTAATATAAAATTTACGACGATCGAAGAAGTGAATAAAAAATTACAGGATACCACCCTGGTTGTCGAAGATCTGATTACCCAGTCCCCGGATCCGATATGCATGTGCGATCCGGCGGGCAACGTCCTGAAAACTAATAACGAGTTCAATAAAATTATGAACATCGCCGGTGAAGAAGGTAAATGTATCAACATTTTCAGCTATAATTTCAAGACCGATTCAGACATAACTTCAATGCTTCAGAAAGCGAAAAGTGGTAAGACGGTGGTAATCGAGAGCGTGCAGATACCTCACGGAGAAAAATTCAGATACCTCTCGCTTAAACTCTACCCGACTTATTCTTCAGACGGTAACATCACCAGCTACATACTGATGGGTGTAGACATAACGGATAGGAAGAACGCTTATGAGCTTCTGGAAGCGAAAGTCAACGAGAGAACTTCGGAACTTTCGATACTAAACAACGCACTTCAGCGTGAAATATCCGAGCACAGGATAGACGAGGAAAAAATAAAGGCATCCCTAAAAGAAAAAGAAGTGCTATTAAAGGAGATCCACCACAGGGTCAAAAACAACATGCAAGTTATATCTAGCATGCTGGAGCTCCAGACTGCATATGTAAACGATGGACAACTCATTGACATAATCAGGGATTGCCAGAACAGGATCAAGTCGATGGCCTTAATCCACGAAAAGTTATACCAGTCGAATAACCTTGCTTACGTTAATTTTTCTGTATATATATCCAGCCTGATAAGTAATTTGTTAGGTTCATATAGAAAAAAGGTCAACAATGTCAAAATTACCACCGATATTGAGGACATATCGTTCAATATCGACATGGCAATCCCTATCGGCCTGCTCTTAAATGAGCTGATAACAAACGCCCTGAAGCATGCTTTTGAGGAAGGTGCGCAGGGGGAGATTTATATAAGCATAAAGGATCAAGGATCGGGCCAGTATAAAATCCTCGTAAAAGATAATGGAAGAGGGCTCCCGGAAGATTTTGATATCAATAATTTAAAAACGCTAGGGTTGAATATTGTCAACATACTGATAGATCAGATCAATGGAACACTCGAAGTAGATAGCGGAAAAGGTGCCCAGTTCGTAATAACGTTCCAGTATAATAAGTAAGGCATAGATGTGCTGAATTTTGGTTATTCAAAAAGTTAAGGAAGATCACTGGTATAAAAATGTCGACATTATCGAGCATAATATCTCGCTTTAGAAATGAAGTGATTTACGGAGGGCATATTACAGCCCTTATCGGACCATCGTTTGTATTGATATCAATAATAATTCTCGAGCTGCCGTTGAACTATACAAGCCTGATGGTTGCCTACCTGATACCCTTACTGGTATACTCTTATAACTATCAGAAAGAGCTTGAGATCGATAAGCTGACGAACTCCGACAAGACTCGCTATTTAAGCGATCGAAATAGAGTATTTCCTTACCTGTTCTATACATATTTAATTCTTACAATAGTACTTTCGGTGCTTATCAATAGTCTGTCATTTATCATATTCCTGGCTATAATTTTTACCGGAGGAATACTGTACACGATCATTTTTAAGCGTCTTGCTTCGATAGTGCCGGCTTTTAAAAATGTTTTCTCCACAGCAGTCTGGGCTTATTCCGGCACATTCTTTAACATATTTCTATATTCGTTGACCCTTGATGTAATGTTTATATTCCTGTTCGTATTCATCTATCTCAAGATATTCATCAATAACGTATTTTTTGACATCAAAGATATGGCCACAGATAAGCAAGAAGGCTTGATGACCATACCCATCATGATCGGAAAGAAAAATACGTATTACCTATTATCGCTACTGAATGTTATCTCTCTGATAATTTTGATATATTCAGTGTACACAAGTATTGTTCCATTGTATACGATTTCGCTGGGAGTATTTTCCCTTTATACTCAGTATTATCTAATAAAAGGAAATAGCACAGCCGGTAAAGACCTTTTAAAATATACTTATATAATATCAGATGCGGAATTTATACTCTGGCCAATAGCCCTGTTTATAGGTAAAATAATGATGAATGGTACAATATTCTAATGTTAAGCGGTGATGAGTAATGTTTGGGGCAAGCGAGAATAGTGACGATAAATTCAACAGGCTACTTTACGCATCGATAATCGTACTGTCGATTGTGACAGTTTTGCTGATATTGTTTAACGATATCAAAATCATCGATGAAATGCAGCCAGTAATAATGACGATCATAGTTTTTGCCATAGTTTCCGCCCATGGAATAAAACGCTACGGCTTGAAAAACATGGTTATATTTTTCTTCATTGCCTGGATCGTGAGTCACTTTTTTGAAGCTTTAAGTATTGTAACTGGGTTCCCCTTTAGCTATTATACCTATGTAAACATGGAAGGACCCCGGCTATTTGACGTGCCAGTCACCATCATGTTTGCGTACTTTTCAATAGGATACTTATCCTGGATGTTAGCTCACGTGATAACGGGACAGTATGGCAGACAACTGGAAGGAAAACACGTATTCTTAGTCCCGTTTATCGCCACCTTCATCATGGTAATGTGGGACCTTACGATGGACCCCATAGCATCTACCGTGCATAAATTATGGATATGGACCAATCCCGGGCCCTTTTACGGAGTTCCGGTCATGAACTTCTTTGGATGGTTCCTGGTGGTCTTTATTTTCTTCCAGGTATTTGCCATATACCTATCGAAGTACGACATAATAGGAACTTTAAAAACGACAGTCTTTAACACCAGGCCATACTGGGCTGCAGTAGCCATTGTATATATCATCCAGGCCGCGTATGGAGTCATTAATCTTAGAGCCCCACCCGGTACGAGTGATATCTTTTTATCCATGGGATTGATTGCAGTATTCACAACCATGTTCGTGACAATAATATCCTTAGTTATTATATCGAATAGTAAAGAATTAATATAATAACATAATTTATTAAATTTTAAATTCTCTTTAATACTTAAAATCCAACCGCCCATATATGTTAATAGTAATTAATTTTGTATTATTGACAAAAGCTTAAAATACAAAAATTTTGAGTGACGCCAAAATCTTTTTTAGTATGCAAGCCCATCTACTTTTAAGGTATTTGCCAGGAAAAAGCAAATTTAAATGGTAATATCATGGATGCAAAAATTGTAAGGGTTAAAGGATTTAATTTCGTTTTAATATTGCTGGTTGCAATATTTCTTATCAGCCTGATTACGTCATCCATTCTGATCGTATATTCGTACGTTCCCTCGGATATTGCCATTACCAGCGTCATCGGTGTTGTTGGAATAATTATTCTGGGGTTGCCGATGAGCTATATCTTGTATACCTCTAACAACGACCGTACTTCCAAACTGATATTTATCGCCATCGGGGCTACGATGATCTCAGTCGTGGTGTCGGGCACTATATGGTATGTATTGCCCTCGGTGATCGATTCGCCGCTCATCATCCCGATAGGCATGCTGGTATCCGTAATCAGCTACTTACCCCTCCTCGTAGCCTTGTTAAAAGTATTTTTCGAGCAAAAAAACAAGCTCGCCAGTATCGTAATACAAACGATATTTTACATCAACGGGATATTCATAATATTACTGGTACTGTTTACCCTTTCGAATGTAACGTCGTACATTGCCGAAAGTTACAGGTCGTACCTATACACGCTGATGCTCATTCTTGACGTCCTGCTGATCTCGTTTTCGACGGTTAACCTGCTGATCAATATTCCCACCAAGCACAGGTACCTCTTTTCGATCATCTTCGGGTACTGTATACTGAGCTTCGCCGGGGATATGCTGTCGCTGCTAAAGACTCTTGACGTGAGCAGTTTTAACCTGGCACCACAGGTATTCTATGATCTGGCCCTGATCTTCCTGACCCTGACCCTGGTAGTGTATGTACTGAGCAACATCAAAACCCAGACCATCGAAGAAATCAACAAAAAACTGGAAGACACGACCCTGCTGGTTCAGGACATGGTTACGCACTCGCCGGATGCCATGTGCATGTGTGATACCGATGGCACGGTCTTAAGGGCTAACCGGACATTCTACGAGCTTTTCGGGCTGGCTGAAACAGATACTCCCCGGGATATCAACATTTTTGACTATAACATTAACCTGGACCTAAGCGTCGTCGAGAGCCTGAGAAAAGTGAAACTGGGAGAACCCGTCCACGTGGACAGCGTGAGGTATGTAACGGCGGACAATAAGGAGAAATATCTCTCGCTCAAGCTGTTTCCGACCAAGTCCTCGGATAAGAAAATCGCCTACTATATACTAATTGCAGAAGATATTACCGCGAGAAAGAACGCGGAAGAGGCCCTGAAGAACTCGTACGACCAGCTGGAGATCAGAGTAAAAGAGAGGACAGCAGAACTGTATATTTTAAACAACGCACTGCAGAAGGAAATTAACGAGCACAAGAAAGACGAAGAGAAGATCATCACGTCGCTGAAAGAGAAGGAAGTGCTTCTCAAGGAGATCCATCACCGGGTCAAGAATAACATGCAGATTATCTCCAGTATGCTGGGCCTGCAATCGACATTAATGAGCAACAAGGAGCTAAATGACATACTGAAGGACAGCCAGAACCGGATCAAGTCAATGGCGCTGATCCACGAGAAACTCTACCAGTCGGAAAACATGGCCTGTATCAGCATAAAAGATTACGTAGACAGCCTGGTTAAAAACCTCTACAATTCTTACGGGATCAGCGTGGATCGCATCAACATCGAGAAGGACATCGATGACTTCACCTTTAGCATCGATACGTCTATACCCCTCGGGCTCATCATTAACGAGATTATATCAAACTCCTTCAAGCACGCTTTTCCGGACGGCAGGAAAGGCAAGATCAGCATAACCATAAAAAAGGGTGAGAACGGGAACTTCCGAATGGAAATCACAGACGACGGAGTCGGCTTCAAAGAGGACGTGGACATCAAAAATACCCGGACGCTGGGTATGAACCTGATATTCGCGCTGACAGAGCAGATCAACGCTGAGATAAAGATAGAAAAGGAAAACGGCGTCCGGTACGAAGTTATTTTCCCCGACGCTAAAAGGTAGTATAGAAAACCTGAAGGTCAGCTGGTTGAAATGATAAACTACTATTGTAAGCTGTTTTTCCAGGAAATAAAATACGGCGCCCACATCACCGCGCTAATCGGGCCCTCGCTGCTGCTCGTGATGACCCTCCTGCTTAACGTAGAAATCAATTTCTATGCCCTGCTGCTATCCTACGTCATCCCGCTGATCGTCTATTCTTTCAACTACCAGTCCGAGCTCGACAAGGACATTTTTACTGACAGGGAAAAAGTCGAATACCTGGAAAAGAGGAAAAATATCTCCATATATCTGCAGACTTTGCTTATCACTCTGCTCATCGCGTTAATGGTGATAATCAGCAGCATCCAGCTAATGATTTTTATGGCGGTCATCATCTTCGGAGGCATAACGTATACATATTTTTTCAAAGCGCTGACCAGGAAAATCATAGGCTTTAAAAGCATCTACGCAACCACGCTCTGGGCATGGTACGGGACATTCTTTATTGTATTACTCTACTCAATCCAGCCTGATCTGCTGATATTTTTCATGTTCATATTTTTGTTTTTGAGACTATTTGCAAATGCGATTTTTTTCGACATAAAAGACATCGAGGCAGATAGAAGATCATCACTGTTGACTATCCCAATCGTAGCGGGAACAGCTAATTCGATCAGAGCGATAAACTGGATAAACGTACTATCGATCATAGTCCTTATTGTCGGCGTAATCACGGATATTGTTCCCCTTTACGCGATATCGCTGATCCTCTTTTCCGCATACTCGTACTATTATGCCAACAGCGGAGCTACATCAGATAAAAGGCATCTGCTGAATAACACATACGTACTGGCTGATGCCGAGTTTATACTGTGGCCAGTGGTACTGGCCCTCAGTAAAGCAATATTTTACACCGCAGGCTTAACGAGCTAGACTAAATGGAAAAAATGAATAGAAAACCTGGCTCTTCAGGGTTTTTCCGCGCTGGCGATACAATAGGTAAAAGTCCTGTTTTCAAACAGGTCCTTCTGATACACGCTGGAAATCATATCCATGTAGATAGTGCGGGAAACCAGACGAATCGGATAAAGCAGCTTATAGGGATAATAAAACGGTATGTTGATCCACCAGATGCGGCTGGACGACGGCATAATGTATTTGGTGATGTCTCTGAACTCGATGTTATCGAATCCGGCAGCACGGAGCTGCTGCTTGAACCCGCCGATCGTTTCTAGCCCCGGGACTGCCCATCCCTCGCACCAGTCCTCGTACATTTTCTTTTCTGCATCGGCCAATTCCTCCCGGGGCAGAAAGGCGTCGGCGACTACCAGCCGGCCTTTCGGTTTCAGCAGCCGGTAAGCTTCCTTCAGGAAGTCTGCCTTTTTCGGCGCATAGCAAATGCTTTCGATCCCGAACACCTTCGTGAAAGACTGGTCGGGGTAGCCAGTATTGCAGAAGTCGTTCATTTCGGCCGTGACTCGGTCTTCCATCTTTCGCTGCCGGATGAACTTTTTCGCGTGTTCCACCTGTTTATCCGAAATCGTGATACCCCTGATCTTGCACCCGTACTTTTCGGCCATCCACAAAGCCGAACCACAGACACCGCAGCCTGCGTCGAGCACGATATCCGAGGATTCCAGCTTAAGGCAGTCAGCGACCAGCTGGTTCTCGTTAATCTGGGCATCGTTGATGTTTTTGATCGAGTCGTTCCAGACTCCGTAGTGCATTGCCAGGCTGTCCTGAGTCATCCAGATTAGCTCATATAACGCCTGTGTTTTGGTAAAATAGCGGTTGATCCGCTTGTGGACTTCTACGGTTGAGATGTCCTGCCCGCAGGTCGGTGATTCATCCAAATATAATCCCCAGTAAGAGATGGTTAAGAGACTAATAAAGTTTACTGTCTTGAAAATAAAATAAAGCTTGAGCCCAATTTACAGGCTCAGCTCTTGCCCATTTCTCAAAATGTGCACGGTCTGCCCGAACTCATAGCCGGTGTCTTCGGCCATCTCGGCGTAGGCGCTGTGCATCTCGAGGGTACCGTGGGCGGGTATGACGTGCTCGGGCTTGACCATCCTGAGCAGTTCCCAGTGGTCTTCCTTGTACGCGTGGCCGGACACGTGGACGTTGTCGTAGATCCTGGCGCCCTTCATCTTGAGCTTGGTCTCCAGCGAGTAGCGGTTTGCCATGTTGAGCTGGTTAGGGATCACGTTAGCGGAGAAGATGATCTTGTCGCCCGACTCGAGCTTGTAGTCGACTTCGCCGCTGGCAATCCTGCCCAGGATCGCGCCGGGCTCACCCTGGTGGCCGGTGATGATGGGGAGGTATTTCTCTTTACCGTCGTCCATGATGCGCTTGACTTCCTTGACGATGGACTTCCTGTAGCCGAAGATGCGGAGGTTGTCAGGCTTTTTCACGTAGCCCATCTTCAGGGCGGTACCATAGTAGCGCTCCATGCTGTTACCGAGGAGAACAGGTATCCTGTTCATCTTTTCCGCCGCATCGATGATCGACTTCAGCCTGGCGATGTGCGAGGAGAAAGTAGTGACGAGTACGCCGCTTTCGGTTTCCTCGGTGCCCAGAAGAGCATCCCAGACTAGGTCCCGTGCGACCTTTTCGGACGGCGTCTTGCCGGACCGGGTGACGTTGGTGCTCTCGGTGATCATCGCGAGGACGCCTTCTTTGCCGATCTGCTTGAGCCTCTTGAAGTCAGGCACCTCTCCGACAACCGGGGTCCTGTCGATCTTGAAGTCGCAGGCGTAGAGAATGACTCCGTTCGGCGTGTGGACTGCGACGAAGGCGCAGTCGATGATGCTGTGCTGTACCCTGATGAGTTCGATGGAAATGTTCCTGGAGAGCTCCATAATCTGGCCGCAGGGCAGTGCGTTAACCTTGTTCGCCACGTCGAACTTGCGTTCGGACTCAATCTCCTGCTTGATCAGCTCGGCGGTAAACGGAGTGCCGATGACCGGGCACTTGTACCGGTGGGCCAGCTTGGGGACTGCGCCGATGTGGTCGAGGTGACCATGGGAGCAGACGATACCGATCACGTTGCCGTCAACGTTATTCATGATCTTGTCGTCGGGTATGGCCCCCATCTGGATGAGGTCGAGAGAATGCATCTTTTCTATCTCGGTTTCCTCGTGGATCTGAATCCGGTCCAGCCGGACACCCATGTCCATGACTACGATATCTTTTCCTACTCTTATGGCGGTCATGTTGCGGCCTACTTCCTCGTAGCCGCCGACCGCGATGATTCCTACATCTTTCATTAGTATTACATCCTGTAACTTATCTCCGGGCGTAAATCACGTCCAACCTCTGGACGTGTGCCCGTTACCTTTGGGCATAGGTTTTGCCCATTACCGCTGGGCAAAAGAAGCCCATTTGAAGCCCCTTGCCTCCAGGTACTCACGGGTGTGGCCTGTGATGACTGCCGGGGCTCTTCTCAAAGCTTCGATCGACTGCGCTCCCGTCAGGAACATCGTGGCGCGAAGCTCTTCGATATATACTTCCAGAACTTCCTGGACTTTCTCCGGGCTGTCTCTCGCCGCGGACACAAGCGGCAGGGCGATGCCAGCGAGGGATGCGCCGAGCGCTATAGACTTGGCTACCGTGACTCCGTCACGGATTCCGCCAGTGGCAATGATGGGCAGGCCTACGTCAGCCTCGATAATGCTTACTGCCGTGGGAATACCCCAGTCCCAGAACTTGCGGCCCAGGTGTTCGCCCATCCGGTCTTGCTCCATGCGGGCCCGGTACACTTCGACGCCCGCCCAGCTGGTGCCTCCCCGACCGCCGATGTCGAGGGCGGATGCGCCCGCTTTACGCAGGGCGTACGCATCGAGGTGGCTGATGCCTGCGCCGGTCTCTTTCACGATGACCGGGACAGAAAGTCCGGAAGCGACTTCAGCGATTTTTTCGAGGCAGCCTTTTGCATCAAGGTCCCCTTCCGGCTGAATTGCCTCCTGCAGGAAGTTCAGGTGAATTGCAAGCGCGTCAGCATCGATCATCTCGACCGCCCGCTCGATCTTCTCCAGCTCATAGTGGAGGATCTGCGGAGCGCCGATGTTACCGTATATGAAGGCCTTCGGCGCCACGTCACGAACCACCCGGTAGGAATCTTCCTGAGCCGGGTCTTCCAGGGCAGCCCGCTGGCTGCCTACGCCGATGCCTATGCCAAGCGCTTCTGCTGCTTTCGCGAGGTTGGCGTTCACCAGGGTAGTTTCCGGGTGGCCGCCAGTCATGGAAGCGATCATGATAGGAGAGTTAAACAGATGTCCGAGGAACCTGGTCTCGGTTGAGACGTCAGCCTTATCGATCTCCGGCAGGCACCTGTGGATCAGCTCCACGTCGTTGAAACCGTTGCCGTGAGACTCCACTTTTTCGGTGACGCAGATGTCCAGATGCTCGATCTTCCTTCTTGAGGTTCCCATGTTTTAGTCTCCGTGAATCAGCGTGCCTTTGCACGTCCCTCTCAAAAATCCGGACACGTTGCCGGGCGTCTCCGCGTTGAAGACAAGCGACGGGATGCCCGATGCAGCCAGATCCATCAGCTCTGTGATC
Organism: Methanocella sp. MCL-LM; assembly: GCF_049676595.1. Taxonomy (GTDB): domain Archaea; phylum Halobacteriota; class Methanocellia; order Methanocellales; family Methanocellaceae; genus Methanocella_A. The sequence continues at coordinate 2,767,189 of NZ_CP187259.1, forward strand.
TTGCCGTACATGCCCCCGGTGACGTCGACGCCTCCGGAGCCCGACAGAGCATCTTTCACAATGCCGATGTTCGAGGGTGATATTTCTTCTATGATCTTAAAGTCCTTTGCATATACCCCGTCGACGTTGGTGCCGATGCCCACTTTTTTGGCATTGAGCGCCTTCGCCAGGGCGGCTATGATCTGGTCGCCCGAGAGTATATCTATACCTCTTGTCCGGTCGGCTGCGACGTCCCCGTGCAGCACCGGAACAATGCCCCGGGAAAGCAGCTCGTCGATCACGTCCATGCAGACGGAGTCGAGGCGGCCGTCCTTGAGCACGCAGATCGAGAGCGGGTGAATGGGCACGGCATATACACCGTTCTGGTATAGCTGATCGATGATCATGCCATTCAGCGTCTTGACTGCGAGGTGAGTTGGCCAGATACCTTTGATGCTCGTCTCGTTGAGGCCAGCCTTGAGGCCGAACTCTTTCGCCTGGTGGTGGCCGAACGAGCCTGCGCCGTGGATGAGCACGAGCTTCGAGCTCAGGCCCTGACTAATCTCAGCGGCGATGCGGGAGATGTGCTCCGGCCGGGCGGTGGAGCTCCGGCCCTTGTCCGTGAGAACGCTGCCGCCGATCTTGAGCACGATGACGCTCATTCTCTCCGCACCCCTTCCGCCGTGGGCTTAGTGATGAAGCTGTCTCCGCAGGACTTGCCGATCGCTGTGGCGATCTCCCTGCACTTGTCCGGCTCGCAGAGCGCTACCATGCAGCCTCCCCCTCCGGCCCCGGTGATCTTGGCGCCGTAGGCGCCACACGACCGTGCCGCGTTCACCTGGACAGAGAGCTCGGGGATACTGACGCCGATGGCGTCCAGCAGGCCCTGATTTACGTTCATGAGCTCCCCGATAGACTTGTAGTCGTTTTTGGCGACCAGCTCTTCGCCCCGGGTTGACATGTTGCCGATACAGTCCATGATACCGTCGATGATCTCCGGGTAGCGCTCCTTAAGTGTCCTCACTCTCGAGACCATTCGGGACGTGGACTTGGAGATACCAGTATAGCCCACGACAACGCCGCAGGTTATGGGAGGCAGCTTCTTTTTATCGGGCACGATGACCGTTCCACCCATCGTCGACACGAAAGTGTCGGTCGGGCTGGCTGCGCCCTGAACCTCCAGCTCAGTCTGGTGGCCCATAGCGGCGATCTCTTCGAGGCTCAGGTTAGTCTGAAATTCGTCGTTCAGTGCGGCGATCGTGGCGATAGTGACAGCGGCTGAAGAGCCGAGGCCTGATGCGACCGGAATCTTCGACGAGACGCTGATGTTGATTCCGTCGACAGAGGCAAACCTCTGGAACTTTTTCAAAGCCACTTTGATGTACTGATTTTTGTCGGGCTCGTCCTTAAAAGCAGACTGGATGCGGACTCCCTGGCGGGAGGATGTGATCTCGACCGTTGTCCTGAGGTCGATGGCACACGCTATCGCCCGCTTGCCGTAGACGACCGCATGCTCTCCGAACAAAAAGACCTTTCCGGGGGCAGAATACTTGACCATAACACCCTTATACTATTGTCATTCCCGCGTATCCGACTACCTGGCTGTCGCCGGTAACGTCGCCGCTGGTCGCATATTTGACCAGGCGAGCCTTACTGGCACCCCGGGCACCGCAGACCATCATCGCGGTCGCGATGGGCCCGTAGCCGCAGGCAGTTGCGTTTAAGCGGTACAGATCATCATAGAAGGCAGGGACATCCAGTTTTTCGATGTCTTTGATCAAGGTCGTGTCCTTTTGCTTTGCCACGCTTACGTGCTCGTAATGGGTAAAGTCGCTGGATGCCACGATGACTACCTGCCGGTCGTATTTGCCAAGCGCTGAGATCAGCTCGGTAGCAACTTCCTTAACTGAATCATAGTCCTGCATGCCCAGGCATATCGGAACTATTTTGAAATCCTTAAAGAAGTACTGCAGGAAAGGTACTTGCACTTCGATCGAATGTTCGCTCTGGTGTGCAACTTCGTCCCGGTCTATGATACCGTCCAGCAATTTGACAAAATCCTCATCTATATCTACTGGGCCGAGGGGTGTTTCCCACGGCTGGGTGGAAACGGCGACTGGGGACCCGACACCATAGTGGCTTGGGCCCAGCAGCACAAAAGTAGGGGCGCCCCGGATGGACGCGTATACGTCGGCTGCGACGCCGCCCGAGTAGATATAGCCGGCATGAGGCACGACGATGCCGCAGGCTTTGATCTTTTCCCGCTGCTCCGCCGGGGCGAGCCTCGCGATGAGGCTGCGCACCTCTTTTTCGGAGCCGGGGTAGAACTGTCCCGCAACAGCCGGCCTTCTCATAATGATCTATGCGATCTCCGGGTTTAAATCTCCGACTCGAAATCGTTGACGGTGTAGCTGAAGCCCTGCTCTTTCCTCTCGTTGGTGACTTCGCGGGCGAGCAGCCAGTAGACCAGCGCCAGTGCCTTGCGGCCCTTGTTGTTGGTCGGGATGACTAAGTCGATGTTCGAGGTCATGTTGTTGGTGTCGCACATTGCAACTACGGGCACACCGATGTTGATGGCCTCGTTGACTGCCTGTGCGTCGCCGATCGGGTCGGTAACTACGACAACGTCCGGTTCTGCGAAGAACATGTAGACGGGGTTGGTCAGCGTGCCGGGGATGAACCTGCCTACGATGTGCTTTGCGCCGATGGCCTTAGCGAACATCTCAGCGGGGTGCTGGCCGTACTGCCTGGCGCATACGACTAAGACGTTGGCCGGCTCGTACCTGGACAGGAACCTGGCTGCGGCGCGGATGCGCTCGTCGGTGCTCTGGACATCCAGAACGTACAGGCCGTCGCTCCTGACCCTGTAAATGAACTTCTTCATGTCCTCAGTCTTTTGCTGCGTACCGATGTGCACGCCTGCAGCAAGGTACTCATCCATCGGTATCAATGACTGGTAATTCTCATCTCTAATCTCTCTGACATTTTCTGTTTCTGCCATTTTTTGACAACTCCTTTATTAGTAAACTATCAATGTTTATGATTGTAAAATGGAAAGTCCCGTTGGGGACTTTCTAATGGAACGCCCGTGGCTTTCCACTAAAGCCCTCACAGAGGGCTCTCCGTCATTCTGTCGCTGCCTATTTCTTCTCCGATCCGGATCAGCTCGTTCAGCTTGGCAATCCGCTCTCCGCCTACCACACCGGTCTTGATCATCTCGCAGCCGAAGGCGACTGCCAGGTGAGCGATGGTGTTGTCGGTGGTTTCGCCGCTCCTGTGGGACATAATCGTCGCATAGCCATAAGTTTTGCCCAGCTTGATGGCTTCGTACGTATCCGTCACAGTGCCGATCTGGTTTGGCTTGATCAGGATAGCGTTGGCGGCTAGATTTTCGATTCCCTGCTCGATACGCGAAACGTTGGTTACAAACAGATCGTCTCCGCAGATCAGGCATCTGTCGCCTACCAGTTCAGTAAGCCTTGCGAAGCCCTCGAAGTCGTTCTCCTGCAGACCATCTTCGACGTAGTACAGGTTATACTCGTCTATAAGGCTTGCAAGGTATTCGATCTGCTCCTCGGTCGTACGCTTTGTATCTTTGTAGACGTAGTGATTGCCGTCCCAGAGTTCTGTTGCGGCTACGTCCAGGCCGAACCTAATCTCGAAGCCGAGTTCGCCCGAGACTTCGTCGACCGCCTTGCTGACGATCTCAAAGGCTTTGGAGTCCTTAATCTGGGGAGCCCAGCCGCCTTCATCGCCCTTGTGGCAGATGATGCCCGAGTCGGTAAGCAGCTTCTTGACCCGCTTGTGGACAAGCGTGTTGGCGTAGACTGCCTGCTCGATAGTAGGTGCCCCGATCGGCGTGACGAGAAACTCCTGAATATCCGTCGCTCCCTTAGCGTGCGCGCCTCCGCCGAGCACGTTACCCAGCGGGTACGGCATCGAGGGGAACGCTCCTCCGAGGTAGCGGTATAGCGGCATGTGGAACGCGGCTGCGGCGGCCTTGGCAGTAGCCATGGAGAGCGCGACAGACAGGTTGCCGCCGATGTTGCTGAAGTTATCCGTACCGTCGATTTCGTGGAGCAGATTGTCAATGTCTTCCTGGTCGGCTGCATATTCGCCGATCAGCTGGTCGATGACTTCGGCCTCGAGCTTCGCGAGAGCGTCTTCCACAGATATGGCCACGGCCTCGTAAGAGCCCGTTGAAGCACCTGCTGGCGCTGCTGCCACACCATAGTTGCCATCGTCAGTGTATACTTCGACTTCGATGGTAGGGTTGCCCCTGCTGTCGAAAATTTTCCTTGCCAGGATTTCGTCAATGATCAAACTTCATACCTCCCATTAAAATAATATTCCCGGAATATTATACGTGCACGGATAAGAAAAAGATATCAGGACGACGTAGCGACCTCACGCCTTGCCGACTTATTGATCTTGCGGACGGTGATTGGCACCAGACTCTGCTCTAGCTCGAGGATAGCAACTTCGATAGGCTCTACGGTCTTCGGATTCTTGGCGAGGACTGGCGCACCCATGGATATTTGCAGCGCCCTTGCGCCTATGATCCTGGCACGCTCGTAGCGAGTATAACGGTCCCTAATTTCTTTGCTGGTTGATTTAACTTCCAAAAAGACACCCCCTGGTGATAAGATAGTGTACTGTGAAACGAGTTTGCACTAAAACACAGTGTACACTAAAAACGTGATTCTGTGTATGTGAACAATAAACATTAGACATACGATGATTAAATCTGCCCTGGATTTGCCCCGGGAATCCCCCCGAGTGGTTACAGACACAACGCTAAATGCGTTGCGAATAAAGATGGTTGGTGGGATCGCTGAGATTTGAACTCAGGTTTCCGCGTCCCGAACGCGAAAGGATGGACCAGGCTACCCCACGATCCCAACGCATCTTTATTTACTGGTACGGTGCCAGCACATCGACGAGTTCAACGTGCGAAAGCAGCATGCGTCTGCAGCAATACCGCTCTACGCCCAGATCGTCGAGGATGTCGCCGACCTTCAGTACTTCGCCCTGTTGCAGGTTCTTTTTTCGCTCTTCGACGCGGGCTTTATATTCTTCCCACACATCGGAGATTGCCTTGCCACAGGTGAAACATCTGACGGGTATCATTTGATGATTGTCTCCAGTTATATTGGGGGGGATGTCCCCCAATAGGTTAATTGGGATTTCTCCCAATATATCTCTCGGGGTTTCCCCCCAAGAGCTTAACGGTACGACTTCTGGAACTTGGCTCTTGCGCCAGATCCGCCGTAGTTCTTCGGCAGCTTCTGCCTGACATCGTTGACAAGCAGGTTCCTGTCGTGCGCGATGAATGCGTCGCGAAGCGCGACGTCGTTGGTCCAGTTTACGATGCCCCTTGCGATTGCGCAACGAGCAGCCTCTGCCTGGCCCATGAAGCCTCCGCCACGGATCTCGACGTTTATGTCAAGTGCCTTTGCGATCTCGGAGCCAGCGATGATCAGAGGCTCGGAGATCTTGAGCCGGACGAGCTCGTTCTCCAGTGCATCTAAGCGGACCTTGTTGATCCTGATGACACCGGTGCCCTTCCGGACAGTGGCGCGGGCGATTGCGGTCTTGCGCTTGCCGCTTGTGGTTAAAACTTTCTTCTCGGCCATGTGATCACCTTCAGAACTTTGCTCCCAGCAGCTTGGATATCTCGCCGAGCTTTACGTACTTGAACGAGCTCAGGCGGTTGTAGCTGGCCTGTTCCAGAGTCTCGGACGGCTGGCCGGCGAACTCCGTCGGAGTGCCGATGAAGACCTGAAGCCTTGCCATTGCGTCCTTGCCACGCTGCATCTTGTAAGGCAGCATGCCCCTGACAGTCCTCCTGAGGATCTGGTCCGGGCGCTTGGGGAAGTACGGGCCCTTTTCGGTCGTGCCGCGCACGAGGGTCTGCCGGTACTCTGCTAAGCTGTTGACCCGGGAACCGGATAAGATCGCCTTTTCGGCGTTGATGATAATGATCTCGTCGCCCTCGAGAAGCTTCCTGGCAACCAGACTGGCAAGCCTGCCGACGATGAGTCCATCTGCGTTGATTAAAACCATGTCTTTTGCCTCCTTACTTGAGTATGCGGACTCCCTTGCCCGTGGGGTTGGTCTTCATGAGCTGCTCGATGGTCATGCACTTGCCCTTCGCGTCGTCGATGAGGATTTCGGCGGTGAGGCTGAAGTTCAGAGCAGCAACAGTCACGGGGTGATCCAGGTTACCAGTGCCCAGGACCTTGCCGGGGACAATGATAGTCTCGTTCTCCTTGCTGTACCTGTTGATCTTGCTCAGGTTGATCTCCGCATAGTGTCTTGCCGGCTTCTCCATCCTCTCTGCAATGTCCCTCCAGATACCTACGTTCTGCTCCCGGGACTTCGCCTTGAGGTCGGTGATGAGCTGTAACACTCTCGGGTTAGATTTCTTGATGCTCTTCATTATTAGTTCCTCCGTAAGGTCTGCCGGTTTAACCGTCAGCCCGACTCACACGATTACCGTGTTCGGACGAGTCGTCCATTCGCCAGATAGGTCAGTGCCTATCCTACGGTATGAGGCATCGTGGTAACGATGCGAATCTCTTAATGCCATACGAGCATATGAAGTTTTCGGTGTTTAAAACATGTGCGTGCCCTTTGATATATAAAGACATGTGTGCGCACCTCGAGAGGTATGCATCCCTCGGACAAAATAACCTGCCCTGTAGTATTATTATCACAAGCTCACGCCATATGTAAATACGTTCCAGTGATAGTACACAAGCAGAGTATTTCTTATTAACGCACGAAAGTTTTACCGGGCAAGGGGATCTTCCGCTCAAGTACCAGCTTTATCCTTTTGCGGCAGGAACTGCCCGATGATATCTACGACACGGGATCTGGCCTCCTCAGAAGCGCGAGGGTCTGAGATCCAGAAGTGAAGTTCGTAGTCCACGTTATCCTTGTTTATGCCAAGCTTATAGAGAGAGCCTTCCATATCCTCCACCAGGCCCGGAACGGCAGATGCTTTCGATCGAAGGGCGTCGACCAGCCCGGACATACTAACGTCCCGCGGAGCGGTAAAAGGCAGTTTGACGAGGTACTGCCGGGTTCTCGTAAAATTTGTGATGGAAATGGTCAGGTACGTGGAGTTGGGTATCGTGATCACCAGGCCATTTAGCCCCCGCATAGTGGTCGACCTGAAACTGATGCCTTCGACCACGCCGGTGTTTTCGCCCACCTTAATCACGTCCCCTACTTCAAAAGGTTTCTCAATGTACACGATGGTGCCGCCCAGCAGGTTAGAGATCACCAGCTGCGAGCCAAGGACGATCACGGCGCTGATCAGCCCCAGGCTCACGATAAGAGAGTAGAGCTGAATATTGAAAACGGCAAGGATATTGACGATAGCCAGGATAAGCGTCCCGTAGGTGACCACGGTATTGAGAGTCCGAAGTAGCTTTGGGGGCAGCTTATAGTCTTTACTGATCTGGGCTAAGGCGATCTTTAAAAATTTAATGACGAGCAACGCTATTACAAGTATAGCGATGGATAGTAGTATTTTGTTCCAGTTCCCGTACAGGAACGAGACGAGGTTGAGGGTCGCGTCGGTTATCGCATCAGCGGTGTTGGTCGACTGGAACATCGCCTGCCTCCGTTAAGCCGGCTAAACCGTCCCGAAGTAGTACGGCATTCCGAGCCCGCCGTTCGCCATGCTTGTGCTGCCGAGAACACCTACGCTGCTGTAGCCGAGTCCGAGGCCCAGCGGGGAATAGAAGCCACCCAGGTCCATGGTATCGCTCTCGGTGGTGAGCTGGAACTTGATGCTTTCCGCGTACTTCACGCTCGCCTTGTTGCTGGAAACGGTCGGGGAGCTGAGGCCTGCCGAACCCACGCCTACCCCCGGAAACGCGATGAACGCGTTATCCAGATCGGCTTCGTAGGCCATGTCTTTGGCAAACGCGGCGGTAGACGCGTCGTGGCTCGCGGTAGGATACCCGAAGTTCACGCCCAGAGAAATCCCGTTGTAGTACGGGCTCACGTAGCCGTTTACTGAAGTAGGGTTAGCGCCGGACGAGATCGAGCTGGACAAGATACCGTACCGGGACATGACGTCGGAAACATCCAGCCCGTCGTTAGTATAAGTGTAGCTTTCTCCAGGGATACCCGCAGCACCAGTACCGCCGATACCCATCGTCATCGGATACCCGTACATATTCACGTTTGCGTAGCTGCTCGCTGAGGCCTGCGGAATGGCAGACACAAACAACAGCAGAACGCAGACAACGAATGACGTATACCTGAGCATGCAACACCCTTCCAACATCAAGAGAAGGTATGCTCCGTCGGATAAATAAATTGCCAGTTGAAGTAACGATAACAAGCGTCAGAATTAGTAAAAAAGGCATAAATGACCATACAAATTAAAAATAGCTCATTTTACGGTTTTTTATTGATCGAATGAGACACAGGCGTAGAAGAAAGTACCAGTAGTCTCGCGTGACGTGAAAAAGCCTGTTTCAAAAAGGAGGGTACATAAACCCCGAAGTGAAGACTGAAACGAACTGGGGCTTCCCCCAGTTCGCCAATCATCTGTTGACTGATTCCCAACCTATGCGTTTATTCTCTGCAGGCTTAAGTGGTTGCTGCCGGGGCTGCTGCCGTCGTGGATGCGGGCATGCTCATGGTGGATGCCGGCATGCTGGTGGCCAGGGGGCGGTTCATGCCCATGCCGAGCTGGCTCATTCCAAGGCCGGAGCCGAGGCCGAACTGGCTTGTGCCAAGGCTAGACCCGAGACCGTAGCCACCGAGGCCGCTGGCACCGAGGCCATAGCCGAGGCCTGCGCTGCCGATGCCAGCGCCGAGACCGGAGCCGATGGCGCCGGGAATTGCGCCAATGTTAGGGGCGCAGGGGCTCGCACAGGGGTTTACTGCGGGAATTGCTGCTCCACAGGCACTGCCGAGCGGAACGGTGGTCACCTGCGGGATACAAGAGGTCACTGGTACTGTCGTCGGGACAGGCACAGTGCACGGAACTGTGGTCGAGGTTACTGCCGGAGTAACTACCGGGACCGGGATGGTCTGCGGGACCACGACTGCCTTCGGGACCGTCACAGGCGCGAAGCTCGTGACAGGGACCGTAATGGGTACCTGCTGCGGTACAGTCGCCGGAACCGTCACAGGTATCTGAGACGTGACCGGGATGTTGCAGTAGATCTGTGCAACACAATCCTGCGGGGGTCCGTAGGCTACTGGTGCACCGCAAGGTCCGCATGCTCCTCCCAGACCTAAAGGTGATCCGATTCCAGCTCCAAGACCATATGCGCCGCCTGCCCCAATCAGAGCGAAAGCGGGTGTCGTAATCAGCAACGCAGCCAGAGCTACGATTGCTGCTACTGTAATTTTACTTGCCATATTCATAACTACACCTCCGAAACTGCAATGTTATGTCTAACTATACAAAATAAATATATTATTATTTAAAAATACGAATTGTAACCGTTCTGAAGTATTTTATCGCATTCTGGGTAAAATTTAGAGCTAATTGTTAAAATAAAAGACAATAATAAGCAATGTGTTACAATAAGACCAAAAATGGGCTTGTTTTACCATACAGGGGTCATATACGCGGCAGGTATATTAGAGAATGTCTATTCTATGTCCCGGGCGGTACAGAACATGAAGGTTGGACCCGGTTCAGGCGGTAGAATAGAACACCTGCTACGACAGGATACCAGAGTAAAACACCGTCGGTGGCAGGCACTGCTCGTAGCCAGATATCCTGCAGTCAGCATTACTGCAGCCGCAAAAAAACAAAATACACCCGATGACTTTACAGCACCGGGAATCCACTAAACGGAAGCGCCACCTGCGTATTCTCGAAGTGGTTATTATTTGCTATTATGTTGTTGAACCGAGTACTGGTCAAGCTCTGCTCTGCCAGCGGTACGCCGAACGCTGCGCCGTCGAAAGCTGCCCCGTGAGTCTCGTCCATACTGAGGCCGAGAGTATACCCCACATCACCCGCAGTGACAGCACCGACGCCACCGTAACCGTAGGGATAGCCCGCCATAGAGGCAAGATCATAATTGACGCCCCAGGTAACTCCGAGATCCATGTCAGCAATACCCAAGGCAGTGCCGGCAGCGCCAACTCGCTTACCGAGGTTAAAATTAATTGTATCGCCTATCTGCTTGTTCATGCTGATCCCTGTGCCGATGAACGCCCCGGCCGGAACGGCAGAAGCGACAAGAGATACTATCAGCAACAGGATCAATACGCCCGTCTTATCCATAACTACCCTCCTCAATAATATGTACGAATTTATCTAATCGTAATAAATATATTTGTAGACCCTTGAGCGGATATTTCCGCTAAAGATGGACATATAATCGCACCTTAAAGGCGGGCAGGCGATGCAAGACACTCAGAGGGCACAGGCTCGAAGAAGTGAAAATGAGGTACTGCTAATGATCCCCGGGCTGACGCCACCCTCAGCCGAGAATCAAAAACTTTTAAAAAGAAATTGGAAGTAAGCGCCGTTAAGCGCTTACCAACCAAGATTCTCTCTGTTCGACCACTGTCGCTCATTCTTCTCGTGTAGCATGGGTTTGAGGAGCTATGTGGTTAGTTTACCACCACCAGCCACCCCAGGAAGGCCAGGCCCAGCTGCTGATGCCCCAGGAGGGCCACCAGGTGCCGAGACCCCAGCCACCCCAGCCCCAGCCACCCCAGCCCCAGCCACCCCACCAGGCGGCAGCGGGCAGGGTGAGAGCCAGTGCGGCTAACACGAGAAGAACGAATATGGCTAGCTTTTTCATTTCCACTTCATTCCCCCCTGCAAAATGAATCTTCGTAAATGATGATAAATAAGTTAGTGTAGGAAATTATCGAAAATCAGGTCTATACCAGTATGATTCTATAAAATACGAGATTCGAGGCCATTTTGAGAGAAAAAGAAGCATAATACCCTATTGATGCCTGTTTTAGACGATTTTTCCCGGGTGCTATCAGATAAAAGTTTTTACGCCAGTGCAGCAATCGGGTTAAAAAAAGTCTTCGAGGGATCACTTGATCCCCGACCCGAGGGCCGGGACATTAGTGACCCCCTGAATACTCCTGTTCAGCACAGGGTCGGGGCCGGAATCAGCGAAGTGGCGATACCGCCGAGCGTGAACGGGAACCCGAAGCCGTGAGCACCGAAGAACAACGGAGCGCTGTTAGTGCACCCGCCAAGGCCGAACATCCACGGAGTCACACCAAAGCCAGGCCCGACACAGCCACCCGCAGAGCCCAGGATAAAGGGCAGACCCTGACATACAGCGGTTGCTGCAGGCAGGCATGCGGGAAGCGCCGCGGGTATAGGCGGTGCACACACGGGCGGAATCAGCGAAGCAGCGATGCCGCCGAGCGTGAACGGGAACCCGAAGCCGTGAGCACCGAAGAACAACGGAGCGCTCTTAGTGCACCCGCCAAGGCCGAACATCCACGGAGTCACACCAAAGCCAGGCCCGACACAGCCACCCGGAGAGCCCAGGATAAAGGGCAGACCCTGGAAGCAGCCGGTTCCGAGGAAGCACGGGCTAAAGAACGAGCCTGTTCCGAAGCACGGGCTAAACTGGTTCCAGCCCAGACCGAAGGTACCTAAGCCAGCGCCAAGTCCCCAGTTGAATGGGAACCCACCTATTCCAAACCGGGAGAAGCCCCAGTTGAACGGGAATCCGAAGCCGCCGAACGCCCCGAAGCCAGCCGCTGTAGCGGTGCTGGAAAAGGCTGAGGTCAGCGACGATGCTGCGGTTGTCGCAGCGGTAGCGGATCCGATACCGATCTGAGCAGATGCCGGGACGTTGAACGCGAAGAGGACAACGACCAGCATCGATAATACGGCAAATTTCTTTATCGAACTCATACAATCCCCCCTACTTGACATTGATAAAGTAAAGGAAACGATAATAAATATATTATTATGTATTATAACGAAATCGAACCGCTTTCAAATCTATTATAACAGCCTTGGGACAAAATATCCAGAGATGTCATGCGGGGTAAAGAGTGACAGGGACGACACATTGCCCCTGGCAGAAGTCTAAAATAAGTAAAAGAAGAGGTGGCGACCCCGGTCGGATGACCCCGGTCGGACGCCTGCTGGTGGCACCTGTTGGCGGCACATGCCGGCGTATGCCCGCCGGCCGCGGCCAGACGACAGCACGCCCGGTTTACAGGAAGCCCATGGATGGCACAGGAGAGCCGCCGATGCTTAGCCATGGATAAGCGAATGCCATGGACTGCTTTTCCTGCATGAACTTGTTGCTCATCAGGAAGTCATCCTTGGCTGCGGACTGCGTGATAGTCGGGAATGCTGACCCGAAGGCACTGGTGCCACAGAACGAGCCCGCAGATGTCGGGAATGCAACTGCTGCTGACTCACTTGCCGAGGATTCGGCGAGGTTGTTTTCAAAAGCGGTCAGAGTGTGGTCCTGGACCAGCGTCGGGAAGCCCCATGACATCGGGACAAGAGACGCGCCCGCCGGAATGGATATGAGAATGGCGGCCAGCGCCAGCAAAACTACGGTAAAGAGTTTTCTAACCATTATACTACCCTCCTCAATGATTGTTTCTATGTTATATTGGCTTGAATTAATATATTATTATGTATAAAAACGAATAATCAGACTTTAGCATTAGATTAATGCGCCCGTTAAAGAAGTGCTCCCGCCACGGCAGGAAACCAGGAAAAAGAGAAAGAAGGAGGCGTTCTGCCCTCCTTTCAATTCATTTAGAAGCCGAAGCCGAAGCCCGGAATTGCTACGCCGCCGACACCTACGAACGGATATGCGAACGAAGCGCACTCAGAGGTCTGCGCGAAGTCGCAGTGAGTCAGCACCTGAGTCTGAGCGACGGTCTGTGCGATCGTCGGGAAGCCCAGGGTGAAGGAACCAGTTGTCGGGCAGCCGGGGAGGAGTGCCTCGCCGGTGTTGGCGAACGAAAGGGCGAATGCCTCAGTGTCCGTGGCAGCTGCCGTGTCCCTGTTGAATGCCGTTGTAGTACCGCTCTGCACAATCGTCGGGAACCCAAAAGCAGTTCCGACCAGGTTCGCACCGGCAGGTACAATCATAGAAGCGACGACCACTGCCAGTACAAAGAGTATTCCGTACTTAATCACCTTACTCATTAACTACCCTCCTCAATTATTAAATGTAGATTGGCAAGCGTCATTTAATATATTGTCATGTATAATAACGAATCTAAAAGGTTTTAAGACGATAAAATACAGGGAGTGCCCGACATATGAATATATACGGTCGGATTAACGGCGCGATCGATGACACGGAAAAAGATACTGGGCAGATAGTATCGCTGGCAACAACAGGCCCGGACCACTCGTGAAGATCAAGGATCATGACTACCCGGTTTCGTTTTGAAGAGAAGCCACATATGAGAAGTAGAGTATTAAAAAAATTAGAAAAGTAGGAGGCGTTTAGCCCCCTGCTATCTGGTTTAGAAGCCGAAGCCGAAGCCCGGAATTGCTACGCCGCCGACACCGACAAACGGATACGAGAACGCTGCGTTCTCAGTGGTCTGTGCGAAGTCGCAGTGAGTCAGCACCTGAGTCTGAGCGACGGTCTGTGCGATCGTCGGGAAGCCCAGGGTGAAAGCCGGAGAGGTCGGGCATCCGTCTAAGAGGGGCGTGCCAGTGTTGGCGAACGAAAGGGCGAATGCCTCAGTGTCCGTGGCAGCTGCCGTGTCCCTGTTGAATGCCGTTGTAGTACCGCTCTGCACAATCGTCGGGAACCCAAAAGCAGTTCCGACCAGGTTCGCACCGGCAGGTACAATCATAGAAGCGACGACCACTGCCAGTACTAAGAGAATTCCGTATTTCAGTATGTTACTCATATACTACCCTCCTCAATAAGCAAATCAATGTTGTAGATATATAATTAAATATATTATTGGTGTTTGCGGTGAATAATACCACCAAATGATCGTTAATAAGCAGCAATAGATACCGCACTGATGTAACCAGTCGGGACCATTAATATTAGTAAGCTGGAGAGAGCCAGCTATCAAAGATGCGTGACCGGCATTGCAGTAAAAAATGGACTTACAACGGGGCAAGACCGATACATAGTCAGCAGATATTTGAAACTATCCGGGATACCGGGTAAAACCCTTTATTCAAAATAGAGATAGAGGTTAATTAACAGGCAGATGTTAAACCGTCAGTACTGTCGGAGGTGGGTTCTGATGAGGCAAAGCGACGAAGAGCTTGTCAGGATTGTACTGGATGATGAAGACTTTAAAAAAGCGGCCAGTATCAACGAAGTCAAAGGAGTCGTCCGCAGAGTTCTCCGGAAACGGCTCATCGATATGCACATAGAAGACAGTTCAGAGGTTAGCGTGCGGCAATGTATGGTGAACAGACACCTCGAGTGGATCACTCTGAAAATTCTGCTGGACGTCGACGGTATTCTGCTGATACCGGAGCACATAGACGATCTAGAATACTTTAGAATGGCACGCGACAAAGACGACAACTATATGCCACGCTAGGAAACAGGGAATTGAAAAAGGGAAAGGCGGAGCACAAGGCTCCAGTCAGGTTTACCTGTGGGATGGCCTGGCGCCCGGAGCTGCATCCTTCTTCTCTTTCTTCGGTGCCAGCTCGTCGAGAGTCTTCTCGCCGTAGGCGGTCACCTTGGCGTTGATCTGCACCATCTCAGCGCTGATCTCGTCGCCGCGGAGCAGCTTTCTCTTCCTCATGCCGTCGTTTGCGGGGTGGTAGCCGATACCGCCCGAAACGAGCACCCTTCTGCGGACCTGGCCGGGAATGTCGCCCCTCATGGGAATGCCGGTCTTGTCCGAGCCGCCGGTGATGACCAGAGTATATCCGGGGAGGCCGGCGGTGTCGCCGTCGATCTCGGAACCGATGGGCTTGCCGATGAACTTGTTGACCTTGGGGCCGGTGACGTCCATATTGTAGGCCTTTCCGGTCTTGGGGTCAGATACTACTAACTTGAAATCTGCCATCTTATATCTCCTTCTTCTTTCTTAGATACAAATAAAGTATTTATAAGTTTTACCTGTGACCGCACAATCGTATTCAGCGTACGAATTCAGTATGAACCTCGTATGAATCCTGCGGACGAGAGTCGGCATGAAATTCAGGCGTCCGGCATATATAAATATTGCGGTAAAGCATCTCTGACGACACTGATCAACGTGTAAATAAGTAACCATTTTCATTCCGGGGAATAATTGGGCAGCCGTTTCATGTGATATTTCCCTGCCTTATATAGTCGAGATGCTCATGACAGTAACATTTATAAATAAGAAAAAAGAAGCCGGTTATAGGTGAAGCTAACATGAGTGACATCTATGCCAATGCGCGTTCGACGACGGACACGTCCGTCCGCAAGAAGGACGTCAACCCGACGAGCGGCATGTGCCCCATTTGTATACACGATTGTAAGACCTTATGCGAAGTTGGAAAGTCCGCCCTCCGTGGCAGAGAAGTATTATACCCGGACACTGAGTGGTTCGGCCACTCCACGGCCTCGTCTAACAAGGACTACGGCCTCGACTGGTCCGACTTCCAGATCCTTACCGAATGCCTCGGTGCCAGAGGTATCGAGCCAAACCCGGACAAAGCGACGTTCCCGGCAGCCGACATTACCACCTCCGTCGGTGGAGTACCCCTGAAGGTCCCCGTCTTCACGGCAGGCCTCGGCTCTACCGCAGTGGCCAAGAACTACTGGGACGGCCTCGCCATCGGCGCAGCCATCTCGGGTAGCATCCAGGTCATCGGCGAGAACATCTGCGGCATGGACATGGACGCGGTCATCACCAAGGGCAAAGTGACCAAGTCCCCTGAGCTGAAGTACCGTGTCGACAAGTTCCGGGAATTCTGGGACGGCAAGAACGGTGAAATCGTCGTGCAGACCAATGTAGAGGACCAGCGCCTCGGCACAGATGTCTACGCCCTGTCCAAGCTCGAAGTCAACGTGATCGAGCGCAAGTGGGGCCAGGGCGCCAAGGCCATCGGCGGCGAAGTCCGCATCTACGACCTGAAGAAAGCCCTCGAGCTCAAGCGCAGAGGCTACGTAGTCCTGCCCGACCCCGAGGACCCCGCAGTCCAGAAGGCCTTCAAGGACGGCGCCTTCAAGACTTTCGAGAGGCACTCCCGTGTTGGCTTCCCGGAGTTCAAGGGCTTCGTCGAAGACATCGAGTGGCTCCGTGACCAGGGCGCCAAGAAGGTCTTCCTCAAGACCGGTGCCTACCGCCCGGCTACGACCGCCTTCACCCTGAAGTGCGCATCCGCAGCCAGAGTCGACCTGCTGACCTTCGACGGCGCAGGCGGCGGAACGGGCATGAGCCCCGTACCCATGATGAACGACTGCTCGACCCCGACCGTGTACCTGCAGGCGCAGGTCATGCAGTGCGTCCGCATGATGAAAGAGAACGGCATGTACGTCCCCGACATCGCCTTCGCTGGCGGCTTCGTCAACGAGACCCAGATGTACAAGTCCATGGCCATGTCCGACCTCGGCACCGGCCCGACCATAAAGGCAATCGCAATGGCGAGAGCCCCGATCACCGCCGTCATGAAGGCAGACTACTTCGCCCAGCTCTCCAAGAAGAACGACCTGCCACCCCAGTTCGCCAAGGCGTACACCTCGGACCCCAACAAGTTCATGATCGCCTACAACGAGCTCGAGGAAGTCTACGGCAAGGACGTCAAGAACATCCCCATTGGCGCCATCGGCCTGTACACCTACTGGCACGACAGGATCGGCGTCGGCCTGCAGCAGCTGATGGCAGGAGCCAGGAAGTTCAAGCTCTGCTGTATCTCCCGCGGCGACATCGCCTCCATCACCGAGCGCGCCACCAGAGTCACCGGCATCCCGATGGTCTCGGAAATCGAGAACGACCTGATGTCCCGCATCCTGCTGGACGGCGCAGGCGAAGAAGCCCCCGTCAAGGCAGCAAAGCGCAAGGCAAAGGCTTAAAAAAGTAGATCTAACCCGCCAAAGGCGGGTTCTCTTTTTCTTTATCGTTCAAATCAGCGGGCCGGCCCCAACGATCATAATATAACTTCAACAAAACAAGCGACAAGTTACAGATCGTAGCATACAGGTTCAGCGAGAAGACGATCAGGTCGCTGATCCCGTACCCGTAAACGGTGAGGCAGAGCGAGCCAATGAACAGGATTAGCGGATAATACAGCGAGATATCCTTCGCGCTCTTCGTCTTGAATAGCCGGTAGGCCTGGGGAAAGAACGCCGATGCCAGCAGTACGCTGCCGAATATGCCGATTTCTGAGAACCCTACCATATGTAAATCAACGTATCATTGGGTAGATTGAAGAATATAATATCTTTTCGATGAAAAGAGTTCTAATGTATACGTATCGAGCCCTTGTTTATGCAGGCGAAGAGCATATCGAACGCTGCGCTGTGCCAGGATCACAGATTTCGACAGATTGCACAGATTGCACAGATAATAATCAATACAAGTGAATACTATCCGATCCTTTCTAGTAATTGATCACGTAGCCATCTGTGAAATCTGTGTCATCTGTCGTAATCTGTGATCTGGCACAGCGCAGCGATCGTCTTGTTGTCTCGCGAAAAGTCTATGGCCGGGTCCTGCGCCGCCGGTACTTCTTTTTCCCCTTGCTCCCCTCGTGTGGCGTCCTGAACTTGTCCCGGGAGAACTGGCGCAGCCCTTCGATGGTGCCCATGAAGGTGCCGTCGAGGAGGTATACTTCGGATTCCTCGAGGTGGACTGCTTTGGAAGTGAACAGCGGCCCGAGGAGGTCGCTGTGGAAGGACTCGTTGAAGGCGATGCCGCCGCATAATTCATTGAACGAGGGGACGATGAACAGCTCCGGGTCGTGCCACTCGAACTCTTCTGTCTTGTAGTTGGCAGCGACAGCATCCTTGTCTAGCTTCGCCCGGATCCAGGCCTGCTTCGTGAGGGTGTGGCCGACGATATCGGTGAGCTTGATCGTAGGGTGGTTGTGGGATATGACCCAGTGGCTGCACTGGAGCAGTTCTTTATCGGGCCACGTGTGCCCGTGGAAGTACGCTACCCCGTCGATGATGGCCCCTTTTGAGTCGTGGAGGGTGATGTCCGGGTTGCGGGGGATAAGTTTCTCGATACCGCCGTCGTGGTTGCCGGGAATGATGTCGACCAGCGCCTTGCGGGCGATCTCGTCGAGGAAAGCCGGCACCTCGCCTTCCTCCTGGAAAGAGGTGCGGGGCACGTTGTGCTTGATGTCGCCGAGCAGGATGACCCTGTCCGGCTGCGCCTCGCCGATGTAGCCGTTGAGCCGGTCGATGCGCCGGGCTATCTGCGAGGGGATATTGATGCCGCTATAGTACAGGTCGTGCTCGATACCGAGGTGGACGTCGGCGATGACCAGCGACGTTTCCTCGTTCTTCACGACCAGCGCGGGTGCGTCCAGTAAAGGTAAAAGATCGGGCATAAAATTGCTGGAAAAGACTGCTCAGTCTATATTAATATCCTTTTCCTCGGCCAGAGAGCAGAGGATTCCTGGACCTCCGGCAAACGTTATTACCTTTTAAGCGCTATACCAAGTAGAAGGTTACCATCGTGTTCATCGGCGTGGATCACGGCACTACAGGCATCCGTTTTGCAGATATAGAGGGCCGCTGGGTGGAGATTTCCCGGAAGCAGGCTAAGGATATGTCTCACGAGGAGATCATATCCACAGTCCTGAACGGCCTCGGGGTAAAAAAGGCAGATGTGGAACTGATCGCCGTCAACTACTCGATGGGCGACGGTATCTCGAAGATCACCCCGATCGGTAAAGTGCAGAACAGGGGCATCATCAGCCGGGAAGGCGCCGGAGTCCACATCGGGGGCGGCACCAACGTGTACGATGCGATTGAAGCGTCGGGCATCCCTGCCGTGATTGTACCGGGCATCCACCGGGGCAACTATGGCCACCCTTGTTTCAGGGCGTATTCTCACGGCGCCAGCGCGGATAAGCTGGGCATCGCCTACAATGCTTACATGAGTTCCGGGGACCGCAACTTCATCGTCGCGGACATCAGCTCCAATACTGTTACGATGGGCGTGCAGGACTTGAAGATGTTAGGCGCCATCGACGCCTGTATCTTCGCCCCGGGAGTGCACCACGGGCCGCTGGACTTGCAGGCCATCCGCGACGTCGACGCCGGGCTGCTTACGGCCAACGATGCCTTTTCGATTGCCGGAGTGACTAAGACTATTCCCTTCAAGTCGCTGGACGTGCTGATCGGGGCCCTGGAGCATAACGAGCCTGACGCCCTCTGGGCGTTCGATACCATCGCAGTCTTCGCAGCCATGGAGATCGCCTCGTTCTTGCTGCTGGTGCCGGATGCAAAGGTCTTCACAGCAGGCTCAGTCGGCTCTATGGACATAGTGCTTGAGAGGATCTCCGGGCTGGTAAAGAAGGATATTAAGGTGCTCGGCAAAATGTCAGCCGCGGTTGGGCTCGCCCAGATTGCCAGGGATGTTGACAGCGGTAAAAAGGACATCCTGGGAATCGGTGTCCATGAATAATTAGTTCTTCCAGCCGGGCACCATCTCGAGGAAGTACCAGTGGAACCTCAGGTCGTCGGTCAGCTCCGGGTGGAAGGCCGACACCAGCAGGTTCTTCTGCCTCGCGGCCACGATGAAATCGTCGCACATCGCCAGCACTTCGACATTTTTACCGGCGCGGACGATGGCCGGAGCTCTGATAAAGACTGCGTTGAACGGCTCGTCGAAGCCGGCTATCGCCAGAGGCGCCTCGAAGGAGTCGATCTGTCTGCCGAAAGCGTTGCGGTTGACGGTGATGTCCATAAGGCTAAAAAGCTGTTGCTTAGTCTTCGCCACTTCCTCGTCCCCGTGGCTGGCCAGCAAAATCAGGCCGGCACAGGTACCCCAGATCGGCATGCCCTGCTTCGCCTTTTCGATAATCTCCTGCGCTATGCCCTCCCGCCAGGCAAGCCTGCACAAGGTGGTACTTTCGCCGCCCGGGATGACGATCGCGTCGCACGTCGGCACGATGCCGGAGTGCTTGATAGTCACTACCTCACCCTTACCCCCGAGCGCACGCTTCATAGCCTCCACGTGCTCCTCTACGTTGCCCTGAATAGCGATAACACCGATGCGCATAATCTTCTGCCCGCATATGATACGTGAGAGATTTAAAACTTTTCTACGCCGGCAAATCAGCGTACTAACCACGGCGGCACGGCTCCTTATCCTGGCAACTGTAGATCAAATGTTAAACCACGACGGCACGGCGACACAGAGACAATTCGAGAAACGATGACAGGATGGTTATTTGAACCACAGCGGCACGGCGACACAGAGACAACCCGTACCCGAATAACAAGGCCTTCTTTTTATTGATCCACGGCGGCACGGCGGGCTGACAGCACGGAGACAAATAGGTTTTCCTTCCTTTAGGTTATTGATGGAAAGTCAGGCTGAAACGATTGGTCAGTCAGGGTATGATTAATGCTCTGTCTTGGTGTCGCCGTGGACATAAAAAGACTTCACTTATACTGGTTCACCCCTGTCTTGGTGTCGCCGTGCCGCCGTGGTTATAGTTACCACTAGCTTGTCATGGATCTCCCTGTCGTGGTGTCGCCGTGGACATAAAAAGACTTCACTTATACTGGTTCACCCCTGTCTTGGTGTCGCCGTGCCGCCGTGGTTAGAACATCTGTTTTCCAGATGTCGAGATAAGGAGCCGTGCCGCCGTGGTTCAAATATCTGATCTCTAGTTGCCAGGATAAAAAGGCGTGTCGGCGTGGTTTAAGAAAAGTTAAGCCGTAGTGGTTATTTGCCACTACCGGCGATAAAAAGTAAGTCGCTCAGGATGGCACTGGCCGTCTCAACGGAGCCGGCGCCTTTGCCGATGATGCAGATGTCGCCGGCAAGCTCGGTTTCGATGAGCGCAGCGTTGAGGGTGCCCTGGACTGCGAGCGGGTGGGTCTTGGGTACGAGCCTGGGGCTGACTTTGAGAATGCGCTCGTCGCCGTTGGGCTTGACTTCGCCGATGAGCTTCACTACATAGCCTTCGTCGCTGGCGAGCTTGAGCGCCTCGAGGGAAACGCTGGAAATACCCTGGACGCTAACATCGTCTAAGGTGACGTCCATGCCGAAGATGGCGTTGGCGAGGATGACTATTTTCAGGGCGGTGTCGATACCCTCTACATCGTAGGTCGGGTCGGCTTCTGCGTAGCCGAGTTCCTTGGCCTCGGAGAGCACCATGTCGTAAGGCAGCGCCTCGGCGATCATCCTGGTGAGGATGTAGTTGCAGGTGCCGTTGAAGATGCCTTTGACACCCTTTATCTGGTTGCCGGCCAGAGGGGCCCTCATCAGATTAAACACAGGCATGGCTCCGCCGACGGTGGCCTCGAACATGAAATGGACGGATTTTGATTTTGCCAGCTCGGTGAGCATCCGGTACTTGTTGGCTACAGGACCCTTATTGGAGGTCACAACGTGTTTACCGCGGCTCAGAGCTTCCGTAATACAGGACAGGCCCGGCTCACCGGTCTTCGCGTCGGTCGGGGTGACCTCGATCAGGATGTCGTAGTCGACAGTCTTGACTACGTCCATGCCGGTCATCGGCGTTCGCTTCAGGGTGCCGTCCCGCTTTTGCTTCAGGACTGCTGCCGGGTCAAGCCCGTTCAGGTGGACGGCTGCGCCTTTGGAGTCAGTGACGGCGACGAGCTTGAACTCCGCGCCCTTTTCGGGGTACTGGCATTTGCTGTCGGCCAGCACCCGGAGGACGCCCTGGCCCACGCTGCCCAGCCCGATGAGTGCGATCTTATAGGTCTTCATGCTGCTCAGGCCTCCGTATCAATGGGCTCGATGACGAGCAGGTCTTTGTCTTTGGCGATGGCCCGGAGCAGGTTCATGGCCTTCTTAACCTCGGCCTTGCCGGCTGCACTGATACCGATCCGGGCGGAAGATTTCAGGTTAATGCCCGGCATGCTCATGGCCAGGTCGACTACTTCAGCATAGCCCGTCCGGTCGATCTGGTCGATGGTGTCCCGGATGTCCGAATGGATGATGTGCCCGACCAGGATTACGGTGCGGTGCTCCAGCAGCTTGGCTTCGTTGACGCGGATGATAGCGACGTCCCGGGACTCGAGCCTGTACTTCAGGTCCTCCAGCCCTTCCGCTATGTCAAAAGTCACCTGAATGGGAATCGTGCCTCTCGGCGTCCGCTTTTCGTGGTGATGCACAACGCTGACGATGTTGCCCCCCGAATCGGATATGGGCGCCAGCGCGTTTACGAGCTGACCGGGGATGTCCTTCAGCTCCAAATCCATCGTAATTCTCATCTGTCCACCATCGCAAGTGTGATACTATTTGTTCCCCGTCCGAATATAAGGTTATTGGTGAAAGAATGGAAGTCTCGGAAGCAATCGGCAGCCGTCGGTCGATAAGGCGCTATAAGAATGACAGTATTCCCCCGGAGTTCGTGGATAAGATCCTTCAGGCCGGTCAGCTGGCCCCGTCAGCCGGAAATCTCCAGGGCAGGGAGTTCATCGTCGTGCAGGACTCGACGACAAAAGACCGTCTCAGCGACGCAGCCC
The DNA here is from genome assembly GCF_049676595.1 of Methanocella sp. MCL-LM. Taxonomy (GTDB): domain Archaea; phylum Halobacteriota; class Methanocellia; order Methanocellales; family Methanocellaceae; genus Methanocella_A. The sequence goes on from NZ_CP187259.1 coordinate 2,789,757, forward strand.
TGAAGCAGAGGTTCGTCAGAGATGCACCCGTATGCATAGTCGTCTGCACCAACCTGCCCCGGACGAAGAACAAATACGGCTCCAGAGCCGACCTCTACGTACTCCAGGACACCGCCGCCTCTGTCATGAACATGATGCTCCAGGCAGTAGACCTCGGGTTAGGTACCTGCTGGGTCGGCGCCTTCGAGGAAAACAGAGTTTCGGAAATATTGAAGTTACCCCAGGGTATCAGGCCTGTGGCGATAATACCGGTAGGCGTGCCCGATGAAGTGCCGGATATGCCCGAGCGACTCGGGGCCGAGATTGTACATTACGATCGCTGGTAAGCCCCATGGTTATTTGAACCACGGCGGCACGGCGGCACGGAGACAGTTGGTACCAGTACAATGGAATGGAGACTAAAACCACGGTGACACGGAGACAGAGCGTACCCGAATGACAAGGCTCTTTTTTATGATCCACGGCGACACCGAGGGCCGAGGGCACGGAGACAACCACCTTATATAGAATTATTGTGCTAAACCTGATAGGATTCAACTGAGCGCTAGAGCTCTCAGATTATTGATCCGATACTCAAGCTAAAACGATTGGCCGGTAAACCGCTTTTAGTTAATGCACTGTCTCCGTGTCGCCGTGGACTAAAAAGAGTTCACTTTTTACCGGTTCACCACTGTCGCTGTGTCGCTGTGCCGCCGTGGTTCAAATAACCATCCAGCAGTCGTTTCTCGCTTTGTCGCTGTGTCGCTGTGCCGCCGTGGTTCAAATAACCATCCAGCAGTCGTGGATCGTACTGTCTCGAAGTCGCTGTGCCGCCGTGGTTCAAACATTAGATCCTGCAATCGTTTCCCGCTTTGTTTCCGTGTCGCCATGGTTCATTGCGTACCGGAGGGTATAATTGTCTAACACTGCTTCTGCAGCAGCATTTCGAGGTAGGACTCTCGTATCAGGTCGGCCGTTACTCCAAGTTCCCGGAGGATGGCGGTGACTTCGTCCCGTTTAGCCACGATCTCTTTCTGGTTTTCGGCCATGGCCTCGACTTCGACGAATTCGCCCAGGCCTTCGACCCGGTCGAGGCAGATTTCGGCGTTCTTGTAGTGGTAGATCTGGCGCTCCTTGATGACGTCCAGTGTCTTCCTGAAGCCCAGGGAGATGAGGATGTCTTCCATCTTGTCCCGGTCGCCGACCTCGACTTCGACCTCTTTGCGGGTCTTGCTCAGCGGGTCGAGCTTTTTGCCCTTGTATGTCATGTAAATCCGGCTGCCCTGCTCCCGGAGCCTCAGGGCTTCGTCGGTGTCTTTGAAGTCCCGGTGGGGGGCGTTATAATAAGAATCGATCTGCCAGACCTTCTTCTCGAAGACAGCACCGAGCTGGTTCAGCTTGCGGGTTAATTCGGCCCGGCCTGCCGGGGCCTTGATCTCTACCTCAATCATCGGAGAATAGTGGCCGGACAAGCGATATAATCGTTGCTGTGTTAAATTTTTATGGCCGGAGAGCGTACTACAAATTTATGGCACGGACCCGGGCGGTCATCATCGACATCGATAACACTACCCTCTCCTGCGATCAGCGAAGGGCGGCCCTTTGCGCAGAGGTAGCCGGGAGGCCTGTCGCGGAAGGTGAGGTCAGGCAGGATCTCTACTGCTCACGCCTCCTGACGAACGTACAGCAGGCCGCTTATTTTGACGCTTTCATGTCGACCAGGCTCATGTTCATGGACCAGCCCTATCCCTGCGCTGCAGAAGCCCTGGAGGCAGTGCGAAGCCGTGATACCAGGATCATTTTCCTCTCCGGCCGGTTTCTCAGCCCGGTCGATAAAAGCCGGGCCACGCTTGAGTTCATGCGGCGCTACGGTATCTTCAAGGAGGGAGATGCAGCGATCTTCAAGCCCTCTATGGACGTCTTCGACTTCGACTTCAAAGCCGCAGAGATCGAGTCCCTGAAAAAGCAGTACGACATCCTCTGGGCGATCGACGACACGCCCCACAGCCTCAAGATCTTCAAGCAGGAAGGCATCTACAGCATCGCGATAACCACCAGCTACCCGCCCGCCAGGTTCGACTTCGCGGACCTGATCGTAGATGGGTGGGACGAGGTACTGATGAAGATACAACAAGGAGAGATAGTTGTTTAGGCTCGGCGACTCAACAAGACAAACTCTACGCTGTGCGTTTCCAGTTGCTCATTTGGCGTGAGACAGCAAGACGAACGCTGCGCTGTGCCAGATCACAGATTACGACAGATTTAACAGATTGCACAGACGACTACATTAGATAAGATGACCACTGCGAGCCATTCCATTTTTTATTATCGGTTAGCATCTGTGGAATCTGTCGAATCTGCCGTAATCTGTGATCCTGGCACAGCGCAGCGATCGTCATCGTTCACGAGCACAGAGGTAACCGGGTATCGAAAAGTACCAGAGTTATCAGAAACCGGCACAGCGCAGCGTTCGTGTACGGAGTCGCTTACCTATAACATTAGACACTCACGTCCAGATTTTTCCCCGGGCCCGCCAATGTTACCGTAACAGTTATCAAAGTAAAGCGTCATTATGACAGCAAGATTTCACAGGTGTATAATTATGGCTATCCAGAAAGGAGATTTCATCAAGCTGTCATTCACCGGTAAGCTCGAGAACGGCACCGTTTTCGACACGACCGATGCCAACGTGGCCAAGGAGTTCGGCCTGTACAACGACCAGGCGACCTACGGCCCGGAGACCATCATCGTCGGCAAGGGCTACGTAGTGGCAGGCCTGGACGAGGACCTCGTCGGCAAGGACGTCGGCTACAAGGGCAGCGTCACAGTGCCCCCCGAGAAGGGCTTCGGCATGAAGCGCATCGACCAGTACGAAACCGTCCCCGTCAAGAAGTTCAAGGAGCCCGTCAGGCCGGGCATGAGGATCACCGCAAACGGCAGGCAGGGCGTCGTGGAGAGCATCGCTGGCGGCAGGGCGAAGATCAACTTCAACGCACCCTTCGCAGGCGAGACTCTGGTCTACGAGTACACCATCGAGTCCCTGATCGAGGGCAAGGCAGAGAAGGTTTCCTCCGTCGTCAAGATGTTCGCAGGCAAGGAACTCGATCAGAAGCTCGAGGACAACAAGGTCATCATCGACGTGCCCATGGAGTACGCCTTCAACCAGCGCTGGACCATGGCCAAGAGCATGATCGCCTCCCAGATGTTCGAGCTCGACATAGCCGAGGTCGTTTTCCAGGAGACCTACAAGAAGCCCGCTCCGGCGGCTGCAGCGGAAGAGAAGAAGGAATAACCTTCTCTCCCCGTCACCTTTTTCTTAATATTTTTCATATGCTTTGCCCGCAAGCGAAGTAAGTAAAAAAAGCAGTTTTATAATCTTCTGAACACTAGCAGCGCAGCTCCGGCTATCACGGCGATGCCAGCTATAGATCCCACAGCTATGATGCCGCCCGGGCTATTGTTTGCCCGGGTATCCGAAGCTGACTCCGCGGTGAAGACTGCTTCTGTCCCCGCCATGGGATCGCTTACATCGTGGGCAGTCTGTGTCACTGGCACAGGTGTTACCGTCGGCTCGATGGTAGGACTGAGAGTCGGAGTCACAACCGGCGTGGCCGTCGGCGTTGGAGTAGGGGTGGGCGAGGGCACAGGGGCGGTCACAGTAAACCTTAGCGTCCGATACTTGCCGTCCACCGTTTCGAGGTTTCCTGCCTTATCCATCGCCTTAAAGGTGACCGTGTAGGTGCCCGGGTTGTTAAAGGCTATGGGAGAGCTGTAAGTGATATGGTTATCTCCCTGAATGCCCCAGTAGTAGATAGCCGATACACCTGAGCCACCGTCGTTGTCCGTGGCGGTGAAAGAGAGCTTCACCCCGGTATCATATGATCCATCCGACTTTTGGGGCTTAGAGAACTGGTAGGTTGTCGTGGGCGCGATGTCGTCGTTACAAACCGTAAAGGTGCACTTGTCGTATAAGGAGCCGTTTACGAACAACTTAGCGATGTACTCCCCTTCAGCTTTGTCGTCGGACCAGGTGATCGAGCCGTTGCTCGAGTTGCCGAGCTCGCCGGGGGAGTAGACTATGGTTCCGTCTTTGGGGTATATCTCGATCTTGTGCGAGCCATTAGTGATATCTGGCGTGTTATAAGACAGCTGAACGTTCTCACTGGTCTTGTATTTGCTCTTATCTGTCTCTATGCCCGCCTCGCACGCAATCGTCAGAGAACTGCAGATCACAACTGCAAGTAGCAATGCAACACCGATACTTCTGGCCGTTTTCGACAGAAATATACCTCTTTTAGTCACGGACATACCTCCCGCTTATCCGGCCAGTAGTCCCCCACTTTCGTCTTACCAGCACTGGCGCTTATAGATCAATAACTACGAGTACAGTATTAGTATTTTCTGTCATTAGCGCCACGGGGGTTAGCTGGAAGCTATATATCCACAGAGGGAGAATAGTATCGCTACCAGGGAATACGCATGGCAATCAAAAAAGGCGATTTCATCAGGCTCTCGTTCACTGGAAAGCTCGAGGACGGAAGCGTCTTCGACACGACTGACGAGGCAGTGGCAAAGAAGCAGGAAATTTTTGATGAGGATAAGAAGTATGAACCGATGACGATCATCGTCGGCTCCGGGTTCCTGGTCGAGGGCCTGGAGGAAGACCTTATCGGGAAAAAGGCAGGCGACAAAGCTGTCGTGACTGTGCCGCCGGAGAAAGGCTACGGCGAGCGCAGCCTCGACGCCATCGAGATCGTCTCCACCAAGAAATTCGAGGGGAAGATCGAGCCCGGCCAGATGGTAGAGTATAACGGCAAAGTCGGCTTTATCGAGAGCATCTCGGGCGGCCGGGTGAAGGTCGACTACAACGCTCCGCTCGCTGGCAAGAAGCTGACCTACGAGTACAAGATCGAGGAAATCATCGAAGACCGGGAAGAAAAGATCAAGGCGCTGCTGAAAGGGTACGTAAGCGAAGACGCCGAGTTCAAGCTCAAAGAGGATACGATCAAGATCGAGGTCCCCAAGGAACTGTCCATGGACGAGTCCTGGATTGTGGGCAAAGCCCTCATCGCCAGGTTCCTGGTCGGCTCCGCCGGGCTGAAGAAAGTCATCTTCCGGGAGACCTTCACCGAGGACGACTTCAAGGACGAAGATGAACAGGAAGAGTAAATTCTGAAGATCGGCCCCCAAGAGGCCTTTTTTTACATCGCAAATACGCAGGGACGCAAAGAGTTACAGACAAACGAGATAATAGTTGCGTCCCTGCGTCTTTCGCATGAAAGTCACATTACGAACGCTGGGCTTTGTGTTTCTGATTGCTCATATGACATGAGACAGCAATACGATCGCTGCGCTGTGCCAGAAACACAGATTGAAACAGATGCCACAGATTACACAGATACTTATCGATGAGAAATCGATATACCGTCTACCGCTTTGATTCTAATGCCATCTGTGAAATCCGTGTAATCTGTCAGAATCTGTGATCCTGGCACAGCGCAGCGATCGTCTTCGCATCGCCTCGAGAACGCCTGCTAAAGCAGGCGTTCAAAAGGCGAACATGAAGATAAAATAATGCAACACAGTACATTAGCGTCTTTGCGGTTAAAGTAAAATTTATGCTTTGACGCCTTTGCAGTATTCTGGATGCAAGCGATAATAATAAAAGGTTTAAGGCCGCAGCTCGACCTTTTTCAATGTCAGCCCTTTCCCGCAGGGCCCTATCTCTTCGCTAAACACTTCGCAGATGGTGTACTTTTCTCCGCTGGCGATGCCGTCGGGGTGGCAGAGAGCGAAGTTCACGCACTCTTTGTCGCAGTCCGGCGCCTCGTAGGTCATCCGGGAGCCGTTGAAGGCTTTGCGGGATTCCATGACCGCGATGATCGGACAGGCCACCACTTCTACCGCCTTGACGCCGGTATCGTGTACCAGGCAGTCCAGTTCCATGCCGTTGCGTAAGCCCACGATGCGGTATTTCTTGTTTTTGTCCAGGTTAAGGCAGATGTTTTTAAGCTTGCACTTCTCGCACTCGGCGGCGGGGCCACGGTAGATAAACTCGTTGCCGGGAACTGCAAGCTTTGATCCGATGAGAGTGATAACGAAGTCGGGTTCGGCCATTTTAATTCTCCGCCATGATGAGCATAGTAAAATGATCAGCAGGGACGTTTATGACTATAAACAGTATTATGATAAAAATTTTCTCTCCAGTGATAAAATGGCATGCGGTGAGATGTTTATGCCGGGCTCCGCCGGCAGAGCCGGCGGTTGCAGCTCCGCCGGTACAGGAATCGCCTGCTCAGGAGCTGATGCCGCTCGCCTGATCGGGCCGGCCCAGGGTCCGGGAGGACTCCAGATCGGCCGAGAACTGGTTAAGCCTGGCAGCCAGCCCTCTGAAGTGAGGCAGATAGGCTTCGTAGTAGGTGATCCGCTCCGGGTGGAGCCCGCTGGCAGTTACCGCCTGCTTAAGCTCGCCCACCCGCTTTGAGACATTAGCCCGCACAGCGCCGTTGGCCGAGTTGACCGTTCCGTCGCCCAGGAATATACCTGCGGCACCGCTCTCGAGTGCATATATGAGGTGTTTGGCCTCGAGCCGCATGATGGAGGGGACCTTAATGATCCGCACCCCGTCAGGATAGGATATCCGGTTTACTCCGGCATTGTCAGCTGCTACGTAGCTGATATTTTCGTCCAGGAAGGCGACGATGTTTGCACCGGAGCCGAGGCACCCGTCGATGCGAGCGAACAGCTCTTCGTCGCTGCACGACGGCATCGTGATCGCGTGCTCCGGGCACCTGGATATGCAGCCGCCAAGGCCGATGCACGAGAGAGGATCGATAGTCACTTTCCCGTTCACGTAGGGAGCGCCATAGGGGCAAAGTTTGAGACATATGCCGCACTTCGTGCAGCGCTCCGGATCGATGACGGCAAACTTAGGCTCGACAGCCAGAGACCTGGCGCTCACCAGCTCTGAGGCTTTCGAGGCCGCTGCCCTTGCCTGGATGATCGATTCGGTGATGTCCTTGGCGCCCTGGGCTGTCCCGCAGACGAAGATGCCCCGGGAAGTCGTGGTGGCCGGATCGAGCTTCGGGTGCTTCTCCCTGACGAAGAGCTCCGGCGAAAGGCCGATGCCGAGAGCTTTCGCCGCTCCGAGGGTGCCTTCGGAGGGCTCGAGAGCACAGGAGAGTACGACCATATCGGTCTCCAGCTCCAGGGGCCCGTTACCCAGCGTATCTTCCACCCGGACCAGCAGGCCGTCGCTGTTGAGAATTTCTCCCACCCGGCCGCGGATGAACTTCACGCCTTTCTTCTGCACGTCCCGGTAGTAGTTTTCGTAGGTACCCGGAGCCCGGATGTCGGTATAGCAGATGTAGACCTCCGTCCCCGGGAAGTGCTCCGAGATGTAGTGAGCGTGCTTCAGGGCAGTCATACAGCAAACCTTGGAGCAGTACGGGATAGAGCCGGGCTTTTCGTCTCTCGATCCCACGCACTGGACCATGACAATGCGCCGGGGACGTTTACCGGTCGAGGGGACTTCCAGCCTGCCTTTGGTAGGGCCGTTGATCGCCAGCACCCTGGCCAGCTCGGTCTGGGTCAGCACATCCGGGAACTTACCATAGCCCAGCTCATGTTTGGCAGACGGGTCCATTTCCCGGTGGCCGGTGGCGACGATGATAGCTCCGACCCGGAGAGTTTTCTTCTTAGCCTTCCGGCCCAGATCGATGGCTTTAACATCGCACGACCGGACACATTTGCCGCACTTTTTACAGGCGCCCGGGTCGATGGAGTACGTGCCCGGCACAGCCTGGGCAAAGGGCTTATAGGCAGCTTTCCGGTTTGAGAGGCCGGCGTTCCACTCGTCCGGCACCTGAATGCTGCATGCAGCCGAGCATTTACCGCACGAAACGCACTTCTCAGGGTCGATGAAAACAGGCCCCGTCTCTACCGTAACCCGGAAGTCGCCCGGATGTCCCCGAAGATCGGTCACCTGAGACTGGGTCATGATGCTGATGCGGTTGTTCCTGGCTACTTCTCCCATCAGCGGGGCCAGCGAGCACAGCGCACATTCCTCGGTGAGCCTGTCAGGAGAGAACACTTTGCCTATCCGCACCATGTTGCCGCCGATAGTGGTATCCTTCTCCGCGAGGAATACTTTGATGCCGTGCCGGGCCAGCGCAAGCGAGGCAGTAATACCGGAAATGCCTCCGCCGATGACGAGCACGCTTTTACGGACGCTGACCGCTGCCTTGTCGAGCGGCTTCTTCTGCCTTACGGCGTACAGGGACGAGCGGACGATATCGATGGCCCGCCCGGCCTGGTTTTCGCCCGGCACCCAGGAGCACTGCTCCCGGATGTTGGCGATATCGACAAGGTGAGGGTTGATACCTGCCTCCGAAGCGCAGGCCTGGAAGGTGCGCTCGTGCACTCCGGGAGAGCACGCGGCCACGACTATCCGGTCAAGGCCCAGCGCCCCTGCCCTTTCCCGGATCAGCGCCTGGCCAGCAATCGAGCACATGTAGGGGAAGTCTTCCACGCACTCCACCCCTTCATGCTCCATAGCCCGCTTCACTGCTTCGATGTCCACGGTGCCCGAAATATTGTCGCCGCAGTGGCAGATGAAGACGCCGACTCCACCCTGTTTCACGGCTTCACCCCCAGCTTCTCCAGCAGCGGCTCGACGGGCACTGCATGCATGTCGAGGCCGATATCCGCCGGCCTGGCGCCGAGGGCGAGAGCGATGAGTTCTGAGAAGTACAGCACGGGTACGCTGCTGCCGGCGACTGATTCCTGGTAATAGTCGAGGTTAAAGGTGCAGCCCGGGCACTGGGTCAGAATAACGTCGGGAGACGCCTCGAGGATGCTGCCAAATTTCCTCTTCAGCACCGCTTTCGGGTATTCCCGGTCCAGGACCGTGTGATGGAAGCCCATACCACAGCACAGCGATCTCTCCGAGTACTCGACGATCTCGCACCCGAGGCCGGAAGCGAGGTTATCCAGCACCACCGGCCGCTCGAAGTCGCCTGCCGAGACGTCTTCGTAAAAGATTTTCGAATAGTGGCAGCCATGGTGAGTGACCGCCTTGATGCCGGCCATGGGCAGGACAGCTTTAGCGGCGATTTCCCCGAGCCGGCCCAGGAAAACTTCCGAAATATGGCTGATCGATGAAGGCGGGACATATTTCCTTCCTGCCCCGGCAAGTACAGCATCAGTCTGCTCCTTTAAAGCCCCATCGTGCTCAATCATGGCCTGGCACTCCCGGAGGTTGCCGTAAGACGTCGGACAGGTGCAGACAATGTTCTTGCATGGCGATTCTGCCGCGAGCGCAAAGTTTCTGGCGTTCAGGGCCAGGTTGGTCCGCAGAGGTATGAAGCCGGCGTGGTAGCCAAACCCTGCGCAGGAAGAGTGACAGGGATCGTCAACATACGTGATGCCGAGCCGGTCCAGCACATAGCGGACGGATATCTCGATACCCGGGTACAGGGAGCCTGTCACACAGCTTTTGAACAGGTACAGGTCATCGTGAGGGATACGCTTATTTCTGGTCATCGCTATCACTGCATCCTGTGGCGTTCAGTATGTGCCGAATTTCAGCCATAGCACCCTCTGGAATCCTGCAGGCCCTGGCGTCTTCTTTCTCGTAGCCGAGCCTTGCCCGCCTCTCGAGGTTGCCTGCACATCGGCCGTAGGTAGCCGGGCCGAACTCCCTCAGAAGGTCATCAGTCATCATCTGCGGGAGAAAAGTCTCGCCACGGCGGTACAGGTTCTTAAGAATCAGAGTCCGGGCTGCCTTGATCTCGCTGCTTATCTTACCCTCTGCAAGGAACTTTTCGCGCAGCGCAAGCACAGCCTCGCCGACGCTGTTGTTTCTCGGGCACCTGGCCCGGCAGGAGTAGCACTGGCCGCACCGCCACACGGCATCGATCAGAGAATCAGTCAGGCCGAGTGCCAGCCGGCTCATCACCACCCGGGGGAGGTAATCGTCAAAGGCATAAGCTGCCGGGCAGCTCGCCGTACACCTGCCACACTGCATGCACTTCTCGAAGCCGGAGCCAGAGAGCCTGGAGTCCGTGAGGCATTCCTTTGAGGAGCGGCTGGTGCCCAGGCGGATACGTGTGGCCATGATTAGAAATATTACCATGGCGATATTAAAACTTTCCCAGAGAGAGATTAATATGTCCTTATTAGGACATATAATAACTATTTGATGTCGTATTGTATAATATTTTGGCCCAAAAAATGAAAACTTATATCTTAATTGCACCGAATTTGTAATTGTACAAGTGTGGTAGATACTCATGGGCTCATACACGCTGGTCTGCCCCGGGTCGGGGAAGACCGTTCCAGACCACTATACTTTAAACTGCGACTGCGGCTCCCTGATCAGGGCCGAGTATACTGCCAGGCAGCTTACCTTAAGAAACCTGCCGGGCATGTGGAAGTTCTACGACTGGCTGCCTGCGAGCGGCCATACAGATACGCCGGGCGCCACTGTGACATATAAGAGCGAAGGCCTGGCAAAAGAGCTGGGCATCGACCTGCACGTGGCCTTCAACGGCTACTGGCCCGAACGGGGGGCGGACATGAAGACCTGCAGCTTTAAAGAGCTGGAGGCACCGCCGACCATCATGAGGGCAAAGGAACATGGAGGGAAGGCCATGGTCCTGGCCTCTGCCGGCAACACCGCCAGGGCATTTGCGTACCTCTCGACTATCACCGGCTTCCCGCTGATCGTCGTGGTTCCTAAGCAGAACGTAGAAAGGCTGTGGATTCCCGGCCGGGAGCCCGGAGAAGGTATCAAGCTGATCTCAGTGGGCGGAGGATGCGATTATACCGACGCGATCAACCTATCTAACCGGATCGCTGCGCTCCCGGGGATGATGCCCGAAGGCGGAGCGAAGAACGTGGCCCGCCGGGACGGCATGGGCACCGTAATGCTGGACGCTGCGGTCACCATGAAAGAGATGCCCGACGATTACTTCCAGGCGATAGGCAGCGGCACCGGAGGCATCGCCGCGTGGGAAGCATCCATGCGGCTGCGCGACGACGGCCGGTTCGGCGCCAGGCTGCCCCGGCTCCACCTCGCCCAGAACCTGCCCTTCGTGCCCATGCTGAACGCGTGGAAAGAAGGCCGAAGGAACATTATCCCGGAAAGAGACATGCCAGATGCGAAAAAGTCCATCGCGGAAATGTACAGTGACGTGCTGTCCAACCGGACCCCGCCGTACGGAGTCGGCGGAGGCGTGTTCGATGCGATGAAAGATACTGACGGGCTGATGTATGGAATTACCCGTGAAGAAGCGGTGGCCGCTAAGAAGCTCTTCGAGGCGAGGGAAGGCATCGACATTCTGCCGCCCGCCGCAGTCGCTGTGGCTGCGCTGGTACAGGCTTCCGAGAAGGGCATACAGAAGGGCAGAAAAGTCGTGCTGAACATCACTGGCGGCGGCCAGGAGCGCCTGATGCGGGAAGTGCCCGTCCACCAGGTGGAGCCCGTGCTGGAAGTTCCGGGCCCGGACGTAGCCATGGAAGAAATACTGAAGGTGATCGCATGATGGAAGCGAAGGGAATGAACGTAGAGCAGGCTGTCATCGACGTGATGAAGGAGTGCAAGATCGACACGGTGCTGACCCTGCCCTGCGATCGCATGAAAAATTTTTTGCCGCTGATACCCAAAAACTTCAGGGAAATTCCCCTGTCCAGGGAAGAAGGGGGTACCGGTATTGCAGCGGGCCTCTATATGGCCGGTAAAAGACCGGCCATCGTCATCCAGAGCACGGGTTTAGGCAACTCATTGACAGTGCTGTCCTCGCTCCACAAGACCTACGACCTGCCGCTGCCAATACTGGCCAGCTGGCGGGGTGTCTACAAAGAAGGCATCCCGGCCCAGGTACACTTCGGCAAATTCCTGCCAGGGGTCCTCGACAGCATGGGAATCCCCTACCTGGTAGCCGAAAAGTCCGGTGACCTGCCCGCTGTTCGCGACGCGATCGAAATGGCTTACAGGGAGAGCACACCGTACGTAATCCTCTTCTCCCCGAAGATCTGGGAAGGCTCTGCTGCAAGAGAGGCAGAGCCGTCACCGAACCCCGGGGAACGGAGCTACGACCTCAAGTGTAGCACCACGGTGCCCCGGGCCACCGAGAGCAGGTTGGACATGATCAAGGGAATTGTACCCTACCTGCGCGGAAAAATCGTCGTCTCCAACATAGGCGTGCCCAGCAAAGAGCTGTACGCGGCACTGGATCAGCCCACCAACTTCTACATGACCGGCAGCTGGGGAGCGGCTTCACCCATCGGGCTCGGCCTGGCCATCGGCCAGCGTAAGGAAGTGGTCGTGATCGACGGCGATGGCAGCATCCTGTTCAACCCCAACGCCATCGGTATGATCGCGCAGGAAAAGCCGGAGAACCTGACGGTGATAGCCTTCGATAACAGCGCCCACGGCTCCACCGGAAACCAGCCCACCTACTCTTCCCGCATGGATATCGAGTTGCTGGCACGCGCCTACGGCATCACCAACACCACCAAAGCGGCCACGTCTAAAGAGCTGCTCGGCGTGCTGGAGAAGGCTGGCAAAGGCCCCAGGTTCATCCATGTGCCGGTCCTGGCGAAGAACGCCGACGTGCCCAACATACCCCTGTCGAATGTGGACATCAAGAAAAGGTTCATGGCTGCGATATAGTGCTGAAGGATCCCCGGCACAGCAGAACCGCCTTAGAACGCCTGCTTTAGCAGGCCTCTTATAAGGCGATGCATAGTCCTCCAGGAGCTTATAGGCAAACGCCTATGTCAAATTACCATAAAAAGTGGTGAACCCCCGGAATATTTAGCATAGAATAGCATCGAGCAAGTAATGCTATTCTAAATAGCCCGAAACTTTTAAGTACGTTGAAGTATATGTGGATTCCTGCACCCGTGTGGTGCAATATGCGGAACAAGACCATCCCGTCCTAGCTCAGCCTGGTCAGAGCGGTCGGCTGTAGACCTTAAATACGACTGCGGAAACCGACAGGTCCCCGATTCAAATTCGGGGGACGGGACCTTTTCCCCATATACGTGTCCCCTAACACGTGCCACCAAACGGAAAACTATAAGTGCTTTCAAGCTCTTGTAGGTGCGCTAAAACGCAGTGCTAAAACGCAAAATGCTCGGATAGTGTAGAGGCCTATCATGGGGCCCTGTCGAGGCTCCGACTCGGGTTCGAATCCCGATCCGAGCGCTAAATTTTTAAAATAAAATGTCGGGAAAACTTTTTCCAAAAAGTTTTTCTGACTTTTAACACTTTATCATGCCTTGAAAAGGCTATCAAAAAGGACATAATTTTAGATCTTTTATCGCTTCTGTGGAGTAGCCTATAAAAATCCGCACTCACGCTTATCATCGCGTTTGAAGTACCAGTTCATCGATCTTCAAACAGGCAAGTTGAGGTAGGTTATTATGGGATTTATGAGAAAGCACATGAAGCAGACTGAGTATCACATGAGGCCTCCGGGCCATTACAGCGAAGCGTGCGAATGCCCGATGTGCGGCGGTGAGGAGGGGAAAAAGAAGCTTTTCGTGGCGATGGTCTTCTTCGGAGTAATGGCGATCGCCAACATGTTCATCGTCGGGATACTCCACCTGATGCTCCATGCGAGAGATGCTATGAAAGAGTAAGATCGAAGTTAATGTTACAGCCCCGCCCACATACTCTGCGAACCTGCAGTAGCTAAGAGGACGGGGCGATATCGTTTTGATACAGGGCCCCAGCATATCGGCGGACTGACCATTGGACAGCATATGCGCCTGCAGAATAATCGGCATACGTAAAAGCCGATGGCTTGCAGACCATTACATTTAATTATGAGTAGATAGAATGATAGGGAGTATTGTATCTATTACAATAAATATTTCACTTTCGAATGGGGGCATACAAATGAATAATGAACAGCAGAATATTGCTGAGATCAGCCTGTCGTCTATAGTCGATTTTTCCGATGATGCTATTATCAGTAAAAATCTCCAGGATATCATCACCAGCTGGAACATGGGTGCGACTGATCTTTACGGGTATACTGAAAGAGAAGCCTTAGGCATGCCCATATCAATTTTATTGCCCCCGGATCAACCCGGCGAAGATCCCCTGCTGGAAAAGATCAGAAATGGCGAACGCATCCAGCATTACGAGACGATTCGCATGCGGAAGGACGGTAGGAGGATTATCGTTTCGCTTAGCCTGTTCCCGATGAAGGACGAGAAAGGAGATGTTATTGGGGTCTCATCGATCGCGCGGGACGTCACCGACCGGATACGGGCAGAGGAGTCCGTCAGGCTGATCAGCGATTATAACCGCAGCCTGATAGAGGCCAGCCTGGACCCGTTAGTCACCATCTCGCTGGACGGTAAGATCACAGACGTCAACAAGGCCACTGAAACAGTCACAGGCTACGATAGACGCATCTTAATCGGCACTGACTTCTCAAACTATTTCACCGATCCTGGAAAAGCCCGGGAAGGTTACTTGAGGGTATTCGAGGAAGGGATCGTTAAGGACTACCCGCTGGAAATCAGGCACACTGACGGCCATGTAACGCCGGTCATCTATAACGCTACAGTGTACAAAGACAAGCTGGGAAAGGTTATAGGAGTATTTGCCGCCGCCCGGGACATCACCGAGCGGAAGAAAGCCGAAGAAGAGCTTCGCCTGGTGAACAGCGAGCTGGAGAAACGGGTACAGCTGCGAACGCAGGAGCTGTCAGACTCGAACACTGCCCTGCGGGAGGAGATCGCCGAGCGCAGGAGAGTGGAGGCAGAGCTTAAAAAGTCTAAGGCCCAGGCAGAGCTATACCTCGATCTGATGTGCCATGACATCAATAACATGCACCAGATCGCGCTTGGTTACATAGAGCTGGCGATGGACATGAATGGAAATGCCGGAGGGCTGTTTCTGGACAGGCCACTCGAGGTTCTGCAGCGAAGTGCCAACCTCATCGATAATGTGAGAAAACTCCAAAAGTTGCAGACGAGTGTGCTACACCGGGAAACGATTGACCTTGCGAGGCTTATCTCAGAGATCGGGAGGGAGTACGAATCCCTGTCGGGGGATAGAGTGAAGCTGGTCTTTGCAAAAGAGGAAAAATACACAGTGCTGGCAAATGAGCTGCTGTATGATGTTTTCTCCAACCTCGTGAGTAACTCGATCAAGCACTCTGCCGGTAATGCCAGCGTTACCCTGGCCATGAGTAAGACTACAAAGGAAAAAACGAGGTTCTGCAGGGTAGCCGTCGAGGACAATGGCCCGGGCGTTCCCGACGAGCTCAAGGAGACCGTATTCAACAGGCTGCTGAGAGGCACGACCAAGGCAAAGGGCATGGGGCTGGGACTGTACCTGGTAAAATCGCTGGTGGAAAGCTACCATGGCCAGGTATGGGTTGAAGACAGAGTCCAGGGTGATTATACGAAAGGTAGCCGCTTCATCGTTTTGATTCCCGCTGTTGACGTTTAGCGGGAGAGCAGTGTGTACCAGTTGCTTAAGCAGGGCATAGTATGCCGATATTAGAGTAAGTATAAGAGGTTTAAGATACTTTTAATATTGATGGCCAGAACCTGCCGAATCGATACTGGTAGATATAAAGCAGTCCTCTTTGACTTGGATGGCGTGATCACCGACACGATGAGCCTGCACTACGAAGCCTATCGCAGGGCCTTCGAGAAGTACGGCATCGCCGTGAGCAAGCTGGATATCTACGTCCTCGAGGGCATGCCGTCGATGGACGTGGGCCGGGAGATCGTCAGGGTCAAAGGTGCCGGGCTCGACGAAGAAGTGATCAGGAAGCTGGTAGAGGAGAAGCGGGAGATTTATCGCGCTCTCGCCGTGGAGCAGGCAGCATCATACCCTGCCGTGCCAGAAACTCTGCAGATGCTGCGGGAACAGGGCATTAAGCTGGCGCTGATCACAGGCAGCAACCTGGTGTCGGTCCGGAAGACCCTGGGCAAAGTCGGCCTGGCGAACTCTTTTGATACAATCGTGACCGGAGATGACACGCCCCGGGGCAAGCCGTTTCCCGATCCTTACAGGAAAGGCATGGAGAAGCTCGGCATACCCGGAGAGAACTGCGTAGTAGTCGAGAACGCACCGCTCGGGATCAAGTCGGCAAAAGCGGCCGGCGCAGGCTACGTGATTGCCGTGACCACAACGCTGCCGCCGGAGTACCTGCGGGAAGCCGACGACATCATGCAGTCGTTTGCAGAGATCGAAGACTGCCTCGCCCGGAGGCTTGGGCCGGAGAAAGAAAACCCACAGAGCAGGTGAGGGCCGACCGCCTGGCGAGCCCGGAAAGGATTATAACTATAAACTATAGTTATTGGTAGATGTGGACTTCGAGAAAGACTATTATGCCATCCTTGGCCTGGAAAGCACGGCCTCGACAGACGAGATAAAGAAGGCATACAGAGTACTGGCGAAGAAGTATCATCCCGATATCAACAAGTCGCCCAACGCCACAGAGATCTTCAACGCAGTCACCGAAGCTTACGAAGTGCTGTCGGACCAGAAGGCCCGGGAAACCTACGATGCGGCAAAGCACCCCCATACCAGGGAAGCCCCCCGCCGGGAGAGAGCCGCGGCGGACGGCGGAAGCTACAGGAAAGCACCTGCGACCGGCAGAAGGACAGTGATCTTCCTGCTCTCGCTACTGGTGCCCGGCCTTGCACAGCT
Source organism: Methanocella sp. MCL-LM (assembly GCF_049676595.1). GTDB lineage: Archaea > Halobacteriota > Methanocellia > Methanocellales > Methanocellaceae > Methanocella_A. Next base: position 2,806,426 of record NZ_CP187259.1, read on the forward strand.
TGGCTCGGGCGAGAAAAAGCTGGGCGGATGGCTACTAGTCAGCTATTTCATCTTCTGGGCACTGGCCGTCATCTACGGGCTTGAGATCGGCATCTTAGCGCTGCTGGTCTGGGGCTACGCGATCCTGGATGCTTTTAGTATCCTGAAGAGAGGGGAAGGTGCTGACAATGCCCCGGACAGGTAAAAAGCTCCGGGCCGTCGTCATCCTTTTGATCATTCTAGCAGTCCTGCTATTGTCAGCTTTTTCTGCCGCCGCATCCGCGAAGGCCACGCCCGTTCCCCCCGCCCAGACCTGCGCGATCAACGGCCGGGTCGTGGACACCCAGGGAAACGGCATCGGCGGCGCCAAGATAACGCTGTATAACATGACGATCATCGACGGGAAGACGTTCGATACAGGGTTGACTACAGTAGACCGAAACCCCCAGTACACCTCTGGAGGCGATAGCGCAAACGCTGGATCCTACCAGTTCACGGGCGTGCCGGTAGGCACTTACGACATCATGGTGGATGTGAATGGCATGCGCTACCCGGAAATCGTGCACGCGACCGGAGGTACTCTGACCACAGACTTTGTGATTTCACCCTCCGGTAACCAGCCCCGGATATCGACCACACCTGTGCCCACTTCAACCACAGGGCCGACGGAAGACCCCATAGTAACAGTCATTCCCGCGGGACCCACGCCCGGGGAGAAGCAGGGTAACGACGACCCGGTGATCCTGCGGGTAACGTTCGGCATATTGGTTGCCCTGCATTTCATAGCGGCCTGCATAGTTGTCTGGCTGGTCCTGAGCAGGCGCGTTTAAGCCCGGGTGGTTGCGAAAGTACCGCATAGCTGCACGGAGCCTGGTTTTACATAAAAAATTTTATCGTCATGCCCTGCCGATTACTGTTTATGAAAGTGATCGCCATTCTCTCGAGCCCGCACGGCAGACGTAATTCACGCTCAGCTGTTCGACTGCAAGTACGCGTTCTCTGTCACCACCTCCTGCGAGGGTAACGACGGACATCTTCCGGAGAAATACAATAAAGAGCGGTGGGCTTCCGACTACGCCCGCTGGCTCAGCAAAGGCTGGCTAAAGGAATAACGCCGGCCTATTCAGGGGATATAAGCCTGAAGTGCTCCACGACCAGGATCGTATGATCGTCGAGCACGAGCCCCTTCTTTTGAAGCTCTTCAGCCCAGCTGCGGTGGTGCGCAGCCTTGAACTCTTCTACGGAGCTACAGCACTCACCCCGGGCGATCTCCTCCCCGGCTTCGCCGAAAGGCAGCTCGTACACCTTTTCGACCAGGATCCGGCACCTCGGCTTGCCCCGCCGGTCCGTAACCAGGAGGACATCGCCAGGCACGGCAGGCTCCTCTTCGGTATCCGCGTAGTATTCCGATGCCACCGAGCAGGTCACCGTCTTTTTACCGGTGAGCACCTGCTCCAGCAGGTGATCATCGTTTTCGTCCCTGCCCCAGAAGGTGATTTTCTTCACGGCCAGCCCTCCCGGGCTTATTGGTACCGGGGCAGATATAGCTGTCGGAAAGATAAAGTATAAATCGGAGGGGTACACAGTGGCATGGCATGGATGCGGCCGTTCTGCAGTACTGGCTTCAGGGAGTACTGCTGGGTCTGGCCTACCTGGCCCCCATCGGCATGCAGAACCTGTACGTGATGAACACGGCGCTACGCATGGGGCCGCTGCGCACCTACCAGGTGGCAGGCATTACCACTGCTTTTGACATTTCTCTGGCGCTCAGCTGCTTCTTCGGGGTCGGTCTGCTGCTGGAGAAAGTGCCAGCTTTGATTAATGTGATGCTGCTGGTAGGATGCCTGGCGCTGGCCTACTTTGGCATCCGGATGATCACGTCGAAGCCAGCCACCGACCGGGAAGTAAACGTCAGCGAGCCGCTGCTGAAAGTCACCCTTGCCTGTTTCGCAGTGACCTGGCTGAACCCGCAGGCGGTCCTCGACGGCACCATGCTGCTCGGCAGCATGAGGGCGTCGCTGCCGACAGATATGGCTGCCGCGTTCATCGTGGGAGTCGTCACGGCTTCCTGCCTCTGGTTCGGCGGCCTCGCCACAGTGACCAGGGTCTTCAAAAGTGCGCTCGACGACCGGGTCATGAGAGGCATCAACGTGCTCTGCGGGATCATCATCATCCTGTACGGGCTCAAGCTTGGCTACGAGCTGGTACAGGCAGTATTTTAGGGATACGGACAAGCCAGCTTACAATTTTGCAACTTTGCAAAGACTTTTTTAACTAACAGCGATTATAATACAAGCACTTAGGGAGTTATGGGAATGACCCGAAAAGTAATTCTAACGTTAGCTGTCCTGGCGGCCATCATCGTTGCCACGACGCTGAGCGGATGTACGACTACGACCACCACTACGCCTACTGCAGGCGGGGAAGCAACGCCGGCTCCGACTACGAGCGGTACCACCACGGTAACCGGCGGCGCGCCGACTGTCACCTACGACGGCGACAACTTCAAGATCGCCGGTTCGAAGGGCGGCAGCGTCAAGGCGAACATCAAGGAAGGCGGCTACCTCATCGAGTACAAGCATAAGGGCTACTCGTTTACGTTCAAGATGGGTACTTCTACCTTGAACCCCGGTGGCCAGTACCCTGATGCCACGACCGGCTGGGCCGAGTTCGAGAAAGTGCAGAGATTCTACAGCGGCGGAGAGATGGAGTTCTCCGTAGAAGCCAAGGATCAGTACGAGATCACCTTCACGAAGCTCCCAATGAGCGCTACTGCAGACACATTACCGAAGACCTACTCGGATAAGGGCTTAAAAGTCGTCGGACCGATGAGCCTCAAAGAGGGACAGGTCAACTTAAAGATCAGCGCCCCTGATCTCAAGCAGGCAGGCTTTACCGTTGAGCTCTATGACGGCACCACTGGCGTGAGCGAAGCGCGTGCTGTGCCCGCTGGCAATGCCAACAATTTCGACGGGACAGTGCCCCTGACAATCGACGCAGATGGCACATACCTGCTAGAGGTAAGCGCCAACGGCCAGGCCGAGTGGACTATCGAAGTCTCTCAGTAGATAAATCTTAAAAACGACCTTTTTCTTTTTTTCTCTTCATGTCCAAAACTATGCGATCATACATATAGATAGATTTAAGTATGTACATATATGATTATATAATCGGCCCATAATACTCGGGCCCCAGGGAGATCCTGAGATGTCACTAGTAGACCTTAAGACTGACAATCCCGTCCTGTCGAACATCTACAGCAGGCGGTCGATCAGGAATTTTACGCCGGAGCCAGTACCAGATGAAATTATTGAGGAGATAATTAAAGCCGGCACATATGCGCCCAGCGCTGTGAACAAGCAGCCCTGGCGGTTCGTGATCGTCAAGAACAGAGAGCTGATCCATCGCTATGCCGAGCAGGCTAAGAAGGGCTGGCTGAAGCTGTACCAGGGCTCGGACGACCCGGAAAGACAGGGACTGGTCAAGTTTATGTCCAGTCTAAAAACGGACATATTCTACGACGCCCCGGTTCTAGTACTCGTCTTTTCCAGCCCGGACGCCTTCAGAGGCGATATTGACTGTACTCTCGCCGCCGGTAACATGATGCTCGCCGCTCATTCGATGGGCATCGGCAGCTGCTGGATTGGCCTGGCCATGGCGCTGGGCTCTGATCCGGCTTTCCTCGAGGAGATAGGCGTGCCACAGGATTACAAGCTGATAGCCCCCCTGATTTTTGGTTACCCGGAGAAGAAAAGTCCCAGGGCACCTGCCAGAAATAGAGACGTCGTGCTGAAATGGATCGAGTAGGCTTGAGCCTCAGAACTCAAAGCCATGCCTCAGCATGGCTTCTAAAACTATTTTACACATGAGCGATGAACATACCAGTAATGACAGGTAAAACTGGCACTGATGCAGGCTGCGGTGGCGCTGCGAACCAGGCTGCATGCTCCCGCCCAGGGATGCCGCCGGCAGAGGAGATCAAAAAGCAGTCTGAGTTCTTCAAAGCCATCTCTGATCCGGCGAGGGTCAGGATCATCTACGCCCTGAAGGACGGAGAGCTCTGCGTATGCCAGCTGATGCAGCTTATGGACATGCCCCAGACAGTCGTATCCCATCACCTGAAGGTGCTTAAGTACGCGGGCATCATCAACGACCAGCGATCGGGTAAATGGATTTACTACTCGCTCGTCGACAGCCGGGCGCTGGCAGTGCTGGACGCCCTCGGGACCAGATAGCCAGCCCGGGCGCTCGATCTGGAAGGCTGCGGAAGCTTCCGCGATATGCTTTTAAAGTTACAGCAATAACATCATGGTGACTACACATGGGCAGGATACTGATCGCTACGGACGGCTCGAAATACAGCAACTTAGCCGTCGATTACGGTGTGACGATGGGCAAGAAGCTCGGCTACGAGATCCTCGGGCTTTACGTCATCAATATGAAGAGCCTCGAGATCTACGCTCTCGAGCACCACGACAACATTTCGGGGTACGAGGCAGAAAATGCGAGGCTGAAGAAAGAAGGCGAAGCAGCGCTCGGGTACCTGTCTGCAAAGTGTAACGAGCAGGGAGTCAAAGTCACCACTACCATCTTAAGAGGCTACCCGGCAGAGGACATCATCAAGCTCGCGGAGAGCGAAACAGTGGACATGATCATCGTGGGCAACCTGGGTAAGACCAACCTTGAATACATGTTCATGGGCAGCGTCTCTGAAACTGTTGTCAAGAGAGCCCCGTGTCCCGTACTTGTTGTGCGGGGTAAAATCGACATAGCCTGACAGCCAGGCGATAAATTTTTTTTAAATTTCTGGCAGCCTGACCGTGGCCAGGAAGGGCGGGACCTTGAGCATTTCCGTAACTTCTTTAAGCTCCTTTTCCCGGTATTCCAGCGCTATGGCATCGCTGATGCCGCCAATGGCATCGTCGAAGCTGCGGGACTGAACAAAGATGTCGCCAGCCTGAGGAGCACGGGCAACGTAAAAAGAGGAATCGGCATTTTCGTGGGAAGAGATGGTAACTAAAAATCGGTTTATGTGCGTACCGTCCAGCAATGCAAGAGGAACGTCGACAACGCAGAACACGGGTTCGCCAGAGACGGAGCAATTTGCCGGCAGGCCGGCTTCGGCCAGCTTTTGTTCCGCGTTACATAAAGCGAGATACGGATCTTTGCCATGCGCCCGTATTGCAGACCCGACAATACTTGCTTCATAGCCGCCTTCCGCCGGGGATATTACTGCCGTGCCCCAGCGGGACTGCTGGTCAGGTGACACGTCGATCGTCGCCAGGATAGGACACTTGGGCATCTCCCGCATCAGGTCGTGCAGGCCTTCGCCCTTGTACCGCGTCTCGATGATATCGCACAGCCTGGTGATAGCGTCCTTAATGGTCTTGCCGGAGTCGTGGAGGTAGTTGGTCGGGCAGGACGCCTCGAAGGAGCGCCGGCCCCGGTAATCTTCGACCTCGTCTACACGGCAGGGGAACCACTGGGACTTGTACCCGGTTTTCAGATGTACGGTGACCCGGGCCAGCGTCACGAAAGAATGCAGCCTCCTGTGCCTTGGCAAAGCGTATAATCCCAGCCCTACATCCTTCCGGATCTCCCGGGTAAGATTACGAAGCGAAGTATCAAGCTGTCTGCCACGGGCAACAGAACAGGCATGTTCGGAAACATAAAAAGCATCTGGACCGCGCGACCGGTAAATGATCGCATCTATCCTACCGGACAAGTCTTCCCTGGCTATACCGGACATGAGTAGTCATCCTGGCCGATCATTTAAACACTTTGTCGTGAAAAACGCCTGCTGCGCAGTCAGAATCTACCTATTCGTCACCTTCTGCGCCCTTCTTCTTCCAGATTTCGGGGGGAGACAGCGCAAAGCCTGCAACAGCGCGGTAACCGGCTGGTGACACACAGGAATATCCTCGCAGCCCTAAGCGAACGATGCCGGAAGGACTTGTAGACGTGGCCGGTATTTCTGGAGTAAAACAGAGCCGTGAATGTCTGATCAAATGTGAACTTATATCTCCGTGGCTTCCGACTTTACTTTACGGGAGGTGCGACGGGCGGATGGATGACAGGGAAAGCCTGATCAGGCTTGGCACATACCTGGGCGTCATCAAGGACAGCTCCACTGCCCGGCGCTTGTCGAGCTGCCTGAATGATAGAGACGCGGGTAAATGGCTCCTCGCCTCGGCAGAGATTCTAAAGAAGCCCTGTGGAATCAAGGGTACTGAGGAAATGACCACGATCATCCGCTCGACAGATTATGATCGTCTGCCATTTTCCGATTCCAGCGCTGTGGACGCGCTGGCCCGGCAGGTCTACGAGAGGCTTGCTGCCGCTTTTGCCCGGGAAGGACAAATCCCGGCATTCGACGATTTTCTTCCCTACTTTTACCAGTATTTGAACCGGGTGGAAACGACGGTCCGGGGTGCGTTGTTTACGGCCGGCATTAAAAAGGAGATAGTAGATCTGGCTAATCCCCTGGCATTCGAGACAATCGCAGAGCTGAGACACCTCCCGGGCAGGAAATACGGTGAAACTTCGTCCCTGCCCGGCAACGTACGCCAGGTGACTGCCATGGTAAGATACATCCACATCCTGATCGATCGCTACGATAAGATATGCCTCGGTAAGGAGCTAAGTGACAGTGTCCGGCAAAACCTGGACAGGCTGTCAGCCTATCCGTGGTACTTTACGATGCAGGAGAAGAAGCGGAAAGCGGAGGCGGCAAGACCGCTGACCCGGGCCCTGGAAAAGCTCAGAGACTGGCCGGAGAACGAACAAGATAAGCAAGACCTGATCACGGCCCTGTCAATCATGCTTTTTAACATCCTCCCGTCCCTGCAGCTGGCAGAGTACATAACAACGCTGCGCCCCGGGCCTGCAAACCGGTACCTTCGGCACGGATATTTCGCGTTGCTGGCGCTGAACAGCCTGCTGGCTGACAGGCCCGGGCCGGCCGCGCAGTTCGCAGAAAAAGCTTACGAGATAGCACCTGAGGCAGATCTGAAAGCATACGACTGCCTGCTTTCAGGCTGCATTAAAGTGCACCTGAAGGCCTACGAGGAGGCGATCGAGACGTTCGATGCGGGCCTCGGGCTCGCCGATCGGAAAATCCGATCGCTGATCAAGTTTTACACTGGTATTCTACAGTATGAGTTGGGCAATCCGGGGCTTGCGATCGACAGCTTCAGGGAAGCGAGGGCCGGCAGCACAGACGAATGCGATGCGATGACCCTGGGAAACAACATAGGCACCTGCTATATGGCCCTGGGAAACCCGAATGCGGCGCTTAGAGCCTTTGAGGAAGCCGAAAGCTCGTTCTCCGTATACAGGCAGGCTGACGGCCCGCCAGATGCGAACCGCTACTTATGGCCAGATGGGCATTGTGTACCTGAGCATGCGGGAGTTTGAGCTGGCCGGCCTCAAACTTTAAAAAAGCCCTCAGGACTTCCCGGGAAGCGGGCAATTCCAGGAACGTGGCTGATCAGCTCATAAACATAGGCCTGGCAGCCAAGGGTAAAAAAGAGTACACGACAGCTGCGAACTATTTCGCCTCAGCCCTGAACTACTCGTGTAGCATCGACTACGTAGAAGGTGTATTGTACTCCAGAGAACAGCTACGCCAGGCGCTGGCGCTCGACTGCAGGCACGGGGATATCCACCCCATTGAGAGGGACGTGATCAGGCGGCACCCCCGCTTCTCCAGCCTCCTCATGGCGAGGCGCTGGTAGGCAGGTAGGTAACCCTTTTATACTCGACACAGGTAAAGTGACAGCGATGAGTGACCGGGAGATCGTCTCAGCCCTGAAGTACGTTTCGAGGATGAAGCCATCCTTCATGCTTTCCGAGCTGCGGGACTATACGAATGAGGAAGTGAGCACGGCGGACGTCTATAAGGTGGTCGAGCCGCTGCTGGACGAAACAGGGCTCCGGGCGACGCCGGAGGGTGAGGACTACCGCATCGAGCGGCTGCCGACGCCGGTCCGGCTTACGCCTGGCAAAGAGGAACTGGATAGAGTAGAGACCTTTTTCAAGGCTCCGAGGGTATCAAGGAAGCTTGAGCGGCTCATAGAGAACTACGTGGAAAGGAAAACCCACAGGCAGTACGATGACCCCGCGGTGCTGGAGAAGCTCCGGCAAGCCGTCCAGGCGCAGAAAACCCAGTACTGGAAGGAGGGCAAAGCCCGCCAGATCGACTATGCCAGCGGCTACAGCGTTCTAGGATATCTGACTTACCAGTTCCCGGTCTACTTCGTCCAGTTCCAGTATCTTCTCCAGGACCTGCTCAAGGACGGCCTGCTCAAAGACAGGATCAAGGTACTGGATATCGGCACAGGCCCGGGCACAATACCGCTCGCCATCGTCGATTTCTACAACCGCCTGGACAAAGCGGAAGCAACTGTTTATACGCTGGAGAAGTACGACGAGAACATAGAAGCTTATACGATCCTGGTGCCGGAATATGCCGGGCTGAAAGGCCGGGTAAAGATCGAGAAGCCAGTGAAGGCCGATCTTATGGATAAGCCTGCTGTGCCGGATGGCATCGACCTGATGGTCTTCTCCAACGTCCTCAACGAGATCGACGCCCCCTTCGACGCTAAAGTAGATGCGGTCGCTGCCATGGCATCCCATCTGGCGCCCGACGGCAATATTGTCATTATCGAGCCGGCCGATAAGGAGAACTCCACGAGGATGCGCAGGCTGGTGAGAAAGCTGCTCGACAAAGGCCTGGGCATATACAGCCCCTGTGCATTCATATGGTGTGACAAGTGCAAGGCAGACATGTGCTGGAGCTTCGAAGAGAAGGCGGACATCCAGCCTCCAGACCTCATGAAGAAGCTGGCGGACACGGAAGAGTCTTACAAGTACCTGAATACGGACATTAAATTTTCCTATGCAATCCTGAGGAAGGACAGCCTCACCCGGGAGAAGTACCGAGTACCCAGAAAGGCGAGCGTCATGCGGCTCTCCATGCTCAAAAAGCACGTCGAAAAGCGCCTGAACGTCGTCGCCACCGTTATGTCCGGCGATCTTGGAGATAAGAAAGACCACGTCTTCAAGATCTGCGACGGCACCCCCGCCGGGCAGACTTACGCCATGCTGGCCCAGCACAACGTCAAGCCTGACAACGAGGCGCTGATAAAGGCGAAATATGGCGATGTCCTGCACTTTGAGAACGTGCTGGTCCGGTACAACAAAGAGAACGACTCGATCAACTTACTGGTCAGCAAGGGCTCCATCGTCACTTCGGTCAACGCTGAGGAGAGCGAAGAGTAACGGCACAGCATTTTCGCTTTTAACCGCGGAGATGCACAGAGACTCACCGAGACGCACAGAGATTTACTTTAAAAAGTGAAAAGTTCATAATCCATATCGAAAAATCTATGTGCCTCTCTGTGCTCTCTGCGGTAAATAATGAAAGATACGATAGTTAATGGTTTAGCCTCCGGGCTTTGGTGCCATCGACCGGAATATCGGCGGGCGGCTCGGGGTCTTTTGTATAGTCCCGGGCTTTTTCTCCGGAGGTCCAGAATCGTTCCCGGATGATCAGGATGTTCCGCCGGAGCTCCATCAGGGGCTCGTACAGCTCGTGGATTTCACCCTTCCACACGTCCGAGGTCCAGTTTTTCTGCTTCTCGTCCAGATCCAGGAGCATGAGGAAGACATCCGAGTAGTGCTCAAGATTCCTGACATCTTTTTCCAGCTCTTCCTCGTCGGCGAGCATCTTGGCGATGATGGCGTTGATGTTCTGGTTGGCGTGTTCGAGCATATCTTCGCGAGAGGGCATGATCATATCTCCTGCAAGTTCCGGCAGCCGCGGATGCTTATAAGTATATGAGATATGGGCTAGTTCAATTAAATAGTTATTTCTGGATTAAAAAAGAGACTTCGGCTCAGCGCTCTTATTTGAACGCGTCGCCGATCTTCTCAAAGATATTCTTATGCTTGCCCTTCTTCGCCTCTTCCTTCTCGGCGGCCAGGATCTCGGCATACATCTTCCGCTGGCTATCAGAGAGCTTTGCCGGCGTCTTGATCACGACTTTGACGTGCATGTCGCCTCGCCTGTTGGCTCGTAAGCTCTGGATACCCTCGCCCTTCAACCGGAAAACGGTGTCGGTCTGGGTGCCGGCCGGAATTTTGATCCGGGCTTTGCCGGTCAGCGTCTCAACCTCGACCTCGTCGCCTACCGCCGCCTGGGCGAAGGAGATGGGCATGAGGCAGGCGATATCCTCGCCGTACCGCTGGAAGAACGGGTGGGGCCTTACCCGGATGTGGACATAGAGGTCGCCGGGCATGCCGCCGGGCATCGGGGCGGGCTCGCCTTCCCCTGTGATGCGGAGCTGCAGGCCGTTGTCGACGCCTGCGGGTACCCGGACCAGGACTTTGCGGACTTTGCGGGTCCTGCCCTTGCCCTTGCATTCGGGGCACGGGGTGTCGAAGGTCTTGCCTTTTCCAGCGCAGCGGGCGCAGGGGCCTACCCGGACCATCTGGCCGAACAGGCTCTGGGTCACCTGACGCACCTGGCCACTGCCGTTACACTGAGGACAGGTGGTGACCTTCGTCCCGGGCTTCGCACCCGAGCCGTTGCACACGTCGCAGGGCTCCAGGCGGGGGACGACGACTTCTTTTTCGCAGCCGAAGGCCGCTTCTTTGAAGTCGATGTCGACCTCGTGCCTGAGGTCGCTGCCCCGGTTAGGCTGGCCTCTGGAGCCGCCGCCTCCCCGGCCGAAGAACATGTCGAACAGGTTGTCGTAGTCCCCGAACCCCATGTCCCTGAAGATGTCGAAGTTGTTGAAGATGTCCGACTGAGAGTAGCCTTCCATGCCCGCGTGGCCGTACTGGTCATATTTGGACCGTTTCTGCTCATCGGACAGGACGGCGTAGGCCTCGGAGATCTCCTTGAACTTCTCCTCGGCCCCGGCCTCTTTGTTCCGGTCGGGATGGTACTGGAGCGCAAGCTTGCGGTACGCCTTCTTTATATCGTCCACGCCAGCGCTCTTGTCGACTCCAAGTACCTCATAGTAGTCTCGCTTGTTTCCAGCCACAGTACAATCCCCGGAAGCGTTTTTACTTCTTGTCGTTGACTACTTCGTAGTCGGCGTCCACGACATTCGGGTCCTTGCCCGGGCTGCTGCCAGAGGTTTGCTGGCCACCTGGCTGACCCTGCTGTTGGGCCTGCTGTTGCTGGGCCTGTTGCTGCTGGTACTGCTGCTGGGCGTTCTGGTACAGGACAGTGGCCACCTCGTTCATGGTCTTGGTGAGGTCCGCTGTCGCGGCCTTGATCTTCTCGAGATCGCCGGTCTTCTGGGCTTCGCGCAGAGCATCGGAGCCCTTGGTGACGCGCTCCTTCTGGTCTGCGGTGATCTTGTCGGCCGCGTCCGCGAGCGTCTTCTCGGAAGAGTAGAGCAGGGTATCTGCCTGGTTCATAACCTCGGCCTTCTCCTTCTTCGCCGCATCGTCGGCCGCGAACTTCTCGGCGTCCTTGACCATGCGCTCGATGTCGGTCTTGTCAAGTTTCGTCGACGCGGTGATTGTGATCGCCTGCTCCTTGCCAGTGCCCAGGTCCTTGGCCTTGACATTCATGATGCCGTTGGCGTCGATGTCGAAGGTGACCTCGATCTGGGGGATGCCACGGGGTGCCGACGGGATGCCGATCAGGTGGAACCTGCCCAGCGTGGTGTTGTCGTAGGCCATAGGCCTCTCGCCCTGGATGACGTGGATCTCTACCGAGGTCTGGTTGTCGGCCGCGGTGGAGAACACCTGGCTCTTCCTCGTCGGGATCGTGGTGTTGCGCTCGATGAGCCTGGTGGCCACGTTGCCGAGAGTCTCGATGCCGAGGCTGAGCGGGGTGACGTCCAGCAGCAGCAGGTCCTTGACCTCTCCGGCCATTACGCCGCCCTGGATCGAGGCGCCCATCGCGACGCACTCCATCGGGTCGATGCCGCGCTCCGGCTCCTTGCCGAAGAACTTCTTGATCGTCTCGATGACGACCGGCATCCTCGTCGGGCCGCCGACCAGGATGATCCTGTCGATCTGGTTGGCCGCGAGCTTTGCGTCGGAGATCGCCTGCCTCATCGGGGCGTAGCAGCGGTCGACGACGTCTCTCACTAATTCTTCGAGCTTGGCCCTGGTGAGCACCATGTCGAGGTGCTTGGGACCGCTGGCGTCTGCGGTGATGAAGGGTAAATTGATCTGGGTCTGCAGGGTGCTGGAGAGCTCGATCTTGGCCTTCTCTGCCGAGTCCCTGAGCCGCTGCATCGCCATCTTGTCGTTGCGGAGGTCGATGCCCGTGTCCTTCTTGAACTGGCTGGCGATGTAGTCGATGATCTTGTTGTCCATATCGGTGCCGCCCAGCTGGGTGTCGCCCGACGTGGAGAGTACTTCGAATACTCCGTCGCCCATCTCCATGATGGTGACATCGAGGGTGCCGCCGCCCAGGTCGAAGACCAGGATCTTCTGGCTGCCCTTCTTGTCCAGGCCGAAGGCGAGCGCTGCCGCGGTCGGCTCGTTGATGACACGGAGGACTTCCAGGCCTGCGATGGTGCCTGCATCCTTGGTCGCCTGGCGCTGGTTGTCGTTGAAGTACGCCGGCACAGTGATGACTGCCTTCGTGATCTTCTCGCCCAGGTAAGCTTCCGCATCCTGCTTGATCTTCTGGAGGATCATGGCAGAGATTTCCTGCGGGGTGTATTTCTTGCCGTCGATGTCGACCTTGTAGTCAGTACCCATCTTGCGCTTGATGGCCATGATCGTGCGCTCGGGGTTGGTCACAGCCTGGCGCCTGGCCGCTTCTCCGACCAGCCTCTCGCCGGACTTCGTGAACGCCACTACTGACGGGAACATCCTCGCGCCTTCCGCGCTGGGGATGATAACGGGCTTGCCGCCCTCCATGATTGCCGCTTCTGAGTTGCTGGTCCCTAAGTCAATTCCTAGAATTTTGGACATTTGCAATCTACCTCTTTGATACTTTCACTTTCGCGTAGCGAATGACTTTTGAATACAACATGTAGCCCCGCTGGAACTCGTCGAGAATCGTGCCTTCCTCGACCTCCTGCGACGCTTCCTGCATCATCGCTTCGTGCAGGTGCGGGTCGAATTTCTTGCCCACCGCTTCGATCGGCTTCAGGCCGTGCTTTGTCAGAGTTGCCGCCATCTGGGCGTAGATCATCTCCAGGCCTTTGGCCATCTGCCCGTCGCCCGCTTTCCTGGCGTTAGCCACGGCACGTTCCAGGTTCTCGTACACGTCGATGAGCTCGAGGATGAGCCCCTCGTTAGCGTACCGGACGACGTCTTCCTTTTCCCGGGCCACGCGCTTTTTGTAGTTCTCGAAATCCGCCTGCAGGTAGCGCAGACCGGTCAGGTACTCCTCCACCTGTCGCGTAAGGCGGGCGACTTCGTCGCCTTCGTTCGGTTCCTCGGCTTGTGCCTGCCGATCAATCTTTTCAGCTTCGTCCCTGGCAGGGACGCTTTTCGAGTCCATACATGCCCTCCGTAGCCCGGTTATTATATAGACGGGTTTAAAGTAATGTTTGCACTTCTATATATAGTTTATCGTACAACCGATCAAGTAACTGGCGCACCGACCGCGGTGCGATCACGGCGTGGTCCACGATATGCACAAGTGCAAATGCAATCGTATACGCGGTAAATTAAAACCTGCAACAACCCTGTAATACAGGGTATAAATTAGAAGCGGCAAAGCATAAATATTTTCCAGCTTCGCCAGTTTTCAGATGAGAAAGAGGCGCAAAGCGAATTTTTTTGGGCCCCTTATTACAGACCCACGACGTCCTGCCCTCGCAGCGAAAAGCCACTACCATAAGGCTTTTTAAAGAAGAGCGGCAATTGGTATTATTATGCCCGGGGATAAGGCGCTGCTTTATAACCGCAGGCTGGAAAAAAGACTGGGTTGCCACTATGGAACGTGTTTCAACAGGCATCGATGAGCTGGACCAGTTCATCAGCGGGGGTTACCCCCGGGGCAAAAGCGTGCTCGTGACCGGGACCCCCGGATCAGGTAAAACTATCATTGCCATCCATTTCATATACCGTGGCTGCCTCGACGGCAAAAAGTGCATTTACATAGCCACTGAAGAAGAGCTCGAAGATATTCTTCACCAGGCCGAGAGCATCGGCCGGGACATCCGGCAGTTCTACGAGTCCGGCCAGCTGAAGATCATCAAGCTCTACGAGGAGAGAGCCTATACCACCATTCAGACCATGTCGCTGGGCTTCGAAAAGATCGATAGCCTACAGTCGGACATCATCAGCCTCGTCGAAAAAATACCCCGAGAGACCGATCTGGTCGTCATCGACAACCTGGGCGTCTTCACCTTAAACATGTCCATGGACGAGTTCCGCAAGCAGCTCGACACCCTCAACCTATTGCTGGCCAAGCAGCACTTCACTTCGCTCTACATCATGGACGACACCTCCAACCGCCGCACGGAGGGGGTAGCCTCTTACTCCGCCTATGGCGTCATCCGGCTCTCCATCAAGGAGAACCCGTACACGAACCTGAGAGAGCGGCACCTCGAGATCAACAAGATGAGAGCCACCAGCATCCCGCTGGAGAGCTATGCTTTCAACATCACGTCCGAGGGCATCAGGATATTGCAGAAGAAAGGTGTCTGGTCCCTTTAGGGACAAGAGTGCATAGGGTCGTCGCAGCCAGCGCCTGTCGGCGATAACTCTTTATATTCAAGTGTAAACAAATAATCGATGGCTAATTTACAAAAATATGTACTTACTGCTATCATAATTATCACAGTCATTGTTGCGCTGTCAGCCGGAACCTATTACTTATTCTTAAAACCTGGCGAAGCTCTAAGTCCAGAGCAGACAGCGATCGATATCGCCCTGAACACCCCGGCTTCGAAAGAAGCTGCATCCCAGTACGGCCAGTTCGAGCCCGGAGTGGTCGTAGGGAATGTCACCCCATCCAGCGAGAGCCAGCTGTCCGGCTACATCAATGCCTCTGGGGTACTGCTGGAAGTCCCCGCCACATACGGGGGCTGGGCAGTAGGCGAGAACCTCGTCTTCACCGTTGACGTGCAGAGTAAACAGATCATGTGCAGGGAGCAGTACTTCCGCAGGACATTCCCCGCAACAGCTACAGCCATCGTGCCACCCGGGGCATCCTGGTATCACAGAGTATACGGAGCTCAGGGACTCCATGGAGCTGATACCTACACATACAAGGCTGACTTCACATACGAGCCCAGAAACGCTTCGGTTTACCAACAAGTTATGTCAGGCGAGGAGCTGAGCCACTATCGGAACAGAACAGAAAGCCGAGCGATAGAGTACACAGGTGCTCGCGACAATGGCACGGTTTCAGCACCTGGCAGCCTGGCGGTGAACAAGAGTATACACTCTTCTGGACAGCGGATTTCTAGCGGTACAGGACCGCTTCCTGAGGCGCTCTACCTGGTCATCGAGAACAGGGACAGCGAGCCGGTAACTGTCAGCTACCAGGCTCTCATGTAGAGGTAAAGATCACTGTTTTACCCGCATTATCAACAGGTCTTCCATGGTCTCTTTTTTCCTGTAGGCCATGCCCTGGAAAATCGCAATCAGGGCGCCTTTGTCATCCGTGATGTCGATGGAATAGGTCCCGATGCGGCCGCCCAGCGACGTTTCCCGGGCGGTGGCAGTCAACACGCCTGACGGGACTGCTTTAACGTATGAGATACTGCAGTTGATGGCTACGGCCACCGTACCGTGGGAGTTACAGGCCGCGGCGAAGGCGTAGTCGGCCAGCGTAAAGAGTGCTCCGCCGTGGACCGTCCCCACGCCGTTGAGGTGGTGTTTTCCGATCGCCATTCTGGCCCTGGAGTTCCCGCCCGCGGCTTCTAGCAGCTCGATGCCGCAGTGCTGGGCGAACAGGTCGTTATCCCGGAAATACTGTGCGATGTCAGCCAAGATGATACCATGCCTGATTAGGGCACATAGATATTAACCGTTGTCACGGGCAAGGACAGACGCGTAAGTACTGTGTCGATATCCTCAAGTACTGCTCAAAATGCGTGTACCGGAGAATCATGCTGTGATTACCTCAGGATACTTATTAATAAATTTGCCAGAAAACTCGTTCTGGAGAAATTATTATGGCACAGATGACAATGCAGAAGCCGCCCTCGGGACTTGAAGACGGCATCGAGAAGATGTCGGCGACGCAAGAGTTAGGCCTCGAGCATGCCGTGTTAGACCGAATTATGCTGGCTATGCATCATTCGATGAAGATGGCCGGCAAGGGATCGAAGTCAAGCCTGGAGCCCTGCGTCAGAGGTTGCGAGATCATCAAGCAGGTCGTGGACAAGCACCACATGGTGATGGAAGAAGAGGAGATCTACCCGAAGTTCGAGAACACCAAGCTTTCCGACATGGCGAGGGTTCTGAAGGACCAGCACATCGAAATGCGGAAGATGGTGGCCAGGATGGAGAACCTCGCCAAAAAGGGAAGCGACATCGAGGATCTCAAGAGCACCTTCATGGACTTCCACGACATGGTCATGGCTCACGCAGCCTGGGAAGAGACCGTACTGTTCCCGTGCATGGAGGGCACCTGGTCCGAGAGCGACCTGGACGACCTCAAGGAGACCCAGGAGAAGCACGAGAAGAAGCTCCTCGGCGAAGACGCGACCATGAAGATCTACGGCATGGTAGCAGATCTGGAGTCTTCTGCTGGCATCACCAGCCTCAAGGACTTCACCAGGAGAGCAAAATAAATCTCTTTTTTGCAGAGAGCCATCCCCGACAGGGATCGGCTCCTTTACCCTGCTGCCGGGGGTAACTACGGCAAAGATTATGTCCTCCGCGCCTTTAAGGATAGCAAACACGTGGTAAGGATGGTAGACGCAGGTATTTTTCAAGCCAGCCTGGCCAAGGCCAGAGCCCTCTCGGATCTCGTGAGGACAGAGCTGCCCCTGTCTGCGGGCATATGCGTGGTGGCGGGGGAAATACTGGCACTGGGAGGCCTGCCTTCGATACCCGTAGCGGCCCTGGGCTTCGCTACCGGCTTTTTCATCTCGGGTTCGGCGATGATCACCAACGAATACTTCGATCTGGAGGTCGACCGGATCAACCACCCGGACAGGCCGTTACCTTCGGGCAGGGTTACCATACCGGAGATGGCGCTGATGGCGGTGTTGTTTAGTATCGGCGGCCTCGTCGCTGCGGCGCTGCTAAGCCCCGTACTGCTCGCCCTCGCCGCCCTGCTGCTGGTGATCGGCATCCTGTACAACTGGAAACTCAAAGAGGCGGGCCTGCCCGGGAATATGATGGTGGCAGCCTCTGTGGGCATGACGTTCGTGTGCGGAGGGATGGCCGCTGGAAAGCCCCTGAGCGGCGTGGTCTGGACGTTCGGCGCCATGGCTTTCCTGTTCGATCTCGCTGAGGAGATCGCCGGAGGGGCCATGGATATGGAAGGCGATCGCCAAAGAGGCGCCCGGACGGTGGCGCTGACGT
Organism: Methanocella sp. MCL-LM; assembly: GCF_049676595.1. Lineage (GTDB taxonomy): Archaea > Halobacteriota > Methanocellia > Methanocellales > Methanocellaceae > Methanocella_A. Next base: position 2,823,880 of record NZ_CP187259.1, read on the forward strand.
ACGGCAGGCAGCCCGCGCTGCGGGTATCCATGCTGCTATTCGCCGGGTTCATCGGGCTCAGCCTGCTGCCGTACCTGGCAGGCTGGCTGGGCTACGGCTACCTGGCCGCCATCCTGCTGGCCGATACAGCCATCGCCTATCTGGCCTTCGGGCTTTACAGGAGCCTGACACCGCAGGATGGCCGGGCGAATATGCGCCGGCTCTACCTGACGATGACGCTCATGATCGTAGTAATACTGCTCTTGATAGTCGCTAACATCGCCTGACCGGCGACACCCTTTTAAAACCGGTAGCGCAAGTGCCGGATCAGCCTCCGGTAGAAGCCAAGCCTGCCCAATATGCCAGACATCACGCGCTGCAACCTCGACTCCGACAGCCGATCGACGAGCTCAGGCATGGTCAAAAAGGAGACCGAATCTATCAGCTTGAGATCAGGAACCTGCTTTTCGAGCTCCAGAGGATCACCGATACTCCATGCAAGGGTAATGCCTGACGCCCTGACGGCCGGGATCAGAGATATCAGCCTGGTCATCAGCCGACTATAGGCGTCGAAAACGAACTCACCAGCCGGAAATTTCTCGGTGATTCGTTTGAACAGAGCCAGCGCCGCATCTTCCGCAAGGTACATCACCAGCCCTTCGGCAACCACCAGCACCGGCCTGTCAGAGGGTATTACATCAAGCCACTTCAGATCTGTGACTGAAGAGCTGATCATGGTGTAGTTTTGGCGATCTGGATACAGGCGCTTGCGCAATTCGATCATATCCGGGTAATCGATGTCGTACCAGAGGGCGCATATTGAAAGCCTTGAGCCGGGCAGGTAAAACCGGCCGCCGGCCACACAGTACACAAGTAGCTGGCAGGATCGACCGCCATTATTGTAAATTAACTATTTCGAGCCGGTGTTATAACTTTACCAGGGACTACAGAGGATTACATGCCGGTAAATGTGCCCTCAACCAGGAAACCGGAAGATAGCCGGATTGTGGTCCCCGGGCGAGTGCTGGATAGCCTGACGCGGAACCGGGGCCGTTACCTGCGAGAGCTGGCGGAATTTTTGGAGATCCCGAGCGTCGGCGCAGATCGGCACCATACAGCCGATATGAGAAGGGCGGCGGAGTGGTTCCTGGCGAGGGTGGAAAGGTCGGGCTTTTCTGGAAAAGTGTTCGAGACGCAGGGACACCCGATAGTCTACGCGGAGCGATGCCCGGATAAAGCAGCGCCGACACTGCTCGTTTACGGCCACTACGACGTCCAGCCGCCCGGGCCTTTGCATGCCTGGAAAACTTTGCCTTTCACCCCTGTCGTGAAGGATGGAGCCATATATGCCAGAGGGGCAACCGATGACAAAGGTCCGGTGCTCACGTACCTGAACGCCATGGACTCCATCATCGCCGCCGAGGGCACTCTGCCCCTCAACGTCAAACTGCTCGTGGAGGGAGAGGAAGAGATGGGCAGCCCGAATATAGAGCGGTTTGCCCGGGAGCACCGGAGGATGCTGAAGGCCGACACCCTCGCGATGTCGGACACTACCCGGTACAGTAATAGCGTTCCGGCTATCCACTACGGGTACCGGGGCCTCGTCAACATGCAGATCGAAGTGACTGGCCCGGCCTTCGGCGTACACTCGGGCGTATTCGGCGGCCTCGTAAGGAACCCTGCGATGGTGCTGGCCAGAATCCTCTGCCACCTGAAGGACGATGACGGCAGGGTGACGATACCGGGATTTTACGATCACGTCAGGGGGGTGGAGCAGTGGGAGCGAAAAGAAATGGCCAGCCTGCCGGTCGACGACGGAGCCCTGAGACAATACCTGGGCGTGGACACGCTGGCACCTGAAAAAGGCTTCACCCTGCCAGAGAGCCGGTACTTCCGACCAACGCTGGACGTTACGGGTATCCAGGGCGGCCACGAGGGGGAAGGCATGAAAACTATCATCCCCTCGCGCGCTATCGCAAAGATAAGCATGCGGCTGGTGCCCGACCAGAAGGCAGAAGTGATAGGGCCGCTGGCCGCAGACTATGTTCGCTCGCTGGCGCTGCCGGGCGTCGGGGTGGCGATCACCCACTGGTACGGAAACGACCCGCTGGTCGTGCCCACAGATACTCCGGCCATGGCGGTGGCGAAGCGAGCCATCGAGTACGGCTTCGGCCGGCGGCCGGTGCTGGCCCGGACAGGCGGCACAGTGGGAGCGGTGACAGCGCTACACAAGGAGTTAGGCATCGAGAATATCCTCATGATGGGCTGGGGCAGCCCGGAAGACGGCGCTCATGCACCCAACGAGCACTTCGAGATATATGACTTCGACAGAGGCATGAAAACGGTTGCCGCACTGCTTTACGGGCTTGCGACTATAAAAAGTGATAGCACTGGCTTGAAGCAGCAGAGGTAACAAAAATATTCGGCTCAAAAGTTTTGGTAGCTGATGGGCCCGCTGCGATTTGAACGCAGGACCTCTCGGTTATCAGCCGAGCGCTTGTCGCTGCTTTTGGCAGTTCCGACCTGGCTAAGCTACGGGCCCTTAATTACCTGTATACTATACCTTGCCTTTGCACAATACAGTACACTAAGAGTAATAGTGTATGGAAAAGGCAAGTTTCGGGGTCTGACAAATCACCATTGTAAGGTGATGGGCCCGCTGCGATTTGAACGCAGGACCTCTCGGTTATCAGCCGAGCGCTTGTCGCTGCTTTTGGCAGTTCCGACCTGGCTAAGCTACGGGCCCGACATCTCTGTAAAAGGCCCTACTACTACATAAAAGTTATGGGCGAAATAGGCTATCGAGCACTTCTACTTAAATACTCACAATGTTTTAATAGCAGGAACTCGCAACTAGGCTCGATTTTCGGCTATGAAGTGTGATAAGTGTAACCGTGAAGCGGTCATTTACCAGAAGTATTCCGGCATGCACCTGTGCAGCCTCCACGAGATCGCCGACGTGGAGCGCAAGATCAAGCGCAGGATGCGCAAGGAAAGGATGGCCAAACCAGGCGATCACATAGCTGTGGCCATGAGCGGTGGCAAGGACAGCGCTGTTACGCTGTCAATCCTCATAGACACATTCACTACCAGGTCAAACATCAAATTCTCCGCCATCACCGTCGATGAGGGCATCGAAGGCTACAGGAACGAATCGATCCCGTTCGCGAAGGAGCTATGCGACCGCCTTGGAGTGCCTCACTACGTCGTCTCGTTCAAGGAAGAGATCGGGCATACGCTGGATGATATACTGAGCAGGGAGCGCAAAGAAGCGTCCTGCACCTACTGCGGCGTCTTCCGCCGCACCTTGCTGAACCGGAAGGCGAGAGAGATCGGCGCCAACAAGCTCGCCACCGGCCACAACCTCGACGACGAGGCGCAGGTAGTCCTGCTGAACGTCATGAACGGAGACGTCGAGCGGCTGGCCCGCCTGCGGCCCTCCAGAGCGCAGGAAGGGCTGATCCCCAGGATCAAGCCGCTGATCGACGTGCCGGAGAAGGAGATCGCATTATACGCCTTCCTGAAAAAGCTGCCGTTCTACATGGGCGAGTGCCCGTACACCAGCGAATCGTTCCGGGGCGAGATCAAGGATATGCTCAACGACTTCGAGGCCAGGCACCCGGGCACGAAGTACTCGGTCCTGAGCGGCTTCGAGAACATGATCGACTGCCTGAAAGAGAAATACCCCCAGGTGCCGCTGGCGAAGTGCGAGGTCTGCGGGGAGCCGGGCATCCAGGGCGTATGCCAGGCGTGTAAACTGAAAAAGCGGGTCAGGATAGACTAGTAGGACCTGGATAAAACGGGGGCTGAAAGCCCCGTACTATTTTCCCCGATCATCGTTTTCTCCGGAGCAGTCTGAAGAGCAGCGCCCCCATCCCGATCCCGAGTAAGCCTTCGATACCCGTTGCCGGCACTGGCACCGGAGTCGCAACTCCCGGTGGCGGAGGCGTGATGAAGATCGAGGGCTCTGCCGTTGGAGTCGCCGTCGGCGCAGGAGCCGGAGTAGGCGTGACAGGCAATGGTGTCGGCGTGGGCGTGGCCGGCTGTGAAGCGTTCACAACATCGGACAGATTAGAGCCTGGCGGTACGATGAATTCCCCCGATGGCACCCGCTGGTAGGGATTCGGTATGCTGAGCGGCGGACCATAGGGGCCCGTAGGTGCTTCGGTCTGCGGGAACCGGGGATTCACTTTTAGCAGGTACACCTGAGAATTGGCGGGCCTCATAACCCGGAAATCGTCCCCGCCTGCAAAGCCCTTCACATCTATCGACCCGGTCTGTCCGGCGATGACGTACCCGTCCCCGACAGGAGCCACTGAATAGCCGATATCCCTGCCCGGCCCGCCGTAGGTGGCATTTAAGACGAAGCCGCCTGTCGAATTTGTCTTAACCAGGTATACGTCATAACTACCGTTACCGTATGAGTTGGTATCGCCCACAATAACGTAGCCACCACCGATAGCGGCAAGAGAGTTGCCAGACTCGCGCTCCGGGCCGCCGTAAGACTGGTTCCACACCCTGTTGCCGCTGAAATCGGTCTTCAGCAGGAGCACATCCAGGTTGCCGGTACCACCATACCAGTCCATCGTGCCGGCGACGAAATAGCCATCATTCCCGACCAGCAGGGAATTGCCAGTTTCATCGCCCTCTCCGCCGTAGGTAGTGTTCCACGCCATGTCACCGTTCAGGTTAGTCTTTACCAGATAGACGTCGTCGCTACCGGCACCGTAAGTATTGGTCCTGCCCGCTATGACATACCCGTCACTGACAGCCCCGAGTGCATTACCGAACTCTCCGTACTCCCCGCCATACGTTTTCTCCCAGACGAGGTTACCATTCAGATCGGTCTTCACCAGGTACACATCACTGGAGCCGCTGCCGGAAGACCACGTGGTGCCCGCCACCGCGTAGCCGCCGCTGACGGCTACTACAGAGCGACCCCAGTCGTCGTCCGCGCCCCCAAACCGCTTCTCCCAGACCAGATTACCGTTCAGATCCGTCTTGATTACGTACATGTCTGAGAAACCGACGTCATCCCAGCTCGTGCCCGCGATGACGTAACCGTCGCTGACGGCGATCACAGACCTACCCTCGTCGCTGTTATCCCCACCGAAGGTCCGGTTCCACACCCTGTTGCCGCTGAAGTCCGTCTTCAGCAGGTACACATCGGTGTAGCTTTCTTCTTCCGGGGTAGTGGAACCCGTTACGACATAGCCATCGCTCACCTTCAGGACAGAATAGCCGATGTTAGACCCTTCCGCCCGGCCGAACGTCTTTTCCCAGGCAAGCCCGGGCAGGACGGGCACAGGAGTAGGAGTAGGAGAAACGGTAGGAGTAGCCGTCGGAGTAGGAGTGGGAGTGGGCTCTGTAACCGTTATTAAGACGCTGTCAGGCTCGCTGGCACCGCCGGCATTAGACGCTACCAGAGTCACGTTATACTCCTCCGCGGCACTGAACGTGTGGCTCGGGTTCTGCTCTGTGGACGTGCCGTCCGCCCCGAAAGTCCACAGCCACGAAGTCGGCGAGTTGGTGCCGCTGCCCTGGAAGTCCACGGTTAATGGCGCAGTACCACTCTGCGGGCCAGCCGGGCTGTCGATGCTGGCTACCGGCACAGGCGTAGGTGTAGGCGTCGGAGTAGGAGGAGCGGCCGGAACGATAAACTGGCCGAAGGCCGCGGGACTGGATCCCACAGACACAGTGGTAGTCACAGTGTTCGTAGCCGCATCTACAACTGACACGGTGCTGTCATACTGGTTCACGACGTAGATCGTGCTCCCGTCGGGAGTGAGCGCAACACCGTATGGACCATCCCCCACTGTCACTGTAGCCGTCACGGCGTTCGTCGCCGCATCGATCACAGCCATTGAGCTGCCTTCGCTGTTCACGGCGTAAATAGTATTGCCGGCAGGGTTCACCGCAACCGCAAAAGGATTGTCACCCACTGTTACTGTGTCTGTTACGGCATTTGTGGCAGCATCGATCACCGATACGGAATTGTCATCGTAGTTTGCCGTATAGACAGTCGTTCCCGCAGAGTTCACCGCTACCCCATAGGGGCCTTCTCCCACAGTCACAGTGTCAGTGACCGCATTGGTTGCCGCATCGATCACCGATACGGTACCGGCGACCATGTTAGTCACGTAGATCCTGGTCCCCGCTGGGTTCACCGCAACGCCGTAAGGTTTTGAGCCGACTGATATAGTGCCTGTCACTGTGTTTGTAGCCGCATCGATCACCGACACGGTGTCGTCGCCGAAATTTGTCACGTAGACAGTAGTACCGGCAGGATTCACAGCAACACCCGAAGGCCCGGTTCCCACAGTCACAGTAGCCGTAACAGTATTCGTCGCTGCGTCGATCACCGACAAAGAGTTACCCCCACGATTCGTCACATAGACAGTTGTCCCGGCAGGATTCACCGCAACTCCAATGGGACTTGACCCCACAGCCACTGTCGTGGCCACGGTGTTTGTCTGAGTATCGATTACCGAAACAGTCCCGTCCCCAAAGTTCGTAATATAGGCATACGGGCCGGCTGCGCTTACTACCAGGGTGAACGGCATCAGCGCTACCAGGATAAACACACTATAAGCTAAAGTTCGTATTGTCCCGTTCGTAAAAATAGCCTTAAAGAGGCACCGCCCGCTAGCTAATAACACTAAGAATCCACCCCACTCAAGACTGAGATATTAATGATAAAATTATAATCATTGACACTATTAAGTACAAACTCGAGAAACAGACCGTTTGTCAGCCGTCTGCCCATAATCTGCATGCCGGTTCTGGGTGAACCGGGAATAAGGCTTTTTTCTACGGCAGACGTCCTTAATGTGAATGACCTCTCGTGCCGGCGTGGAAAAAATCGTAGCAGAACTTGGTGAGCCTTACTCAGCCATGCTGGGCATCGACCTGAATGAAGGAGACTCTGCCTGGCTGAAGTGGTTCCTCGCGGCATACCTGTACGCAAAGCCCATCCAGGAGGGCTCTGCCGCGGAGACGTACCAGACACTGGTATCTAATGGCCTGACCAGCGCCGCCGACATCCAGGACATTGACAGGGACCTACTTGTGCGGCTGCTGGACGAGGGCGGCTACGCCAGGTATGACGAGAGCACCGCAGACAGGCTAATCGCCATTTTCGGGACGCTTCAGCAGCAGTACGACGGCAAGCTCGGCCGCCTGTACAACTCGGCCAAAGACAGCCGCGACCTTGAGCAGCGAATCATGGCCCTGGGCAAAGGTATCGGCCCGGTGACTGTCTCAGTCTTTCTCCGGGATATGCAGGCAGTCTGGCCCAAGGCAGACCCCGAGCCCACGCCCAGAGAGAAGGAAACCGCAAAGGCGCTGGGCATCTGGGATATCAGACAGTATGCACGCGACCATCACCTCGACAGAGTTAGGCTCGAAACCGCCCTGCACCGCTACTCTCGGAAGTTGCGGAGAAGCCGGTGCATCAACAAGAAGAAGAAATGAGGTATGCTCGGCCCCGGCAGGCCTCGGTCTTAAATCGCAATCAGCACGGTTCGACCTATCGGTCGCGTCGGCGCAACGACGCAAAGGCGCTAAGACTGAATAGATTTATCTTTGCGTCGTTGCGCCTTTGCGCCTTTGCGAACTAAGAACAAGGCGTCCTGGCGTCGACGGTAACCAAGAATTTTTCGATCTCTTATTATCCTTTGGCTACAGCCAGCGGCACGAGCCGGGCGACCTTGCGGGATATGCCGAGCCGGTGCACTACTTCGACGACCTCGTCGATGTCCTTGTAGACTTCGGGTGCCTCTTCTGAGATTGCAGCGGCGCTGGGTGCCTTGACGATGATGCCCCGCTCGGCGAGCTCGCGCTTGATCTCGTTGCCGTGGACCTCTTTCTTGGCGGCGGAGCGGCTCATGACTCTGCCCGCGCCGTGGCAGGTGCTGCCGAAGGTCATGTCCATGGCGCCCTGGGCGCCTACGAGGACGTAGGAGGCGCTGCCCATGCTACCCGGGATAATTACCGGCTGGCCAATTTGCCTGTACGTGACAGGCAGCTCAATCCTGCCGGGGGCGAAGGCCCTGGTGGCGCCTTTGCGGTGGACGCAGAGTTTTTTCTTCTCGCCGTCGACCGTGTGCTCTTCGTACTTGGCCACGTTGTGGGCGACGTCGTAGACCAGGTCCATCTTCAGGTCGGTGTGGAACTGCTTATTGAAAGCTTCTCGGACCCAGTGGGAGATCATCTGGCGGTTCGCCCAGGCGTAATTGGCGCCGGCGGCCATCGCTCCAAAGTAGTCCTGTGCCTCTTGCGAAGTCAGGGGAGCGCAGGCGAGCTGCCTGTCCGCTAGCTTGATGCCGTATTTGCGGGAGGCCTGCTCGAGCGTCCGGACGTAGTCCGTGCATATCTGGTGGCCGGCACCCCTGGAGCCGCAGTGGATCATGACGGTAATGCCGCCTTCTTCGAGGCCGAATGCCTTTGCAGCAGCTTCGTCGTAGATCTTCTCGATGTGCTGGATTTCGAGGAAGTGGTTGCCGCTGCCGAGCGTGCCCAGCTGCGGCTTGCCCCTGTCCCGGGCCTTCCGGGATACTTTGGCGGAGTCGGCGCCTTTCATCTCGCCGTTCTCCTCGCAGTGCTCCAGGTCAGATTTTACGCCGTAGCCATTTTCGACAGCCCACCGGGCGCCGTGGTTGAACACCTGGGTCAGGACGTCCTCGGAGGCCCGGAACTTCGACTCCGAGCCCACGCCCGACGGCACTTCACGGTAGAGGCTCTCGATGAGCGCGTCAGTCTTTCCGGCAACATCCTGGAGCTGCAACGGACTGCGGAGCAGCCTGACACCGCAGTTGATGTCGAAGCCTACGCCGCCGGGGCTGATGACGCCCTTTTCCATATCAAAGGCGGCGACGCCCCCGATGGGGAAGCCGTAGCCGACGTGGGCGTCGGGCATTGCCATGGAGTACTTCTGGATGCCCGGGAGTGTGGCTACGTTAGCCACCTGCTGGATCGCGTCCTGCTCCAGGTCGCCGACGAGCTTGTCGGAGAGGAAGACCCTCCCGGGCACCAGCATACCGGGTTTGGAGTTTATCGGCAGTTCGTAAATGTCTTCTCTGACCTTGACTAAATCAACCATGATGGCACGCCTCAGATGTCCAGTAAAACTTGTACTTCGTACTTAGAATTTTTCTCCTCTACCCGCAGATCGTGGTATGTGACAGCCTTGATATGCAGGGAGATCTCGTGTTCGGGACGGATCTTCTCGCCCCAGGCCCGGCCGTCCAGAACGTACTCGCCTTCGCGTCCGGCAATTTTGACCTCGAACCGGGAAAAGACCAGCCGGTCGACCTCTTCCACATAGAGCAGTTCAGCGATCCAGTCGTACAGCAGGTAGTCCAGAGAATCGGAAGTCAGATGTACCTCCCGGCTCACCGCCGGCTGCACCATGCCCGGATCCGCGATCAGCGCGAACGTCGCCCGGGCAGCGTTGACAAACGCCTCGTCCAGCGTGGCCCCGTAAGCGATGAACTCGGCGTCAGCCGTGTGATCGAGGTACTCGTAGTCCATGAATATGCCCGATGAAAATAAGCGACTCAGGTATAAAAAAGGCTTAGTTCGTGAAAGACATGAGCATCGTGTCGTCGATCACGTCGATGTAGCGAGCCTGAGTAGCGGATACGTACAGGTAGTTTTCCCCGACCGGGATTTTGATGTCGTTGGGCTTGGGGCGCTTGATCGCCGTCGGCAGCAGGATAGCTCCCCCGCAGGACGTACAGACCCGGTAGTCCCTCTTCTGATTTTTAATTAGCTGAATGATAGACTCGCTGATCTGGAACTCTTTCACTTGAAAACCACCATTTTTAGGTTATTAGTCAATGCGGCTTCTCCGAAATAAACTTAACGGCAGGCCACGATTGCCCGAATCATTACCCGCTCTACAGGCCGGGATGCTTAGAGCCGGCCGAGGGCATAAAAAAGCAAAAGAGGCGCCTGCATGCCTGATTTCGCCTTTTCCGGAGTACGAGTAAATATTAATACATTGAAGGGCGATTTATCGACATATATACTCGCAGAGTGGTGATGAAGTGGTCGAATATCCAAGTGCAAGCTGGAACCAGCAGAGAATGCAGGAAGCGCTGAAGAGCCCCGAGATAACCGTCAAGATGAGCGCGCTCCGGGTGCTCCAGGAGGTGCCGAAAGACGAGTACGTCCAGGCCCTCATAAATTCGCTCGAGGATCCTGACCGGCTGGTGCGCACCAACGCTGCCATCGCCCTCGGCAAAATCAGAAACCCGCAGGCGACCATTCCGCTCGTCCGCCACGCCGTCATAGACCCTGACCGGGAGGTCCAGTCTTACGCCCTGTGGGCGTACAGGCAGATCGACTACACCAGAACATCACAGCAGCTGATCGAGCTGCTCACCACCAGCGACAGCCACCCGATGATCCGCTTCGCCGCCAACGAGATCCGCCAGAAGAGCGACGTGAAGGCGATCGAAGGGATAATCCAGAGGTTCCACAGCCGGCAGGCTTACGCGTCCTTTGATCTGGACGTGAGAGCGGCTGGCGCTCTGTACGAAATAGGCAACATTACCGTCGAGCCGCTGGTCAAGTGCCTGGACAGCGAGGATGTCAGAGTTCAGGTTAACGCGATCTACACGCTGGGCAAGATTGGCGACAACCGCGCTGTCCTGCCTCTGATCAGCCACATCGCGAACGCCAACGTGGAGGTCCGCTCCCGCATCAGCGACGCCCTCATCAAGATCGGAGCCTCCGCAGTGCCCGACCTGGTCAAGCTGCTGGAGCACAACGACAGGGACATCAAGTGGATTGCCGCATACACGCTGGGCAAGATCGGCCCCTCGGCAGAGCCTGCCCTGCTTACCGCCCTGAAGGCAAGAGGAGACAAGCCATCCGAAGACATCATCTACGCCTTAGGCACGGCAGGTACGGCAGAATCGTTCAGCCTGCTTCACAACCTGTACTCTAACACCAAAGACGACAGCGTCAAAGCCTGGGCCACCATCAGCCTCTCGAACCTGATAGCCCGCAACTACGACAGCATTTCCAGCCCGAAGACGGTCGACGAGTTCATGGACCTGCTGGGCGAGCAGCTCAAGCCCCACATGACCCTGGACAACGAAGCCTTGCTGAAGCTGGGTAAGATTTACGTGATCAGGGCTCTCCGGTCGACCACCCCGGACAGGCTGAGCGCTAACATCACGATGGCGGTCAAGTGCTTCGACCTGGCGATCATCGAGAGCGAGACGGTCCTGGCCAAGGCGTACCGGCTGTTCTACGGTTCCTACCTGAAACTGATGACCTCCCGGTCCGCTGAGATTATGGGCTACGTGGAGAGAGACTTCACCGACCTCAAGAAGGACGCGGAGAAGACGGACAATAAGAAGGAGATCATGCTGGTCATCGGCGAGGTCCTCGCCGTCTTAAGGAAGGCTTACGCCGACCGGAGCTACAATTTCTCCGGGCAGTTCGCCGAGTTCGTGGACACCTGCGTGGCCATCGAGAGGTTTATCCCCCTGGACGAAGGCCCGCGGGAAGAGGCGAAGAAGCTCAGCCAGAAGGAGATCGCCAAGCTCCACACGGACATTGAGATCGTGCAGAAGAAGATCGGCGCGCTCATCGACCAGTTCGGCACTTCCGGAGAAGCCGAGCCTGCAGCCCAGGCCCTCCGCCTGTCGACCGAGCTGGCCAAGATGGACACCGGCATGTACAGCGACTACAGGGTCGTTGAGTCCTGCCTGAAGAACATCATCAACCACGCGAAGATGACGGCCGAGGAAAAGTCCGAGCTGCACTTCAAGGTCCTGATGGTCTCCAGGAACGGCCTGTCCCAGGTCGAAGCTGTGATCGACCAGATCACGAAGAGCCTGAACGTCAAGCCGGCGGCAGAGCAGAAGACCCCCGTAGAGGTCAAAGAGGCCAAAGTGGCAAAGGAAGAAAAGAAGACGAAGAAAAAGACCGGCATACTAGAGTATGTCGTCATCATCATACTCGTCCTGCTGATCGCCGGAGTCCTGCTGCTCGCCCTGAACAAGTTCGGCTTCATACACCTGCCGTACACCTTCCCCATCAGCTGGCTCAACAGGGATATCGCAACGCTGTTCTTGAACGCGTAAAATATAAAAAATGACCGGATGAGCCTCGGGTGCAGGCTCACCGATTTACTTTTTTCTGAGCAGATAAAGCGAGATTAACCCGATACCCGCCAGCACAGCTTCTATCCCCATACCCGGCGTCTGCGTCGCCGTAGGGCTCGGCAGAGGAGTCCCAGTGGCAGCGGCGGTAGGCATGACAGACGGCAGCGGCGTGGGGGCCGCCGTAGCAGAGGGAACTACGGTCGGCTCAGGAGTCCAGTTTCTGGGCGGTATCGCCACGTTTGCCGTCGTAGTACCTTTGTAAACGGTAGCGATGGCAAACCAGCTGTTGTTGTTATGCACCGCCTCGATGTAGTACTTGCCTTCGGGCACCCGGGAAAACGTATAAGTGCCGGGCGCTGCTGCCTGTTCATCCCACTGGACGTACTGGGGGTTATCCGGCACCTTCACCATATCGCCTTTACCGCCTGTAGCCTCGTCGTAGTAGTACAGAGTGACGACAGCTCCGGAAATGTTACCCAGGTTCACCTGCGCCGGGACAGGCTCAGGAGTCACGGTCTGGGCAGTGGCCGGCACGACGTAAGCCATCAGTACGATTGTAAGCGTTAAGAACACTGTAAGAATGATCTTTTTCTGCAAGGGGAACCCTCAGTAGAAACGGGCGATGGACTGCGATATATATTTTCTCGTGCGTTAAAAGCTGAAGAACGCTGAAGAACGCGGACGATCAATGCGCTGTGCTTGATACTGATTTCTCGGACGCATTAAAGATGTTATCTCTGTGCCCGTGAACGTACACGAACGCTGCGCTGTGCCAGGATCACAGATTCTGACAGATTGCGCAGATTGCACAGATGCTAATCGATAATAAAAATTGAATGGTTCGCAGCATTAATTTTGGATAAAATAGTCGTCTGTGCAATCTGTTATATCTGTCGTAATCTGTGTTTCTGGCACAGCGCAGCGTTCGTTTTGCTGTCTCACCACACAATCAGAAAAGGGGCTGCGAGATCATTTTAAACCTGGCAGGTTTGGTCACCGGAGCCCGATCCATTGATCAGACCCGGAGACCACTATAGCTTTACATCGGGTACACTGAACTGGTAACGTCCTTTTCGCAGACGCACTCTTTGGGGTCTCTGTGGCACCCGGAACACTCGTTCTCTACTACCGCAGCACCGCAAGTCTGGCAGGCAGTCGAGTCGCAGGATTCACCTTTCTTCTCTTCCTCCATGATTAAAACACCAGTTGAGAGTTTATATCCGCCATATTTAACGTTGAGCGCGACTTTTAGCGGGTTAATTGCCGGGTAGCCAATGCCAGATTTCTCTCTGTAGTTTCCATGTCCGCGTAATCGTGGCGATCGTGCTACAGCGTCCGTAAAGCAGTATACCGCAGGGCCTGAATCATTTTTCCCGAGAAGAATGCAGGATTTGGCGTCGCTTTTTCTACTATCTCCCCAGATTTTACCTGAAACCTCATTAATGTTTAAGCAAACGGGAGCAGAACAGATCATCAGGTTGAGGAGGGTATAGAAGATATGATCTGGAGAAAGTGTTTGTTAGCTTTGCTTATCATGGCGATCCTGATATCGGGCACGACTGAAGTATCAGCCTGGAGAGCTGCCAAGATGAAGTGGGTCATCGGCGACATCGTATTCGGCAACGAGGTCGTCCTGCAGAAACCCTCCCAGACGCTGTTCCACCAGCAAACACTTGCGGCTAGCGATACGGAAGCGATGGCGATCTCCTTTCCTGCAGCCATGGCCGGAACTGGATCTGCTGTGGCGGGCGCACCGGGGCTGACCATTGCGCAAACTTCCGACGCAGCCATCCTTGGCACGGATACCGGTTATTACACGGCTAACTGGTGCTTCAATTGTTTCTCCAACAACGGCGGGTATGCCCTTGGCGACATGAGTGCCATGAGCCCGATCAGGTCCGGATCTATGCTCGGAGCCGGCTTAATATGGCCATACATGAACACTCCGGACCCCGCAGCCGGGTATACAATCATGAGGTTCAAGCCTTACATCAACTCGTCAGAAAACACTGGTAACATTACCATATCGCCAGGCACAGGCTTGATCAACAACACAGTAGATAATGCCACCAGCCCCACAGCAGTCGGTGCTAACAATACTTCTGCATGGAAGAGTAAAGAGCCGCTGAACTACAAGACTGCTACAAAGGAGCAGATTCAGAATACCTCCGCGCTGGAGAAGATGTGGAGGAATGCTAATCTGGTTAACACCGTCCCTAAAGCCTATACCGGCACGGTAGAACGTCCCACCCGGATTAATGCGGATACAAGCGTCCTTAAGATGACAGATCGAGACAAGTCCGTCACAGATGCGCTGAACATGACCAGGCCGGGTGAAAAAGCGCATACTTTATTCTGGGACCTGTAAGGACTCCTCCGAAATGTATAAACGGTGTAGGTGCAAGCCGGGTACAGGAAAACACAGGCTGGCCCGGCCTGGTTAACCCTGAGCGCTTTTTTGCGGAAACAACAGAGTTTAGTAATATATCTGGCATAAAAATTCACAGCGTTAAGAGTGCAATTATAATAAGTTAACTCGGCCTACCTGTGAACCTGTTCACGATAAGTTTCGGTCGCGTTGCCATTAGTTTAACCGGCTTCTGTCGCCACTTTTTCTGTTATCGCCCCAGATTTTACCTGAAAATGTATGAATCTTTAAGAATACGGGGACTGACTGATCGATCAGGTTGAGGAGGGTATAGAATAGATGAACTTGAGGAAGTTGTTAATAGCTATGCTTATCATAGCTATCCTGTTAGGTAGCGCAATCCAGGTATCAGCCTGGGGAGCGAGCAATATAAAGTTTGTTATCGGCGACGTCGTATACGGTAACCAGGCTGGCGTGTGGAAAACCAATCAGAACTTGTTCCACCAGCAAACGTTAGCAGCAACCGATACTGAAGCTTTTGCCATCTCGTTTCCCGGCGCCACTGCCTCATGCGGTATTGACGCTTTGAGGCTGGGAGGCCCGACTATTGTACAGACATCCGATGCTGCAGTAATAAGTACGTATACAGGGTTTTTCAAAGCCAACTGGTGCTTCAACGATTTCACCAACAACGGTGGCTTTACCGTCGGAGCTGTCGGAGGTATGACCCCGCCATTATCCGGACCCATGCTTGGATCAGGCTTGATCTGGCCTTACATGAATACCCCGGCCGCTGCAGCTGGACCTGTGAGCATGAAATTCAAGCCATATATGAACCCATCGTCAGGCTTAGGCAACGTAACGATAGCGCCGGGTTCAAACATGATCAATAACACTCCGGGCAATACTTCGAGCTCCGGAGCAGCCGGTGCCAACAACACTACCGCAGCGGCGAGTAAAAAACCGCTGAACTACAAGACTGCCACAAAAGAGCAGATCCAGGATGCCTCCGGAATGGAAAAACTATATAGAAACGCCAAGGTGAAAAGCCCCTTACCCCAGTCATATAAGGGTACGATAGATCGGCCCACCTGGATTAACCCGAATTCGACGGTCATAAAAATGACCAATCAGAGCAAAGCGGTCTCCGATTCGATGAAGATGACGCTACCTGATACAAAGCTTCACACGCTACACTGGCAGGTATAAACAATTCGGGCTAAATATGTGAAATTGCATGCAGATGTGCCCGGCACCGGATCATCGACGATCCGGCGCCAGGCTATCTGGCAGAGCCGATTTTTCCTGCACTAATGACGTCTAAGGCGCTATTTTAATCGATAAGCTATTAGAAGAAATTCGTCGTGAACCTGATTGGAGGGATTGGGTGAAAAAGATAGTAACATTCGGAGTGGTGCTCCTGCTTGCACTGACCATAACAGCGACCTGCACAGCTGGCGCTCTGCTGTCCGGCACTTCGTTCGGGTTTCCATCGATGGTGCAGTCTGGCATGACTACCGCATATAATCAGGATATCGCGTCGGCCTTCAACAACGAAGCGGTGAACGTCGGCTTCCCGAGCGCAACCTCAGGCTTTGCTTTCCCGGGCGTCTCACAGTCCGCAGTCCAGGGACAGACCCTGATGCACACTGACTTTGCGCAGACAACCCAGAGCGCATCGTTCGCGTACCCGCAGGTGGCCACAGGGCTCGGCTTTGCAGGTTTCGGCCTCGGCGGCTTCGGCAGCGGCTTAGGTTTCGGCGGCTTCTGCTGAGACTGACGTCCAAATTATCAAAACCGGCCCGGACTTTGCCCGGGTTTAGCCCTGACCATGTCAGGGCTCTGTATCCTCTGGCCTAAAAAAGATACGCTCTCCGGACGGGCTTCTAGTACACGGTGGAACCTTACTCGGCTATAAGATTACCATCCCGTCCGGGGGATACGTATGCTCATTATCGATGAAACTTATTTTAGACGGTCTGGAATGGTTAACACGACGGACACAACGTACACGAAGTATAGTTATTCTTGAAACTTTTTGTACGGGCGCCCGTACCGTTTACACGAAGTACGCGAGGTACGCGAAGTACTCAAAGTATGATAATAATGGGTGACTGCAAACTGATCTTATAGTATAACTTCGCGTACTTTACGTACTTCGCGTAAATGGTACCTGACTGTCCAGAAAGTTACAGGAACGACTATACACGACGTTAACCGAATATAGTCGGTATTATCAGTCTTTTAATAAAACGTCGTGTACATCGTGGCCGTCGTGTACGTAGTGTTAACCGATCCAGTATTTATCCCAAAGATTTCAGGGACCATTCTTACCGGAACTGATCGCCCACAATGCCAGTATACCCCCGGCTGCCGAAAGTATGAGGCTCGGTAGGGTGACGATGGCCATAAGGAGAAGGTAGACCGGCAGGAACGGGGGTTCTGTAGGGTAAAGTGGCCCCGGGCCCCTGTTGCCCTGATAATATTGCTGTGTAGCAGTGATGTAGGACAGAACCTGAAACAGATCGATAGCTACCAGCGGTATCGAAGCGGCCAGCAAGGATGGATACAGCCCCTTCAGAAGGGAGACTCCCGAAGGCCTGGACAGGAGTGTGGCGATTATTCCGCAGAGTAGCATAGTGAGTATGACCACCAGAAGAAATAATTCAGCACTGTCCAGCGCCGAATAGCTAAAGCTTCCCGGCTCCTGCAGTTCATACAGCCTCATAGACATCCGGGTTCTGCTCAGTTCGATCGAGCTGAATAGAGTATAGGCAAGCCAGATTACGAGCAATGTGACGAGACCGGTAAGGGTTGAGATGAGAGGCCAGCCCTTGTGCATGGACATAACAATTGCTTAAGATATTATCATTGTATATAATATTGTCTATATATGCCAGCACCTACGATACCGTAGACTACCCTTACGATGATTACGTGAAATGAAACTAGTTTAAAAATAACAGCGCTGAGGGAGGGATTCGAACCCGCGCGAGACTTGCGCCTCAACAGCTCTCAAGGCTGCCGCCGTAGTCCACTTGGCTACCTCAGCATAGAAAATTCGATTGCGAATCTTAGATGTTGCCTGAAATGTATAAAGGTTTCGACGCGCTGCCAGCGGCAGCACAGAAATCACGTGGAAGCCTGAAAACTATATATGGGCGTCAGCCCATATGCTCTAAGCGTGACGACGGAACGGTTTGTAGTCGGCTGCGGCGCTGTCATCGTCAACAGCAGCGGCATGATCCTGATGGTCCGCCAGATGAAAGGCTACTGGGCGGATAAGTGGATCTTCCCCGGCGGCAAGCTCGAGATGGGCGAGACCCTCGAAGCCTGTGTCCACAGGGAAACTCTCGAAGAGACCACCTGCCTGTTCGAGATCGAAAGACAGGTCGGAGCCTACATCTCCTACGACCCGCAGACCTCCTTTGAAAAGCAGGTCGTCCTCATCTACTTCCTCGGCAGGTACACCTCCGGCATACCCACCGTCGGCGACGGCGTCTCGGACACTAAGTGGCTCACCCCGGAAAAGATCGAAGAGATGGCTGCAAAAGGCGAAGTGCCGGCCATACTGATACGCATCCTCCACGATGCACTCCGATTGATATAACCAGACAACAATACAGCAATAACTCCAAGGAAGCACTGGCCTCTTATCCTGACAACTGGGAATCACTTAATTGAACCACAGCGGCACAGCGACACAGCGATAGCGCAACCTGCAATAACCGGGTGGTAACTGGAACCACGGCGGCACAGCGACACAGCGACAATAGCGAACCTGTAATACCGAATTCTTTTTTGGTCCACGGCGACACAGAGACAGCCCATTAACTAAAAAGAGTTTACTGGCCAGGTGTTTCAGTATATCTATGATGAACACAAAGTCGGTGAACTACTTTCTGTAGTGATTCCCGGTTTCTCCAGCATAGTAACAATAGAAGGATTGTCTCCGGCTGTCAGCCCGCCGTGCCGCCGTGGATCAATAAAAAAGGAGCCTTACTATTCTGGTATGGGTTGTCGCCGTGCCGCCGTGCCGCCGTGGTTCAATTAACCATCCTGCCATCGCTTCTCGAATCGTCTCCGTGCCGCCGTGCCGCCGTGGTTAAAACAACCACCCAGCAGTCGTTTCTCGAAATGCCGCCGTGCCGCCGTGGTTAGAACCTCTGCCTCCCAGTTGTCGGGATAAGGAGCCGTGCCACAAGGGTTAGAGATGAAGGGAGCTTAGAGATAGAAAAAGTTGTTAAAATGATTGGATCACGGTGTTGGTTTACACCGTGACGATGACTACTTCGTTCCTCTGCTTGTTGATCGAGATCTCGCAGGTGTTCTGACCGCACTGGGCGTGCCAGACTTCGACCATGCCGGAGGCGTCGGTAGACTTGACGCGCTCCAGGGTGCCTTCCTCGAGGCGGCCGATGTTTGCCGAGTGCACGATGTGCTTGATGGTGTGCTCGGGGTTGCTCTTGTAGTCCTTGGCGTTAATGTGCATTACCTTCCTCATGTGTTTCAACTCCATAAGCTATAGCTGTTAGCGTCAGAAACCGGGAGTGCGCGTTAACACGAGCCTGCACTGTTCGCAGTGTGCCTCGGTAACGGTTCGCCTGAGGCGGGTGCAGGTCCAGGATCGGGTGCCTTCCAGCACACACAGGGACCTTGTTACCACGTAAGGGCACGAGCAGCTCTCGTTCATCAACGGTGACACTTCCCTGGCCTGTACAGGGTGGGCACAGGCCTTGGTTTTCTAAAGTATCTGCGCATCTACGGCATATACTTTACCGGTGCCATATATTCACGGAACCAGTAGATATATTTTGGCCATGTATGGGGGCAGAGAGTTTGAATCGGTAGAAAAGGAAGAGAGAAAAGCAGATGGTTGGCGTGCCGGCCGGTGTCGGCCGAGGCACGCTCGAGGGAAGCGACCTTTAAGCCTAAGCTGACTTCTTTTTCTTGCCGCTGGCTTTGGCGTTGACGCTGATCTGGCCCAGTATGGTCGTGAGGTCTTTCTCCAGCTCGTCGCAGGCGATTGGTACGCCTTCAAGGTCCTTCATGATGGACATGTTGATGACTTCCTCTTTGACCGATTCTGCGGCGATCTCGGAGAGGAGATCTGAAGTGGCATCGTTGGGGCCCTGGCCCTTGAAAGTGTTTTCCGGCTTCGATTCCGGCGGCTTCGGGGTCAGCGGCTGCTTCGAGAGATCGGGCCTGGCCGGCTCGGGCGGCTTCGCCACCTGCTCCTGTTGAAATGCCGGTGTGTCGGGCAGGGTGAAGTCCATGCCACCCTGGGTATAAGGGTTCATGCCCTCCAGCGACTGAGGCTGGGGCGGGGCTTCGGACTTCTTCTCCAAGGCCGGCTGCTGGTTACGCATGCCGGTATCGATCTCTCTCATGGTCTTGCTTTCCGAGAGGGTGCCGAGGTTGGGGATCTTGACGTCGTTGCTGATGTCCAGGCCCAGGTTCTGGGACTCCTGGAGTACCTGGTTCAGCTGCTCGTCGATGTCCTTGACCTCGTGCTTCACTTCTTCCTGAACCTTGCGGCGGCTGAAGATGCCCCGGAGCAGCTCTGTGATGACGGTGAGAATGCTGGCCGAGGACTTGTCTTTCGGCTTCGGAGCTTCCCGGGCCGGGCTTTTCTCCGGCTCGAAGGAGAGGCTGTCGAGATCGTCGATCTCCGGAAGCGACAGATCGTCGTTCCCGGATGCGCTCGCCAGTCCGGCTTCTACCTCGCCCCCTGCTGCTTCTTCAGCATCTGGCTGGCCGCGGCCCCGGTTTAGCGCGGATAGCAGAGACCCGCCTGCAGCCGAGGGGTCTTTCTTGACGGCCACCCGGATGACGACGACTATTATCGCTATCGCGAGGGATAACCCCACGAGTATGATTAAGAGCATGTTGCCTTCTATTTCCATTTTACAAACCACCTGCCGTTATTGTCGGGAAGTTGAAGATCGACTGCACTATGACTGGTACGATGATCAGGCACAGGCCTGCCGTGACGCACATGATGGCGCCGTAGTAGCATAACTTATAGTTGTTACCACCGACAGCACACTTCGCTGCGATAGTGTTGACCAGCGTGAGCACCAGCACCATCAGGACCATGTACTGGCCCAGAAGGCTGACATCCACGTTCTGGAACAGGTTGAAGCCCATCGAGGAGACCGAGATACCACCGCTTGAGCCTCCCGAGTCCATGAGGTCGGACGAGCTGTAGAGCTTGGAGATCATCGTGGAGAAGATGATCATGATCTCGACAATGAAGATGATCAGGGCGGACATGCTGATGTGCAGGGGAATGGCCAGCGAGGTAAAGCTGGACGAAGTCAGGTTCCGCTTCATGCGCAGCAGCACGATCTCCAGGTTCGTGGTGTTGACCAGCTTGCCGATCTTCACCGGGTCGCCGCCCATCTCCACCGAGTCGAGGAAGATGTAGGTGAACTTGTGGATCAGTTCGCTGCCTGTGCTGCCCACGAACTTTTCCCAGCAGATCTTGGGCTCCATGCCCATCATCAGCTGCACGTAGATTCGCTGCACCATGGTATCGAGCGAGCCGATGGATTTCTGGTCCACCTTCTTGATGCCTTCTTTGACTGTTACGCCCATGCCGCCGCACATGGAGCCCAGCATTTTGATGAACTGGGAGAAGTCCCTGTCCCGCCGGTCTATATTCTTGTCGTCGATCATGCCGACGAAGCCGATGGGCGCTATGCTGATGCCGAAGACGATCAGGATGAAGCCGATGTTGACGTTGAGCATGAACAGGAACGCCGACAGCAGCAGGGCGCCCGGGATCAGGATGTTCTGCATGTCCTTGATCTGCTTTTGCTCGATCGAAGGGTACTTGACGCGGTGGGTCTTGAATTCTTTAGGCGCCTCGGCCCGGATGACGAACACCGCGATGCCGCCTACTCCCCCTGTCAGGGCCACGGTAAGCATGAGCATGGTAAACGGGTCGCCCAGGTTGTACAGGATGACGGAGAGCAGCATCGTCACTGCGACGAAGGCCATCGACACAAGTAAGGCGGTGTATGCATCCGTCCACTTTTTCAAGGACTCGAGGCTTCGCTCGTACTCGTTCTTGTAGATGGTCATCATGGTGACATATTCGCTTTCGAGGAACTTGGCTTCGGGTTCGCCCGAAGACATGGCGTTGGCCAGGCGCATGAGGAAGTCTTTGAGCCGCTTGTTGGCCACGCTCTTCGCGACGATCTGGCAGGCATACGCGTATTCGTAGTTCCAGTTCTTGGCCAGCATGTAGACCTGCTTGAAGTACTTGCTGCAGACGAAGTCATCTCGTTCCGCGACCCGGCGGAAGATCTCGTCTCTCGCCAGATCAGCAGTCGCAATGGTGTTCATGTAGGTAACGGTGTACATCAGGTCGATGTCGATCTTGCCGCTTTCCGCGTAGCTCTGGAAATAGGTGATGATAGGCCGTATTAAGCCTTCGAAGGGCAGCTGCTGGGCGCCCTTCGCCTTCACCGCCTTAGTTTTCACAGCCTTTGCTTTAGCCTTAGCGTTACCCGTATCCTGCACGCCTAAACCTCCAGCTTGGTGAGTCCTTTCTTCTCGACCTGAGTGACCATGCTGAAGAATTCACCGTAGTCCCGGATGCCGGATTCGCTGATCTTCTTGAGGATCTTGGCCCGCTTCTCCAGCTCGTCGTAGATGATCTTCGTCCTGGTCTGGGGAATACCCAGCTTCCTCGCGACCTTCTGCTCCAGCAGGAAGCTTGACCCGTAGGCCTTGAAAGAGTGAGTGTCGGTGACAGGGTCCCACGAGAACGCTTCGACGAAGCTGAAACCTTTGGTTTGCGGGTTATAGCCCACGATCTCGTTGATGGAGAGCACGCGTCTGACGATTCGACCATCAGGTCGCCTCACGGCACTCTGGATGATCACGAGGTTGAGGTTATCCACGTAGGTCTTGGGCACGTTGATCGGGTCACCGGTGAGACGCTGGATGAGCTTTTCTACGGAAGCTGCGTGGAACGTCGACAGCACGGGGTGGCCGGTTTGAATGGCCTGGAAGGCGATAGCGCCTTCTACTCCTCTGATTTCACCTACGATGATGTAGTTGGGCCTCTGACGCAGCGCTGCCTTAAGCAAGTCGAACATGCCTACGTCCGACGAGTTCAGGCCTTTGCCCGCGCCTCTGGTGATCTCTCTGGTCCAGTTCTTGTGAGGCGCCTGCACTTCGGCCGTGTCTTCGATGGACACGATCTTGGAGTTGGGCGAAATGAAGGCCATGAGGGCGTTGAGCAGGGTGGTCTTACCGCTGGCAGTTTCTCCGCTGACGAAGGCGCTCATGCCTTCCTGCAGCATGATCCAGAGGTATGCCGCCATGGTATAGTCTAGCGAGCCGCCGTCGATCAGCGTGAGCAGGCTGAGCGGCTTGTCCGAGAACTTACGGATAGTGAAGTTGCTGCCCCGCTTGGACACGTCGTCGCCGTACACGATGTTGATACGGCTGCCGTCCGGCAGGGTGGCGTCGACGATGGGGCTGGCGAAGGTGATCGGCTTGCCGATCTTTTCCGACAGCTGCAGGACGAACTTGTTCAGGTCCTTCTGAGTAAACTCTACCGTCGTCTTCAGGCCTTTGAAGGTCTTGTGCTCGAGGAAGATTGGCCCGTAGCCGTCGCAGGTGATATCTTCGATGTTCGGGTCTTTAATTACGGGCTCGAGAAGGCCCATGCCCACTTTCTCTCGCATGACGTAGTATTCCAGCGCCCGGTACTCGTTTTTGGTGAGCGTGACGGTTTTTGAGCCGGCTTTTTCCTTGCTTCCGAAGAAGCTCTCGAAAGGGCTCTTTTTCTTCTGCACAGCGTTGGCTGCCTTTTGCTTCTTCTTGTCGTCGATCACGCAGATCTTCGCCAGGCACTCCCGGAGAATCTGCTTTCTCTCGTCGAGGTTGGTGGGGTTGAACTTCGCCACCATGTCGACCAGCCGCTCCTCTACGATGGGCAGATAGGGGTTGATGTCAATGATGAAGTGCTGCTCTACCGGAATGTAGAAGTTCCGCACGTCTTTCATGTCCGGGTAGATGTGGATGTAGATTTCATCGCCTGCCGGGTAGATCAGGTTCGGCGTCTTGAGCTCGCCCAGCTTGCGGTCGAGCTTCGTGTAGATCTTCGGCATGCCGATCTCGTCGATAGGGATCATGTGGAGGTAGTCCAGCAGGTAAGGGTTCTTCTCCGCCTCTCGCTTGCCCTCCTCAGGCAGAATACGGTATATGCCGCACTGGTTCAGGTCTGAGTGGTCGTGATCTACTGGTTTGTAATTCGCCTCGAACGGCAGTGGGAAGCCTTCAACCATGTTATGTTCCTCCTTTGCTTGCGATGTGCCCGCGCCTATACCTGCGCAGACGAGAACGGAATGATCTTTAAGCCGTAGCCGGGGTGTACCTCGAAGCTGATGATGTTACCAGTGGACTTTCTGGCGCCCCTGATCTTGGACACTTCCATCATGGCCACGTATTTGTCGCCCACCTGCTCCAGCCTTAGCTTAATGTGGCCGTCGGCGATCGACCTGATCCTGATCAGCGTGTCCTCGTCGAACGCGTACTGGTGCAGCGTGATCAGGATTGTCTTGCCATCGTCGCAGAGGTTTTTGCACTCCGCGAAAAATTTGAAGATGTCGTCCTGGGTGGCGCTGATGGTGAACACGGTGAACGAGTCGATGATGATGACCTGGGACTTGCCCGCCTTGATGTGAGTGATGAGCCGCTGCAGGAAATTGCGGGAGAGGTCCGCAGCCATCTCCACGCCTTCGACGTGGATGGGATAGATCTTCAGGTAACCCCAGGCGAAGTGATCGGAGATGTCCAGGCTCAGGCTTTCCATCTGGCTCAGGAAGCTCTTGATCGTGTTCTCCGTCGTGTAGACGGAGAAAGTGAAGCCCTGGCTGAGCCCGCCCCAGCAGATCTGCTGGGTCAGCACACTCTTGCCGGTATCGTTCGCGCCTTCGATGAGGTTGAGAGAGTGGATAGGCAGGCCGTCTGCCATCTTCTTGTCCATCTCGGTGTTGCCCGTCGACAGCAGGTCTTTCTTTCTCTCTTTCTCCAGTTCCGCAAAGTCGCTCATGTCCGTCATGTTCTCACTCACCTATGTTAGTATGAAACGCGTAGATGCGGTGACCCCGTCAGGGGCTGCTACCAGCACGGTCCCGATACTTGCGGGGAACCCCGTATCGCTGGCGACCTCTACGTGTAATGTCTCGCCGGGATCCAGCATCCCGGGGTTGATGGCGTCGCCGGTGATCGAGTCTATGCCGGCGTTTCTCCAGTACAGGCCGGTTGTCTGGCCCGGCTGCTGGTAAGGTACCCAGTAGGTGTCGACGACACCGTTGCCCGGGTCCGTAAATTTGAGTATTACATCCATCCGGGAGATGCTGGTTATTTTTTCGCTGCCGGAGTTAGCGACGTCAAACGAGAGCGAGCCGTTCAGGTAACCGGCGGCCCCGTCGAGTTCCATCGCAGTCTTGAGCTGCTGGTTTTTCAGGTCTCCGGAGCTCTTCATGGTCGCAGCCGTAACGTCTGCCGACTGAGCCATACCTCCTATGAGGACGTAGCCCGCCGCAATTAGTACCACGATAGAGATGGCGGTAGCGATCACAGGGCCGAATCCCACGATATCGCCTCCTCGGAATACGTAAGCCTAATGACTGCCGTGCCGGACGGGCTGTTCACCGTAATCCGCAGCGAAGCCAGGCTACTTTTGCCGCTGCCACTGGTTATATAAGCCCTCTGCTTTTTCACGTCGCTCATGCAATCATATCCTGAAATCGAACTGGGCTGTTGCGCTTACACCGTTAGGCGCGGCCACCTGTACTATCCCTGCGTCTGCGGGGTGCGGTGCGCTGAGTACCGCCCTGACGGTCATTGTCTCGCCAGGCATCAGCAAGGTTGTGCCCGCGGTGTTCCGCACGGGCGAGATTACGCCGGCACTATACCACTGGCCGACGCCAGTGACAGGATTGCCGGCGCCGGGCACATACCCGAGCCAGCCTGCATCCACGTACTGTCCGGTACCCGGGTCGACGTACTTCAGGAGCACGTCCATGCCCGAGATGTCGGATATCCGGGTGCTACCATTGTTAGTCACGTTGAACTCCAGGGTTTCTGCGTTTACTTTCGTCACGTTGACCACCGTCAGCGCAGTATCCATTTGCCCGGCCTTGATTTCCCGGACTGTTGCAGCCGATGCCGTCGCCGCGTTGAGCGTGTAGCTCATGCCGGCCAGGATCATGTAGCCGGCCACCAGCAGGATGGCAATTGAGAGGCCTGTTGTGATGATGCCGCCGAAGCCCATGGGTCCCACCTACCAGGAGAAGGTATCCTCCGCGTACACGCCGTTGTCCAGCGCGATCCTGAACCGGGCTGTGCCGGCCGGGAGCGGGCTCCCGTAGTCGATGGTCACCTGCAGCGTCTCGACAGGGTCCCAGTCGTTGTCGCCGTCGCCGCCGAGGATGCTGTACTGCCAGTTCCGGGAACCGGCGGCCTGGGAGATCCTCGTCGTGACCCCGTTGCCGGGATACAGGTATACGTCGGTCAGGCCCAGATCGGCTTCCTTGATCACCGTGTCGCCGGTGTTCTTCACCCAGACAACCAGGTGGAAGTGGCCTTCGGCGTCTGTGCCGGGGTATTCCGTCAGCACCTTCAGGTCGGTCTTCATCCGGTCGACGGTCACGCTGTTCATGGACAGGATAGAGCCCGAGGCGCTGTACAGCGCCGGATAGATGGCGTTCAGCAAAACGACGGCCGCGATGATGGTCGCCACCGTCAGGATTGCAGTGCTGATGGTCTCTTCTGCCATGGTTCGTCCGCCTCACAGGGTGAATTCATGTCCGGCCGCTACGCCGTTATATGCAACGATCCGGACGATCTGCCGGTCCGACCTGAAGTCGTAGTTGTCTGTGCTGATTGCCACGTCGAGCGTTTCTCCCGGGTTCCAGTGCTGGTCGCCGTTGCCGTCCTGGATCGTATACTGCCAGGAAGGCAGCGTTGCGCCGGTTTTGCACTTGTACAGGCTGGAGCCGCTACCGAAGTAGACGTCCGTCTTTCCCAGGTTCGGGCCGGTGAGGGTCAGCTTGCCGGTGTTCTTTACGTACACGTGTAACGTGCTGGAAACCGAAGGGTCGAGCCCTTCAGATATGATTGTGAAGTCTGTTTTCATCCGGTCGCCCGAAGCCTCGGATACGGATGTCACCGAACCCGAGAAGCCATAGACCGCGGGAAACATCGCGTTGATAAGCGCTGCAGTAGCCACGACTCCTGCGATGATCAGGATTGCAGTGCTGATGGTATTCTGCGCCATTATCCGTCCGTCTCCCTCATCATATCGTGATCGTGCCTTCGAAGCTCGCGGCGTTGTGCAGCACGAGCTTGATCTGGTGATCGCCGGCCGTGAACCGGGTAGCTCCGGGGTCGTAGAGGGTCATTTCCAGCGTTTCGCCGGTATCCCAGTGCCCGTTGTCGTCGGTATCGTCGAGGCTGTACGCCCACCACAAGCCGGCAGAGGAGCCGGGTGAGGCTCTGGCCATGGTGCCTTTGTCCCCGAAGTATACGTCGGTGTAAGTGATCCTGCTATCGGGGACCTGGACGCTTCCGGTGTTTTTGACCCATACCTGCAGTGCAGTAGAGTTAGGCGAGTTCGCCATCACTATCCGGATGTCGCTTTTTGCCCGGTCGCTGGCCATGCCGGATACGCTCGTGAGCGACCCGGTGGTCGTGAAGAGGGCAGGATAGATGGCGTTGACCAGCACTACCACTGAGATGATGGCCGCTATGATCAGTATCGCCGTTGTGAGGACATCCTGAGCCATGTTTACCTGCCTCTTGTGATCATGTTCCTAACCTATACTGTGAATGCCTGTTCGGTCATTGCTCCATTGATGAGCTGAATCCTGAGCCGGTAGCTACCGTCCGCGAAGCTTTCGTCGGGATTATGCACCTGGATAACCAGGGTTTCGCCTTGGCTCCACGTCGCATCTCCGCCGGTGAGCGTGTAAGTCCAGTACGGCTCGGTCTCCGACACACTGCCGGATACCAGCATGAGGGGAGTATTCGCTCCACCCAGGTATACGGTCATCGTCGGGAATGACGCTTCCTGAAATTCCGTCCTGCCGTTGTTCAGCACGTCGAAGCGCAGCTCCGATTGGGATGCCACCTCGTAGTTGATGACTGCCAGGCTGGTGGCCGCCCGATCATCTGCCTCTCCGCCGGTCGACCTGATGTCGTCCGAGACGCCGAAAACGGAAGGGAAGATGGCGTTCAGCAGTGCAGCGGTGATAATTACCGTCGCAATGACCATTACTGCCGTTCCGATCACCTCGTGCGCCATTTCAGTCACCGTTCAGATTGTCAGCGTGTACTCGCTGGCGGCCCCGTTGGGCAGGGCAAACTTGATTCTGTGTACCCCCGGATTCCGGGGCAGCCCCGCCGAGATCACTTCGATCTTCACCGTTTCCCCGGGGTCCAGGAAACTGTCGCCATTATTGGGAGCTTCGATACTGCAGGTTGCGGCATAGTTTGCCATCGATCCGGTATCGTTGCCGTAGTAGAACCGGGCAGCCTGCAGCTCGCTTTCTGCGATCCGCGTCCGGCCGGAGTTCTTGGCCCATACGTCGAGGGTAGTGCCGTCGACGAAGCTGTACGAAGACACAGTAAGCAGCGTTTTCGTCCGGCTGTCGGTATCGGAGGTAGAGGTAAGAATATCGCGGGATGAGCCGTTCAGCGTGGGATAAATGGCGTTGACCACAGCGACTACCGCGATCACTGACGCGATGATAAAAATCGCTGTGCTCATCGTATTCGAAACCATAGTTTTTGCTCCCGCAACACTTGCCTTATACCAGTCTGTTTTCGGCACGCTGAGGCGTGTCGATAAATGTTTATGCCTGCACGTCGGCCTGTTGTGCCCGGACCATCCCACAATGGCCGGGCAGGCTTCTCTCGACCTGCAGGTGATCCCTTTGATCAGTATCGCTCTTCCGGGTTGAGCAGGACGTTGAGCATTCTCGAGTCGAGCTCCTTGTCCCCGGGGTTCAGGATCATGTACAGAGTGTACAGATCGCTGACGCACTCTTTGATGTCGAGCCGCTTCGGAGGCTTCTGGGGCTCCGATTCCATCAGCTTGGACATCCGCTGCACGATGAGCTTCGTCTCTTCGCTGAGGTAGCCCGTGGACACGTACATCTCCAGCAGATCGTTGAGCCTTTCGCTCCCGTTCTTGCGGATCATGTTGCGCGTCCAGTCCATGATCTGGTTGATCGTGTAAGGGTCGATCTTGCGGCTGCCGGTGAGCGTAGCAGGCCCGCCTGTGCGAGTCTTGTTCCGCATGGTCTCCAGCATCCTGCGCTGCTCCTCGAACTCGTTCATGACTTCCATGTCCCGCTTCGAGTAGCCGTCCGGGTTCGCATCCTCGTTCCTGGAGGCGGCCCCATATTTGTCCATGGCTTTGTCGAGCGCCCGCTCCCGGTCAAGCAGTTCTTGCTCACGTCTTCTGAGATCGCTGCCTGCGGCAGACAGCTCATCGGCATCGCCTGCATCAGCCTCTTCTTCATCGTCGACTTCTGCCGCTTTTTTCTTGCCCTTCTTAGGCTTCTTCTTGCTCTTGGCCGCCGGCCTTTCCTCTTCCTCTTCTTCATCGTCCAGATCAGGCTTCAGCGGCATCTCGAACTGGATGGGGTCTTCCTTGATGACCGGCGGAGTGGCCGGCATCTGCAGCTGCTGGATGTTGAGAAACGGGTTTTCCGCGTTGTTCATCTGTTCCCGGATGTCCACGATCAGCTTCTTGATCGATCCCTTGAGGATCATGACCTCTTTCTCGAGCTTGTCCACTTTCTTGGTCGGATCCTCGCTCGAGGCGTCCATGATGATTTGATTGATCGCGTTCTGGTCCATGTCAGCCATACCCACACCCCTAGCCCGTCACTCCACGGACTACCGCCTGCCACGCAGGCGCTGCCTGCTGTGCAGGCCACGCATAGATATTACTAATAGCGCCCACAGAGGGCATATAAAGATAATAACTGGTCCGGTGAACACCTTTTTTGTCGCAATTGCTCTGGGTCATGTTCAGTTACTCCAGCTGGCTTTGTTACACTTCTCTGCATGCAAGCACACGTGTAGCGTGCCGTAATTACACATAAAACTCGGTCAGTGTTATAATATATTTTTTGTATAGAATGCGAAATTAAGTGAATTTAATTTCAAAAGTAAAAGTACTGACATAATATTTACTTATTGGAAATTGTAAAATCGAAAGTGACAGGGGTACTGCCAGATACCCTGAAAAACGTGTACGAGGAGTCCCGGGAGTCATTCGTGGCCCTGCAATCTAGCCCCTGTGCTTGACGGCCCTGCTCCGGCGGGGCTTCGGGTTAGGCTGCTCCACCAGCTCGGGCAGTACAGGCTCTGGTATGGCCCTGGTGATACGAGCCCGTTTCCTGATCCGAAGGGGCTCTTCCTCCCGCTCCGGCTCGTCTGGCAGAACGTCGATCTCCGGCAGAGGTTCGGTCATTTCGAACTCGTCTTCGTAGCGTTCAGGAGCCGGCGGATAGGTTTCCCGTACCCGCCTCGGGGCAGGACGGTAAGGTGCAGGCCGGCGCTGCTCTGCAGGCGAAGGCCTGTAGTAGCGGTCTTCCTCGAAGTCGGCAGGCTCCCTGGAGGCTCTCCTGGGACTGGCCTCCGGGCGGTAATAATCCCTCTCGTACCTTTCCCGTGCCGGCTGCCTGGGCTCAAATCGTTCTTGCTCGTAGTAATACTCATCATCCTGATCCCGGTAGTAATATTCGGGGGGAGCTCTGGTGGTGGCTACTCTGCGCCGCCCGGCGCTCTGCTGACGATACCGGTAGTCGGCCTCGTCGGCATCAGTATAGTCGGGAGCGTAGGGATACCCGTATTGGGCAGGCTCGTATTCCGGATGATCGTAGAAATACGGACGCGGTTCATAGGGCAGTTGCCGGGAAGCCTCGTGGTACATGCCACGCCCCTGCTGCTCGGGCCAGCGCCCCTGGTGATAGGGAGGGTAAGGATAGGGCCAGCTGCCGGGATAAGCCTCGTTACCGGGGTTTACAGGCCTGCCGCAGGTGGCACAGACGTGCCTCTCGCCTGACTGGGCAAGGCCGCCATTAGACCGGACATGCCGGGCGTTTCTGGACCCATGGTCCACATAACCCTGCTGGGATAACAGCTGATAAAGATAATTTACGAGATCGTAGTAATGAGTGGTAGTAGTACTAGTCGAGCAGGTATTGCCCGGAGTCTGGGCCTTCCTCGCCATGGGACAGCCTTGATCCTGGTTGTTAATGTTAGCGGATAGTGGGCAACGATTGTGCACCTCGTTCGCTCTCGCCGCATAAGGACATCCGGGGTTATTGCCAGTACTTTTCTCCTGAGCCATAGCTTTCTCCTTTTCTGCCTGCTTTGCCGCCTCTGCCTTTACCTTATCCTCTGCCTGCTTTTTCTCTTCATCAGCCTTAGGCAGGTCGAACTCGATCGGGTCTTCCTTGATGACCGGAGCCGGGGGCGGCATCTGGAGCATCTGGATGTTGCTGAACGGGTTCTCCGAGGAGTTCATCTGCTCCCTGATGTCGAGGATCAGCTTTTTAATCGAGCCCTTGAGGATCATGAATTCCTTTTCGATCTCGTTACATTTACAGGCGGAGTGCTCTCCGGTAGAATCCACGATGATCTCGTTAATTTCGCTCTGGTCCATTAGCAGCACCTCCACACAGGCTTGCTGTGCAGGCAGGTTCGGTAAATGCTCAAGCTATGCCTGTCAATCCCCGGGCTCGGAGTACCGGGCGTCGGCGCCGGCATGTTTTAAATCGCAGGCGTTGACCCGGAAATCGGGGGCCCAATAGACAGTATCGGTGCACCTTAAGCACCTAAAAATTGATGATGACTTATAATATATTTTTTGTATAAAAAGTGAGATTAAGGAAAGCGATTTGCAAAATTGCAAGGGCTGACACCCGAATAAAATATTCATCTGGAAAAGATCGCCAGAGCTCAGCAGGAAGCAGATGTTAGATATGCCACCAGATGCCCTGGTAAACAATGATCGGAAAAAATAATCGGCGAATGATGCTCTTAAAGAGCACCATTCTATCATCCCGCCTTATTCTTGGCTCTTTAGCCCAGCCTCATGATGGTCTTGATGACCGGCGGAGTCTTGAGCGGGATCATCAGGCTTGCACCCGACGCAGGCTTAATCTCGATGTTGACATCGTAGTTAGTGCCCGGAGCCTGGTTTAACGCACCTGCGCCCGGACCGTTCAGCGCATCCGTGAGACCGACGTGCAGTGTAACCTTCTCGAACTGCTCGAGCAGGTTGTTAGGCGTAACCTGGTTAGACTGCACCCAGAAGTACAGGTAACCAGTTGCCGGAGTCAGAGGGCCCTTTCCAGCAGTTGCACCAGTCCAGGTTCCATATGTAGCTACATAGTCGTAGTGAGCGGCATTACCGTCTCCCCAGATTGCAGATACATAGTCATCCTGCGAAGTGTAGGATATTACTGTCTTCTCAAGATCGACTGGATTGTTGCCCGCGGTCAGCGACAGAGTAATGTCGATGTAGGTCACATCAGTGCCAGCTCCTCCGCCGATGATGTCGCCGGCGAGCTCGATGGACGAGGTTGCCTGATCAACACCAGTGTGCACGACTTCCTTGCTCTTCTGCGAGGTGAAGAAACCTGCACCCAGCATAACATATGAGAAGACAGCCGCGACCACTACGAAGGCGATGAGGACGATTGCAGCCTCAAGGCCCGTGAAAGCCGCACTGTTCTTCGTGAATTTCCTGTTAGACTTCATAATCATTACCTCAGTTGCTTATTACTTCCATTCACCTGACGAATTTACAGCAGCACCATGTAGCTGTCGATCGTCGGCGGTACAGTGAACGTAATCTGCAGGTTTGCACCAGTAGCCGGCTTAATATCCAGCGTAACCTTTTCGTTAGCGCCTACTCTCTGCTCGCCGGTATAGGGTGTGTTGGCCACGTCGTTCCTGACAAGATCTGCTGCACCGTTACCTACGTTGGTCGGGAAGGGCAGGTTCAGCTGAACCTTCTCGTTCTTGTCCAGCATATTGTCACCATTGCCGGCAACCACGAACTGGTAGCCGCCATCGGTGGTTGGAGTTCCATCGTTGTGGACGTCGCTCGTGAGAGCCATCGCAGTGCTGGGCATGCCCGAGTAGATATTATCTTCGTAATAAGATGCAGTCGTGTAAGAGACCACCATCTTGGTCATGTCGACCGGATTATTACCTGCAGTCAAAGACAGAGTAACGATTGCACCATCCAGCTTAGCGTCGGTGGCGTCACCGAGGCCGATGGTGTCACCTGCGATCTGCAGGGATGCGGTTGCCTGGTCAACACCAGTGTGCACGACTTCCTTGCTCTTCTGCGAGGTGAAGAAACCTGCACCCAGCATAACGTAAGAGAACACTGCCGCTACGACCACGAAGGCGATGAGGACGATTGCAGCCTCAAGGCCCGTGAAACCAGCACTGTTCTTAGTGAATTTCCTGTTGGATTTCATGAATAATTCCTCACAATCCTCAATGACTGTTTTACACCAGCGTCATGACACCGGAGACTACCGGCGGAGTGGTCAGCGTAATCGGTAAGATCGCACCAGCCGCAGGCTTTACCTCAATGGTAAACTGCGTGTTAGCCACCAAGTTATAAGTGCCGGGGATAGTAATGTCAAGCCTGACTTTCTCGAACTCTTCGAGCATATTATCCTCAGATCCGGCCGCCTGGTTGGACTTCACCCAGTGGATATCTGCAGCATTTGTCACACCATCGAAAATCCTCGGGTTGTATTGCAGGTTATCCTTGTAGGATACGACCACCTTGGACGTGTCTACCGGATTGTTACCCGCGGTCAGCGACAGGGTAACATAGAGATTAGTAACTTCATTAGCCGCGCCAATACCGGTGACGTCACCGGATAACTGGATAGACGAGGTCGCCTGATCAACACCTGTGTGCACGACTTCCTTGCTCTTCTGCGAGGTGAAGAAGCCTGCACCCAGCATCACATAAGAGAAAACTGCAGCAACTACCACGAAGGCGATGAGGACGATAGCAGCCTCAAGGCCCGTGAAAGCCGCATTGTTCTTCGTGTTTCTGTTTTTCATGTTTTTACCTCACAATTAGCCGTAGATCCATTGATTCTACAGGCTGCTCTTAATTGCTATATCAACCAGTGTTAATATAAATGTTTTCTAATTCATTGGAAATTACCCAAATTAAATTTCAGATATGAAAAATGTACTAGAAATAATAGAGATAATTGAAAAATAACGTATATGTATGCCGCAATAACAATAAACGAACAATAAATACTCACAATTACCAATTGGTTAGCAACCACATGCATAACTAACGATTTGCAATGTAGATTAATGCCTGATATTAAAAATATTTGAAAAATGACGAGATTAGCCAAGCGCTTCGACCTGTAGAGGCCGCCGTAATTATGCCTGGAAAAAGTAGATAGGTAGCTGTGGAGAGTACAACTGCTTCAACAATCGATAATACAAAGGATATACAGGACTTGAACTATCCTGCCCCTGAAAAACAATGCCTGAGCATACTTGATCTAAGCCATATAATGTAAATTCAGGCGAATATGGCACTTTATGCTGGCCGGGATAGCACACGAATGTGATATTATAAAGACTTACTTGCCAGACCTTTGTTAAAGCTCGGGCACATAGGAGAGACTTGTAGAAAAGAAGTACAGTAGAATAGCTGAAAAAAGAAAAAGAGATGGTGCCATCAGGCACCAGCTCGCCTTAGCCCAGCCTCATGATGGTCTTGATGACCGGCGGAGTCTTGAGCGGGATCATCAAGGTTGCGCCGGATGCCGGCTTTATCTCGAGGTTGATGTCGTAGTTTGTGCCCGGCTGGTGGGTAAGTTCCCCAGTAAGGCCCAGGTTGTCATCGTTCGTCAGGCAGATATGGATGGTAACCTTTTCAAACTGCTCGAGCAGGTTGTTAGGGGTGACCTGGTTAGACTGGACCCAGTAGTACATGTAGCCCGTTCCAGGAACCATGGGGGTATCCGCAGCGGTGTCTTTCGCATCGGTTGCTCCTTCCCAGGTAGGGTATACTGCTGCATAGTCATAGTGAGCGCTGTTGCCGTCTCCCCAGATTGCAGATTTATAGTCATCCTCCGAATTGTACGAGACGACCAGCTTCTCAAGATCGACTGGATTGTTGCCCGCGGTCAGCGACAGAGTAACATCGATGTACTCTACCACGGTGCCACCGGAGCTGCCGCCGATGATGTCGCCGGCGAGCTCGATGGACGAGGTTGCCTGATCAACACCAGTGTGCACGACTTCCTTACTCTTCTGCGAGGTGAAGAAACCTGCACCCAGCATAACATATGAGAAGACAGCCGCGACCACTACGAAGGCGATGAGGACGATTGCAGCCTCAAGGCCCGTGAAAGCCGCACTGTTCTTCGTGAATTTCCTGTTAGACTTCATAATCATTACCTCAGTTGCTTATTACTTCCATTCACCTGACGAATTTACAGCAGCACCATGTAGCTGTCGATCGTCGGCGGTACAGTGAACGTAATCTGCAGGTTTGCACCAGTAGCCGGCTTAATATCCAGCGTAACCTTCTCATTCGCACCTACCCGCTCGTCGGTAGCGTAGAGATTACCCGCTGCGTTGCCCAGCACGTTGTGCCTTGCATCGGTCGGGAAGGGCAGGTTCAGCTGAACCTTCTCATTCTTGTCCAGCAGTGCGTCGCCGTTACCGGCTACTACCCACTGGTAGCCACCGTTTTCGCTGTTACCAGCGTTGTAGATATCGCTGGCCGTGGTGATCCCGGTGCTCGTTGCGCCTGAGTAGATGTTGTCTTCATAGTTAGTGGCAGTCGTGTAAGAGACGACCAGTTTACCCATGTCGACCGGGTTGTTGCCCGCGGTCAGCGACAGAGTAACGATTGCACCATCAAGCTTAGCGTCAGTAGTGTCGCCGATGCCGATGATGTCGCCTGCGATCTGCAGGGATGCGGTTGCCTGGTCAACACCAGTGTGCACGACTTCCTTACTCTTCTGCGAGGTGAAGAAACCTGCACCCAGCATAACATATGAGAAGACAGCCGCGACCACTACGAAGGCGATGAGGACGATTGCAGCCTCAAGGCCCGTGAAAGCCGCACTGTTCTTCGTGAATTTCCTGTTAGACTTCATGAATAATACCTCACAATCCTCAATGGTTTGGTTACACCAGCGTCATGACACCTGAGATGACCGGCGGAGTGGTCAGCGTAATCGGCAGGATCGCACCAGCCGCAGGCTTTACCTCAAGAGTAAACTGCGTGTTTATGCCCAGGTTATAGCTGCCGGGGACAGTAATGTCGAGCCTGACTTTCTCGAACTCTTCGAGCATATTATCCTCAGATCCGACAGCCTGGTTGGACTTCACCCACGTGCTGACGAACGCCATCTTCGGGCTGTACTGCAGGTTGTCCTTGTAGGATACGACTATCTTGGACGTGTCGACTGGATTGTTACCAGCAGTCAGCGACAGCGTTACCAGAAGATTGGTAACTTCACCAGCTGCCCCTTTTCCGATGACGTCACCGGAGAGCTGAATGGACGAGGTGGCCTGGTCAACACCTGTGTGCACGACTTCCTTGCTCTTCTGCGAGGTGAAGAAGCCTGCACCCAGCATAACGTATGAGAAGACAGCCGCGACTACCACGAAAGCGATGAGCACTATGGCAGCCTCAAGGCCCGTGAATGCCGCATTATTCTTCTGGAATTTTCTTCCGTTGCTTTTCATTATATTACCTCACAATTCTTTACATACCGGGTTATTGTTGACTACCCGGTTGCTCATAGTAAGTAGTTCATTGAGTGCTAATATAAATTTTTTCTAATTATTGGGAAATTATGCCAAAATAATTTCAGATATGGAAAATTGGTTCTGGAATTACAAAAATGTAACAAAACTGAGTTTGTTTCAACTGTTGAAACTTAGATGATTATTATTTACAGTTAGGATTAAATGTATCGTCCGGAGCCTAATAATGATACGTGCGGCGATTTGTTCGCCGGCGCAAAATAAGCCGACTTCAAAACGATATAAATATAAATGAACAGCTCGCCGATCATTGGTAAAAAGCGATTAGCATTCTGTAATATGCTTTAGATATTTGTAAAAAATGGGTAGTTACAGAAAAAATATGGTAAAACTGGGCGCTTCCGGGGCTCAGGCCGAAAGGTTTCTCCACCGTGCGGGCGAGAGCCCGGAGCAAGCCGATTCTATCTTCCATTCACCGGTAGCCATAGGATGGCTGCGTACCTGTTTGACCACCGTATGCCGGCTGCCCGTATGCGGGCTGACCATAACCAGGCTGCTGATACCCGGGTTGTGGATATCCCGGCTGCTGATAACCCGGCTGCGGGTATCCGGGCTGGATGACCGGCGTTGCCGTTGCGACAGCCTGCGGAGGCACGTTGTAGTACTCGAACGCGTTCTTCGCATCGGAGAATCTGGCCGAGGTAATCACGTTACCCGTGGTATCATAGACAGTAAGCAGGATGTCGCTTCCCTTCATATCGGTGAAGCTGTAAATCGAGCTGACCATGTACGTGAGGTTGGCCATGGTGCCAGCCATGCTGTACGGGTCCCCGTTTGCCAGCAGCTTCACGTCCAGCGAAACCGTCCGGTTGGGGTTCTCGGTGATGTACACGTTGGCATTCCCCTGCGAAGCGGAGCTCAGCTGCTCGCCGAGGATGGCCGCCCGGTCGTTATTGCCGTACGCACCGTTCGCCACAGGCTTTGCCGGTGCGGGCGGTATGTTCAGGACACCGGGCTGTTGCTGCGGCAGTTGCTGGCCCCCGAGCTGAGGCTGCTGCATACCGGTCTGCATACCTGGTTGCATGCCCTGCTGCATCGAGGGCTGCTGAGACACAGGCTGCTGTGCCCCTTGCGGGAAGCCTGCCATCTGCTGGCCCGTATTTAGCTGCTGCGCCGCTGCGGTCCCTGCCAGCAGGACCAGCGACGCAATGATAACTGCACATAATATTGTTTTCATCCTCAATCCTCCCCTTATAATATCTATTATGAATCCACCTGTCAATCTGGGGGGCATTTATATAAAAATTAACGCATTAAAAATGCGTCATAACAGATACCTGCATAAGATCGCTAGTATGCTGTTTAACACGAACAGTAAGTAGGGCCTGCTGGATAACGGCAGCCCGTTATCACATCCGCCGCTGCGTCAGCCACTTCTTCGCCTCGATCCAGCACGTAGATACTATCGCTACCAGGATTATCGCTGCCCAGGCTGTCAGAGGTAGCCCCGTTGTAAAAAATCTGGTGCAGAGCGGGTACGCTTGTGATCGTAAAAACAAGTACTATCATCCCTGCCAGCCACATGGCTCCAAAACGGTTGGTAAACAGGCCTTGCTTCAGTAGTGGCAGCCGATCCTGCTTCAGGTTCAGCGCCAGCAGGATGTGGCCGATGAGCCAGGTGACGAAAGCCGCAGTCTGCGCCGTGACTACGTCGCCAGTAGTGAAGTATTGCCAGCCGGGTAATCTGATAAATGTAATTCTATAAATGACCATAATCGATTAATAGCTCCGGCTATAAACACCCGCAAGATCATTTTTGGTGCTTAAAGGTGGATATACAGTGTCGGGAATCCGTATCGTTACTATAGCAATAGTCGCCCTGTCTATATTACTAGTCATTGTCACGCAAGCCCAGGTAGCAGGGCCGTCGATTACCTGCTCCCCCAGCCCCGATGCCATGAAATCGGGCTCCGTCACGACCATCAGCTACACCATGGCCAATGTGGTTGATAGCGATGTCGGAGTCGTGATCAACGGCTCGGGCGGTGACACGGTGTGGACTACGCAGCTGTCCGGCCAGGCCGCAGGAACTCATAGCGTGACATGGGACGGGACAGACGGCCATGGCAACCCGGTCCCGGACGACAGGTACACGATTACCCTGACAGCTACTAACGGGACGATTGCAGGCCTACCCTCCGCCTTCGGGATTGCGGTAGACGGCAACGGCGACATCTACATAGCTGACGCTTTAAACCACCGGGTACTGATATTCGACAGCACAGGCGCCTTGATCCAAACCATCGGGGGGACCCGGGGTACTGGCAACTACGAGTTTAACAGCCCGTGGGATCTCGAAGTGGACGGCAACGGCAACATCTACGTAGCCGACACAGATAACAACCGGATCCAGGTATACGACAGCACTGGCGCATGGCTACGAACCATCGAGGGCGGCAGCGTGCAGTTTAACGCCCCTGCCAGTATAGAGGTGGACACTGCAGGCAACACCTACGTGGCCGACTCAGGTAACAACAGGATCCAGATCTTCGACAGTACCGGCACCTGGCAAGAGGACATCAGGAGATTCGGGGCCTTTGATGAGAGATTTGAAAACCCGCGCGGCGTCGCTGTCGACGGCGCCGGCAACATCTACGTAGCCGACACCAGCAATTGCCGGATCCATAAATACGACAGCACCGGCACCTGGCTCCAGACCTTCGGGAGCCCCGGCGAAGGCAACGGAGAATTCTATAATCCGTGGGGTATTGTGGTCGACAGCGCCGGCAACATCTACGTAGCCGACACAGATAACGGCCGAATACAGGTGTTCGACAACGCGGGCACCTGGCAGCACAACATCGAAGGATCGGCGACCGGGCCGTTTCGCTTTACCTTCGGCGTCGCGCTGGACGCCGACGAGAACATCTACATCACCGACTTCGACAATGACCCCGAGCACGACAGCGACCGGGTTTGCGTGTTTTACTCCGGCGTGGAAGGAGTAACTACGGTATGCGTAGATAACATCGTCCCGGTAGTAACGTGCACTCTACCTGACACCTCTGTGAACGGGTGGTATACCACCGACGTACCGGTAGCTTTGTCGGCAACTGATGTCGGCGGCTCAGGAGTCGACCAGATCGAGTACAGCCTGGACAATGCGCACTGGAATACCTATACGGGCCCCTTCGAGGTAACCGGGGAGGGTACGAACACCGTACACTGGAATTGCTCCGACAACGCCGGCAACTACGCCACCGGAAGCCGGCAGATCAACATAGACAAACCGGCCCCCGCCAGCTCAGGAAACCCGCCGCCCACGATCTCGATGGACGAGATGTACGGTAGACAGCCTACCACCACTGCAGCGCCGACCCAGTTACCGACTGCAACCTCAGGTCCGACAGCGACTGTGACCGAGACTATGGTTACGGCCACGATCACGCCATCCCCGACCCTCACGCCCACCCCGATGTCTACGCCGACTCCTGCAGCGACCCCAGAAGAGCCGACGAGCATTCAGGGGCACTGTCTCTGGCCAATACTACTGGTGCTCGCAGTCATCGTCTTAATGGCCGGCGGCTACTACTGGATCAAGAGACAATAAGAGACGGGGGGCTTCGAGCTCTCCCGGCCATCATTTTTCCAGATAGACACAAACAATAAGCTCAGTGTCCATGGAAGAAGACGAACGCTGAGCTGTGCCGGCCATCATTTCCAGGATACTCGCAAGCAGTTGCCTCTGTGCTCGTGAACGTACACGAACGCTGCGCTGTGCCAGGATCACAGATTGTTACAGATTTGACAGATTGCACAGATAACTTCGAGACCCAAAATGATTGATAGCTGATCTTTAATTCTTATCAAGTCGCATCTGTGAAATCAGTGCAATCTGTCGAAATCTGTGATCTGGCACAGCGCAGCGATCGTCTTGCTGTCTCACCCATTTTGAGCAATCAGTAACGCACAGCGCAGCGTTCTTATTGCTGTCTCATGCCACATGAGCAACGAGATTAAAAAAGAGAACCGGGCGACTCTGGACGCGGAGGTTTTGTTCCGCCAGGTCGCCCTCTTTGTCAGGCTAGATCGAAGCCGATACACTCCTTCAGGCACATATGCCGCAAGGCATGGCAAAGTCAAGCTGAAAGCTTACTTCTTCTGTTTCAGCCACGGCATCATGGAGCGGAGCTCCTTGCCCACTACTTCGATGGGATGCTCTGCATCCTGCTGGGTCAGGGCGTTGAAGTGAGGCCTGCCGGCCATGTTTTCGAGGACCCACTCTCTTGCAAAGCGGCCATCCTGGATCTCCTCGAGGGTGCGCCACATTTCCATGCGGCTCTGGTCGTTGATGATCCTCTTGCCCCGGGTCATGCCGCCGTATTGGGCGGTATCCGAGACGCTGTCCCACATGGAAGCCATGCCGCCTTCGTAGATCAGGTCCACGATCAGCTTGAGCTCGTGAAGGGTCTCGAAGTAGGCGATCTCGGGCTGGTAGCCCGCGTTGACCAGGGTCTCGAAGGAGGCCTTGATCATTTCGGAGCAGCCGCCGCAGAGGTCTACCTGCTCGCCGAACAGGTCGGTCTCCGTTTCCTCCTTGAAGGTGGTCGCGAGCACGCCTGCCTTGGTGCAGCCAATACCTGCAGCGTA
Source organism: Methanocella sp. MCL-LM (assembly GCF_049676595.1). GTDB lineage: Archaea > Halobacteriota > Methanocellia > Methanocellales > Methanocellaceae > Methanocella_A. The sequence continues at coordinate 2,864,836 of NZ_CP187259.1, forward strand.
GGCCAGAGCGTACTGCAGGGCCTTCTTAGATGCGTCCTGCTGGATGGCGACGAGGGCCGGCACGCCTGCGCCCTGCTGGTACATCCTCCTGACGAGGTGGCCCGGGCTCTTGGGGGCGATCATGACGACGTCGATGTCCCTGGAGGGCTTGATCATGCCGTAGGTGATGTTGAAGCCGTGGGAGAAGCCGAGGATCTTGCCCTTCTTCATGTAGGGCTCGATCTGCTCGTGGTACACTTTGCCCTGCAGCTCGTCCGGGATGAGCATCTGGATGTAGTCCGCCTGCTGGGCGGCTTCCTCGATGGTAGCCACTTTCAGGCCGTCCTTCTTCGCCTGCTCCCAGGAGGCCCCGCCCTTGCGGAGGCCTACGATGACGTCGAGGCCGGAGTCCTTGAGGCTCTGAGACTGGGCCATGCCCTGGCTGCCGTAGCCGATGATCGCGATTTTCTTGCCTTTGAGAATCTTGAGATCTGCGTCCTTCTCGTAGTAGATGGTCGCCATTATAACACCATATCTACATCACCAGCCGATCACTTTAAGATTTAGCCCGAACATATTCGGTGTTTGATATATATGGAATCCTCCCCGACCAGTAGCAGCATCGCCATTAGCATCGGTATCAAACACCACGACTGCTGGCACTATAAGCTCTCCCGGGGGCTCAGGGCTACCATCCTGGTCCGCTACACGTATGTCCTGCCTAACAGGCAGCTCTACGGTTACCAGACGATCATGACGCCAGCCTTAGCCAGCCTCGGGCCATACCTGTCAAAGCTGCCCGAAATCAAGAGATACTCCATCCTCTCCCAGGGTTCCGGCCGGGCAGAAGTAGTCACCTGGGCCGAGCAGAGCTCGATCCTGGAACACCTGCTAAAGACCAACTGCGTGTTCATCGGGCCCACCGTGGTGAGGGACGGCATCGAAAACTGGCAGATCATGGCGCCCTCCAGAGAAGAGTTACAGGAAGCCATCGCCAGCCTCGAAAAGCACGCCGAGATCGCCTACATCAGGAACACCGCGTCCGCCCACTCCAGCGAAGGGCTCACCGAACGCCAGACCTCCGCGCTCGCAGCCGCCGTAGAGATGGGGTACTTCGACTCTCCCCGCAAGGCGTCCATCGAAGACGTGGCCAGAATGCTGGGAATATCGGCGTCGACTGCGGTAGAGCACCTGCGGAAGGCGGAGAAGAAGGTGCTGGAGAATTACGTACACCCAGTCTAAATGGTAACCATGGAAAAATGAACCACCGCGGCACGGCCTCTGATCATGACAACTGGAAAATAGAGGTTCTAACCACGGCGGCACGGCGACACCAAGACAATGGCGAGATACGACAAGCTGGATAGATAGTTGAACCACGGCGGCACGGCGACACCAAGACAATGGCGAACCACGAAGAAGTAGGGCTATTCTTATAATCCACGGCGACACCAAGACAGCTCATTAACCAAAAAGCTGCTTGCATGCCGATCGTTGAATTCTGCCAGGCCTCCGGCTCCCGGATACTGAAATACATTTGTCTCCGTGCTGTCAGTCCGCCGTGCCGCCGTGGATAGATAAAAAAGAGCCTGACCTTCAAGGTACTGACTCGCGCCGTGTCGCCGTGCCGCCGTGGTAAGAACATTAATCTGGTTATCCTTTCTCAGTTTGTCGCCGTGTCGCTGTGCCGTTGTGGTTACTAGTCATTGTGCCGCCATGGTTTAGTATATCAGTTCATCAACCATGTCTCTTTTCCCGGAAGGTGATGCGGTAGGTGACTCCGCCTTCGTTTTTGATCTCGATCTCGCCCTCCAGCTGGTTGACCAGCGAAACTACGAGCTGCAGGCCGAGGGTGGTGACCTTGTCGAGGTCGAAGCCGGCCGGGAGGCCTGTGCCGTTGTCGCTGATGATGAGCTCCACCTGTCCGGACTCTTCGGCAGAAACCCTGATCGTCAGCCTGCCTTGCCTGTCTCCGGGGAAGGCGTACTTGAAGGCGTTGGTAGAGAGCTCGTTGATGATCAGCCCGCAGGGAATGGCGGTATCGATGCCGAGCCGGACGTCGTCCGCCTGGATCTCTACGCTGATCTGCCCGGGGTTTGCCCCGTAGGTGCGGTATGCAGACGAGATGAGGCCCCGGACGTATTCCCCGAAGTCGATGCTGGACAGGTCTTTAGACTGGTATAGTTTCTCGTGCAGGAGGGCCATCGACCGGATCCGGCTCTGGCTTTCGGTCAGGGCTGTCACGACATCGGCGTCCTGCAATTTGGACATCTGCAGGTTGAGCAGGCTGGTGATGATCTGCAGGTTGTTCTTCACCCTGTGGTGGACCTCTTTTAGCAATACTTCCTTCTCTTTCAGGGATTCCCGGAGAGCGTCCTCGGTGCGGAGCTTGGCCAGCGCCACGGCCAGGTAGTCGGCCAGCCGCTCCCACAAGGCGATAATCCCCGGAGAGAAGAGGCCCTTTCGGCGGTCGTTCAGCTGCAGGAGGCCCATTCGCTCGTCGCCGAAGCACAGGGCGATCAGGGCTACAGATTCATACCCTTCCCCATTACACCGGTTCCGGGTCCTGGCCTGCCGGTCCGCCTCGGTGGTAGTAGCCAGCAGCCCGGTCGTGCTGTTGCTCCAGAAGCTGCCCCTTGCCGTGAAAAAAGACTTTGATGGGTCGAACCGACCCTGGATCACGTTGCCGCACATACACTCGCATATCGGATAGCCGGTGCTGTCAGTGTAGATCTGTCCCGAGACATCGCGGGTACACAGCCAGTTCTCCGCCCGTACGAATTCGTCCGAGAAACCCCTGAACTCGTAGTACGGGTAGTCATCTCCTTCCCGGAGGCGGACGCCCACGGCTTCACACCCTGACTGCCGCTGGAAGAAGCCCGTCGCGGAGCGGATAAGGTCTCTGGTGCCCTGGCTCTCGTTGACGAGGCGCAGGAACTCGACAGTCAGGTTTCTCTCATCTTCGACCAGCTTCTGGGCAGTGATGTCGTTTCCGACCGAGAGGTTCTCGATCACGTTGCCGGCATCGTCCAGGATAGGCTTGTTGGTCCAGGATATCCAGACGAACTCCCCGTTCTTGCGCACGTTCATTTTCACTGTGGTCAGGTACCGCTCGGGGTGGTTGGTAATCTTCCGGATCAGCCCGGCGATGTAATCGCCTGTCAAGTCGGTGCCGGGAACGATCAAGCCCATCAGGTTCTTTCCGATCATCTCGCTTTCGGAATAGCCGAAGAACCGCGTGGCAAACTCGTTCACGAAGGTAACGGTACCATCCATGTCCCAGCGGATGATGATGCTGTTGGCGCTTTCCACCAGTTCCCGGTACTTCTTCTCGCTCTTGCGCAGCGCCTCTTCCGCCCTCTTACGGTCCTCGATGGGCCGGGTAGTGACCACAATCCCGTCTACTCCGGGCACTCCGAGCATGTTACTGCCCACGGACTCCACATCAAGGTACCTGCCGTCGGCTTTGCGCAACCTGAACTCGGTCGGCTTTCCATCGTTCCTCCGCTCGAAGACATCGCCCAGGTCCCGCATAACCCGGTCCAGGTCATCCGGATGTATGAACTCTGAGGGAGTCTTGCCGAGCATGTATCCGGCCGGATAGCCCAGTATGTTCTCAGAGGACGGGGAATCGTAGACGATCAGCCCCTCGCGATTGATGATCCGGATGATGTCGGACGAGTGCTGGATCAGCGAGCGAAACCTGACCTCGCTCCCCCGGAGCGCCTCTTCAGCCTTGCCCGTAACGAGGACTTGAGAAGTAGTGCTAACCAGGTCCTCCAGCAGTAGTTCCTCGTTGCGATTAATCGGAGTCTTTTTAAACAGCGCCAGTGCGCCCACAGCTTTGCCGTCCCGGGACAGAATGCGGAAGCCGGCCAGCGATACGAGGCCGAGGCTCTGAGCCCAGGCGGGATCGTTGATAAAAGGATTGTTCACGACATCGTTCGTGATGTACTTACCTGACTCGCCTGTAATCAGGCGTCCGACTCGGTAATTCCCGATGGGCACCCGGCGATAGTCGTCGTCGATAGCAGTATAACGCCCGGAACTGGCCATGAGGTGCAGGCACCGGGTTCGATCCGGGCAAACAAGCTCTCCGTCAGTTACTGCCCTGTGTATGCATCCCTTATCACAGAGGTCTCCATCGCTGATCATCCAGATGCGGGCGAAGTCGGCGCCGAAGATATCGATGACGCTGTCGGCGATCTGCTGAAGCCGGGCCTGCAGGTCACCGGTCCCCAGGAGCTGTACTTTGAGTAAACTGAGCTTTCGGAGGTAAGCTTCAGTCTGGCAACGCTCGGTGATGTCCCGGATGGCGGCCACGTGGACATTCCTGCCTTTCCAGGAGAAGAACCGGCCGGTGATCTCCACCGGAAAGACTGTCCCGTCCCGCTTCTTGTGGTACCGGAGAGGAACCACGACGCCGCCGGCAGGTGTTTTAGTAGTAACCCTCTGAGTGTCTTCCGGCTCCGCAGACAGGTCGGTGTTCCGCATCTGCAGCAGCTCGGCCCGGCCGTAGCCGTACATTTCCGTCGCGGCGGTGTTAGCCTCCAGAAGCCTGCCGGTCTCGTTGTCGATAAGAAAAATGGATTCCTTGCCCAGCTCGAAGAGCTCAAAATACTTCTCCTGGCTTTCCCTCAGGGCTTCCTCGGCCCTGGCGAAGCGCTGCAAGTCGAGGTCTTTTTTCGCAAGCTCTGCCCGCAGGCCGGCTATCTCGTTTTTCAGGTGCAGGATTTCTTCGCCCTGCCCGGCATTGTAATTTAGTTTATCGCCCACTGGCAAGATACCTCGTGAATATCAGCGGTTAGCACGGATAGGATAAATCTACTATTGGATAAGCTTTAGATTTTAGGATTGTGGTGCAGAAGCATCGCTACCGGGCTACCGGGCACGAGCCAGTTCCATGATCACGAAATAAAGGCTCTGCGCTCGAGTTTCATGTCAATTTTCCCCCCATATTTTACATTTTTTTCTGCCCCGAAAGAAAAAGCTTTAATTATGGAGATCATAGTCTGCTCAAGTTATGACGGGCGGCAATGGTCATTCTCCGGTTAATAAGGTACGTATTGTAGGTGTACCGCTGGATCTGGGCGCAGACCGCCGGGGCATCGACATGGGCCCGGACGCGCTGCGCAACGATGGTCTGGTCAAGCGAATCGCAGACCTCGACATCCTGGTAGAGGACACGGGCAACATTTTTATTCCGAGACCAGCGCCAGGGCCGTTTAAGAACCCCAAACTCAAGCATTACGACGAAGTACTCTGCGCTTGCAAGAAGGTCCGGGACTTCGTCAGCGAGGCGATCACCGACGGCTACTTCCCGCTGGTCATCGGGGGCGACCACAGCATAGCGATGGGCACGACGGCTGCGCTGAGCAAGCACTACAAAAAGATCGGCCTGATCTGGATCGACGCCCACGGCGACTTCAACACCGAGGATACGACGATCTCGGGCAACATCCACGGCATGAGCTTCGCCACCTCGGTCGGCAGAGGGACGAAAAAGCTCGTGGGCAGAATGGGTAAAACCTGCGTCTGCGAGGAGAACTGCGTACTGATTGGCGCAAGGGACCTCGATCCCCTGGAGAGGGAAGCCCTCAAGAAATCCAAGGTGACCGTGTTTACCATGAGGGATATCGACGAGATGGGCATGCACAAGGTCATGAAAAAGGCGATGAAGATCGCGTGTAAGGGGACGGACGCAATTCACGTCTCGTTCGACCTGGACTCCATCGATCCGGGCGATGCCCCCGGGGTGGGCACTCCGGTGCAGGGCGGCATGACATACAGGGAAGCTCACCTGGCCATGGAGATGGTTTCGGAGTGCGGCAAGCTCAAGGCGCTGGAAGTCGTGGAGCTGAACCCGATCCTGGACAGCTATAACAACACGGGAAAGCTGGCGATCGGCCTGATTACTTCGGCCCTGGGTAAGAAGATATTTTAGTTAAAAAGAAAAGCCCGGAGGTTAGCTCCCCGGGCGATCTGCTATTTTAGGGCCGGTATAGTTGATCGTGCGCAGCAGATCATCTGTTATCGTAACCCGAACGTCTGCCTGTTCGAGGACCCTGGAAAACGCTTCGGCCTCGATCAGCGTCTTCAGCCGGGAGAGGGGGATGGTCACGCCCTCTCCGGACAGGGCCAGCGCGAGCGCTTTTACGTCTTCGTACTCGGCCTTCAGCGAGAGGACCCGCCCGTCTTTCCGGATGTACTTGACTTTTACCCTCCGCTCGACAGCCTTGCCGGCGGCAGTGATCTGGACGGATTTGGTCTCGACATCAAAGGGCATCATGATGTGCTCGTGCCTGAACGCCTTGACACCGATAGTGCCGAACTCCAGCGCCAGGAGGGTGGCGATGGCCTCCACCCGGTCCTCGTTGACGTCCACGTAGACGAGGTATTCCATGCGATTCTTCTTGGTGATGGCGTTGACCACGTGGATATTGTTCGCTCCCGCGTCCATGACTCGCTCGATGATATACGGGACGACCTCCGCCGGGACATCGTCCACCGTTGCCATTAACAGCATAGCTCACCCATTACAGCTCTGCGTATATCCGGGCTGCCCGCTTTGCGACCTCTTCGGCCCGCTGCATGCCGCCGGGGATGGCCGACGAGACATAAGCACCCGCGACTGCTTCTTTCGCCGCCTCTTTAGGCGTGAGCTTACCCATGGCTGCGGCAACTGCGGCCGGCACGATGATGTTCACGATGGTGTGGCCGGACAGCTGAAGCTCGGTCACGGGCACTGCCGCCAGAGGGATGGCCCCGAGAAGTTCCTTGTTTTTGCCCAGGACTGCCTCCGGAATGACTTTCTGGGACAGGCGCTCCAGGACGATCTTCTGCCCGTCGACGGTAGCCTCGACCGAAGCGTCCGTGTCGAAGCCGCAGTACTTCTGGAGGAAGCCGTTAGCCTTGCGCCTGCCGCAGCCTTTGTACTCGGTCACCTTCACGGTGATCTTCTTGCCCATCATGCCGCTGAAGACGGCACTGCAAGCTTCTTCGACCCCGCGGACCTTCTCGTCGTCCAGCGCCCGGACGACTTCTTGCAGGCTCTTGCCGGCCTTCAGCTGCTCGTAGGTGTACTCGGCTCTGCTGTATACGGCTTTTGCCCTCGCGCCGTCCGTCGCCAGGATCATGGCTTTGGTCACGGGGCCGCGCTGGACCTGCTCCGCCTTTCTGGCGATCGTGTTGGTGGCGATCTTCGCGTATTCCGGCTCCAGCCAGAACTTATCCTTGATCTCCTTCAGGCGGTCGGCGGCTTTCTCCACGTCTCCCCGGGTGCTGATCAGCACCTTCATGGCTAGCACTGCGTCTGCGGCCATGTGGCCGAGGGGAGGCTGGAGCGGCCCTCCGGAGAACCCCGCGCCGATGGCCAGCGATTCCTCGAACGAGGAGAGGATCTCTTCGAAGGCGATCATGCCTACGACGGAGGGCCCGCCGATGTCTTTCAGGATGACGCCCAGGTCTCCCACCAGGCGGGCAGTGTCGTACTCCTCGCCCGTACCCCGGATGTGGAGCTTTTTCGGGAGGCCGGCGGCTTCCACCGCTCCGAGGCCGGCCAGGTAGGCGCTGTTCGTCTTCATGAACTCGCCGTACTGCTCGCCCACTTCCGAGTCGGGGTGGACGATCTCCAGAATTGCCGCGGCGCCGAACAGCGCGGCTATGATCGGGCTCGGGGGCATGCCGACGTTTGCGTAAGCCTTGAGCATGCCGAGCGTCGCAGCGTTTGCGCCTTTGGTGGCGAGCTCAGGGAAACCGATGTCCTCGCCCAGCGCACCGTGACCGTACAGCGGCCCACCGCCGACACCCATAGGCAGGAGACTGCCGTCGATGCGGGAGATCTTGTTGTCGAAGATGTCGTCGTAGAGGGCTTTTACAGCGGCGTAACCCGAGATGCGGTTGTTGACCTTAGGCGTAGGTATAGAGATAACGCCACACCGGTCCACCCGGGCGATAATCCTGGCCATCGCGCCCAGCTTCCGGTTGCCTGCCGGCACCCCGGCCTGGGCGTTTGTACCCGCCATGTAGCACATGGCGGCGCTGATCAACGCGGCGTTGGCCGGGTCCGCGCCGGCCAGCTCAGCCGAGGCGATGGCTTTTTTCAGCACGTCGTCGATGGGCAGGCGCTGCACATTGTGATCAGTGAGCATGATGTTGGTTCCCCGAAGCACTTCTTCAGCGATGGTGTTAGCCACGCAGGTGACGGCAATGTTGAGCATGCCGTGGCCTTTGGTCAGCGCCTCGATCCGGTCGTTGGTCATCATGTCGATGTCCGATGTAGCAGCCATTATTGCGGCGTATACTTCCTTATCCATACGGATTCCCGTACTAGTTTTGGAAAAAAGAGGTTAAATAGCTTCTATAGTCACCGCAATCAAAAGGGTGAGGTGTCCACTTGCGGCATTGCCGCAAACGGTCCTTATCCCGTGATTATTGTAAATTAACGCCGTTAAGCCGCAACCCATATATCACAGGATGGCGTTCTAGTAATTTCTCGCGATTGTAGTCAGACATGGCACCCCAAGTCATCGTGATGGCACATCCAGTTAGGAAAAAAGTTATATACTACGTCGCATATGAGTAATTTGATGGTCAAAAAAGTGAAGCGCAGGGTGTCATGCCTCCCTAAGGCTACGTACTACAAGCCGAGGGAGATACCCATGTGCGACCTGGAAATTATCAACTTGTCCGTAGAGGAGCTCGAAGCTATCCGGCTTTGCGACCTCCTTCAGATTGCGCAGGATGAAGCCGCTGACCAGATGGGCATCTCCAGAAAAACCTTCTGGAACGACCTGCAGAAGGCCCGCCAGAAGGTGGCGGATGCCCTCGTCAACGGCAAAGCCATCCAGATCTCAGGAGGGGACTACGTGAACAGCGGGGAGTGCAAAGTAGAGTTCCTTTGCCAGAAGTGTAACTTTACCTGGGAGTCCCCGTGCAACGAGAAGCGCCCCGAGAGCTGCCCGAAGTGCGGCTCGGAAAGTATCTACCGCAAAGGCGGGGACGGGCGCGGCAAGCGGCTGACCCGGCACGGCTACGGTTGCCCCCGGCACGCCGTAGATGCAGTGGCTGAAGAGGAGAAGAGGAGTGATTTAAATGACAAAAATAGCAATCCCATCGATGAGCAGTGAAGGTCTTGATTCGGAAGTATCTGCCCACTTTGGCTCATGCCAGTACTTCACGATTATACAGATCAACGACAGGAATGTCGCAGAGGTGGAATCAATAGGGAACGGCTCGGAAGACGGCCAGCACAACTGTGCAGCCCCGGCCCTCCTCCTGAAAGCTAACGACGTGCAGGCAGTCCTTGTATCGGGCATCGGCGGAAGGCCGCTGATGAGCCTGACCGGACAGGGTATCAAGGTGTACGCAGGTGCAGTAGGCAAAGTCTCCGACGCAGTCCAGGACTTCAACGATGGCCTGCTGCAAGAGCTGTCGACGATGGGAACCTGTAACTGCCACCACCACTAGAGGGATCAAGATGAGCGATACCGGAGCCGAACAGTGCAGTTCCTGCCAGAGTAAAAATTCCGCCGCCTGCGACACCTGCTCTTCGAAAGGCAATACCGGCCAGACAGAGCAGCAGGTGAAAATTAGTAAAAACCTGGGTGCCATCAGGCACCGCATAGCGATTGTCAGCGGCAAGGGAGGCGTCGGCAAGAGCACAGTCACAGCCGGCATCGCCTATAACCTGGCGAAAAGCGGATTTAAGGTAGGAATACTGGATGCCGACGTCAGCGGTCCCAACATCCCTCACCTGCTGAACGTGGAAGCGGAAAAGATGCAGGTCTCACAGGAAGGTCTGCTGCCAGTCGTTGCCGCTTACGGCATCAAGATCGCTTCGGCCGAGTCGCTGATAGAATCCAGCGATACCCCTATCGTATGGAGAGGGCCGATGCGTAGCTCTCTCATCAACCAGTTTTTGGCGGACATGCAGTGGGGCGAACTGGACTTTTTACTCGTCGACCTGCCCCCGGGAACAGGGGACGAGCCGCTGAGCATCATGCAGACCATCCCGCTGACAGGCCTCGTCATCGTGAGCACCCCGTCCAGCCTGTCCATCCTCGACGTCAGCAAGATCATCAACATGGCGAAAACGATGAACGTGAGGGTGCTGGGGCTGGTGGAAAACATGGCGTACTACGAATGTCCCGGCTGTCGCGAGAAGGTGTACCCCTTCGGAGATGGAAAAGTAAGAGAGCTGGCCGGAAAGTACGACCTGAGCTTCCTGGGGCAGTTGCCGCTCGATCCCATGAACAGTGGCAAGGACGTGATCGTTTCAGACGAATCGCCGGCTGCCAGGATGGCTGAGGAGATAACCGGCAAAATCCTGAAATCGCTGTAATGGTGACAGATATGAGCTTGCTTGTAGAGGTTAAAAATCTCACAGTACGGTATAACGGTAAAAACGTGCTGGACAGCGTAAACCTCGAGATCGCCGAAGGCGAGACGATCGGCGTCATAGGCAGAAGCGGCTCGGGCAAGACAGTCCTCCTGAACGTGCTCCGGGGCCTGGATGACGAGATACCGGCCACCGGCCAGGTGATCTACCACGTGGCCCGCTGCGACCGCTGCGGCAGGATCGAACCACCGTCTGCCGGCGGCAAAACGTGCCCGAAGTGCGGCGGCCTGCTGAAGTCGTTCTCCTACGACATGCTCGACAGAACAGATGATAAGATCATCAGGGACATTTCCACCCGTACGGCGATCATGATCCAGAGGACCTTTGGCATCTACGGCGATGACAGCGTCATAGAAAATGTCCTCAAAGCCCTGGGCAGCATCGAGTACGGCGGCGATCGGGTGGCCAGAGCGGCTGATCTCATCGACAGCGTCCGGCTTTCCCACCGGATGATGCACATCGCCCGGGACCTATCGGGAGGAGAAAAGCAGCGGGTAGTCCTCGCGAGGCAGCTGGCGAAGGAGCCGATGATGCTGCTGGCCGACGAGCCGACAGGTACGCTCGACCCTAAGACCGCGACGGTCGTCCACGACTGCATGAAGGCGATGTCGAAAGACCTCGGAATCACTATCCTGATCACCTCCCATTTCCCCGAGGTCATCGAAGAGCTGACGACCCGGGCCATTCTCATGGACGATGGCAGGATAGTCAAGGCCGGGCCCCCGGCACAGGTGATACACGAATTCCTCCAGAGCAGAGAAGCGGTGGAGAAGAAGCCGGTCGTCACGGGAGAGCCGGTGCTCCGGATCAAGGACCTCTCGAAGAAGTACTTCTCGGTCGACCGCGGGGTCATCAATGCCGTAAACAGCGTTTCTTTTGACGTCAAAGAGGGTGAGATCTTCGGCATCGTCGGGACGAGCGGCGCGGGCAAGACGTCGCTCATGAGCATCATGACAGGCAACCTGGAGCCGACCTCCGGGACAGTAGAGATGCGGGTAGGAGAGGACTGGGTGAACATGTGCGAGCCCGGCTACTACGCCAGGGGCAGGGCCAAGCCTTACATCGGCCTCCTGTACCAGGAATACGACCTGTATCCGCACCGCACGGTCATCGAAAACCTCACCGACTGCATTGGCCTCGATTTCCCGGCTGAGCTCGCGGAGAAAAAGGCCGTCCACACGCTGCTGCTTTCCGGCTTCACCGAAGAGAGGAGCAAGGAAATCATGGATAAGTACCCGGGAGAGCTGTCGGAAGGGGAAAGGCACCGGGTGTCGTTCGCCAGGGCGCTCATCAAGGAGCCGCACGTAATCGTGCTCGACGAGCCCACCGGGACGATGGACCCCCTCACCAAGCAGTCTGTGATGGGCTCGATGTTCGCTGCCAGAGAGGAGGCCGGAGAAACCTTCATCGTGGTATCCCACGACATGGAATTCGTGGAGAAGGTCTGCGACAGGGTCGCATATATGAAAGGCGGTAAGATGGTCGGGATAGGCACCCCTGAGGAAATTCTCCCCGGAGTCAAAGGCAATTAACAGCCGGGCCTCTATGCCACGACCGCCCGGTTATCACTTTTTTACACCGGTTGCCAGACATACGGCTAATATTTATACAAACGGTGGTAAAGAATAGAGTTATTATTGTAAATAAACCAAGGAGGGGGTCGTAAACGGTGTTTAATATAAAAATCGATAAAAAAGCTAAAGACATGATTTTTATCGCCGCTCTGGTACTGGCCATCCTGATCACGATATCCATTAACCTGGTGATGGGCATCGAGACGGTGTACACGCACCTGTTCTACATACCGATCATCCTGGCAGGCATATGGTACCATAAAAAAGCCGTTTACGTTGCGGTGTTTCTGGGACTAATCCACATCGTTGCCAACTATTCCCTCCACTACGAACTGGCCTATTCACCGATAGTAAGAGCCGCCATCTTCGTCATCACCGCTTACACGATCGGGATGATTGCCGAAAAGAAGGACGAGATACTTGACAGGCTGAAAGCTTCCGAAGGGTACCTGAAAATCCTGTACAACGTCCTCGAGCAAAGCCCTAACAGCGTAGTAATGACAGATGAGAAAGGCAGGATTACGTACATCAATTCGAAGTGCTCCCGGGTCGTGGGGCGCTCCCGGGCAGAGGTCGTCGGAGCGGATGCCAGTGCAGCGCTGTCAGACTACCCATTATATGCAGGGAATAAACCGGATGCAGAACCCGGCCGGGAATACGAGAGCCAGGTTACGTACAGCGACGGTAGTATTCACTGGATAAACTCGGTAGTATCCCCCATTCGTAACGACAGCGGTGTAATTACACATACGGTTCAGATCGACTCAGACATCACCGGGCGCAAGCTGGCAGAGATCGCCCTCAAGGACAGCGAAGAGAGATACCGCCGGCTGATAAGCATAGCCCAGGAATCGATCTTAACCATAGACTACGACGGAACGATCACGTTCGCCAATCCCTTCGCAGAAAAGATGCTCGGATACAGCGCCGATGCCCTCGTGAAAAGGTCTATCTTTGACTTCGTGGACGGACAGAGCAAGGAAAAGTTTTCGGAGCTGCTGAAAAACAGCACGGCAGAGGCACGGGACGAACACATCGTCCTGAATCCAAAGAGCGGCGAGCAGATCTACGCCGGCGTGAAAATTTCACCCCTGTACGAAGGGACTGGAAATGGCAGCACCCTGCTCCTGCTGGCCGACATCACTGACCGGATAAAAAAGCAGGAGTCGCTCAACACCTCTCTGCAAGAAAAAGATGCGCTGCTCAAGGAAATTCACCACCGGGTGAAAAATAACTTGCAGATCATCTCCAGCCTGGTCAACCTCCAGTCGAGCGAGATCAGCGACTCGAAAGCGGTCAGCGCGCTGAACGAAACCCAGGCCCGGATCAAGACGATGGCGCTGATTCACGAAAAGATGTACAGGTCTATGGACCTGTCGAACATCGACCTGGCCGAGTACATCGCCAACCTGACCAGGGCTCTGTTCAGCATTTATAATACCGCTCAATCCCGCATCCGGCTGAACCTGGACATGGAAAAGGGGGTCAAGATCGACATCGATACAGCGGTGCCCTGCGGGCTGATCATCAACGAGCTGGTGAGCAATTGCCTGAAGCACGCGTTCCCGGACGGAAGGGAGGGAGAAATTATAGTAGAGATGTCGAAGACTGAAAAGATAGTATCGCTGACTGTGCGGGATAACGGCGTGGGAATACCCCCGGGGCTCGACGTCCGGAATACGGAAACGCTGGGCATGCAGCTGGTATATACTCTGGCAGCCCAGCTGGAAGGCACTGTCACCCTGAAAAGCGAAAACGGCACGACATTTATTATTGAATACCTGGTAAAGTGATCTTTGATGAGCGCAGAAAAGAGAGACTTTAACAAAGCGGCGGCCAGATGGGACGAGGAGCCCAGAAGGGTAAAACTAGCGGGCGACGTTGCCAGAGCCATAACTGAGGAAATCAAGCTGACCGCAGACATGGACATTTTAGACTTCGGCTGCGGTACCGGGCTGCTATCGCTGAACCTGCTGCCGGAGGTCCGCTCGGTCACTGCCGTGGACAGCGCGCAGGGTATGCTCTCGGTCCTGAAGTCGAAGATCGAAGCGCTGGAGCTCTCAAACGTCCGGACCATGCACCTCGATATCGACAAAGGCGACCGCCTTGAAGGCCGCTTCAACCTGGTCACCAGCAGCATGACACTTCACCACATCAAAGATATCAAGCCCCTACTCGGCCAGTTCTACAATATCCTGACGCCGGGGGGCTACCTCGCCCTTGCTGACCTCGACCTCGATGGGGGCATGTTTCACGAGGACAGCACCGGCGTATTCCACAACGGCTTCGACAGGAAACAGCTGCGCCAGACATTTATGGATGCAGGATTCGAAGACGTCCGGGACAGGACTGCCGCCAGCATGATGAAACCGGTTGTCGGCGGAGAGAAGAAAGAGTTTACTATCTTTCTTATGACAGGCCGCAAGAAGTAGGAAAACTGCCGGGCAAGCCCCGGCAATAATGCTGGCAACACAATTCCATTTTTAAACTTAGATCTGCCTGTATCTGCCGATTACTGCAAGGGCCACGAATACCAGTGCCAGTCCGATCCACGTGACTGGTATGACGGTAACACCACTGACTGCGGTAATGCCCGCATAGTCAAGCGCCGGGTAATGGTTTACCGGGCCTACGTACCACAAGGTCAGGTACAGAGCTTCGAACAGCTTGCTCGTCCCGCTCCAGATGCCCATGGCCAGCGCCATCGAGGGGATCAGTATAGCCCCGGCTGTAACGGCCAGCACGCCTCCGAAGTCCGAAGCGGCTACCAGGCTGAAGAGGACGCCACTGCAGAGGGTGATTGTAACAGTGAATCCGCAGAGCCATGCTGCCGAGAGCTGCACCAGCAGAGGTTTCGGAGACGAGAACACCAGCTGGCCGGTATTCCAGGTCTTTTCCCTGCAGCCCAGGGAAGACCAGATGAACAGCGGCCATACGATGGCTGCCAGTAACACCCAGCCCCGCGCAGTTTCGGCAGGAGATACCAGGCCTGCCAGGATAATAAGCCCTGCACCGGCATACCACCACCATTTCTGGCCTCTCAGTAACAGCCGGAGCTCTGCCATAAGCACTCCGGGGTAGCTGAAGCGCCTCGTTCCCGCCGCCAGGGAGGAGAGCCTGACGTCCGTCGGAGTACTCAGCCTCCCGGTGCTCCCGGCTGCCGGTTGTGCCTCGCTGTTCTTAGCCCCGTTTTTCCGGGCCGCTGCCGCAGAGTCGAACCGGTCGAAGAAGACCGAGCCCGCGAGTGCCAGGCCGACGGCAAGGATCACCCAGAAGGCACGGCCGGCCAGCATTACAGGAGTCCAGGCGATGCCGTTCCATACGAAGGTAGCCGCAGGCTTGCTCAGGGAAACGAAGCCCAGTGCCCAGGTCCACTCGCCCTGCAGCGGGTAAAGAGTCTTGACTGTCGCCAGTATGTCAGGGATAACGAGGCCAGCCCCGAAAGCGTCGAACAGGAACGACAGACCGGTCCCCGGAGCAGCGGACATAGTCTGTTCCAGCATGACAGTCATGAATATCAGGTACAGGAAAAAGTACACGACGTTACCGATGCTGCCCCGGAGCACCGCTACTGACTCGAAAAATACGGCCACAGCGGCAACTACAGCCATAAAGGGCAGGACGATGAGGAGGAAGGGCGCTGCCAGCGCCCATAAGTCGACAGGAGAGCCGTCGCCCCGGAATAGCTGCATGGCCAGTGCTCCCAGTATTATTACTACGACTATTGTGCTAAGGATAGCGAAATTACTGACCGCCTTGGACAAAAGGTAGAGGGGTTTACTCAGCGGGGTAGTAGCGATGATCTGGCCCACTCCGGTCATCCTGTCCCGGGTGATCGCGTTCTTGACCAGGTAGAAGCCCGCCAGTCCGAGGAACATGACAGTAGGCAGAGCCACCATAGCACCCACCCAGGCAGAGTTGTAGACGCCCCGGTAAAAGGTCACATCCCCCGTCAGGCTGGTGGAGATCATCTTAAGCGTGATATAACCGGCGCTGGCGTCAGGGACGAAGGCGTAAGCTGCGAAAAGGGTGACCAGCAGGACGAACATGAAGCCGTAGCCGCGAACTCTCTCGAGATAGTCAGCTTTTACCGAGCAGTAAAGCGCCTGCAGCATGCTCATATGCTAGTGCCCCGGTGACCGTTGATCAGGTACATGTAGGCATCTTCCAGCACGGGTAAAACACTCTCGGCGTTGCCCGGCGGAGCCTCTGTGACAGCCCTGACGCGTATGCCATCGCTACGCCGGGCAGTACCGGTTAAGAGATACGCCTGCTTGACTTCTGCCAACTCGGCGCCTGTCACCACCCACTCCCAGACCTTGTTTTCCACGGACTTCAACAGGTTTTCCGGCGATACGTGGGTCAACATTTCGCCTTTGTTAATCAAAGCGATCTCCGTAGCGATCGCTTCCACGTCCGATACGATATGGGTAGACAGAATGACGATCCGGTCTCCCGAGAGATCGGAGAGTAAGTTCCTGAACCGGACCCGCTCTTCGGGATCGAGGCCGACCGTGGGCTCGTCCACGATCAGCAGCTCGGGGTCGTTCAGCAGTGCCTGGGCAATCCCGATGCGCTGCTTCATACCACCCGAGTAGCCCCCGAGAGGGCGCTTCCGGACGTCGGAGAGGTTGACTACCTCGAGAAGCTCGTCGATGCGCTTTTTCGCCGGGCCCCTTTCGAGCCCTTTGATGGCTGCCATATACTCGAGAAACTCGACGGCGTTGAGGTTGGGGTAGACCCCGAAATCCTGGGGAAGGTACCCGAGCACGGACCGCAGGCTGTCAGGAGAACGGACAATATCAGTGCCCTTCCAGGTAATCGTTCCGGCGGTAGGCTTCGTGATCGTCGCCAGAATTCGCATCAGCGTAGACTTCCCCGCCCCGTTCGGGCCTAACAAGCCCAGTACACCAGGGCGAAGCTCGAGACTGAAATCCCTTAAGCCCCAAACCTTGCCACTATACCGTTTACTGATATTGTCGATCAAAAGTTCCATCAAGGACCCGCCAGTAACCTGGATATCAGTGAAGCTAGGCAATACAAAATACTTTCCATACTGCGGCCGGTCGACAAAATAGCGGGTGTTAATACCTGGCCTTCTTCGCGGGAAGGAACAGCTCTCTGAACATATCGTTGAAGTAGTCGTCTGTCATGCCGGCGATGAAATCTCTGACGATCTCGGGTCCGGAGAGGCCGTCCAGGTATTTGGTCAGCCGCCGGGAATCGAGGGCTTTGGCATAGCTCACGTAAATTCTGGACTCGCTGCCATTCTTTCTGACGTCGTCCAGGAGAGCATCGAACATCATGTCGAACATATTCTGGATCTTGGCCGACTGGCTTTTGATCTCGCTGTTCGTGTAGATGTGCCGGTAGTTGAAGTCCTTGAGCGCCTTCATCCCCCGGGCCATCTCGTCGCTGAGCGCTATGTAGTCCTTGTTATAGCTGTTCTCGATGACGTCGACCACGAGGTTGTTCACGATATCCCGGTTGGTGCTGCCAAGGACTTCCCCGCAGTCCGCCGGCACTTCTTCCCGGGTGATCAGCCCCAGCGTGATAGCGTCTTCAATATCCCGCCCGACATAGCTGATCGTATCAGCTACCCGGACCACGCAGCCTTCCATTGTCATCGGCATAATGCCCGAGTAGCCTTCGTGCTGACTCATGCTCCGCGCCATTTCCTCGTCAAGCACCTCCCAGCTTTTATCCGGGCTCGGCCGGACGACAAAGTCGTGCGCCTCTCCGTTGTGGGCCAGGATCCCGTCCAGGGCCTGGAGGGTCAGGTTGAGGTTCTCTATCCGGTCAAGCGCCCACACACTCTGCGCGTTGTGGTGGAAGCCGCCG
This sequence comes from Methanocella sp. MCL-LM, assembly GCF_049676595.1. GTDB lineage: Archaea > Halobacteriota > Methanocellia > Methanocellales > Methanocellaceae > Methanocella_A. The sequence goes on from NZ_CP187259.1 coordinate 2,882,629, forward strand.
ATGCCGTGCTTTACGCAGCACTTCGACAGGTAAGTCTCGCCATCGTGGCCGTACGGGGCATGGCCGATATCATGGCCGAGCGCAATAGCCTCGATCAAGTCCTCGTTCAGCTGTAACGACCGGCCGATGAGCCTGGCGATTTTCGAGACCAGCTGGACATGCAGCACCCGGTGGGTGATATGATCATTTTTTACCAGGTAGAACACCTGGGTCTTGTCGATGTACCGGGCGTAGGCCCTGGAGTGGACAATACGGTCGCCGTCGTGGAAAAAGGGCTGGCGGATATCGTCGTGGTCCGGGCGACGTCTGACGGCATCGCAGTTTTTACAGGCGTACAGGGACAGGGACCTATCGTAGGCCTGACTCTGACCCTTAATAGCCGCACTGATTCCCGTTGAGACGTTCCTGCGCATATGACTTCTCCGCTGGCTAAAGCCATTATGCGCAGGGTAGTATTAAAGTATGCGTTTTGGGCCGGGGCTGAATAAAAACGGTAGCCGTCTCAGGCCACCGGTATCTGGATCTCGGTCATCAGTTTACTTTCCGGCACTTCCTGCGGGTTGTTCAGGTACATCTCCCGGCACAGGCCGTTTACCGTCAGCCCGTGGCTGCCGATGTAGTCGATAGCCTTCGTGTATGCACCCCCAATCTCAGGGTACGGGCCGGTGTAGACAATAGTCACCATCCTGCCACCCGGCAACGCTTTGACGTCGAAGTCAGGCTCGACCGAGATGCGGCCGACGATAGGGACGGCGATCTCCCACTCAAGGTGGGCTATGCCCCATTCTTCAGGGGTTTTCGTCAGAGTCTCTCCGTTAAATAACAGCGTGATCGGGCCGCAGATGTTCACGTTGCCCCGCTGGTTGGCCGGGCCGAAGATCTGCTGCATCACCGCGCCGATCAGGCCGGGGATGACTTCCTGCGGAGCGCCGGCACCGCGTTTGCTGATCACGCGCACTTCGGGGATGTCCTTAATTACTGGTTCTGTAGTGGTCATGTATAACACCTCGATGGCTCTCTTCCCCTGCAGGATCTCCTCGACCTTCTTCAGCTTCTGGATCTCGATCTGCGTCTGAGCGAGCCTCTGCTTGAATAGCTGTTCTATACGGCCCTCGTGTTCCGCAGGGTCGTCCAGACAGTTCAACAGCTCGTCGATCTCCGCGCAGCTGAAGCCCATCCAGCTCAGCGTCCTGATCTTCAGGCCGACCTCGATCTGGCCCGAAGTGTAGAAACGGTAGTTGTTGAACAGGTCGCGCTTCGGGCTCAGCAGGCCTTTCTCGTCGTACAGCCGCAGAGCTCTCGGAGAGAGGCTCGTAATCTGCGAAAACTTGCCGATCGATATCTGGAGGTCGTCGTCAGGGGACATTACACATCACCAGCATAGTGGTCTCATGACCACATAACTGCATGGAGTTTGACGTACGTCAACCTTTCGGGGGCGGCTGCGCCGCGAGAACAGGGCAACCACTAGTATAAGTTAGCCCAAAAGATGTGAGACAGCAATCGGAACGCTGCGCTGTGCCTGTTACAGATTACCAGGATACTCGAAGGATATTGCTTATGAGCTCGTGAACGTACACGATCGCTGCGCTGTGCCAGATCACAGATTACGACAGATGCCACAGATTTCACAGATGCTAATCGATAATACAAATGAAAAGGGCTCACTCTATTCCTTTAATCAAAAATCGTCATCTGTGCAATCTGTGGCATCTGTCGTAATCTGTGATCTGGCACAGCGCAGCGATCGTCAGCTTTCACGGGCACAGAGACAACTGCTTACGAGTACCCAGGAGATAGTGACTGGAACAGCGCAGCGTTCGTCAGCGTTCAGTAAAACAAGGAAAGGAAGCGCGCCCGCCCTTTGTTAGGCAGGCGCGAGGAATACCTTTTAACGTCGAGAAAGCTCAGGCCGAAGACCCTTTAAGAGCGCCTTCGGCGCTCACTTATCGAACTGAGTGAGCTTCGTGCCTCTGACCAGCGCCACTTTGCCTGTCCGCACCATCTCTTTGATCCCGAAGGGCCGCATCAGCTCTTCCATTGCATCGATCTTGTCGCCGCTGCCGGTGATCTCGATGATCACGCTTTCGGCGCTGACGTCGACGATCTTGGCCCGGAAGATGTCGGCGATCTGGATGATCTCGCTCCGGTCCTTGGCTTTGGCCGAGACTTTGAGCAGCGCCAGCTCTCTGTCGACGGATTCCTGGTGGCTGATGTCTACCACTTTGATGATGTCGATGAGCTTGTTGAGCTGCTTGGTGACCTGCTCGATGACGTTCTCGTCGCCGTGGACCACGATGGTCATGCGGGAGATGTCAGGGTTCTCGGTCACGCCTACGGTGAGCGAGTCGATGTTGTATCCTCGCCTGCTAAACAGGCCGGAGACATGGGTCAGTACGCCTGGCTTGTTGGCTACCAGCACGGACAGCGTGCGGGCACCGTTTGATCCGTTAGACATTTATCTCGACCCCCCGTGCTCGACGAACTCGTTGATACTTGCGCCTGCGGGAACCATGGGGAACACGTTCTCCTCCCTGGAGACCTTGAAGTCGAGGAAGACGGGCTTGTCCGCCTTGAGCGACTGCTTTATGGCATCCTTGACCTCCGACTTCTTCGTCACTTCGATGCCGACCGCGCCATACGCCTCTGCAACTTTGACGAAGTTGGGCTGGCCCATCATGTCGGTGTAGGAGTACCGTCTGTTGAAGAACAGCTCCTGCCACTGGCGGACCATGCCGAGGTACCGGTTGTTGATGATAGCCACGTTGACCTTGATGTCGTTCTCCACCACGGTGGCGAGCTCCTGGATGTTCATCTGGATGCTGCCGTCGCCGGCGATGTTCCAGACGTTCTTCTCGGGGCAGCCGACCTTCGCGCCCATGGCGGCGGGGAACCCGTAGCCCATGGTGCCGAGGCCTCCCGAGGAGATGAAAGTTCGGGGCTGCTTGCACTTGATGTAGTGCGCCGACCACATCTGCGCCTGGCCCACTTCTGTGACGAAGCTACCGTTCTTAGTCAGGTCGTTGATCATCTGGATGACGTACTGGGGCTTGATGTCCGCAGAGGTCTGGTCGTAGTCCAGCGGATACTCTTTCTTCCACAGGTCGACTTTCTTCATCCACTCCGCAGACTTGGGCAGCTTCAGCTTCAGCGTGGCGATGATCTTCTTCAGGATGACCTTCGCGTCGCCCACGATGGGCACGTCCACCTTGACGTTCTTCCCCAGCTCAGCCGGATCGACGTCGATGTGGATGATCTTCGCGTTCGGGGCGAAGCTCTCCAGCTTGCCCGTCACGCGATCGCTAAACCTGGCGCCGATCGCGATCAACAGATCGCAGTCGATGATCGAGTAGTTGGCATACCTGGTGCCGTGCATGCCGAGCATGCCCAGCGCAAGAGGATGATCCTCCGGGAAGGCTCCTTTACCCATCAGGGTAGTAGTCACCGGAGCCATGATAGTTTCTGCCAGCGCCTTGACTTCGTCGTGGGCGCCTGCTATGATGGCGCCTCCTCCGACGTACAGCACCGGGCGCTCCGCCTTCTCGATGAGCGCACACGCTTTCTTGATCTGGAGCGGGTGGCCCGAGAAGGTGGGCTTGTAGCTCTGGAGCTGGATGGACTCGGGGTAGGAATAGTCAAAGGTCGCGTTCTGAACGTCCTTGGGAAGGTCGATCAGCACCGGACCGGGCCTGCCTGTCGAGGCGACGAAGAAGGCCTCTTTAACCGTGTGCGGCAGGTCTTTGACATTCTTGATGAGGTAGTTGTGCTTGGTGATCGGGATGGTGATTCCAGTGATGTCCGCTTCCTGGAACGCGTCGTTGCCGATCAGCGGAACGGGCACCTGCCCCGTAATCGCTACTACGGGGACCGAGTCCATATAGGCCGTCGCTATGCCGGTTACTAAGTTCGTGGCCCCCGGGCCGCTCGTTGCCAGGCATACGCCTGTGCGCCCCGTTGCTCTAGCATAGCCGTCAGCGGCATGGGCCGCTGCCTGTTCGTGCCTGACCAGTATATGACGCAGCTTTGAATCGTACAGCTCGTCGTAGACCGGCAGAATCTGGCCGCCGGGGTAGCCGAAAATGGTATCGACTCCCTCGCGCTGGAGAGACTCGAGCAGCGCTCTGGCGCCCGAGATTCTCCTGGACTCATTCGGACTCACTTGCTTACCTCCTTTAAATTCAGTATAGATAGTGGTTGATGGTAACGTTTTAGCATTATTAATAGTTTATCATTATTCTTCATCGCGGCCACCACAGCTAGTGCTTTGCGGATATGCCATTCTTCTCCTGCACCAGCCGGTTCATACCCTCGATGAAGGCGAGGACGGAAGCCATGATGATGTCGGGACCGGCGCCCCGGGCGCTGATGAACCGGTCGCCCCGGGACATCTTGACCCATACTTCCACGAGCGCATCGGTACCCCCGGTGATCGCTTCGACCCGGTACTCTTCCAGCTTGATATCGGCCACGCCCATGACCGCCTTCCGCAGGGCGTTCAGCGCCGCATCCACAGGGCCCAGGCCCACGCCGGATTCGATGACTTCCTGGTCGTCGATGGTCACCTTGAGCGAAGCGGTCGGGGTCGCGTGGTTACCCGAAAGCACCGTGCAGTCGATCAGCTTGATGCGGGCTTCGGACTGGAGATCGAGCACGCTGTCCGCTATGGACATCAGGTCGGCATCGGTGACATGCTTGCCCTTATCTCCCAGCTCTTTGACCCGGGCGGTGATCTCGTCGATCTGCGGATCTGTGGCCTCGAGCCCGATCTCCCGCAGCGCCAGGACGACCGAGGTCCGGCCGGCATGCTTGCCGAGAACGATCTGGCGCTTGCGGCCGATGGTCTCGGGGGTGATAGGCTCGTAAGTCGCAGTGTTCGCCATGAGACCGTGCGTGTGGATGCCTGACTCGTGCATGAAGGCATTCTCTCCCACAAGGGCCTTGTTCGTGCCTACCGGGACACCCATCAGGCGGCTGACCAGCTTCGACGTCGGGTACAGGTTCTCCAGCACGAGCTTCGTGTTGACCTGGTAGAGCGACTTGAGGACGACGGCAACCTCTTCGATAGCGGTGTTGCCAGCCCGCTCACCCACGCCGTTGACGGTCACGTGGCACTGGGCGGCTCCCGCCCGGAGCGCCGCTATCGTGTTAGCCGTCGCCAGCCCGAAGTCGTTGTGGCAGTGGATGCTGACAGGCGCCTTCAGCTCGGACGTTAGGCGGGAGAAGATGTCGTAGGTCTGCTCGGGGTTGAGGACTCCGACCGTATCGCAGAAGCAGAGCCGGTCCGCCCCTGCGTCCAGACCAGCCTGGTATACGGAGATCAGGTAGTCCAGGTCGGCCCTCGACGCGTCTTCGCCTGACAGCTCGACGATCAGCCCGTGCTTTTTGGCGTACTCCACCGCGTCTATGGCCATCTGCCTTACAGAAGCCCTGTCTTTCTTCAGCTTCGCCTTGATGTGCAGGTCCGAAACTGAGACGACCAGGTGGACTGAGTCCACGCCACAATCGAGCGCGTAGTCTATGTCCGGCTTAAGAACTCTGGCAAAACTGCATATCTCGGCATTCAGGCGCTCTTTGACAACAGCCTTAATACCGTCCCGCTCGCCTGCGGAAGTCACGGCCGAACCGGCCTCGATAACGTCCACCCCGAGCGAATCAAGGTTGCGGGCGATCCAGACCTTTTCTTCGGGCGTCAGGCTGACACCCGGCGTCTGCTCGCCGTCTCTCAACGTCGTGTCAAAAAATCTAACAGTATCGGAGAATAAAACGATTCCTTCTGTGCATTTTAAATCCCGATGCTAAATAAGTTTAAAGGTATTTTAAGCTTTGGGTGCTGTCGCATAAGCGTAAAGAGCATAAAAGAAGGCAGATCTGGCTTTTATACCTTAAAACTCGCCGTCGTCGGCCAATATCTGCAGGCTGCACTGAATAACCAGATCATGCACTGGCGATGGCACAGCCGAACATAAAAAAGAGGTGCGCCGCATCTTATGCGGCGTCGATATTAGTCGTTCTTCGCCGATTCGTCAGATGCCAGGTCTTGTAGCCGCTCATGCTGGTCCTGCTGCCGCTCCTGCTGATCCTGCAGCCTCTCCCGCTGCGCTTCCCGCTCCTGCTGCTCTTTCAACTGTTGTTGCATCCTCTGGTGCTGCTCCTGGTGCAGCTGAGCCTCGCGTGCCCGGCGCTCCTTCTGGCGCATATACCACTCGTAGATGACGGTCAGGCTGACGATTAGACCGATGCTGCCGGTGATCGTGGCCATGCATGCGGTGGGAGTGTACAGCAGCGCTATCCACGCATCCAGCGGAGACGTCGGAGTGGGGGTTGGAGTAGGGGTGGGCACAACAGTAGGGGTGACACCAGACGGCACTTTCTGGATCGAGATCGCGTCCATCTGCTGCATACCTTCGATGCGGTTCATCGTGTGCCGAATTTCCTGCTTGTAACCCGCCTTTGTGATGATGATATCGTAGGTGTCGGGGTAGATGCTGCCTGTGATAAAAGTGCCCGAGCTATCCGTCATGGCTTCGTATTGCTTGCCGTAGGACTGCGACTTCAGCACTACTTCGGCCCCTTCGACCGGCGCGCCGGTGGAAGCATCGGTTATAGTGCCGCTGAGGCTGGCCGTCTCCGGAGGCGGGGTCGGAGAAACCTGGGTCTGGCCTGCCACCAGGGTGCCTTCGAACTTATCGATCTGGGTACCATTCTCGTAAGCCTTGAAGCCGAAGACGATGATCTGTCCCTGTTCGGCAGTAATGGAGTTCGTGTTGACCCGGACAGTAGCGCCCTGCTTAACAGTAGTCGTGACCGCGTTAGAGGGATCATCGATGTAGGCCTCGACCATGATCGGACCGCCACTGTTGGTCACCAGCATGGAAACGTGATCGTTCTCCCACTTGGCGCTGGACAGCACCTTCCGGGGAGCCGGCGTAGGCGTAGGCGTAGGTGTAGCGGCAGAGGTCGGAGTGGGGGTGATAGTCACGTCCGGCGTAGGAGTAACCGTAGCGTTTGCCACGGGCGTCGGAGTGGCGTCTTTACCCGGCTCGGCGAGAGCAACGGGAACAGCCACCAGTAATAGTAAGCACAATAGTGAGATGCTGATCAGTTTTGGAACGATCGTTCTTGAACGTCGGTTAGCCACAAAGATCCCTTCTGCAAGATAAATGTCCGTCCAGGTACCTGTCCGGCTGAATTATAGTCAATTGTGAAACTTTGAAGGCGGCCTGGCAGGCAGTTAAGGCTGCCGGACAGCATTACCAGTTTCGAGAACGACTATATAGACGACCATCCGTCTGGCTTTTTCGTGCGCTGAATAAGACTTGTAGAGAGATAAACTTTTTGATGTGCCTGACGTAAGCCGATTAATTAAAAATTGGTAGTACTTGAGGCGCTTACCTCTTCCTTATTTCCCTCATCATCTCCCGCTGCATCTGCACGATCATGTCGATGATGTAGCCGAAGATGAAGATCTGGATGCCCGAGATGATCAGCAGGGCGGTGAGAATCGCCATCTGGTTGTGAGGAATGCCCCTGAACTGCTCCCAGACAACGTAAACGCCGATTAGCAGGCCGATGAAGAAGATCGCGACTGATATTAACGTCAGGTATAGCATCGGGTTGTAGGTCTTACCTAGCTTGTATATCGTATACCCGATCTTGAAGCCGTCGTTCAGCGGGTTAAGCTTGGTGGGAGCGCCGTCTTCCCTGGCGAGGTAAGTGATGGGAACTTCGCACATGCGCAGGTCTTTCTTCAGGCATTCCACGGCCAGCTCGGCCTCTATGCCGAAGCCGGACTGGTTGAGGTTGACCATCTTCAGGGCCTTCCGGTTAAAGGCGTGATAGCCTGTAAGAATATCGCTGAGCCGGACATGGTATGCAAAGTTGAACATATGGTTCAGCATTTTGTTGCCGAAGTGGTTCAGCTTCGTAAACGCGCCTTTACCGTAGTTGGCAAAGCGGTTGCCGAGCACGTGGTCTGCAGAGCCGTTGACGATAGGCTCGATCAGCCGGTCTACTTCTGCGGGGAGGTAGGTACCGTCGCCGTCCACCATGATCGTGATCTCTTTGTCGATCAAGCCGAAGGCCTGCTGGACAGCTGCACCCTTGCCCTTGCCATTTTGCAGCACTACCCGGGCGCCTGCGGCCTGAGCCGCAGCCACAGTATTATCAGTGCTGTGCCCGTCGACGACCAGCACGTCGGTGAAGCCCATCGCTTTGTAAGCGTCTACCAGCTTGCCGATGGTTTTACCCTCGTTCAAAGTGGGAATCAGGATGCAGACGTTATCTCTCATCTAACCATATAACAGATGGTTGATCGTAATAATTCTTGTGTTCGCCTGATGGCAAAAGTTTGGAAAAGAGGGAGTATAAAATGGCAGACGAGTAGTCGGGCAGCATGATCAACTGCCCGACACCCGACTGCTTTTTTATACGTTTATGGTTTCGCCGCTCTGGACAGCGCGCTCCGGCACGTCGACCTGGGAGGTCGAGTTGCCCAGGGTCAGGGTGTATTTGCCTGCGGGCGTCACTGCGGACGAGTAGCTCGTGCCGTTCATCGCCTCGGTCGCGTAGGGCACCGTCAGCGTGAAGCTGCCGGCGGAGTCTGCAATACCGCTCTGCGTGTAGGTGAACGACCTGCCGCCGATGGTCAGCGGCAGTGATGCGGTCACGTTTGTGCCGGGGTCTGCCTTGCCGGTGATCTTAGCGCCGTCGACAACCTCGTAGACCTTGACGTACTTGGCGGGCGGCCTGGCGTCGTATGCCAGCATCGTGCCGTCGGAGCTGGCCCGTACGAGGTCTATGGCCTGTGTGTACATGTCATAGGCTTCGGTATAGTTGGCCATGCCGATCTGGGCCGCGCTGTTGATGGTTCCGGTGGTAGTGTCCAGCAGCCTCACGCGTATCTGGTAGTCGCCTGCGGATTCGTAGACGAGCCTGAAGTGGTCCATGCTGTCGGCGTCATCGTAGTACAGCCTGCTCATCATGCTGTCGGCATATTTCTTGCTGTCTACGGGGAGCGGCACAGACTGGGTCGCCGAAATCGGGAACTCTTTCTCGGTCTCCCAGCCGTTCTTGTCGTCCGCCCACACGGTGATGGCGTAGAACTTGCCCGTGGCCATCTCGTTATCGATGACTACGTACTCGCTCCCGAGGGCCTTCAGGTTGGCGTAGCCTTTCTCCTCGGTCGTGGCGAGGAAGAAGGGCGCGCTGCCCGTGTTGTTAGCCTCGTTGATGCCGGCCTGGAACGGGTTGGCGTTAGGTATCCGGTGAGCTACGTAGGTGATGACATGCCCGTAGTCCCACCAGCTCATCACGCCGTACGCGCTGGACGGATAGTCGTACCGGTCGCCACCAGATCTCACGTACGTGCCATTATAGTACAGGTTCGGGCCCTGCGGGTCGGGGGTGTGGTCTCTGAGCCAGAGAAGGGCGTCGTACCACTCGTAGCCCATGCCGGAGCCACCCTGCGAATACGCCTCGGTGTAGCCGGTGAAGAAGAACCCTGCCGGGTCCTTGGCCGGGTCGATGCTCCTGTATGCCCCGGTGGACAGCGAAGTGGCCGGCCAGGTGATCAGGACCAGGAAGACGACTGCCAGGACTCCGAACATGATGACCTGGCCGCTGTTCTTGCCGATGAACCGCTGCGCGTCCTCGAAGGAGCTGACCCGCTTTTGCCAGTTCTCCACGAACTTGTCCCAGTCGAACGCCCTGTACACCGCGTATACGAAGTAAGCGGTCAGGAGCGCTGCGTTGATCGCGAAGTAGTAGGTGAACCTGATCTGGGTAAACGCTGCCCAGAGCATGACGACGTTCCATACCAGGAACAGCCATTCTGCGGGCCTGTTATTCTTGAACACCCGGAAGGCCAGCACCACGATCGAGATGATGGACAGCCAGAAGGTCCAGAAGAACGATCCCCAGAGCATGTCTAAGGTGAACTCGCCCGTGGCAGTCAGGTACGATGGCCGGGCTTCCTGCACCCAGAGCATGCCGCCGCTGGGAGCGAAGACCTTGAAGCCGGACATGATGAGCTCGAACAGCTGCGGGAAGACCACATAGGTCCCCAGCAGCCCGATCACGCCTACGCCCAGCATGGTCGCCGGGAAGGCCCACGCTTCGACCTTGTTGCTCTTCAGCACCCTGGAAAGCCCGTAGATGACGCCGATGCCCACGAAGGCCAGCGACAGGAAGACCGGCTGGGTGATAGAGTAGTACAGGAGCTGGAAGCTCAGGTCCTGGAGCGAGTAGGGCAATACCATGACCGACGGTATCAGGTACATGGCGGCTGCCACGATGACCAGGTAATCCATCCGGGTATCCCGGGTGTGGTCAACCACTGCCTGGATGGCGAAGTAGAGGAACAGGATGAACCCTACCAGCAGACCGCCCGGCCACGAGAGCATGTACAGGCCGAAAGAGACGCCAGCGAGAGCCGCGAAGCCCAGCGCAATCAGGGCATCCTTATTCCTGGACTTGATCTTCTCGAGGTTAAGCCCGGAAGTTTTGGCGTTCTCGAGAGCGTAGACCAGGAAAGCCACGGTCACGACAGAGAACAGGACTTCTGCCACGTGGTGATCGGTGAAGCCCAGCATCGACCGGCCCAGGAACTGCCCGGGGAGCAAAGCCAGCGTAGCCGCGGCGAGGATTCCCACGTTCCGGCCGTAGAGCTTCTTGCCCATGAAGTAGGTCGGGATGGCGCACAGCATGCCCAGAATGACAGGGGTGTAGGCACCAACCATGGTGACCGTCTCAGGGCTGGGGTTGCCGAGGCCGACGATGAGCGATGCCCCGGCGATCATGAGCGTGAAGAACGGCCCGAAGTGGACGGTGCTACCAAACGGGTAATGAGTGAACGGATCGAAGAAGATCCTGTTCGGGAAATTGGCCAGCGTGTTGAAGACCAGGCGCATCTGTTCGGGTGCATCGTCAGCCGCGATGTTGACGTAGTTCTCCGGCCAGCCCGTGAAGACGGCTCCGTAAGACGGAACTGCCCGGATGTAGAACATCAGGACCATGATCAGGATAAGGGCCAGAGGATAGACCCAGGCGTACGATTTCAGGTACGCAGGCAGATCGAATGCTTTTTTCTCTTTGGTCGCTTCGACCTGTACTGCCATTTCCTGGACGGAGTCCTCTTTGACAGCTTCGGTCACGTTCCCGGACTGAACCGGTTTTTCTTTAACCGCCTGAGGCTTTTTCCCGGCAGTGCCGGCGGACTTGCCGCCGCTCTTTCCAGACTTTCCCATTCGCTCACCTTTAATATGGTTATCCATGATTGAGCACTATTTACATATACCTTTCGCGTTTGTCGCAGAACAGGGAAACGTGAAAAAAGAGCATGCTGCCGGGATATCCCGGGCCCGGATGTCCGGGCAGGCAGATACCCGGGACATCCTGCACAGACCTGGCCTTTATATGGTTATTGTCTCGCCGTTCTGAACTGCCCGCTCGGACACGTCGACCTGGGAAGTAGAGTTACCGATGGTCAGAGTGTATTTGCCGGTGGGCGTCACAGCAGACGAGTAGTTCGAGCCGTTAATCGCCTCGGTCGCGTAAGGCACCGTCAGCGTGAAGCTGCCGGCGGAGTCTGCGACCGTCGACTGCATATACTTAAATGTCCGGTCTCCGGTGGTCAGATCGAGAGAAGCAGTCACGATTGTGCCAGGGTCCGCCTTGCCAGTAATGTTGGCGCCCTTGACGACCTCGAAGACCTTGACCCACTTCTCCGGGGGCCGGGCATCGTAGGCGATCAGCGAGCCGTCCTGGCTGGCCATTACGGGTTCTATGGCATCGACGTAGTAACCGTAGGCTTCGGTGTAGTTCGCCACGTTGAAGGACTTGTCGAAGTAGATTGACCCGTCCCGGGTATCCAGCAGATTGACGTTGACAAGATAGTCGCCGGGAGACTCGTACACCAGCCGGAAGTGGCCCATGTTCGTGCAGTCCTGGTAGTACAGCCGGTTCAGCATACACTGCTCATACTTCTGGCTGTTGACGGGAAGGGTTACCGGCGGCTGATTCTTGTAGAGGGAGAATTCTTTCTCAGTCATCCAGCCGTCCCGATCGTCGGCCCATACACTCATCGCAGCTACGTAGCCATTGGCATCCCGGTTTTCCACGACTACGTACCGGCTGCCCAGGCTGCCCAGGTTTGCATACGCCTTACCCTCCTCGGTAGCTAAAAAGAAGGGGGCACTTCCGCAGGTATTGTTGTTCTCGAGGATGCCCGCCTGGAAAGGATTGGCGTTTGGAATCCGGTGAGCCACATAGGTAATGATGTGGCCGTAGTCCCACCAGCTCATGATGCCATAGGCGGAGGCCGGGTAGGGATAGGCATACCCGTCTTTCGGCCTCTCGTAGGAACCGCTACTGTACCTTAGCGTGGAAGAGTCCGCGGAGCCCTGAGGATCGGGGGTATTGGCCTTCATCCACAGCAGCGCCTGATACCACTCGTGGTTGATGCCTCCAGGCCCGGACTGAGACATGAGCTCCGTTACCCCTGTGAAGAAATAAGCACCGGGATCTTTCGCCATGTCGAGGGAGGAGTGAGCCCCGGTGGACAGGGAAGTAGCCGGCCATATGATGACGAGCAGTGCGATTCCGGCAAGCGCTGCAAACCCGAGGACCTGGCCTGCGTGCCCTGAAATAAATCGGCTTACGTCGGCCCCGGCTCTCACGTTCTTCCGCCAGCTCTGGGTAAACTTGTCCCAGTCGAAGGCCCTGAAGACGGCGTAGACAAAGTAGCCGGTCAGCAGCGCGGCGTTCACCGCGAAGTAGTAGGCGAAGCGGTTCTGGGAGAACGTCGCCACGAGCATGATCAGGTTCCACACCAGGAACAGCCACTCTGCAGGCCGGTTATCCTTGAAGGCGCGGAAAGCGATCATGGCGATGGCGATGATGGCGATGGGGAAGGTCCAGAAGAACCACTCCCAGAGCATGCTCAAGTCAATCTGGCCGGTAGCGCTGTTGATGTACGACGGGGCCGCCTCCCGGACGACGAGCATGCCGCCGCTGGGGGTAAAGACCTGGAGGCCCGCCATGACCAGCCCGAAGATCTGCTGGGCAAAGAGGTAGAGGACCAGCATGCCGATGACTCCCAGCCCGAGCAGCGCAACCGGGAAGGTCCAGGGCTCTGCTTTAGTCTTTTTGTGCACCGCGGCCAGCCCGTAAACGGCGGCGACGCCCGCCAGCGCCAGGCCCAGGAAAAACGGCTGAGTCAGGGAGTAGTATAGCAGCTGGAAGCTCAGGTCGGTCAGCGAGTAAGGCAGAACCATGACTGCAGGTATCAGGAAAGTCGCCGAAGCCAGGATGAGCAGGTAATCCAGGTTCCGGCCCTTCACGTAGTCCACCACCGCCTGGACGGCAAAGTACAGGAAGATGATCATGCCTATGATCAGGCCGCCGGGCCAGGTCAGCATGTACAGGCCGAAGGAGATGCCGGCCAGCGCCCCGAAACCGAGGGCGGCCAGGGCTCCCTTATCCCTGTTCTTGAGTTTCTCCAGGTTCAGCCCGGATGTTCGAGCATGCTCCAGGGCGTAGACCAGGAAAGCCACGGTCGTCACCGAGAACAGTACTTCCGCAATGTGGTGATCGGTGAACCCGAGCATTGACCGGGCCATGAACTGCCCGGGGAGCAGCGCGAGAGTGAACGCAGCGAGAATGCCCACGCTCCGGCTGAAGAGCTTTTTGCCTATGAAGTATACCGGCACTGCGCAGAGTACACCCATAATTGCGGGAGTGTAGGCGCCGATAGTGTCGACCAGGGCCGTGCCGGGATTGCCCAGCCCTGCGATCAGCGATGCCCCGGCAATGAGCAGCGTCAGCAGAGGCCCGAAGTGGACCATGCTGCCGAACGGGTAGTGAGTAAAGGGATCGTAGAAGATCCTGTCTGGGAAGTGGGTGACAGTCTCGTGGACGAGGCGCATGTGGTATACGGCGTCGTCAGACGCGAAGTTGACGTAGTTGCCTTCCCAGCCGGTGAACACCTGGCCATACGAGGGTACTACCCTGAGATACAGCATCAGCGCCATAATCCCGAGAAGCGCTAACGGATAAGCCCACGCCATAGACTTTGCGTATGCCGCCAGATCAAAAGTCTTCCGGGCGGCTTTTTCGTCCGCTTGCACCGTTTTCTCGATCGCGGGTGCAGACGTCTCCGCTTTTACCGATTGTTCTGCCTGCGATGTCTGCCCATCCAAAACACCGGGCTTCTTCGGCCGGACTTTGTCGGCCTGCCTGCCTCGCCCCTTACCAGTCTTAGCCATACGCTCACCCAATATATGCTCGATATATTATTGGTTAAGCATCAATAAGCGCTGTTATATATTTACCTTTCGGGCTATTATAGAATAAATAATAAGGTGGACGAATCCCACTACTCGATGAGCGTAGCGTACTTTTCCACGATCTCTTCCCACCCACGCTTAGGCGGCTCGAACGGCCCGGGCTTATCCTCCAGCACCCTGATGATAGCGGCTTTTATGGCGGATATGTCCCCCGGCTCTATAAAATATGTGCCCGCGTAATCGGCCAGAGATTCCTGGAGGCCGCCCACCTTCGATACGATGATCGGCTTCCCGAAGGTCATGGCGATGTGGGCTACCCCGCTCTGCGAGGCCCGGAGATAGGGTAGCACGACGATGTCCGCGGCGGAGAAGTACTGCGCCACCTCGTCGTCCGATACATACCGGTCCAGCAGCATGATGCGGTCCTTGTACTGGCATTCGTCCATAGCCTGGACAACAGATTCCCGGTCTTCCCAGATCTCCCCGACCAGCAGCAGCTTCGATCTATCGGCAATATCGGCCGGCAGCTCGTTAAATGCCCTTATGAGGTTTGGAATGCCCTTATATGGCCGGATCAGCCCGAATGACATGATGACGGTATCGGAGCCGAGGCCCAGAGAATTACGGGCAGCAGCTCTGTCGACCGCCTTATACTGATCGTAGAGGCCGTGGGGAATGACCTGGATCTGCTCAGCGCTCATCCGGTATTTCTCCGCCAGCAGCTTTTTGTCCGAGTCAGAGTGGGTCACGAAGCCGTTTGCCCGGCGGATCAGCAGGCGTCCCATCACCCGGGAATACATGCGGATAGGCAGGATCGATTCCTCGAACGGGTCCACCACTTCGTGAAACTCGAGGATGATTTTCGCCCTGAGCCGGAGGTTAATCAGGCAGATGATCAGGTGCATGTGGGCGGCAGAAGAGGTCCACCACTGCAGGAGAATAGCGTCGGGCTTCTCTTTCATTAGAAACTTGTACGCCCGGTACCAGGTCAGCGGATTATTCCAGTCCATGCCGTCGAACACGGCTACGTTCTTCTCAAAGCTCAGGTTCGAAAGGTCCTGGCCTACGTGCTTGTGCCCGGGGAACAGAAACTTGGGCAGAAGGTTCCTGAAGCAGACCACCGATACCCCGTATCTGGCAGCCAGCGCGTTAGACAGGCGAATCGTATAGTAGCTGATACCGCTGAGAAACTTCTTCGACGGGCCTACGACACAGACTTTCTTCCCCGACATGACAAGCACCGATGCTGTAAGCATTAAGGGCTCATTGATTTAAACACTTTTCTCCGCTGCATATTACTAACCACAGCGGCACAACGACACGGCAATAATGCGACTTGCAATAACCGGGTGGTAACTGGAACCACGGCGGCACGGCGACACAAAGACAGTGGCGATCCACGACAAGCCAGTGGTAAATAAAACCACAGCGGCACGGCGACACAAAGACAACCGTACCCGAATAGCAAGGCTCCTTTTTTATTGATCCACGGCGACACAGAGACAGAGCATTAACCATAAGCTTACTATCCAAGGGTTTCAGCCTGACTTTCGATCAATAACCTGAAGGAAGGAAATGATATTTGTCTCCGTGCCGTCATCCCACCGTGCCGCCGTGGATCTAAAAAGAGTGCCTTGCTATTAGGGTACGGTTTGTCGCTGTGTCGCCGTGGTTCAAATAACCATCCAGCCATAGCTTCCCGAATCGTCTCCGTGCCGCCGTGCCGCCGTGGTTAGAATATTAATCTGGTTATCGCTTCTCAAATCGTCTCCGTGCCGCCGTACCGCCGTGGTTAGAATGTCTGTTTTCCAGTTGTCAGGATAAGGAGCCGTACCGCCGTGGTTGAGAACAAGCACTTTGCGGCCGACCCGCAGTAGTGTATCGGCCAGGGCGCCGAAACATATTTAACCCGATTCCAATAAAGGATATCCGCCTATGAGAATTGCCCAGGTCTGCCCGCGGTACCCGCCGTACATCGGCGGTGTCGAGACTCACGTTGCCGAGATCAGCGGCAGGCTTGCCCGGGCAGGGCACGATGTGACGGTTATTTCTACCGATCCGGCCGGCAAGTATCCGCGCGATGAAGTGATCGACGGAGTCAGAGTACTACGGTTTCCGGCGTTTGCACCAGGCGATGCATACTACTTATCACCATCACTGTCAAATTTCGTGAAGAAGAGCCAGGGCTTCGACATCGTCCACGCCCATGGCTACCACGCGTTTCCGGCGCTGCTGGCGACGGCCTCCAGTGCCAGGAAGTTCGTCTTCACGCCCCACTATCACGGGAAGGGGCATACGCCTTTGAGGAACCTGCTCTTGAAGCCCTACAAGGTTGCCGGAAGCAGAGTTTTCCGCAGGGCCGACTCAGTCATCTGCGTCTCGGAATTCGAGAAGGGCCTGGTGTGCCGGGATTTCGGGTGCGATGGCAAAGTGAAGGTCATACCCAACGGGGTCATCAAGAGCGAGTTTGCCGGCCTGAAAACGGTGCGGGCCAGTAAAGTCATATTATATGTGGGCAGGCTGGAGCAGTACAAAGGTGTCCAGTACGCCATCCGGGCTCTGGGAGAGCTGCCGGATTACAGATTGCAGATCATCGGCAAGGGCCCGTATAAAGAAGCCCTTGTCAAAGAGGCTGCCGATGCAGGCGTTTCTGAGAGGGTAGAGTTCCACTCGGGGCTGACCCGGGAAGAGCTGCTCAAGTGCTATGCATCCGCCGAAGTCACAGTGATGTTATCTAAGTTCGAGGCATACGGTATTACCGTCGCCGAAGCGCTGACCGCAGGAGTGCCCACGATAGTGGCTAACGGCTCTGCGCTGTCCGAGTTTGTGGACGGCGGGCTCTGCCGGAGTGTGGACCTTCCGGTGTCGCCTGAGATGCTGGCGGACATGATCAGAAAGGCGGAGAGGATGCCGTACATGAAAGAAATCCTCGACTGGGACGACGTGGTTCGCAGGCTGCTGACAGTATACCAGGAGGGCTAATAGTGAAGATCGCCATCGTAGTGCCCTATTTCACCCCGTTCGTCCGGGGGAATGAGTTCGGGCTGGCGGATGGCCTGGCGAAGCTGGGCCAGGACGTGACAGTCCTTACCTCGACGGGCAAGGCGCCCCGGGAAAAGATGCTTAAGACCGACTACCGGGCGGACAATTCGGAGCCCTTCAAGGTGAAGTACCTCAAGACGCTCGTGGACATCGGAGAACTACCTCTGACACCTTCGATCATGGGGGAAATCCGCCGCGGCGGCTACGATGTACTGCTCCTGCAGGAAGACTACCAGCCCATTTGCCACCTGGCCAGCTTCGCTGCTAAAAGAGCCCGGATACCCACGGTGCTGTCTACGGAGCGCACGTACTTCCCGGCAGGAGTAAAAAGGCTCATGCTTGGCTGTTTCGACCTGACTTTCAACGCGTACACGAGGAATAGGGCTACAGTCTACACTGCTCACTGTAATGCAGCAAAGGCTTTCGCAGAGCAGCACCTGCGGGTGCCGGCCGGCCGGGTGAAGGTGGTGAACGTAGGCGTAGACGCCAGCCTCTTCAAGCCTACCGAAGGCAAGACTCCCCTCACGGAAGGCAAGTTCAAGATTCTGACAGTGGCGAGACTGCACCCGTACAAGGGCCTCGATACGCTGATCAGGGCTATGCAGATCGTGATGAAAAAAGTACCCTGTGCAGTGCTCTATATCATGGGCAGGGGCCCGCAGGCGGATGATCTGAAAAAGCTGGCGGCAGACCTCGGAGTCTCCGATGTTGTTCGGTTTGTGGAGGCGCCGGTGCCGAACACGGAAATGCCTGCCGTGTACACCAGCGCCGACCTGTACGTGCAGCCCAGCATGGTCGAGCCTTACGGCATCGCAGTGCTGGAGGCGATGGCCTGCGGCAAGCCTGCGGTTTGCAGCGACATCGGGGGCATGAGGGACACGGTCGCAGAGGGGAAGACCGGATTCCTGGTGCCGCCTTCAAACCCCGAGAGGCTGGCGGAAAAGATCGTGCAGCTGGCGGGCGACCGGGAAAGGCTGGCCGCGATGGGCGGGGCAGCGCGAAGCCGGGTAGAGACAGAGTTCGACTGGGCAGTCATCGCTAAGCAGTACCTCGAGATCATCAGGGGGCTAAAGCAGTGAAGCCGGCCGTGCTCTACGTAGCCCCGGAGATACCGCTGCCCCACGCTGTCAGCTTCCTGGGCGGGTCCACCCACGTCTCGGAAGTATCCGCTTCCCTGATCAGGAACGGCTTTACAGTCTATGTCCTGTGCCGGCGCATGTCGAAGGACCAGCCAGCCTTTGAGAAGCTGGCTGATGATCTGTATGTATGCAGAGTCTTTCGAGGACTCATCGTACCCGTGGGCGGAGGCGTCTCCAGCAAGGGTAACGGGAAGAAGCCGTCGGTAAAAGCCCGGCTGGTCAAGCTCGCAGAGCAGATCTACTTCGCCACGGTTTACCGGGCCGTGATGGCCCTGATCGCCGGCCGCATTATCACAAAGCACCGCT
Source organism: Methanocella sp. MCL-LM (assembly GCF_049676595.1). GTDB lineage: Archaea > Halobacteriota > Methanocellia > Methanocellales > Methanocellaceae > Methanocella_A. The sequence goes on from NZ_CP187259.1 coordinate 2,901,398, forward strand.
GTCAGGTGGTGCTGGAGCGCAATTCTGGAAAAGGCATCGGCGCGTTCCCGGCAAAACTGCTCGGAGTCCCCCTGGTCGAAGAAGTCATCGATCCGGATTACAGCCCGACAGCCTTGCGGATGGCCGACAGGGTCTTCACCTACACACCGAAAATACTGAACGGCCTGGTCCCGGCGGAGAAAATTGTCATTACGTCTGCCGGAGTAGACGCTGCGCTGTTCAGCAGGGCGGACGGGACAGAGGTCAGGAAGAAGCTGGCCCTCGACGGTAAGAAAGTCACGGTGTACGTCGGCGCCGCCAGCGCCTGGCACGGGATAGAAGTTCTGGTCAAAGCTGCCCGGGACCTGCCCGATGACTACAAGGTACTGATTATCGGGCAGTCCTCGAAGGAGATCGAAGAGCTGGCCCGGGAAACCGGTGTGTCGGACAGGCTGATCTTTACGGGATTCGTAGAACACAAGATGGTGCCTGAATACATCTCTGCGGCAGACGTGGCTGTCGCACCCTACGACCCCACAGGGTTCCCCGAGATGGAAAAGTACGGCTTCTACTTCTCCCCGATCAAGCTTTTTGAATACATGGCTTGCGGCAAACCCGTGATCGCCACCGATATCGACATCGTCAGGGACATTGTCAGGTCGAGCAACTGCGGCCTGATCGTGCCGCCGGGCGACTCTGAGGCGCTGGCAAAAGGGATCATGACCATTGCGGGGTCACCGGAGAAATGTGCCACCATGGGAGAGGCAGGGCGGAAAGCCTGCCTTGAAAAGTACACCTGGGAAGCTGTGGGCGGAAGTATCGCCGGAGCACTACGATCGCTGATTAGAAGCAGCTGAGAGATTTTCCTCCCCATATGCGGATATAGAAAACTTTTAGGGTTGTCAGGTACCGTTTACACGAAGTACACGAGGTACGCGAAGTACGCGAAGTTTTACTATAAGATCATTTTCCAGCATGCCGTTTTTATCGTACTTTGGGTACTTCGCGTACCTCGCGTACTTCGTGTAAACGGTACGGGCACTCATACAAAAAGTTTCAAGAATTGCTATGCTACTTATATGTGGCTGCCTTTTTGTACACATCAACCATATCCTGGGCAATCTTATCCCAGGAGAAATCCTTCTCGATGCGGTTTCTTATCTCAGGCACGTATGTCTTACCCGAATCTAGCGCCTGTACCAGGGCAGCGGCAAGAGCATCAGAATCTAACGCCGGCGCATATAAGCCCAGGTCCCCCAGCACGTCTCGTGCCCCGCCGACGTCGGTGGTAACTACAGGCTTGCCGCAGGCAGCTGCTTCAAGGATATTCAGGCTGCACCCTTCGGTGATGCTCGCCGATAAAAAGACTGAGCAGGCGTTATACAGCGCTTTCAGGTCTCCATGGGAAACCGGCCCGAGGAACTTGATACGATCGGATATGCCCGCCTTCTCCGCCTCCTTCCGCATCTTCTTCACGTAGCTGGCTCCCAGCCGGGGCCATGAGCCGGCAAAGGCGAAGGTCGTGTCAGGGTGAGCTTGCAGTACAGCTTTCGCTGCCCTGACCGCCACGTGTGCCCCTTTACGGGGGGTAATCGTGCCGACCGAGAAGATCAGCTTTTCCCTGGGCAGGCCGAACTTCTCATAGATCTGATCCACCGGCGCTTGCGGGCAGAACTCTGCGAGGTCGACGCCGTTAGGCACCATCGATATTCGCCCGGCGTCGACGCCCATGACCTTCAGCTCGTCAGCCGTCATCGAGGAAACCGGGTGGAAAGCGCTAAAGTAGCGTAGCGTATGCCGCTCGAACCTGTACTGGGAATAGATCAGGGTCGCCAAGAACAGCTTATAGCCCGGCGACAGAGGGTACTTTAAAAGGTTCGGTACGTCCGCGTGGTAAGTCCCGTGCACGGTAACGAGCGAAGGTGCCCCTTTAGGTGGCATCAGTGCAGGCGTATGCATGTGCACGAGATCGGGCTTGATCTTGTCTGCCGCCCGTTGAAGAGCGCCCTTTGCCCGCAGCGGCGCCTCGAACGTGTCGAGGACAGGCAGGCCGCTGGAGCCGGGCATGGGTATGGGCTCCTTAATCCAGTCCGAGCCTTTTCGTACGCTGCCGGAAAAAGCGTAAAATTCGATCTCTCCCGTGGCGGCCATGGCTCGCCCGAGGTCGTTGGCCACATTGCTGACGCCGCCGAAGCTGCCGAGGTTTCCTGCTACGAGGAGGACTTTAATCAAGTTTACACCAGCTTTGACATGTCTGTGCATCCCCGGCTGTCGACGAAGACCCGGTTCCACATTTCGACCATGAAGGCCAGCCACGTAGCGTAGTTGGCCTTGCCCTTCGAGAGCCCTTTGCCCTGGCTCAGCCGGACGAACGCCGCCCGGTCAAAATAGCCCCGCTCCTCGAAACGATCGCTGTCGATGACCGAGGCCATAACCTCGCCCAGGTCCTTCTGCATCCAGAGGTCGATGGGTATGTTAAAGCCCTTCTTCGGCCGGTACACGATGCTCGGTGGAAGCAGGTCGTCAACCGCCTTCTTCAGCACGTATTTGCCATCAGTTCCGTTCAGCTTGACAGGGGAGGGCAGGGACATGGCATACTCCACCACTTTGTGGTCGAGGAAAGGCACTCTGGCCTCCACGGAGTGCGCCATCGAGATCTTGTCCACCCTCAGCAGCTGGTGGTTCGGCAGCATCTGTTTCACGTCGAACTTCAGCGCCCGGTAGAGCGGGTCTCTGGCCCCGCTGTTCAGGTGGCCGTCGATCTCTCCGGACGGGTCTGCACCGTTGCACAGCGCAGGCAGCAGGTAGCCCTTTTTCTCCCGCTCGCTGAGTGGTATGCGTTTGAAAGTGAAGTACCGGGTCCTGAGCTGCCCCGGGATCACAGAATATTTCGGCGAGAGCGATCTGTATTCGCCGTAGCCGGCGAACAGCTCGTCCGAGCCTTCGCCCAGCAGCGCCACGGTAACCCGCTTTTTGACCTCCCGGCTGGTCACGTAGAAAGGCACGGCGGCAGGGTCGCTTAACGGCACCTCGGCATGCCACAGCACCTTCGGAATGAACTCGGTCATCCTGTCCATGCCGATGCGGATCTCGTTGTACTCCGCCTTGCAGTGATCGGCTACCAGCCGGGCGTACTCGAACTCGTCGGTCGCCTCGCCATAGCCGACTGTAAAGGTCTTCACAGGGTCGGCCGAGTGTTTGCTCATCAGCGCTACGATAGCGCTGGAGTCCAGGCCGCCGGAGAGGTAAGCGCCGAGCGGCACCTCGCTCATCAGCCGGATTCTGACGGCTTCCTCCAGCAGCTTCCTTAGGCCTGCGGCGCAGGCGTCGGGAGATGCTGTCGAAATTTCAGCGTCCTCGATGTCCCAGAACTTACGGATCGCCATCGTCCCGTTCTGGCAGACCATCATGTGGCCCGGGAGCAGTTTCATGACGCCTTTGAACATCGTGTCGGTGCCCGGGATGGTGCGGTAGGTGAACATCCGGTTGACCGCGGCGGGGTTCATCTCGGGCTTGAAGCTCTCGTGCTGCAGGAACTGCTTGGCCTCCGAGGCGAACATGAAAAGGCCGTCGACCGTCGTGTAATATACGGGCTTGATGCCCAGCCGGTCCCGGACGATGATCAGCTTTTTCTTAGCGGCATCCCAGAGGGAGATAGCAAACATCCCCCGCAGGTGCTTCGGGAAGTCCTCACCATATTCTTCATACAGGTGAGGGATGACCTCGGTGTCGCTGGTAGTGTAGAAGCGGTGGCCTTTCTGCTCCAGGCCGGCTTTCAGCTCCGCGTAGTTGTAGATCTCCCCGTTGTAGACCACCCACACGGTCTGGTTCTCGTTGTGGATGGGCTGGTGGCCTGTGGATACGCCGATGATGGCCAGCCGCCGCATGCCCATGGTGAAGCCGGTATCCGAGTAGTAGCCATCATCGTCGGGGCCGCGGTAGCTGATCACGTCGCACATTTTCCTGACGAGAGCTTCGTCCGCCCTGCCCAGTATTCCGCCTATGCCGCACATTGTTTTACCTCTTTTTCACCGCTGTCTCGTATACTTTTTCAACCTTCCCCGCTATGGCATCCCACGCGAAGCCGGCAGCGAAGGCCCTGGCGCTGGTCCCCATACCCTTAGCCTTAGCCGGGTCCGAGAGGAGTTCGGTGGCCCGCTCTGCCATCTCGGTATAAGTGTTGACCAGATAACCCGTAGAGCCAGAATCGACCGCTTCTTTGACCCCGCTCGTGTTGAAGGCCACCACTGGCAGGCCGCAGGACTGCGCTTCGAGCAGGACGATGCCAAAGCCCTCTTCCTTGGACGGCAGCAGGAAGACATCCGAAGAATTATAGAGCCTGCGGAGCTCTTCAAAGGGCACTGCCCCGAGGAGCTTGAGATTGCCTGAAAGCCCTTTGTCAACTATCGCCCGCTTTACGCTGTCAGTATAATCTTTCCAGGTATCGAACTCTTTCCCCACGATCCTGACCTGAACGCCCGGGTTGAGCCTGACGATTTCAGGGACCACGTGGCTCACGAATTCCAGGTAGCCCTTCCGGGGGTCGATCCGGCCTACGACCAGGATGGTCCTGCCGTTCTTTGCATAGGCTGCCTGATCTGCAAACCGGCTGATGTCGATCCCGTTAGGGACGACGGTCATCTTTTTCTTGCTGATCAGGTAGTCCGAACTCGCCCGGTCTTTCGTATAGTTGCTCACGCAGATGATGGTTTTGGCAAAATGGCCGGAGAGGAACTCTTCCAGGTAAAACTTGGCAAAGTACTTTTTCTCGAAGAGACTCCTGGTGCTCACCCGGTACTCGCTGATCGCCGTAGAGTGAAACGTTTCGACCAGAGGGATGCGGTCCAGCAGGCAGTTGAGGATGACGTTGAAGCCCGCGCACCCCTGGGCATGGATAAGGTCAAGCTGGCCTTCCCGGCGGAGGCTGCGCACTCGCCGGTAGACGCCGAGAGTGAACGGCTTTTCGCCGATAACGTCGACGGTCACGTTTGGCGGTACCGGCATGTCTACGCCCATGCAGATGATGCGTACCTGGTGGCCCCGGTCTGCCAACGCCCTGGATAGCTCGACCGCCTGCGTCTGGATGCCACCCGATTCCAGGACTCCGCCCACCACCATACAGATCTTCATGCTTGCTCCCGCCTGATCTTTGAACACTGCTGGCTGATAATGCGATTCTTACATATATTTCCTTTATGGCTCCCGGTGGTATCACCACAGCCCTGAGAAAAAGGTTATAAGGCTTCAGAAGCAGTTTAGGATAAGGCTGACGTATAGGCCTTTCACATGGAGCGACGGGGCATGCGGGTACTGATCATCACTGCGTTTATCCCCTCCAGAGGAGGAGGCGGAATCGAGAGGCACGTCTACGATCTGGCCATGGGGCTGAGGAAGCGAGGCGTGGACGTAACTGTCGCCTGCGAGAACGCCATCCATTTCCCGGGGCACGCCGAGGACATACGGGACCACCTGAAGCTCATCGATGTCAAAAGAGGTACTTCTCCCCTGCTCATGCCTCTCAAGCGTAATCGCTCGCTATCTATCCTGCTGGCCTCGACTGACTACGCGGTCGGTAATCTGAGATACTCGAGCGCAGTTTCGAAGGCGATCAGGCCGGAGGACTACGACGTCATCCATGCCCATGCGCAGCATGGCTATTCCACTTTCTCCCGATGTAGACGGCTGAAGAAGAGGCCCGGCCTGGTGATGACCCTGCACGGCACGTTTGCGGGCTATTATGCCAGCCTGCGCAGGCACCACCTCGGGGCCCCCGTCCCGATGCCGGACATTCTGGTCAACTCCTGGATGGAGTACCGGTCTTCGAAGGCGGCGGACGCCTGCATCGCGATCTCGAAGAACGACGCCCTGGAAGGATACAAGCACTACCGCGTGCTGGAGAGCAAGACTCACGTGATATACAACTGGATTGACAGGAGCCTCTTTTACCCCAGAGACCGGCTGGCGGCAAGACAGGCCCTCGGGCTGGACCCGGGTAAACAATACCTGATGTACACTGGCAGGGCAGACGGAGCCAAAGGGTATTTCCTGCTGCTGGACGCGATGAAGAAGGTAGGGGATAAAGCGACGCTGCTGGTCGCGTCCAAGGGTGCCGGAGGCTATGGCGAGAAGAATATGAGCAACGTCAAGTGCCTGGGCTACGTGGACGACGAGGTGCTGCCCCTGTACTATGCGGCAGTAGACCTCTTTACGCTGCCGAGTATCTACGAGGGCTTCGGCCTGTCCTACCTGGAAGCCATGTCCTGTGGCTCGGTCCCGATAGCGATCGACGAGGGGCCCATGAACGAGATCGTGGACGAGAAGGTAGGCTACCTCTGCGGCAAGTTCGAGGCGGGAGCTTATGCGGATACCATCCTGAAGGCGCTGGGAGAGGACCTGGCGCAAAAGCGTGCGGCCAGCTACCAGAAATCGCTGACTTTTGACATGGATAGATCGATCGATGAAACGCTCGCCGTCTACGAGTCTACGGTTAAGCACTGACAGCCGGACACCAGAAAAGCCTTACCGAAGCAAGCGTAAATAGAGACAGGTCAGACCTATGAGCACGATAAAAAAGATAGCGTGGAACACCGCCCTGATGACTTCGGCCAGCATCATTAGCCTGAGCCTAGGATTCATCATCAACATTTACCTCGCCAGGGACCTGCAGGCAGGTAATTATGGTGTTATCAACGCTGTGCTCAACCTGTCGACCCTGTTCTCTTTCGTGGCGGATTTCGGGATCAGCACTTACCTGACCATGGAGCTTGCCCGCAGGCCGGAGAAGATTAAGCCATACTTAGGAAACGCTCTGTCGATGAGGCTGATCTTCATCGCCATTGCATATACCGGAATTATTGCCACTGCTTACCTTGGCGGTTATAACCAGGAAAAGTATATTGTAGCCTTTATTCTCGGAGCGTACCTGATGGTGACCGCCATCTCCCAGGTGTTTCAGGCCACCTTCCAGGCGGTCCAGAAGATGGAACACAGTGCGGTTTGCCAGGTGCTCAACCCGCTCGTACTGATAGTAGGCATGTACTACGTGCTCACCGGAAACATGGGAATTATCGCCCTTTCGCTGGTTTACCTGGCGTCGGGACTGGTGCTGCTGGCGTATAACCTCATCATGGCCGTCCGCCTGTTTTCGTTCACCCCGCCCCGGTTTGACTTCGACCTGTGGAAAGTCCTGCTGGTAGGCGGCTTCCCCTTTATCATCAGCTCGGTCTTTTACTTCCTCTCCTTCCGCATAGATATCCAGCTCATCGACTTCATGCTCGGCGATGTCCAGGTAGGATATTATAGTGCGGCCTACAAGCTTATCGAAGCTCTCACGTTCCTGCCCATCATTTACACTACCGTCATCTTCCCGGTGATCTCTGCCTACTTCCACCAGAACAACTCAAACCTGAAGGTGCTGCTGCAGAAATCGCTTAAATATGCGTACATACTGGGCTTCCCGATCGTAGTCGGGTTGTTCTTGCTCTCGGATAAGTTCATCTTCTTCCTCTACGAGGACGGGTACAACCCGGCCATACCGGTCCTGCAAGCCCTTGCTGTCGGGCTCCTGATCAGCTTTGCGAACACTATCTGGGGCTCGTTTTTAATGGGCACTAATATGCAGATTGCCAGTAATAAAATCAGCATCGGCTCCATGATCGTCAACATCGCTCTGAACCTCGCAGTCCTGCCGGTGTTCGGCATCGTCGGCTCTGCCTGGACTATGGTGATTACCAACCTGGTAATCTTCAGTGTCATGTACTACCTGGTCAAGAAAGCCGGATACAGCTTCATGTCAGTGGCGGACGCCGCAAAGATCACGATCTGCTCGCTGCTCATGGGATTGTTCGTCTACTTCGCGCACGATAACAACCTGTTCGTCATCATCGCAGCCGCAGCGGTCATCTACTTCGCCCTCATCTTCCTCACGAGAACATTCTCGAAGGATGACATAGAGCTCTTCATGAAAATATTCCACAGGAAGAAAGAGATAACTATTTAGCACACATATGCGGTAATAACCTTTTCAATGGCCGGTATCAGCGCTTGTATCGTGGTGCGGAACGAGGAAAAGTTCGTCCGCCGCTGCCTCGAAAACATCAAGGGCGTCGTGGACGAGATCGTGGTGGTCGACGGGCAGAGCACAGACAGCACGGTCGAGATTTGCAGACAGTATACGGACAGGATATTTTTTAGAAAGCCTCAGGGCTTTGCCAACCCGGACTACCAGTTCGCCATCGAGCAGGCCACCCAGGAATGGGTCCTCGTGATCGATGCCGATGAGCTGCTATCGGATGAAATCCTGGCGAGCTTGAGAGACCTCGCCAGCACTGATGTATATGCTGCTTATGCCTTCCCCCGGCGAAACTACTACGACCAGGCTGGCCTCAAGTGGACGAGCCACGTCGCATACCCGGACTACCAGGTCCGGTTTTCCCGGCAGGACAGTATCCTGTACACTGGCCAGATCCACGAAACCCCGCAGGTCAAAGGTAAGACAAAATTCCTTGACGACAAGTACTACATGATACACCTGGTGCCGGGAAGCTACGAGTTCAAGGACTTCAAATCCCACTATATTCGCTTCGCAAAAATTCAGGCAAGACAGGAAGGCCTGAGCCGCTCAAGGCCAATGTATTTCCTCAAGGCGTTCAGCGATTTTGTCTGGACACTCAACGAGAACCTGATCCGTAAAAAGGGCTACAAGGACGGAGCAGCCGGCCTGTGTGCTACTTTCATGTTTGCCTCGTACAATTTCCTGGTGAGCTGGTACAAGGCCACGGGACAGTCAGCAAAGTGACCCGCTGCGGAAAGGATAATGATGGACGACACCGGAAGCTTATACAGTAAGTGGAAATACCCCGTTCTGCTGGCCTTGTGCACTGTACTGGCGTTATTGCTGCGGGCCTATAATATCGGAACCGAGAGCTTTTGGGTCGACGAGACCTTCAGCGTGACCTTTTCTCAGCACAACGATCTTATGAAGATCGTCGAGCTCACATACGCAGACGTTCACCCGCCCCTGTACTTGCTGATCCTGCATTATTTCCTGATGCTTCCGGGCCCCGTCGAAATCGTAGCCAGGCTGCCGTCCCTGATCTTCGGCGTGCTCTCGATTCCAGCGATATACATTGCGGGAGAAAAGCTGCTTAAGAGCAAGCAGGCAGGTATTATCGCTGCGTTTTTACTCGCCATATCCTTCGCGAGCATCACGTATTCCCAGGAGGCGCGGATGTACCCGCTGATGATCTTCCTGGGCATCGTCGAGATAACCGCGATGTACTGTGCATTAGAGGAGAATAAGAGGATATACTGGGCTCTGTTCACCGGTTCTGCCGTCCTTATAATGTACACGCACTACTACGGTTTCCTGCTGACAGGCGCGCTCCTCCTCTGGGCATTAGTTGCTCTTCTATACAAGGACTGGAAAAGCAAGCCTTTTCGGCTATCCGGGGCGTCAAAGACGCTCGTCGTCTCTGCGTTAGTGATAGCAATCCTGATGCTACCGCAGGTTCCCTACATCATCTCCCAGTCGAAGTCTGAGAACGTCAACTCCGACATCCACACGGATGGCATCTTATTCTACCCTAAGCTGTTCTACTTCCTCTCAGTAGGAGGCATTAAAAACCCCGTATCGATCTTCACGCTGGCGCTAACGGTCATAATCGGAGGCCTGTTCGCAGCGGGACTACTGGAAGCATACCAGAAAAAGCGGCTGGCAACAGTGTACATGGTGGCCATCATAGGCATTACTTCGCTTGTCGGGCTGCTGCTGACCTATAAGATCAGGTTTTGCGGGTATAGATACTTCATCTATTTACTGTTACCTTACCTGCTCCCCGTTTCTGCCGGCATGATCTATGTCGGCGAGCAGATACCGGCCCTTATGGCAAAGAACGGTCTCAGGACTAGCCGGATAACGGAGATTGCGAAAGGTGGGCTGCAAGGTAAGATGGTTATTATCATAGCGATTCTGTCGATCATCGTCCTGTTTGAAGCGGCGGGAATTTCACCGCTTTACAGCCAGGTCAACGTCGACTTACGGGATGGCATGAACTATGTCCTCGAACATAAAGACCCGTCGGAGAAAGTGATCGTCATCAACGGCGACAACAGGACAATGGAATACTATGCCACCCTGACAGGGATATCCGGCGCGCTGGTCAGCCCTTCCAGCTATCAGGGCAATGTAAGCGAGGACCTCAAAGGCAATGTCTCCTGGGTGATCATATCTGATGCCAAAGATCGGCCGGACAACGCCGCGACTATTGTATGGCTGGAAAACAACACGGTACGCCGGGCTTCGTTCTCCAGGGTCACAGTGTACAGCACTGGTTAAAAGTAAAAGATAAAGGGTTAGATCGAGCTTTTGAACCACTCAATGGTCTGATTGAGCCCTTCGTCCAGCGATACTTCAGGCTCCCAGCCAAGCAACCTTTTTGCCTTGCCGATGTCAGGCCTGCGCTGCATGGGATCATTCTCCGGCAGTGGCCGGAACACGATCTCGCTGCCGCTGCCGGTCATCGCCTTGATCTTCTTCGCGAACTCCAGCACGGTCATCTCCGTGGGGTTACCAAGGTTGATGACCTCGCCTTTGACGTCTTTGTTCATGGCCAGGTAAATGCCCCTGACTAAGTCCGACACGTAGCAGAAGCTACGAGTCTGGTTACCTTCGCCATAGACGGTCATCGGCTGCCCGGACAAAGCCTGGAGGGTAAAGTTCGGCACCACCCGCCCGTCATCCGGCCGCATTCTCGGGCCATAGGTATTGAAGATCCTGATAATCCTGCCATCCAGCCCGTGGTACCTGACGAAGGCCATAGTGAGCGCTTCCGAGAAACGTTTGCTCTCGTCGTAGCAGCCTCTCGGGCCGATCGGGTTGACGTGGCCCCAGTAAGTCTCCGGCTGGGGGCTGATCTCCGGGTCGCCATAGCTCTCCGAGGTCGAGGCTTCCAGGAACCGGGCCTTCTTTGCCAGGGCGAGGTTGATCACGTTATACGTGCCGAGGCTGTTAGTCATCAAGATCTCTTCAGCCTGGGTGAAGAAGTCCACCGGGGACGCCCTGGATGCCATGTTGTACACAAAGTCGATCTTGCCGTCGATCTTCAGAGGCTCCCTGATGTCGTGCCTGATAAATTTAAACCGGTCCTCGCCGATGATCCTGTCAAGGTTACCCAGCCGGCCGCTGCCGAGGTTGTCGACAGCGATGACGTTCTCCCCTTTGCTCAGCAAGTATTCGCAGAGGTGAGACCCGATGAAGCCCGAGCCTCCTGTAACCAGCGATGTCACTGTCATGAATATCACCTAAAACTCGATTGTCGATGAATCCCCGATGTTGAGCGAGTTGGCCTTTCCGGAGAGGATGGCCCCGTCGCCGACGATAGAAGATCGTAGCGCCATGCGGCGAATTTCCGCGTGCGATCCGATGATGCTGTCCTCAATAATGGAGCTCGTAATTCTCGCCCCGTCTGAAATTGAGACATTCGGCCCTATGATAGAGTTCTCGATCTCGACGTCCTGCCCTATGCACACCGGCTCGATCAGGAGAGAGTTCCGGGGTTTCCAGCTCGACCGAGTCTTTTCTGCCAGGAGAAGCCTGTTGACTTCCAGCAGGGACTCAGGCCTGCCGCAGTCGTACCAGCTGCTCACTTCGAAGGTCCTGTAGTTCGAGCCTGCCTGTATGGCCAGCTGCAGGGCGTCTGTCAACTGAACCTCTCCCTTGCGAGGGCTGTTCATCAGCTGCTCGAGCGCGCTGATCAGGGCAGGGGTGTCCTCGATGAAGTACACGCCGGCGATACCGGTGTGGGAGGTAGATTCCCGGGGCTTCTCTACCAGTTTTTCAATCCTGCCGTCGCCATCATGATAAACAATACCGTACCGGCTCGGGTTGTCGATTTCCTTCACGCCGATGGAGCCGGAACACTTGCCGTTGCAGGCATGGAGCTTAGCGAAGTCGCTGTAGCCGCCCTTGAAGATCATGTCTCCGAGCGCTATCATGATCGGGTGGTCGCCGATCGCTTCCCGGGCCACGTAGATCGAGTGCCCGAGGCCGAGCTGCTGCTCCTGGTTGACGTACGTGATCTTCTTAAAAATGTCGCTGTAATGTTCGTCCACGTAGTCGATGAGCTTCTCTTTCATGTACCCGACTACGATGATCAGCTCGTCCGGCCGCAGATCGACTGCCTTGTCGAGGATGTGCCCGATTATAGGCTTACCTGCCACATATACCATGGGTTTAGGCTTCGTGTACGTGTGGGGGTAGAGCCGCTTTCCGGCGCCTGCCGCGGGTATGACCACCTTCATTCCAGACTCCTCACAGATTGCCAATGGCCTGCATGTTATATACTTTTATCGCCGCCTGGCAAGGATGAAGGCCATGAAGAGCATGCTGACGGCTGCCAGGGCTCCGGGGAACGGGGTCTGGACAGGTGTAGCAGGCTGATTTGCCGGCATTGCCGAAGTTAGCACAGAGGTATCTGGCTGAGCCGGAGACGAAGCCCCGGGAGCCGGAGTTGCTGCCACAGCCGAGGCCTTGAAAGCGATTACCTGGCTGGACAGAGTGCCGATCACGAGGTACTCGTTGGCGACAACCGGGGAAGCGAAGGCCCCTCCGCCTACGTCAATGCCCCACAGGCCCGAGCCGTCCTCCCTGTCGAGGGCGAACATCCAGCCGTCCTGGGTAACACCGTAGATCGCGTCGCCAGATACAGTAAGCGTAGAGTATATCGGCCCGTAGTACCCGGATACCCACTTCAGTGTCCCGTTATTAGCGTAGAAGGATTTAGCATAGCCACCGTAGGTGCCGACGATGACAGTACCCTGGCCGGGGTCTGCCGAAGGCGTGGCATCTGCCTTGTAGCCCAGGTTAGCCTTCCACAGTAGCGCCCCCGAGCTCTCGTCGAAAGCGAAGAGTTCCCCGCCGCGGGTGGCGATGAAGACCTTGCCATCGAAGATCATGGGGGAAGCGTGAATCTGGCTGGCCGTATCGTAGGACCAGTCTATGTTTCCGGTTGCCGCATCCAGCGCATACACCTGCCCGTCGTGCATGCCGATGAAGACCTTCCCCTGATCGCCGGCAGGTGAAGCCTGAGTCGTATTGCGCTCGAGTTTCCAGACAACCTTACCGGTGGCGAGGTCGAGGGCGTAGAAGTTACTGCCGTCCGTGCCCGTGAAAACCCGGTTTTCGTAGACCAGCGGCGACGAGTACATACCATCGCCTACCTGAGACTTCCAGACGAGCGAACCATCGGATGTGCGCACCCGATAGACGTTTCCGTCATATGACCCAAAGATCAGCGTGTCGTTCACAAGTGCAGGCGTATTCTCGATGGAGCCGCCTGCGGGGAAAATCCACTGCACCTTACCTGTCGCGAGGTCTGCCGCTATCAGAGAGTTTCCTGCCCCGTTCGCATAGTAAACGTTATTTCCGGAGATCACGGCAGAGCCAATGACTCCGTTGCCGGCGTTGTTTACCCAGGCTGGCTCCAGGGGCGGAGCCAGAGTATCGGTGGTGTACGAGGTATGCCGGGCGTCCTTTCTGACAGCCGTCCAGTCGCCCGCGATCGCCTGCGCCGGCATGAGGGCAAGCAAGGTGATGACTAATAGTATTGCGAGTGCTTTTCTCACTTTACATACCTCCGGCGATGATGGTCTTGCCTTCAGTGACCGCTTGCTCAGGCACCTGAACTTTTACTGTCCCTGAACTCGAAGTAAGGGTGTATTCCGGGCTCGTCAGGACATCGCCTGCCATGCCTGTCGAGTAGGGCACAGTAAAGCTGTAGGTACCTGAAGAGTCAGCAGTGGCGATACTATCGTATACTTTAGTAGTGCCGTCGTAGGTTACGTTCAGCCTGAGCCCGACTTTCGAGCCTGGCTCTGCGGTGCCGGTGATGGTCGCCCCTTTGACGTACTCAAAGATCTGCACGGTGTCCTGGCCATCGGTGATGTGCAGCAGGCGGTAGTGCTCCAGGCCGTTCTGCAAGCCGCCGATCGGGCTCATTCCGCCACAGCCCCACCCGTACCAGAGCCTGGCAAACATAGTGTTGTAGTACCGCTCGTTCCCTTCGTAGGCCACCTCCGACTGGTACGGCTGCGGCATCCGGTAGGTCACGAAGTACCGGTACGGGTCGTCGCCTGCTAGCGTAGGTATGTTCTCAAAAGTACCATAGTTGAACCCGAGGGTGCCAGGAGTCATACGCCGGTCGATCATCACGTAGCGGCTTTTGTGCGCGTCCATGATCAGGTTCGCCGAGGTCTCGTCCTGGGCGATGAAGTACCTCGAGCACTCATCGATACCCGTCTGGAAATTGTTAGAGACTGCAGGCCGCTCCGCCCGGTACAGGATGAAATTGCCGTCGTCCCACCAGTTCATGACGCTATACTCCGGCACGGCACCCATATCCGGCGAATATGTGTAAGACGTGGCCGGCGAGTGGTCTTTCAGCCAGGCCGCTGCCTGGTTCCAGTCCAGCGTATACGGCTCGGGAGTCGTGTACCGGGTGTAGGAGGAGTAAGCGGTCAGGGCGAGCACCAGCAGCAGAATCACAGCGGTGACGATCAGCAGTGGCGACAAACGGGCAGGTGTTTTTGTCCGGCCCTTATCGCCGGCCTTCCGAAGTTCCCCTGGTAACCGGTCCAGACCGGCTACGGACAGTACCCGGTACATTGCATAGCCAGCATATACTGACACGCAGGCTCCGAGCAGGTAGATAAACCGGGACTGCAGCAGCCCCAGCACGATGATCACGATCGACCAGGTGAGGAAGAAAATCCGCTCGTTGCTCGGGCGGGCCTTAGGGAACGAATAGATGAACCATGCCAGCCCTACGATAGCCAGGAACAGGGCAGTGGAAAGGAAAGCGAACATCAAGGTCAGCGAGAATTGTCCCGACCAGTAGAGCAGAGGTGCCACTTCCGAGATGGATGAGAGGATGACGTTGCCGCTTCTCAGGAAAGTGATACCGCCTTCGAGGCCGGCGAACACCGCCGGCAGGAAGGTTTTAATGAAGAGCAGTCCAGTCGCTCCCAGGATCACGATGCCCGCCGGGAGGACGAACCAGGGTGCCTTCGCCCGGGAGACAGCCTGCCGCAGCCCTTCCATGCACAGGAAGAAGCCAGCCAGGCCGGCCATGAAGATCAGGTGGAAGAGCGAGAGGTGGATGGCACTGATTTCCAGCCGCATGCCATGGTAGCTGGTAATGGCCACAGGCCCCACGATCAGCAGGGCGACGGCAGCCGCGACGAGGCCGGCGACCGAGAGGTACTCAGAGCCATCTTTTCTCCACGCGTCGACAGTATACTGGATAAGTGAGTATAGTATGATTACGCCGACGAAGATAGGTGCCCCGTCCCACGCGAAGACCATGGCTGCCGTGGCTGCACCGGCAAGAGCGGCATATACCAGAGGCTCCTTTTTCTGCGTCAGGTTCCGCAACGTCAGCCCCTGTGACTTTGCCCGGGAAACCGCCCGCATGAAGAGCACGTACATCGTAAGAGACAGCAGAACCTCAAGCACGTGATGGTCGACGTAGCCGAAGCTGGCCCGGAATATCGAGGCGGGCAGGATGGCCATGACAAACGCCGCCAGCAGCGCGACCTTCTCGTTAAAGACGTCCTTGACGAAGAAGTACGCAGCCACAATGGCGAGCAGCCCGAGGCCTACCGGTAGTAAAGCTGAGACCAGCTCGATGGTGAAGGTGTCAGGATTGCCGAGGCCGACGATCAAGGCCAGCGTAGCCCCCAGCACATCAAGGAGCGGCGGCCAGCCCACGAAGTAGCCGTGGGGATAGTTCACGTACGGGTCGAAGACGTTGGTAAACGGGAAGTTCTCGACAGCGTAGGTGATCCGGCGCATGTGATAGTAAGGGTCGAACTCTGCGAACATCACGCGGCCGTCCCGGATAGCATAGGTAGATGGCAGCATCCTGAAGACCAGGCCTACGACGAGGATGCCCAGCAGCAGGACACCGGGAAGCGAAGGTCTCCAGGACAGTATTCTGCTTGCCAGAGAGGCCCGAGTCTGCGGCGCCTCCGGCTTCGGGGCGGCGGCAGCAGGCACTTCCGCGGCGATTTCCTGCGTAGAAGACTGGACTGCCACGACATTGTCGATCGGGGCATCAGGGAGCTTCTGTTTAGGTGCACGTGACTTCTTCTTCGAAGAGCTCATGAGTAGGACCATTACTTAATCATACTCTTTTATTTAATAGTTAGTGGTGTCCGGAAGGTGCTGCCGGCCCAAAATACAGGCATACGTCGGCCGGTTCACATCACAGGCAGCCAGAAGTGCAGGAGATACTGGGCGGCAGGACGAGACGATAAATTTTTATCATGCCACGAACAACTACCCGCACATGGACGTCGGATGGGACAGAGATCCCTTGCCTTGCTCAGCCCCTGAAGGTGACTGGAAAGAGATGTCGCCGGAGATGAGCAGGCTCACAGCCAGCCCGAGCTACCTTTTGCTCGAGGTCATCCACTCCTGGCAAAAGAGGATTAAGGAAAAGCTCGCCGACTTCGACCTCACCAGCACCCAGCTGACCATGCTGGCCAGCCTGATGGTGATGACCAAAAACGGCAAGCTGGTTACCCAGGCAGACCTGGCGAGCTTCCAGAATGCGGATAAGATGATGGTCTCCGAAGTACTGCGTGCCCTGGAAAAGAAAGGCTATATCGACAGGCAGGAACATCCGGTAGACAGAAGGGCGAGATCCCTCGTGATCACTGACAAGGGGAGGGAAACCATAGACGTCGCCCTGAAAGAAGCAATCAGGTTCGACGAGGAGTTCTTCGCAGCCGTCGGCGAGGACATGGATACCTTTATCAAAATATTGAAAAGGCTGCTGTAAACTGAAGTAATATATAGTAAGAATCAGCCCTTATTGAGTCTGGAATAGCACATTAAAGACTTACGGTTTCATCGTTCCGTTATATAAAGTTATTTACTGAAGTGCCAAGGTATTTATAGTAAGTGAAGGTATAAGCTGCGCTTAGTAAGCCCACTTACTAAATACGAAGTGCCTTTGATAAAATGGCAGCCGGCTTAACCGGCCGCCTATCAAAACCGCAAAGCGAAGAGGTGTTAACATATTCAAAAAGCTCGGTGAGCTGATCGCCAGCAAACCGCTGGTGGTCATCGGGGTATGGGTACTCATTCTGATACTCATGGCGCCGCTGGCGCTCAACCTCTCTGACACACTGAAGTACGACGCGACGAACTTCATGCCGAAGGACACGGACTCGTCCAAAGCCCAGAAGATCTACGATACCCAGTTCCCGGCTCCGGAAACGACCCAGCTGATCGTAGTCGTCGAGTCGGATAACCGGACAGCAGCTTCTGACTTTATCAGAAGGCTCAACGCCACTGTCGTCAACGACAGCTCTATCGTAAACCTGTCAGGCACCACCTCACTTTGCGGGATGCAGCGGGCGATGCTGGTCAACATGACCCCCGAGCTCCACGAAGGGCTCTACGCCGGCTACGAGAACATCTCTGAAGCCAACTTTGAGATGTACAACGCTACCGACACGCTGCTCAATTCCAGCGAGGGCATGTACGATCTGAAGGAGGCTGTCCTGCAGATCAACGACCAGATCCATCGGGGCCAGCGGCAGATGCAGCAGCTCAGCAGCCAGCTCTACGCGGGCAGAGACCAGCTTGTCTCGGGCCATGATGGCATGTACCAGCTTAAGGCAGCCCCGGACATGATCTACGGGGTACCTCACAACTTTGTATCCATTTACCAGGGCAGGATCGGCGCGGGCGATAACGACTCGGTAAGCAGCGAGACAGCTTACAACGCGATGAGCTCCCAGGTCAGCGGCCCGGCTTCCGGGTACCTGGCGGCCTTCTACGGTGCCTGGAACAGCCCCGGCATCTCTTCGATCACCAGCCCGGACGAGAGAGCCCGGGCAGCCATTCAGGCAGCGTTCCCCCAGGTACTGGCAGGCATTTCTGACCCGGCCCAGAGAGCCATGTTCCAGGCGGCCTACGCCGGCATGAGCTACGACACCTACAGCCCGGCTGCAGTCAAGGCGTTCTGCGTTAACACTGCCATGGCCCAGGGGAACCTTGAGGCCAGCTATAAGCCCCAGCTGGAGGCAGTCTACGATCTCGGCCCTAACCCGTCTTCCGGCGCTTACGATCAGATGGTGCTGGCCGGCGCCCGCTCGATGCCGGGAGTCACCGACGACCAGTTCCAGGCCGTCAAAGATGTCTACTACATGGGCAGGAACCCCCACCCGGGCACCATTGCCGATTACCTGATCCGGAAGGCAAAGGAGAGCACGGATGATCCGGATGCTAAACAGCTCATCCAGGAAGCCTGGGATCTTGGCAACCCGACCGAAGAAGAGGCTAACAGCTACGTCCTGAAGAAGATCACCAAGGATATGAACGAGTCGGAGACCGCCACGGTCAAGGAAATCTATGGCTGGGGCCCGAAGCCGAACAACTCCACTGTTGCCGACTACGTGCTGAGGAAGGCGATGGAGGGTAAGAACGCTTCCGAGAACCAGACGATAATGGAAATTTACAGCCTCGGCCGCAACGCCTCCAACGAGAGTGTCAAGGCCTATGTCGTGGGGAAGATCATCGACAGCATGAACACGACAGGAGGCGACAACTCCTACTTCTTCGCCCTGCTGGACCTCGACAGGAACCTTTCCGATTCGGAGCTGGAGGCCTTTGCGGGCAACTGGGCGGACACCCACGACTACAACAGCCCCAAGATGTTCCCGGACCAGATCACGAAAAGCCTGACCGCAGGTAACGTGACGCTATACCTGGTGACGCTGGACGCGGACAATACCAAAGACGACGACCTGATCAACGCCGACATCGGGCAGCTGAGGAAAAACATCCTCGACCTGAAAGCTGCAGGAGACTTCTCCTCGGTCAACGCCTACGTGACCGGCTCCGGAGCCATGAGTACCGACACCGAGGCAGCCTCGATGAACGACATCAGCAACATCGACAAGTTCACGATCCTGGTCGTGCTGGTTCTCCTGCTGCTGTACTTCAGGTCGATCCTGACCCCGTTCGTACCGCTGGCCGCCATCGGCGTGGCCATCGTGAGCAGCATGGGCGCGCTGACCATCATCAGCCACTACATGGACCTTTACTACATCATCCAGACCCTGATCGTCGTGATCATGATGGGCGCAGGCATCGACTACTGCGTCTTCATGCTCTCGAGGTACGTCGAAGAGCGGCGCGAGGGTAAGGATAAGAAGGCCGCCGTGATCACCATGGTCGAGCACGCCGGCAAGAGCATCGCCTCCAGCGGCCTGACGGCAGCGCTGGGCTTCGGCGCGCTGATCTTCAGCGGCCAGGGCATGTTCACCTCCATAGGCGTCGGCGTGTCCATCGGGCTGATCGTCTCGATGATCACAGCCCTCACCCTAATCCCTGCGGTACTGATGCTGGTAGGCGATCGCCTGTTCTGGCCCAACAAGATCTTCAACGTGAAGCCGAGCCAGACCCTCACGGGCTTCTGGGACAGGCTCACCGGTAACGTGCTGAAGCACTCGAAGGTCATCGTGGCCCTCGCAGTGCTGCTGGCAGTGCCGGCGATCTTCTTCGCCGCCCAGCTCAGCACGGGCATGGACATGGTCTCGATGCTGCCGGACAACGTGGAGAGCAAGACCGGCTACGACGTGCTCGAGGAATCCATGGGCAGCAGCCTGATGGGCAAGGTCATGATCACGGCCACCCTGCCGGTGAACCTGACCGACGACTCGGGCAACCAGACAGTTGCGGCCATGAACAGGATAGAGAACATCTCCGCCATGGTCGGCGGTATCCACGGCGTAGACAAAGTCTATTCCATGACCCGCCCCGACGGCGCGACCATCACCTACGATAACCTGACAGGTTACTCCCCGGTCGAAAAGGCGTACTACGAGAAGTACATGGATAACGCCACCGGTTTAGACGGCCGGACCACCGTGATCTACGCCTCGTTCAACGGCTCCCCGTACTCCAACGAGGCCTTCCACGCCATAGACGAGATGCGGGCCATGCTCAAGGACAACAGCACCGGAGCCCTGGAGAATACCGAGTTCCACGTGGGAGGCTCCCCCGCCATGACGAGGGACGTAGAGGCCGCCAACATCAACGGCTTCATGGTAGTCCTGCCCATCGTCATCGTGGGCATCCTGCTCATCCTGATCGTGCTGCTGAGATCGGTGTTCCTCCCGTTCCGCATCCTGGTCACGCTATCCCTGAGCATCTGCATGACCCTGGCGGCCTACGTCATAGTCTACCAGATCGGGCAGGGAGCGACGATGATCTTCATGCTCCCGATGATGCTGTTCTGCGCCCTCATGGGCATGGGCGTAGACTACGACATCTTCCTCGTGACGAGGATCCTGGAGGAGAAGCAGAAGGGTAAGAGCGACCGGGAGGCGATCAAGAAAGCGATCTCCTCGACCGGGCTGATCATCCTGATCTGCTCCTTCATCATGGCCGGAGCGTTCGGCACCCTGATGCTGTCCAGCATGCAGATGATGCAGCAGATAGGCTTCGCGCTGTCAGCTGGAGTACTCATCGACGCCACGCTGATGCTCATGATCGTGGTACCCGCGGTCATGATCCTCATGGGCAAGTGGAACTGGTGGTGGCCCTTCGGGGGCCAGAGGTCTAAGGACCGTGAAGCGCCGGCAAAGCCGGGTGAGGATAAGGTAGCAGAACCTGCAAAGCTGGTGGTGCCAGAGGAAACTAAGAAAGAGTAAAGTCCAGGCAAAACAACAGTGCCGGGGAGTTTGCCCCGGCTTACTTTTTTCTGCAATTATTAATGGCCTTTGAACGCACACGATCGCTGCGCTGTGCCAGAAACACAGATTGAAACTGATGCCACAGATTGCACAGATACTAATCGATGATAAATAGGTTTAACGTCAACCACTTTGATCCAATGCCATCTGTGCAATTTGTAAAATCGGTATTCCATGAAAAACTGTTGGTCCGGGAGGTGTTGAGAGGTCGGGGAGGAGGTCGGGGAGGTACCGGGAGTTTGGAGAGGACACGTTCAAGCTGGGAGGTCAGGGAGGTCAGGAGGTCTGAGAGGAGGTTATGTGAGGTACCCGGAGGTCCGAGAGAATTTTGTTGGTGATCACATTCGAACTATCTGGGGCTGTCAGGTACCGTTTACACGAAGTACTCAAAGTACTCGAAGTACCCGAAGTCATACTTTAAGATCGGCTTGCAGTCAGCCCTTTTATCGTACTTCGCGTACTTCGTGTACCTTGTGTACTTCGTGTAAATGGTACGGGCGCTCATCCGAAAAGTGCAGAATAATACCCCGTTATCCTCCCAGACCTTTCCACACTCCCAGACCTCCTCTCCGACCTCTGTGACCGACACGGAGGTGTCCCTTGCCTATCTCTAACCTCCCAGCTTGAAAATCCTCCCCAACCTCCAGGGAACTCCCCGACCTCCAGGAGTTTTTCACAAGCTTAACTTGAAAACGCCCTTTTCATGACAGAATCAATCAGTGATCCTGGCACAGCGCAGCGATCGGCATCGCATCACCTCAAGAACGCCTGCTAAAGCAGGCGTTCAAAAGGCGAACAAGGCGAAAAGATTAATACAACACAGCACCAGCACAGCGCAGCGTTCGACTATGTTTTTCACCCCTTAGCCCCAGCCTTATATTACTTCACATCGCCCTGTATCGTGATCGTCTTCTCGCTGACCGGGATCTTCTTCGCCGACCGCTCCAGCGCCTTGTCCACAACGCTGCGCACGCCGCCGCAGCAGGGGACTTCCATGCGGGCGACGGTGATCGATTTGATCGTGTGTCTCGTGAAGATCTCCGCCAGCTTGGTGGCATAGCCTTCGAGGTCAGTATCAAGCTTCGGGCAAAAGATGATGACGATCTTGTCCCGGAGTAACTCAGTGTGGAAGCCCGCATAGGCGAATGGGACGCAGTCCGCTGAAATGAGCAGGTCGGCATCGTCGAAGTAGGGGGCTGCCGCATTGAGGAGCTTGAGCTGCACAGGCCACTGCCTGAGCTCGGATTCGGCCTTTTCAGCGGGCTTTTGGCCGGGAGCAGGGCGGTTTCGAGGAATGCTCTTCATCATCGACCCGGGGCAGCCGGCGTGGGGCGCATGGGTTAAGCCACCGGACTGTCCAGTGCCGGGAACGTTGATCTTATGCTCCTTCAGGTATTCCACCGCCTGTTTATACAGATCAGTCTGCCCGTGGTGGGCGAGGTGCTCCAGGTGGGCTTTGATGACAGACGGGCCCTGTCTGACGATGTTTTCCATGACCTTCTTTTCATCGTATGCTTCGGCTTCCCGCTCGACCACGCAGATAGCGCCCTCGGGGCAGGTCCCGATACATGCGCCGAGGCCGTCGCAGAATAAATCGCTGATTAGCCGCGCCTTACCGTCGATGATCTGGATGGCTCCCTCCGGGCAGCATGGAACGCACTGTCCGCAGCCGGTGCACTTGTCTTCGTCGATCTCGATAATCTTCCGTTTCATAAAAACGCTCAATTAAGTTCGTAAGCATGCGAACTCATAAAGCTTCCGGTGAAATATTATGGTTAATCACAGACAGTTTAGGACAGTCAGGTACCGTTTACACGAAGTACGCGAGGTACGCGAAGTACACGAAGTTTTACTATAAGATCATTTTACAGCATGCCGGTATTATCAAACTTTGAGTACTTCGCGTACTTAGCGTACTTCGTGTAAATGGTACGGGAACTCGTGCAAAACGATTCAGTAAGGACTATACTTCGTGTAAACGCTGCGGGCACCCGTACAAAAGGCTTCAGGCATAACAAAAAAAAATTGATGAAAGCCAGGCTCCCCTTTTCACCGGTTTACCGGCATGGTACTCTGCGGCATCATGCCCATTTGCGTCATCATTCCGCCGATCGATGAGGGAATTTTGTCCATCACGTAGACAATGCCGTTGTTGGTCTCGACGGCCTTGAGGAGAGTGGCGTCGTCCACCATAGTCTTCCCATCGGCCCTGCTGACTTTCAGCGGAATTCCGTTCAGGGTGGTGAGCATCTTGCCGTCCGTCAACTCGTCGGGCGTAACCATCCGGCTAACCAGGTGGCCGTTGACAAATTCCTGGGCTACCTGCTTATTGTTCAGCTTTTCCTTCATCGCATTTTTCATGTCAGGGCTCGTGGCATTCAGGGCCGTGTCAGAGGCGACGAAGAGCGTGTATTTGCCTCCGGGCATCATCATGCCTTCCAGCCCTGCCGCCTTCATCGTTGCAGCTGCAATGCTAATGTCTTTTGTATCCAGCATTGCTGGCAGCATATCTTTATCAGATCGCTCGACAGGTACCATAGCGCTGGCTTTAGTATTGCCAGACACTACCTGCGTCTGCGCCAGCGCCGGGGTCACTATGGCCAGCAAGAGCGCTGAGATAATCAGCATACTTGTGACTGTTTTCAATTTGTCCATCCATACCACCGATCTATCTGGGATGCATGGTAAATTGATAGATTTAACAAGTTTTTCCCACGGGCGACCTGAAACTATCATAATCTCAACATAATCTGTGCTACAGCCTGATTTTTCTTGACTAAGTAATATTCAGAATCCGAGCGATATTTAGGGTTAGACAATAACACCGATATCCCATCACACGAATTGATAAACAATCCATAGTAGCTGACTAAAGTTGACCAGCTATATCACAATAATAAAATACTCCTATGAAAATTATATTGGAATGATTTTTAATAATTACACAAACCCATTATATATTGAAGGTGGAATATTAATTAATCGTGATATTCTAAATAGTGTATTTCTTAGCCTTGTTCGGATAAGTATCGACTATCCCAATAGCACTTACAAGGTCACAAATAGCAGGAGTTTCGAGTATTATTTATGGTGATACTATCGAGGATTTTTGTTATCAATTAAAAATTCCCTGAATAGAGAGTGGAATATCTGGTATTTACCGCGCTCTAGTTTATCTATCACACCTTTCCTTAATAATTCCTGAATATATGGGGACATAATATTCTTTGATTTATGCGTATACTCAAGAGATTGTGCAAAGGAAAAATCTTGACTTGGAGATTTGATCGCAATTAGTGTTATGATCTCCTTTGCTTTTGGAGTAAGAGGGTGGTACATAGGTTTAAAGAAATCTTCGGCTAAACGAGATTTGATTTTGGGTCTAGATCTAATGATTAGATCCATTGAGATATGATCCTCGTCATCATTCATCGAGTCAAATATCAAATAGCTCATAGCTACTAAAACATATGGGTGCCCTTCACTTTTCTCAGCAATATATGTAATAGCATCTTCATCGATACCAACGTTTACAGAATCTAGTTTTTTTACGAGATATTGACGAATTTCATCCTTTGAAAAAGGTTTAAGTCTAAAACAGGGGAAAAATCGATTTAGCGGGGAAAAGGACTCTGACATTTGATCAGGGAAATTAAGCTTTCCAGCTAGAACAACCATATAGTTAGAATCGGTGGATATTCTTTGGAATACCTCCCTGAGAAACGTTAATGCTCCAACCAAATTGTCGCGCTCTAAAGATTCAGCTTCATCAAATAAGATAACACAAGCACAATATTCAGTTTTTATTTCATCCCATAATTTTAATAAACGATCACGTAATAAATCTTGTACGATATCTTCTTGTTCTTTAACTGGCGCAGACTCTCTCCAAACGATATAAGGCGTTAAAGTTTCAGTCCATTCCTGTTCAAGCTTTTGTTTCAATTCAACCGATCGTCTGCTAAGAAGTTCCCGTTTAAGATTGGATGAAATATAATTGGTAAGTTCCAGTATATTTTTTAAGTTCCCTTCATAGTTTGATATCCGTAGAGTTAAACAATTATTGTTTTTTGCAATATTTTCGAATTTAATTAGAATCGATGTTTTACCCGTGCCCCTGTTACCGCTTATAGACATATTCATCGGCGAACCATGCATTGTCTGACTAAGGTTTTTTTCGAATTCCAAAATTTCGGGTTCTCTACCAACGAAAAAGTCCGGCCTAGCTGGAGTTTGCGGGTTAAACGGATTATAACGAATCACAATAGATAAAAAGTATAACGAGTATAAATAAGTATTGTGAGTATTACATATTCAAATATACTCGTTATACTTTTTATCTAATGACCAATTTCAAAAACTTTAAGTTACTATCAGTATTCACAATAACTTATGCTTATGCAGCAAGCTACATCAGTTCCTTTAGCTCAAAACAACTCCACCTTAGAATTATTGCTTAATATCAATACATATCAGCAATCACCCTTTCTACCTGATCGGTTAGCAGATAATTACATGACAATAGCATCAGTAATAATCAGCCTTTTCGCATTTGTAATAGTAATTTACCAGATAAGACAGACCAAACGGGCAATAGCGTTAACTCAAATATCGTTAGATATGACGAAACAATCTATCGAATTAAACCAAAAAACAATGGATGTAGCTAAAGAAGAAATTAATAGTAGACTAAGGCCGTTTTTAGGTTTTTCCGTTCCACACGTACAACTTGAAAAAAATAAAACCATAATTGTCAATGAGATTACCAATTATGGCAACTACCCAGCCACAAACGCAAGAATAAGAGCAAAGCAAGATACATCAAAAATTGACGTTACACTACAATTAGAAGATGATACTCCATATGTAATAATTATGCCAAATCAGAATCACAAAGGACAAATGGTTGTTAATACAAATTTAGATATGGTAATTAATGAAAGTAATGAGTATTACCTACTACTTTCTGTATCATACCATAATGATAGAACTAATAAAACCCATATCACTAACACCTTATTTAAATATAATCTAAGAGATAAGTTCGTAATGATAGATAGTTTTGTTACATAATTATTTGTATCATTAAATTGCAAATCAATGTACTGTCAGTGGCCGTCTTATTATACGTCAACTTTTTCCCATTTTATGAGTTGATTAACGGGCGCTTATCTACAAAGTAGTTGACAATTGGTTCAAATATTATCAACAAACCAACACCACAATTTAGGATAAATAGAACTTTTCCTGAAAATGTAAACATATTTCAGTTTTATACTGTATATCAGGCAATATTCGAGTAGCAAGGCTGTTGAAATAATTTTGAACCTTACAAGTGAATAGTATAACATAACTGGAAATTAGATTTAAAATTTATTGCCCTTAGGATACAACTCCTATTTTTCTATAATATCCTTCACACTGATCGCCGGGTGATGGTACCTTGCGATGTCAGCAGACTTCCCGCCGATCTCGACCGCTTGTCGAGGACACCAGTGGAAGCAGGCCAGGCAGTGTGTACAGTTCGAGCCCCAGGTGACCTTTTTATCAGCCAGGGTCACGTTGTTGACCGGGCACAACTTCGTGCAGGTGCCACAGCCGCTACACTTGTCCGTGGTGTGGTACCGCCGGGGGAGCCGGTAGATTTTCTCTGCAAAAGTGCTCGACAGGCTGCCGAGGGCGCGCCACTTTAAAGCGTTCTCCTTTGAGACAACTTGTTCCTTCTTCTGCAGCGCTTCGATGATCTTAGCGAGCTCGGCATCTGCCGCTTTAAGCACCTGTTCCCGCTTCTCCGCAGGGGTGACAAGGTTGATCCAGATATAAGCGTTGTCTGGCATGATCAGGCTGAAGCCGGCCGACAGGTGGCTGCCGTTTGCCCTGAGAAGCTTGTCCAGTTCATGATTAGAGGCCCCAGCTTCGCCACCGACGGTGACGATGCTGAAAACGTAAGCTTCAGGGCTGAGCTTCAGCTTTTTGACGTAGTTCTGGACGATGACCGGCATGTTCCCGTAGAAGACCGGGAATACGAACCCCACAGTATCGCTGTTATCTTCAATTGCCTGTTCACTATCAGGCTTCGCCATATTGACGAGCTTGCAGTCGCCGAGCTTTTGAGCAACAGCCCTCGCCACGTAGAGCGAGTTCCCGGTGCCGGTAAAATAATAGATAGTTCCAGCCATGCTTTAGACCCCCTTTTCCAGCAGGTCGCACTTCCGCATCACGCTCGTAAACAGGAGATCGATATTCGCCTTGTACCGGACCATTGCCTCCCGGTCGAACGTGTAGTAGATGTGGTTGCCGTCCTTTTCAGACTTCACGATTCCGGCGTACTTCAAGGTGCTCAGGTGCCTGGAAACGGCCGGCTGGGAGATCCCCAGCTGCTCCGCCAGCTCAGTGACACATATCCGCTCCTTGCCGTCCGAAGCCAGGAGGTAGATCAGGTACATCCGGTTAGCGTCGCCGAGGGCTTTGAAGACTTCCGCCATCTGTTTCGACAGCTCGCACGTAGAATCGCAGTCCATAGTATAACAATATAGCTATATGCGTATATTGTTATGTAGTTTACGGTTGAGGGTGGCTAGACCGGATGACCATAGAAGCTCACACTGAATCCCCGCTGTTCGTTAAGGCCCCTGGTTTGCATGCTGCATCTGTTCCGGCCAGTACGAGAAGCCTACATTATGCCCCAATTCCAATATCCGACCTTCCTAAATTACCTTTTTGTAATTCACGCACTATAATTCTATTATTTCGACAAAATATTTTTAATATAGCCTGTTTAAATGGTCAGTATACTCAACCGTACGTAAAATAACCCTGCGAGCCGGTATGGGGGTGCCAGACAGAGACTGATAGACAGATGTTGTCTGGACGGGGAAGATAAAAATCCGGCCCCGCAGGACCAATTCAGGGTGGGACCGTTATGGAAAATGAAACAGTGCTGGCTAAGACGAACGTGGACTTCATGTTTCCCCCAAAGCCCGAAGGGCCGTTCGACGAGAGAGCCTGGGTTAAAAATGGCCTGCTGACCATCACTAACCTGTACTTCAGACTCAGCACAGCGACTGCAACGCAGGCGATTCCGCTGAAGGGCCTGGAAGACGTGGATATGAGGATAGCCGGAGAAAGGAGTATGCTCGTCATGACACGGTACGACGAGGGAAACTTCAAGTCGTATGCCATCTCCGCATCCCCTAAGGCTCTGGAGACGCTGCGAAAGTTTTTCATCCAGTTCATCTCCGACGCGTTCAAGACGAGTATCTATTTTATCTCTCCCGCGAGCCGGGGAGGCGTGGTCCTGACCAACGTGGCCTGGGATAAAGGGCTGCTGCTGGCCACCCAGAAGTCGATCTGGTTCATGTCCAAGGACAAGCAGATCCGGGTCGGGCTGGACAGCATCACCAAGATCAAGCGCGAGGCCAGGAAGATGGGCGGCAAGGACCGCTACGTGCTATCTGTCGACTACTTCGAGAAGAACGAGTCGCTCAGTAGCCTCGTGCTGTGCCCGGATAACACCATGGATTTGCTCGAGAGGTACCTCACTGACCTGATGGAGAAGTACAACAGCCTGGGAGAAGACCAGAAGCTGACCGACATCGAAGGCCAGGTGGCGACGCTGATTTACAGCGGCGTGGACTCGAACACTATCCAGTCGATGCTGAGCATCGACAACAAGACCATGGATCAATATTACGACAAGCTCCTGAAGCTCGGCATGGCGAACGTCGTGCGGGTAAGAAGAGAGCTGGAACTGACCCCCAGGGGGGTCAAGTTTGTCACCGACATGATGAGCAATTTTACCACAGAGAAGAAATAGGAGGCTAAGACTTGGCAAAGATTATGATTGTCGACGACGCGGCGTTCATGCGAACCCTGCTGAAGAACATCCTGTTCCCGAAGGGCTACGAGATCGCGGGAGAAGCCGACAACGGCGCGGTCGCTGTCGACAAGTACAAGGAGCTGAAGCCGGACCTCGTGACCATGGACATCGTGATGCCCAACGTGAACGGGATCGAGGCGCTCAAGCAGATCAAGGAATTCGATCCCAATGCAAAGGTGATCATGTGCACTGCCGTCGGGCAGGAAAACATGGTCCGGGCAGCGATCATGAGCGGCGCGAAAGGCTACATAGTCAAGCCCTTCCAGGCGCCCAAGGTGCTCGAGGAAGTCCAGAAAGTACTCGGATCATAAGTGAGGTTTTCTCTTGATCAGGGTGCTTGTGGTCGACGACTCGATCCTGATGCGGACGATCCTGACGGACGTCATCAACGTGCCGGGCGAGATCGCCGTAATCGGAACGGCAAAAAATGGCATTGAAGCCGTCGAGATGATCAAGAAGCTGGCCCCGGACGTGGTCACCATGGACATCGAGATGCCCAAGATGGACGGCATCACCGCAGTCCGGACGATCATGAAGGAAAAGCCGACTCCAGTGATCATGCTCTCAGCTCTGACTCAGCAGGGCGCCAGGGAGACTATGACGGCGCTGTCGGCCGGAGCGTTCGACTTCGTACCCAAGCCTTCCGGATCAATATCGCTGGATATCGACAAGGTCAGAGAACCGCTGCTCGCGAAGATACGGGCGGCGTGCAGGGTGGACCGGGACAAGCTGCAGAGCAGCCCGACCGCGGACCTGCCAGAGAAACAAAAGCCCAAAAGGGCAAACGCTGTTAAGGCGAAGAAGCTGGTCGTGATCGGGTCCTCTACGGGAGGCCCGGGAGCGCTGGAGAGAGTGCTTACGCGACTCCCCGGCGACCTGAAGGCAGGCATCTTAGTGGTCCAGCACATGCCGGCGGGGTTCACGAGATCGCTGGCCGAGAGACTCAACCGCATCTCCGAGATCGACATCAAGGAAGCGGAAGAAGGAGACACGATCCTGGAAGGAAGGGCCTTGATTGCGCCGGGTAACTATCACATGCTCATCAGAAAAGGCCTGAGCCAGCTAATCACGCTAAACCAGGAGCCGCCCGTGCATGCGGTGCGGCCGGCGGTCGACATCACCATGAAGTCGGCGGCAAAGGTGTACGGTGATAACATCGTGGGCGTCATCCTGACCGGCATGGGCAGCGACGGTGCCTTCGGCCTTAAGGAAATCAAAGACATCGGAGGCCGCACTATCGCTTGCGACCAGAAGACTTCCGTGATCTTCGGCATGCCAAAGGCAGCCATAGAACTGGGGTGCGTGGACCGCGTCGTGCCCCTGGACGACATCGCGAATGAAATAGTCGGTATGCTAAGGGGGTACTGAACAATGGATATGTCTGCATACAGAGATATGTTCGTAAGCGAGGCGAGGGAGCACCTGCAGAACCTGAACAGTTCGCTGCTGGCGCTTGAGAAGTGCCCCACCGACGCTAACGTGATACAGGAGATCTTCCGATCGGCCCATACCCTCAAGGGTATGTCGGCGTCCATGAGCTTCAAAGAAATGGAGACGCTGTGCCACAGGACGGAGAACCTCTTTGACAGGATCAGGAACGGGCAGCTGATGGCCGACTCTAAAGTCGTGACCGTGCTGTTCAAGTCGCTGGACACCCTGGAAGCGATGATCGACGCCATCGAGACCGGAGACTCAGGTAGCCTCGACGTGTCGGCCCTCGTAAAAGAGATCGAGAGCATGGACGTGAACAGCTGCGACTCCGAGCCCGCTGTGACAAAGCCGGCCCACGAAGCGCAGCCGGTAAACGCCGCTCCCGCCGCCGGAGATACGCCAGAGGTACAGTCCATGGCCATCCCGGCAGGCGCTGCCGCGGGCTCGAAAGAGTTCGAGGTCGTCGTGACCGTGGAAAAGTCCTGCGAGTTCAAGGGTATCCGGGCCTTCCTGGTCATCCAGCAGCTCTCGGAGATCGGCAAAGTCACGAGCACTGTCCCGGAGATCAAGGACCTCGAAGACGAGAAGTTCGGGCAGGAGTTCACAGTAATACTGCAGTCGGACAAGGCGGCGGAGGACGTCCAGAGGAAAGCGAGGAACGTCGCTGAGATCAGCGCCGTGAAGGTCACGGAGATCATCAGGAAGGACGCCGCCGGGGGGCCTGTCAAGCCCACGGCCAAGGATGGAACCAAAGCCATCCACAGCGTCCGCATCGACATCGATCGCCTGGACATCATCATGAACCTGGTCGGCGAGCTGGTGATCAGCAGAGGCCGGCTGTTCGAGATCAGCGGCAAGCAGGGTATTCACGAGCTGAACGAAACCCTCGGCATGGTCGACCGCTCTATCACAGACCTGCAGAACGAGGTCATGCGTATCCGCATGCTGCCGGTGGACCACGTGTTCAACCGGTTCCCCCGCATCGTCAGGGACATCAGCAAGAAAGAAGGGAAAGAGATCGAGTTCACCATCGAAGGCCAGGACACAGAGCTGGACCGGACAGTGCTGGACGAGATCAGCGACCCGCTGAACCACCTCATCCGCAACGCCGTCGACCACGGCGTGGAAAAGCCGGAAGTCAGGGTTGCCCAGGGCAAGCCTGCTGTCGGCCACATTCAGCTCATCGCCCGGAGAGAGCGGAGCAACGTCATCATCGAGATCATCGACGATGGTAAAGGCATCGACGTAGACCGGGTGAAAAAGAAGGCAGTAGATAAAGGCCTCATTACCCAGGCGCAGGCGGATGCCATGACCGAGGAAGAAGGGGTCATGCTCATCTTCAAGCCGGGCCTCTCGACCGCGGACAAGATCACCGAAGTCTCGGGCCGGGGCGTGGGCATGGACATCGTGAAGACCAAGGTTGAGAGCCTCGGCGGCACCGTCAAGATCGAGACCCGGCCTGGCAAGGGCACGAAGACGATTCTCAAGCTGCCTCCGACCATAGCCATTGTACAGGCTCTGCTGGTCAACGTGGGCAGCGAAAAGTACGCCATATCGATCACCAATGTCGTGGAAACTGAGTACGTGAAGAACACGGACATCAAGACCATCAGCGGCAACGAAGTCATCGTAATAAGAGATTCGATCCTGCCGCTGTACAGGCTGTACAGGTACTTCGACGTGGAGGTCGACCCCTCGATCACCCGGCACACGGCTGTCGTGGTAGAGAAGGGTGAAGAAAAAGTAGCGCTGCTGGTGGACTCCATCGAGAGCCAGCAGGAAATCTTCGTCAAGCCGCTCGGCGGGCTGCTGCAGAGCATCAAGGGCTTCGAAGGCGTCACGATCATGGGCAACGGCAGAGTCGTCCCCATTCTCGACGTGGCGACCATTACGGAGGTGAAAAAATGAACGACATGACACAACTAAGCGAGTTCCAGATGGACTCCCTGAAGGAGCTGGGCAACATCGGCTCCGCACATGCAGCTACATCGCTGTCCATGATGGTCGGTCAGGACATTGACATGAGGGTACCGGAGATAGAGATCGCGCCGCTGGAGGCCATCAGCTCCCTGATAAACCCGGACGAGAGAGTCGTTGGAATTTACTTCCAGCTGATCGACGGTGACTCCAACAGCGACGGCCACATCTACCTGCTCTTCCCTGAGCAGAGCGCGTACTCGATCTCTGACATGCTCATGTGCCAGGAAAAAGGCACCACCAAGGAGATCACTGACCTGGAAAAATCGGCCCTGATGGAAGTGGGGAACGTCCTGATATCGTCTTTCGGCGACGCGTCGGCAGAGCTGCTGGGCATCACCATGCTGCCTTCTACCCCGACCTACAGGTACGACATGGCCAGAAGCCTGATCGACGAAATTGTAACCGACTTAAGCAAGACTACTAAGAATGCCATCCTCTTCAAGACGGCGCTGACAAACGAAACCAACAACGTAAACGGCTACCTGCTCTTGCTGCCGGAGCCGCAGACACTGGAGAACATGTTGACGCTGCTCGGGGCCAAGGTCAATGGCTGAAGAAGAGATCAAAGTAGGCATGGGAGACATAGCGGTTGCCCAGAACCTGGGCACCCTGGCCATCATAGGGCTCGGGTCATGCGTAGGCGTGGCCCTCTATTACCCCAAGGGCCGGATTGGTGGATTAGCCCACATCATGCTGCCCGACAGCAGGCGCTCCAGGCCGGGCACGAACATGGAAAAGTACGCAGACGTAGGACTGCCGGTCATGCTCGATCGCATGAAAAAGCTGGGAGCGGAGCCCATGTGGATGACCGCCAGGCTCGTGGGCGGCGCCAGCATGTTCAAAGGCCCCAACGGCAACGGAGCGGGTGCTTTCAACATAGGCGAGAGCAATGTCGCAGCCTGCAGGGAATACTTGAAGAAGGAAAAGATCAGGATCGCAGGCGAAGAAGTCCTCGGCACCAAAGGCCGCACCATGCGCTTCGACCTGACGACAGGCAAGATTTCCGTCCGCTACGTGGATGGCGTCACGCTCGAGCTTTAGATTATACTCTTTATTACAACGTACATCCTTCGACAGGCTGGACATTATAATTTGGTATCACCCCAAACTTTTATATCCATAGCCGATTATTTTAAAACCATGAAAGATATCGACGGGTACGAGCTGAGCCCCAAGAAAAATGAGCTGCTCAAATACCTGCTGAACTGGGACGGCGTGGTGAAGACCACGGACATCGCAGGCGAATTCGAGGTCGACCCGTCCACGATCACCAAGATGATCGGCGAGCTGTCTACCACCGGGCTGATCGAGCACGTCCCCTACCACGGCGTCAGGCTCTCCGATACTGGCCGGGAGTATGCGGACTTCCTCGTTCGGCGGCACCGCATCCTGGGCCTGATGCTGTCGCACTACGGGCTCACCCACGAAGAGGCGTGCGCCGAGGCCGCCAGGTTCGAGAGCTACGTGAGCAAAGAGACGATCGACCGCATCTGCGCTTCGCTGGGCCACCCGACGATGGGCCTCTGCGGGCGGATTAAGCACGATACGTGCTGCTGTTGCCCGACCGACGACAGGTAGGTGAGACCGATGCCCAGCAACATTTCCGGGCACATCCCGGACCTCGACCTGATTACCTATTACAGCGAGAACAACCGCACCTTCTTCGCGAGGATAAGCCCGTGGACAAAAGCGATCATGCTTGTAGTCATCGTGCTCTTTATCACGCTGATCAAAAGCATGGCCCTGCTGACGTTGCTGTACGTAGCCGTACTGCTGGTCTACGCTGCCGCGGGACTGCCGTTGAAGAAGCTGTTCGCCTGGTATAC
Organism: Methanocella sp. MCL-LM; assembly: GCF_049676595.1. Classification (GTDB taxonomy): domain Archaea; phylum Halobacteriota; class Methanocellia; order Methanocellales; family Methanocellaceae; genus Methanocella_A. Next base: position 2,935,262 of record NZ_CP187259.1, read on the forward strand.
GCTGCCGCTGATCTTCGTGCTATCTCTGGTCCTGCTCATGATGTGGAACGTACCGGGGAATACCCTGCTCTCCTTCGGGGTGGCAGGATACGGCGTGACACTGACGGATAACGGCCTGCTGCTGGTCGCCCGGCTTGCGATTAAAGCGCTGATCTCCGTGACCTTCTCGCTATTCTTCCTGATGACCACGAAGTACAACTACTTCTCGACGATGATCTACCGGGCCTTTCCGGCCCCCGTCGACCAGATCTTCCTGATGTCCTACCGCTTCCTCTTCATCACGCTGAAGATGGTCGACGCCATGATCAAGGCGCTCCGATCGAGAGGCAGCGGCCTGATCTCGGGCATGGCAAGAGCAGGGTAAGCTATTCGCAGAGGTTTTTGCCCTGGTATTCATCCGCTCGTACGACCGGGCTGACCGGATTAACAAGGCCATGGAAAGCCGCGGCTACAGTGGTAAGTATATCGCAGTGACAAAACTACCGCCAATGAAGCTCGCTGACTATGGGTTCGTGCTGATTTCCGTGGCGGTAACCGCCTACCTCGCCTGGAGGGGCTTGTAGATGACACTTTACAGATTCACCAATGAACAACATGTAGCCTGCCCGAAGGCAGGCCAGGAGCTGATCCACGTAGACTGCGTGAGCCACACTTATCCCGACGGCAGCGTGGGCATCCACCAGATGTGCTTCCACGTCCACCCCGGGGAGATCGTCGGCCTCTGCGGGGCTAACGGCTCCGGCAAGTCGACGCTGATCGAGCACCTGAACGGGCTGCTCGAGCCTTCGGAAGGCAGGATTGCAGTGCTCGGGGCGGAGATGAAGGGCAGGCGCAAGGACATCTGGAAAAACGTTGGCATCGTCTTCCAGCGATCGGATGACCAGCTGTTCGCGCCTACAGTGCTGGACGATGTCATGTTCGGGCCGGTCAACATGGGCCTGAGTATCGATGCCGCAAGGAAGGCCGCCGAAGAAGCCCTAAACATGGTAGGAGCCATGCACCTGGCCCAGAAGATGCCTAACTACCTCTCGGGAGGGCAAAAGCGCCTGGTCTGCATTGCAGGCGTCCTGGCTATGAAGCCGAAAGTGATCGCCATGGACGAGCCGACCTCAGACCTCGATCCGCAGCATGCCGAGATCGTCGAGCAGATCATCCGGGACTTGAGGAGCAAGCACGACATTAGCGTGGTTATAGCGACGCATGATATGGACATGGCCGCCAGGCTGTGCGATCGCATCTGCGTCGTCAAAGGCGGCTCCATCATCGCAGATGGAACGCCGGCGGACGTGTTCTACGACGAGCCCACACTGGTGGAATCGGGCCTGAAGAAGCCCCGGGTGGCCGAGACTTACGAGGCGATATGCAGGGTCACGGGTACTTCGCCGTGCAACAGGCCGATTACACCGGAGGAGCTGGCCCTGTGCGTAGAGGAAATTATGAAAGAGAAGCTGAAAGCAAATTTGGGGGATACCCAAAATAAGTCTCAGGATACTATTACCGGAGGGATCTAATGGCACACATACACTTAGAGGACGGCTCATTCTACCTGCAGTGGGTCCTCATATGGACGATCGTAGCGCTGGTCATTATAGGCATCTGCGTGTTCTGGCTGCGCAACGTGAGAAAGATGGACAGCCGGCTGATGACGCTGGCGGCCCTGTGTACCGCTGCGGCCTTTGCCGTCTTCCAGATCGAGATACCGGTCTTCGGCGGAGTCCACCTGAGCCTGACCCCGCTGATCGGCATTCTGGCAGGCCCCGCCGTCGGCGGCGTCATCGTCCTCATCGTCAACGTGTTCTCGGCAGCCATAGGACATGGGGGCTGGGGCATCATAGGAGCCAACGCCATCGTCAACATGGCCGAGATCGTGGGCGCCTTTTTCATCTATACATGGCTGTCGCGCAGCATGAAGATGAAGGCGTTATACTCGGCGGGCATCGCCACTTTCGTGGGGCTGTTCCTCGGCAACGCAGCCATGATCGGGATCATCCTGGTCTCAGGTATCCAGGGTAAAGACGTAGTACTGGCCGAGCTCTCGCTCGTCGCGGCCGCCAACCTTGTCATGGCGATAATAGAGGCGTTTGTCACCGCGTACATCGTTGCATACATTCAGAAGGTCAGGCCAGACATGCTGGGCGCCAGAAAGCAGGAGAGCATACAAAAGCCCCAGTAATCCAGCGATCTAGTGGTAAAAGCCCTATATTTTTAACTTTTTTCCAGATAAGGCATAAAAAGGTACGGGAGAACAGATCGGTAGCCGGGTGTTTAGCCCATAGCAGGCGTCCGGCTTTTCGGTCGTGCCCCGATGGAAGCCAGGAAAATTTTAATCATCGCCATTGGCGTAATCGTAGTGGTAGCTTTTGTTGTAATAGCGACAAATGCCTTAAAAGGAGCAGATAACAGCCCGACAGTCGATGCCGTGCCAGCAATAACGGCCACCCCCGAGCCGACACCTGAAGTAACGCCCGAGCCTACAGATGAGGCAACTCCCACCCTGGGTCCGGCGACAAACAAAGACGGCCCCTTCAACATGCACGCATCTCTGAACCAGACAGACGAGGAATGCCTGATCACCCTCCGGCTGCTGAAAGACTCGCCGGCGGTAGAGGTGGATAAGCTCATGATCAACATGGAAGCAGGGGGCCGGGAATTCAGGAACGTCTGGGAGCCGAAGCCCATGGACTGGTGCAACGCGGATAACGACACCGTGATCGAAACCGACGAGATCATCGCCACCATCATCGATACAGCTGCGCTCGATGTCCCGCAGGGACTGCCCGTGACAATCACGCTGTTCAAGGAAGGATTGAGGCTACAGGAACTGATAGTGCTGCCATCGTGACCTCTGCAGGTTGACCTTTTGTGACACAAGGCTTAAAAAAGATGATCGACCATTGATCAATTATCTGAAGATCTGTTTTGCTTTAGACGGGATATGGTCGTGACTAGATGGAAAAGGTAAAGCCACGGAAGGAAAGGAAAGCGCTGCCCGCAGAGAAGAAAAAGCCACTGCTTGCCGATATTCGATCGCTGGCGGACAGGAAGCCCCGCAGAGCGGAAACGAGAAGCCCCCTGGAGGGCAGGAAGAAAAAAGCGCCGACCGATGTGAGAAAGATCATCATAGCAGCCCTCGGCATCATCTTACTGACACTTATCGTGGTAATCGCTGCTACCGCAGGGTTTAATGCCTTGAAAGGCAACGCGGCGGGCAGCCCAACCCCCGTGTCGACAGCCATCCCCGAGCCGACGCCCGAAGCTACGCCTGAGCCCACGGCTACCCCTGAGCCGACCCAGGTGACTACCCCGACCCCCGGGCCCGTGATGAGTAACGACGGCCCGTTTAACATGCACGCGACCCTTACCGCGTCGGACGGAAAGTGCCTGATCACCCTGCAGCTCCTGAAAAGCTCAGCTCCCGTCGACATCGGCAAAGTGACGATAGACATGGTATGCGAGGGCAACGTGTTCAGGAATGTCTGGACCCCGAAGCCCATGGACTGGTGCAACGCGGACAACGATACGCTGCTCGAGAAAGAGGAGATCATCGCCACCATCATCGATACGTCGGCTAAAAGCATACCGCAGGGGAAGCCCCTGACGATCACGGTGCTCAAGGAAGGAGAGAAACTGCAGGAGGTTACGGTGCTGCCGTCATAGACGGCAGTCCGTCATAGACGGATCACAGAATTATTTGGGATATTTTTCTCATCTCGTCCTCGAAGGTTTCGGGCTCTTTCAGGCCGTGGCCGGTGACAATAACCACGGTCCTGGCATCTTTTTCGATAATCTCAGCCTGGTACGCCTTGATCAGGCCCGCCATGCTCAGGGCGCCCGAAAGCTCTGCAAAAATACCCTCTTTTTTACCGAGTAAATCCCGGGCTTTCGCACCGTCGATATCGGAAACTGCGGCGGCCCAGCCCTCCGACTCCCTGACAGCTCGCAGTGCCCAGGTGCCGTCCAGCGGATCGCCACACGCGACCGCATCCATGAGCGTATGAGGTACGACCGGCGTAATGTCATCCCGCCCTTCCTCGAACGATCTGGCCACAGTATTACAACCCTCGGCCTGTACCCCGATGACCTTCGGCAGCCTGCTGATCAGCCCGGTGATCTTCAGCTCTTTCAGCCCCTTCCAGATGCCGTGGACCAGGGTACCGTTGCCGATCGGGCAGACGAGGTAGTCGGGCACGCCATCCAGCTGGTCTATGATCTCCAGGCCGACGGATTTTTCGCCCTCACCCCTGTAAGGGTAGTCACCGGCGAGATACCGTCCGCGCTCTTCGTACTCCCGCTTGGCGGTCAGCATGGCCACAGTATAGTCGCCGTCCACCCTGACGATCTCCGCCCCGTGCGCCATCATCTGGAGCAGCTTGATCTTCGCCGTATCCTTCGGCACGTAGATCGTGCACTTGATGCCCCCTCTTGCACAATATGCAGCGACACTGGCACCCATGTTGCCCGTCGAGGCGCAGACGATCTCGTTCTCGCACTCCCCGTGGTGACAGAGGTAGTGGTAGGCCTCAGAAATTTCGACAGTCGAGCCCCGGTCTTTGAAGGAGCCGGTCGGGTTCATGCTTTCCAGTTTGAAGAACAGCTCGCCCATATTCAGCTCTGAAGCTAAATTCCTCGACCGGATCAGGGGCGTTCCGCCCTCGCCCATGGAAATGATGCTCCCCGTATCAAGGTCTGGATAGAACTCCCGGTACCTCCAGTGGTCGAACGGCCTCGACCGCAGCATCTCCCACGATATCCGGCCCTTGATCTTTGAATAGTCGTAGACCAGCTCGATGCTGTCCCCGCACTCGCAGCGGTAGCGTATCTCCTCCCGGGGATAAGTTCGGCCGCACTTAGCGCACTGGAGATACTTGACCTGCATAGAAGGTAGATAGGGCTCCAGGGTTAGATATGTACCCGAATATTTTATACAATAAAGCGTACGCTGCGCTGTGCTTAAACACGGAGGACACGAAGGACACTGAGGTCACGAAGGTTTGGTAAGGACACAAAGGAGTCGTGTCATAGGGCGTATCCCTTCGTGCCCTTGCTTAACCTTCGTGTCCTCCGTGTCCATTGTGCCCTTCGTGTTGAGGCGCAGCGCAGCGTACACCTGAATAGAAAAATTTTGTCCACTCCGGCCGGCTTATCCTACGAAGTACCGCTCTCCGGCCTGCGGTACACCCTTTCCATGCTGTTGATCGCCTGGAGCATGTTGCGGGAGTCGCCCACGAGCGTCTCGGTCCGGCCTATGACGAGGTAGCCGCCGGGGGAGAGAGTGTTGTAGAATTCCATGAGCAGCTTGGCTTTCTGGTCGTCCGAGAAATAGATCATCACGTTGCGGCACAGGACCAGGTCGAAGTACGAACCGAACTTGCCGCCCTTGATGAGGTCGTAGCTCTTGAAGGTCACGTTCCGCTTGACGTCGTCGGTGACTTTGATCCTGCCATCGGGCGTCTTCATGGTGTATTTTGCCATCAAGGCCTTATCGACGTTCTTCAGGGAAATCGGATCATAGTAGCCTTCTCTGGCTTTGGCCATGCAGGCCTCGTCGATGTCGGTGGCGTACAGCCGGATGGAAAAGGAATTGTAGTCGTTGCCCAGCAGGTCGTTCAAGATCATGGACAGGGAATAAACCTCTTCTCCGCATGCGCATCCCGCACTCCAGATGCGGATGTTGCGCCTGCCCGTGCGCTTTTTCTCGGCGATGAGGTCAGGCATTACCTTACCGGTGATCACCTTGAAGACTTCCTTGTCCCGGAAGAACTCGGAGACATTGATCGTGAAGGCGTCCACGACTTTTTCGTATTCCCCGGCATCCTTTTCCAGAATGCCCATGTAGTCCCGGTAAGTTGCCGCCCCGAAAACCTTCATGCGACTGGATAGCCGCCGATAAATGTAGCTGTCCTTGTACTGGCCCAGATCAATACCGGTCCGGTCTTTGATCCTCCTGATCAACAGCCGCAGGTCGGGATCGGAGATCTCTTGCATGAAAAAGGATTGGTCGGGCAAGGTATATAAATCTATTTTTAACATTGGGTCGACGCATGCCGATTTTTTCAAAAATGAAATTACAGTATGGGTATCATCATCAGATTGCTCAGGACAGGTGAAATAACAAGACGAACGCTGCGCTGTGCTGGCGGGAAAAACCTAAAGCCCGGGAACCCGAGGACATAACTATGATAGACGGCGAGTTCCTGTCGGGCACTGCCCAGATGATCTCGGGCGCATGCAACATGGCCGGTATCTGCGATCGGCACAGGCTGTTGCTGACCAGCATAACGAGGAGGCTCGCTGTGGAATACCCGGTGAAAATGGACGATGGTACGACCGTCATGATCAAGGGTTACAGGTTCCAGCATTGCGATGCCCGGGGCCCGTATAAGGGCGGCATCCGCATAGCGGTGAATATCTCTGAGGCAGAAGTGGCCGCGCTGTCCATGTTGATGTCTCTTAAATCAGCGGTGCTGGGGCTGCCGTACGGTGGCGCCAAAGGGGGTATCGTGGCCGATAAGGAGAAGCTGTCCTGCGCCGAGCTGGAGCAGGTTTGCAGAGGGTACATCCGGGCCATCTTTCCTGTGATCGGCCCCGACACGGATATTCCTGCGCCGGACATGAACGTTTCACCTGAGGCGATGGGGTGGATGATGGACGAGTACGAGCGCATGACCGGCCGCCACGTGCCCCAGATTGTCACCGGCAAACCGCTGGTGCTCGGCGGCAGCAGAGGCAGGGTTTCTGCAGTGGCATGGGGCGGGGTCTTTCTCATGGAAGAGATCGAGCGCCGGGCGAAGAACCATTTCAGGAGCTACGCCATCCAGGGCTTCGGCAACGTAGGCGGCAACCTGGCGAAGATCCTGGCGGAGAGAAATAAGCCGATCGTCGCGGTCAGCGATTCCAAGGGCGGCACATATAACGAGAACGGACTGAATATTTCAGCCCTCGCCCGCCACAAGGAAAAGACAGGCACGGTCGTAGGGTTTAACGGTGGCAAGGACATCACGAACCAGGACCTGCTGGAGCTGGACGTTGACGTGCTGGTGCCAGCCGCCAGGGAAAACCAGATCAGCGAACGCAACGCGGATAAGATCAACGCCAAAATCCTCCTCTGCCTCGCCAACGGCCCCATTAACAGGCAGGGCAGTGAGCTACTCGGCATCCGGGACATCCTCGTGATACCCGACATCCTGGCCAACGGCGGCGGAGTTGTCGTCAGCTACCTCGAGTGGGCCCAGTGCAGGCAAGGCTTCGCCTGGCGAGGCTCGGAAGTTACCCAGCGCCTCAAAGACCTCATGAGGTTCGCCTACAAAAACGTCTCCGAGACTTCGAGAGAATATGGTAAAGATCTATACAACGCAGCCTACATCCTCGGTGTTAAGAACATCGTTGCAGCCATGAAGGCCAGATCAATCTGAGGTGCGGTCAATAGTAAAAATGGGCGCATTCTCATGGATCATCGTAGTAGTTGATGCAGATGTGCGCGCCGCAGACCTCTGGCTTGATCTCGTGGATGCCGCAGTAGTACTTGCCTTCCTTCTCGAATACGAAGGGACATGCTGAGGCAGGGCTGCCATCTTCGTTGACCCAGAGCCGGCCGCCGGAGACTTCGCCTTTTTCATCGTGGTCGATGCCTACCCGGCTCAGGATATCCTGCCTGCCGTCGAAGATCCACCGGGCTATGTCTAGAGGCGTGGCTTCCAGTTTCATGCCGTGTTTGAGGCAGCAGGAGCCGCACTGGGTACATCCGGGCATGACATACACTTACGACGCCGGTCCTAAAAACATATCGGTTTGGCTACCGGGCATTCTCGGGGAAAGGGCAGGGTGCCTCGACATCCGTCGATCAGATGATCACTCCTGGGACCTGGGAACCGCCCCCGGATCCGGGTATGAACTTTAGTAGGTGGCTGACGGAAAAGCTGATGGCATAGACCAGGGCTTTAGACTGCTTTTCGTTCAGGTTGAAGTTCCTGCGAACCTGATGCTGCTGGACGGATAGAGCACTCTGGTCGACGATGATTTTAAAGGTCTGCTCGATATCGGTCAGATCGGCGTACACCTGTTTCTGCTTATCCATGATCATGGCGTGGAGCCCCTCGTTCTGGCCTTTTCCCACCTTTCTGAGATCCTCCAGCTGATTCATGTTTTCCTGCACGATTTCTCGTACCAGGCTGATGTTTGAAAGGGCGAAAATGATATCGATGAGTTCTACGGGAGCCATCGCACTGCCGCCTCCGGCGCCTGCTCTTCCTGCCCCGCCAACCCCTCCGAACCCTCCGCCTCCGAATGGTACGTCAGCACCGCTCACAATGATCACCGAGAACAATGGGAGCATCAGAAATAAAATCCGACGGCCTATTAATGGCGGGAATAAATCAATTATTCGGCATATGTCGCTTTAAGGGAATCATAGTCATTCTTGTAATCCCGCGAGGGCGGAAGTTAAAAACATCCGGCCGAAATATAAAGTAGTTATGCCAGACGGCTTTTAGGCCAGCACAGCATTGATCCTGCGTATGAGCCACGATGAAAGATAGAGAATGGCACATACTACTGCGATAAACGTTGCCTCGGAGACCGCGCTGTTTAACGGCACATCCTGCACCCTGACAAAAACGTAAAACCACAGGATCAGTGATACCGAGGCCATCAGGGAATAATTATTGACTGGCATGCGTTTATCATAATAAATTAGGTTTTTTTGGTATTTAATCCTTTTATTATGGTTTTTTAATTACAAATAATTCCAGTCTGCAATCATTCAGTCGTGTTGTTAACTACGAGAATAAGCCGGTAAGAAAAGTAAAGGCAGATTGTGATCAGAGTGATAAACATGACTTCGATAATGCCTTCGATCAGCGACCCCTGGCCCGCCCGGAAAAGGACGTAAGCTGACAGCGCCAAAAACATGGTTGCAAGCAGAGACTTGAAGTCGACTCTAATGTTAGTCACCAGTAAATGTTATTGTCCGCCCACATATATAATGTTTATTCATGATAAATTTTATGAACGTTTCATAACCGAATCAGCCCAAAATTTCTAAAGATTGAAGCTTTCATAGAAAAGAAGACTACACACTCATTATGATAAGTATATATTTGATCATACCAGAATAAGCAGTAAGTATGTACAGGCCGAGGGACATTACTGACTCCGTTGCAACCGTAGCCATAATTCTCATCATTGTAGCCACCACTGCATATGTGCTGATCAGCAGCATGGGCTTCCAAATTATGGACATAGGGTCGGCGGTCGATGGTGTCGACGCGTCTACTCTTGACCCCCTTTTCCAGGCGCCCTTAGGCTTAGGTTTCGACATAAGCAGCATGGACCCGGCTTCGAAGCTCCTTTTCGGCGCTGTGTTTGGGCTAATGCTTTTTCTGGTTATCGTACTTTTATGGGTATACTGGTACAGGTACCGGGGAAGAAATAAATAAGTGTAATATACCCAGCTTAAAAATCTTTTATCGCCGCCATCTTAATACTGCTATGGATAGCAGCAAGCCTGCAAGGACCACGATGCCGGCAAGCCCTAATCGCATTAAGTCGAGGGTAGCCCTTTCCATTGCGGCCCCGGCTGGCTCAGCCACTGTCTTCTGGGGTCCCTGAGGCTCAACAACAGGATCAGATAGTGATGCCCCGGAAGAAGGTATATTCTGAACCGGCCGCACGTAGGTATATCCTGGAATGGTGATTTCCACGTAGTTGTCACCTTCCAGGGGGCAGAGCATTATGGAACCATTGTGGTGGTCTTTTAGCGCGTTGAGAACGTAGTACTTATCAGACATAGCAGTAAATTCAAAAGCTCCTGCCATGGCCGAGTCTCTTGAACCCGAGAGCACAGGATTATCAGGTGTCTCGTACCACCTGCCATCCGGCATCATCAGCCTGACTTCGGCACCCGGTACGCAAGTACCGTAGCTATCTAGTACCTTACCCCTGATGTGACATGTCTCACCTGTAGTATTTGAGATCGTTTGAGCCGCTGCCGAAGAGACCGATATTGACACGCACATAAAGCAGACGACTATAAACACGGCGATTTTGATAGCAGGGCGGGGAGACCCCGCATGATTAAACAACAGGAGCATGTTTAGCCTCATGAATGGTTGAGTGGCTATATTTTTTCATATAATTGATAATAAGTCTTGCGATACTTTGTCCGCGGGTATTATAAATGGTATCTGAATCCGCCGTAATAAGGGGATTACAGGGTCGACAGAAGGTCTTCGCGCAGGATGCGGTAGATCATTTAGATATTATTTATTGAACAGGCGCAGTTATTTATACTAATGAACATTATAGTAGTAATGCAGTTAATCTGCACGAGTAATCAAGATGAGAGACAGTGGATTTAGGGGACCCCGGAGAAGCTTCGGTGGCCCGAGAGAAATGCATAAGACGACTTGTTCTGACTGCGGAAAAGAAACTGAAGTACCTTTTAAGCCCACGGAGGGCCGCCCTGTATACTGCCAGGACTGCCTGCCCAAGCACAGGAAGCCCAGGTTCTAAAGCTCCAGCTTAGTCCAAGTTAGTTAAATATTAAATAAATACGAAGGGGTAACTCTTCGTATCCGTTTTTCTTCCCAGCATCACCCTTATCTGACCACTTGCCAGATATGTGTTATTGTTATTAGGATTATCGCTGAGCCTTCGCATCGCTGAAGGCTCGCCTGGAGCTCAGGCAGTCTTCAGGAAGCCTTTCCGGTTGAGCCAGTCCGCCTGGGGGCCGGTGTACCTCCAGATGATGTCACCCTTCTCGTCCTGAAAGTCCCAGGGGACTACGATGACTATGTCCCCTTCCCGGATCCAGGTGCGCTTCTTCATTTTTCCCCTGATCCGGCACATTCTTGTCACGCTATCCATACACCTGACCATCACCCGGCTGCCGCCGAGCAGGTCTACCACGGTGCCTAACAGTTCGCCTTCCCGGCGATCAGGAGTCCTTACACGGACGGTCTCCCCGTCCACCGTGGAACTGCCGGTTCTCTGGTTTTGCTGTCTGTTCAGTAGATCACCTCAACGATATTCTGATCACCGAGTGGCTTAAGGCAGACCTATACCAATAGCGCTGCCAGATCGATTTGATGTGGACAGTCAAAGCCGCACTTTATCATCTCGCCCATACCAGCGGCTTTTAAGAGTCCCGTACCAGTTATCATATTGAAATATGCTGTACTGCCTCAACAAATAAGTACGGCCTTATAGTTTTATAAAATATTCCGTATGATTAAGCTGTTTCCCGGGATAGTCAGACAGCGGTCAAAAACATGGGGTCGTACCGACCGTGGTTGCTCAATACACAGATGACCGGTACGTAGATACAACCCGATTAGCATAATCAGATCAGGAAACCGGCCTGTCAGAACAGGTACCACGCGTGCCAGTGGTTCATCACTTTCTCGACACCGCGTTCGCTGAGAGAACCTCTGCTATAGATCGCATATAGAGCTCTTGCAGCCAGTTTTCGAGCGTAGAAGAAGTCGCTACGATCGTGTAGTCGGACGATCAGCGGATCGAGGGCACGCTCATCCCCGATCTTCCCGAGCGCAATAATTGCATGCTCGCTGATCGTCAGATCCCGGCTTTCGTTGACCACGCGGATGAGCGCCGAGATCGACCGGTCTCCCCCGATCATCCCGATCGCGTCGAGGGCTGCTGCAGCCACCCGGGAGTCGTCGGTCTGCAAAGCCAGCAGAGGCCCTATCGCCCTGTGATCACGAGTCCGGCCGAGAGCTTCGGCGGCTGCCATGCGAACCCGGGGAGAGGCATCGGTCAGTAAGCCAATCAAAACATCAATGTCGGTGCACGTAGCAATGAACTCAGTTCTGGTATCAGAGGGTCCGCTCTGTAAATCATATATACGGCTGGCCATCGCGGTCAGCCGCCCAAAGATAGACGGATGGTTCACTAAGCCTCAGCCTCCCTGAAATATATTTACAGGTGGAAACACTGATCCTTTATCAAAACTTTGCTGTGGCTATAATAAATTTTATGTCACTCCCCGAAGGTGAAACGAGCGCAACTCCAGGTTAAAGGAACTGCACTTTTTCAGGCGCAGTCCCCGGGCTCAAGCTGGACTACGTAGCCATCCGGGTCTTCGAGATACACGAACCGGCCGGCAGACCTGCGCGGATTAGGGTGAATCTTAATGTTGTTTCGCCTGATGTAATCCATAGCCCGGTCAAAATTTTGATCATCTATCCTGAAGCCGAAGTGAGCGTGAGACTGCCCGCAGCCCCGGGGATTCACAGGGGCGTCCGCCTTAAACAGGAAGAAGCTGTCCCTTCCCCCGGGGGTTTTCAGCTGGACGTATGAGTCAGTCCTGTCGGCAACGTCGAGGTTGAACATATCGGTGTAAAACTTCGCGGATTTTTCAAGGTCAGCTACGTCGATGGCTATGTGACATAGTCCCCCGGTAACGACCCGGCCCCGTGTCTCGGTAGTTTGCATTCTGCTGCCCCGTAGGAGATGGGCGCACGGCGTGAAAAAGGTTAGCCGCGGGAACCGGGCATAGAGATCAGAGTATATTGCGACGTCAAGTTGCCTTGAGCCTTTTCAGATACAGCTCCAGCCGATCCATACCTTCTTTGATATTGTCGAGGCTGTTCGAATAAGAAAACCTCAGGTACCCCTCTGCACCATCTCCGAAGTCGATGCCCGGAGTCACGGCCACCCCGGCCTCTTCAAGGATGGAACGGCTGAGCTCCAGAGAGTTCGGGCTGAACCGCCTCGCATCGGCCAGGACGTAATAGGCACCCTCAGGCTCGCACTCAACTCCTAAACCCATCGCTTTAAGCCGCTTCAGCATGTACAGCCTGCGCCGGTCGTACTCGGAGACCATTTCCCGAATGTGATCCTGAGGGCCTCGCAATGCTGCTACCCCGGCATGCTGGACAAAACTGTTCGCGCAGATGAACAGATTTTGCTGGATTTTCTGTAGCGGCCTGATGCAATCCCGGGGTGCGATGAGGTACCCGAGCCTCCAGCCGGTCATCGCGAACAGCTTGGAAAAGCCGTTGAGCACGAAGGCATTATCTGTGTACTCCAGCACCGTGTGGTCCTCGCCTTCGTAGACCAGGCCCTGGTAGATCTCGTCCGAGATCACCGGTATGTCCCCGGCGGCTTCGCAGATGCCCCGGTAATCCCCGGGCCTCATGACCCTGCCTGTGGGATTGCATGGCGAATTGATCAGAATAGCCCGGGTGTCCCGGGACATTTGCGCTGCGACGGACTCGGGCTTCATAGTGAACCCGTCTTCCCCGGTGACGTAGGCGAACCGGGGCTTGCCTCCGGCGCATTTGACGAAGTTGGGATAGCAGGCGTAGTAGGGGTTTGACATGACGACTTCGTTGCCAGGCTCCAGAAGCCCGGTGAAGAGCAGCAGTAACGCCGGGCTCGTCCCGGAAGTAATGATCACCTGGTCAGCGCGCAGGTCCAGCCCGAACTTGCCATTGTAGTACTCCGCTACCGCTTCCCTTAAGGCCAGTAAGCCAAGGCTGTGAGTGTACTTCGTCTCTCCTCTCTTTAGTGCCTTTTCGGCCGCCTCGCAAATGTGTGAGGGTGTCGGAAAATCCGGCTCTCCGACCTCCAGGTGGACGATGTTTCGGCCCGATCGCTCCAGAGCCTGGGCACGCTCGAGGACGTCCATGACGATGAAAGGCGGAAGGCCCATGGCCTTTTCGGAAAGCTTTACCATAGTAATACCACTCGCCCGGCTTGCTGAACAGGTCCGGCCGGCAGACACGGGATGTATTGTGTTTTCCAGTACTGCATATTAAAAGTAACCACACGGTCGGATCGGCTGTATGCGATACCGGGCAAAACCGATGCAGCTCAGGGCAGATGTCCTTATCTGTACACGGCAAATTAAATTCCCGATTAAACCGACAGCCCAATAATATCTTTCGATACTTTTATTAATATAATTATTATAAATATATGGCAGCTAACGTCTTGCTGCAGCAGATATCCCCGGACAGCCGTTCGCGTACGGCATGCGATCGGAGCTGGCCGGGCATATCACACTAAATGCTGACATCTACCTTTGCCGTAGTGTTCGACAAGACCAACAGAGGCGAGTAATATGCAGAGATCGATGAGAAGTCTTTCAGTAATCATGTGTATACTGGCTGCGACAGCCACCATATTGTGCATGTCAGCCGCTCTTGCGGCCGCGCAGACAAACGAAACCGAGGCGACCATTGCCGGACAGGTGAACGTAAACGGCGTGGCGACAAACGGCGTGGCTGTAACATGCGGATCAGGCTCGGCGACGACGAGCAACTACAACGGTGTGGACGGAGTCTACGTCATATCTGGACTGCCCACAGGTACCAGCCTGCCCTTCTCCGCAACTTATCAGGGCAACTCATATACGGATACCATCGACCCGCTGACCAGCGGCCAGCAATACTATGAAATTCCCGCGATCAACATAGTAATACAGGCGAATACCCCGACCCCGACTGCCAGCGTTACGCCCACCCCGGCCGCAAATGCCACTGTAACGCCGACACCGGCGGCCAATGCCACTGTGACCCCGACGCCGGCAGCTAACGCGACTGTGACCCCGACCCCGACTGCAACCCCGACAGCAACGCCTGTGCCTACGGCCACGCCAGAACCGGCGACTCCAACCCCGGCACCAACCCCGGCGCCGACTTCGGCACCCGCACCGGCTGAAGCCCAGTCTCAGCCCCAGCCGGACACGCTACAGGCAGCTACACCAGCACCTACGCCGGTTCAGAGTACGCCCAGGGCTACGGATGTCGTCAGGCAGTCGATCGAAAAGAGCCCCACAGCAACGGCATCGCCAATCGGCATCGGGACTTCTACGCCCCTGCCAGTTCCTCCTGATTTAGCCGGCCCTAACCCGACAACGGCGAGATCGCCCGGATTTACAGGAATACTGGCGCTTGTTTGCCTGATTGGAGTCGCTTACCTGATCATGAAGAAGCGCTAAGAGCTTTTCCTGCGAGTTAAAAATCGAAGGCGCGACAGGATAACGATTAAAAATCTGAGGCCGGACGTCGTCACCGTCCGGCCTCGACAATCGCCCGAAAAGTGTTCACTGGTTACCGAATTATGGCAGGCACCGGTGTTGGCACCATAGTAGCTATGGGCGTTGGTTCGAGCGTTGGCTCGGGGGACACGATCGGCGTAGGCTCCAGAGTCGGTACCGGCGTAGGTACGATGGTAGGCTCCGGAGATACGATCGGCGTCGGAGTTACGGTCGGCACTATTGTAGGCTCAGGGGACACGATCGGCGTAGGCTCCAGAGTCGGTACCGGCGTAGGCGTCAGAGTCGGCTCAGGAGTAACAGTCGGCACCACGGTAGGCGAAGGTACCAGAGTCGGTGTCGGAGACACGATTGGCGTCGGAGACACAATCGGCGTCGGTATCACGGTTGGCGATGGTACCGGCGTAGGCGTCAGCACAGGCGGCCAGGTAGGCATCGGGAAAGGCCCCGGCACTGGCATCGGGATCGGCCTGGGGAACTGTATTGGGAAACCGGGGAACAGCCCGGGGAACCTGATCGGCGACAGAATCGGATATCCGGCTGGCAGGCCATAAGACGGCCCGCAAGGCGTACACGGATCGAGATACTGGCCGCCTGGATACGTTACAGGACAACCATAACTCCCGCATGACTGCGGGCATGCTGCGGGATAACTTGACTGGCTTAGCGAGACTTCTGCGGTTATAGCCAGAGTAGCGAGTACCACTACCGCGGCCATAAGTAGCGCGAGCCACATTTTAGTTTTCGAGATCATTCATCCACCCCGTGATTGATCAAGATAAGATCAAATTAAAAAGTTCGGGCCATTATAGCACGCGAGATGACTGGTTTCCGGTGATTAGAACAACGAGGTCGCTTCTCATCTTCCTGCCCCTAAAGACCGTTTTCAGGCGGGGTGCACAGCAGTAAAAAAAATAGAGGGGTTGCAGGCATTACTTAGGGATCATCACCGTGTCGATCACATGGATGATACCGTTACCTGCGGGCACATCGTTCTTGACGATATGGGCCCCGTCTACCGCAAAAGCACCGTTGCTCGACTGTACGCGGAGCGTCTTGCCGTCGAGCGTCGTTACATAGCCCATGTTTCTCAGGTCCTTAATGGTGTACCTGCCTGCAACGACGTGGTTTTTCAGAACCGCAGACATCTTTGACTGGTCGGCGTTCAGCGCGCTCATAGTCGGCGTATCTACGGCTTTAAAGGCCTCGTCGGTCGGGACGAAAATCGTATACGGCCCTACACCGCTCAGAGTATCCCTCATCCCGGCCGCGTCGACAGCTCCCGTGAAGGTCTTAAGATTGCCCTCGGCAGTAGCTACCTGGAGCACGTTGTTCTGTGTCCCCGCGGTTGTCACCTGCGCCTGCACGCCGATGCTGCTGAGCGTACAAAACAACAGCGTTGCCAGAACTGCGATATAAATCACTATTTTCAAATGATCCTCTCCTGCACTTGGCAGTTTTTAAAAAAGCTGATGTTATAGGTGTTGACCCAATTGATCAAAAACTGCCGTGCGCTACCGTTGTAAACGCGCGACGACTTCGGGGGTGTCCACCATGGTTCAGGGCACTTCCGGCAGAGGGTATTTGATCACTGCGCCTTCCGTCGAACCTCTTTAACAATTATCGAGGGGAAAGCCGCCCTGATCTGGTTTAAGGTATCTGCCTCGTGATCGGCGCTCACGACAAGCATGTCTGGCGTTTTATCTATCGTCTTCAGCGTTTCCAGCGCTTCCCCACAGGTGCCGACAACAAAAGCTACTTTATGCCCCCTGGAAGCAAGGGCGGTTTCGAACAATTTTGCCAGCTGAGGCTCATTGTCAATAATGGCGATATTTGGCATCGTGGTCAAGTATGTAGCAATAACCATAAAATTTTCGAGGTCCATCGACTAACAACTTATGAGCCTGGCAGATGCAGGGTAAGCTATTCCAGGTCCCAGGCTATTGCTGCGCTCATTCTACCATTGCTCTAAAAAATCCGGGAATCTCACGCTCAACATTATTACACCCGGGCAAACAAAACTAATTTGCGTATAAAAATACGCAGGGATTGAACATGAGAGAAGGCGGATTCCGGGGACCCCGGAGAGATTTCGGCGGCCCGAGAGAGATGCACAAAGCAACGTGCTCAGATTGCGGCAAAGAGACAGAAGTACCTTTTAAACCGACGGAGGGCAGACCGGTCTATTGTAACGAGTGCCTGCCTAAACACAGGAAACCAAGGTTTTAAAATACGGATACTGGCTTGAGACATGCAGGCTTACAGCCTGCACAAAAACTCATTTTCCTATTTTTGGGCTTACTTGACTGTTAGTGGGTCTATACATGAAAGCGGCCCGACGATGAAGCAATTTAGATTATGGATAGTTTAACTGGTATTACAATAAAAAAAAGAAATCGTTATATACTGAAAGTAACGTATGTTACATCCACTCATGTCAGAAATTGAATGGTTGCTCCTGCTATCCCAGATACCATCTTCGCCCTCCAGTGTCAGGGTCATGGTCTGGAGGCGGATGAAGGCGGCTGGCGCCGTCAGCCTGCACAACGGAGTGTGGGCGCTGCCCTGCTCGAACAAGAACCAGCAGTTCTTAAATGAGATAGCTGCCTACCTGAACGCCCACGAAGGAAACTCTTCGATTTTCGTTGCAAAAGCTTTTACCCCGGATGTGGAAGCGGGCTTGCTGAGCGCCTTCAACAAGAACATCGACATGGACTATACCGAGTTTATCGACAAGTGCAAAGACTTCCTCAAAGAGATCGAAACTGACATCGGGCAAGAAAAATTCACTTTTGCAGAGCTCGACGAAAACGAGGCCGAGCTCCAGAAGCTCGTAAGCTGGCTGCGAAAGATCAGAGCCCGGGACTATTTTGGGAACGAGAAAGTGCCCGAGGTAGCCGCGACTATGGACAGCTGCCGCAAAATTTTGCAGACGTTCGCCAGAGCGGTTTACGCCAACGAGGGAATCAACGTCCAGGAGAACGACATCGAGTACAGGGACGAGTAAGTAAAGGGGAATAAGCTCTGAACCACAGAAACTGGCTCAACTCACAGTTGCCATACCGGAATAATCCGATAACGGGGATAGACTAATGGATTTATTAATCTTCTTGCTAAGCTTCGTAGTAATACTCGCCGGCTGCGAGCTCTTCACCAACGGAGTCGAATGGACCGGCCGGCGGTTTAAACTGTCGGAAGGCGCTGTCGGCAGCGTTCTAGCCGCAGTCGGAACAGCCTTACCTGAAACCATCGTGCCGATCATCGCCATCCTGACCATCGGCGGCCACGCAGGCGAAGAGATCGGCGTAGGAGCCATTCTTGGGGCGCCCTTCATGCTGGCCACCCTGGCGCTCTTCGTGTGCGGCATTTCTGTCCTGATGTTCCAGAAACGCCGGCGCACCAAAACGCTGCACATAAACGGCAAGCTGATCAGAAGAGACCTCAAGTTCTTCATCCTCGCCTACGGCCTCGCCGCCATCGCAGCGATCGCCCCGCCCGAATTCGGGTGGTTCAAAGTCGCGTTAGGCTTCGCCCTGATACCGCTCTACATCGTCTACACAATCTACACACTAAAGACCGGCGAGACCGCCCTCGAAGGGGAGGAACTCAAGGACCTCTACGTGGACGGCATCATCAGGAAATGTACCGGAAGATCCGGCATGCCGGAAAGCTGCCCGGTCCCCGACGGCGGCCAGGTGATACAGGCTACACAACACGTCCGGGAGCCCTCGACTCTCTTGATCATACTGCAGGTACTCGCGTCCCTGGGCATCATCATTGTGGGCGCCAATCTCTTCGTCGGGCAGATCAAGGAAATCGCCACGATCCTGAGCATGAACCCGCTGATCCTGGCGCTGATCATCGCGCCCATCGCCACGGAGCTGCCCGAGAAGTTCAACAGCCTGCTGTGGATCAGAGACCGGAAAGACACCTTCGCCATCGGCAACATCACCGGAGCCATGGTCTTCCAGAGCTGCATACCCGTCACCATCGGCATCATCCTCACCGGCTGGCACCTCGACCTCGCCAGCCAGGTCGGCCTGCTGCAGGGAGCGGCAATCGCCATAGCCATACTCTCCGGCATCATCCTGTACTTCGAGTCCAGCCACAAAGAGATCAAGATGTCGGGGCTGATGATAGGCGGCCTATTGTATGCCGTATTCATAGGCCTGGTACTGTTCAGCATGCGATAACGGAGAGCGATTGACCGGGGAGTGAACAATAATGGTGAGATACGATTTCAAAACCATCATGGCGAGCATAAAGAAAGAGCTGGAAGTGCTGAAGTACGTAGCCAGTCACCCCCGGTTACCTTTACGATGCAAAATACTCGCAGGGCTATTAGTGGCTTACGCCCTTTCCCCGATAGATTTGATACCGGATTTCATACCTGTACTTGGACAGCTCGATGATATCCTCATTCTGCCTATCGGGATATGGATACTGTATAAGATGGTCCCGCCGGAGATTATCAAAGAGGCGAGGGCAAGGGTAGTCTAAATAAAAATTCGGGCCTCAAAAATTTGATGTAAGCACTGCGTATGTCGAAAATACAGCTGGGCACGCCAAGAAGCCAGGCACTCGGCTTATGAAAACAGGTTTTTCGAGTTAAGCCGGTGAAAAACTCCTGGAGGTCGGGGAGTTCCCGGGAGGTTGGGGAGGATTTTCAAGCTGGGAGGTCGGAGAGGGTCAGAGGTCAGAGAGGAGGTCGGGGAGTGTGGAAAGGTCAGGGAGGTTTTTTAAGTTAATTCTCTCTGACCTCCGGGTACCTCACATAACCTCCTCTCAGACCTCCTGACCTCCCTGACCTCCCAGCTTGAAAAGTCTCTCTGAACTCATCGTACCTCTCCAACCCCCTCTCCGACCTCTCAACACCTCCCGGACCAACAATTTTTCATGGAACGCCAAGGAGTCAGGCACGCCAGGATATTTTTTAGCCATCTCTTCTGCTTCCGATCAAAAAGTCCATGGTGTGCCTGGCGGGCTATAAGCACAATGCATAGAAACAGCTATATCGCATCCTTTGACAGGATGAAAATTCTATCAGGAGCAGCATAAGCGCTTCTTGTGTAAACGATTTATTATCAAAACTTCGGATGTGAGCCTTTAAAGGATTCTTCATTAATTATGAGTGAATGATGAGAGAAAACAAAGGTAAACTTGATTTTATGAACTGTTCGTTTCCTCATCAGATCATCTAAGAAATTACCTTTGTGATCATATTGTTACCCGATGCCGTAGATACGACCACGGTATATGTGCTACCCTTATCGAGTGCATCATAAATACTGGAATTAGCGCATTCGTATGTCGTGGGCCCATCTACAATGTAATACCTCTGCGTTCCCCCGAAGGTGTTAGTTGTGTGCTTATCCTGGACATAGACGGAATGCTGCTGTTCGAGACAGCCGGAAGTTAAGAGAACTGTCAGTATTAGTACAATAATCATCGATCTGCATTTTATCATACTCGCCTTCACATCCAATAACTAATACCGCGGGAGAATCCTATACTTACGCTATATTTTTCTAACCCTTAGACGCTCCAGAGCGATCAGAATTTTGTTGAATTATTAATTACAAGTATTTTTTGTCTCCATGCATTGTTCCATGCGTCTTTATCGTTAGGGTCTGCCGCTACATAGACCCTTATTGTGTTATCACTGAATTTTTGGTAATTTGGAACACCTATACCTGTTGTATTCTTGTCACAATTGGTATTGTTTAACCGGATGATAGTTCCAGGACTCAACTCTACAGGAGTAGCCCACGTCATACCCCAGTACCCAGCCATTTTTTGAAAGATGGTTAGCGTGAAATTGGTACCAGGTTCGATGGCCGGATCATTCGAATCGAGTATACGGACGGTATAGCAGGGTTCAATACCATCTACCCTCGAGTCGTTCAAACTTATTATCTGACCGACAATAGTAGAAAATCCAGTTACCTCAGTCGGTTTTACATTGACCGAATCGCTAATGATAGATACTTTTCGTTTCCAGGCGTCTTCCCATTCTGTTTCATTACTAATATCGGCACCAACGGAAAGAGTTATCATGCCATTTTCAAAGCTGTAATAATCCATATCACTGGTACGCATTGGCAGGGTTAGAGTATCATTAACGATAACGCTGTAAAGGTCAGTATTATTAATACAGATGATCGTTCCCGGAACTAACTCTGCAGGCGTAGCCCATTCAGCTTGCGTTAGCGCAGAGTGAACGATTGGATGAATGAGTATTCGGAATCTACATTCTGTGCCATTTTTTAGGAGTGGATCATTTGAATTTAGTACGTGTACATTATAGTATGGCGAAGTATTACAAATTACGGCTCCGTTAGCTGAATTTGAATTATTGAAACTTGTTATTTTAAGTACAAGCCTGGTATCCGGGTCCTTTTCGAGGTTATTTGCGGGCATCCCCCAGGTGGCAATGAAGTAAAGAACTGCCAAGAGTACTATTAGTAATAGCGCTATTGCTATCACAAAAATATCCTTTATCAATTTTGCCACGGCTTGAATATTATATGGTTGCTTAGATATAGTTTTACTTTATAGGGTGGTATCCAGCGCTATATGCAACAATACTAACTAAGTCCTACCTCCCTGACCTCTGTACCTCCCTGACCTCCTTCTTTATAGTCCTCCCCGACCTCCCCGACCTCCCTGACCCGCCTCCTTTCCTCCAGTACCTCTCTTTACCCGGAATGCGCCAGAATCGCTTAAATCAGCAAAGTATAGAGTAAAAGGAGGTACCGGAGGAAAGGAGGTGGTAAAGGAGGTACACAGAGGTAAGGGAGTATATAAAAATCGGAGGTCAGGGAGGTACAGAGGTCAGGGAGGACGAACAATGCCGAACAGATAAAAAGTCACCCAAGCTCAAAACTGGTAACCCCATACACCCTGCATACCTGCGATAAGTCTGCCCCTTTCGTATACATGCGTGCGGTCTCAAAAACCGGGTGCATGTCGAGCCGCTTTGCCAGCGCAACGCCCGCAGGGTTTACTTCGGGCACATCCAGGAATATCGCCTGCCCCACAACAGTATTCGATAGTGCATGACACAGGTTTTCTGCCGCAGAGTCATGATCAGCAAACACCGGCCCGATCTTGTGGCCGTTCAGGCACTGCCTGATCACCCCATAACCAGCTAACCTCCCGTTTTCCACATACCCGAGCGCGGCACAGCCAGACTGGCTGATCCACCGCCGTAAAAATTCCGGCCGCATGGCGGGAAAGATCGTGGCATCGTACCTGACTACGTCTTCAAAGGGCAGCGATTCCAGCGCTACTATGTGGTCATACTTTCCACTGCCAGCCAGCCCTTCGTAGCGTATGTTCCGGTAAGCGAGCCTGAAGCCGGACTTTTTGTAGTTCTCCTGCTGAGCCAGGACTCCGTCCAGCCCTATGTTCCGGTCGCCGAGATATTCAAGCGCAGCTTTCCACAGTCGGATTCCGTAGCCCTTTCCACGGTACTCCGGCCTCACCACGTACAGGCCAATGAACCCGAACTTATCATCATAAGCCACAGCAGAGATGCAGCCGACAGGTTCGCCGTCTAGCTCGCCGATGAAAAAGCCATTGGGGTCCGTGTTGTAAAAGCAATCGGCATCGTTTAAGCCTGGGTTCCAGCCTTCGGCGGCCGCCATACTGATGGCAAAATCTGCATCGAGCCGGGTCATTCGCCTGATACTGAGCATATTGGGAAGTGGGGCGATAGTTTATATAAAGCTTGAGTAACGATGATTGGACGTATTTTCAATTATTTAGAAAAAGGTGACATAAAGAGTAGGGGATATATATCCCCCAAACGCCAGCGGGCGAGGTGGGATTCGAACCCACGGTATCCGGCTTAGGAGGCCGGCGCTATGTCCTGGCTAGGCGACCCGCCCAAATCTGCGTATCCTACATGTTCATTCTGATATATAAAATCTGCGAGCCAGACCATGCAAGATAGCGTTTATCCCCGGGCATCACGACCGGACAATATTATTTTCGACAATTTATAAATATCCGTCATCGCAAACTCATCTTGGTGACTTGAGATGGACAGAAGAACTACTGATCCTTTGACAATAATAGCCATGATACTGACGATTGTCGGCGGTATCAACTGGTTACTGGTAGCGTTCGGGTTTAACCTGGTGGAAGCCCTCTTCGGGCCCGTGGCGACGAGCGTCCTCACAAAGCTGGTCTACATTCTGGTAGGCATCGCGGCGATTTACCTGCTGTACCCTCTGTACCAGATGCTCACAACGCCCCGCGAGAGGCCAGTCGTGCGCCCGTGATCCGCTGCTAACCGCGGATCCACTTTTCTTATATTTAGAGTATTTACACAATCGTGAACGTGGACTAACGCTGCGCTGTGCCTGTTACAGATTACTCGGATACTCGTAAGACGTTGTCTCGGAGCTCGTGAACGCAAGACGAACGCTGCGCTGTGCCAGGATCACAGATTACGACAGATGCCACAGATTGCACAGATATATATTTGTAATTAAAACGATTGGCGATCTACCTCTCTGCTAGTTTACCGATTATCAATCTGTGTAATCTGCGCAATCTGTCGTAATCTGTGATCTGGCACAGCGCAGCGTTCGTGTTGCTGTCTCAAGTTATCTAAAAAAGATGATAAAAGTAATGTCCCCTAACGAGACAATTGTCTTACATTCAGATCATCTTGCTCTTGACGGACTCGCGTATCTGCTCGTCATTCATGAAGAAGACCGGCCCGTCGAACGCTGGCCTGCCGTTGATGGCGGCTTCGCAGACGGTGGGAGTTCCCGTAGCCCAGTAGTCGACGATCTTGACGCTCAGGCCTTCGATGCCTTCGACTGCCTTCTGGATCTTTGCCGCGATCATGAAGGGCATGTGGCACTGGCGGTAGATGCCGATGACCAGCACGTTCTTGCCGGCGTTGCAGAAGTTGATCTCTTCCGTCTTCGGGGTGATCTCGTCGCCCCTGACCGGATACCGGAGCAGGTACCGCTTCGTGGCGTGGCCGGTGATCTCGACTGCATCCCGGAAACCGTAGCCCTGGTAGAAGTCGTACTGCATGATGGGCGCTCCCTTCAGGGTCAGCACGTCCACGAACTTGCACTTCTTGTTCCCCAGCGGCTTATCGAACCACTTCCGGGCGAACATGTCGTCCAGAATCGCTTTGCGGACCGCGATGCCGGCGTCCTGCTTGTACCATCCGCAGTCGATGACCATCGTCCGGGGCATGTCGGCCGCAAACAGCCCCAGCGGGTGAGCGGCGGCCGGAATACACTCCACAAAGCCCGCGGGCTTGCCACTCTCGTCGTAGGCCAGCACCCCGATAGTGCCGTATTTCCCGATCATCTCCAGCAGCCACTGCCTCCTCGCCTCCCGGCCCTCCTTAAAGTGCGGGTTCTTATCCAGGCCCGGCATGTTGCCGCAAACGCTCATCAGGTCATCCACATTTTTCTCGGTGATGTCTTCGAACTTGAAATTCATAATATCCTAATCCCTGGCCACGGTTTGACAGGTGGTGGCCAATCCTCAAATAAGCTTCTGAGGATTAAAGCCTTGTCAGATAGCGGTCCGAAAGTAATATACAATGATGTGAAAAAAAGCTAAGCTGACTGCAACCAATATTTGAACCACGGCGGCACGGCTCTTTATCCTGGCAACTGAAGATCAAATTTTAAAACCACGGCGGCACGGCGACACCAAGACAAGGCGATCCACGACAAGCCAGTGGTAATTGAAACCACGGCGGCACGGCGACACCAAGACAGTGGTGAACCGGCATAAGTGAACTCTTTTGTAGGTCCACGGCGGCACGGAGACAGAGCATTAACCATATGTTTACTATCCAAGGGTTTCAGCCTGACTTTCCATCAATAGCCTGAAGGAAGGAAAACTTATCTGTCTCCATGCCGTCAGCCCGCCGTGCCGCCGTGGATCAATAAAAAAAGTAGCCTTGATATTCGGGTCGGGTTGTCTCCGTGCCGCCGTGCCGCCGTGGTTCAAATAACCATCCAGTAATCATTTCTCACATTGTCTCCGTGCCGCCGTGCCGCCGTGGTTCAAATAACCATCCAGCCATCGTTTCACACACTGTCTCCGTGCCGCCGTGCCGCCGTGGTTCAAATAACCATCCAGTAATCATTTCTCACATTGTCTCTGTGCCGCCGTGCCGCCGTGGTTAGAACGTCTGTTTTCCAGTTGTATGGATAAGGAGCCGTGCCACAGTGGTTAGAAATGATGTGCTGTGCCACAGTGAAAAAATAGGGGCGCCTCTGCCGTGTTTTTACTCGGCGAGGCGTGCGGTGATCTCGTCCCCGGCGGCCTGGGCGGTAAGGAGACGGTCAACCAGATTCGACCCTTTGGGCACTTTGATGGAGGAGCCTTTGCCGATCGTCGCGGTGAAGAGGTATTTGCCGCCGGCGGAGACTTCCATGGTTTCACCCATGTACCGGCCGGGGAAGCTGAGGACTACGTGTCTTTTGGTTTCCTCGACGTCGACCGGGATTTCCTCGCTTTTTTTCCGGGGTGCGGTGACGGGCTCTTCCTCCGCTTCTCCCCGTCCCGATCCCTCGTCGAGCGGCCTCACGTCGATGTGGATGCCGAGGTCTTTCTCGATCCGCTTGATGGTGCTGCCTGCCTTCCCTAAAAGGCCGGCGATTTCCTTTTCCCTCACTTTGACCATTGCGCTGTTTTCGCCCTGCATCTCGACTTCGACGTAGCCTTTGACGTACTTGCCGATGACCTTCTGAATTTCCCGGGACGCCAGCTTCATGGTCGCCTTCGGGGCCTTCTTTTCCGCTCCGATGGGCATGACGACGACCTGCTCGCCGTAGGTGTATATCTCGTACTCGGGCCTGCCGGTTTCCATTTCCTTGACCAGGATGACCGGCCTGGCGAGGTCGGCTTCCTGCATGCCGGCGGGGACTTTGACGGTGAAGGTCAGGTCGTAGACCTTCTCGATGGTGCCCCGGTCGATGAACACGACGGTGTCTACCACCTGCGGAATAACGCCCAGCTCGATGCGGCCGATGAAACGCTGGATGGCGTCGATGCCTCTGGTGGCGTGGACGACGCCGATCATGCCCACGCCGGCGAGGCGCATGTCCGAGAAGATGGAGAAGTCGGCGGTTTTCCGCAACTCATCGTAGATCGTGTAGTCGGGCCGGACCAGCAGCAGGATATCAGCGGTGTTTTCCATGTGGCCTTCCAGCGGCGCGTACTGGGTGATCGATTCGGGCAGCTGCAAATCACGGGGCGACTCCATCGTCTTGATGATGAAGTCGTGGGACAGCAGGAACTCGGCGCACGCCTGCGCGAAGGTGGACTTGCCCGCGCCGGGCGGACCCGAGATGAGGATGCCCCTGCGCTTTTCGATGAGCCTCTCTTTAAATGTTTTACTGAACGCGTAGTCCTCGAGGTTCAGCTTCGCGATCGGCCTGACCACGGTGATCTCGGCGCCGTCGGAGAACGGGGGCATGGCGATGGCGATACGCATCGATCCCAGCTGGACCACGGTGGCCCCGCTCTTTTCCATCTCGATGAAGCCGTTAGGGTCGTTCTTGGTGTGCTCCAGGATCTCGTGGGCCATGCGGATGATCTCTTTATCGCTGAGCTTGCGGTCGTCGATCTTCTCCAGGCGCATAGTGCTGATGCTGCCCCTTTTAGCCAGCGGCTCCACGTCGGCTTTCAGGTGTATCGACATAGTGTCGTCGGTGAAGTAGTCCATGATGGACAGTCGCTTCTTCTGCTCTTCCCGCTCCGGCTTCAGGTAGATCACGGGGATACCCGTCGCCCTGGCCACGCTCGCCTGGACTTTGTCGCTGGTGATGAACTCGGCGCCGTACTTAGCGGCGATGCTGCGGATCATGTAGTCGATCTCCCCGCCCGGGGCCAGCTTCACCTGGTCCAGCGTCGGCCGGGGGCCGGTGAACTGCAGCTTGATCTCGCCCGCCACGTGCATGTCGTGCAGCTTGCGCAGCTCTTCGAGCCCGTTGAACCCGATTTCCAGGCCGCGGTTGGCCTGAGACTCCAGCTCGGCCACCACCGCTTCCGGTACTATTATGTTCGCGTCCCGGTATTCTCCCGACTCTACTTTTTTGGTGATGCTCCCGTTGATGATCGTACTGGTGTCTGGTACCAGCTTTAGTCCAGTCATGCTAGCTCCCTGTTATCATTCTTTAGCGTGTCACGCTTTAAAACATACTCTCAGTTCTTGTACACGTCGCCCGGTTCGAACGTTTTCTCCCCGACGACGGTCCCGTCGATGGTCCGGTAGAAGCAGGAACGATAGCCCGTGTGACAAGCCCCGGTGTCCTGTTCTACCAGAATCAGGAGACAGTCCCGGTCACAGTCGATGCGCATCTCTTGGACGCGCTGGTAGTGGCCAGAAGTTTCTCCCTTCTTCCACAGCTTGCCTCTGCTGCGGCTAAAATAGTGCGCGATGCCGGTGCTGCGGGTGAGCTCGAACGCCTCCCTGCTCATGAAGGCGAACATGAGCACCTCCAGCGTGGTGCAGTCCTGCACGATGACGGGCAGCAGCCCATCCTTGAATTCCGGCTCCATCATAGTGGCATAATGTGCGCCGGAGCGGATATAATTTATGTCGCTGTCGTTCCATGACGACTGTTGTTATTAAACCGCGAACGTGTACGAACGCTGCGCTGTGCCAGATCACAGATTACGATAGATTGCACGGATTTCACAGATGACCTTAGAATAATAATTGATAAACTGACAATCCATATACAATCGATTAGTATCTGTGCAATCTGTGGCATCTGTCGGAATCTGTGATCTGGCACAGCGCAGCGTTCGTCTTGCCGGGTCGCCTCCAATGCAAGGGCTCGGCTCACGATGAAAAAGAGTAACTATGTAACACACTCTATCTGGATTTCATGGTGATGACCGTTGCTACCAGCACATTGAACATCAGCGTAGCAGCCAGGCCGCCGAGAATTCCGTAGCCCGCGCCGAAGACGAAACCCATATCGCCCTTAAGGCCGACGCCAATGAAGATGAGGATAAACGTGTCGAGGAAAACGAGCGCATTCATCAGCTTGAGGACCGGAGTCTGGTAAAGAATCTTAAGGTTCATGAACACACCCGTTTATGGATATGAGGATTATTTCTCGAATTATAGCTATTAATACATATTCTACCATTTGCCGATTTAGGAAATAGGAATTAGGAAGAGATAAGAAAAAGAGATATGGCCGGCAAGTACGCCGCAATATCCGGCCGGCGCTCCACAGTTCTGCCTATCCTTTTTTCCGGCTCTGCCGGCGCATGGACCTGGCGAGGCCGGTGGACAGCTGGTCGCACATGACGGACAGCTCCGCGAGTTGAGGCTCCCGCAAAGGCTGGCTAAGTCCGGTAGCTGCTACCATTACCCCGATAGTGTGGCCGTCGGCTATCAGCGGGATCGCCGCCATACTTCTGATGCTCCGGCTTCTGGCCATGGGATCGAAAGTGCGGACCGAGGCACACCTGCGGTAATCTTTGATCAGCACCGGGCGGGCCCGGTTAAATGCTTTGCACTCTAAGGTGGGGCTGTCGTGCTCCGGCACTTCCCTGCAGACTGGCAGAGGTGCGCCCGAGACGTCACCCTTCTGCACTTCGAGGTTAAGCTCGCTCCCGTCGTAGAGGTACAGCCAGGCCAGCTTAAGCCGGGACGCGTTCATGATGATGTCCACCGACTCGTCGATGAGGTCGCCGGTATTATCGCTGTCTGCCGTGGCCCTGCTCAGCCTTAAGAGGGCATGTAGTACAGTTGCATCACGTACGGTGACAATGAAGCCCGTCCTGGTGCCCTTATCGTCAAGTATTGGTGCAGATATCGCATTAAGGGTCCTCCTGCGGCCCGCCACGTCGACGATCATGTAGGCTTCGACCTCCGACCCGATCTCGGGCGCCCGGTTGATCCTGAGCATTTTCCTGCTCAGCGGCGTCCCGTTCGTGTGCCGGGGATTGAGTTTCCGCAGAACGTCTGCAAATACGTGGCCTTCGATCATACTCCGGTCTATCTCGAACAGCCTGGCGAGGGTATTGTTGACTGTCACGACCACGCCGTCGCAATCGCATACCGCGAGGCCGTGGGGCAGCATGGAGAAGATGTCGGCTGCCTGCGCCCCCTGTAAGGCGGAAATACAGTTACCCGGCTCGTGGCTGCCATAGGCAGTGTTCAGGAGAGAGACGAGAATTGCTCCGGGGCCTTTCGTCTGGCCTGTAACGGCGACGCAGCAGAAGATGCGGCCGCTGTCCGGACACGTCCCCCACTGGGGGGTGCCGGTGGAGACGACGGATCTGAGTACTTCTGCCAGCCCGGCGGAGGGGATGATCTCCTCCAGGCGTACGCCTGCCAGATCCTCTTTCCCTGCCATAACGCAAAAACTGCGGCTGGCATTGATTACCCGGTAGTCGCAGGGATCGACGATGGCAACTGCCGAGCCATTTTCCTTTACGGCAGACAGATCTGGCAGCTGACGGACGGGGGGGAGCAGCCGGGCGATGCCGGTGGAGATGATGTCGCACAATGCCTGGATGCAGCCGACATCATCTTCGGACAGCCGGGATCCGGCATATGCTGTGACTTCTAACGCCCCTATGCACCGGTCGCCCGGCCGGAGCTTGAAGTACCTTGTATCCATATCCCTTTCGGCGGGGCTGTCATCCAGCGCGTGCCGGGGCTTCTTTCTCACTCCCCCGTGGGGGAAAACCCGGGTGAGGGTGAGCGGCGGTCTACCGTCAGCATAGATGGACATCCGGGCGATCTTCAGGTTTAGCGGGCCTCCCAGCAAATCCATGAAGCACATGGCGATCTCGTCGATGTCCCGGGCTGTGGCTGCGATGCGGGCCGCTTCCCTGACCAGCTCGGACTCTGTGACGTCGATGCCGGTGAGCAGCACCCCCACAGCTTTTCCCTCGCTGTACATGGTCGTGCCCTGCCACTCCACGCTCCTGATCTTGCCACCTCTCGTGACGATGCTCCCGCGCGTGACGAAACCCGGCTCAACGGTGTCGCCCCGGATGGACCGGCGGAGGCACTTTTTCAGGTCTCCTGCCACGACGATGTCGAAGATGCTCTTCCGCAGGGCATTTTCCCTGGAGTACTCGGATATCTTGCGCGCTTTCTCGTTGAAGAACACGATGCGGAAACTGACATCGACGGCGATGGCTGCGACACCCAGGCGCTCGCAGGCCTCCAGCTGGCTAAAGGTTTCTCTCTGGCCGGAGTGCCTGCTTCGTTCTGCTAGCATAGATGACCTCCTGACAGCTAAGTCATTAATATATTAAGTGTTAAATATATAAATTCGTCCTGCGAATAAGTAGCTTTATAACCTCAACCGCCACCATTACTGGCCATGCAAACCAAGAAGCTGCTAAGCTTAGACAACTTCCTCATCGCGATGCTAATCTTTATCCCCATTAGCATAGCGCTCGATCTTTTGCATGCCAATCCGATCATCATCTTCATCGTCGCCGCGCTGGCAATCATACCTCTGGCAGGATTCATGGGCAAGGCGACCGAAGAGCTTGCAAAACACCTGGGCGCCGGCCTCGGGGGTATGCTCAACGCTACCTTCGGCAACGCTACCGAGCTGATCATCGCCTTTTTCGCCATTCAGGCAGGGCTGTTCGAAGTGGTGAAAGCCTCGATCACGGGCGCCATCATCGGTAACACGCTGCTGATCACCGGCTGCGCCATGTTCTTCGGCGGCCTGAAGCGGAAGAAACAGACTTTCAACGCTCAGGCACAGGGTGTCGGCTCCACCATGCTGGCCATCGCCGCAGTGGGCTTGATCCTCCCCGCGCTGGCAGCTCACGTGCTGAACCTCGGTGCCCTGGAGTCGCTGAGCCTGGGTATATCCGCAGTGCTCCTGATCACCTACCTCTGCAGCCTGCTGTTCTCGCTCCGGACTCACAAGCACCTTTACACGTGCGAGGGAGACGAGGAAGAATGCAAGCCTCACTGGTCGAAGAAATATGCGGCCCTGATCCTGCTGCTGGCTACCGTTGCAGTCGCAGTAGAAAGCGAGATCCTCGTAGGCTCCATCGAGCACGTCAGCCACACCCTGGGCCTGACCGAGCTGTTCATCGGTGTAATCGTCGTGGCCATCATAGGCAATGCCGCCGAACACAGTTCCGCCATTCTCATGGCGATTAAAAACAAGATGGACCTGTCCCTGAACATCGCCACCGGATCCAGCACCCAGATCGCGCTGTTGATCGCCCCTGTGCTGGTCTTCGTCAGCTACCTCATGGGCACCCCGATGAACCTCGTCTTCCACGAGTTCGAAGTCGTGGCCATCGTCGCCGCCATCGTGATTTCTAACATGATTGGCTCCGACGGCGAGTCCAACTGGATGGAGGGGCTGCAGCTAATCGCGCTCTACGTGATGATGGCTGTGGTATTCTTCTTCATATAGTGGGCAAAGTGCTTTCAATGCGGGCCAATTTCTCTCTTTTATGAGAAATTGGCCCACTGATTTCGGCCTGATGGCGCGCATGACTCTCACGATGATCTTACTGGGGGTCGTGTACCTCGGGTTCCTCGCTTTTCTTTACTGGCTGGGTATTGACCCAACCATGCTTATGATCATTGCGGCAGTGATGCTCGGCATCCAGTTCTTCTTCTCGGACAAACTGGTGCTTATGACCTCGGGGGCAAAGATCGTGACCCCGGAGCAAGCTCCTCAGCTACACGCTGTCGTCGAGCAGCTCTGCGCAGAGGCAGATATACCGAAACCGAAAGTAGCGATCATGCCCACGGACGTGCCCAACGCTTTCGCAACCGGCAGGAGCCATCGCAAGTCTGTGATCGCGGTCACCAACGGCCTGATGCAGCGGCTGGACCCGGAGGAGGTCAAGGCGGTACTGGCCCACGAGCTCAGCCACGTGAAGAATAGGGACGTGGCAGTGATGACGCTGGCGAGCTTCATCTCGACTGTAGCCTACTTTATCATGACGTCGTTCATGTTTGGGGGAGGAGCTTATGGCCGGGACCGCCGGGGTGCAGGCAGCATGGTCCTTGTATATGTCGCAGCCCTGATCGTGTACTTCGTCAGCCTGCTGCTTGTCCGCCTTCTATCCCGGTACAGGGAGCTCGCTGCGGACCGGGGCTCGGCGATCATCACGGGCAGGCCACGCACCCTCATCACTGCCCTCACGAAGATCAGCGGCCAGATGCAGCGCATCCCTAAGAAAGACCTGAGGGCGGAGCAGGGCATGAACCAGTTCTTCATCATCCCCGCGATCAGCGGCCGCTCTATCGCTGAGCTCTTCTCCACCCACCCGAGCCTGGAGAGGCGGATCAGGGAACTGGAGCGCATGGAGCGTGCCATGAGGTCCTGATGGGCATTCTTGATTTCCTTCGGCGAAAAGGTCCGGTAGTAAAAGCGGAGGATATGGCAAAACTGCAGAGCGAAGACTCGGCGTTGAGGCAAGCGGGATTGCGGTTTGCCGAAAAAGCCGGTATCTGTTATAGGACCTCTAATAGTTGCAGAGAGACCATCCAGAAAATCGCCCGCTATCCTCACGGCAGTGGGATTACAGCAAAGTGCAGCACAGTCGAAGATTCCTTCGGCTGCGTCTGGATACTTTTCGACGGCAGCCTCAACAGAGTAACGGAATCAGCCAGGGCGGCCTTTGATGCCATATCCGCTAATGCCTGCGGGCAGGATTTCCTGTGCGCGGCCTTTGCGTATGTGGCGGAGGGTAAAAGGGTGTACTGGATTTTTAACTTGTACGGAAAGTTCTACCCGTTCATACCGGTCGGAGAGGATAGGGACAATGAGCAGGAAATAAACCTGAAAAGAGAGTTAGAGGATAACATCCCCATCGAGAAAGTGTTAAGCCAGTGGTATCCCTTGTGGGGCCTGCCACTCTAGCCCGGTATGAGGCCTTCTCCGACGAAGAGCTTGCGGGCTTCCTCGAAGGTCATGTCTGCGGGAGGCAGGATCAGGTCAGATTCCTTGACAGTATACGGGTCCATGGGCATGCCGTTCGTTTTCACCAGCTCGATCATCCGGTCGTAGGTCTGCCTGAAGCCTTCCCGGTCGTTTCCCGCAATGGACTGGACAAGAGCGTTGTCCAGCGCGTTGATCTCGTCGTAGTACAGCGAGGGTATAATGTACTGGTTATCGTTGAGGATGCGGACGATCATAGTGCATCATCTCTGCTTTGAGCCTGTTAAGGGCTCTGGCCACAGGCTCCAGGTCTTGATCTGGAATCTTCCCGTCAGCCGGCCCGGTGCAGCCTGCCGCAAGCCGGCGGGCATTTTCGCAGCTTATACTAGCTTCTGCTGCTTTAGCCTTTGTCCTTTCTATGGCATAGCGTACAGCGGCCAGCTCTTCATCAAGCCCTGCAGTGGCTTCGCCAAGGCGCAGTTCTGCATCCTCCGGGGGCAGGTGGCGGGTTTCGAGAGTGATACGCTCGTCCCGGAAGGCCTGAATCTTCAGCTTTAGCCTCGACAGCAGCTTATCCAGCCGCACCAGATCGGCACTCAGGTTGCCGATTTTTGAGCGCAGGAGGTCGATCTGCCTCGACACCAGCAGCTTGCGATACAGCAGGCTCGCGGCTTTTTCGTCCTGCCCTTCCCGGACAGCCTCAACCGCCAGCCCTTCCTGCCCGCGAAGGCACTGGTCAAGCCTGGCGGACTGCGCAAGCAGTTCGGCCTTTAATGAATCGTTGTCAGCGGCAGCGTGTTTCACTTCCGTCCGCAGGTCGTCATAGGTTTCCCAAGGATAGTCCTGTATACCCCTGTGCCTTGCTCCCCACGCCCTCGACCTGGCGCGAACGCTGGCCGTTAGCCTGCTGAACAATCCCACTCGAATCCCGGTAGATCGTACGCGCTGGCCCTATATACCTGTGATCAGTAAAATGAGCAGGTGCTGCCTGCCTGAAGCGGTGCAGTGAGAAAAAGAGTCTCCACGCTTTACTTCAGCTCTTCAAGTATACCGAACAGCTCGCCGAAGTTGTGGATGACGTAGTCAGGTTTAGCCACGGAGATATCCTTGTTCCCGTACTCGGTCATGACCAGGACGCTTTTCATGCCGGCGTCGTTCGCCCCTTTGATGTCCCTGTGCGTGTCGTTGCCGAGGTAGATGGCCTCCGAGGGTTTTACTCCGAGCCTGCGCAGGCACTCGGCAAAGAGCCGTACATCAGGCTTGCGGTACCCGAACTCGGCGGATACGATGACCGCCTGGAAAAAGCCGTATACACCCAGCATTTTCAGCTCCGGGTACGCGTGGTCCTGCTGGGCGTCGGAAACTATGCCCAGCGTATACCGGTTTCTCAGCTCGCTTAGCGTCGGGAAAACGCCGCTGTAGAGCTTGACTTTCCTTGTCGATAAAGACCGCTGGAGCTTGATGATGTCGCTGACGATGGTGCTGCTGTTGATGTCGGGGCCGGTGTAGGCGTACTGGTTTTCGTATAGTATCTCGTACCAGATGCGCCGGTAGTCGTGCTCAGAGTGCTGCTCTTTATTGTACTTCTTCTGCAGCTCTTTCTTCTCGTAGAAGAACCACCGGAGCTCATCGGCAGACAGGTAGATACCCTGGTACTTGAGGTACGAGGCGAGCCGCTCATAGATGGCCATGTCGTCCTCTTTAGTCTTGATGTCTATGAGCGTGGTATAGATGTCGGAGACGACGGCCTTTATTCCCACCTGGCATCCCTCTCCCCATAGGGCACGTGCATTGGAACGCTGCGCTCCTCCAGCCGGCCGGTCTCGATGTACTCCACCCGCCCGGCAATGTCGGTGATGTGATCACCGATCCTTTCAAGCGCCCTCGCTGCCATGATCAGGTAGATGATGTTGGTCGATCGCTCCGGCTCGTGGACGATCTCTCCCAGGCTATTGTAAAACACGTTTCCGTAGAGCCTGTCGATCCCAAGGTCGTTTTCGTAGACGGTCCCGAGGTCTCCGGTGCTTTTGCCAGCGTACAAGTCCATGGCTTTCTTCAGCATGCGACGGGCGATCTCGGCCATTCTCAGTATCTCCAGCGAGGAGCCCGAGACTGGCTTGTTGGCCACGGCTATCGTGACCCGGGAGACAGCTACTGAGTAGTCCCCGATCCGTTCCAGGTCCACGATCAGCCGGTATGTGCCCAGGACAACCCGCAGGGCTTTGCCTTCCAGTTTCCCGGCAAGGGCGTCGATGCACTTACGGTCGATATCGAGCTTCAGCCGGTCTATCTCGGCATCCCGGTTGATCACCCTGTCCGCCAGGTCAACATCGTGGTCTGCCAGCGAGCGGACGGAGTCCTCGATGGACTGATCTGCCAGGCCTGTCATCTTCAGAGTATCGGCTACTATCGATTTTACGTCTACCATTTGCTGCATTGGCACCGTCGGCTGAGGCCGACACAGGAGAGTTAAGCTGCGGAGATAAAAGTCCACCTCGGTAATTTCAGGTAAAAACCGGCCCCCGGAGTGGAAAAGATTCGCCGGTTAAAAGAATTAGAGAGTTGGCTGCTGTCCCACGCCTGACTCGCCAGCCTTTTTCTCTGTGGCCAGGTACACATCGGCCACGATGAGCGCATCGATCAGGAGGA
This sequence comes from Methanocella sp. MCL-LM, assembly GCF_049676595.1. Classification (GTDB taxonomy): domain Archaea; phylum Halobacteriota; class Methanocellia; order Methanocellales; family Methanocellaceae; genus Methanocella_A. The sequence continues at coordinate 2,970,827 of NZ_CP187259.1, forward strand.
TGAAAAAGAGCACCCATGGCATCGTGATGATGAAGATGGCCAGGATCTGGAGCAGCGAGCCGATACCGTAGACCAGTACCAGAGTGACCAGGAAAGCGAGAGGGTTAGAAACCAGCACTTTGACCACCCGCAGGGGATTGAGCGCGCTGATCAGGCTACCCTCGGCAGCGTAGAGGGTCAGGGAAATGAAGAAGGTGAAGAACAGGACGTTGACCGCTATAGCGAAGATGGCGACGAACAGGAACATGAAGGCGATAAAGGCCACGAAACCCAAGCCCGTCGGGCTTGAAGGCAGAAATATTATGGGTATGAAGAGAAGGGCGAACATCAGGGCAAAGCAGATCATGTACACTATGGCCATCACGAGGAAGGCGAAAGCATCGGACAGCAGTTTCACGGGCTCGCTGAAGAAACCGGGCATCCGCAGGCTACCAGTACGCCTGTCTCTCAGGCACAGGATGATGTAGCCCCCGGGCAGCGCCACGCAGACCAGGATAAGCACGAACAGGAGCCCGAACATGGCGAGAAACAGGTATTCGCTGCCCTCGAACAGCTCTGCGGCGATGATCAGGAGGAAATACGCCACCAGGGGCGGTATGAAGAAGAGGCCGCCGATGAACAGCGAGAGAGGGTTGGATAAGCTGTACTTGAGCGTGACTTCGAGAGGGGTCGCAAAGATGGCCATTGGACATTAGTTGCACTTGCTGGTATAAAAAGATAGTTTAAAAAGCACTGTGAGACTTTGTCTCACAGGTCCCCCATCTCGCACCACTTGCCCTTGCCCTCCCACATCCTGAGGACGAAGGGGTAAGGAATCTGGTCTTTCAGCTTATTGTACGCGGACTCGCAGATGTTCTCCACGCTGGGGAACTCCACGATCTCGTTCAGGCACCGGTGGTCGTACTCGCTCAGGACCTTCCGCAGGATGGTCTTCATGTCGTAGAAGTCCATGACCATGCCTGTCTCTTTCTTTTCTCCACTGATGATCAGCTCAACCTTGTAAGTGTGCCCGTGCATACACCCGCAGGTAGTGTGCCCTGGCAGGTAATGCGCGCTGTCGATATATTCAATAACACCTAGTCTCATCTATAAACACCCCCACATTCTGTGGGTCTGTGGAATCACTCTAACATCTTCTACTTCGTCCATGGCTGCCTTTTGCAGCTCTAACACAAATTTCGGCGACACCTGGCCGACCGGGCCGACCGGGGTTACCGGCTGCAGCACCAGCGCTGATATGGTGCCCTTGATCTGGTCCAGCGCGTGCATCAGGTCCTCCTTATCCAGGTCCGGAGTCACGATGATCTTGCAGTAGCAGTCCCGGAAGCTGGTCCGCCTCAGAATGCTGAAGGACCGGGCAGTAGCGTTGAAATACTTCTCGTACTGGTCTTTAAAATCACAATGGGCTTTCAGCTTGAAGTCGCCCGACACGATCTTCACCACGTCCTTGACGTCCTTTGCGCCTTCGGGAAGGGTCATGTTCGTCTCGAGGTACAGGGGATGCTTCGCTCCTTTCAGCTCCTTGATGAAGCTGCCATAAAGGAGAGGCTCTCCGCCAGTCAGCGAGATCGAGTGGATCTTCGGATCCCGCTCTGCGATGTTCAGCAGGCGGCTCGGAGTCATAGGGTTTTCTTCTTCGGCGAAGTCTCCCGAGCCCGGGGTCTTCTCGACCAGGCACTTTTTCGTGCTGTCCCAGTCTTTGGCCGTGTCGCAGTACAGGCATTCCAGATTACACTTCGGGAACCTGACAAACGTCTGGCGGTAGCCTACATATGGCCCCTCACCCTGCACGCTGACGAAGATCTCCCTCACCGGCGCCTTCACGAGAACGCCCCCAGCGGGCGGGACTTGCGCATGTCCCGCTGGATGTCGTCGTGCTCTGCGGCATACCGGCTGCCGATCTCCGCCATCAGCTCGTCGGGATCGTATACTCCGGCCTTTTCCAGGCTGCCCCACTCGTCGCATCGGACATTGATGCCGAAGTGGATCTTCATGCTGACCGCGCTGGCCGAGGCTATGGAGATAGAGGCCTTTTCGCCGCCAAAGTACAGGTCGTCGCCCGACCGGGTCGCGAACACTTTCCGGTCCCGCAGCGCTTCTCCTGCGATGCAGGACAGCAGCCGCTGGCGGGTATACGCGAGGGCGACGGAGGTGGAGTCGAAGTGCTCTACGATGAAATGGATCATGTCCGGAGAGGAGATCTTCTCCTCGTTCAGCTTGTCCTCTAAATCGATCATGTGGCCGGGGGTCACGTCGCACGGGCCCCTGAAGCACACGACGCTGTCTTCCTGCACTTTGTACACTGTGTAAGCCCACAGCGAGCTGATCTGGCTGCCGTCGTACTCTATCGGCCGATCGGCTATAATACACTTCATGGTTAAACGCCTCCCAGAGAAGGATCGGGCACTCCGGCCCGCTTGAAGGCCCTGGCCCGCCTCATACAACTCTCGCATTTGCCGCAGGGCTGCTGCCCTGCGAAATAACAACTCCAGCTTAAATCCAGCGGAGCTTCAATCCTGATGCCTTCCCTGATGATCTCCTCCTTATTGAGATCGATCACGGGTGCCACCACCTGCACTTTTTTCTCGCAGGAGAGAGCCAGGCTCTTGTTGACCGCGTCCACGTAAGCCGGGGTGTTGTCCGGGAAGGTAGCACCCTCTTCCGCGTTGAAGCCGCAGACGATGCGGCTCAAGCCCATGGCATCGCCATACGCTGCGGCGATGTTGATGAAAGCCCCGTTCCGGTTAGGAACCCAGACCAGGTGAGCCGTCTCCAGCGCCCTGCCCTTGATCTCGTCCAGCTCTGCCTCTGTGGGCTCGGGCACTTCGGCCTGTCTGCTGACCAGCGCAGTCCCGGTTATTTGTTTCAGCCACGGTAGCTCGATCACTTCGTGCCTGATGTGATATCTGGCACAGATTTTCCTCGCCATCTCGATCTCCTTCGAAGCTGCCCGCTGGCCGTAGTCGAAAGTGATGGCGAGTGCGACACCGTGCTCGTCGTGCTCTTTCTTGAACGCCACGACCGAATCCAGGCCGCTGGATAACAAAGCGATAGACTTCAGTTCTTAGCCCCCTTCGTGCGGCCTCGCCGCTCGTCGATCTCGTCCAGTGCATCCAACAGCCGCCTGACGGCAGCCCTGATGGCGTCGGACTGGCTGACGTACTTCTTGTCCTCGCCCACGTGAGCCATCAGATCGTCTAAAAGCTCCTGCGGGATGTCTACGGAAATCTTAGGCATGATATTACCCGGGTACTACTCCAATAATAGTACAGTATTATTTATAGTCTTCGTCAGGAGCTAGATTAGCGTTCCGAACATAAAAAGGATAAGCGCGTATTCATGCACGGTTTCACAGCGTTTGCAGAGTAGGAGACGGCCTGGACCAGGGTGTCAGGAGAAAGGCTTTATGCTCCTGGGCTCTGGGAATAAGCATGGGGTACAAGGTGGGCTCGATAGCTATAGCCCTGCTTACTTTAGCTGCAGTGCTGCTAGCCGCCAACTTCTGCTATGGGCTGATTCACGAGACCGCTCACGCAGTAATAGTTAAAGCGCTTGGAGGCGAAGTCTTTCAGATTTACGTTAATCCTGCCGGCCTGGACGCCTGCATAGAGCATTCGCCGATTGCCGGGCCCGGAGTTGTAATGGTCGGACTTGCAGGCCTGTGCGCTACCACCTTATCAGCCATGATCATGGCAATAGCAGGAAAAGAGATAATACCAGCTTTTTTTGCGCTGAGAACTATGATATATGCGTTAAATTATGCCCCAGGCACTGACATATCGAATCTTTATGCCTCTACAGGGGACTTCACATATGTGCTTTCTATCGTTCTCGCGATCGGCAACCTGCTTGCGCTTTCCTTAGCACTCAGGGGGCGCATTGCGCCCATCACAAATCTTTCCGCATCTTTATTGCGTGGACTCCCTCGGCATAATAGTGGGGAATAATGTGCTTGTTCTCAAAGCCGAGCTTATGATAAAGAGCGATAGCATTGTCGTTGTCTTCCCGGACCTCTAAAAAGCACTTCTCGCAGCCGGCTGTCTTGAACCGATCTATCAGAGCCCGGGTCAGCTCCGTGCCTGTGCCTTTGCCACGGAAGCTCGTGTCCACGTCCAGGGTGTAAATCCGGCCATAAGTGCCGTACCGGTTGCGGTTGATGATGCCGATGATGAAGCCCGCGAACTTGCCGTCGATCTCTGCGGCCAGAGATATCCCGGTCGGCGTCGTCACCAGGTACCTGAGCTGAAACTTGGAAAACGCCTCTACGTCGAAACACACGCGCTCCAGGCGCTGCATTTCCGATAGGTCTTTCAGGCCCGCTTCGCGGATCATGACGGAAGTGGTCCTGGTATTCTGCTGCATAAAATCACTTGATGTAATCAAGCATAGCGGTTCCATTAGAAAATAGTTTCCGGTGAACGCAAAGTTTAATGAACCTCAAGCATCTATAATGGTCACACAATCGTAGACACGTCTTACTGAGGGAATCCGATGATAAAGAAGCTATCCAGCCTGGACTCGCTAGAGGAGGTCTTCAAGCGCAGGACCAGCATCGAGTCGGCCATGGACTCGGCGAAGAAGATCGTCGACGACGTCAAGGTCAACGGCGACGCCGCGGTCAGGAAGTACACGAAGCAGTTCGACGGCGTGGACCTCGAAGCCTTCGCGCTGACCGAAGGAGAGATCGACAACGCCTTCGAACTCATAGACTACGAGACGCTGGAGCACCTCCAGCATGCCCTCGACAACATCGAGACGTTCCACTCGCTGCAGATGCCCCAGTCGGACATGTGGCTCACAGAGGTAAACCCGGGCATCCGCCTCGGGCAGAAGTATACCGCGCTATCCAGTGCCGGAGCCTACGTACCCGGCGGCACCGGCTCCTACCCGTCGTCGGCCCTCATGCTCATCATCCCGGCCAAGGTCGCCGGTGTGCCTGAAGTGGTAGCGTGCACCCCGCCAAGGAAGGATGGCACGGTTCACCCGCTGACGATCACGGCGATTACTATGGCGGGTGCCGACGAGATCTACCGCATCGGAGGCGTCCAGGCAATTGCCTCGATGGCTTTCGGTACCGAGAGCGTCCGCAAGGTGGACAAGATCGTTGGCCCGGGCAACGCGTACGTGACGGCGGCGAAGATGTACGTGCGGGGAGCCGCCGAGATCGACATGCCTGCCGGCCCGAGCGAGATTGTGGTCATCGCAGACGAAACTGGCAACCCGGTGTTAATTGCGTCTGACATGATCGCCCAGATGGAGCACGACGTGAACTCCCTGGCCGTCCTGATTACGCCGTCGGAGGCGCTGGCAAAAGCCGTGGACTCGGAGATCAAGCTGCAGACTGCGACCGCCCTGCGGAAGCAGATCATCGAGAAAGCCGGCTACGTCATCTACGTCACTGAGGATCTTGACGCGGCGACAGCCGCCTGCAACGAGATCGCCCCGGAGCACGTCGAGATTATGGTTGCGAACCCGATGCCCGTGCTGAACGAGGTCAGGAACGCCGGCACGGTCTACGTCGGGGAATACGCCCCGGTCGCCGCCGGAGACTACGCCAGCGGCGCCAACCACGTGCTGCCGACCGGCGGGTACGCGAAGACCTTCTCGGGCATGAACGTGATGCAGTTCCTCAAGACTACCAGCGTTCAGTACATCGAGAAGGAAGGCCTGGACAGCATCCGGGACACAATCGTCGCCCTCGCGAACATAGAGGGCTTTGACGCTCACGCAAAATCAGTCATGAAGAGGTTTAGTTAGAGGTTATCGCATGAAGAGGACACATTACTCTAAGGATATCACGCCGGAGATGAACGGCAATGCCGTCATCGTGAGCGGGTGGGTTCACGAGATCAGGGACTTCGGTGGACTGGCTTTCCTGATTTTAAGGGACAGGGCTGGCCTGGTACAGGTCACCATGCCCAAGAAAAAGGTGCCCAAAGAGATCGTCGACACAGTCAAGAGCTTGAGCAGGGAATCAGTAGTCTCCATAGGTGGCACGGTCAAGGCTGAGGCCAAGGCCCCGCACGGCTACGAGCTCATCCCGACCGAGATCGAGGTGCTGTCGATCGCCGACGCCCCGCTGCCCCTGGACCCCACGGGCAAAGTGCCGGCCGAGCTGGACACCAGGCTCGACGCCAGGTTCATGGACATCCGCAGCCCGGAAGTCACGGCCGTGTTCACCATCAGGGCCCACATGATCAAGGCGGTGAGGGATTTCCTGTCTGCCAACGGCTGCCTGGAGATAGCGACGCCGAAGATCGTGGCCACCGCCACCGAGGGCGGCACTGCCTTATTCCCGATCTCCTACTTCGACCGGGAGGCTTTCCTGAACCAGAGCCCGCAGCTGTACAAGCAGATGATGATGGCCTCCGGCATGGACCGGGTCTACGAGATCGGCCCCATCTTCAGGGCTGAGGAGCACGCGACCAGGAAGCACCTGAACGAAGCCACGTCCATAGATGTGGAACTCTCGTTTGCCACGCACGAGGACGCCATGATCCTGCTGGAGAACACTATCGCCTACGTGTATAATCATGTAAAAGAGAACTGCGCCAGCCAGCTCAAGGTCCTCAACATCGACCTGCAGGTGCCGAAGACGCCCTTCAGGCGGGTGCCGTACACCGAGGCCATCGCCATCGCGAAGACCAGCCCCGAATGTGCCCACTTAGAATTAGGCGACGACCTGGACACCGCAGCAGAGCACGTGATCGGCGAGACCGTCGGCGAGCACTACTTCATCGTGGACTGGCCGACCAACATCAGGGCTTTCTACTCCCAGGCCTACGACGAGAGGCCCGAGGTCTGCAAGGCCTTCGACCTCATGCACCCGAGGATGGAACTGTCGTCGGGCGCCCAGCGTGAGCACAGGGTCGATAAGCTGACCAAGAATCTGGAGGACCGGGAACTGAACCCGGACAGCTTCAAGTTCTACCTGGACTCCTTCAGGTACGGCATGCCCCCTCACGCAGGCTGGGGCCTGGGAGCAGAGAGGCTGCTCCAGACCATGCTCAACCTGAACAACGTCAGGGAAGCAGTCCTGTTCCCGAGAGACAGGGTCAGGATTACTCCCTGATCCCTTTTTCACCTTTCTTTTTCTAATGCAAGCACCCCGCCTGCGTAGCATCTACTTTTCACATTTGCGCGGCATCAAATCAAATACTGGCCAGACTATACTTGAATACCGGCCTGCCAGTGGTGTCTCTTAATGCCAGAGTTCAGTGAGAAATGTCAGATATGCGGTGTCGATACTTACCACCTTGTAGTAGACCTTGCCGAGGAGGGCATCTGGATCCTCGACCGGAACGATCAGTTCGTCTTCGCGAATAAGAAGCTCCGATCGATGCTCGGCTACTCCGGGGAAGAGCTGCTCTGCTGCAGCGTTTACAATATCGTGGCTGAACAGGACCGGGAGATTGTAAAAAAAGCGCTGGAGCGCAGGCACCTGGGCGTGAAAGAGACGTACAGGGCCCGGCTGAAGAGAAAGGATTCCGGCCTCATCTGGGTGGCGGTGGCCGCGTCGCCCATCCTCGACCGGGAGGGGAACTACACCGGCACTGTGACCGTGGCGCTGGACGTATCGCAGGAAAAGGAGAACGAGGAAGCCCTAAAAAAGGAAAAGGCACAATCTGACATGTACCTTGACCTCATGGCCCACGACATCAACAACCTCAACCAGGTCGCCATAGGGTTCCTGGAGGTCGCCATCAGCGAGCTTCCAGAGCAGATGCCTGACAAAGACCAGATACTCGGCCGTTTGAACAAATCGCTGGGCAGCCTGTACCGCTGCACGGACCTCATCAACAACGTCAAGACTCTGAGGCGGCTGAAGACAGAGCAGCGCCGGCTCGAGGACGTCGACCTGGGTGAAATCATAGCTGAAGCGATAAGGGATTATCCTCAGGACCCCGGTAAGCGTACCTCGGTTAACTATGCCAGGCCGCAGGGTTGTATCGTCAGGGCGAACCCGCTGCTGAAGGAAGTTTTTACAAACCTGATCGGCAATTCGGTTAAGCACTCACGAGGTCCGGTAACTGTCTGGATTTCAGTCGACTCCGCGTGGGAACATGGCAGGAAATATTACGAGGCGGCGGTGGCCGATGACGGGCCCGGCATACCGGACGACCAGAAAAAAGAGTTATTCCAGCGCTTCAAGAGCGAATACCAGAAAACCAGCGGCCACGGTATGGGGCTTTACCTGGTGAGGACCATTGTCGAAGACTTCGGGGGCATGGTCAGGGTCCAGGATCGGGTGTCAGGCGATTATTCGCATGGTGTAAAGTTCGTAGTCCTGCTGCCTGCCGTAGAGTGGCCACCAGGATAACCCGGCTCTGCCCGACATATATTACCCGTACATATCGGGCGATAAGCAGCCATCATCAGGCGATAATAGTAGCGAACTTCTTTCTGACCGTCGATGCTTCCCACCTGTTCCCGTGGCCGGGGCAGATATCCGTGGCCCCGTTGTCCAGCACCTTTTTCAGCCCTGCCCCGATCATATCCGGCGACTCGGCAAAGGGCGGCATCCCCGGGCTGTTTTTTAATACCAGCGCCGCGAGGTTGTCGCCTACCGCGCAGCCCCCGTCCGACGCGAGCACGGCAAGTGATCCCATCGTGTGGCCCGGCATGGTGAGGACTCTGGCGTCTATACCATAAGCGCTGAGGTTCATGTCTTCTTTCACTACCACATCGACCTTGCAGGGGCTCGCCTTTGCCCCGGTGAACAGCTTGATCATCCGTCCGGTCAGATTGACGGGCACCACCGGTGCACTCTCGCCCTTCTCGACATAGCTGGCATCGGGCCAGCCGGCCATGACAGGAGCGTGGAAAGCAGCCTTCAGCGCCTTCAGGCTGCCGTAGTGGTCGCCGTGGCCGTGAGTGAGAATGAGGAGCTTTACCTGGTCCCTTGCGATGCCATTGGCATCCAGCGCGGCAAATATCTTTTTCTCGTAGCCCGGCAAGCCTGCATCGATGATAGCTGCTGCCCGGTCCCCTTTAAGAATATATGAGTTAGTGAAACTATTACCGGTGGAGAGGATTGTGGAAGCCATAGTAAAAACTACCGGGAGATGTTATAAAAAGTTATTCCGTGAGCAAGGTACTGCGGTTTATTAAGAATTCGACTTAGGGAATGCCGAAGCGATTTCCAGACTAACCGGTTAGGACCCGGTTATTTTTCTATCGCAGGCAGCATTATCACGAACCGGGCACCCTCCCGGTAATCGCCCGGCACCCGGTCCAGCTCTACTACACTTTCCTGCAGTGCTGCTTCACACTTCTCTCGTTCTGCGACATCGGTGCAAAAGAGAGTGTAAAAGGCAGGGTTGCCGGCTTCGTCGCAGAGGAGGCTTACTGTAAGTTCTACAGGTACTCGGGACCCATCTTTCCTGGCAAGTTTCGATTTAAACAACGTGCTCCCCCCGGTTTCGATCAGCCCCGAGAGCGCCATATTGCACGTATCCCTGAGCTCGGGAGCAACGAGGCGACTGATCAGGGACATTACCGCCAGCTCTTCTCTGGAATAGCCTGTCAGATCGCTGAATGCCTCGTTCATCGAAGTGATGGCGCCATCGGTCTTCAGGACAGCAAAAGGCTGCCGCACAGTGTCGAGGATAAGCTCGAAAAACTCGAGACACTCATGCAGTCGGGCAATGTTTACTTTTATGCAGGCTTTGGGCTTACTTCGTCCATGGCAATCTTGACAATCTTTATCCGAAGGGCTCCTAGTCATACAGTCACCGACAAGTCCGGACATTACATTTTTTAGTGCCTCAGAGCATGCCTGTACCACAGCTGGTCAAAGATTGTAGCGTCACGGTAGTCGATTCGATATACACGGTGGTATGGGATAACAGAGCCGGACTCTAGCTCCAGACCGAAGGCTCCTATTTCCTTGATCTCGTCACCGCTCACCGTAGCCGAGTCCCTGGGGCTGCCCCGGCTAACATAGTAGATGGTAGCATCTGAGAGGCTTTCGCCGGCCTTCCATTTGAGCCTGTTCAGCACGTCTCGCGGGGTTACATGCATGATCTATAAGTTATGGTGAAAGGGCAGATGCTATACTTTAGTCCCGGAAGCCCCGGAAATTTTCTGGGGTTCTGCTGTCATGTAAAACTTAAATATTTGAAATATTGATCACTCTGCTATGCGCCTCCTCGAAGACATCAAGGCGATCTTTCGCAAAGACTGGAAACTGTTTCTGATCATCAACGCCATCTACTTTGGCGCGATCCTCCTCGGGGCCGTCATAGCTCTCGTGTATCCCGACCTCCAGATGTCGATGATAGCGGCCACCGGCCAGACTTACGGATCCGGTGGAGTATATGCGAGTATCGGGGACGCATATACCAGCGGCAATGTGGTCATGGCAGCCATCGCGACGTTCCTGGTAAACTTCATTCCCGGCACTCTGCTCATGATAGTCTTACCCTCGCTCATCCTGCCGTTCTGGGCGCTGCTGTTTTGCACGTTCAGGGCCCTGATCTGGGGCGTCATGCTGGTCGTGCCCGTTCCGGGCGTGCTGCCGCTGAGTACTCTGGCACCTCACTACCTGACTCTGGTGCTGGAAGGCGAGGCGTACATCATAGCCATGTTTGCCTGTACCAGAGGCTTGATCGCGCTGCTGCAGCCGAAGGCGTTCGGCACCGACTCCAGGCTGCAGGCGTACAAGCAGGCGATTATCGACAACGGAAAGCTGCTGCTGGTAGTAGCGCTGGTGCTTGCCGTGGCCGCGACATACGAGGCCATCGAAGTAATTGCAGTGGCGGGTGTTGCCGGCGGCGCCTCATCAGGCGAACTATCCGGCGCTGGGTTCGGGGCTAATTCCAGCTACTCCAACTGGTGGCAGAACATAGAGAGCAATAGCACCACGTGGACTACCTTTAACCTGACTGCCGGGAAGCCGGCGAGAGCGCAGTTCAACTCAGAGGGCAGTCCGATCGACGTGATGGTCATGGACCAGGATAACTATACTGCTTTCGACGCGGGCGGCTCCAACTGGAGCGCGTACGTCGCCGCGAATGACACGGTCAGCGTAATCTTTGACTTTACTCCCACCCACGACGATACGTACTGGTTTGTCGTGAAGAACGACGGGAACGCGATGACGAGAATTCACGCGCAGCTGCGGTATCAAGTATAAAATTAATCGGGGCGATAACGCCCCCTCTTTTTTCAGGCGATTATGCTGACTTCTTCTGGCGCAGGTTCCGCAGGTACAGCACCAGGGAGGCTAGCCAGACCAGCGACAGGATGACAAACATGGGCATCGCCGAAGCGTCTGCAAGCGGAGAAGTCGGGTCGGCCATGCCCCCGAAGTACTGGTCGATGCCGATGCCGAAGAGCTCTATGGTGTAGAATGTCAGCATCGTGCCGGCCAGGGCATATCCCCACTCCTTGCGCTGCCATAGCCAGACGGCGGCCAGGGCGAAGAGAGGGGTCCAGAAAGCCAGGTCGATGACGCTGATGTGGTTAGTCGGCAGCTGAGTATTCGCTATGCCAATCGGCCGGACACCGGTCATCATCCCCTCGATGTGCGGGATGACGTCAAGCGGGATAAAGATGAGAATCGGCAGCAACAGAAAGAGGATAGCGGCAATGCGAAGGGGCTTTTTCAGGTTGAAAGCCCTGGCGATCGCACCTACACTCATCTGGCCCAGGATTGCCACAAACGACCACAGTGCCAGCGACAGCATGAGGACGTAGATCAGGAACAGGCGATTAAAGCTGGCGCTGAAAGCGAAGTAGAACGAATTGTAGAGGATGTACAGGACAGAGCCGGCCCAGATCATCTGCGCCCTGAGCGAACCCCTGGCCGAGAGGTACATAGAGATTAGCATCGCAGGAACGGCCACCAGCATGATGACCAGAGCCGTGCCCCGGGCACAGCCGGTTAAGGCGAGGTTGTCTCCGGCAAAGAGCTCGGGATGTAGGAAGCTTGCCGCGCATGCGGCCAGTGCCACTATTGCGAGAGCACCCGTTAGCAGGTAAGCTATGGTCGGGTTCTGTTGAGATTTACCATCCGGACTCATAGAGCTAAGAATTTTTACGAACGGTAATATAACTTTTGATCGCCGTACATCAGTGCATCCTATCCGGATGACGGGCAAAAATGAGTAAAAATAGGTATTATTTACTACTGTTGCAGTACCTTTTCAGCACCCTCAGCGCATTCAAAGTTATCCACTTACTTGGCTCGGCATTCCGCTCGATGTCGACCTGGAACTTGCCGTTGAAGGTGTTCTCGAGCTTCCACCTGCCGTTTTCATCCTGTTTCGAAACCAGCAGATCGATGGCTTCATTCATCCGCTCGTCCCTGTAGCCGAGCTTTGTCAGTATCCCCAGGATTTCCAGTACGTCGGTCTGGTACATGAGCGGAAAGCCGAACTGCTGCCAGCCGGGCTTTGCCAGCTTTCGCAGGTTATGGCTTCTTTTATGGACGTGGTGGATCAGCAGGAATTCTGCCCCTTTTTCGATCGTCTCTTTCACTTCAGCCGATCGCTGCTCTTCCGGAATTTCCGCCAGCGCTTTCAGCGCTTTAACCACACCCATGTGACAGGTGTGCTTTCCCCAGCACATCTCGTACTTGTCGTAAGGCCAGCCAGATGGTGCTTCACCTTCGCCGTCGTCGAAGCGCTGGTAGGTGGTCAGCCACGCTATGCCCTGCTGTAGGCGGGGATCATCGAGGTAGCCGAAGCGTATTAAGCTCCATACCATATTTCCCGTCAGGCAGGGGATAACCTCTCCGTGTCGCCCTCCGCCGGTCTTTACTGCGGTAGACTGAGAAAAGCCCCCGCTTTCCAGGTCCTGAGAATGGCTTAGTATGTACTCGCAGGCTTTTTTCACCCGTTCATCTTTGCCATCCGCCCCGAGTTCGGCGAGGATTATGAGCTGCCATACCGTACCTTTATACTTCGCCGTGTAAAAGCGCCCGGGCTCTTCCCATGCGCCTTCCGGGCGCTGCTCTGCGAGGATTGCCGGCACAAGTCCGGCCCTCATGATCTGCTCCTTCGCGTTCTTTACTTCCGGGTCGCACTCGGGCAACGCCAGCAGGTCACGCAGGGCAAAGTAACGTACAGAAGGATTGTCGTTCTCCAGCAGCCATGCCGTAGCGTCTCCCTTTAAAACACATTTCCAGTCGACCATATCGCCTTGACCCCCGGGACAATTATTGATATAAGATTATTAGCCCTGCCAGGTCTTGAAATATCCGGTGCCGGGCCTTAGAGTACTTACGAAAATAAGGTAAAAGTGGGCAGGGCGGAATGCCCTGCTCCAGCCATAACTACATCACTAGTTCAATGTACTAATCATTAAAGCCTCAGGTTACCTCCGCCGGCCGCCGCCCATGCCTCCTGCTCTGGCTCCGCCAGCTTTTATGCCACCAGGTCTGGCTCCGCCTACTTTGCCCGTCGAGAATGCTGGCTTGACACCGCCGCGATATCCCCCGATGCCCCCACTGATGGTATTACCCACGTTTCGGTTAGGTGTGAACTCGCCCCGACGCTGGCCCGCTACCAGATCATTGCGGGCCCTGTCTGCGAAGTCGTACCTGGACTCCTGGATCGGGTAGTGATTCCTGTTCGTGTAGATGTCGATGTCCGTGTAGCGGTTGCGCTCGAAGAACGGCCGGTAGCCGGTCCCGTAGTAGAACGGGTTGAAGGGTACGTAGCCCGTCGTGTAGAAAGGTATAGGCCTGACGTACGGTACAAACACAGGTGCCACGATCGGCACTGGCTGCGCGTATACTACTGGCTCAACCTGGGCAAACGTCGCTCCGTAGTAGCTGTTGAAAGTGTTGACCATCTCGGGGAAAGCCACCATGGCGACGATATTATTCTGCGTGTCGATGATGAGCTGCGTTGGCTGTTTCATCGAGAAGGCCTGCATCTTGCCATCAGGCGGAACAAGGTCTAAGCTGTTGACGGAGAAGACAGTCTGTGAGTCCTGCCTGGCCGGGCTGGTCAAATCGAGGTCTATGATGACAACCTGAGGATCAGTCCTCATCATATCATAGATCTGGGAGCTGTCCGTGTAGCCGGCATTATTGACGGATGTGGCCAGGTTAGCGATATCGATCTGCATGGTGTTCTGCGAAGGGTCGATGATACCGGACATCGGCGTCCTCATAGAGTACACGACCGCTTCACCGGTCTCTGGAATGGAAACCGCGAATCCGATTACTTGAAACATCAGCTTGCCATCCTGCTGGGATAGCGGTATGACTGCCAGGCTTAGCTGGCTGTGGCCGGACCCGAAGCCTCTCAGCCCTTCAAGCCCCTGGATTACCGGAGAGCCTGATGAGGCTCCTGCAGGCTGCTGCTGATAGCTACCGCCATAAAAATCGCCGTAGTTCCCTGTTCCCCCATATTGCTGGGGATACACCTGACCGCTGGCCATGCCGGAGAACTGGGTCGAGCAGATGATCAGCAGAATAAGCGCAGTGCTCAAGAAGGCTATTCGACTATTGAAAGTACCTTTATTCAAAATCCCACCCCTTTGTTTGCCAGTTAGATCATAGCGGTGATCGATTTCAGGTTAAAGCTATTATATGGCGTAATTTTTATGAAAAGAAGGGAATATACCCAGTGACATGGCACTGGAACCTGTCCGGGCAACGTTTATAATCCATAAGCCAGATACTCAATAAATTACAGGGGGATTATATGAAGGCATATAGCATTATTATGATAGCGGCAATCCTCGTTATCGTGACCAGCATCAGCGGTTGCTGCTGTTGCTGCGGTGTCGACGGGTTTACGAGTAAGTACCAGAAATCGATAGAGGATATTGAATTTCCTTCGCAGCTGACAGTGGGAGGAACTACGTATGACCTCGTCGAATCCACGACGTTCAGGTCTCAGGATGACTGCGTGAAAAAGTTCATCTCCAATTCGAGGGAAGAAGGGATTAGCATTGAGGGTTATGAGGACTTAATTCCGACGGGTGCCCAGCTATCGGGCATCTACGAAGCGAAAGAGTTCGTCTACCGCAGCGCCAGCGGCGATAAGATCAAGGGCTTCGTCGGTAAGTCCGGCAGCCCGGGACAGCTGTCGGGCGTGTGCACCATCGGTAAGCAAACGGTCGCAGCAGTGGGAGAGATCGTGTCGGCAGAAACCCCCGCGCTGGGCGATGAGTCCGCTTGTTATTCGGCCAGGCTGCCGAACGGTAAGACGGGCTACGCGACGGCATCACGGTACAGCAACCTGTTTATCTACGCCTATTCGTACGACTCTTACGATGCTACGAACGAGGCGGTAAGATCGTCGATCGATGCCATCCTCCAGACGGAGTAATTGACGACTTTCAGTTACGTGCGGCTCCGGCACAATAAGGGCCGGAGCTTGCTGATTTTTAGATCTCCGCCGGGACCTGCGACCTGCCCAAAAGTGCCCGATTCGTCGTCCTGCTGCCTGTGGCAGACATCATCGGGACAGCGTGCCCTGCAATCTAAAAAAAATTACTTGATCTTAACCGGCGCGCCCGAAAAGTACACCGCGAATTCTTCGGAAGCTTCCACCCTGGTGCCGGGAGCAGTGCCTCTGCTCATCGATATCCAGTACCCCGCATCGTCGTTGTGGCCGAAGGGCTGGGTGACTCCGAACCAGGCCTTGAGATCGGCCTTTGCCGAAGCATAGCCACTGGAATTGTTGGCCACGAGAATTTCCGGATAGTAGTAAAGCTGATCGTCTTTATAGTATGCGATGACCCGGGATTCGACGCCGGTCTCATTGGTCAGCGCGCACATGAGCACGCTGTAGTCCCTCGAATTACCCTGGAGAGTCCCGGTGAGAGCGCTTGCCGGCAAGCCTTCGGTGGATTCGTCCCCAGTATCGTTCCACCGGCCGTTGACAAACGTGTAAAGGTCGTATGCCTGCCTGATCGGGTTCCCTGCCGAGTTCGCCGCTACGTGTTCTGCGGTAAACCCGGCCATCGATCCGTTTCCGACATCGATGAGGGGCTGGATCTGGAGCAGCGTCTCTGTCGTAATATTTTGAGGCTCGGGAGTCGGGTTCGGTGTCGGCTCGGGAGTTGCGGTAACGACGGGCACATCAGTGGGAAGGGGCGTGGGCTCCGGAGTCGGCGTCGGCGCGGGGTGACCATAAAGAGAAGCAAGGCCCTGGAAGGCCCCCGGCTTCAGGACATAGACGCCGACTACTGCTGCGATGAGTACTACCACGATAAGCCCGATAGCAATGGGAACTGCCATTGATCGGGACTTTTTAGGCTTACGTGCAGGAGGTTCGGCTTCCTGGAGCGGCTCCTGGGCATTGGTCGGCTCTGTCGGCTTGACAACAACCTCGGGAGCTGCAGGCTCTTTGACGGGCTCCGGTTCAGGTAAAGCCTGAGCTGCAGGCTCTTCAGTAGCCGGCGCTTCTACAGGAGCTGCTTCTTCAGCCTGCGGGACAAACACGTCCTCAGGCAGCTGCCTGCCACCCCGTGGAGAAACATTGACCAGCCGGGAGATCTCTTTCTCCATATCGCCGGGATCGCTGGGGATAGGGGGAAAGTCCATCGCGAGCTCGACGTAGTACTTGACAGCCCCACCCATCTCCGTTACGACAGGGTAGTAAAGCCGGCCCTGGTCGTCCCGGTATATCTCGTTCTCGTTGCAGTCGATGACGCCCTCGTAGAAGAACTCGCTGCCGTCGCTGCCCACCAGCCGGAAGGCTTCAAGGCCGTTCTTCTTAAACACTCTTGGCTCGAACAATGTCTATCCCCGTAATCGGTTGTTATATCTCGGTCTCTCTATTTTACTGTTGCTGTGCCCGGCAGATCTTAATGTCTCCATTTCAGATTACAGCGTACGCTGCGCTGTGCTTCAACACTGAGGACACGAAGGGCACGGAGGACACGAAGGCTTTTAAGGACACAAAGGGGTCGTGTCAAAGGGCACGTACTTCGTGACCTTGCCTGACCTTTGTGTCCTCGGTGTCCTTCGTGCCCTTCGTGTCAGAGCACAGCGCAGCGTACGCTTTCCAAAAATTTGATGGTACGTGAGATCATTAATACTGCTATCAGCAGCTATAGTGGGGGAAGGTCATTGATCGTCGTAGTCTCGGATGTGCACTTAGGGTGCCAGTACAGCAACAAGCAAGAGTTCATGCAGTTTCTGGACATGTGTGACACGCCGGACATCGACCACATCATTTTCCTTGGCGACATCCTAGATTTCTGGCGGAGAAACAACGCCCAGGTCGTGGTCGAGAACTCTGACGTGCTGGAGAAAATCGGCCACCTGAAGGCGAAGAACGTCCACTACGTGGTGGGCAACCACGACTATTATATCCTGAGGCTTAGCAGGCGGTATTCAAACGACTACTTCCACTTCCCGGTATCCAAGTCGCTGCGGCTGACCGACGGCGACAGCAGGTTCTATTTTATCCACGGCTACGAGCTGGAAGTGATGGCGAACCTCGAGCCCCTGAGCATCGAGAACTACGAGGCCTTCTGCGACCGCATGTGCTTCTCGGAGGACGTGCTGGGCGAGTACGCCAGCAACCTGTGGAACTGGTTCGAGAACCGAAAAGGCTCGTGGTGGAAGATGAAGGTGATCAAAGGCGGGCCCCACGTCAAGGAAGAGGTCAACCGGATCAGGGAGCTGGCCATGGCAAAGGGCAAGTACATGCTCCTCGGTATGCACCCCGGGGAAAAGCTGGTCTTCGGCCACACTCACGAGCCCTTCGTGAGCGACGACGGTATGGTCGCCAACACCGGCTCCTGGTTCAACGAGTTCAACAAGGCCCGGCACCAGAACACCTTTATCACGATCGAGGACGGGCAGGCCAAAGTCCGGGTCTTCGACGGCGGAAAGATCGTGTAACTGGCGACGCGGAGATCACGAAGTTAGTAATCACTGTAACTTTTATACGAGTGTCCGATCAATTCGTGAGAAGTACGACCCGTAAAGGTACACGAACGCTACGCTGTGACCTCCTGATTGCACGGGCTCCCTGAGACAGCAACACGATCGCTGCGCTGTGCCAGATCACAGATTATTACAGATGACACAGATTGCACAGATAACTACCGGATCAATCTAATCTATTCATATCGAGCCGTATCTGTGCAATCTGTGTCATCTGTCGTAATCTGTGATCCTGGCACAGCGCAGCGTTCGTGTACGAATCGCCTTCCAGAACGCCTGCGAATTCAGGCGTTCAAAAGGCGAACATCCAGGTACAGAGTTTTTACTTAAAATTTCTAGAATGACCCTACCTAAAAAGGGGCAAGCTGCCCCTCCGAATTATATTTCCAGCTTTTCTACACGCCAGAGAGCGCCGGCGATGAAGATGACAATCCAGACGACCGTGGCTACGATCGGCATAGCCATCTCCATTGTTAACGGCATACCTATGGATATCCCTGTAGCTATGTCGCCCAGCTTCCACGGGGTGAGGTAGACCGACTGGCTGAAGAGCATCGGCACCAGGCCGCCGAGCACGTAGAAGCCTATGGACGTGCCGAGGACAAGGCCCCGGGAAGTCGTAATTGTGCCGAGCAGCAGGAGCAGTGCCATGTAGAACATACATGATAACCAGATCAGCGCCAGGCCCCCGATAAAGGGCAGCAGAGCAAAGGTGCTGCCGTGGAAGAGGGAGATGACTGCGTAGGACAGCGCACCCTGCAGGAGTACCATGATCAAGGTCATGCCGATCGTGCTGGCGATCAGCTTGGCGATGACGAACGCTTTTCTGGACAGAGGCTTCGACAGCAGCCATTCGATTGTGCCGGAATCTCGCTCTTTGATGATGGCATCGTGAGTGAGGATGATGACTCCGAAGACCATGGCAAACCCGGCGATGCTGAAGAATAGCTGGGAGCCGAGAACTGCCAGGCTGCCCATGTCCTGAATCTCTGTTTCGTCAGGCGGCGCCATGTGAGTCACGATATAGAGAGTGGCGGCCAGAAGGCCGGTGATGATGGCGGTCCAGACAATCATCTGGATCAGCCATCTTTTGTCACCCCACCAGAGGCGGTTTTCTTTCTTCAGCATGTTGGCCAGCCCGACGGTCCAGCCCGAGCCGGTTACCGGCTGCATTGTTTCAGACATTGCTCTTTTCCTCCTGCACGAACTTCATGAAAACGTCTTCCAGATCGTATCTTTCCCGGCTGAACTCTTTGACAGTCATAGTTTCATCCCGCAGCAGCAGGCGTAACAGTTGTCTCTCTGCAGCTGCCTCATCTGTGATCGTCAGGTTCCACACAGAGTGACCATTGTCTGCTGTTGAGGTCACCGACGAGATCCACGGCTGAGAGGTCAGAGTAGAACGGATACCTGCAGGGTTGCCCTTCATGACCAGCTTGTACACTACTCCCTCCCGGGCATCGAGCAGCTCTTCTATCGGTGCCATGGCGATGAGGGTACCTTTGTTCAAGATCGCCACCGTATCGCTGACCCGCTGCACATCGTCCAGGATATGAGTAGAGTAGAAGATCGTCGTCCGGTTTTTCAGGCCGCGCATCACCTCCAGCACGTCCCTCCGGCCCATAGGGTCCAGGGATGCCGCCGGCTCGTCCAGGATGAGCAAGTCCGGGTTGTTTATCTGCGCCTGCGCGATGCCCAGGCGCTGGAGCTCTCCGCCGGAAAAGCCCTTGATCTTGCGATCGGCCTTGTCCTCCAGCCCGGTCATGCGCAGCGTATCATCAACGCGTCGCTCGATCAGATCGGCCGGGCCTTTATAGAAAAAGCCCGCTGTGAACCGGAGCGTTTCTCTGGCGGTCATATACTCGTAGTATCTCGGGTTCTGAGGCAGGTAGCCGATCCGCCTGCGAATCTCCGCGCTATCCCGGGCGATGTCGAGCCCGAATACACTGCCTGTACCCGCCGTAGGCTTGATCAGCCCGAGCAACAGCTTGATAGTAGTGCTCTTGCCGGCGCCGTTTGGCCCGAGGAAGCCGAAGATCGAGTTCCTCGGCACCTTGAGGTCCAGCGATTGTAAAACTGGCTTGCCATTGTAGGATTTGGTGAGGCCCCTCGTGCAGATCACGAGGTCTTTCTCTGAATTCATGTAAGTCGCTCCAGTATGAGTGTTATGGAATTTGATATATGGACAATCAATAGGTATTGCTATACTATATGCATATAATTACGTTATGTACCTATGTACGATAGGTACATAGTATCAATCTGTATATATAAGTTTCTAGTCGGTTAAGTGGCAATGAAAAGAAACACTGGACATAGCGTTCGCTGGCAGAAGTCGTTTTTCGGCGAACGCTGCGATGCTGCAAGAGGAACGCTGCGCTGTGCTGGCGTCACAGCGCAGCGTTCGCCTGCGTTCGATGGATAGCGGAGATAGCAGTTGCTACGGCATTAATCGTTAGAAAAGAGAAAAGAAAAAGCTGAGCTTTCAGCTCACGTACATATTGCCGTAGGGTCTCGCGGACTTCGGCACCAGCTTGATGAACGGCTTGCTCATGACCTTGTTGTAGTCGCAACCGAAGTGCTGGCAGTACTCTTTGACCAGCGGCTCTAACCGGGCCTTGTCCTCGGCGTCGAGCTCGACCTTCTTGACGTCCCGGGCAAGGAGGCGGTCTTCGACGTCGCCCCTGATGTAGATGACGCCGCCGTGCATGCCTGACCCGACGTAGTCGCCTGCGATGGGGTTGCCGTCAGCGTTGTTCAAGCCCAGCAGGACCATGACACCGCCGGCCATGTACTCGCCGAAGAAGTTGCAGGCGTTGCCACCGATGACGATGTATGGCACGTTGTCCTGGTAGGCTTTCATATGAATGCCTACCCGGTAGCCGACGCCGTCCCTGATGAAGATCTTGCCGCCCCTCATGGCGTAGCCGATCACGTCGCCCGCGTGGCCGTGGATGACCACCTTGCCGGCGTTCATGGTGTTGCCGATGCTGTCCTGGCCGTTGCAGTGGACTTCGATTTCGGGGCCGTCCATGAAGGCGGCCATGTCGTTGCCAGGGATGCCGTAGATGTCGATCTTGACGTTGCCCTGGAGGCCGTCGCCGATGAACTTCTGGCCGCAGACGTTCTGCAGCTCTAAGTGTTTCTCGCCCTGCGATGCCAGAGCCTGAATCTTCTCGTTCAGCACCTTGTAGTGCATCTCGTTGGCGTCAATACTGACCATGTTATCTCCCCGCTGGCTTGATGCCGAGGATTTCAAGCGTCTTCTCGTCCAGGCCGAGGCCGCGGAGGCGTTCTCTGCTGCCCCTCAGGCTCTCGATGGAGTTCACGCCCAGCGCGCCGAGGACTTCCTGCGTCTCGTGGCTCCACGCTGTGACTAAGTTGGTGACCCGCTGGGCTCCCTCTTCAGGGTCCAGGCGAGCTGTCAGCTTCGGGTTCTGGGTCGCTATGCCCCACGAGCATTTATTAGTGTTGCACTTCTGGCATACTCTGCAGCCGAGAGCGACTAACGCCGAGGTGCTGACGACCACTGCGTCCGCGCCCAGCGCTATGGCCTTGATCATGTCGGCGCTCTGCCTGATGCCGCCGCCGCAGATGATGGAGGCGTGGTTGCGGATACCTTCCTGGCGGAGACGGTCGTCCACTGCCGCCAGAGCGAGCTCGATAGGTATGCCCACATTGTCTCTGACGACCTTCAGCGCAGCTCCGGTGCCGCCTCTGAAGCCGTCGATGGTCACGAAGTCGGCGCCCGCCCGGACGATACCGCTACAGATAGCCGCGATGTTGTGGACGGCTGCGACTTTGACACCGACAGGCACCCTGTACCTCGAAGCTTCCTTGAGAGCGAAGATGAGCTGCCCGAGGTCCTCGATCGAGTAGATGTCGTGGTGCGGTGCGGGCGAGATCAGGTCTGCGCCCACCGGGACCATTCTGGTCTTCGAGATCACTTCGTTGACCTTCTCGCCGGGCAGGTGCCCGCCGATGCCGGGCTTGGCGCCCTGGCCGATCTTGATCTCGATGGCAGCGCCGGCGTTCAGGTAATCGGCATGGACGCCGAACCGGCCGGAGGCCGTCTGGACGATGACGTTGTCCTTGTACTGGTAGAAGTCCTCGTGTAGGCCGCCTTCGCCCGTGTTCATGAGGATGCCGGTCCGCTGGGCCGCCATCATGAGCGACTTGTGGACGGGGTAGCTGACTGCGCCGAAGGACATGCCGCCGAACACCAGCGGGAAGTCGAGCTTCAGGTTCGGTGCCAGCTTAGTCTTGAGCTTGAGCATGTCGTGGCCGTCGCCGTCGAACTCCAGCCTGTCCGGCTTTCTGCCGAGGTAGGTCCGCAGCTCCATCGGCTCCCTTAAGGGATCGATAGACGGGTTGGTGACCTGGCAGGCGTCGATGAGCATGTTGTCCCATAAGATGGGGTAGGGCAGGTCGCAGCCCATGGCCCCGAGCAGGATGCCGCCGGTTTCCGCCTGCTTGAGGATGTTTTTCCTGTGGGTGGGCGAGAAGTTGGCGTTGTACTTGTACGCCAGGGTGTTGTCCTCGATGCGGATGGCATGCTTGGGGCACATGGTGGCGCAGCGGTGGCAGGCCACGCACTTCGCGTCGTCCGCTATGATCTCGTTGTATTCCTTGCTGTAGGTCAGCGCTTCGAAGCCGCACTCGTTGACGCAGCGCTTGCACCGGACACATTTCCGGTCGTTGATGTTGACGGTGAACTCGGGAGGTACCTGGGTAGCCATTATACCTCATCCTCCAGTAAACCGATGACAGGCGTGCCTGCCTTCGGTGCCCATACCTTGTCCGGGTTGGGCTCGATGATCCTGATGCCGGCCTCTTCCGAGGACATGTACAGGAAGTCGTCCTTCTCTGCCGCGATCATGGGCCTGAGCTTGATGCGGTCGTTGAGGCCGATCACTCCGCCCCTGAACCCGACCATGATGGAGAACGGGCCGTTCATGAGCGCTCCGCCGTAGACCATGCGCAAGGCCGTACACGCCTGCCTTTCTGCCTCGGGCATGGCGTCGATGTCCTTCCAGAACGGCGGTGCCAGCGCGGCGGTCGCCACTCTGATCGGCAGCTTGTGCCTCCTTACTAATAAGTCGAATAGGTATGCGATGACCTCGGTGTCGGTCATGAGCTCCATCTTGTAGCCGAACATTTCGAGGTAGCGCTTGTTGATGCCGTACGAGGAAATTTCGCCGTTGTGCACGACCGACCAGTCGAGCAGCGCCATCGGGTGAGCTCCGCCCCACCAGCCCGGAGTGTTCGTCGGGAACCTGCCGTGGGCAGTCCAGAGGTAGGCGTTGTATTCTTCGAGCTTGTAGTAGTGAGCGATATCTTCAGGGTAGCCTACGCCTTTGAAGCCGCCCATGTTCTTGCCGCTGGAGGAAATGAAAGCGCCTGCGATGTTAGAGTTGATGTGCATGACCTGCCGGACGACGTGGTCTTCCTCTTCCGCCCCGTCGGGCAGCTTCTTATCGTCCACCCGGACGAAGTACCGCCAGAGCAGCGGAGCCTTGTGGATGTTTTCAGTCTTGCGAGTCGGGATCTTCTCGTCCTTCTCCACGACGAAGTGCTGGGCCAGGTAGCACTCCAGCTGCTCTTTGGATTCTTCGTCGTCGAGCATCACGTGGAACGCGTAGTAATCCTTGTACTTAGGGTAAATACCGTATGCTGCAAAGCCTCCGCCGAGACCGTTAGACCGGTCGTGCATGAGGGCGATGGACTTGATGATCTTGTTGCCGTCGATGCGCTTGCCCTTCCTGTTGAAGATGCCGGAGATAGCGCAGCCCGAAGGTATGTGTCCGAGATCACTTTCGCACTTTAACATGGGTTATTGGCCCCCGGTGTATGATTGCCTGGCTGATGATGGTTCAGTTTCATACGGGTCTCAACTCGCTTCACCAATCTAGTATATAAAACTCGTCGGTAGTAGGAATCCCTATGTCCGTTACGAGTATTTAAATGTTGCTAAATTATCAGGTACATTTTCAAGTAGCTGGCGCTTGAAGAGGAGGTACAACCGGACTGTAATAGATAGTCTCAGCCCGGGGGCGATATACTTTCTCTGACAGGAGATAGAAAAGGATGAGTCTTAGCATCAGATTACTTGATAAAAAAGGGATCGCCACAGGGTGGCGATCAACTCATATCTCGTCTTCTTTCTTCTCGGAGACGAGCCGGGCAACTGCGACTACAGCGTCCTCGGTCTTCATTTTCATGACCCGTACGCCCTGTGTATTCCGGCCTATCTCTGGAATATCTGTGACGTTCATCCGGGTCATCATGCCTTCCTTGCTGGCGATGACGATCTGATCGTCCGCTACAACGCCGATCACCGTTACGACGCCGCCGTTGCGGAGGGTGGTCTTGATGTTGATCATGCCCTGGCCGCCCCGGTGGTGGGGTGTGTAGTCTGCGATGGGAGTCCGCTTGCCGAAGCCGTTCTCGCATATCGTCAGGACCGACTGCTCGGGGTTGACGATCTCCATGCCGATGACTTTGTCGCCGTCAGACAGGCGGATGCCGATGACGCCCTGCGCCGGCCGGCCCATGTTCCGGACCTCTTCTTCGGAGAACCGGTTGCACTTGCCGTTCCTCGTCGCGATCAGGACTTCCTGGGTGCCGTTGGTAGGCTTGACCGAGATCAGCTCGTCGCCTTCGGACAGGCCGATGGCGATGATGCCGGTGGAGCGGATGTTCTGGAACGCGGACAGCGAGGTCTTCTTGATCGTGCCTTCCCGGGTGCACATGACCAGGAAGTGCTGGTCGTCGAACACCTTGATCGGGATCATGGCGTTGATGGCCTCCCCGGGCTCGATGTTGATCAGGTTGATGATCGCCTTGCCTCTTGTTTGTCGGCTGGCTGCCGGCGGAATCTCGTAGACTTTGAGCGAGTAGACTTTACCCTTGTTCGAGAAGAACAGGATATTATCGTGGGTCGACGCTACGAACAGGTCGACGACGAAGTCCTCTTCCTTGGTTTCCATGCCCACGATGCCGACGCCGCCCCGACGCTGTGTCCTGTAGGTGTCGACCGGCATCCTCTTGATGTAGCCGGTGTTGGAGATGGTGACGACCACGTTTTCGACGGGGATGAGATCCTCGTCTACGATCTCGCCTGCGGAGTCCACGATCTGGGTCCTGCGGGCGTCGCCGTACCTGGCCTTCATGTCCAGCAGTTCGGCCTTGATGATGTCCAGCACCATCTGCGGGCTGGCCAACACTTCAGTCAGGTGGGTGATCTCCTTCAGGAGCTCTGCCCGCTCGTCGTCGATCTTCTGCCGTTCCAGCGCGGTCAGCCTGGCCAGCCTCATATCCAGAATAGCTTTGGACTGCTCATCAGACAGGCTATACTTCTCCATGAGCGTGGCCTTCGCGTCGTCTGCGTTGGCCGAGCCCCGTATGATCCGCACGAAGTCGTCGATGTTGGTCAGTGCGATCAGTAACCCGGCCAGGATGTGCTCTCTGGCCTGGGCCTTCTTCAGCTCGAACTGACTCCTCCTCGTTACGACTTCCTGCCTGTGCTTGACGAAGTAGCCGATCGTGTCCTTCAAGCTTAAAGTCATAGGGGTGTTGTCGACCAGCGAGAGGTTGTTCACGCCGAAGGTCGACTCCATCTGGGTGTGCTTGAAGAGCTGGTTCAGGACGACGTTGGCGTTGGCGGCCTTCTTGAGCTCGATGACGATGCGCATGCCGTCCCTGTCCGACTCATCTCTCAGGTCGGAGATGCCTTCGATCTTCTTGTCTTTCACCAGATCGGCGATGCTTTCGATGAGCCTGGCCTTGTTCACCATGTAGGGGATCTCGGTGACGATGATGGCCATCTTGCCGTTATCGTCCACGATCTCGGCCTTTGCCCGCATCCTGATGCTGCCCCTGCCCGTCAGGTAAGCTTCCTTGATGCCTTCCCTGCCGTAGATGAAGCCTGCGGTGGGGAAATCAGGGCCCTTGACGTAGTTGAGCAGGTCGATGGGTTCGATTTCAGGGTTGTCGATTACCGCGATGGTACCGTCCACGATCTCGCCGAGGTTGTGCGGCGGGATGTTGGTCGCCATACCTACTGCGATACCCGACGAGCCGTTGATCAGCAGGTTGGGCAGCTTGGCCGGCAGTACGACCGGCTCTTTCAGCGTTTCATCGAAGTTGGGGCTGAAGTCCACGGTTTCCTTGTCGATGTCGGCGAGGATCTCCTCCGCGATCCGCTCCAGCCGGATTTCGGTGTAACGCATAGCTGCTGCGGAGTCACCGTCGATGCTGCCGAAGTTGCCCTGGCCGTCGACCAGCGTATAGCGCAGGGAAAAGTCCTGGGCCATCCTGACGATGGTATCGTAGATAGCCGCGTCGCCGTGGGGATGGTACTTACCCATGACGTCGCCCACTACTCTCGCCGACTTCTTGTACGGCTTGTCGTGGGTATTGCCCAGTTCGTACATGCCAAAGAGACAACGGCGGTGCACCGGCTTGAGGCCGTCCCGGACGTCGGGCAGCGCCCTGCCCACTATGACACTCATCGCGTAATCAATGTATGAGCGCTTCATCTCCTCGTCGATCCGGACGGGCAGTAAAGTTTCTTGAGTTTGCTGCTGGGGTTGTTTTTCGTCTGCCATTCAGATCACACATCCAGGTTCTTGACGAACTTTGCGTTCTTCACGATGAAGTCTCTCCTCGGCTCGACTTTGTCGCCCATGAGGAGGGTGAAGGTATGGTCTGCCTCGATGACGTCTTCCAGCTTAACCTGGTACATCGTCCTCGTAGACGGGTCCATGGTCGTAGACCACAGCTGCTCGGGATTCATCTCACCGAGACCCTTGTAGCGCTGGATGCCAGTATTTGCCCGACCCATCGCCTCGAGAGCTGCATTCAGCTCCTTGTCGCTGTAGACGTACTTCTCGTCCTTGCCCTTCTTAATCCGGTAAAGAGGCGGCTGGGCGATGTAGACGTAGCCTGCCTCGACCAGCTGCTGCATGTACCGGTAGAAGAACGTGAGGAGCAGCGTGCGGATGTGCGCGCCGTCCACGTCTGCATCGGTCATCAGGATAATCTTGTGGTAGCGAGCCTTGTCTATCACGAACTCCTCGCCCACACCGGTACCCAGCGCGGTGATTAGAGCCCTGATTTCAGCGCTCTCGAGGATCTTGTTGAGCCTCGCCTTCTCGACGTTCAGGATTTTACCTCTCAGCGGTAAGATAGCCTGGAACAACCTGTTCCTGCCCTGCTTTGCAGAGCCGCCTGCAGAGTCTCCTTCTACGATGTAGAGCTCGCACTTGCTCGCATCTTTCTCGGAGCAGTCGGCCAGCTTGCCCGGGAGGGTGCTGCCCTCTAAAGCAGACTTTCTGCGAGTCAGTTCCCTGGCCTTGCGGGCGGCTTCTCTGGCCTGGAAGGCCTGTACGGTCTTCTCGATGATCTTGCGGGCGTCTGCCGGGTTCTCTTCCAGGTAGTCGTTCAGCCCGTCGGCCACGAGGGTTTCGACGATGCCCTTGACGTCGCTGTTGCCCAGCTTGGTCTTTGTCTGGCCTTCGAACTGCGGGTTGGTCAGCTTGACGCTGATGATGGCAGTTAAGCCTTCCCGGATGTCTTCGCCGGAGAGCACCATGTCGCCCTTGAGCATGTTGTTCTTCTTGGCGTAGTCGTTGACCGTCCGGGTCAGCGCTGCCCGGAAGCCGCTCAGGTGGGTGCCGCCTTCGTGAGTATTGATGTTGTTGGCGAACGCCAGGATGACCTCGCTGTAGCCATCGTTGTACTGCATGGAAATTTCCACTTTCGTGGTGTCCTTTTCCCGCTCGAAGTAGATGGGCTTCGCGTGCAGCACCGTCTTGTCCTGGTTAAGATATTCGATGAACTGGTTGATGCCGCCTTCGTAGTGGTATTCGGCGCTCTTCTGGGCGCCGACGTCGGATAAGGTGATCTTGATGCCCTTGTTCAGGTAGGCGAGTTCCCTCAGCCGGTTTGCCAGTATGTCGAACTGGAATTCCAGAGTCTCAAAAATCGACTTGTCGGGCTTGAAGGTGGTCTTCGTACCGGTGTGCTCTGAATCGCCTATGACTTTGACTTCGCAGACAGGCTTGCCTTTCTCGTACCGCTGGAAGTAGACTTTGCCGTTGCGCCTTACCTCCACTTCCACGTACTCCGAAAGCGCGTTCACTACGGAAACGCCCACGCCGTGCAGACCGCCGGACACCTTGTAGGTCCGGTTATCGAACTTGCCGCCCGCGTGGAGGATGGTCATGACGATCTCGAGGGCTGGTTTCTTGTACTTCTCGTGCATTTCGACGGGGATACCCCTGCCGTTGTCTATTACGGTGACGCTGCCGTTAGGGTTGATGGTAACGTCGATGGTATCGCAATATCCGGCCAGCGCCTCGTCGATGCTGTTGTCGACGACTTCGTAGACCAGATGATGGAGGCCTCGGTAGTCAGTAGAGCCTATGTACATGCTGGGCCTTTTTCTGACCGCCTCCAGACCTTCTAAAACCTGGATGCTCGAAGCATCGTAAGTTTGTGCCGGGACTTCGTTTGACATTGTCAGCTATTCCTCACGTTAGTTTTTGGAAAAAGTTTTTATGAGTGCATTAGTGATTTTCGGGTCTGAATCAGACCCTGAAATGAACTAATATAAGCTCATTTTATACGGACTTCTAACTCTCCAACTATACTCCCACATCACATATATATTTATTCGTCCCCGGAGCTCCAAAATCGGCCGCCATAAGCTTTTTCGAAAATTATTCGACAATTGTCGACAGGAGTGCTGAAAAATCACTGACATGGCATATATGTGCGTCATATAAACGTTATCCACGCATACGTGCAACAAAGTAGGGGATTTTTTCGACTACCACGCTGAAAGTAAACCGCCGGAGTAGATGAACTGCCACACGCTTATGTTAGCAGGGGATTACCAGCCCAACGATCGCCCGTAAGGGATACTTTCGGCCGGCAGTACGATAACTTTTATCTTCCGGCAACATATTCAGACAGACTGATGCAAGATTCCAGGCCGGCACTTCAGGAAGGGCTTAGTGTCGAAGACTTCAGGCGCTTTTACTGGCGAAAAGACGAGCTGGGGCCATTCTGCAGGCAAAAAGGCATCAGCCTTACCGGCCCCAAGGCAGACGTCGTGAGCCGGGTTGAAAAGTACCTGGAGACCGGCGTAGTGGAGAAGCGGAAGCCGGTTAAGCGGGTCAGCCGATCCGGTGCCCGGAGCAGAAACGAAGGGCTTCAGCCGTTGAGCCTGGATACCCCGATCCCGCCGAATTACACCAGCAGCCAGGAGGCCCGGGCGTTTTTCGAGTCGGTTATCGGCCCCCAGTTCCACTTCACCATCCGCTTCATGAAGTTCTGCAGAGAAAATCCCGGTAAGACTTATCGTGACGCGGTCCACGAGTGGTACGCCGAGCGGGAGGAGAAGAAAAGAGGTAAGGGCGAAATGCGGATCTCTCTGGCCTGCGAGTACAACCGGTTCGTGCGGGAATACCTGGCGGCAAACGATGGAAAAACGCTTAAGGATGCCGCAGATGCGTGGAACATCCATAAGACAATGCCGAGGGACGGGAGACTATGAGGCTGGACGAATATCTCGTTGAAGAAGGCTTGATCGCATCCCGCAGCCGGGCGAAGCGATACATTCACAGGGGCCTGGTGAAGATGAACAGCGAGGTAGTCACCAAG
Organism: Methanocella sp. MCL-LM; assembly: GCF_049676595.1. GTDB lineage: Archaea > Halobacteriota > Methanocellia > Methanocellales > Methanocellaceae > Methanocella_A. The sequence goes on from NZ_CP187259.1 coordinate 3,000,360, forward strand.
CCGTCGAAGCAGGTGAAGCCCGGCGCCGTGATCGAGATAGCCGAAGAGGACCGGCCGGAAGGGTACTTCAAGCTAAAAGGCATCCAGGAGCAGTCGGACATACTACATCCGGGTGACCGGGTTCTCGACATCGGCTCCAGCGCAGGCGGCTTTCTGATGTACGCCTCGGGTTTTGCAGGCGAGATATTAGGTATAGAGTTCAGCGAGGAGTTCAGGGAGCCGCTGGAGGCAGTCGTGGAAGAGTACCCGAACGTGCAAGTGATCTTCGGGGATGCCTTCACCATCGATCTTTCTCAACTCGGAGAGTTCGACGTAATCCTGAATGATATGACGGTGGAACCGGCGATGTCTATTGAGATCATGGCCCGCTTCCTGCCTTTGCTCCACAGGGGAGGCAGGGTCTTGCAGGTGCTGAAGCTCGATAAGATCAGCGACATCGAGCCGTTTTTAACGCTGGTGGAGAGTAGAGGGCTGGACGTCGTCAGGGTGATCAGGCCCGAAAAGCGCGAGGCTTATGTCATTGCCGCATCGCGCCGGGGAGAGTGAGGGACTCCGCAGGGTAAGTTCCAAAAGAGAGAATATTTCGCTATTACCCGGCAGCAGGATTTCAGCTATAGCGGCCGATTCAGCATACATCTGATCGCGGACCTATATCACAAGGTCAGAGGTATGAGACGAATGGCTCCCCTGCCAGCCTTTCATGTCATGGCCAAGCCGACCGGTGCCCGGTGCAACCTGAGCTGTGACTACTGCTTTTTCCTGAAGAAGGACCAACTATACCCCGGCAGTAACTTCCGGATGTCCGACGAGGTGCTGGAGGCTTACATCCGCCAGACCATCGAGGCACACCGGGTGCCGCAGGTGACCATCGCCTGGCAGGGCGGCGAGCCGACGCTCATGGGGCTGGACTTCTTCCGCAGGGCCGTAGACTTGGAAAAGAAATATGCCCGGTCTGGCATGCGCATCGAGAATACCCTGCAGACGAACGGCGTCCTGCTAGACGCCAGATGGTGCCGGTTTCTGCGCGAAAACAAGTTTTTGGTCGGGCTTAGCGTGGACGGTCCCCGGCACCTGCATGACGTCTACCGACACGATAAAGCCGGAGGAACAGTCTTCGACAGAGTAGTGCGCGCTGCGAAGCTCATGCAGAAGCACCGGGTTGAGTTCAACATTCTGTGCACGGTGAACTCGGCGAACAGCCGGCACCCGCTGGAAGTTTACCGCTTTTTCCGGGACGAGCTGAAGACGCCTTTCCTGCAGTTCATCCCGATCGTGGAGGTCGATGCTTCCAGCGGCCAGGTAACGAACCGCTCTGTTCTGCCAGAGCAGTATGGCCGTTTCCTGATCGAGATCTTCGACGAATGGGTCAGCAGGGACGTGGGGAAGATGTTTGTCCTCTTCTTCGACGGAGTGTTGATGTCCTACCTGCGAGGCTCGTCGTCCCTGTGCGTCCTGCGCCCGAGATGCGGCGACGGCGTAGCCCTCGAGCACAACGGCGACGTCTACTCGTGCGACCACTTCGTGGAGCCGGCACATCTGCTGGGAAACATCATGGAGGCGCCGCTGGCCGACCTGGTGGGATCGGATAAGCAGCAGCGCTTTGGGCAGGCCAAGTCGGACACGCTGCCACAATACTGTAAGCAGTGTCGGTACCTTTTCACCTGCCACGGCGAGTGCCCTAAAAACCGGGTATCGCTGACGCCATCAGGCGAGCCCGGCCTCAACTGGCTCTGCCCGGGGCTGAAAGCCTTTTACCGGCACACCGAGCGGCCAATGCAGATCATGGCAGAGCTGCTACATCGGGGGCGGCCTGCCGGGGATATCATGAAAATCTTGCCCCGGAATCAAGAAGTCAGCACTCATTAATCTCTGCAGTAGGGGAGATTGAGAATGGCAAAGAAAGCGGATAAGCCGAACATACTAATTATCTGGGGCGACGACATCGGTATCACTAACCTCAGCATCTACTCGCAAGGGCTGATGGGCTACAGGACACCGAATATCGACAGGATAGGCCATGAAGGCATGGTGTTCACCGACAGCTACGGCGAGCAGAGTTGCACGGCGGGCAGGGCTGCGTTCATCACCGGCCAGAGCGTATACCGCTCCGGGCTGAGCAAAGTGGGCTTGCCTGGCGCAAAGCTTGGCCTGCAGGCCGAGGATCCTACCATTGCGGAATTGCTGAAGCCGCAGGGCTACGCCACCGGCCAGTTCGGCAAGAACCACTTCGGCGACCGGGACGAGTTCCTGCCCACCATGCACGGGTTCGACGAGTTCTACGGCAATTTATATCACCTGAACGCCGAAGAGGAGCCGGAGCTGCGGGATTATCCCACTGAGAAGGACTTCCCCGACTTCCGGAAGAACTTCGGCCCGCGGGGCGTACTGCACTGCTGGGCGAAGCCGGATGGCGGCCAGAAGATCGAGGACACCGGCCCGCTCACTCGAAAGAGGATGGAGACGGTGGACGAGGAATTCATGGAGGCAGCCCAGGCCTTTATGAAGAAGCAACACAAGGCAGGCGTGCCGTTCTTCGTGTGGTTTAACACCACGCACATGCACTTCCGGACCCACGAGAAGCCCTCGTATAAGGGCAAGGCCGGGCGGTGGCAGTCGGAGTACCACGACGTCATGATCTATCATGACTGGTGCGTGGGCGAGATGCTGAAGCTGCTCGATGACCTCGGCATCGCCGATAACACCATTGTCATGTACAGCACCGACAATGGGCCCCACCGGAACTCCTGGCCGGACGCCGGCACGACTCCTTTCAGGAGTGAGAAGAACACCAACTGGGAGGGCGCCTTCCGGGTGCCGCTGCTGGTGCGCTGGCCCGCAGTGATCAAGCCCGGTTCCGTCTCGAACGAAATCGTCAGCCACCTGGACTGGCTACCCACGTTACTGGCGGCCGCTGGCGAGCCAGATATCAAGAAAAAGCTACTGAAGGGGCATAAAGCGGGCAAGAAGACGTTCAAGGTTCATCTCGACGGCTACAACCTGCTGCCATACCTGTCAGGCAAGGAGAAGAAGGGCCCGCGCGTCGAGTACTTCTACTTCTCCGACGACGGGGACCTGCTGGCCATGCGCTACGATAACTGGAAGTTCGTGTTCCTGGAGCAGCGGAGCCGGGGCACCTTGCAGGTGTGGGCCGAGCCATTCACTAAGCTGAGGCTGCCGAAGATCTACAACCTGCGCACCGATCCTTTCGAGTTCGCCGACACGACCTCGAACACTTACTGGGACTGGATCTTCGACCATGCGTTCGCGCTGGTGCCCGCGCAGCAGGAAGCGCAGAAGTTCATGCAAACCTTCAAAGCCTTCCCGCCAAGGCAGAAAGCGGCGAGCTTCACGATCGAGCAGGCAAGCGAACAGCTGAAGAAGCCAGGCGGTGACTGAGGCGCTAGAGGGTGCCGCCGCTATGCGGCCCAGCCATCGATTAGAGCCCCGGAAGAGATTAGTGGCGACGTGACTTATCCGGGGAATGGCGCCTGAAAATCCCGGGAGTGGACCGTGGTTAGCATGAAAGGGGACTGGAACCGTGTGTTCAAGCGGGCGGACACATGATAGAATTAGCACCCTACGTGATCAACCTGGCAGGCTGGATTGAGCTTATCGCCAACCTTGTCAGCGTCCTGATCATTGCGGCCGGCATCGCCGTAGCCGTTTACAAAGTGCTGCAAACCGTCCGCCAGCCAGACCTGCTGCACTATAATAAGGCCCGCCTGGCCTTTTCGAGGTACCTGGTCTTAGGCCTCGAGTTTCAGCTGGCTGCGGACATCGTCAAGACCGCTGCGGAGCCGAACTGGACAGACCTCGGCATCCTCGCCGTGGTGGCGGCGATCCGGACTTTCCTAAACTTTTTCCTGCAGCGGGAGATGAAAGAGGAAGAGCGGGAGGTGGAGGAAGCCAGTGAGTCCGGCCGAAGGTAAGCTGCCCGATCTCGGCTACCAGCGCACCCGGCTCGCCGCGGACCGGACACTGATGGCCTGGATCCGGACCTCAGTTTCCATGATCAGTTTCGGCTTCACTATCTACAAGTTTTTCATGTACCTGCGCCAGTCGGACCTCATCTCCGGTCAGCTACCTCTGCACGGGCCTCGCAACCTCGGGCTCGCGCTGGTCGGGCTGGGCACCTTCCTCCTGGCGATGGCCATAGTCGAATACCTGCTGTACCAGCGGTGGCTGAGCCGGGAGATGAAGGTGAAGTTTCCCCTGTCGGCAGCGCTGCTCGCGGCGGTGCTCATTTCGCTGATCGGCGTCCTCGCGCTGATCAACCTGCTGTATAATATCGGGCCGATATGATCGGCCGCAGGACTTCCTGTTATACCATGCGTCTTTTTTGATACCTGATATAGATCAAGCCTAAGAAAGTAGAGATGACCAGATAAGGTACCAGGATAGGCAAGGCGTTCTCAAGAGGAGCATATGTAGAGGCTATCACCAAAGCGAGCCCCACGTTCCGGGAGGAGCTTTCCAGGGCCAGGGTCGTCTGCTCTTCGGGACTCCCGGCGGCCATCAAGTGTCCTGCCAGGACTGCTCCGGAGATCATCAAAGTAATGGCGAGATATGACCGGATATCCAGCGCTAACAGCAGGGGATACATTGACAGCAGGACGATTAAGATCACCAGGGCCAGGACAACGTTTGACAGGGCTTCCAGTGGCCCGCTTATACGCTGAGCCAGAGCCGGGAACAGCCACCTGAGGGTCATGCCGGCCATGATCGGGACAAGGATGGAGAGGCCCAACTGTTCTGCCACTGCCAGCGAGCTGATTCCCAGCCGGAGGCTTGCAGCTTCTGATAAAAGGGCTAACGTAGCAGGTGTCGTTACAATTGCGAGCGCTGCCAGCAAGATGTGAAGGCTCACCGCATACTCCTTGCTGCCCCCTGCCTTCGCTATTTTTCTCAGTACGAGGGGAGCGGCCGGCGACGATGCCAGAATCAACAGCCCGATTGCAGTGGCCCTGGCCGGCACCATGAGGACGATTACCATCATCGCTATCAGCGGTACGAAGACGTCGATCGATAGTAGAGACCTGAGCAGCAGTCCCGGCCGCTTCTCCAGATACCTCAGATCACCCGGGCGCACACTCAATCCTCTGGAAAACATGTAGGTGAAGATGCTGGCTACTGCACTGGCCTGTAGGATTATCAGAATTGTGTCTGCCATGATTACCAGTACCTGCGCTGATCACGTGACAACGGCTCCCCAGATCGACGCATTCAGGCTCCGTACCGGGGTCATCGTAACATTAAATCGTATTATTTATATAATTTATAACATATTTATCGCTTGCCCCGACTTCGCCGGAGTGACCGTCGGAGGCTCTCCGAAAGGGGCGTCACGTTGAGGCTGGCCAGCTTAACAGGCAGGGTGAGAAGAGTCCTGGCAAAGACCGGCTTTGAGGGGCAGACCGTCGCTGAGTTCATCCTGTAGTGGCAATCCGAAAAGTAAGTGTCCGGCCTTAGTGCGCCGAACGACTAATTTTCAGGCTGGTAGTCGCCCTTTCGGGCGAAGCTCAGGACGATAAATACTAAGGCAAGAACGAAAAAAACGGCAAACATCCCTGTCATGACCACCTCTCCCCGCTGGATATAGTACCCCGGGCTCACTATGAGTGTGTACAGCAGCATGCCCATCGAGAACATGTAGGCCTGGAAGCCCCACTTTTTGGCTGTAAGCAACCCGTAGCCCCCTACGATCAGGGCGAGGGCAGTGGCGACTTCACCTGCGATATGCAGAGCGATCTCGTAGAATTTGATCTGTATTTCGGGCACCTGGCCGGTCGCCAGGAATACCGTCCACATGCCGAGCATGGCGATGCCGAGGAGAATAGAGTAAATAGCAGCGATCTTACCGATTTTCATGGTAGTCTCCACAGGGTTATCCATAATGCGCTAAATAAGTATTCACTTGCGCATATACTTCAGAGCATATGAAGTAGTAGCAAGTATTGCCTTAAAAGCAGATGGGTGCACTGGTCATTGGCGCTGGGGGGCAAAGCCCCTCAACGCTTCCTTTGTTATAATACGCACTGGGTACCTTAGGCGTACTAAGGACTGAAAATCTTTTTAACCAAAGATGGCGCCCATGCCTTCGGCGGCCTCGTCCTCTTCGCGGCGAATGGCGTCGAAGACCATCTGTTCCTCTTCACCGGTGAGCTTCACCAGCTCGATCCCGGACTCGGCGATCTTCTTAACGGCCTCTTCGAACTTGTCTGCGGATGCCGCCTTGACGTATAGATAGAAACCGCTTTCCCTCTTGTTGCCCAGCAGCTTTGCTTCCCGGTCGGTGGGGCCGAGCCTCTTGAAGAACTCGTCCTCGAGGAGCTTTTCAACTTCTGGCTTGCTCTTGCTCTCGTAATAGTATGCTGCTTCCATTCTTACACCTTAAACTCTTGATGTCTTATGCCTACTGTAACTGGCGGTTAATAAAACTATGCCACGGCATAGTATGGGTTCTTCGGTTAGGCCTGACTACCTGCCGATCTTCCTGCGACCTTTTTAAGCCAGAGCCGAAGGCTCTGATCATCACATCTTATAATGTTTCCGTAGCAGACTGATCGTCTCTCCGAGATAGTCTATCTTATCCATGTCATTCTCACCCAGGCCTGCCTTTTTCGCGAGCGCTAGGTAGGGCACGTCGTCCGGGCAGAGGCCCATGAGGAAAGAACCGACGGCATCTGTTGCCACGTAATCCTCCCCGGCGATGATGACGTTAGAAGCGATCGGATCGCAGGCGAGCTCGTGCCGCTGGCAGCCGAGGATGCCGTCGATGACCGTGAGCTCGGGCCCGAAAGCCCGGTTGAGGTCCACGATCTTCTGGGCGAGGTCGTCGTGCATGATGCCTTTCGGGAGGATGCCGCCCATCATGTTTTTCATGGACAGCGTCGAGAGCGACCAGCAGTGCACCTTGAGCTTGGGTACTGACAGGATGCAGTCATATTCTGTGAAGGATCGGGCGACCTTGATGGATTTTAGCGATCGGCCTCCCTCTATCTTCACCTCGACGTGGGGCTCTGAGTTCAGGTCGATCAACTTCACTCCATAGCCTTTCAGCTCGTCTGCGAGCCCGACTTTGCGGAACGTCTCCATGGTGTCGAAGCTGGCCATCCCGCCTTCACCGACTGCGAATTCCGAGCTGGTCCACCCGTGCTCCAGCAGGTACTCCACGATGCCCCGGACGACCCTGGGATCGGTGGTCACCCCCGTGGAGGGGTCGCTGTTGTTGACATAGTTAGGCTTGATTAGTATGCGCTGGTACCGGTCCAGGATGTCGCCGGCGTTGATCATCTCCAGCGCCTTTTTCGGCCCGTTCACCGGATCGGTGGTACTTATGACAGATACAGGTTTACTCGTCAAGCGGCTCACTACCGTGTTCCATGAATGGTACGATCAGTATAATTAAAAATATTATCGAAGTGATCGTCAGAATAGCTAGCAGGATTGCCGATAAAGCGGGGACAGAAAGGATAAAAAACAATAGTGCCTTACTTCGGCAGCTTCGGCAGGTCCTTGCAGGCTTCAGCAATCTTGCGGCTGAGCTCCCGGTCGAAGACGAGCTCGACAGAGATGTCCCGCTTCTTGCCGTTGCCGTCGCTGACCTCGTTCAGGGCGCAGATCACGAGCCCGCCGTTGTCCACGTACATCTCGAAGTCGGAGGAGTTCGGGATCTCCAGCTTGCTGCTGTAGTCGTCGTATGTCTCACCGTCAATGGAAGTCTTGGTCTTCACCTGTATCTTCACAAGTTCACCCAGCATAGAAATGCATAAGGGGCATATATAACTTAGTCTACCCTTTGAGGGAGAGAGGCTTGCGATACACCTGAATGAAAAATGGTAGGTCAGGGAGGTACTGGGAGGCAGGGAGGATTTTCAAGCTGGGAGGTTAGAGAGGGTCAGAGGTCAGAGAGGAGGATAGAGAGAATGGAAAGGTCAGAGAGGATAACTAACTTATAGGAGAATCCTCCCCTGCGTCCGGGTACTCTACCATCTACTCTCAGACCTCCCTACCTCCCCGACCTCCCAGCTTGAAAGTCCTCCCATACTCCCGGGAACTCCCTGACCTCCTCTCCGACCTCTCGGCACCTCACCGACCCACAGAGGTATTTATATCCAGAATTACAATGATAGTCCTTTGTGAAACATTTTTTACGGTCCGGCAGGCCTCGTCCCCGGCTATGCCGGGGCCTGCCGGACCGTACAATATGTTTCAAGAATGACTATACACGCGATAGTACTCCCCGGGAATAGAGCATGCAGGAAAGCGCGGAAACAGAAGTTAGTCGCCTGTACGACAGAGGCCTGGAACTTGCCGGCGACGGCCATATCGAAGAAGCCATTAGCTGTTTTGATCAGATCCTGGAAATCGACCCGGACCATGTTTACAGCTGGTACGGCCGCGGCCTTGCGATGAAAAGGAGAGGCGACCTGAATGCGGCCGTGGAGTGTTTCGATCAGGCGCTGACCATCGATCCGGAGCACAAGGAGTTGTGGGAGGAAAAAGGTGTGATCCACCGGGAAGCGGGCGACCTGGATGGAGCTATCCTGTGTTTTACTTACGCGGTCAGTATCGACCCGCTTTATGCAGACGGCTGGTTCTCTAAGGGCCTGGCGCTGCAGGAAAAGGCCAGGGAGACCGAAGACCCGGAGCTGTTCAAGGAGTCTGCAGAGTGCTTTGACTGCGCTCTGAAGATGGACCATGCGATGACGGAAGCCTGGTATAACAAAGGAGTGTCGCTGCTGCTGGCGGGGCAGGCCCGGGAAGCCGTCCGCAGCTTTGACCATGTGATCGAGCACGATCCGGTCCACGCTCAGGCCTGGTATAACAAAGGCCTCGCGCTGGAAGATATTGGGGACACGTCCGCGGCGGAAGCGTGTTATAACCTGGCCCGCAAGCTTGTGGAGCCGTAGTACGTTATTCCCCGACGACTGAGTAAAGCAATGGGACTAGTTAGTATTCTCAGGCGATAGCCCGGCCTGCGGACGGGATTACAGTCCTTTGTGAAACTTTTTATACGGCCCGGCAGGTCCAGTTCCCTGCCGGGCCGTATAATATGTTTCAAGAATGACTATATTCTCCGGAGCCGTTTTTACGTGCGGTGAACTTCATCAAATTAATGGCGAATCAGGCAAGTATGAAGCCGAGAATTCCCGCGAGCGTGAGCGAAGAGTACGAAAGCCTGTACCAGAGTTTGAAGGATGCCATGAACGTGCCCGGCAACGTCGGCCTGGCGGCGAAAGATGCCTTTCACCTTTTACAACACCATTACGACAAAGACAACGCTTATGCTCTGCCTCCGCTCAAGTACCTGGCGAGCATCGCAGACGAGAAGCTTACCGCAGAGGTCGAGAAGATCAACAATATGACCGCCCGTCTTAAAAGAGAGCTTCCGCATATGAGGCGGGAAACGGAAAACATTACCAGGGCCCTCGAGAAGCTGGCAGACGTCGCCCTGAGGGAAGATAAGAGGGAATATCACGGGCTGGCCCGCGGCTTTATCAGGTTTTTACAGATGGAAGACCAGATACTTTATCCCGCCGCGATATTGATCGGGGACCTCATCGAGGCAAAGGCGGAGCTGGAAGGGCGGAAGCTGGCTCAGCTACACCCTTGACTTCTAAGTAAAAAAGGCAAGCCTGGCCTGATCTGTGGTCCTGATCACGGCGCCAACCTGCCCGCATGCAGTACTTAAGCCTTTTTAGTGTTTAGTCTCCAGGGTCTGGCCGCCCTTCTGTTCCTTCTCGTCCAGCCGCTTCAGGGGCTTGACTGTCGGGCCGTGGAGGACGCTGCCGTCGTAGCCGAACCAGGAGCCATGGCAGGGGCATTCCCAGGTTCTCTCCCCGTTGTTCCACTCGGTGTAGCAGCCCATGTGGGTGCACTGGGGGGTTACGGCATGTACATCGCCTGAGGCTTCTTTGTAGACGTTGGCTTTATGCCCCTTGTACTCGGAGAAACCTGCCCCTCCGGCAGGGATTTTGGCCAGCGGTTCGGGGCCTTTCAGGCGTTCTCCGACAAAGTGCTTCATGATGAAGCCCTGAGCGGCGAGCATCTCGCCAGCTTCCTTCGTGAGCTTGACCCGGTGGGGATTGTAGGCTTCTTCCCAGGGGCTGGAGCCATTCAGGATCAGGTCAGCATTGATCATCGCGGCAACCGTGCCATAAGTCATGCCAGTGCCTTTGTATCCGGTGCCGATGTAGCAGTGCTTCATGTTGGGCATCCTGCCGATGAAAGGCACCCCGTCGAAGGTGTAATAGTCCTCGGTCGACCAGCTGTAGTCTATTGATGTGATCCTGTACCGTTCCCGGGCGTACTGCTCCAGCGTGCGATATTTCTGGATCGTATCAGTCACTTTGCCGGTCTGGTGGTCCTCGCCTCCGATGATGACCAGATTGCCGCCGTCCGCAGGAGTGGTCCTGATGTAGTGGCACGGTTCCTCAGTGCTGTAAAACATGTCCGGGGATACGTCGCCCTCGACCCGGACGCCTAGCACGTAGGAGCGATAGGCTTTCATCCGGGTGACCAGCAGGTCCTTCATGGTGAAAGGGACCTGGGTGGCGACTATGACGTGGTTTGCAGTGATAGTGCCCTGGTAGGTTTTGACCTTGCAGGTCTCGCCGTCGTCGATGTCCGTAGCCATAGTGTTCTCGAATACGTAGCTCCCGTCGCCGTTGATTGCCTGCGCCAGCGGCAGCAGGTACTTTCGCGGGTGGAATCTCAGCTGGTTATCATATCTGATCGCCCCGTAGTTTTCGAAAGGCAGAGGGGCCTTATCTACGTATGAGACAGGTAAGCCGAGGCGCTTGTTCGCTTCGAACTCAGCGTTCAGGTCCTTGAGGTCTCCTTCGTCCGCCGCGTATACGTACTCAGCGGGACGGGCCAGGTCGCAGTCGATCCCGTACTCCCTGGCTGTCCGGGCGATCTCTTCCACTGATGCCTGCTGCGAGTCGGCAATCATGCGAGCCTTCTGCTCTCCGAACAAACCGATCAGCTCGCCGAATTGCAGAGCCTGGGCGGACGAGACGTGAGCAGTGGTATAGCCTGTGGCGCCGTGCAAGATCCTCCTCCCCTCCACCAGAGCCACCTTGAGGCCGGCTTTCTTCAGCTTCAGCGCGCTGGTAATGCCGGTGATGCCTCCGCCGAGTACGGCGACGTCTACTTTTAGATCGCCCGATAAAGCAGGATAGCCTGGGTCAGGCGTGCTCGCTGTCCAGAACGATTCAGATTTACCCTGCACCCCATGTTTGCCTTCTGATTCTGTAGCCATAACATAACCTCAATTGATGTCTGCCGATCGGCCAGCAGTAAATACGTGAGATCAGGTCAGTCGTAGTCCTGATAGGCTTTATCGAAATATTATCCACGTAATAGGGTCTAATCCCTACTTTTCCGCCGGCACGCCGGCGACAGGAGCACAGGATTTCCGAATCAGCCCGAAAGGCCGCCGAGAGGTTTATAGCAAAGCAATGGCTAATACCATCTATTTGATACTTTTACCGGGTGTCAAAGGTTCACAAGGGGGAGTAAGTAATGCAGAAATCGGAAATGTTAAAGGCAATAATCTCGCTGGCCTGCCTGACGCTGGCTTTCGCGCTCACCGCGATGGTCTTCGAGATGGTTGTGCCGGATGCCGCAGGGCTGCCGAAAGCTTCGATAGTCTCGACGATTGGCACAGTGGTCGGTGCCATGATACTGGCCATAGTAGTCATATCGCTGATTCTGGCTATCATATACATCGTCGATTCCAGGGCTAAGAAGTCTGAGGACGACCGCCTGCAAAGGATAAAGCGCTCCATCAAAGAATCGACTTCGGTCTGGCGGATAGCGATATTTGCGATCGTGACTCTCGCCTGGATGGCAGTGCTCTACTTGTTCTGGAGAGACATACCCATCATGCTTGAGGTGAATGCCGGAACCTGGCGGCCGCTGTTCACGGAGAAGTTCGCCGTTTTCGTGCCCTTCTTCCTGGCTTTGGGAGCTGGCATGATTATTGCTAACCTGCTGTATCTGCTGCCGGTAGGCAAGTGGGTGGCCTCGCTGTGCGAAACGGCGGTGAGCATGGTGAGCCTGGTCCTGTTCTACTGGATCCTCCAGGTGTTCCCGTTCAACCCCGACCTGCCCGAGCTGGGAAAAACTGGCCTGTATATTCTGCTCGTCCTGGCGATCGTGGGTATTCTGATCGACATCATCACCAAGGCCTGGAAGACGCTGAAGTTCATCGTCTACGAGAAGAAATAAGCACTCGCTGTCAGGCGGGCTCGAGGTTCCCGAAAGCCCGCATGACGACCTCACTAATGGCAGGATGGATGACCTGGGTGGTGTACAGCGGGCCCAGGTCCTGGTTCCCGCAGTTCATCATGTAGGCTACCTGCTGCACCAGTACGGCTGCGTCCGGGCCGACGACCGAGCAGCCCAGAATTTTTTTAGTGTCCGATGCGACCACCAGCTTGACAAAGCCGTCGTGGTTGTGCATCGCTATGCCTTTGGCCGTCTGGTAGTACTTCGCCCGGCCGACCAGGACTTTGATACCTGCCGCTTTTGCATCCGCCTCAGTCATCCCGACGTGGCCTACCTGCGGGTGGGTGAAGACCGCGTGAGGTACCGCATGCTCGTCCACCTCGACCTTATCGTCTTTAAACAGGTTGTTGTATACGACCTCGGCGTGATAGTTGGCAGTGTGCCTGAACATGTACTTGCCGAGCACGTCTCCTATGGCCCAGACGCCGGGGACGTTAGTCTCCAGGTACTGGTTTACTTTGATCCAGCCCTTGCGATCGACCTCTATACCGGCTTTCTCGGGCTTCAGGAGATCGGCGTTCGACCGCCGGCCCAGAGCGACCAGAAGCTCATCAGCAGAGAAAGAAGTAGTGGTACCATCTTTCTTGCTTTTTGCATGGACAACCTTCTTTCCGCCCTCTTTCGAGACCATCTCAGCCTCGTAGCCGGCCTGAACCTGCACATATTTTGAGAGGACTCTGGTAACAGTCTCGCTCACTTCAGGGTCTTCATCGTTTAAGAGCACCGGAGGACGATTGATTATGGTCACCTCGGTGCCCATGGCAGAGAAGAAGTGGCCGAACTCGCAGCCTATGTAGCCTCCCCCTATGATGATGAGGCTTTTTGGCAGTTCCCTCAGCTGCAGGAGCGAGACGTTATCGAGGTAGCCGGCTTCTTTCAAGCCGGGTATGGGCGGTATCAGAGCCCGGGCCCCGGTAGCTATCACGATCTTCGGAGCGGTCAGCTCGCGGTTTCCCGCCCGGAGAGTGCCGGGACCGGTGAACTCTGCGACTTCCTGGATAAAGGTCAGGTTTTTGGTCCGGCGAAGGCCCTCTTCCATCCCCCGGCGCTCCCGGTCCACGAAGGTCCGCATGCGCTCCATAATGTGGGCAAAGTCCGGCTTTATCGTCGCCGTGAGGCCGATACTGCCTGCCTCCTGAGTCGCCCGGATGACATCGGCCGGATAGATCAGCATCTTGGAGGGGATGCAGCCCGTGTTCAGGCAGGTGCCCCCAGTCGGTCCCTGGTCTGCCAGCGCCACTTTATAGCCGTCATCTATCGCGTAGTTGACGACCAGATCACCTGCGCCTGAGCCTATGACAATCAGATCGAAGGTCTCCATGAACAGCCTTCCGCTAATACTGTACGCTCGACGGGACTACATATCTTATGCCGCACAAACGCGGACAGCCGAATCACGGCTGTCAAAGAAACTCTCCGGCAAAACCACTGATCTTCATTTTACCTGACAGCATCGATGAATGATACGTGTAGCAGCCGGAGCGGCTACACGCTTGTGGAGGACTATCATGGTAAAATTCAAACCTCTGGATATGAAAGGCACGCCGATCGACGACCAGTTCATGAGCTGGAACGAGATGATCCAGGAACCCTACGATAAGGAAACCGCAGATGCCTATACCAAGACTCGCGTTATCCTGATGAACGGCATCGAAAACAATTCAGTGATCTCGTCCCATGCAATGGCTCGCCTGATCAGGGATGATGAAGTTAAGAAGCAGATGGCCATCATCAGACGGGCTGACTCCCAGCACCAGGAGACCATCAACTGGCTGAACCCCGCGAACGCGTCTGTCCTCGAGACAACGGTCAGCTATGAGCAGGTAGCTGTCGACCTCACCTCTAACCTGGCCAAGAACGAGCCTGATCCGTACTTTAAGCAGGTACTGGACTTCGCGCTGCTGGAGGACTTCGACCACCTCTACCGGTACAGCAACATGATGACGCTGCTGGAGGGCAAGGACCCCACGATGATCACCCAGAACAAGACCGAGATAAAGCCTGGCAGGCCCACAGTCGTCGAACACCGGCATCCCGTCGACGAGATGCGAAAGCACTTTGACAAAGATACTGCCAGCCTCAAATCGAAGATGAACCAGGCTACCATCGTCTCCGCAGAGCAGCAGACCATGCTGTTCTACAGGTCTCACGGTTACATGTACGGCGACGACCTGGCGAGAAAGCTGTACGCCGAGATCGCCGAGATCGAGGAGCAGCACGTTTCCCAGTACGAGCTGGTAGGCGATCCGGACGTGACGTTCCTGGAGAAGCTGACTTTACTGCAACTCAACGAGGCGTACAATTACTACTCTTGCGCCCAGACAGAGACTGATTCGCGCATTAAGAAGATCTGGGAGCGCTTCTGCGCAGACGAGATCACCCACTTCAACATGTGTGCGCAGCTGCTGGAAAAGGTCGAAGGCAGAGACGTTATGGACGTGCTCAAGCAGGACTCGATAGACTCGCTGATCGTCTTCGAGCCCAACAAGGACTACGTGAACAACATTCTGGAGACGCAGGTGAACCTCCAGCCCTACAACATGGAGTTCATGGACGCTAACAAGCTGCCGGGAGGCTGGCTGTCGTACGCGTACAGGGATAAGGTCAACGCAGGAGGCGTTCCTTCCGAGGATGTGATCGCGCGGGCGCAGAGCACGCTGGCAGCCCCGGGAGGAGCGACAACTGGCCAGTAGCCGCAGAGGAGATGACCTCTACCCGGGCGCAGGTTTCATCTGCCAGCCATGACCGCGGCCCTGCCCATGAAAATATTCATTGTATTATAGAGCTACTGTGATCTATGCAGTCAGTAGCTCTCGAAGATCAGATCAGGCAGATTGTCCGGCAGGAAGGCGTAGACTTCTTTGGGGTAGCAGACCTGGCCCTGGCCAGAGCTGAGATCACAAGGCAGGGCAGGCCCATGATAGCAGGGTACCCCCGGGCCGTTTCTCTGGGCATCAGGCTGTTCGACGAGATAGTGGACCAGCTGCCCGACAGGGATAACAGGGCAGTGGTCGTCAGCTACCGGACTCACTGCTACGACGTCATCAACGACCGGCTCAACCAGGTGGCATCGAAGCTCGCCGGAGAGTTACAGCGCGCCGGATACCGGGCATATCCAGTACCCGCATCGGCGAGAGCGGATGACGAGCGGATCTGCGCCGTCTTTTCCCACAAGCTGGCCGCCCATCTCGCAGGCCTGGGGTGGATAGGCAAGAGCTGTTTACTGGTGACACCTGAAGCCGGCCCGAGAGCGCGCTTTGTCACCGTGCTGACGGATGCCCCGCTGCAAACTGGAGAGCCGCTGGAAGTGCAGTGCGGGGACTGTACAGAATGCGTCGATGCGTGCCCGATCCAGGCCTTCACTGGCAGGAATTTCAGGGAGGACGAGCCACGGGAAGCCCGATACGATGCCCGGAAGTGCGAGGCATACTTCAAAGCCATGGAAGCTGAGGGCAAGCCGGCAGTCTGCGGCATGTGCCTGTATGCCTGTCCGCACGGGGGAAAGCCCTGACGGACAGCGCCCGCACGGGCAAAAGTGACTATTGGTCAGGCATTGACGTCGACAGTTCGCCTGATGTGCTTGAGCATCGCAGCGACGTCTCTGCCCAGTAGTTTACACCCGTCGAGCTCGTTCTCCGAGGGCTGGTACTTCACCCGGATCACCGGATCCAGTACTTTGAAACCCAGCGCCCGCAACTTTTCCGCCACAATCACAGGGCCCTGGCCGCTCCAGCCGTAGGACCCGAACACGACTGCGATTTTGCCATTACAGTCCCTATTGCAGAGGCTGTCGATCAGGTGGGTGACAGGCTTGGCCGGGTGATAGTTAAAGGTAGGAACGCCGAAGCCGATGGCGTCCGCGGCCATAATGTCCCCGGGCTTCACGTCGAAGGCGTCCATGAGCTGTGCGTCGACATGCAGCGACTGGGCCCCCTCCATGATTGCCTCAGCCAGTGCTCTGGTATTGCCCGTCGTACTGTGGCATACAATGAGGAACCGCGCCATGTTGGGAAATCTGACTGTAAAAGTAAATAGGTATCTGAACGTGAAGCCATCGTAATTGCGGGAAACATACTGTGAAAATGGTTTCAGGAGGTGACGGCCCTCGCCCGGGCTGTCGCCTCTTGCCACTTATGCTCTTGCAATAGCATGCGATTCCAGCTTACTTTCGGCCCGCTTATACCATCAGGCTATTATATCTTGAGACTATCTGAGTCTCGCCAGCAGGAGAAAACGTATGGATCACATCGTATTTGTCACCAGGTCATCCGCAGAGCTGAAGGAACTACTCGCAGGGGAGCGCCGGGCGATCGTCAGAGGTTCGCTGGGCAAGAGAGCCCCCTACGGCAAAGTGAGCGCGGGCGACATGCTCTTTTTCGCCACCGGCAACGGCACCAACAGAGTTAAAGCCACCGCGATGGTCAGCGATGTCTACGACTCTCCGAAGCTGACCCCGGACGAAAGCGAGACCCTCATAGGAGGCCACAACGATAAACTACAGCTGACCGCAGACGAAAAAGCGAAGCTCTCGAAGAAAAAGTACCTCACCCTCATCGACATTGCCGACGTCAACCCCGTCGTGCCCTTCACCGTCTCCGCCTACGGCTCCGGCGAAGACGACGACTGGGAAATCCTGGACAACATCGACAGCGTCATCCAGTGAAAAGCGGGAAATGCCCGGCGTCAGGAAAACGGCGAACTACTGCTCCAAGAATTAATGGTCTAACTACAGCGGCACGGCTCTTAATCCTGACAAGAGTAGATTAAATCTTTGAACCACGGCGGCACGGCGACACCAAGACAGGGCGATCCACGACAAGCCAGTGGTAAATAAAACCACGGCGGCACGGCGACACCAAGACAGGGCGATCCACGACAAGCCAGTGGTAAATAAAACCACGGCGGCACGGCGACACCAAGACAGGGCGATCCACGACAAGCCAGTGGTAAATAAAACCACGGCGGCACGGCGACACCAAGACAGGGCGATCCACGACAAGCCAGTGGTAAATAAAACCACGGCGGCACGGCGACACAGAGACAGTGGTGAACCTGTATAAGTGAACTCTTTTTAGGTCCACGGCGACACAAAGACAGAGCATTAACCATAAGCTTACTATCTAATCGTTTCAGCCTGACTTTCGATCAATAGCCTGAAGGAAGGAAAACATATTTGTCCCCGTGCCGTCAGTCCGCCGTGTCGCCGTGGATCTAAAAAGAGGGTCTTGCTATTCCGTTAGAGGTTGTCTCTGTGTCGCCGTGCCGCCGTGGTTCAAATAACTACCCTGCCATCGTTTCTCGCATTGTCTCTGTGTCGCCGTGCCGCCGTGGTTAGAACATCTGCCCTCCAGTTGTCAGAATAAGGAGCTGTGCCGCCGTGGTTCAAATAACTACCCTGCCATCGTTTCTCGCATTGTCTCTGTGTCGCCGTGCCGCCGTGGTTAGAACATCTGCGCTCCAGTTGTCAGGATAAGGAGCCGTGTTGCCGTGGTTAGAACATATAGTTCCAGTTGCCTGGATAAAGAACCGTGCCGCTGTGGTTAAAACATTTGATCTTGTTATCGTTTCTGACACAGTCTCCGTGTCGCCGTGCCGCCGTGGTAAAAATTTTGGATCGCTATGCAGTTCTACGATTTTCTGGCGGGCTCCGCGATTACTGCTACCTTGACAGTAGATTCCTTCTCTTTTTCAATCCGCAGGAAGAATACGTAGTAGGCTACGGCTGCGAGCAGGTATACCACGCAGGTGATGAGATATGGGAGCATATAGTTCCCGTTGGCCATCATGATGCCGCTGAGATAAGTGCTCAGGGCCAGGAAGATGTTCCAGCCCATGGAGGTCAGGCTGCCAACGGTGGCTCGTTCTCTGTCACCGAGCAGTTCCATGTTGAAGCTGGAGATCGCGGGGTTGGCCATGTTCATGAAGGTCATCCGCATGACGTAGGCGAACCCGGCCAGGTAGATGTTCGTGGTAATTGCTATGAGGATGAGGAAGGGTATCGACAGTAGCTGGGTAATGGCGATGGTCCTGACTTTGCCCACCCGCTCCGTAATCAAAGGAATCAATAACAGCCCGACCACCATCGTCACCTGGCCGATGGAGAAGATGACGCCGATCTGGTCTGTCGGCGCGGAGAGCACTTTGTGGAAGTACACATTGAAGAACGGCACGATCATGCCCGCCCCGATACCTATGAGGATGTTGACGATGACGAGCCGCTGCACGTTAGGCGTCCGGATGACCTGCGCCACAAGCCTGAGCCGCTCTGATCGAGCTACGACGGGAGGCCGGTTCTCCCGGATCAGTAATAGCGGCACAAGGGTGATCAGGACTGCGATGAAGGACAGGTACAGCGTATACCGGTACGGCAGTATTGCCTCGGGGCTTGTCCCGGTCAGCCCCGCGATGACCATCGGGAGCATACCGCCGCCGAGGTTGCCGAAAATGGCGGCCACAGTATAGACTACGGAGTTCATCGAGAACAGGTGCATCCGCTCTTCCCGGGAGGAATTCTCCGCCATGAACGGATTGCCGGCCACGATGGAAAAGGCCATGGCGATACCATAGCACCCACCCATGAGCATCAGCATTCCTCCCGTCGCGATGGTGTAGAGCAGCGCCAGGGAGACTGCAAGCATGAAGCTGGACAGGATCAGCGTATTTCTGCGGCCGATCCGATCGCAGATCATCGCCGCCGGCAGGGCAAACAACCCCGTCGACACAGACATGATGGACAGGATGAGGCCCAGAAAGTCCTCGTGGTAGCCCAGCTTGAGCACGTACAGGTTGAAAATGACTCCGTAGATGCCCGCGTTCAGGGCGAGGAAGAATTCGTAAGCGAGAAATTTTCGGGCGTTAGGCGTGAACTGCCTGACTCTCGCTAAGTAGGATCCTGCACCGTACACGTTTTCCCCCGATTACACCCACAGTAAAAAGAAAGGGTGCCGGCCTGATCAGGCCGACAGATCCTGGTTCTCGAACAGCAGTATGGCCAGAATGAGCAAGACTGCCGTATAGACTACGAGGAACACGATGTTTGCCCAGAGGGGCATGCCCACTGCAGCCTGCTCCATTGCCGGGTTCAGCAGCGGAGACATGATGTCGTGGCTCAGCGGGTCGATCCACACCAGTATCTTCGCGTAGATCGGGTAGTCGTCGAAGCCGCCCAGGAAGAACATGGCTCCGCCCGAAGCTACGTTATACCCGACGATGTTGCCGATGGTGCTGGAGAACCACAGGCCGATCCACGCCATGAGCGAGCCGATGATCGAGATGAACGGGTTCTTCGTGAACGTGGAGATCAGCACGCCGATGGCCACGTATACCGACAACATCAGGACCATCGAGAGCAGGCCTCCGGCCACCGGCAGCAGATCGCCTGCCGCGGGGTATTTGCCGGACAGGACTGCCGTCGCCAGGTAAGCGAAGATCGCGCTGCCCAGGAAGAGGGCAGCTACTACGCTCAAGCAGCCCAGGAACTTGCCGAGGATGACTGAGCTCCGGTCGATCGGCTTAGACAGCAGCTGCAGGAGGGTACGGTCCTTCCGTTCCATGGACAGGGTGTCGGACGAGACGATGACAGCGAGGAGCGCCAGCACGATATTCAGGTTACTCATGATGGACAGGACCATGTCCGGCTTGAAAGCTTCCAGGCTGGCGGCGCTGCGGGTCATCATGACCACTGCGAACGTGAGCAGCAGGGCGAACCCGAAGTAGAATACGCCGAGGATGAGGAACCTCTTGGACTTCAGGTTGTCTTTGAACTCCTTGACCGCGATCGTCTGGATGTTCTGGATTTCTTTGCCGCTGATCGCCATGTTATCCCTCCTTCTTCTCGCCGATCACTTTGAGGAAGGCGTCCTCCAGCGTCGGCATGATCTCTTTGATCTCCCGGACCCGGAAGCCGGCTCCGACCAGAGCGGCGTTGACGTCCTCTGCCACCGCCGGCTCATCCACGGTCAGGTAGAGCCTGCCATCCCGGATGTTTGCGCTCTCGACCCCTTTGACTTTTCTGGCGGTGTCCGCGAACCGGTCGTCTACCCGGGGCGAGTATATCTCGAACGCGGAGAGGTTTCCTTTGCTGCTCCTGAGGAAACTCTCAATGGGCGTCTGCACGAGCATGTGCCCGGCTTTGACGATACCTACCATATCGCTGATCTCCTGTACCTCGTGCAGGATGTGGGACGAGAGGAAAATCGTGACGTTGTCATGCTTGAGCTTCTTGATGATCTCCCGGATATCGTGAGAGCCCTGCGGGTCCAGGCCAGTGGTAGGCTCGTCCAGGATTAGCAGCTTCGGATTGCCCAGCAGCGCGATAGCGATGCCCAGCCTCTGCCGCATGCCGTGAGAATAGGTCTTCACCTTGTCGCCGCCCCTGCCTTCGAGGCCCACCTTGGCCAGGAGCTCGGGAATCCGCTTCTCCAGGTCGTCTACGCCGATTAGCTTGCCAAAGTACTGCATGTTGTCGGCGCCGGTCATGTTCTCGTAAAACGCCGGCCTCTCGGGCAGATAGCCGGTTAGTTTGCGAATCTCGTAATGTTGAGTGAGAATGTCGTAGCCCAGGACCTTCGCAGAGCCGTCGTCAGGCTTCACAAATCCCATGAGCATGTTGATCGTCGTCGATTTCCCGGCCCCGTTCGGCCCGAGGAAGCCGTAGATCTTGCCTGCCTCGACAGTCAGGTTCAGATCGTTGACAGCGACGATCTTGCCGAACTGCTTAGTCAGTCCATGCGTTTCGATCGCGTTCATAGCATCATCTTCCGGTAATTAAGGTTGTTAGGAATGATATCTTGTTTCTATAAATACTCTATATCGCAATTATGAAACACCAAAACCGACATGTTGTTATAGTAAAAGGCTGAAAGAAGGTTTGAGTAGTACAACATCTATGTTGTACTACCCTGGGGTGGATGCTTGGAAATTGACAAAAAGGCCGTCGACTCTCTGACTTCTTTCGGCCTGACCGAATACGAGGCAAAGGTATACCTCGCGCTGGCGACCAAAGGGGTCCAGAAAGCGAGTGCTCTTGCCGACGTCAGCGACATACCGAGGCCCCACGTCTATTCTGTCATCAAGCTGCTCCACGAAAAAGGCTTAATAATCATCATCCCGGAAAAGGTGGCCAAATACCAGGCGGTGCCCATAGAGACAGTCCTGAGCAAGCTGCTGCAGGACCGCATGGAGTCGATCAGGTCTCTGGAAGCGATCGGCAAAGACCTGACCAGCCTGATCAGCGAGAACGGGAATAAATCCGACGAGGAAAGCGGCGAAAAAGTCCGGCTGTATAACGGCCGGTGGGCCATCATGGACCTGATCCACAAAATGATGGGCCGGACCACTTCTTCTTTTAAATTCATCACCAGCGACAGGGGGTTTGTCCTGACTGCCGCTGCTTACGAGCAGGACCTCGCAGGGCTGAACAAGAAAAATATTACTGCCCAGTTCCTGCTGCCGGTCGAGAAAGACACCATCCCCATGGTGGAAAGGCTGTCTAAAAAGGCCACCATAAGGCACCTGGACAGTATGGACCGGCTGGAGATGCTGGACCCGGGAGAGCAGGAAAGCGCCTTTCTCCGGGTAGTAGTCGTAGATGACTCGGAAGTGCTGTTCGTCAGAGCAACCCCGGGGGGCGCGGACGAGTCGGCCATCTGGACTGCCCAGAAAGAGCTGGCGAAGATGATCAGCCTCATGTTCAGGCACATGTGGAGAAACGCCCCGGACCTGACGTCCAAAAAGGCGGAGATAGACACAGGCCGCAAACCGGAGCACCTCACGCCCATCTACGGTGACGTCGAGCTGAACGGCGTGCTGCGCATGATCCTCTCCAATGCCCAGGCCCGCCTGCGCTGCGTCATATCCCAGGACCAGCTGGTCTACAATTTCAACACAATGATCGCTGAAATAAGGAGCAAAGTGGGCAAGGGCCTAAAAGTGCAAATGCTGGTCTCGATCAGGAACGACATCGGCGGCCGGGGCCAGACGCTGACTGGAAAATTCGGCGACATCGCCGCCACAATCGACACCCTGAAGGCGCTGGGAGTAGAAGTCCGGCACCCGCTGGAAGAGAGTATTTTACGCATGTATATGAACGACGAAGAGGTAGTCTTCAACCTCCTCGGCGAGAGCGCCACTTCCTCGTCAGGCGGCAACATCGGCGTTTACACGAACCACTACGACACTATCGCCCGCATCACCGAGCACTTCGACAGGCTGTGGGATAAGTCGGTGGACGCGTCCGAGAGGCTGTCGGAGATCAACAGGTACATCTCCAAAGAAGTCATGAAGGACGGCGAAGAGGGCATCAAGAAGTACTTCGACCGCCTCAGCGGCCTCAACCTCGGCCACTTCGCCATCAAGACCTCCGACGCCGAAAACAAGACCATCACCATCATCTGCACCGACTCTGCCGAGGCCAGGCTGGAAGTGAAGAAGGCGGCGAACGGGGATATCTGCGAGTCTGCCCGCAACGCTTTCAGATCCTTCGGAGAGTACGTCTACGAAAACACCCACATGGCCTGCTCCGAGACAAAATGCATCTCCCGCGGCGACCCCTTCTGCGAATTCCACCTCTACCCCGCGGAGAAAGACCGCAAGGCCGTCAGCAACGAGCTCGTCAAGTTCTTCGAGTCCATAAAATCTGAGCGCAACAAGCCTAAAGTATAGCTTTTTAATCTAAAAGCCACAATGGCACGGCAATTTATCCTGACAACTATCGAGCAGAGGTTCTAACCACGGCGGCACGGCGACACAGAGACAGTGCGAGATACGACAAGCCGGATGGTTATTTGAACCACGGCGGCACGGCGACACAGAGACAACTTGTACCTGAATAACAAGGCCCTCTTTGTATTGATCCACGGCGACACGGCAGGCGGACAGCACGGAGACAATCCTTCAATTGTTACACAGTGGAGAAACCAGGAATCACTATAGAAAGTAGATTACCGGCTTCGTGATCGTAATGATATACTGAAACACCTGGCTGGTAAACTATTTTTGGTTAACGCGCTGTCTCCGTGTCGCCGTGGACTTAAAAAGGAGTACCATGTTACGGCGTCGCAGTTGTCTCCGTGTCGCCGTGCCGCCGTGGTTAGAACATTTGCTCTTGCTATCGTTTCTCACACAGTCTCAGTGTCGCCCGGCCGCCAGAGTTTAATCAGGTATCTGGTCGGTCGCAAGTCGTACATCTGAGGAAAAAGCATGCTATGGATTGATCAGCACGCTCTTCATCTCGGTATACTGGTCGATGACCTCAAGACCATTCTCCCGGCCGAGGCCGCTGTCCTTGATGCCGCCGAAAGGTAAGTCGGGGGGCACTTTGGTGTGCTGGTTGACCCAGGTGATGCCGGACTGGAGGCGTTCGCAGCCCATGGTGGCGCGCTCGATGCTCTTCGTCCAGATGGAGGAGCCGAGGCCGTAGACGGTGTCATTGGCGCGCTCGATGGCTTCGTCGAGGTCTTTGACGACTACGACGGGCAGGACCGGGCCGAAGATTTCTTCCCGGAGCAGGACGGAGTCGGCGGCTACGTCAGTCACGAGCGTCGGCGTGTAGAAGAAGCCTCTGTCGTAGGCGGGACCTTTGGGGGCTGCTCCGCCGTAAAGGATCTTGCCTTCATCCTTCGCCCGGACAGTATTGACCACTTCTACGATGCGGTCCAGCTGTTTGCGGTTGTTCATCGGGCCCAGGTCGACTCCGTCGGCCATGCCGTTGCCGACTTTTAGCGAAGCGATCTTTGCCTGGAGATGGCGGATGTAGTCGTCGGCTACGGACTCGAAGACGAATAACCGCTTCACTGCGGTGCAGGTCTGGCCGCAGTTATAGAACCGGCCCCTCACAGCGCCGTCGACTGCGGCTTTCAGGTCTGCGTCGTCGCACACGATCATGGGATCGCTACCCCCCAGTTCCAGCGTGACCCGCTTCAGGCTCGCCGAGGCGGTTTCCATGAGGTGCTTGCCGGTGCTGGTCTTGCCGGTGAAGGAGACTTTTCTGATCCGGGGGTTCCGGGCGATCTCGTCACCGATGATATCGCCTCTGCCGGTGACTACGTTCAGGACTCCGTCAGGCAGCCCTGCCTCTTTCAGGATGCCGGCCAGCTGCAGGCAGGTCAGCGGGGCGCTGCTGGCAGGCTTGAGTACAAGAGTATTGCCGGCTACCAGCGCCGGCCCGACCTTCCAGCCCATGAGAATGACGGGCACATTCCAGGGGATGATGGCCCCGCAGACTCCGATAGGTTTGCGGATCACAGCCCCGTAGCGCTCGTGAGCGAGAGGGACGAGGCCTGTGCGCAGGCTTGCAGATATGCCGGCAAAATATTCGAGAGTGTTGGCGAAGCCCTGCACTTCGTCCCGGGCTTCCTTGAAGGGCTTGCCCTGCTCGGAGGTCAGCAGAATGGCGAGGTCTTTCGTGCGATCCCGGACCATCTGTGCTGCCCTGAAGAGTATCTTGCCCCGCTCCCGTGAGGTGGTGGCGGACCACTTGCCAAAAGCTTCTTCGCAGGCGTCCACTGCGCTCCGGACATCGTCGATCTCGCCCGCCGGCACAGTGTCGATGAGGTCGCCCGTAGCCGGGTTGTGCACTTCGAAGCGCTTTCCCGAGCCGGCCTGGGCTGCTTTGCCGCTGATGAACATCTCCATAGCAATCAAGCGTAGTATATTGTTGATACTACTTATGTGTGAATGTCGACGTATACATCGATACGACGTAAACATCGGTACCAAAAACGAGGTTATTATGGCGGGAGTAACGCCATCTCCGCACAGGCGGAGCATCCCTGCCTTTCTACCCGGGATTGACACGGAATCACGGCCACCGTCTTCGCACAGGCGAAGCCGGGCGTTCTCCAGAGGAGATTCCGTGAGAGGCTTACTCCCGATCAACATGTTGCTAACGCGAGATATATAAATTTGGGTTTAAAATTTGAAGTGCCGGCGTGGCTGTCAGATACTGTAGGCGACGTGGTCCCGTTTCCGGCCGCGGAAAGCCCGGAATGCGCCCGGGAGTCCCACATCTCATTCATCAGGATACGGCCTTGCCGGACCAGCGGTATTTACTCCGGTGCTCTTTTACTACATAACCCTGCATGGCGAGATGATCTAGTACTCCCCGGCAGGCGTTGTACCAGTAGTTGATTTCGTTGGTGATGGTGGACCGGGTACGGGGGAACAGCTCTCCGATGACCGTGCTCCGATCGACTACACCCTTTTCGATGAGGAAAGGGACCAGTTCGTCTCTGACTGCCCGGGCGTTGTCGGCGGAGACGTTCTTGATGGTCACCAGCTCCCCGAAAACGTCGCGCGGCGGGGCGGCCGCTTCGGCAAGCCTGCCTACGGGAATCCGGGGCCGGCCTGCCGGTCCCAGGCATTGCTCGAAAGACTGCTCCAGCGCCTCCAGCCTGCGTTCCAGCCGGTGTACCTCCGCGCTGCAATCCCCGGATACCTCCGATCGCATCCGGTCCCGCAATACCTTGTTGATGAAGGTAGAAACCTTGAGCTCATCCTTATTCCGGTATACCCACTCCAGTACATCGTCGGATAGCGAAATGCTGATCTTTTTCACACGCTTCGCACGAAGATGTCCCCGGCCTGGCTGTACCATGAGTGATCATTCACACCGTGTAGTCATATTTGTATCCGCCCGGCGAAGCGCCCGAACACCACTAATACCGGCACAGTAACCTATAAGCCGGGAACGCGCCGATTAGTGGTTATGCTCCTTAACGATCTGATGAAGACCAGTGAGGACGTGTTTTTGATCGAAAGCAGCTTCGAGGGCATCGAGATGAACCTGAAGTCCCTCGACTATCTCGACAGGCTGCGATGTCTGCCCGCGGGTGCGATCGAGGCCACGGTGGCAATCAAGGACAAGAAGGGCAGCGATCTGGGCATCGCCTACAGGAACAAGCATCCGGATGGCGATTTCTGGTTTGTGATCCCGTACCCGCACTCGCCGCAGATGCGCAAGCAGACCGATGCCATGGTCTCGGGCATATCGAAGGCAGGAGTGATCGCTGCGGCCAGATCCAGAAAGGTGGACGGCAAAGCCTTTGCCAGAGCTGTTCGGGAGTACCTGTCGACCAGCCTGGTAGAAGGTGCTTTCTGCGACTGCACCAAAGAGAAAGAGCCGCTTTCTTTCGCCAGCAACGACGAGCGGGGGCAGCGGATCCGGAAGCTGGTGAAGAAGGTGGCCAAGGAGCACGGCAAAGACCCTGCAGAGATCGATGCACTGGAGATCTGCTGCGGTAACGGCATGTCGACGACGCCGCTGCGCCAAACTTTTCACACGGTGCTCTCGGTCGATAACGACCGCTGCGCCATTTGTAACGGCCTCTACCACGGCATTCTTGTGCCTGAAGACACGGCAGTGGCTGACGCCATGGAACTTTCCCGGCTGGGCCTGGGTAAATACGGTGCGGTCGTAGGCTTCATGCTTGGCGCCATCTACGATTTCAACAAGCCGGTCTGGAGAAAGATCATGGAAGAGTCGGTAAAGATGCTAAACGACGACGGTCTCCTCCTGCTGACAGTCAGCAAAGAAGAGGAGATGGGTTTTATCTCTGAGACCCTTGCGTCGATGGGCATAGAGGGCGACGTGGTCGACAACCGCCACAAAGAGAGCATTTACGATAGCTGGGCCTTTGTGGCGATGAGATGACCGGTTAATCTCCGTCAAAACCTTTTTATACATGAAAAATTCACAAGTATATAAACGTGTCGTTTTAACATACCCGAAAATGGTATTTAATGGCGCTACTCGCCTCATCATCGTCAGGCTTGATGATTTTTCAAAATCCGGAATTTTCCCGTACTATTATTATTCTCAGGTGTTTAGAGAACGTCAGCCCGGTTGTTAAAGCCGGCCCGAAAATAATTGCTTCATTATACATATAATAGTTTGATAAAATTCTCGCTTACTACCACAACACTTATATACAAGTATATCATTCTGTTGATCAAATTATTACACTGCAGAGAGTGATTAAGAAATGGCAACTGAAGGCAGGGAAAAGAGGAACTTTGGATTGATTAACGAAAAGGGCGAGGAAGTTGGAACGTTCAGCGGCGCACAGCCGAGGGACGCAGCTCTGAAGGTCGCAAACCGGGGCATTTCCAGCATCGTGCTGAGGGAGAAGGGAACCAAGAAGCTCCACTACTTCGTCGGCAAGAGGGAACTCGTCACTGTGCCCAAGAACGCACCAGCCTGGATCCAGGACGCAGCCAAGAAGAACAAGGGTAAAATCTTCAAGGCAAACGTAGAGAAGATCGGCACCGCTCAGCTCCAGTTCGTGAAGCTCGAGAGGAACGACAAGTCGTTCTTCAAGATCCCCAAGAAGGCCGGCGAGAAGAAGGGCAAGAAGTAAACCTAATTTTTATACCGGAGTGCCTGCAGCATTCCGGATATTCCTTTATTTTAAAAATAAACGATTTTTAACGGCCTTTTCAACGGGATATCCACCCGGCGGCGAGATGGCTCTATCTCGCTAGAAATACTTGCAGATATCAGCAATCGGCTGCATATAAGCCCTCCGAATCGAAGAATTTTGAAATTTTACGGCCTTTTAGTATGCCGATATTTGATAAAAAAGGCGTATGCAAAACTATATATGGGTTCGAGGGCATTTTGGATTGTTAATGGATATAAATTGCTGCCCTGGGCAAGAGGTCCTCAGACATCTGGCTCCCCGAAGGGCAGAAGGAAGTGAAACCCATGGACGCAGTTCATATAAACATCACACAGGTCATGGGTACAGTGCTGGGCCTGTTTGTGATCGTCGCTGGCGTCATTGTCAACGTGAGAAATTTTGGAGCGAATATACCGCTGCCTAACATGGCCGTGTACCTTGTGCTCGGCATTCTTCTGTCGCTAGGTATTTTCCTGCTGTCGAGAGACTAAAATAAGTCACGTGTACCCGTGAACTATTGAGAGGGTTACACGTGATAGCACTTTTAGAATCGGTGCTAGGATAAAGCATTAATATATGCGCCTGCCTATTGTGATTACCATGAAACCGGGCATCAGACATGGGCTTTTGGTCTTGACCGGCCTGGCGGCCGTGCTATTTATCATCTTCTTCACCTCGTACGGACTCACGACCTACGGATCCATCAGGGGTATAGTCGGAAGTATCGCGGCGGAGACAGACCAGGCTGCATCGCTTCACAACCAGTTCGTGGCAATGACCAGCTACTTCTCTGGCAACCAGGGAGATACTTTTACCTACCGGTTCGGCGGCCTGCCCATCTCGATCGACAAAAGCGAGGCGGGAGGCCTGGATGAAACCAGAGCTTTGAATCTGATGCTGGATGTCTACACCGCTAACATCTACCACGTCAAGTTCAGCGCGGGCCTGATGGGTAAAATCGGCAGCCTGTTCAACGCCGATGCGAACCTTGCCTGCGGTCTGCTGACGCTGATCTCTTTTGCCGCCTTCATCGTGCTGGCCATAGCCTCGATACTGCCGTACTGGGAGGGCACCTTCGGCAAAAAACTCAAAGACGAAGGCCTGGTCATCATTGCGTTTTGCGCCCTGGCGTTCTTCGTCTTCCTGATCGCCCCCGCACTGATAAAATCGATCATCTGGGGTTCCATCCCCAGCTCGGACGTGGCCCGGGACATCATCCGCATCATCGAGTCCCGAGTAGTATCCTCGCTGCTCCTCGATGACATACTGGTAGCGCTGGTCGGTGGCCTCATCTTCGCAGTCGGATACTTCATCGACAAAAATGCGGGCAGCACCAGCTCTCCTGAAAGCGGCAGCCGCGGAGCCCCCCGGGTAAGGCAGGACACCACCCGGCGCATGCCCCCACGGCCCCCGACCCACGTAAAGAGCGTACAGCAGCCGCCCCCGCAGAAGCCCAGGCATAAGGGGCTTTGAAACCAGAGTACGAAAGCTGCGCTCTACGTTTCTGGTTGCTCATGTGGTGTGAGACAACAATACGATCGCTGCGCTGTGCCAGAACACAGATTGTTACAGATTGCTCAGATTACACAGATGGCGTTAGAATAAAAGTGATACACAGGCAATCGTTTTACCATCGATTAGTATCTGTGTAATCCGTGCAATCGGTCGTAATCTGTGTTCTGGCACAGCGCAACGTTAGTCCACGTTCACGAGCACAGAGACAACTTTTTAGATTTTAAAAGGCTCTATTCGCCCCTCGATGAGCCGGACGATATGTTCGGACCGCCCGAAGGGCTCGAGCAGGATGATCTCTTTACCATCGACGACGTCGCCCGAAGCCTTTATTCCCAGCTCGTCGGGGATGGTGACCCGGGTGTGGTAGCCGTGGGCGAGGAGCAGGGGCATGACGAAGACCCGGTCTGCAGTGATGGCCTGGACGGCTTCTTGGATGGAAGGCGATTTTTCGAGGTAGCAGGCCTGTACAGTAGAAAAGCGGCCTGACCGGGAGAGCTGCTCGACATAGTAAGGCAGCACGTCGTCTGCCCGGGGGTCTTTGCTGCCGTGCCCGATCAGGAGTAAAGCGTCCCTCATCTGTGGCTTTCCTTCAGGGCGTCTTTGACGATCTTGATGGCGCACAGGTCGCCGCACATGGAGCAAGCATCGCTGGCGGTCATGCGGGTTTCCCTGATGTGGCGGGCCTGCTCCGGATTAATGGCCAGCTCGTACTGCTTTGCCCAGTCCAGGTCGCCTCTTGCCCGGGACATACCCAGGTCCCTGGCCCGTGCCAGTTCCCGCTGGCCCTCTTTCACCGTGTCCGCGACGTGGGCGGCGATCTTGGTCACGACGGTCCCCTCCCGGATGTCGTCTGCGGTGGGCAGTGCCAGATGCTCGGAGGGAGTCACCATGCAGAGGAAGTCGGCGCCGTGCATGCCGGCAATTGATCCCCCGATTGCTCCCACGATGTGATCGTAGCCTGGCGCTATGTCGGTCACCAGCGGGCCGAGAAGGTAGAGCGGCGCATCTCGGGTGAGCTTTTTCATGGTGCTGACGCTCGAGCCGACCTCGTCGAGGGGTACGTGCCCGGGCCCTTCGACCATGGACTGGACTTCCTTTTCCCGGCACTGGCCGACCAGCTCTCCCAGCGTGAGGACTTCCATAAACTGGGCTCTGTCGTTGGCATCTGCCATACATCCCGGCCTCATGCCGTCGCCCAGGCTCAGCGTCAGATCGTGCTCGGCGGCGATTTCCAGCAGGTAGTCGAATTCTTTGTAGAGGGGATTTTCCGCCTCGTTGTGGAGCATCCAGGCGACCGTAAAGGCACCGCCCCGGCTGACCACGTTCATGACCCGGGGATCCTTTTTGAGCCGGTCCAGCGTCGACAGGGTAACTCCGCAGTGAACGGTGACGAAATCTACGCCGTCTTTGGCATGTTCCCGGATAGAGTTGAAGATGTCGTCGGAGGACATGTCCACGACATTTTTGCGCTTGCGGGCCGCGTGGTAGATGGGCACAGTCCCGATGGGGACTTCGATCTCTTTTACGAGCAGGCGGCGCACGGCATCGATGTCGCTGCCGGTGGACAGGTCCATGACCGCGTCGGCGCCGTACTTTACCGCTACCCGGGCTTTCTCTACCTCGTTCCCGGGGTTATCGTAGTCCTTCGAAGTCCCCACGTTCGCGTTGATCTTGGTGGACATGTACTTGCCGACCGCCCGGGCCGGGAAAGTTCTCGCCGCGTTTTTGGGAATGACGACCTGGCCGGAGGCCAGAAGGCCCCGCATCTGGTCCGCGCTGATGCCCTCCCGCTTGGAGACTTCCCAGATATCGTGGCTGATGCCTTTTTTTGCGTCGCGTATCAACATGATGATGGCCCATCCTGAATATTAAATACTTTAAAACCCTAAACACCTTGTGAGGCGCTGCCGGATGAAGGTGATTAACGTCAACGGAGTCTTCTACGACTCCAACGCATATTTACTTGACGCAAAACGTAAAACCCTTGTGGATGCGGGCATCGACGGGTCGAGGATGCTGAAAAGCCTCCCCGAGGATCTGGAGCTTATCATCCTGACGCACTGCCACTACGACCACGTGGCGGCGGTGCCCGAGATAGTGAAGGCTACCGGGGCCAAAGTGGCCATGCACGAAGCGGACGTACCCTTTATCAAGAGCAGGAAGATCAACTGCTCCTCGATGTTCGGGAGCGATTCGCCCGCGCTGAAAGTGGATATAGTCCTGAAGGACGGCGACGAGATCGACCTCGGAGACCAGAAGCTCCGGGTGATCCATACTCCGGGCCATACTCCGGGCAGCATCTGCCTGTATGAGCCGGTTTCAAAGGCCATGTTCACGGGCGATACGGTTTTTGAGGAAGGAGGATTCGGGCGAACGGACATCGGAGGCAATCCCGAGCACATGTTAAGCTCGCTGGCCATGCTGACCCGGTTCGATGTCTCCACCCTGTATCCGGGGCACGGCAATATCGTCGCAGAAAACGCCTCGGAGGCTTTGCAGACGTCCCTGAAAAGCGCGAAGTTCATGCTGATGATTTGAAAAGAAAAGAAAAGAATGGCACAGGTAACCGCGGGAGGCTGGCAGCCTCCCGGGCGTTCTTTACCCCTGTGTCAATGGTTAATCTTTAGTTTTTCCTGCCCATGAAGAACAGCACGCCTGCTACGATGAGAATCGCTGCGAGCACGGTGATGAACTCAAAGCCCGGCGATCTGGCGGTGGTCGGAGTGGCGGTGGCGTTGCCAGCGACTGCAGAGCTGTCGGTGGTGGTCGCGTTCGTGGTCGTCATGTTGGCAGTTTCGTTGGCTGCGCTTGCCGAGGTAGCGGTTGCGCTCACTACGCTGTCCAGCTTGATGCTGACCAGCTTATCCTCGGTGACGCTGACTGCATCAGTCTTTGCGACGAAGCCGTCTGCGCTCACTGCGAGGTCGTAGTTACCTGCCTTCACGCCGTCGAACTTGAACTCGCCGTTGGCATTGGTCTTCTGCATGGCGTTGTCCAGTACGACGCTCGCGTCCGCGATGGGCTTGTTATCGGCCGCGCTGATCACCTGGCCGGATACTGCGTACACGGTCGGGCCGGAGGTCGGGTTGGCAACCGTTGTATCGTTGATCTTCCGCGGGTCGCTTACCGTATAGCCGCCTTTGCCGTCGTAGGTGACGGTCGAATCGGGCGAGTAGAACTGGTACTGGCAGAAGGCGATGGCCTGACCCTGGTCAATGATATGTTCACCAGGAGCCGGTATGGGCGTCGGGGTCACTTCGGGGATCACGACGGGCGCAGTCACGGTGATTTCGGTAACTACTGCCGCGCTGTTACCGCCTTCGTTGCTGGCGATCAGCGTAACGTAGTAGGTACCCGGAGTGTCGTAGGTGTGAGACACGCTGGCCCCGGAGCCGTGCTCAGAGCCGTCGCCGAAGTTCCAGTCGAACGAAGTCGGGTTGTTAGTAGCGCTGCCCTCAAAGTTCACAGTAAGCGGAGCATCGCCGCTGGCGGGAGCCGCAGAGTCGATCGAGGCGACCGGTGCGTCCGGCAGAACTACAGGCTCGGGGTTCACGACTACCTGGGTAGTTACCGGTTCGCTGGGGCCGCCGATGTTGCTGGCGATCAGGGTAACGGTGTAGGTACCTGCCGCTGTGTACAGGTGAGAGACTTTCTCGCCGGAGCCGTGCTCGGAACCGTCGCCGAAGTCCCAGTCGAACGAAGTCGGATTGTTAGTGGCACTGCCCTCGAAGTTCACCGTCAGAGGCGCATCGCCGCTGGTGGGGGTGATCGAGTCGATCGAGGCTACGGGCACCGGTGTCTCGGCGGAAGCCCACGTGACGCGGTACAGCACTGGTAAATTGTATCCGCTTCCCCTTCCGGCCTGCTGGTCAGTAAGGTTGTGAGCGGTGGGTGCACCGTTGTTATCAAACTGGACGTAGACCTTGGTCGGTACGCTTCCGACGTTGATTTCCTGAGTGAAGTCTCCGATCTTGAACTTGTAGATCTTACCATCGGTGGAAGATATGATGGCATAGTGAGCTTCATAGGGGGTCCTCCAGTCGTGGCCAAGTAAAACGCGGTTGCCATTGATGTTTGCATAGTAGCTAACATCAGCCGGGTTGTAATCTATGGTCACAGTCCGGCCATCGGCAGTCTGGACACCGACAGCAGTGTGAGAGCTTAGATTACCATACTTGAACTGGATGCTGCACTGGAATTCACCGCTGGCCCCGGTGTGTACCGGGTGGGTGGCTGTTCCCGAGTCTTCGACCATCGCGCCGCTCGGGATATTGTTGCTGATCCAGTTGCCTGTCAGAGCCCAGCCTTGATCGGGCATGTTACCGCCGGCGAAATCATCGGCCAGGGCGGTTGTCGTTGATAGCACCATTACGGCTATCATTAAAAGAGAAAATATCACTCTTTTCATAGTTGTCCTCCTAAATCGATTGCTTAACAGGGGCATACTTCCCTTGGACTTAGTGTTGGTAAGCTTAGTATCAAGAGTTTTCAAATGAATTAACGGAATTTTAAATATTATTCATTATAAAAAACGGATTATTGCATAATCGCCTCGTGTAACAGGGATATGGCCTTATAGTACAGTAATTTAGAAAGTTGCAATATGCACCGTTACAATGATAAAATATGTTTATATTTAGGTAAGTATTTTATTATTTTACATTTAGAAGATGCAGATTTACAGACAGGCACACCTATTTCGGGGATCGCTCTCCCGAGGCTGCGGCGAAGGGGGAAACCATGGACTGCAGGCGCTTGTCACAATAGGCCATGTTGAAAAAATCATCGAAATCAGGACATTAATTAATATAATTTGTTAATAATTGCCGGCTTTTATTTTATTTTTTCGTATATAGGCCGCTATATATTTTAATAATATTAATCCTCGCAAGTAGTAACATTATAATGAAAACGGTAGAGGACTATGGCTTACAAATCGGTTAAGGACCTGGACGCTGTCGACATCAAGATCATCGAGAAGCTGTGCAAGGACTCGAGTGCCTCGCTATCGGACATAGCGCAGGAACTGGGAGTTTCCGCGTCGACGGTACACAAACGTATCAACCAGATGAGAGAGAACCATATTATCGAGCGGTTCACGATACTTTTCGACCCTTCGATACTGAACCTCCGTACCGTTGCTTTCGTCGGCATCGAGCTGGAGCGGGATGCCTTGATGGGTAAGAAAAAAGAAGAAGTACTGGGATCGCTGTCCGAAATTCCATACATCATGGAGATCCATGAAACGCTTGCCCCGTTCGATCTCATCCTGAAGCTCCGCACCCGGAACGTCGAAAAATTAAGAGGAATTATCACCAGCATCGCCGCCATCGACGGAGTCATGGCAACCAACACAATACTGACCACCAACCGGATACTCGAGCGCTATGTGGAAGTACCGAACTCTAACTCGGGCGTGTAAATCGGCAGGGGACAGATACCCAATTCAGCGTCAGATATGTCCCATACCCGTTTTTTAGCTTCTCCAACACTACGGGCGTTATCGCAAATTTTATTGATAATACGCTTTTTGTGATAATTATTTTACTCGCCCGGATAAGGTTTATATAGGTATAGCAAGCTATTAACTATGTTATCTCCTCCTCTGCGACAGTGACTTCAATGAGCTCAAAGTTCAAAGGCAACCTCGACGACACAGACCTCTTTATCATCAAAAGGCTATGCGAAGACAGCAATACTTCCCTGGCCACGATCGGTGAAGAACTGAACGTATCGCCTTCAACCATCCACAAGCGCATATGTCGCCTGAAGGACGGGGGGATCATCGAACGATTTACCATTCTGTTCGACCCATCCATCCTCGAGCTCAACACGATCGCGTTCGTCGGTATCGAGCTGGAACGCAGCGCCATGGTGGGGAAAAAGAAAGAAGATGTTATTAGTCAACTGCTCACGCTGAGGGAAGTGCTGGAGATACACGAAACCCTGGAGCCCTTCGATCTCATGCTTAAGCTGCGCACGAGAGACGTAGACCTGCTGCGGGAAGTCATCGGCAACATCTCCGGCATCGACGGCGTCATGGCGACCAATACGATTCTCACCACCAGGAAAATCCTGGAGACGCCGCTCAAGTACGATGAGCTGAAAGAGGTCTGATTTCTCAGGAAAATTCTTTTACTTTCGCTTGTGAACCTGGCCCTCGTATATAAAGTGAGACAGCAACACGAACGCTGCGCTGTGCGTTTCAGATTACTCCAATGACGTGAGACAGCAACACGAACGCTGCGCTGTGCCAGATCACAGATTACGACAGATTCGACAGATTGCACAGACGACTATACGAGATAAGATGAATACTGCGAACCATTCTATTTTTAATATCCATTAGCATCTGTGAAATCTGTCGAATCTGTCGTAATCTGTGATCCTGGCACAGCGCAGCGTTAGTGTACGTTCACGAGCACAGAGACAACACTTCTAAGACTATCCGAGAAATCGGCATCATGCACAGCGCAGCGTTTGTCAGCAGATCGCCTCGAGAACGCCTGCGAATGCAGGCGTTCAAAAGGCGAACAAGATAATGACTAGAAAAAATGAATACGTTTATCTCTTGGCGCCTTAGCGGTTTAGACACAAGGCGCCGAGAACTACGTAAGAAGTTACATTATGTCCGTGAACGCCATCTCGCGCACGGAGTCCATCACAATCTTGGTCTCAACGTCCCTGATGCCCAGCGGAGCCACTTTGTCGCTCAGGATGCGCTTCATCTCGTCGTAGTCGCAGGTCGCCATCATGAAGGTCAGGTTTCTGTCGCCGCTGGTGTGGTAGACCTGCATGACATTCTCCACCCTCTGAAGCCTCCGGGTGACTTCGTCGAGGCCGGACGGGTCCACCTTGCACTGGATTATGGCGTAGCAGTCGAGCCCTGCCTTTTTCTTGTTGATGACGACTGTGTAGCCTTTGATGACCCCGTCTTCTTCCATAATACCGATCCGGTCACGTACAGTGGACTGAGCACGGTCGATCTTCTTGGCCACTTCCTTGTAAGTCATCCGTCCGTTGCGCTGCAGGATGTTCAAGATTTTTTTATTCATTTTGTCGATCTTCATAGCACCATTCCCGGCAAAATATTTGTAATTATATAATTAAAACACCATTGCGATATATATAATTATCCTGTCCATAATCCATTATAGGTTATTCGGCTGGGGAGATAAGAATTGCGGATTCCCGGGCATTAGTGTATAGTACACCGGGGGTACGCTGCGTACACTGCAGGAGGTAAACTGGGAATTTATCTCAAGCATAGCTTTATAATATGCCTGCGATAAACCAGCTTGCTGATATCATCGGGCTGATCGGGTGCAGGGATCATGAGTAAAGGCACTGTCCAAACGGGAATCGAAGGGCTTGACGAGCTGCTTTGCGGCGGCATACCGAAAGGTTCGACCGTACTATTGTCCGGGCCACCGGGAGCAGGCAAGACCGTACTATCGCTCCAGTACGCCTTTTACCACGCCAGCCGGGGAGAAAAGGTCCTGTTCGTCAGCACCTGCGAGCCGCTGTACAAGGTCAACAAGTACGCGTCCAGCCTGTCGTTCTATAACCTCGACCTGATCAGCGGGGGTATCAACATGGAGTTCTACGAGCCGAAGATGAAGAGGGGCTACGTAGAGCTGCAGGACTATTCCTTGGGCCAGATGGTCGACGAGCAGTACGTGGGCGATTTTTTCGACGGTATCCAGAAGAAGGTCACCCGCAGGAGCATCGACCACCTGATCGTGGACTCGATCACCTCGATCAACATGCTCATCGGCAACGAGATCGACAGGCGGAAGAAGACGCTGCTCTTCAGCGCCTGGGTTTCCCGCATGGGCTGCACCACCCTGCTCACCGCGGAACAGGCTGAAGGCGACGGTACTGAGCGCTTCCTGACCGACGCGATCATCGACCTCGACAGTACGGAGATCAGCCCCCTGTGGAACACTGACACTTTACAGAACACCCGGGGAAGAACCATCGGCGTCACCAAGCTCAGGGGTAAAAACCACCTGAGCGGCAGGTACCTCTACAACATCACCCGGGACGGCCTCAGAATTATCCCGCCCGGCAGGAAGACTGTCGGCCGCAAAGGCACAACGACAGGCATACCGGATTTAGACGCCCTGACCGGCGGCTTCACCGCTGGAGAGCGGTGGCACTTCAACATCGACGGCAGAGAGCCCTTTAATAGCATGCTCAGGCAGATGATCGGCGAAGCTTTAAAAGCCGGCGAAGGCGTCGTGCTCTTCGCCCCTTCGATGGGCATAGCCGACGAGGATGCGCTGGCAGAACAACTCGGCCCCGAGGCGAAGGACGCCCAGAAAGCCGGCCGCCTGATCATAGTGCTTAAAGGCCCCATCGCAGGAAAAGCCCGGGGCGGCATCATTTCATATGCTTCCGAACAGACGGGAGGCACAGGCAAGCTTGCTTCGGAGATCACTTCGGGCACTTCCGGCAAAAAGCACGGCTGGAGAGCCTTCTTAGACCTCGAAGGGCTGGGCGACGAGTGGAATGCCGCCCATGCCCGAAGCGTGTTTACCGGCCTGATCGATGCTCTCGCGGCAGAAGACATGATAATTGTTACTTATGCAGACATCGGCTTCGGAGCAGGCCTCTCCCCGACCATAGAGCAGCACACCGACGTAGTCGTCGACACCTGGAAAATGGACTTGTACTGGCTATTGCGGGTCAGAAAAGCGCCCGGAGCGGTCAGCTACGAGCCCCATGCAGTCCGGGTCGACGATGGCAAGATCAGCCTGATGAAACTGTAGCTTTCTGCCGTAGAAGTAATCACAACGGCGGCATGGCTCCTTATCCCGATAACTAAAAAATGGAGGTTTTAACCACGGCGGCACGGCTCTTTATCCTGACTACTGGAGGGCAGGTGTTCTAACCACGGCGGCACGGCGACACAGAGACAAATCGAGAAACGATAGCAGGATGGTTAGTTAAACCACGGCGGCACGGCGACACAGAGACAAATCGAGAAACGATAGCAGGATGGTTATTTAAACCACGGCGGCACAACGACACGGAGACAACCTGTACCCGAATAGCAAGACCCTCTTTTTAGATCCACGGCGGCACGGCGGGCTGGCCGCACAGGGACAAATATGTTTTCCTTCCTTCAGTCTATCGATCGAAAGTCAGGCTGAAACGATTGGTTAGCAAGCTTATGGTTAATGCGCTGTCTTGGTGTCGCCGTGGACATAAAAAGAAGTTCACTTATACCGGTTCACCACTGTCTTGGTGTCGCCGTGCCGCCGTGGTTTTATTTACCACTGGCTTGTCGTGGATCGCACTGTCCTGGTATGCACTGTGTCACCGTGGTGATTGTTCCAGCATGAGAGAAAAATAATAGTTGGCCGGCGCTCTGGCCGGCGCAGCCGGTTTAGAAGTTATCCAGCAGGTCGCCGTTCCTCATGATCTGCTTGCCGTCGACCCACATGTTGGGGTTCATGACGAGGCAGTCCTGGTGGATGGTGGCCTCTGCGTCGTAGTCGTAGTTGCTGCCGATGGCAAAGTGGACGGTCTTGCCGAGCTTTTCGTCTTCCAGCAGGTTACCGGTCATCTTAGCCGCGTAGTTAATGCCGATGCCTAATTCGCCGAGGTGGCGGCAGTTCTTCTCCTGCTCCACCATGCCCTTTTCCCGGGCCATCTGCTCGCCCTTCATGATGACGTTCAACAGCTCGGTGGCTTCTTCTCCGCCGGTAATCTTTTCGACGTACCCGTCCTTGAAATTCAGCTTGACCGGCTGCTTCGGGATCATAGCCTTGGGGACCAGGTCGATGGTGCCGTCGAAGACGATGGTACCGCGAGTGCTCGCCACGACTGGAGATATGAAGGTCTCGCCTGCGGGCAGGTTGCCGCCGGAGCCGGGGGCGGAGTAGTCGCCGTCGTCCAGCATCGCTTTTCTGCCGTCGATGGAGAAGGTGACGTCGGTGCCGCCCGGAGAGGTGACGTGGACTTCCTTGCCGGCGTCCAGCACTTTCTTGAGGCGGGCTGCGACCTCCTGCATGGCCTTGTAGTCTACGGCTACGCAGCGCTCGAACATGGCCACGTTGGTAGTCGGAGACCAGAAGCCTCTTACCCGCTTGTCGCCATCCATGACCTTGTCGATGATGTGCTGGTACTTCTTGCCGTCCCGGCCGACGTACCCGATGTTCAGCCCGTGCGGGTCTTTGCCCAGCTTGTGGGCGGACAGCGAGACGTAGATGTCGGGCTCTGCCTCGATAGCTTTCCTGACCAGCCGCTCGGCGTACGTGTAGGTCGTCTTCATCTCCTGAACCATGATGACAGGCTTGCCGCCCAGCGCTTTCGTCTCCTCGAAGATCGCCTTCGCGATAGGGAATACCTCTCCCTCGAAGTTAGTGATGATCAAAACTTCTTCGCCTTCCCTCAGGCCCATGACGTCTCTCATCGCTACTTTTGCCGCTTCGTTCAGCGTAGCCAAAATACACATCTCCTAAAATTTTGCTATATAGAAAGAGCTCAAGGATATTATATCCTTTGACAAGGATAAAAAACTAGAGCTATGAGGAATTTGTCATTCCCCATAGTTCAGCGTCACAGAGCTAGATGCCGTATTAGTATTCGTCCCGGTCGCGCTAAAGGTGAACGTCCCGTGCGGGTCTATAATCGACAGGATCCAGAAGTCCACCCGGTACCTCCACACGTAGGTGACGCTACTACCCGGCGCTATGTTCGAGGGATTGTTGTTGGGATCGTTGACCAGATCGACGTCTGTCACCCCGAACAGGCCCGTGGTAGGCGGAGTGCAGGTAGCCGTCACGCTTGTCGCCGGGGTCGAGCCTGTGTTAGTCACCTGGAACTTCACGTCCACGAGATACTGAGTTCCCAGCACCCCTCCACCTCTGCTGATGATGGTCTTCGACGTGGAAGAGGTGAGCGTGGGGTTCGGGCTCGGGCTGGGGCTGGGGCTGGGGCTCGGCGACGGGGACGGGCTGGGCGAAGCGGTAGGCGACGGGCTTGGCGTAGGCGTAGGTGCTGCCGTAGGCGTGGGCGACGGGTTAGCCGGCGGTATAATCACCTGCTGGGAGCCGTCGATCTGGGTGATCACCAGCGAGTCGATAGAGGACAGGAAGACATCCTTTTTCATGCCTGATCCCTGGACCCAGAGGCTGACAGTCTCAGGGTCTAACCGGGTCACTTTGTAGTTCGTGTCTTTGGTGAGGCCTGATGTGTTCATCATCTGATCGAAGTAGGAATACCAGAGCTGGGAATTATTGCTCTTCACCGTAATGGTGACATTCGTCACCTTGCTAGCATTAATTACATTGTTGACTGGCAGAATGGTAGTCCTGATGGTGCTGGTGCCTGTAGAGCTGAGGCTCTGCGGGGATCCGACGATTCTCGGTGGATTGGCCGCCACGATAGCTGTCGTATTCGGATCGCCGGTCACCCGGATGACGGAAATGGGTGGCGAGGAGATCATCGCCTGGCCGCCGTACTGGGATAGTACGAGCATGCCGCCTTCGTAGCCTACCTGCTGATCGACGTAGTAGTGGTTATTGGCAGTATAGACGAGGCGCCCCATCGGCGCCGGGCCACAAGTCGTCAACAGCATCGTACCGTTGGTGTGCACCAGGTCCTGGGTGTACGCGACGATGGAAAAGTTCCCGTAGGCAGGGTCCACAGTAACCGTGCCGCTCGACGAGGAAGGATCGATCACTGGTAGGGAGCCTCCTCCCATCTCCAGCGGGGCACTGCTCGAGAAACCGTTGCCATTCACAGAAGATGCCTGCATGGTGCTCACCTGCATCTTCAGGTTTTGTAGGTCCTCAATAGCGTTCTGCATGTGCATGGACTCGGCTTCTTTCTTCATGTCA
The DNA here is from genome assembly GCF_049676595.1 of Methanocella sp. MCL-LM. Lineage (GTDB taxonomy): Archaea > Halobacteriota > Methanocellia > Methanocellales > Methanocellaceae > Methanocella_A. The sequence continues at coordinate 3,041,422 of NZ_CP187259.1, forward strand.
GGCACGTACACCATCTTGGCAGCCGCAGCTATTGTGATGATCAGGCAGAGGACCAGGACGGCGCCTACGATGTTGGATACTGCGCTGTCGGATCGAATCATGCGCATGTGATCACCCTGAGGAGGACGTTCTGTCCGAACCTATTGTTAATGTTAGACATTTTGATCGTCTCGCTAGTAAAATACATCGACATATCCACTCGGACCCTGATGCTGTCTCACGGTGATCCGGTGCGTATGTGAATCTCTATCCAGCTCGGTATTCCCGAATACGTGAACTCCACTATCAGCTGCCGTGAACGTGTAGGAGTGACCATTGTTGTAGTACTGGAAATCATCCTGACTATCGTCGGAGCTGAAGTATACACTTCCCCTGTAGCCAGTAAATATGTTGTTATTCTGGTCGTAGGCGGTTACCGTCAAGGTACCGCCGCTGTTCGTCCAGGGGTTCGTCGCTGTTATAGTGAAGTGGTGCAGCTGCGGCGTGGGTGTGGCAGTAGGGGTTACAGTGGGAGTAACTGTAGGCGATACAGTTGGCGTTACAGCCGGAGTCGCGCTGGGCAGAGCCACAGGCAATCCGGCCGGCAGGGTATCGACAGTAAAGTCACCCAGGACATTGTTAGTGATACTGTCGTAGACCAGAACACTCAAGCTATGGGTGGTGTCTACTCCGGAGACGACTAAGTTCTCCCCCAGATCCCACCGGTCGTTGCCGTTCGGGTCATCTGCCCGGGCAGGGATCAGGTGGCCGTTGATGACTACGGCGAGCTGGCCGTAGGCGACGGTGTCACCGCCGGCGTGCCTGATGGCCAGGACTGTGTCGTTCTGGGCCAGGGCGTCCATGTGGACGATCTCGGTACGGGGCTTGGAGATGATGGTGCTCACTGCGGCGATCAGGATGACGAAGATCATGACTGTGATCACGAGCATCATCAGCTCGCCGATAACTTCGGAGACTGCGTCGTCCGCCTTTTCCCTCGTTTTACCTTTCTGTATCATAGCCCACCTAGATGAACAACATAAATACGACATAGCCGATCAAGATCATGATCGCCGAGTGCTTCAGTCCGGAGTACACGTTGCCTTCGCCCATCATGCCCGCGACCAGCCCGGAGAACAGGCCCTGGATCAGGACTGCATGCAGGAAGAGCAGCTTGTACAGAGGTACGTCGATTCCGCCGGAGAGCGCCGCTGCCGTGCCGGTTGCCGAAGCCACGCTCAGCTGATCGTTGATCGGAGTGGCCGGCACTACGGGCAGGAACACGGTGCTCAGGGTATACAGGATGTAGAGGAACACGAAGAACGAGATGTAGATGATCGACAGGTACAGCAGCATGTTGAGGAACCGCTCTTCTCTCTCGCTCTGAGTGGCTGCGGCATCTGCCGCCGCTATGGAAAGGGTTTCCTTGATGTCGCCGCTGGACTCGCTGGCCTTGGTGATCAGCGTGACTACTCTGCGGATGGAAGCCGTGTTCACCCGGTACTCGAACCGGATGAGCGCTTCCTTGGCGTCGGCCCCCCATTCTATGTCCGTCCAGATCTTCCTGATCTCCGAGTTGAGCACGCCCAGGTTCGAGCTGAGCAGCGCCTTGATCGCCATCGTCAGGGTCAGCCCTGACTCGTTGAACGAGGCGAGCCGTTTCAGGAATTCCGGAACGGCGGCATCCATTTTACTGATCCGGTTCGACCGCAGTTCCCAGCAGACGATGAAGGGCACCAGGGCCACACTCGCCGAAAGCAGCAGGAAATCGTCCACGAGGGAGATCACTCGGTAGGAAGGGAGACTGAACGAAGATAGGCTGTGGGAAGACAGGTTAAGGTAAGGGTAAGCCAAGCCGATAAACAGCAGGATGGCTACTGGCACGGTAAAGTACAGAATCTGGTAGGGCTTGTTGATGAAGGAGTTTACCGGGTTATCCATGAACCTGCGGATCCGGTAGCGAAGCTCTGCCTGCTTCATGATTCGGGCCGACTTCGAATTGTCAGGAGCCTTCTTCACCCCTGCAAATTCGTCCAGTGGCTTCCTGTGCACGAGAATTTTAGTGTCGCCGCTTTCCAGTCCCATGGCGATGAGAATCCATATGAACATCATCGAGCCCAGCGGGATCGCCACATAGACCAGCAGTTCGAGCTGACCCGAGTTACCAGAGGATACCATGCCCATCGAAACCAGAATGGTGATCAGGAACAGCGGCCCGGCCACGAATGCCGTGACGTACACTTCGGCCAGCATGCTGAGCAGCTCCAGCAGCGTTTTGTGCTCCTGGGCGGCGACTGCCTGGAACTGGTCTGCCCTGGTGCGGAGAAACTTAGCAAGGTCACCGCCGCTTTCCATGTGGGTGGCGGTGCTCTCGAAGAAGTTTTTCAGGTGATCGGAAGGGGTGATCGCGGCTGCCTGCCGCAGCGAGGTGATCAGGTCCATGCCGAGGAGGTCGACGCCTCGCACGACCGCCTGGAGCTCGATGGTCACTTCGCCGTAGATGTCCCGGTGGTGGTTGATCGTGCGGAAGATGTCCAGCAGGTTCATGCCGCCGCTGCTCATCGCGTGCATGAATGTCACCGCGTGGGGCAGCATCTGGTCGATGGCCGTCTGCCTGACACTGGCCCGGTACAGCGGATAGTTCCGGTATATCAGGTAGGCCGAGACAAAGGTGCCCAGGAAGGACAGGCTGATGAGGAGGAAGGCGAGGAAAAGCTCGCTGCTGATCACCTGCAGCAGGATGCTATCGGCCGGAGATACCTTCCACGGCACAAAGGTGCCCGCCGCAGAGGTGAGCTTGACGAGTAAAGCGGTGAGCAGGCTGATCAGCGAAACTGAAAGCCCGCCCAGGGTGCTGATGAACAGCATGCGGGATACGTAGATATCGAGCGGCACCGCGATGTTAGCCTTGCGCAGGTACACCTCGAGGTCATAGTAGGTGGAGCGGTTCTGGCGGGCATATTTGCCGAACAGCCGGTATGCCGGGCTGTCGAGGGGGTTCAGAGCGCTGACCATCGGGGCTACCTTCCAATTCCCTCGCCCAGGGCTTTTGCGAACGTATCGTTTCCGATCATTTCCATGACCTCCACCGGCATCACATAGTAGGCGTTAATAGCCGTGGTAACGTGCCGGTAGTCGCGTATGCCCTTGTGGCGCAGGTAGTCGAGTACTCTACACCTGTTTTCGATCTCGGTGTCGAGGCGGTTGCGGGTCCATCCCCGCCGGGCCATGATGTCGGCCATCACGACAGAGTCGCCCATGGTCTCGTACGTATCGTCTACAGAATTCCACCTGTACAGCTCGTTGATCCTGAGATTGTTCGTCCTGGGGTCGACCCCGGTGATCTCCACGATGGACTTGTTCCGGCGGAGCTTCTTGCCCCCGATGAAGACGAGCTCCTGGATGCAGACGATGTTGAGCGAGGTGAGCATCATGTTGGGCACGTTGATGGGCTCGTTCAGCAGCCTGTTGACCACTGCCTGGATAGAGCTCGCGTGCATGGTCGAGTAGGTAGTGTGACCGGTGTTCATGGCCTGGAACAGCGTGAGCGCTTCCTTGCCCCGCACCTCGCCTACGATGATGTATTCCGGGCGCTGCCTGAGGGCTGCCCTCAGCAGATCGTACATTTCGATCTCCACCGAGTTACCCTGCATCTGGGACTCGCGTGTAAGACCAGCGATCCAGTTGCTGTGGTAGAGTGTCAGCTCCCGGGTGTCTTCGATGGTGATGACCTTGGAGTTTTGCGGTATGAACTGCGATACGGCGTTCAACGAGGAGGTTTTACCGGACGCTGTGCCGCCTGCGAAGATCAGGTTCCGGTTGTTCTCGATGGCCAGCCAGATGTACGCCAGAATTTCCAGGGACATAGTGTTGTAGTTCAGGATATCGACCGGGGTGAACGGATCGGCCCGGAACCTCCTGATAGTGAAAGAGCTGCCCCGGGTGGTGATCTCCCTGCCCAGAGTGGCCTCGATACGGGAACCGTTCGGCAGGGTGGCGCTGACGATGGGCATGGCGACGGAGATGTGCCTGCCCCCGCGCTGCGCCAGCCTGACTACTATGGAGTTGAGCTCCTCTTCCCTGAAGGCTATGTTAGTACGGATGTTCTGGTACCTCTGGTGGAAGAGAAAGATCGGGATGTCGACGCCGTTACAGGATATGTCCTCGATCTGGCCGTCGTGCATCAGCGCGTCGATTTTGCCGTAGCCCAGGTAGTTCCGCTCCAGGTAGTACTGCATTCGGTCCCGGGAAGCCTTGTCCAGCCTGATGCCGTAGATCCCCAGCAGCTTATCGCACCGGGATCGGAGAACATCCGAACGGTTAGCTCCCCCGTGGCCCAGGTCGCTGCGGAGCAGGATATCGCGCATATCGCTGTACAGGCGTTCCAGCAACTCAGTCTCGAACTCGGAGAGGACGGGCTCATTGATGTTGTAGGTGTACTCCCTGGCCCGGGAATCGTACAGTATGACCGCATACGAGAAAGGCTCCTTCAGCCAGTATCGCTCTACCTCAGTCACACCATCTGTCAGGATGGCTGCCGGAGGCTTACGGGATGCATCGTCCTGGCATACCAGTATTTCAGGGCTGCCGGGCAGAGGCATCTTCTTTAGCCGACACTCGGCGTCATCGATCTTCTGCTCTTCGGCCATAGCTGGTATTTCACCCCCCGCCGGAGCGATGAGGGTAAAAGTTGCTGGAATAAACCGGGTCATAATAATATCGCTACCTGGAGGAAACCCACCTGCTGTAGTATAACTAAAATCTGTCTATTTTCATTCGTTATAACCTTTATCGTTGAATTCGGGTGTAATTAATTATTCGAAAGAAAATATAGCCTCCGTATGCAAATCGGAGGTTTATTTCATTACATTTATGTAATTATCCGCTGGTAACAATAAGGTTAAATCAAACGCGCCATACATATATGTCAAGGTAGTGAAATAAGGACTGGAAAAAACACAGGCTCTAAAAGTATATAGCTGGTGTTAAGGACATTATAGAATACGACACGGAAGGACAACTTATGGAGACCACGAATAATAAAATTCCGACAGGCATACCCTCCTTCGATCCGGTGATCAAGGGCGGATTCCCGGCTGGAGCTTTCGTGCTCCTCCTGGGCGAAGTCGGTGCCGGGAGCCAGGAGTTTGTGTATTCGTCCGCCCTCATGCTCTCCCAGATGAAGAAGGACGGCGTGAAGCTGAGGCCGGAGACGAGGCTGCCCGAGAAGATCGTGTACATATCGTTCACAAAGGCGAAGGAAAACGTATTGCAGAGCTTTGCCACGATGAAGATAGCGAAGGCCGCAGACCTGGCGGAGAACTTGACCTTCGTCGACCTGTCCTCCACGTACTTTGCGAGAACCCAGGTGCCCAGCCACTGGACATCCGGGGGTATGGATTCTCTGAGCGCCCTGAAATCGTCGCAGAAAATTAAGTCCCTCTTCGAGTCGCTGATCGAGACGCTCGACACGCACGCGCCAAATAACCTGGTGATCATCGATTCGCTGACCGACCTGCTGCGCAGCACAGTGGCGGACAAAGTATCCTGGGCTGACTTCGTGTCGCTCCTGAAAGGCATCGAACGCATGTCCAAGCAGTGGAATTCCACCATCTACGCGCTGCTGACTTCCCAGATCTTCGATCACACCAACGAGGAAGAAGTATCCGACTGCGCTGACGGTGTCCTGGTCTTCAACTGGGAAGCGACAGGAGCTAACCAGCGCCAGCGCATGATGTACATCAAGAAATTCAGAGGGCTGCTGCCGTACCTTGAAGACGACAACGTAGTCCGCTTCGAGACCAAAGTCTCGGCGAGCAGAGGATTTGAAGTGTCCAATATCAGAGAGATCATAGGCAGATAACAATAACCGGGGTAATTACCATGAACTTACTAAGCACAGGAGTACGAGGGCTGGACGAGCTGCTGCAGGGAGGGTTTCCTGAAAAGCACATGATTGTCGTGGTCGGAGGTATGGGTACGGGCAAGTCAACGCTGGCCTTACAGTTCCTGGTCAACGGCCTGAAAAACGGCGAGAAGTCGGTCTACATGAGCCTCGAAGAGCGGGAAACCGAGATCATCGACTCCGCTAAAGGCTACGGCTGGGATCTGCAGTCCTACGTCGATAACAACAGCCTCATCCTCATCAGGCTCGACCCCAACGACATCAAGACCACCCTGGCCCGGATCAAGAACGAAATGCCCCGGCTCATCAAGACCTTCGGGGCAACCCGGCTGGTCATCGACTCGATCACCCTCTTCGAGATGATGTTCTCCGACGAGGCAGAACGCCGGCTGAACCTGTTCGAGATGTTCGCCATCCTGAAGGAAACCGGGGTCACCGCCCTGATCACTTCAGAGGCCTCGAGGACCGACGCATATTCCAGCCGCTACGGGCTGGTCGAGTACGTGGCAGACGGCGTCATCATTCTGCGCTACGTGCGGCCTGACCAGCTCCGGGACGTCAAGCTGGCGGCAGAAGTCGTCAAGATGCGCCGGCACAGGCACTCCAGAAGTATCAAGCCCTACGACATTACTGACGAGGGTATAGCCGTTCACTCGGAATCCGAAGTGTTCTGAGCCTGCGGCTCACGAGGCCGGGGCGTATTATATCGGCTGTGCGGTCGGGAAATGATCGTACCGTAGCCGATCATCTTTTTATACCTCTTCAGACCCTGGCAGGGCTTCTGGCACCAGGAGAGAACGCTCTGCGGGGTGTCAGAAGAACTTTTCTTCAGCTTTCACCGCACTACCGCCGTTTTACCGCAAATCTCAGTGATATCGCAGGCCCGTAGGCCTTACGCGCTTAGAGCGGATTTGTGGCCTGCCAGACAATAGTTTTTTATATCTTCAACTAATTATAATAACTTCCGGGCAATCATGAAAAATCTTTGCGGCAGTAGAAAGATTTATTTTATGATGAGGTAATTATTAAAATAACAACCGAATAGACGGGAGAGGTTGGCTGTGGAAGAGCCCCAGAGGCTGAGGAGGAGAGTACAACAGAGCTGGAAAAATAACGTCGAGCAGGACTTAAGCAGGCTGCTCGACAGGAAAGGCGTCCTGGGCGCGTTCCTGATTTCCAGGACAGGGGAGACCGTAACACAGGTCTTTCAGGACACTATGGCGACCACATCGGCGGTCGCTACGGCGACTGCCACGTCAGTCGCTAAGCAGAAAGAAAGCTCGCTCATGCAGATCGTCAGGAAGCTGGCGCCGCTCATGCAAAGCGTGAGAAACGTGCCGCTCCGGAGAACCATATTCGAGACAAAAGAAGGGTCGGTCATCTTCTACAGTATGGAAAATGGCATCGTCGGCTGCATTCTCGACAAAGAGTTCGATGTAGTCTCGATGATGCTCGAGATGAATACTGTCGCCGACATGATCAACAGCCACCTGAATAACGTCGATATGGGCAGGGATGTGCAGGAAAGCCGGTTGCGGGAGAACCGCGAGGAGTTCCGCGCTTTCAGCCACGATCTGCTGAGAGAGATAGAGAAGCACTTTGGTACGGTAACCACCGAACAGATAATCGACAGGATGGTAAGGTGAACAGATGAAAAAGCTCAAGACTGGCATTCTAGGCTTAGACAGCCTCCTCGACGGGGGTTTCAACGAGCATTCCGCAACTATTCTAGTTGGCTCAGCTGGCACAGGTAAGACAACCATGGCTTTGCAATTCCTCCGTAAGGGGCTGGAGAACGGATCCGACGCGATCTACATCACTCTGGAAGAGCCTCGATCGCAGATCATGGAAGAGGCCCGGAATATGGGCTGGGAGGATATAGAAAAGTTTGTCGAGAAAGGCTCGCTGGTCTTCCTGGAGGCCGCGGGCAAAGACCTGGCCGACTTTATCAAGGAAGAGCTGCCGCGGTTTGTCAGCGAATGGGAAGGCTCCAGCGCCCGCATAGTCGTCGATCCGCTGACCCCGGTAATCTGGGCTAACGAGAGCAAGTACGACCAGCGCATGCTAATCTCCCAGCTGTTTAAAGAGACCAAGCGCATGGGCACGGTCCTGAGCACCATAGAAGAACACGGAACTACGGGCGACCTGACCGGCAGCGAGACGATCATACCGATGTACCTCGCGGATACCATCCTCCACATATCCAGCGTCACTATGGGCAACCGCATGATCTCGATCAAGAAGTCGCGGCAGTCGTGGCACAGCGAAAACAACTTCCCGTACCGCTTCGTGCTGGGCATCGGCATCGTCATCGATACCACCGGAATGAGCGGCAAGCGGATGAAGAAGATAACCCCGGAGCTCAAGCAGCGTACCTACGAGAGCATCATGAAGCTCAACAAGGAGAACGTGGAGCAGGTCAAGAACATAGTCAGGTATCTGGAGCGCGCCGACCTCGGAGACATGGAGCCCGAGCAGATCCTGGACATGCTCATCGAAGACTACAAAGTGGCGCAGTGACGGTCGTGGCGAATGCATAAGCAGGTATCGAAAGTGACTGACGGCTGCGTGCCCGTAGCGAGCGGGTCGAGTTGCAGGAAATGCAGCGGTAACCGGGTAAAAGTAGTCTACTTCGAGAAGGAGGGAAAAAAGTTCGCCGTCTGCGAGGATTGCGGCGACATCAGAAGCGTAGGTTCCAGCCTGCAGGACTGCTACGGGAAATGGAAAACCTACAGGGAAACTCCGTCCAGGTAAACGGGGGAGTTCCCCCATATCTTTTTATTTGAAAAATCTTCTGAAATGGCCGACTACTCGTCCCTCGATCGTAAAACTTTTACCATTTTCCCCAATTTATATCTATAACATTCACCCATGCACTAAAAGTATTTATACCAAATAGCCAATCACTTATTTGCGTGCAGGGTAACCCCGGCGCGACAGTTGTGCTATATTAGCAAAGATATCACCCCAAACTGCAGGGCGGGACTACGTCCCACGCACAAGCCCTGTCCTGATCATACGCGGGGTCTCGATCTCGCCTATGATAACCGGAACAAACCAAACCTGATGCGAGGGAAAGTATCCATTTTTATACCTCCCAAAACCCCTCGCATCCCCGGTTGGGAAGATCTGCCGGCCCTGGAACTTTAACCATTCATTCAGCGTTTTCATGCAAAAAGTATAAGAGTTATGATGGTGTTTATTGAAAAAGTAAGCGGGCCTGTGGTCTAGTTGGTTATGACATCGCCTTTACACGGCGGGGATCAGGGGTTCGAATCCCTTCGGGCCCACTACATTGTTTTAAAGTTTTTTGTTATAGTCCCACCCTTTGTTGGGGCTTAGGTTATCTAAATTGCAGGCTATCAGCCCGATCGATCTTCATTTCTCACACTTGTCAAACGTCGGCAGCAGCACGATAAACCTGCATCCCTGCGAGTAATCGCCTGCCACCCGGTCCTCTACCCAGAACCGGCCGTTGAAGTCGTCCACGAGAATCTTGGTGAGGCACAGGCCGAAGCCTTTGCCGCTGGCCCGGGTCTTCTCCAGAGACAGCCGGTCGAAGAGCTTCTTCTTCAGATCGTCGGGAATGCCCGGCCCGTCATCCTCAATGGCCACCCTGCATTTGGGGCACCCGTCTTCTTCGCACTTCTCGGCCGTGATGTTGACCGACAGCGACCCTGTCGAGTGCTTGATGGCGTTTCCGATCAGGTTCAGAAACACTTCCTTGAGCAACTCGTTAGCTATCACCATGCAGGAGCATGAAGAGACTAAGTTGATCCTGACGTCCCGCCCGGTTATGCCCGAAAACCGGGAGATGACCTCCTGAAGAAGGTTTCCGATCTGGATATCCTCGGTCTTATACACGCCGGCTTTACTCTTCTGGATCTTCCGGACGTTGTCGATGAGCCGGGAATTGTCGCGCAGGGTCTCGATAGGCCGGGTGATTAAAAACCTGTCCTCGACGCCCAGCGAGCCGTGGGCCTCTATGATGCCTTCGGCCAGCTCCAGGTAGCCCATGGCAATCTGGTTCATGTTGTTGATGTCGTGGCCCATCAGGTCCACGTACAGCTCAGCCTGTGCCTTGGCAGCCTTCAGCTCGTCTTCGGCGTGCTTTCGCTCGGTGATGTCCTGGATGGTTCCGAAGAGCCGGGCAGGTTTACCATCCGAGCCGGGTATCCTTTCCCCCTCGACTTTGACGATGCGTACCGAGTTATCCAGGCGGACGATGCGTAAGGTAGTATCGATCGTACCGCTGCCATCGATAAGCTCCTTAAACTCCTGGCAGACTCGATCGGAATCGTCTGCATACACGAACCTTTGAAAAAGCTTCCCGATAAGTATCGCACTGGGCCCCAGCCCTGCACCGGCGATCCGGAGCACTTCGTCGGAACAGGTGAACAGCCCCGTCGCCACATCCACTTCCCACGTGCCGATGCGGGCGATCCGCAGCGCCCTCGCCATTCTCGATTCGCGTTTGGAGGAGGTGGCTTCCGCCAACTTTTGCTCTGTCAGGTCTGAAAAGAACATAATATAGTAAGGGGGCAGAGATGCCGTGCTGTCAACGTAGTTCATGACAGAACAGACCGACAAATTGTGGCCGCACTTTCTGATCATCTCGAACTCGATCTTACCCCCGGAGTTTCCGGCGTTGCGAGCTTTCAGCATCTTCAGGATGGGTTCTCTCCACCCTTCGGGAACAAGGCCGGTAAGCAGATCGACCTGTGCAATTTCATCGTACCTGTAACCGGTCATGTCGCAAAAAGCCTTATTACACAGGGTTATCTTACCTTGTTGATCCAGAACAGCAAAGGGCAGCGCAGCATGTACAATCGCTGCAGCCACATGATCAATACAGCCTTCTGCAGGTACAGCCGAACCAGGCTTCAGTAGCTGCCCGTTCATACCATTAATACTCAATTCCCCGCTTAGTAATCAGATATGATTGTACACCAATATTAATGTTTATATCATGTATTGGATGCCTCGAAAGAAAAAGAATAATATAAAAAAGTTTTAGGTCCTCACTTGTTGCACTTCATGCCCACGGAGTCTGCCATGTTTTTGACGGCATCGTCCACGCTCATGTTGGCGGCTTTCGCGGCCCTCTGCAAATCCTCCATCGAGATAAGGTCCGGATTATTGTGCTTATCGTGGGGCATCCCGCATCCGCAGCTGATACACATAGTTTTCCACCTCGGTCTAATCGTCACTTAGTGGAGATAAAAAATGTACTAGCGAATTCATTACCTGTAAAATCCTTAACCACTGGTTTATCAAGCCGGGGGCAGATACCACTATGGGGCTGATAACACGGTTTTCAACGAGATCGTTTCCGCGCTGGCAGGCTTGCTGAACTACGCCTGGATAGTGCTGTTCGTCCTGCTGTTCGTCATTCCGATCCTGCAGCGCTACATGATAAACTCGGCCAGGCAGAGGATACTGAAGCGCATTTCCCGGGAGCGCAAATCCCAGGTAATCACGCTGATACACCGCCAGGAAACGATAGCGTTTCTGGGCATTCCCCTTTCGAGGTACATCGATATAGACGACAGTGAAGAGGTGCTGCGCGCCATCAGGACGACACCCGCTAACGTGCCCATAGATCTGATCATGCATACCCCCGGAGGTATTGCGCTGGCAGCCACCCAGATCGCGCTGGCCCTGAAATCCCACCCGGCCAGAAAGACGGTCATCGTACCTCACTATGCCATGAGCGGCGGCACCCTGATAGCCCTCGCTGCAGACGAGATACTGATGGACCCCCACGCAGTCCTCGGACCTGTCGACCCCCAGCTTGCAGGCAAGGACGGCGCCTATGCCGCCTCATCCATCCTGAGCGTACTCCAGAATAAGCCGCCGGAAAAGATCGCGGATACCACCTTTATCCTCGCAGACGATGCCCGAAAGGCTCAGGAGCAGATGAAGGACCTGGTGCGGGAGATCATCAAAGGCAAGTGCGGCGAACCCAACATAGAGACGATCCTCGCCGAGCTGGTCAGCGGCAAATACACCCACGACTACCCGATCTTCCCCGAAAAAGCCCTGGAGCTCTTCGGCAGCTGCATCAGGATCGGCATCCCGGCCGCAGTATACGATTTGATGGACTTCTACAAGATGGAGATGAGCTCCAGGAGGCCCGGCGTCGAATACATACCCGTGGCGCCACCCGAAAACCAGCGCCGGCGCTGAAGCGCAGAGAGTAGAAGCCAGTACTTTTTTCAGTTAAACTTCTCAAGTCAAATGTAAACCTAACCATACATAATGTAAAGTTATATATACTAAAAGTAAAGTATACTTTACATGTATGATTAACCGCCTGAAGGAACTGAGGGCCCGGCATGATATGACACAGGAAGACCTGGCGAGCCGGGTAGGTGTTTCCCGGCAGACGATCGTCGCCATCGAGAAGCAGAAGTACGACCCGTCACTGTCGCTCGCGTTCAAGCTGGCCCGGTGCTTCGGTGTGAAGATCGAGGACATATTCGAGGAGGATACCAATGTTTAAAACTGAAGAATCAAAAATCGCCATAGTGATACTGCTGACGTTCGCCGTGCTGCTGGTGACGGGGGTTTACCCGGAGTACGTGCTCTGGCTGACTGTGGCAGTCATTGCGCTGCTGATACTGCTCGCCATCTATGCGCTGGTAACCAAAAAGAGCAAAGGCGAGCCCCAGGACGAGCGGTCGGCAAGGTGCTCGCTGCTGGCTTCCCGCAACGGCTTTATCATGGCAATAGTCTTGATCACTCTGATAGCGGTGGCCACAAGACTCGGCGCCACGATCAGTATCGACAGCCTGGTCCAGATGGCCTGGGGCCTCAGCATGGCGACCTTTTTCCTGTCATACCTGGCCTACAAGAGATTTGGGCTGGCGTGAAAAAGAAGCTTAAGCTTCTGATCTGATCATGATCAGAAGCATTTTGAACCTTTTTACTGCGGTAAGCGAGTGGATGGCATCCTTCGGGAAGATGATCATCTGCCCGGCGGTTACCCTGTGCGTCACGTGGTTGACCATAATGTCGGCCTCGCCGTCGAGGATGTAGACCATCGCGTCGAAGGGTGCGGTATGCTCGCTCAGGCCTTCGCCCTCGTCGAAGGAGAAAACTGTGACTGTTCCAGTCTTCTTGCGGATGACTTCCCTGCTCACGACGGCGCCGGCCTGGTATTCGGCGAGCCCTGCGAGATCGATCGGGCGGGCCATCAGGTTCTCGGTATTAGATTTCTTTTCGGGCATAAGATCACTAATTGTCATATGCAGACAAACGATAAAAAAGTAAGCCGGCGATGGCGTGGAATAATATAATGAACCTGACCCTGAGATTGATCAGTATCAGGCACGCGGGATGATGTTAAGTGAAAAGAATACTGGCGATACTGGCCTTGCTGATCGTACTGACGGCCACTGCTGGTTCAGGCTGCGGACGGCAGGCCTCTCCCGGCGACCTGAAGGCGGAGGATAACATGGCTACACAGGTTATGGCACTGGAGGTTACAAGCCCGGCATTCAAGGACGGAGAGACTATACCAGCGAAGTACACAGCAGACGGCGACGACATGTCCCCGCCCCTGAGCTGGTCTGCGGCGGAGAACGTCAGCGAATACGTGCTCATATGCGACGACCCGGATGCCCCGGGCGGAATCTTTACTCACTGGATCATCTACAACATACCCAGCGGCTTCACCAGCCTGCCTGCCGGCGTCAGGCAGGAAGAAGAGCTTGATAACGGCGCCATCCAGACGAAGAACAGCATGGGCAACATCGGCTACAACGGGCCATCCCCACCGCCTGGCAAGCCGCACCGGTATATCTTCAAGCTCTACGCCCTCGACGCTAAGCTAAACCTGACACCCGGCATGACCAAAAACCAGCTGCTCACCGCGATGAAAGAGCATGTGATAGCAGAGGGCAGCCTGACCGGAATTTACGGACGATAGGCCAAGATATCTATCTACCTTAACGGCACAGTGGAAATCAGATGTTTGAACCACGGCGGCACAGCTCCTTATCCTGACTACTGGAAAACAGAGGTTCTAACCACGGCGGCACAGCGGCACGGAGACAACCTGTACCCGAATAACAAGACACCTTTTTTATTGATCCACGGCGGCACGGCGGGCTGACAGCACGGAGACAAATATGTTTCCCTTCTTTCAGTTTATTGATCGAATGTCAGGCTGAAACGATTGGATAGTAAGCTTATGGTTAATGCTCTGTCTTTGTGTCGTCGTGGACTAAAAAAGAGTTCACTTTTACCGGTTCACGAATGTCCTGGTGTCGCCGTGCCATCGTGGTTCTATTTACCACTGGCCCATTGTGGACCGCATTGTCTCTGTGTCGCCGTGCCGCCGTGGTTCAAAGATTTGATCTACAGTTGTTGGGATAAAGGGCCATGCCGCCGTGGTTCAATCCTTTTATCTTGTGTTACCGGTTCATCGTTATCTCTGTGTCGCTGTGGTAGAGCGGACTCCCGATGTCCATCGGTTTCAATGTGAAAAAAGAAACCCGGCATTAATAGCCGGGCTTGTACCGCTCTCCCTGCGAGTAATGGGGCAGGTAGATTAACCGTTTGCCGGTGACGTTCAGCGTGTAGTCGAGCCGCTGGAGGGTGCCGGGTTTCTCTGCGATGCCGGTGACGAAGATGAAGTCCGCCATCTGGGGTAGCAGGTCCGCGGTCAGCGTGCACTTCTGCCTCCTGACGCCGGGCTCCGGCTTCGCCGGTTTATACTGCGGGTGGTTGCCCGTGTGGTACATGGATACTTCCTTGAAATGCTGGGGGTCCATGTCGTAGGCAGGCAGGTACATTACGATCGTGCCGTTTCTGGCCTGGCCACCGCCGAGGAGGCCGAACAAGCTCCCGAGGCCACCGCCTTGAGCGCTGATGTCGTGGATGTCGAACTGCACGTCCGCTACCCAGAAGGGCAGGTAGACTCGCTCGCCTTCGCCCTTTACAGTCAGGTCAAAGGCCCCGAACTCGTAGCCGATCGTTTCCACGTTGCCATTGCTGCGGACGTGCATGGTCCCGCAGTTGTCGCACAGGAACACGTTGTCCACGTCCCTGGAGAACATTGGAGTTTTACAGTTCGGACAGTAGATATGTACGATTTTGGTCACCCGGTCACCTCCCGAACAGCGACGGTGCAATCTTTTCGAACGCGGCGTCCTCCGCATCCGGCTTGTTATCCTTGAACAGGTTGTACCCGCCTTTGACGTCGCCCGCGGTCATCTCCGAGCCGTACCTGAAGAACCCGAACGTACCGGCAGCGATCGCCAGACAGCCCGCTATCAGGAACAGCGCTAAGCCGCAGCCATCTTCGGACCCGGTAGCCATCCCGACCCAGGCGCTAAAACCGATGCCGACTCCGCCGACGGCCATACCCACGGCCATCGTGATGCTCCGCCACAGGTAGTCACCCGGCGCTCTGCCCGAAAGGACCCGGCCGGTGATACCATCGACGGTAGCGAAGTACATGCGGTCCGAGTACTTGTACCGGACCATCCAGATCGGGTAGAAGATCAACGACAGGCCCCTTGGTATCACGTTCACCTGCTGGAACGTGACATGAGGCACGCCTGCATAGGATACTGCTTCCGACCGGACCTGGGACATCCCCGCGCTCAGGGCATCGGTGCTTGACGTCGTGGCCTCGAAGGTCGGGATGCTACCCTCGTCGAGAATGACCGCCTCCCCTTCAAGATTTCTCAGCCGCTCGATGCCGATATCGCCTGCGTCGCTGGCTACCTGCGTCCAGTCGAGGTCCCGGGCCACCATCTTTTCCAGCGGCACCCGCTCTGTGCGCTTGTTTCGCTGCACGTTCTTGTAGCCGCAGACCCAGCCCGCGGCCCTTGCCCGAAGGCGCCAGAAAGGCACGTAGATCGGGTAACACTCGGTGATTTCACCGCGCCGCCTCAGGTCCCGGGCCTTGAACCCGCCTTTCCACCACATCCGCACTTCTGCGATCGCCTGTTCCCGGTTTACCCGGTTCCTGAAGGTGATCCGGTGGACGCCGTCGTCGCCTTCGATCGACAGGACAGCAGAGCAGTACTTGCACGAGAGATACTTCGTCCCTTCGTCGACGCTCACGTCGCCGCCGCAGTTCGGGCAGTTCATGGATAGAGAGATGCCCATGTCAGAACCTCCTGACTACTACGTAGGCCGCCGCCGTGACGAACGGGATGGTGAAGAGCGCGACCAGCAGGACGATGATCCAGACGAGGATTGCCGCATCTCCCGCACCCAGGGATAAGATGAAACCAGCGAGGCCTTCCAGGAAGAAGATTCCAAAGGAGGCGGCCGCGATCAGCAGATAGGGCGCCGCTTTTCTGGTCGGGTACTGGCCGGTGTAGACTTCGCCTGACGAGCCGTCGATGACGGCGGGGAACTTGTTGCCCTTATACTCGTACTGTAAGGCCCAGATCGGGAAGAAGACCAGCGCCTGTTCCACGGGGTTGCCCTCGAGGTTCGACAGGTAAGCGGTCATCTCGATGTCCGGCTTGACCAGTTCGATGCCGCCGGTACTGTAGCTCTCGTCGAAGATTTTCAGGTCGCCCGCGGGGACTTTCAGGGCGTGAAGCCCGGGCATGGTCGTGGACTTGGCCGGCTCGACGAACACTTTTTCCTTGCCGGCGATGTTCCGCCTGAACAGGTAGACCGGGAAGTAGAGCTGCTTGAAGTCGGTGATCTTCGCCGCCCGCTCCAGGTCCCGGGCCATTTTGGCCCCGGCTGTCCAGCGCTTGAAGATGCCTTCAGCGTTTGACCGCTGGATAAAGAAAGGCATGATGTAGAAGAACCCGGCGCCGCTCTTGTCGATGTACAGCTGCGTACCGCAATGGCTGCACTTGACAAACTTGACGCCGGAGTCGAAAGGTATGGGTGCACCGCACCGGGTGCACCTGATCTCTGCCATTAGTTTTTCACCCTAGCTGATTTCCGCAGCCCGGACAGAACTTGCTGCCGGCCGCTACTTTAGTGCCGCACTTGGGGCATGCTTGGTCTCCGCCGGCCTGCTGGCCACAGGAGGGACAGAACTTGGCCCCCGGGGGCAGAGAGGCTCCGCACTTACTACAAGTAGCGGATTCCTGCTTCGCGCCACAGCCCGGGCAGAACTTTGCACCCTGCGGAACAGAGGCACCGCACTTTACGCACGGGGTGCCGGCGGGAGCCTGCTGCTGTTGAGGCTGCTGTTGAGGCTGCTGCTGTTGAGGCTGCTGGCCCATCTGGCGCATCTGGTCGACCATCATGTAGCCCATGCCGATGCCCGCGCCGACACCGACGCCGGCGCCTGCTCCGCCGCCCGAGGGGTTCTGGGCGGCCTCGCGCATGGCCTGGCCGGTCTGGTACTGCATGTAATTGGTGCCCAGCACGCCCATGGACGATCTGGTGTCGACCGCCTTCTGGACTTCCTCCGGCATGGTGATGTACAGCCCGGAGAGCTTGTCCATGGTGATGCCGTAAGGCTCGAAGTGAGCCTTGGACCGCTCCAGCCACGCCTGCTCTATGTTGGTCAGATTTGCGGCGAGGTCTGCAACGCCCATGCCGCCGTTCTTGGCATCGCCCAGCACGTCGTACAGGACGACGACAGCCTGGTCCTTGATGCGCTCTTCGACGTCGGCCGAGGTGGTGTAGCTGAAGGTGCCCACGAACTGGTTGATGAAGTTCATGGCGCCGGTGACCTTGTACCGGAACTCGCCGAACACCCTGAGGTTGACCAGCCCGAAGTCCTTGTCACGGAAGACGTAAGGCTGCTTGCTGCCGAACTTGCCGTCGAACACCCGCTTCTGGATATAGTAGACTTCTGCGTCCTGCCTGACGCCGGACAGGAATTCTACGATCTTGCCGATGATAGGCGCGTTCATGGACGTGAGCGCGTACCGGTCAGGCCGGTCGATGTAGTCCAGGGCCTTGCCATCCCGGTAGAAGACGGCCATCTCGTCCTCCCGGACGACGATGTTATCGTTGAACCGGATGTTCCGGGGCACCTTGTACATAATGTTGCCGCGCTTCTCGTTCTCTTCCCAGGCGATCGTAGCCGCGCCCAGGATATTGTCTCTCTTGTTCTGGTTGATGATTCCCATGAATGTCACACCTCTGTGCCGGTGATGAAGGCCATCCGCCTCTTGTTCGTGCCCTGCAAGCCGTCGAGCTTGATCGCGAGCTGGGACAGCGCCTGCTTGTAGTCCGGGCCGCCCGCGGCGGCCAGAGATTTGACTTTGCCGACCTCTCCACCGATTTCGGTCAGCAGCGTGGTCAGGTTCAGGTCGTATTCATACAGTTTGTTCAGTTCGGCCTCCCCGACTTTTACCTTAGCGCTGATACCCGAGTAGCCCTGAGCAGCGTGCCGGATCTCGCCCTCGATGGTCTTGAACTTGCTGACGAGCACCCCGATCTTGTCGAGGCCTTCCAGCTGCCCGTTGTCCATTAAGATAGTTCTGCATGCCTCAAGGTCGCCCCTGATCGATGCCAGCCGGTCCGCCACCTGAATGCGGAGCATATTGTCCGCGGCCCTTAAGTCTTCGTTTGCACGGTACCCGCTGAACCCCGGGATCACGCTCTGGATCCTGGCAATGATACCCCGGTCCTGCACGACCTTCTCTCTTAAATCAACCATGTTGAATCACTTACCGATTATTGATTGGCTCGATAGTTCTTCTGGCTATGCCCGCGGGCCGGATTAAGCCGCGGAACTCGATTCTTCAGTAAATAATACGTGTCAGGAGATAATCTTTATTATGGGCTTCATGCGGGCATTTTTCCGGGCCGTTCGGCGTAGCGCCGGCCAGTCCGCAGCAGTTATGCCTGTGATCAAGAAACCAGATAAGTGATGCAACAATCGTTAACAATCGCAAGTTATAAATGTAATGAACATTCATGATGTTTTGGTGACATCTTAATGTCAGTATCACAACTGGAGAACGCAGCTAAAAATGTTTCGGCCCTCGCCAACCCGGCTCCCCTTGGACTGATGGGTTTCGGGGCGACCACCGTACTGCTCAACCTTCACAATGCCGGCATCATATCGGCAACCAGCCTCGGGATGATCTTTGCCATGGGCATCTTCTACGGCGGCCTCGCCCAGGTGATCGCAGGCATCCTGGAATTCAGAAAGGGCAACACCTTCGGCATGACAGCCTTCACATCCTACGGCATGTTCTGGATTGCGCTGGTCGCTCTTCTCCAGTTCCCCGGCTGGGGCTGGGCGGACAAAGTCGACAACACCTCGATGGCCTTCTTCCTCGGAGTATGGGGCCTGTTTACGGCATTCATGTTCATAGCTACGTTAAAAAAGAACGTCGTTCTGCAGATCGTCTTCGGCACCTTGACAGTGCTGTTCTTCCTGCTGGCTATCGGCGACTACACAGGAATTGCCTGGATCAAGACGCTTGCGGGCTACGAAGGCATCCTCTGCGGCCTGTCGGCGATATACCTCGCCTGTGCGGAGATCATGAACGACGCGTACGATAGGAAAGTACTGCCCGTATAATCCTCAAGTATGTGTGGAAACCGGGCACAGTTGACCGGCTACGGGCACTTCGCCATAAGGTGCCCTGCCGGCTACTGATAATTCCCGGCATCAGATATTTCTTTTAATAAGTCCTTGATCAAGCTATGGCTCTTAAAGACGACATCTGCTCAGCGATGGAAAGCTACATCATGACCGCCCCTTCGGACTGGAACACTGTTACAGCAGAGGAGCTGAAGCAGGAGATCGCATCGAACACCAAGCTTTTGCTTTTAGACGTCCGAGAGCGGGACGAGTATGCATCGGGCCACATCCCCGGCGCGGTCAACATCTCAGTCAGGGAGCTCCCGAAGCGTGTCAGCGAGCTGCCGCACGAGAAAGACCTCAAAATCGTCGCCTACTGCGCCAGCGGCATCCGCTCCGCCTACGCCACCATGTTCCTCAGAGTATACGGCTACTCCGACGTCCGCAGCCTCGTCCATGGGATAAGAGAGTGGGTGGCCACCGGCAACCAGATCGTCGCTTGAGCCAATAACCACGAACAACCCCGAGATTTCTAACCACGGCGGCACAGCGACACAGAGACAACTGCGAACTACTACAACCAGATGGTAACTATAACCACGGCGGCACAGCGACACAGAGACAACCTTACCTGTAACGGGTTATTCTTTTTTAGTCCACGGCGACACGGAGATAGGGCATTAACCATAAGCTTACTATCTAAGGGTTTCAGCCTGACTTTCGTTCAATAGCTGAAGGAAGCGAAACACATTTGTCTCCGTGCCGTCAGCGCGCCGTGGCGCCGTGGATCAATAAAAAGAGTGCTTATCTATTGAGATACAGGTTGTCCCCGTGCCGCCGTGCCGCCGTGGTTCAAATAACCATCCAGCCATCGTTTCTCAAATTGTCCCCGTGCCGCCGTGCCGCCGTGGTTCAAATAACCATCCAGCCATCGTTTCTCAAATTGTCCCCGTGCCGCCGTGCCGCCGTGGTTAGAACATCTGCTCTATAGTTGTCGGGATAGGGAGCCGTGCCGCCGTGGTTTAGTCCAAGCCTAAAAAGCGACCTTCCTAATCTTCATCACCGAGTAAGCGATCAGCGGTATTATGCACGCTATAAGCCACAGGAAGGCGAGGGACATAGAGGATCTTTCAGCGATAAAGCCGACGATCGGGAAGATGATCATGATCGCCAGGCTGTTGAGCTGGGACTTCATGGAGAGCACGGTAGCCCGGTTTTCGGTCGGAACTCTCTTGTTGAGGAGATCGCTGAGGATGGGCCAGAACCCGACGACAAACATAGTGGCGATCCAGAGGAAAATGACTGCGATGGGCGAGTCGACGATAGCGAACAGGATGTACATGAACATGATGACTGCAGGGACTATGATGACAATGTCCCGGTTGCTGAACCTCTCCAGCACCCGGGCGTATCTCGCGCCGAGCGCTGCGCAGATCGAGTCCACGCACAGGATTAACCCGATTACATAAACGGGGATGGCCATCGCCTCGAAGTACTTCTGGGAGTACATGTAGATAGTCATGTCCACCATTGTGATAATGGCTGAGATGACCAGCAGGTACAGGATGACCGGATTGCCGGTGATAAGCGATACTGACCGGGTGAGCAGCTCTTTCAGGCCAGGCCGGTGCAGGCTGTCCACCGCTTTCCGAGTTTCGGTGAACATGAGCGCCGGCACCAGCGCGCAGAGCAGGATGCCGATGGTGGCATAGTAGACCCACTCGTACGAGACGTTGGCCATGAAGCCGCCTGCTGCGATGCCCGCTGCGGCGGCGATGAACGTGACCGCAAGGACGTTGCCATACACCTGCTTATAGCTGACCTGCTGCCCGGTCAGCTTGCATGTGTCATAGGTAAACGATTCCGAGGTACTGCTGTACAGGACAACAGA
The DNA here is from genome assembly GCF_049676595.1 of Methanocella sp. MCL-LM. Classification (GTDB taxonomy): domain Archaea; phylum Halobacteriota; class Methanocellia; order Methanocellales; family Methanocellaceae; genus Methanocella_A. Next base: position 3,062,677 of record NZ_CP187259.1, read on the forward strand.
TACCGCGTTCAGCGCAAACCCAATCGCAAAGCCGAGGAAATCGTGCGAGAAGAGAATGGATAAGTAAGCAGCGATCTTGGCTATCACCGAGAGGATCAGGCAGGTCTTCCGGCCGAGGATGTCTGAGATGGCCCCGGCGGGCACTCCGAAGACCAGCATGGAAAGCTGGTAGACGGACTCGATCAGCCCTATCTCTAACAGGCTCATGCCCCTTATGCTCAGGAACAGCATCCAGATAGCCCTGTCCAGAGCGGTGTTCATGAGTGCCGTGTAAACGTAGTTGAGCTTGATATTCTGCCGGATTCTGTCCAGATAGTCAGTCATTGCGAGCGCTTCGATTGCCATAATAGAGCTGAATCATATATAAAAGCATATTTGAGGGAGGGCAGAAGCATGACCTTCGCGGAAGGCAGCGCGATAGTACCGAGGGTAGGAGTGGCCATGTTAGTACTACTAGTTGCTTATGGTGGTAAAGATAAACCTCTAAGCGTTTACAAAAGTTTAATATCTACACGCCCGATAAAGCATATGATTCAACTTATCAGGCGCCGGCCGGCTGCTATGATTTATCATGGCACAGCAAATTTTCCGGCGCATGGTAAACGGGAGGTATAAACTTGAAGAAATTATCTGCAATATCGATTATTGCTATCGCTCTGATGACGCTCGTACTCGTCGTCAGCGGTTGCACGACTCCGACCGCCACCCCGGTGGCCAACGTCACGGCAACCCCGGCAGCCAATGTCACCGTAACCCCGGCGGCCAACGCTACCGGCAACATGACCATGACTCCGGGCGTCCTGTCGGTCGCTACCGAAGCGCACTACCCGCCCTTCGAGAACATCAACACGACTACCGGCGAGTTCTACGGCTTTGACATCGACCTCATGAACGAGATCGGCAAGGAACTGGGCCTCGAGGTCAAGTACACCGACCACGCCTTCGACACCATCATCCCGGCTGTCCAGGCTGGCAAGTTCGACTGCGCCATCTCGGCGTTCACCATCAGGCCGGACAGGCAGCAGTCTGTCGACTTCTCTGACTGGTACTACGAGTCCGCAGGCCAGGCCATCGTCACCAAGCCCGGCAGCACCATCAAGAACTCCTCTGACCTGGTCGGCAAGGTTGTCGGCGCTCAGGCCGGCACCGTCGGCTTCGACGCCGTCAAGGCTATCGAAGGCATGCCGGAAGACAAGGTCAAGTCCTACGCCACGATGAACGAGGCCTTCATGGCCCTCAAGAAGGGTGAAGTCGAGGCAGTCGTAGGCGACTACCCCGTGTGCGAGCCCTACTACAGGGACACCCCGGGTGACTACTCCCTTGCAGGACCCCTCAGCGAGACCGAGTACTTCGGCATCGTGATCAACAAGGAGAACAAGGAGCTTACCGCAGCCATCAACCAGGCCCTCGCCAAGATAAAGGCAGACGGCAGGTACCAGACCATCTACGACAGATGGTTCGCATAAGCTCGTTAAAGGCACGTAGAAATACGTGCCTCTTTTTTTAAGAAAATTGTAAAAAAGCCTTGCGGCACAAGCCCGGATAAAAAGCTTTTTAATTGATAGGTTATTAGTAAGTAACTTGCTAAGGAATCCGGGATATTGCCGGTCCTGGTATATGTAAAAAATGGTGCGGTGATAAACGGTGAATAAAGGGTATAGATCGTTGTGGTTTATCGGGATAATAACTCTGCTTGCATGTCTGGCTTTTGTAGCTCCTGCGTCGGCGCAGAATACGAACGCCATCATCGTCGTCAATAATGATCTCTTTTCACCCGTTCAGGGAGCCTCTGTTTACATTGATGAAGACTATATGGGCCTGACTAATTACGACGGCTCGATCAGAGTAAGCAACTTTACCCCTGGAATGCATAAGATCACCGCTAAAATGGAAGGCCACCAGGACAGGGTCAGAGAGTATAATCTCCAGTCCGGCGCTACCGTCCAGCTGCAAATGAAAAGGCTGACGACAAGCATTTCCCCGGATATCGTGACTATTATTGTCCGGGAAGACAGCGCGTCCAAGAGCATTGTGGCCGGAGCATCCATCTATGTGGATAACCAGCTTGTAGGAACTACCGATACAAGGGACGGTAAGCTTCAGGTGGAGCTCACGGAGGGCATCCACGAGATAAGCGTCCATAAAAGTGGCATGACTGTTAATACCTCGTCCCTGGACGTCAAGCCGGGCCAGACATACATGATCGCGCTGACACCCGGTAAGACCTTCTCTATCTTCGACGGTGAATTATTCATCTACTCGTTGCAGAAGGAAATCACAAAGGGCCTGGTCACAACCCTGGAACTGTCGATAGTTGCCATGGCCATAGGCTTAATCATCGGCCTCGTCATGGGTCTCGGAAGAACTTCGAGTAATATCCTGTTCAGAGGGCTTGCTTCGATCTACGTTGAAGGCATCAGGGGGTTACCCCTGCTGCTCCAGCTGCTGTTCGTCAACTTCGGCCTGCCGTTCCTGGTCCAGGACCTGACAGGCGGGACCTTTAACATCGACGGGTTCACGGCCTGTATCATTGCGCTCTCCATGAACAGCGGCGCCTACATGGCCGAAATTTTCAAAGCAGGCATCGAAGCCATACACAAAGGCCAGATGGAAGCGGCCAGATCGCTGGGCATGTCCCATTATCAGGCAATGTTCTTCATCATCCTGCCCCAGGCGTTCAAGATTGTTCTGCCTGCGCTGGGCAACGAGTTCATCGCCCTCATCAAGGACTCATCGATCGGGCTGGTCATCTCGGTTTCGGAAGTCCTGTGGTGGTCCAAGACAGTCGGCGCAGAGCACTATAACACCTTTACCCCGCTGCTCGCAGCCGGACTAGTATACCTGTGCATTACGATACCGCTGGGCAGGATAGTCCAGTACATGGAGAAGAAGTACAACGTCAACGCCAGAAAAGGCAACATGCCGGGCAAGAAAAAGAAAGCACCCGCAAAGGAGGCAACCGTATGAGCCAGTACATGGTAGAGCTGCAGGATCTCCACAAGCAGTTCGGCGATCTTCAGGTCCTGAAAGGGATCAACATGCAGGTGAAGAAAGGCGAAGTGGTCGTCATCCTGGGCCCCAGCGGCTCGGGCAAGAGCACCATCCTGCGCTGCATCAACCGGCTCGAAGAGCCCACCTCGGGCAAGATCTTCGTGGAAGGTATAGAGGTCACTGATAAGAAGACAGACCTCAACAAGATCAGGCAGCGGGTGGGCATGGTCTTCCAGCAGTTCAACCTCTTCCCGCATATGACCGCCCTGCAGAACGTCACTCTCGCCCCCACCAGGGTGCAGAAGAAGCCGAAGGCAGAGGCGGAGGCACTGGGCAAAGAGCTCCTGAAGAAGGTAGGGCTGGAGCAAAAGATGAACAACTTCCCGATGCAGCTGTCGGGCGGCCAGCAGCAGCGCGTAGCCATCGCCCGCGCTCTCGCCATGAAGCCGGACGTGATGCTGTTCGACGAAGTCACCTCGGCCCTCGATCCCGAATTAGTGAAAGAAGTGCTGGATGTCATGCGGAACCTCGCCATGGACGGCATGACCATGATGGTCGTCACCCACGAGATGAACTTCGCCCGGGAAGTCGGGGACCGCGTCGTCTTAATGGACGGCGGCGTCATCGTCGAGGAAAACACCCCCGACCAGTTCTTCACCAACCCCAGGCACGAGAGGACTATGAAGTTCCTGAACATGATCAAGAACTGAGGCCGCCTGCGGGCGGCCATAAAAGTTCATGGCCTCATTTTCCTCTTTTTCAGCATTATACTGATCGGGATAGCAGCTCCTATCCCACATACGGTTTCCCACTTTCTCCAGGCTGTCGAAATCCGCTTCGTCACCATCCGGCCTCTAAAAAATCCGAACCGGCCATCCGGCGCCTGTCGATTGAAAAGGGCGACGCTATACGATTTTTATTCTGGATAATTATAATGCGGAAAAAACACGTCAATTGTCGAAGTGACATACTACAAGGCTTATATACTAAGAGTTCTTTTATTAGCGACAGATGCAGAACGATATTGTCAACCTGAGGGCCAAGCTCGCCGAGAAGATGGCGGGCGAAATCACGCTTTCGGAAAACCCCGGCGAGACGATCAAGAAGTGGAGGAAAAACTTCGGTATCTCCCAGATCGACCTTGCCAGCAGCATCGGGGTGTCGCCGTCTGTTATCAGCGACTACGAGAGCGGGAGGAGAAAATCCCCGGGCACGACAATCATCAGCAAGATCGTTGAGGCTATGTTAGACCTGGATGAAAAGGCCGGGTCGCACAAGATACGCGCCTACGAGACCATGTTCTTAGACCGGTACGATTCCGACGTGATTCTGGACATCCACGAATACCGGTCGCCGGTGCCGCTGAGCAAGTTTGCCCGAGCCATAGGCGCCGAAAAGGTTTCCGGCAACTTCGACAGGGCGATCAACGGCTACACCATCGTCGACAGTCTCAACGCAATTTTCCAGTTCTCGGCAAACGAGTTCTACCGGCTCTACGGCTGGAGCACCGAGCGCGCCCTGATCTTCTGCAACGTTTCTACGGGAAGATCGCCTATGGTCGCGCTGCGCGTCTCAACCCTCAAGCCGGCTGCCGTAGTTCTGCACGGGCTGGAGTCGGACAGGATTGACCCCGTGGCGCGCAAGATCGCCTCGGTCGAGTCGTTCCCGCTGATGACCTCGATGACAGAGATCGAAGAGATGATAAAGACGCTAAAGGGTTTGAAAGAATGAAGCTCGGAATTAGTGCATATGGAGCGTACGTCCCCCAGTACCGCATCAAGGTAGAGGAGATCGCCAAAGTGTGGGGCGACGACGCAGACGACTACAGGAACGGCTTAATGGTTTCTGAAAAGTCGGTACCGGACGTCGACGAGGACACGGCAACCATCGCCGTGGAAGCAGCGAGGAACGCCATCGCGAGAGGCGCAGACCCGAAGAAGATCGGCGCCATCTACGTAGGATCGGAGAGCCACCCGTACGCAGTCAAGCCCACGGCAACCATCGTCGCCGCAGCCATCGGCGCAGGCCCCAAGATGACGGCCTCCGACTTTGAGTTCGCCTGCAAGGCAGGCACCGCAGCCATTCAGACCTCCATGGGTGTAGTGGCATCCGGCCTGGCCGAGACCGCACTCGCGATCGGCTCCGACACGTCCCAGGGTGCCCCCGGCGACGCGCTGGAGTACACCGCAGCAGCAGGCGGCGCAGCGTTCGTCATCGGCAAGACCGATCTCATCGCAGTCATCAACCACACCTGCTCGTTCACCACCGACACCCCGGACTTCTGGAGAAGAGAAGGAGCGGACTACCCGAGGCACGGCGGCAGGTTCACCGGAGACCCGGGCTATTTCAAGCACGTCCTCTCCGCTTCGAAGATGATGCTGGAGTGCCAGGGCACCAAGCCATCTGACTATAATTACGCAGTGTTCCACCAGCCGAACGGCAAGTTCCCCAGCAGGGCTGCCCAGATGCTCGGCTTCACCAAGGAACAGCTCAAGCCCGGCCTCACCTGCCCCAAGATGGGCAACACCTACTCCGGCGCCAGCATGGTAGGCTTATCTGCAGTACTGGACATCGCGAAGCCCGGCGAGAGGATCTTCGTTACCTCGTTCGGCTCGGGCGCAGGCAGCGACTCCTTCGACATCACCGTAACTGACAGAATCACTGAGGTACAGGACCTGGCCCCCAAGACCTGGGACTACATCAACAAGGCGAAATACCTGGACTACGCGTCCTACGCCAGGCACAAGGGCAAGATCAATACTGACAACTAAGGGGTGACAAAATGAGAGACGTAGCAATCATAGGTGTAGGATGCACCAAGTTCGGCGAAATGTGGGACCGCTCTTTCAGAGACATCTTCGTAGAGGCGGGCGCAAAGGCCATTGAGGACGCCAACCTCTCCGGCGAAGAGATCGAGGCCATGTACGTAGGCAACATGAGCGGCGGCCAGTTCGTCCAGCAGGAGCACATCGGCTCCCTCATCGCGGACTACGCAGGCCTGGCCAGGGACTTCAACATCCCGGCGACCCGTGTAGAAGCAGCATGCGCCTCGGGCGGCTTAGCCCTGAGGAACGCAGTCATTTCCGTCGCATCGGGCTACCACGACGTAGTCGTCGCAGCCGGCGTCGAGAAGATGACCGACGTAGAGACTGGCGTCACAGTGGACGCGCTGGCATCTGCGGCAGACAGGGAGTGGGAAGGCTTCATGGGCGCCACGTTCCCCGCACTGTACGCGATGGTAGCCAGGCTCCACATGCACAAGTACGGCACCACCAGGAAGCAGCTCGCAGAAGTGGCGGTCAAGAACCACAGGAACGCCGTCCACAACCCCCGGGCTCAGTTCAGGAACGAGATCACCGTCGATACCGTCCTCAACGCCTCCATGGTCGCGGACCCGTTCACCCTGTTCGACTGCTCCCCGATCACCGACGGTGCGGCAGCAGTCATCGTAGCACCGGTCGAGATCGCCAGGAAATACACCGACTGCCCGATCTACGTACTGGGCGCCGGCCAGGCGACCGACACTATCTCCCTGCACAACAGGAAGGACTTCTGCACCTTCGGCGCATCCGTAGCCGCAGGTAAGAGGGCCTACGAGCAGGCAGGCGTCGGCCCGCAGGACATCGACCTCGTCGAAGTGCACGACTGCTTCACCATCGCTGAGCTGCTCGCCATCGAGGACCTCGGCTTCTTCAAGAAGGGAGAAAGCGGCCCGGCCACCGAGCGCGGCGAAACCGCCATCGGCGGCAAGATCGCGGTCAACGCTTCCGGCGGCCTGAAGGCAACCGGTCACCCCGTGGGCGCTACTGGCATCAAGCAGGCAGTAGAGTGCGTTGAGCAACTCAGAGGAGAGGCAGGAAAGAGACAGGTAGCCGGAGCAAAGATCGCCATGACCCACAACGTGGGCGGCACGGGCGGTACGGCAGTCTGCCACATCTTATCGAACGAGAAGAGGAGGAAATAACATGAGCGTCCCAAGATTCTGGAGAGAGATCCCGGCCAGGTATAACCTGATGGGAACCAAGTGCGAGACTTGCGGCACCCACTACTACCCGCCCAGATCCTGGTGCCCGGATTGCAGGAGGCAGGGCAAGATGACCGAGATCCAGTACAAGGGCACTGGCGAAGTCGTCACCTACTCCACCATCTACGCGCCCGGCGAGAGCTGGATCGGCGGCAAGCCATACGTGCTCGCCATCGTGAAGCTCGACGAGGGGCCCCATGTGACCACCCAGGTCATCTGCGATCCTGCTGACATAAAGATCGGCATGAGGGTCAAGAAAGTCTTCCGCCGGATCGGCGAAGACGGCGACAAGGGTATGATCCACTACGGCACGAAGTTCGTGCCCGAGTGAATCTGACCCCTTCTCTTTTTCTTATTTTCCATAGCCCCGAGATCGGCCCGACGTACTCGCCAGCCCCGGATAGTTCGAAGAATCCCATATAACAATTATAACGACTGCCTCAAGACTATCCTAGGGAGTTCTACTATGATACCACTAAAGTCCACAACACTTAACGGCAAGCCTCTGGCGCAGTGCAAGATGAGCAGCAAGCCCAATACTAAATCCTATAACCCTTGCGAGTATTGCTGGTTTAGAAGCTGGTGTCCAGGATCGACTGTATAGGTCGATGCTGTTGCGCTAAGGCATGTATCGGGTCGGCGAACAATGGCGGGCCACCAGATAGGGGCAGGCAACCGTGGGAAACAGCGCAGAATCAACGAAGCGTATTATAACGATGTTAATATAATTATATAGTGCATGAGCTTGCAGGCTTTCGCTTACCGGAAGGGGGAAGTCGAAGTGATCGAGCCGGAGAACTTCGACAGGTTCCAGGGCTATCACAGGTGGATCAGCCTCATCCGCCCGGATAAGCAGGAGCTGAACCTCGTCGTCACGAAATTTTCCCTGCACCCCCTGGTCGTGGAGGATATCACCAACCCTACGGAGATCCCGAAGGTTGACGAGTATGCGGGCTATACGTTCATCGTGACAGATATCCCCGAAATAGAAGAGGGCAGCGTGATCATTCACAAGCTATCCATGGTCCTCGGAAAAGACTTCCTGATCAGCATCTCCGATCACTGGGATACTATCCGGGTAATCGAGACGGCGCTGCTCAATAAGGCAGGGAACATAGGTGATTATGGGCCGGACTTCCTGGCATACTCTCTGCTGGATCACGCCACCGACCACTTCTACCCGGTCCTGGACGATCTGGAGGATACCATCACAGAGCTAGAAGACGATGCGATGGCCCGGCCGGGCAAGGAGCTGTTGCCGCGGATGGCGGACATCAGAAAAAACCTGCTGACCTTAAGGAAGTCCGTGTGGCAGATCAGGAACGTAGTCAACGACCTGAGCCGCGGGGCTTCTCCATTCATCGCTCCTACCACGTTGATCTACATCAGAGATATCGACGATCACATCACCCAGATGATGGACCTCATAGAAACTTACCGGGACATACTGGCTTCATCCAGGGATATCTATATGTCTGCCGTTTCGGTATCGCTCAATCAGGTCATGAAACAGCTGACCATCATCGCGACCATCATGCTCCCGCTCACCTTCATTGTGGGGGTATACGGCATGAACTTCAAGAACATGCCGGAACTTTACTGGGAATACGGGTACTACGGAGTCTGGGCGATCATCATAGCTGTCACTTTAATCATGCTTGCCTATTTCCGGGTGAAGAAGTGGATATAAAGGAGCCCGTTTCGTCGCAAAATCACAATTTTCCGACATTAGTATCAGGAGATCTCCCGCGTTTTCCCGGAAATGGATCGCTTATATCCATATGCTACATAGACCAGAATCCCCAGCATCAGCCAGCCGATGAACCTGAGCCAGGTGACATGTGGCAGCATGATCATGAGAATCAGGCACAGGCATATCGACAGGGGAGCGACGATGAACAGCCCCGGGCACCTGAACGGCCGAGGAGCGTCTGGCAGCCTCAGCCTGAGCACCAGTGCCCCTGCGGAGGACATGATGAACGCGAACAGCGTGCCGATGTTGACCAGCTCGGCCAGAGCGGTGATCGGGGTGAGCCCCGCGATAACAGCGATGATAAAGCCGGCAATGGCCGTCACTACGTAAGGAGTTTTGAAGGTGCGGTGTATGCTGCACAGGCGGGCTGGAAGCATGCCGTCCCGGGACATGGCGAACACAATTCTCGTCAGCCCGTAATAAAGCACCAGCAGCACGGTCGTGATGCCCGCGATCGCTCCCAGGCCGACGAGCGCGCTGCCGGCGGTAAAGCCGATGTACCTGAGAGCGAAGGTCACCGGCTCAGGATTGTTTAGCAGAGTATACGGAACGGTGCCCGTCAGCACTGCGGATACTGCCACGTAGAGTAAGGTGCATATGACGATGGAGCCGATGATTCCGACAGGCATGTCACGCTTAGGGTTCTTGCACTCCTCGGTTGCCGTGGAGACCGCATCGAAGCCGATGAACGCCGTGAATACGATTGCTGCGCCCGTTAGTATGCCTGTCACCCCGTAGGGGAGGAATGGCTGCCAGTTGAGATAGTTAATTTTCGGAGCGGCCAGCGCCAGAAACACCAGTATGGCGCCTATCTTGACGACGACCATCAGGTTATTGAGCCGGGAGCTCTCCCTGACCCCTGCTATAAGTACCCCGCAGATGAACAGGGCGATGAGGATGGCCGGCACGTTGATCAGCCCCCCGTCGGCTGGAGGTGCGGTATATGCATGCGGCAGCAGAACACCTCCGGCGCCGAAGATGCCGGTCATATACGCAGACCACCCAACGGAAACCATGCAGGCTGCGATCAGGTACTCCAGCAGCAACGTCCAGCCTACCAGCCATGCCACTATCTCCCCCAGTGAAACGTAAGCGAAGGTGTAGGCGCTGCCTGTAAAAGGGATCATCGAAGCAAGCTCGGCGTAGGCCAGGGCAGTGAGGATACAGGCGATGCCTGCAATGACAAAAGATACGATAATTCCAGGACCTGTATACGTTGCAGCGGCTACCCCCGTGAGCACGAAGATGCCGGTGCCCACGATGCAGCCGATGCCCAGCAGGACCAGATCAAGAGCCCCCAGCTCCCTCCGCAGGCACCTTTCTCCACTGCAGTTTCTCAGCTCTGCAAGGCTCCTGGTCCTGAACAGCCGGGAAAAACGGGACATCACTGACAATTATATAATATGTAGAGATATACTTGTGCCATGTCAGCCCATGCTGGCAGCATGCGAAGAAACCTGGCAGAAAATCTATCTTACCGTACCTCGAATATACAGCACATGAACAACGCCGGAGGCATTGAAGAAGTCCTGGTGCCCTGCCCCAAGTGCGGCAAGATCCACAAGGTATCCGCGCTGGACGCGAAAGAACATGAGCACGTCACCATGCCGTGCGGAGCCGTCATCGGCAGCATCGGCGTCCTGCGGCGCATCTCGGATGCCGAGGAACGCGCAAAAAGCCTGCAGAGTAAACTCCATAAGCTCGGCTGAGTGGCTCCTGGTTCCGACTACTGGAAATCAATTGTTTGAACCACGGCGGCACGGCGACACCAAGACAAGGCGATCCACGACAACCAGATGGTAAATAAAACCACGGCGGCACGGCGACACAAAGACAAGGCGATCCACGACAACCAGATGGTAAATAAAACCACGGCGGCACGGCGACACAAAGACAAGGCGATCCACGACAACCAGATGGTAAATAAAACCACGGCGGCACGGCGACACAAAGACAGGGGTGAACTGGTATAAGTGAACTCCTTTTATGTCCACGGCGACACCAAGACAGAGCATTAACCATAAGCTTACTATCTAATCGTTTCAGCCTGACTTTTTATCAATAGCCTGAAGGTAGTGAAACATATTTGTCTCCGTGCCGTCAGCCCGCCGTGCCGCCGTGGATCAAAAAAGAATGCCTTGTTATTCGGGTACAGGTTGTCTCTGTGCCGCCGTGCCGCCGTGGTTCAAATAACTACCCTGCCATCGTTTCTCGCATTGTCTCTGTGTCGCCGTGCCGCCGTGGTTAGAACATCTGCCCTCCAGTTGTCAGAATAAGGAGCCGTGCCGCCGTGGTTCAAATAACCATCCCGCCATCGTTTCTCGCATTGTCTCTGTGTCGCCGTGCCGCCGTGGTTAGAACATCTGCCCTCCAGTTGTCAGAATAAGGAGCCGTGCCGCCGTGGTTCAAATAACCATCCCGCCATCGTTTCTCGCATTGTCTCTGTGTCGCCGTGCCGCCGTGGTTAGAACATCTGCCCTCCAGTTGTCAGAATAAGGAGCCGTGCCGCCGTGGTTCAAATAACCATCCCGCCATCGTTTCTCGCATTGTCTCTGTGTCGCCGTGCCGCCGTGGTTAGAACATCTGCCCTCCAGTTGTCAGAATAAGGAGCCGTGCCGCCGTGGTTTAAACGACCGTTGTATAGTTAGGGGGAGGCTCGGGGTATGATGGTGATCCGGCTGTTGGTAATCTTCCCCTCGAGGCCGCGCTGCATTTTGTCGACGACGGCCTGTATGTCGCCGAGGCTGCGGCTGCTGTCGAATTCGAGCTCTATTTCTACGAACAGGGTGCCCCCGGACTTGCGGGAGCGGATGCCGAGCACCTGGGTGTACTCGTCGAAGAACTCGGCCAGCGATCCCATGATGATGAGCTGGATGGACTCGTCCGCGCTGCGGTCGAGTAGATCGCCCATAGACGAGGACATGATTATGTAAGCGTTCAGCAGGATGAAGCCGGAGAGCAGAATGGAGACTACCGGGTCGATGTAGCCTGCCCAAGCGTAGCCGGAGAGGAGTACGCTTAGGGAGACGGCCAGGAAAGAGCCGGCGTTTACGATGATCGAGGCGTTGGTGGCCTTGTACTGGGAGATCAGCACCGGGGACCTCTCGTCTGCGGACATGACCTTTCTGAGCCGGAGCCACCGGTAGATGTTGCCACAGGTGAAGAAGAACGAGAAGCCGATGGCGATGGCTGCGCCGTGGCCGCCCATGTAGACAGGCAGGTATAGCCGGCTGATGGAGGTGTAGACGATGATGGCGAAGGAGATAAGGAGAGCAGAGCCTTTGATGATGCTGGACAGGCTCTCCATTTTGCCCAGGCCGTAGTTGTACGAGTCATTCTCCCGCCGGCCGGAGAGCCTGAGTGAGATCCAGGTTATGAACGCGGTGATGATGCTGATGATCGATTTCGCAGCGGTGGCGTACATGGCCATGGAATTCGAGAGGACGGCTACGGCTATGCGTATGGCCACGACGAAGACGTCGATGACGAAGAAGCGGAAGAACATGCGCTCCCGGTCTTTCGGGGACTGGATAACCCGGGCCGGAGCCTCGCCCGAGAGCTCGTCGAGGGTCCGGGTGCTGCCGGATCTCAGCCAGCCAAAAAGTGGCTTACGAAGAGGTTTCGGCCTCTGCCTACTATCACCCTGTCCGACCATCCTCACCACAGCCCTGTCCGCAGCTTACATAACAGCGGCAAGTAGAGTTAAGTGATATAGGTATTATAGGTTTATGGCCGCAGTTCAGGCGCCTGGCGGAAAAACGTTAACCTGACAGGATATCTGTCACTTGCACTACTGGTACAAAAAAGTTTTATTCCATCGTACCATAACCACCTATCTACGAATTATTTTAGATGGCAGGCATCGGGGTAGCCGGGTGGAGCACATGATCAAGATTTCCGAGAAGAATTCGGGCAGCGTTACGATTATCGGCATCAGCGGCAAGATCGACTCCTCGTCGTCGCCGGACGTGGAAAAGAAGATCAACGAGCTGATCGACCGGGGCAACAAGTACTTCGTGATCAACTTTGCCGGCGCTGAATATATCAGCAGCTCCGGCCTCCGGGTGATGCTGTCCTCGCTCAAAAAGCTCCGGAAAGTCCAGGGCGATCTGAAGCTGGCATGTTTGAAGCCCCTGGTGAAAGACGTCTTTAGCACGGCGGGTTTCACCCAGATCTTCGAGCTCTACGACCGGGAAGAAGACGCGCTGTCCAGATTTAGTATACCGGGCACGTAAAACTATCGCGAAGCGAAAACATGGAGTACTCTACCCTTGATCTGCTGCTGACGCTGCTTGAAAAATCGTGCGTAGTAGCCGTCTTTGCCTTTCTGGTAGTACGCTCTGCCTCTTTCCAGCAGATCCTGGAGGGAAAGTTCACCTGGAAAAACCAGGCGGTACTGATACTTGCCTTCGGCCTCATCTCGGTCTACGGGACCGTCGACGGCATCCCTGTCGGAGACGGCGCGGTGGCCAACATCCGGGACATGGGACCGATGATCGGAGGGCTGATCGGCGGCCCGTTAGTAGGCCTGGGAGCGGGGCTGATAGGGGGCATGCACAGATACACGGTAGGCGGATTCACTGCCGTTACCTGCTCTGCATCGGCAGTCCTGTCCGGGCTGCTGGGCGGGGCAGTTTACCTGCTTTATCGCAAAAAGTTCATAGGCATCCCCGGGATGGTGGCCCTGTGTATCGTCGCAGTAAGCATCGACATAGGGCTTGCGCTGGCCTTTGTCAGGCCGTTCGAGGAGATCTACGCGGTCGTCAGCCTGATCTCGCTGCCCATGATAGCCGCCAACGCTGTCGGAGCAGGCGTCTTCGCGTTCATCGTCAGCAGCGTGCTGCGGGAAAAGGAGGTGACCCGGGAACGGGATGACTACCGGGGGGAGCTGGAGCGAAAGAAGACCGAGCTGAACATCGCCCGGGACATCCAGACGAGCTTTTTACCTGAACAGGTGCCCAGGATAGCGGGCTTCGAGATCGCCGCCTCCTGTGCCCCGGCAAACGAGATTGGCGGAGACTTCTACGACTTTATAAATATAGATGACAGCCGGACAGGCCTTGCCATCGCAGACGTGTCGGGCAAGAGCGTCTCTGCCGCACTCTTCATGGCCCTGTCCAGGTCCGTCCTCAGGTCGAACACCCTTTGGGGGGCGGATGTAAAAAGCGTCATCGGGAAGACTAATAGCCAGATCGCCGAGGACTCGAAGTCAGGTATGTTTGTCACCCTGTTCTACGGCGTGCTGGACGTGAAAGAAAAAACGCTGACCTACGTGAACGCGGGGCATAACCCGCCCATACTGATCGATGGCGAGGCCGGGGAAGTAAGCATGCTAAAGACAGGAGGTATCGCCCTGGGAGCACTCGACGATGCAAGATACGATGAAGCCGTGCTCAAGCTTTCCCCGGGCAGCGTCCTCGTCCTGTACACCGACGGCGTGACCGAGGCTGTCAGGGGCGACGAGCTGTTCGGGGAAGAGCGCCTGATCGAAGCGGTGAAGCGGAGCAAGAGGCTCTCCGCCAAGGAAATTCTGGGGCACATCGAGGGCGAGGTAGCAGGTTTCTCCACGGGTGCGCAGGCTGACGATATGACCCTTGTCGTGCTGAAGGTGTTATAGATGAGCGAAACGTTCGAGCTGGAAATTCCGGGTACGCCGGAGCATCTGCCGCAGGTATTCGACTTTGTGGCCGATGTGCTGGAAAAGATCAGGGTTACCGATCCTCCGGCATATGCGATCACCCTCGCGGTGGACGAAGTGGTCACTAACGTGGTGGCATACGCGTACCGGGAAAGTGAGGGCAGTGTCCGCATAGCTTGCGCCCGGGAAGGGAACATCGTAACTATCGTGGTCACGGACGAAGGCAGGCCGTTCGATCCCACGAAAATGCCTCCCCCGGACACCAGCGCTGATCTTGATCACCGGACCGTGGGCGGGCTGGGCATCTTCCTCGCGAAAAAAGCCATGAACTCCATTACTTATGAGCGGAAGGACGGCCGAAATGTGCTGACCATGGTCAAAGATGTCAGAGCGAGCGGTCGCTCCAAATAGAGCGGAGCATCGCTGCTAGCTCAGAATCAAGTTATCAAGGCCCCAGTGCCTTCTCCAGCTTTTGGTAACCGTGCCATATTGTAGGCCACCAGCCCCATCCACCCCATGGCCCCCATCACCGTAATCCACTCGGTAATGAGGATAGGATAGCCCGCAAGGTACGAGGCCAGGTAGATCAGGCTGAAGATGCCGACCAGGATACCATAGTAGCCGATTGGCCGGAGGAAGTCCCGGCCTTTCCAGAGCGCAAAACCTGTGGCTACGATGGCTAAGGTCAGCGATATGAAAAAGGCCCCCGCGACGATCGTGTGGAGTCTACCGTAGTCTTCGGGAAACACGCCAACGAGGATTAGCGCCAGCCCTGAGAATGCCCCCAGCAGCCGGGCGATGGTCAGCTTCACCCGCCCGTCAGTCCGCCAGCTGCCCAGCCCTGCGAAGAACAGGATGGTCATCGCCCCGGCAATCCAGCAGGCAGCATTGAAAAGGATAGCACCCGACGGATTAAGCTTCGAGCTTCCGAGATCGCTGAGGTAGTTCGTAAACGGGGAAAACGGGCCCGGATAGGCCATGATTGCCAACAGTAGCAGCGTACAGAAGGTCACTATTGCCACCGCTGCGCTGAGGATACTGATCGATCGGAGGTATTTGTTCACATTCATGGCAACCCTGCGTCAACCGATATATCACTTGCAGTCAGCATAATCGTTTCTCCCGCCGACCGGGAAATACCCATAAATGTAGATATTAATAGAATTATAAGTATCGTAGCATTCAATGCCGACTATTTTATCGTTATATTACGAGTAAGTTTTATATAACATGGGGTTGCGGAAACATTTCTATTCAATCGGTTGCTTAATGCCGCAGGATGGGTTCAGATGGTGGACGATGGGGTAGTAGAGGATCGATCCCATAAGATCGGGCTAATGATTATTGCGATGTTCATAGCGAGCATCTTGAGTTTTATCCTGTTGGTGGTACCGGCGAGTGAACAGAGCCTTGTCAACAGCCTGATACAGGTGATATTACCGCTCTTCTGCATGGTTCTGACAATCAAGCTGTACTTCAGCGAGTGCGACCGGAACATAAAGTTCATCAGCATTGTTGTGTCTGCAGTCCTGCTTTTCTGGACTCTGTCCAGCGCATCCTGGTACTTGCTGCCCATGATAGTTCCCCGGGAACTTCGCCTGGGCTGGCTCATCAAAGCCATCGGTGCGACAGGATGGATAGTCAGCTACTGCCTGATAGCTTACGGGCTG
The DNA here is from genome assembly GCF_049676595.1 of Methanocella sp. MCL-LM. Lineage (GTDB taxonomy): Archaea > Halobacteriota > Methanocellia > Methanocellales > Methanocellaceae > Methanocella_A. The sequence goes on from NZ_CP187259.1 coordinate 3,078,753, forward strand.
CATACCCTGAAAAACTCGAAACAGTGGTACCTAAGCCCGTCTGCGACCAGGCTCATCAACGTGGTCTGGTCGGCGCTGGCACTGGTTTTCGTCGCCTGGGTGCTGATCAGCATCAACTGGCAAAGCCAGCACCTTGAGGACATTTTTAAAATAATGATCTACATCCTGCTGGACATCTATATTTTTTGTACCTTATCCAAGCTGTTCCTGATGAACCTGAAGATCAACCTGAAATACCTGCTCATGGCCCTTTTCATCTTCTGCCTGGTGAACTCGGCAGGGGATATGATATACGAAGTTCACTTCATCTATGAAACCGACATCCTTTCGGATAACCTGTACTACATCACCGGCATCATCTATAACGCTTCAATCCTCGCGCTGACCTCCGCATTGTTCATCTATACGACCAACGACATCCTGAAAAGGGCGCTGGGCGGGCTAAGTAACAAGCTCAAAGATACCACCCTCGCCATGGAAAACATAGTGATGAAATCTCCGGATGCCATCTGTATCTTCGATACCTCGGGCAGGGCCGCCCTGGTCAACGATCACTTTCTCGACCTCTTCGGGATGAAAAGGTCCGAAGTAGCCAGCCGCTTCAACCTCTCGATGATGCAGGAGAAGGTCCCGGGGATATCATCGGACGATCTGGCCATGCTCCGTAAAGGCATGAGCACGACGATACCTCTGGCTGAGCTGCCCGCAGGCGAAAAACCTCCCGCGTACATGGAGGTAAAGCTATACCCGATCATGTCGCCGGACGATCAGATCGTAAGCTTTGCGATCGTCCTCAACGATATCACTGAACGTATCAAGCTGGAGCGCGACCTCAAGGTTTCCCTCGACGAGAAAGAGGTACTGCTGAAAGAAGTCCACCACCGGGTGAAGAACAACCTGCAGATCGTCAACAGCCTGCTGAGCCTGCAGTCTGCTTATATTAACGATCAGAAATCGCTGGACGCTTTTAAGGAAACTCAAAACAGGGTCATGTCTATGGCGCTGATCCACGAGAAACTCTACAGATCAAAAGATCTGGCGAGGATCGATTTTTCTGAGTACATCCAGCTGCTCGCGTCCCAGATAACGGCTACCTACTCGATGAAAGGGAACGTGGCGATGAAGATCAACATAGATAAAATACTGATCGGCATAGACATGGCAGTACCCTGCGGCCTGATGATCAACGAGATGATCTCCAACTCCATGAAACACGCTTTCCCGGGCGGAAGGCCGGGAGAGATCGTGATCGAGATGCACGAAGTGCCCGGCAGCGTGGAAAAACACTACTTCCTCAAGGTGAGGGATAACGGAATAGGGCTCCCCGCAGGCTTTGACATCGAAAAAGCCGGCACCCTGGGCATGATTTTGATCACCAGCCTCGCCAGCCAGCTGAACGGCAGCCTGGAGATCAAATCTTCCGGTGGTACCGAATATAACGTCCTGATAAGAGAAAATAATAGCCAGCCTCCGGCCGGCAAAAGCCTTTAAAGCCGGGCAGAAGAGGCTTGCAGATCCTGAGTCGCCTCAAGCCCGGAGCACGTATTTTTTCACGATCTCTACAACGGCGTAGATTGCCAGCAGGATGGGGGGCACAAAGGTGATCAGCAGGATTAGCGTCTGAGGCCAGCCTTCCAGCCACGGAAGCATTTCTTTATACTGGCAGATGAGCACGACGCCGCATACCACCCAGGCGATGAAGAGGAACGGAGTCAGGAAAGCGTTCAGGCTCTTTAATAAGGAACTCATGTTATCCAGTATTTTACATAGTCTTCGGATATATAGCTCCTCGCTACTATGGATCGACTACCAATTTCCAGATTACTTTCAGTTAACTGATTGTGACAATAATATTATATACTGTAAATAGTTTGCATATATAACAAGGGAATAATATGCAACCTGTTGTGGGGTCACTATGAAAGACATTCGTCGCTTAAACTGTGATCGGCTTCTCAGATGGCCGAACGTACAGACCAGGATGGTAAAAATTTTCGCAGTCACCATCGTTCTCCTGGGACTGCTCATCAGCAGCGCAGGCGGCTCTGCAGGAGCAGTGGTTGCCATCCCTCTACCGGTGGCAGATGATTTTTACACCACGGCCGAAGACACGGCCCTGACGATACCTGCACCGGGCATCCTGGCCAACGATACGAACGCAGCCACCGTCACCCCCGTGGTAGTCACCGGCCCGATAAATGGCGCCCTCACAGTCCACCTGAATGGATCGTTCAGGTACATGCCAAAAGCTGACTACTACGGCACCGACACGTTCACCTACAAAACTACCGATGGTGTCACAGAGTCCGGGATAGCCACCGTCACCCTGACGATCGAAGGGGTGAACGACGTTCCGGTAGCGGCGGACGATGACTACTCCCTGGCCGAAGATACTCCGCTAAATGTAGCAGATACCAGCGCCGGCTTGCTCTGGAACGACGGAGACGTGGACGGAGACCCGTTATCGGCAATTGCGGCCACGTATCCGGCTCACGGCACGCTTACCCTCGATCCCGATGGGACCTTCACCTACACCCCGGACGCAAATTACCACGGCACCGACTCGTTCACCTACAAGGCGAACGACGGCACAGCGGACTCCGGTATTGCGACGGCATTCCTCACTATAACCCCAGTAGCGGACGCACCTGTGGCCTCACATGACTCCTACAGCACTGATGAAGACACGGTTCTTGCAGCCCCGGCCCCGGGCATCCTGGCCAACGATTACGATGCTGACGGAGACGCCATCACTCTTGCGGGGCATACCGAACCTGCGCACGGTATACTGGAGCTTCGAGCAAACGGGAGCTTTGGATACACCCCTGAGGCCAACTTCTGCGGCACGGACGAATTCGGGTACTGGATAAGCGCGGGATCGATGACTGCCGAGCCCGTGAAAGTCACGATCACCGTACGGCCGCAGAACGACGCGCCGGTCGCCGGCAACGATGCCTACGCAACTGTCGAGGACACCCCTCTGAGCGTGACTCCTGCCAGCGCAGGAGTGCTCGGCAACGACGTAGATCTTGATAGCGGCAGCCTGGCGGCCATTGTCGTCACAAGCCCGACACACGGCACGCTCGCCCTTAACCCCGACGGGACCTTCACCTACAATCCTGGCCTGAACTACCACGGCACCGACTCGTTCACCTACAAGGCGACCGACGGCTCCTCAGATTCCGGCACCGCGATCGTCACCCTGACGATCAGCCCGGCCAACGACGCTCCGGCGGCCGCAGACGATGCCTACCGGGTGGATCGAAACGCAGTGCTCTGGGCGGCTCCGGGAGTGCTGGGAAACGATGTCGACGTAGATGGTGACACGGTTACAGCGGCGCTCCTCTCAGGCACCCTCCACGGTACCCTCGACTTTTATCCTAACGGTACTTTCCGCTATACGCCTGACGAAGGGTACCTGGGCACCGACTCGTTCACCTACAAGGCGAACGACGGGGCCCTGGACTCCGCTGCGGCTACGGTATCCCTGATTGTAAACATGGCCCCGGTAGCCAGCGATAATACCTACAATATAAACGAGGACGGCACTCTGACCATTGCCGCCTCGGGAGTGCTGGAGAACGATCATGACCCCGACGGAAGTACCCTGACGGCAGTGCTTGCCGAAGGGCCGGATCACGGCACTGTGACGCTGCATACCGATGGAAGCTTCGTGTACGCCCCGTGGGGCAACTATCACGGCCAGGACTGGTTCACCTACAGGGCATACGATGGCCTCGAGTACTCGGAGCCGAGGACAGTCACGATTACCGTAAACAGTATTAACGACATTCCCTACGCAGGCGACGACGCTTACTGGGTAGACGAAGACGGCTCGCTGAACATCCAGGCTTCTGGCGTGCTCGGGAACGACGCAGACTACGACGGGGATTCCATCTCGGCCTACCTGGCGTCCGGCACCAGCCATGGCTCTCTGACGCTGTACGGTAACGGGTCCTTCAGCTACAAGCCATCGTCCAACTACAACGGCCAGGACTCGTTCACCTACCGGGCAGGCGACGGCAGCGCAAACTCCACCACTGCCACGGTACGCATCTACGTCAACTCGGTGAACGATCCGGTATCGGTGAGCAGCATCTCCCATCCGGCCTTCCCCCTGGAGGTTGGCGCGCCAGTCAAGATCAGCCTGACGTTTAAAGACATCGATCAAGGAGGCCCCCGCACTGCCAGAATCTTCTGGGGCGACGGCGAGATGGACTGGGCCAGGGTTTCCGAAGATTCAGGCTCCGGCACCATCACCGGGGAATACGCGTATAAAAAGCCCGGTAATTACCAGATCACTGTGATGGTTGCCGATGGCAGCGACGGCCTGGTAACGGTCGACACCGGCACCTTCGACGTCGTAGCAAAGAAGCCAAACTCTGTCGGCGACAACAATTCGACGGCCGGCACTGCAACTCCCGTGGCCAGCCCGACGGCAACAGTAAGCCAGGCTCCTTCAGAGCAGGCTACACCCCAGTCGACGACTGAGAACACCTCGCCTGCCGGCGGATGGCAGTCGGGGATCCTGTACCTCGGGATCATCGGCATAGCGATCGTCGCAGTGGCCGGGTACCTGCTCCTGTTCAGGCGGAAGGGCTGAAAGGCTGACAACAGCCTACCCTAAGCGCCGGGCTTGCCGAAGGTGATGATAAAGGTCGTCCCCGGGCCTTCCGGGTGCTCGATGACCCCGTCGAGCTGCCCGGCCAGGGTCACCACAAGCTGCATGCCCAGGGAAGTAGTATTCCTGAAATCGAAGCCGGGGGGCAGCCCTACGCCATCGTCGCTGACGGTAAGACGGTACATGTCGCCGTCCCTCACCAGAGCTACCTTGATGGTGCCGGTCTGCCCGTCTTTAAACGCGTACTTCAGGCTGTTCGAGATTAGCTCGTTGATGATCAGACCGCAGGGAATAGCCGTGTCTATGTCCAGCGAGATATCTTCGATATCGGCGGTGATCGCCAGACCGGGGCGGGTAACGTAAGACCGGGTCCAGTAGACGATAAGGCTCTGGATATAGCTTTTAATGTCGATGCTTGCCAGGTCCCTCGACAGGTACAGCTGCTCGTGGATCAGGGCCATGGACTTGATCCGGTTCTGGCTTTCTTTCAGGCTGGCGCTGGCGACCTCGTTGGTCATGCCGGAGATTTGCAGGCTCATGAGGCTGGAGATAATCTGGAGGTTATTCTTCACCCGGTGGTGAATCTCTTTCAGCAACAGCTCCTTCTCCTTCAGCGAGACTTCAAGCCGCTCTTCTGTCTGGCGACGGACTGCTATCTCCCTCTGCAGCGCCTGTTCCGCCTGCTTTCGCTCGGCCACCTCCGCCCGGAGAGACTCGTTGGACCGGGTGATAGCACCTTCGGAGAGCTTATGGGCAGTGATATCCCGCAGAGATACCAGCCGGCCATAATATTTGCCCTTGCCGTCGCTTATCACAGATATCCTTACATCAAGCCAGACAGAGTCGCCGATCGTGATCTCTGCAGGTGTATCGTCGCCGCTACGAATATACTCGGTCAGCCCGGGCCACTTTGCCAGGGCATCGTCAGCCTGCCGCCCGAGTGAAGCCTCAGTTATGCCCAGCAGCTTCAGCGCAGCCGGATTCAGGTCTGCCAGCAGGCCATCTTTATCCAGCACCAGCATCCCGTCGGCCATACTGCTGACCAGCAGCTCTCTGGCCACCGGCACCAGCTCAAACAGCCGCTGGCCGAAAATGCTCCAGGCGTAGATCAGGATGGTCGCGGTGAGGGCAGGGGCCGTGATGTCGATACCTGCCGGCGCCAGGCCCACATAATAGATAACGCTGCTGGCCACGGGAATCATGGTACCGGCTAACAGGGTTACCGCCTTGCGAAGGTCACTTTTATAGGAGGTTATCGCAGTCAGCAGCATCAGGATAAAGCCGGCTAACACCAGTGTGTAGGTATAGACCAGATTAATCGACAGGACGACGCCATGCCCCAGGATCGACAGGTCCGCGCCCGTCCGGGGCCAGATCAGCCCGTGCCAGTCGTTGGTCAAAGCCATTAAGCTGGCTATAACTGGTACTACCCATATCCAGTGTACTCTGCCAGTTATAGGCCAGCGGCTATGATAGCCGTAATCGAGGACGAACAGCAGCCATAGCGGGCCAGCACAGGTAACTGCGAGATACTGCAACCTGATTACCAGGTTCAGGAGGAATTGATCGGAGACGGCCAGCTCGAGCAAACACGTGAGCGCCCAGAAAGACATCGCCGCCAGGAGCCAGGAAAAATACCTGCTTCCCGGCATCGTCCGGCGACGCCAGATATACATTTCAAGAACGATCGCGACCACTACTATTGTTGCATAGCCGATGGCTTCGGGCGACAGGCCGATGATCATAGCTGCCGGCCCCCTGCAGGTATGCGGAAAAAGTACGTGAAGAACCAGCGACGGTTTACCCGCTGTACAGTAGTACGATCAATTTCCGTCAGCATATAAATCAAGGCCGTATCACCAATTTTTGGTACTCATGAAGCGCAAATCATAGAGATGACCGGACAGTCAGGTATGATCGACCAGAGCCAGATGTTACAAGTACTATATCGAGGAGGGACATAATAATCTTTCTAGTACATGCACGCCATATCATTTATTTATTCGATTATATTCTATCTAAATATCGAGCAACAGGAAACTGGCATCCCACCGCCGGCGTTACTGGAAACAGGCCATAGATACTGAAGGTTGATAACGAGCTATTGATCGAGTACAATAATGTTCGCCCGGAGGTTGCAAAAGCTATATTTTTCCAGCATGTAGTATGTAAATGAACTACAATGAGCCAGACACCCCATGAACTGATAGAGTCCTTGAAAACGCTGGGGCTGACCGAATATGAGGCAAAGGTCTACGCTACGCTTGTCGCGCTCGACCGGGCCGAAGTGAAGCCCATATGCGAGAACGTCGACATACCGAGGCCCAGCGTCTACCAGAGCCTCAAAACGCTGACAGACAAGGGGCTGGTCCAGGTAGTCAACGCGAAGCCGGCCGTTTACCGGGCTACCCCGCCGGAGATTGCGATCGAGCACATCGCGGAAGCCCACAAGAGCGCAGAAAAGAACGCTTTGCAGATGCTTTCCGAGCTGGAGGGCTCCATTTCGGGCGGTGCTGACGAAGAAGCGCTGTGGACACTGTACGGCACGGAGAACATCGAGCACAGTATGGAGGAACTGTTGAAAGGTGCGGATAAGTCGGTTAAGCTGGTGCTCCCGGCAGACCACTACCACTACCTGGACCTGCTGCGGGGAAAAAAGGTCGAGGTAGAGCTCATCGTTTTCGGAAGCAGCATCGAACAGATCATCCGATCAGGAATTAAAAGCCTGAAAGTCCATAACGCGCTGGGCCTCGATGCAGCTTATTTTGCCAGCATCGCCGGGTATCTGTCCAGGCTGCCCGTTACTCCGGAGCAGTTGGAAAAATTCATCCTGCTCATAGTGGACGACGAAGAAGTCATGTACGCGCCACCGTTTCCCGCCAGAACTAAATCCGGCATCCGGTCGAAAAATCCGATGTTCGTAGCCCTGGCGGGAATCGTATTCACGGCTGTATGGGAACACACCCCGCAGGTGGCTCCTCGCACTAAACAGTAGTTTCAACAACAAGCAGGAGTTATGTCGGATGTAAATGGCCTCGCAAACCTCCGACACAATTCCTCGTATAGACTTTTATCGCTGCAGGTTTTTATATAACCGATTATAAAATTAAAACAAATTTATATATTAATTGTTGATATAAATTTATAAGATAGTCGGTAAAAGCTTCGGGAGCTACCCTTTTGTACATCATCATCATTGGGCTGGGCGGGATAGGCAGGAGCCTGGCAAAAATAGCCGTGGCTGAAAAGCACAACGTGATGGTCATCGATCGGGACCTGGAAAGGACACAGGACATGGCCTTAAAGTATGACCTCGTGGGCATCACCGGAGATGCCTCGATGCTGTCGACCCTGGAAGAGGCAAGCATAGCTGATGCCGATGCAGTCATATGCACGACAGGAGACGACAACGTAAACCTGATGGTGGTGCTCAAAGCCCTGGAGATGGGGATAAAGACTGTCACGACAATCGTGAACGAGCAGGAAAACATAGAGATATTCAAAAAGACCGGCGCCATCATCCACAAAGACCCCGATGCCGTAGTGGCGGAAAACATCTTCAACTCGATCTGGAGGCCGGGCATCAACGCCTTCACTTCGATGGCCGGGGGCAAAGCGGAGATCGTAGAGGTGATCATACATGAAGGGTCCCGGGCCGCAGGGATGACTATCCAGAAGCTTGGCCTGCCAGCCAACGCCTTGATCATAGCCATCGAACGCGGCGACGAGGTGATCATACCAGAGGGGAGCACCCAGATCCTGCCCAACGACTCGCTGTACGTGTTCGCGAGAAGCGGCATCGTAGACAAGGTTTCCAGCATATTCCAGTAAGTATCAGCCCGCTGGAAGATGGTCGGGGGAGGAGAGTTGCAGCGAAACAGAGATATAAGCATCATTGTCGGTAGCCTGAAAGGCCTCTTTGTGATCTCAGCCATTTTAATGGCCCTGATGATGGTCCTCAGCATCATCTTTGAAGAGCCGATGGGCGTGATGGGCTTTCTGGCAGGGCTCATAGTTAGCCTTACCCTCGCTGTCGCCATCCATTTTTTAGTGCCGGAATACGAGACACTGGACCTCAAGCACGCGATAATCATAGCAGCCCTGGCGTACATATTCATACCGGCCGTCAGCTCAATCCCATTGATCATAAGCACCGGGATGGTACCAATCGACGCGTTCTTCGAGGCGATGTCCGGGTGGACCGGCAGCGGTTTCTCGCTGATTATAGCCCCCGACAGGGTGGGCCGCTCGATCCAGCTCTGGCGCAGCCTGATGCAGTGGATCGGGGGTGCAGGAGTCATCCTGCTGATGGTCACCATTTTGATCAGACCGGGCACCAGCACCTACGTCCTGTACCAGTCAGAAGCCAGAAAAGAGAAGATCAAGCCCAGCATACGCTCGACGCTAAAAACGATCTGGAAACTCTACATGGTATTGACGATCATCTCCGTTTTACTGCTGTTTGTGGCAGGCATGCCCCTCTGGGATTCGCTCAACACTGCCATGGTCACTATAGCCACGGGCGGCTTCGGCCTATATGCTGACAGCATAGCCCACTACAATAGCCCTGTCATCGAGCTGATACTAATACTGATCATGATAGCCGGATCTTTACCCTTTGCCGTCCTGTACACGCTTTTCAGATACCAGATACATACTCTGCTCCACGACGCCCAGGTCCGGGCATTCGCTGCCTTCGTGATAGTCGGCGGTACTTTACTGGTCGTCCAGAACAGCCTGTTCCAGTACGACGATGCCTTTAACTCTCTCCGGTACTCCGTTTTCCAGTTCGTCTCCGCAGTCACGACCTGCGGCCTCCAAACTACCGATCTATCCGGCTGGTCACCCACCGCCCTCATGATTCTTTCCATTGCGATGATCATTGGCGGATGCGCAGGGTCCACGGCAGGCGGCATCAAGATAGCCCGGGCCATCTTCCTCGTCAACCAGGTCCGGCTGTGGCTGATCAAGACTCTCATGTCCAAAAAAGCCGTAGTCGTCCTCAAGCTCGGTGAGCATAAAGTGGTTGAGCAGTCCATGACCGCCGAGCTGAACGAAGCCACCCTCATCTCTTTTCTGTGGATAGTCAACATCGTGCTCAGCGTCATGCTGTTGTCCAACATCCTGGGGACAGACGTCAGCCTGAGCAGGATCATTTTCGAGGTATGCTCTGCCCAGGGCAACGTCGGGATATCCTCGGGCATCCTGACGCCCGCGATCAGCCCCCTCGCGAAAGGGATCTTCATCGTGGACATGTGGATGGGGAGGCTGGAAATCGTCCCGGTGATTCTCCTGGTGAGAGCCGTGGTCAAAGGGTTCGGCAGGTATTGATCATGGGAACCGCCGAAAAGGCCAACCGGCAAGAGAGCTGGTGAGAAGATTGCGGATAAATAAGGACATACGTATAATCATCAGTGACTTACAGGGGCTCTTTTTTATCGCGGGCATCCTGATGGCTGCAATGGCGCTCATCAGTGTACTTTTTTGGGAGCTGCAGAGCACGGCGGGCTTCATCGCCGGGATGCTCGTCAGCCTGGCTATCGCAGCAGCGATTCACTTTACTGTGCCAGGGTCAGAGGCGCTCGAGCTTAAGCACGCGATCATCATCGCAGCCCTCGCTTATCTGTTCATCCCGGCGGTCAGTTCCATCCCGTTCATGATCAGCCCCCAGATGTCCCCGGTCGACGCCTTTTTCGAGTCGATCTCCGGGTGGACGGGCAGCGGCTTCACGATGTTACCCATGCCGGACCGCATCGACAACTCCATGCAACTCTGGCGCAGCGTGACCCAGTGGATAGGCGCTTTAGGGGTCGTCCTCCTGATGGTGACTATCCTGATCAGGCCGGGCACCAGTACCTATGTCCTCTACCAGTCAGAGGCAAGAAAAGAGAGGATAAGGCCAAGCATACGATCAACTGTCAGAGCAATCTGGAAAGTCTATCTCGTGCTAACGGTCACCTCCTTTAGCATCCTGCTGCTCGCGGGAATGCCGGTCTGGGATGCCGTGAACATTGCCATGACATCCATAGGTGGCGGCTTCACGCTGTACTCCGACAGCATCGCCCACTACGACAGCCTGCCCATCGAGGTAGTACTGCTACCGATTATGATCGCCGGAGCGATCCCGTTCGCGGCGCTGTTTACCGTTTTCAGGATTAAGCTCCACACGCTGATATACGATATCCAGGTGAGGACTTTCGTCGGCCTGATCGCTACCGGCTGCGTGCTGCTGGTGATCCAGAACTACTTTTACTACTATAATGATCTGTTCACCTCTCTCCGGTACTCGGTTTTCCAGCTCGTGTCAGCCATCACGAGCACAGGGCTGCAGACTGCGGACATATCAGACTGGTCCTCCACTGCGCTCCTGCTCCTCTCGATCTCGATGATCATCGGCGGATGCGCCGGTTCGGCAACAGGCGGCATCAAAGTCGCCCGAGAAATTTTCCTCGTCAACCAGATCAAGCTATGGCTGACTAAAACTCTGCTGTCCAGAAAAGCAGTCATCGTGATCAGGCTGGGACAGCACAAGGTGGTTGAAAAGGCGATAACGGACGAGCTTAACGAAGCCACGCTCATCTCTTTTCTGTGGATCGTGAACATCTTCGTCAGCATCATGCTGCTGTCGAACATCCTCGGGCCTGATGCCAGCCTCTCGAACATCATCTTCGAAGTATGCTCTGCACAGGGCAACTGCGGGCTCTCGACTGGAGTGATAAACCCGACGATACATCCCATCGCAAAACTGATCTTCATCGCCGACATGTGGATGGGAAGGCTGGAGATCGTCCCGGTAATCCTGCTGGCGAGGACTCTGTTTAAAGGGTTCGGCAAATATTAGGGCTCGAAAAAGTAAAAGGAAAATTTCCCGCTACCGATCAGCTCTTCAGCGGGAACAGGATGAGCGTCTGCAGCTTCGAAGGCTCGGTATCCATCGGGCTGTGGTAGTACATCTCGTAAACGATCCCCGTCGGCTCCAGGCCTTTTTCGGTGACTATCTTGGTCAGCGCATCGTAGGCGGATGCCAGTTCCTGGTACGGGCCCGTATAGAAGCACGTGCCGGTCTTGCCCCCCGGGATAGCCGTTGGCTTAATGTCCCCCTTGCCCTCGAACTTTTTGCTGACGGGGAAACCGATATCCACGTCCAGGTCCGCCATGTCCATATTGTAGTAGGCTACGAAAGGCGCTCCGGCCGGCTGCTCACCAAGCTCGCCGAGGTACCCGGCTACCGAGCCGAAGCACTGGCCGACCACCTGAGGCAGGTCCTGTACGGAAGTTCTGGTCCGGATGGTTAATGCCTGCTGGACAGGCATCTCTTTGATCTCGCATGTAAAAGGCATAATATCACATTCCCGATAACCATTTGATAGTATGGTAATTATCAAATAACCTCTTGCTCCATGATATCAAAATACTAGTGTAAGAGCTCCGTGAAACTAACGAGAATATTGATATTATCATGAAAGAGGTTTCGGGTGAAGCCCATCAAAACTCCTGGAGGTCGAGGAGGTCCCTGGAGGTCGGGGAGGATTTTCAAGCTGGGAGGTTAGAGAGGGTCAGAGGTCAGAGAGGAGGTCGGGGAGTGTAGAAAGGTCGGAGAGGATTTTCTTAAATATGTTCTCTCTGACCTCCAGGTACTCTACCACCTTCTCTCAGACCTCCCAACCTCCCGGATCTCCCAGCTTGAAAGTCCTCCCGGAACTCCTGGAGACTCCCCAGCCCTCCTCTGACCTCTCAACACCTCCCCGACCCACAATTCTTCATGGAATAATATGCTATAGGAGAGTTTACGTACTGCTAAACGCATAATATTGCTCGACTAAAACCGGTGGGACCATGAGCGAGTCAGAGATCATTCAAAAAACGCCCGAGCCCCGCACTGTGGAGAGTATATCGAGAGACCTCCGCATGCTGGGCTTGAGAGAAGGCATGACTGTCATCGTACATTCTTCCCTCAGCTCGATAGGCTGGGTATGCGGCGAAGCGGTCACAGTGATACAGGCGCTTATCAACGTAGTAACGGCTGAAGGCACTATCGTCATGCCTGCCCAGACCGGACTTTCGGATCCTGCCGGCTGGAAGAATCCGCCTGTGCCTCCCGCCTGGATAGCGATCATCAGAGAGACGATGCCTGCGTATGACACTACCGTTACCCCCACAAGAGGGATGGGCGTTATCGCTGAAAACTTCAGAAAATGGCCCGGGGCTGCCAGAAGCTGCCACCCGAATCTTTCGCTGGCCGCCTGGGGTAAAAATGCCAGCCTGATAACAGAAGGCCAGACTATCAACTACGCTCTCGGGGAGAGCTCCCCGCTCTCCCGCATCTACGATCTGGATGGATATGTACTGATGCTGGGCACAGGATACGATACCTGTACTTCGCTCCACCTCGCCGAGTACAGGGCTCCGGGAGCGAAGCCCTACAGAGACGGCTTCCCGATCATGAAGGAGGGCAGGCGGACCTGGGTAGAATGCGAAGACATCGTGCTGGACTCCGATATTTTCCCCCACATCGGGGCGGACATGGAACAATGCGTGAAGGTCGCCAGAGGCTACGTCGGATCAGCCGACAGCAGGCTGTTTCGACAGCGGGAGGCAGTCGACTTCGCCACACGGTGGATAGGAGAGTATAGAGAGAGCCAGAAGTAGACCCGGGAAAGTTCGACGTTACCGACAGAGGCAATATAGCATATTGGATCATGCTGCTTTTGAGCGAGCCCCGAAGGGCGCGAGAAAATTATATGCTATCGTTAGTCTTTGATGTCGGTTACAGAGGAGTATACATGGTAAACCTGAAAGCAATCCTGATCAGCATTATCATTATGATTACCTTGATGACAGGTTGTATCACAGCCAGGACCTCAGACCCGGTCCCGGCGCTGCAGATAAAAGCCCACCCCCAGTACTACACGCTGACTATGTCCTCAGTCCCGGGCATCGGGCTCACACCAGCATATTCGCCCGGGATCGATAACAAAACGATGAGCTTCCGATGGCAGACGGACAACGGCCACTTCCTGTCGTGGTCAAACTCCACTGTGAGAGACCTGGGCTCTGACGTAACGACTGATGATACTACGGTATACTGGTCCTATAAACCCGGCGATATAGGCTCGGATAAGCCGATTGCCCACGTCTGCCTGGAGCTGATCGATAGTGCTTCCGGGCACGTCATCGATACCGCTACGCTGCACATAGGCTGGGAAGACCCGTACGGGGTAAAGGTCCTCAATTCGACGTGATCGAAGGCCGGTAGATCAGACGTCCACCAGGACCTCGTTGTGCCGCAGGAACCCGGGAATCCAGGGCGGGTCGTACCGGGCCAGCCGGTAGTTCGACTTCGGCGCCAGGTCGTTCGTCCGCAGCCACTCCTTCAGCTCGCCTATTTTCTCCCTCACCTTCGGCTCGTGGGAGTGGCCGGAAAACCTGATGACCGCCACATCATGGTCCGGCACCTCGGTAAAGCCGATGGACTCATCATCCGGCCGCGGAAGCGTCTCGAGGGTGTACCTGCCCGGCATGGTGAAGCCGATGCGGTAAACGCCTTCCCGCCTTGGTTCCATCGTCACCGGCACGGTCATAGGGATATTTTCCGAGCTCTCGCCGATCTCCTCGGTAACGGGAGCGGTCATCGGGATCTTCGACCGAACCTTGTTGTGGCCGGTGATGTAGTTGAACAGTACCCGGAAGCCCTCGTTCAGGGCCGTGTCGAAGTCGGCCTCTACGTCCACGTGAGCGAGAACGTAGCCGTTGTACCGGCGCAGCTCAAAACCGCCGTCCTGCTTCAGCGTTTCGTATGCCGGCTGCTCTACAGACATAATAGATTCTCGGCCGGCGAGGATAAAAAAATCGCCGAAAGATTAAGACGGCATCAACAAAAGGTTGTCTGTGTCCCCGTGAAGGAAAACGATCGCTGCGCTGTGCTGACGTCACAGATTCCACAGATCCATACAGAATCCACAGATTTATACTCGATAGCACAGATGATGGTAGATTCTATATACATCCGTAAATAGGTCACCGATGTTCAGAGTTGTCCTGAATGATCGTATTATACTGTCCTTACTATCTGTGCTATCTGTTTCAATCGGTGGATTCACATCTGTGCAATCCATAGTCATCTGTGGAATCTGTGACGCCAGCACAGCGCAGCGTTCGTATTGTTATCCGGTGAATTCAAACAAGGTTTGTAGTTATGTTCGATTTTTCGAGCAAATATCCTCTCTTACCACAGGATAGGCGACCTCGGGCTTCTTGACGATGAACGAGCCGTCGAGGTCCTCGCACATGGCGATTGCCAGCTTTATGGGGATGCCTATCCCGAGGTAGTCTTCCGGGAACCAGCGGTTGCCTGTCGGGTCCATAGGCCCTAAATAGGCTGCGTCTGCGGGCGCCTTCTCAGCCATGCCGGCCGGATAGGACATCCATGATGCACAGGTCGGGCCCCAGGCCGCCCTCACAGGGTTGAAAGGGTCTGCGCTGCGGAAGTGGATGAGGCTGCTCAGGTTTCTGATCTGCTCGCTGTTACCGAAACAGACGACTGCCCTGATACCGGGATCGTGATCGAGGTTCTCACAAGCCTGGACGACGGTGTAGGTACCGGGAGGCGTGATGGTGCCGACCGCTTCTTTGGAGGCTCTGACGATCTCCGGGGTGGCCTTCAAGAACTCGCCCTCCCCGTTCCTGAACTCAGGCGTGCCATAGGATACGAAGTATTCCAGCATCGGGGCCAGCCTGCCGTAGCCCGTCCACCCGACTCCGCCGGGGCAGCATCCGGCGAGGGCGCCTTTGCCGAAGTACAGAGGAGGCAAGTCGTCGCTTACCGAGGCGGCGAATATTGCCTTTGCGATACAGCGGTCTACGGAGGTCATCAGCTTACCGCTGTCAGGGACGCTTTCGGACCCGTAGATGCAGAGCGGTCTGGATTTTAACCTGCCGGCCGCAGCCAGCTTTTCGCCGATTTCTTTTGGGGAAAGAGTCATGATATCCGCAGCTTTAACAGATCTGAGCGTCAAAACGCTTTGCTGATCGCATCCACCACGTCTGCAATGTTCTTATCGCGGTTCGCGCCTCTCCAGACGACGATGCCGGTTGCGCCGACAGTCCCGCCCCGGGCTTCGCATTCCTTTGTCAGCTTTCCGATCGCCGAGTTGCCGCCGGTCCAGGCGAAGGGTAAGCCTTTGGTGACGAAGCAGGCTATCTTTTTACCGCTGAGAGAGGGAAGCTGCTTCAGGTAGGCCGCCATGACAGCCGACAGGGAAAAGGCCTGCACCGGAGCGGCGAAGACCAGCCCTTCGTACTGAGTGAGGTCCGGCAGCCTGCCGAACTTGACGTTTTTGCCGTCTTTCTCGCCGCTGGTAGGCACGATTCTCTCGACAGTCGCAGAGTGCCCGGCTGCAGTGAGCTTGTCCTTGAGCTTACCGGCTACGGAAAAAGTGTTGCCGGTCTGGGAGTAAACGATGATACCGATCTTCATAACTAGAGAATTAGGGTTTGCTTAGGATTAAGATTTGTCTATGTCGCCAAGGGCTTGATCAGATGGCTGTAGAGACGTATTTGAAATGCTTGTCATAAGATCAGTTTCAGAAAAAAGAAACATATATAATATAGCGATGGAATTTTATCAGCAGCAAAAATACCATAAACCATTAAAAATAAATGATTCGACATTAATAACTTGCTTTACCTAACAGCATAAGGGGACATTATGGAAAACGAGCGACAAAAAGCTGAGGCATCTCAAGATAATGACTTCTATCGGCTCGTCTTCAAAAGCGCCCGGGACCCCATTTTAATTATACGCCCCGACGGGCAGGTCATCGACGCGAACAACGCCATTGTAGAGGCTGTAGGATACTCGAAAGAAGAGCTGCTAAAGATGAACGTAGCTGACCTTCGACCACCTTCGGAAAGACCGAAGGTCGCCGATCACCTGAGGCAGAGCAGCGAGGGCACCATTTTCCAGACAGAATACATGCGTAAAGATGGTAGCGTGTTCCCGGTCGAGATTAGCACAAAAGGAGTTTTGCTCAACGGGAAGCTGGCGTTTCTCGGCATCATCCGGGACATCACCGAGCGCAAGCGTGCCGAAGAAGCCATCGTAGCGGATCTCAGAGATACTCATCTTCTTCATAGCTTGAGTGTGCGTATGATCTCCGAGGGAGATGGTAAAGTGCTGTACCAGGAAATCATGGATGCGGCCGTGGCCATAATGCACTCGGACTATGCCAGCATGCAGATATTTGTCCCGGAGCGCGGGGACGGGGGCGAATTATATCTGCTGGCATACAGGGGATTCACCCCGGAGGCGGCGAAGTTCTGGGAATGGGTGCAGGCAGACTCGGCCAGTACGTGTGGCATGGCCCTGCGTTCCTGCCGGAGGTTCCTGGCACCCGACGTTGAAACCTGCGAATTCATGGCCGGTTCGGAGGACCGGGCAACATATCTCCAGACAGGCATCCGCGCAGTCCAGTCCACGCCCCTGTACACCCGCACAGGTAAACTAGTGGGCATGCTATCTACGCACTGGAGTCGCCCGTACCAGCCCTCGGAACGCGAGCTTCAGTTCATGGACCTGCTGGCCCGGCAAGCCGCCGACATCATCGAGCGAAAAAGGGCAGAAGAAGAACGGGAACGCTTACTTAAAGAGTTAGATGCACAGCGCAGAAAGCTCGAAGAGTCGGTCAATATCTACCGGGCGATCGGCGAGATGATCCCCTTCGGCATCTGGATCTGCGGGCTGGACGGCGGAGTAAAGTACTACAGCCAGTCGTACATGGACATGGCAGGCATGACCTTCGAGGAGCTGAAGGAGTTAGGGTGGACCCGCCAGATGCCGCCGGAAGACGTGGAACCCATGCTGCGGGACTGGAAGGAGTGCATCACGCACGGGGACTTCTGGACATACGAACACCGCATCACCGGAGCGAACGGGCAGAAGCACGTCATCCTGAGCAGAGGCGTACCCATCAAGGACGAAGAGGGCAAGACCACCTGCTGGGCCGGCATCAACCTCGACATCACAGAGCTAAAGGAAAAAGAAGCCGCCCTGTTAGATGCGATCACCCAGGCCGATCTGTATATGGATCTGATGGGCCACGACATCAACAACATTAATCAGACTGCTATGGGGTTCCTCGAGCTCGCGCTGATGGCCCTGGAATCTAAGCGGAAGCTTGAGCCGGAAGATACCCACATGGTCGAGCGGCCCCTGAAAGCTCTCCAGACCAGCTCGAGGCTGATCGAGAACGTCAGGAAGATCAAGAAGCTGACCAGCGACGGCATAACCATCGAGCCCATCGACCTCAGGAAAGTCCTGGCAGACCTGGACATCCAGTCGCTCAGCAGCAATGGCAG
The DNA here is from genome assembly GCF_049676595.1 of Methanocella sp. MCL-LM. Lineage (GTDB taxonomy): Archaea > Halobacteriota > Methanocellia > Methanocellales > Methanocellaceae > Methanocella_A. The sequence goes on from NZ_CP187259.1 coordinate 3,096,730, forward strand.
AGACGTGACTATCAACATCCCGGAGATACCGCCTTCCGTGGTCAGGGCAAACGAGCTGTTCCGGGACGTCCTCATCAACCTGATCACCAACGCTGTCAAGCATTCCTCAGAGGAGAAGCCCCTGTTAGTCAACCTGAACGTAGATCCTGCTTTTATCGAGGACAGTCTGTACTACAAATGTACCGTAGAGGACAATGGCCCGGGAATACCCGATGACGTGAAAGGAAAGCTCTTCCACAGGTTCCAGCGCGGCGCCACGAGAGCCCACGGCAAGGGCCTGGGATTGTACCTGGTGAGGACGCTGGTGGAAGGATACAGGGGAAAAGTGTGGGTGGAAGACCGGGTGCCCGGCGACCATACTCAGGGGGCCAGATTCGTGGTCATGCTACCTGCAAGCGATTGTCAGAACAGTTGTTTACCTGGCAAATAAGAAGGCACCACTACTGCTCAACCTCGATAAAACGTATATAATACATTTTACTTACATATTTTAATTATCGAGACAAATATTATTACCCAGGACAATAACCAGTTACTTATCTATCTTTTTTACAGCTGAAGTAAATGGACCCGAGTAATATGACGGACACGCGTTACAGGAGAGAAGGTGAGCACAGTGACGAGTTCTACCGGCTCGTCTTCGAAAACGTGCGGGACCCCGTTCTGGTAATACGCCCCGACGGCCGGATAATCGTTGCGAATGACGCGATTGTGGCTGCCATAGGGTACTCAAAAGAAGAGCTGCTTCGCATGAACATCTCTGATCTGCGCCCCGACTTCGAAAAACCAAAGATCGGCGAGCACCTGGAAAAGAGCAGACAGGGAGCTACTTATGAGACTGTCTACAAGCGGAAGGATGGCAGCCTGTTTCCCGTCGAGATCAGCACCAAAGCGGCGGTCATCGAGGGAGAGATGACCTTTTTGGGCATCATCCGGGACATCACCGAGCGCAAGCGGGTGGAAGAGCGGCTGGACCTGACCCAGTTCGCCGTAGACCACTTCACCGACTCGTCGATCTGGCTGGACCCGAACGGCCAGATCATCTACGTGAACGACGCGACCTGCAGGTCTACCGGGTATGACAGGAGCGAGCTATTAGCGATGCACATCTGGGATCTCGACCCCGAGTTTTCGCCTGAGGTCTTTGCCCAAAACTGGAGCAAATGGGAGGAGACGAGCGGACGCCGGGTGCAAAACAGGTTTGAGTCCGTCCACCGGACGAAAAGCGGCAAAGTCTTCCCGGTAGAGATCACCGGCAACATCTTCGCTTTCAAAGGCCGGAAATACTTCGTCACCTACGACCGGGACATCACAGAACGCAGGCAGACAGAGGAAGCGTTAACGAGTGCCAAAGCCAGGGCAGAGCTTTACGTAGACCTGATGAGCCACGACATCAACAACCTGAACCACTCTGCCATGGGCTACCTCGAGATGGCTCTCGATGAGCTCGAGGTGCACGAAAGGCTCGAAAGGGATAATAAAGTGTTGATAGAGAAGCCCCTGCAGGCCATAAAAAATAGCTCTGCGCTCATAGAAAACGTACGCAAGCTCCAGATGCTGATGATCGAAAGCGTCAAGACCCGGCCGATAGACCTGCACGACCTCTTATCAGAGATGGATACAGGCAGCTTCCACGAAGTCGATCGGGACATCACCGTCAATATCCCGGATATACCCGACTATAAAGTCGAAGCGAACGAGCTACTAAAAGACGTTTTCACCAACCTGATCTCTAACTCGATCAAGCACTCGGACAGGGACAAGCCCCTGACAGTCAACGTGCTGGTCGAGCCGGCATCCGAAAACCACAAGAAGTACTACCGGTGCTCGATAGAGGACAACGGGCCCGGCATACCCGATGACTTAAAAGGAAGGCTGTTCCGCAAGTTCCAGCGCGGCGCCACGAGAGCGCAAGGCAAGGGCCTGGGATTGTACCTGGTGAGGACGCTGGTAGATGGATTCAAGGGAAAAGTGTGGGTAGAAGACCGGGTGCCCGGCGACCACACCCAGGGGGCCCGATTCGTCGTCATACTGCCGGCTGCCGAGGCGGTTGTAAATATGCAGTGATAGGGACAGTGAATCACAGGAAAACCTTTTTCAAAAGGTTTTCCGTGAGCCTTTCTAAAACTTTTTACTAATGCAACTCCTGCGGAGTTGCGAGTTTTTACTTAATACTATTAATAAGAATAAGCGCCGCGGCGGAGATTTGAACTCCGGAGCTCTTGCGAGCACAGGTTTAGCAAACCTGCCTATCTAGAAGCTTTGCGGCATCTGGCCGACATACGACGAAACTTGGCTTTTCTGTGATGTCAGTACAGAGTTTTTCGAACCTGTTGACCTGCCCCAGAGGTTCGAAATATGGCACAGAAGAAGCGCATCAACTTTGGTTCGATTCAGCAGGTACAGATTAACGCCAGCAAGCCTTTAGACAGGTACGCTACGCTTGAGAAATTAGAACACTATCTGATTTACACAAAGCGATACAGCAAGGTCAATATCAAGGCCACGATGCAGGTAGCCTCGTACCTACTTAATCACTATGACCTTTCAAGGATTGACATAGAGAAGGCCCAAGAAATCGAGGAAGATTTAAGGGCGAAGGGGCTGAAGCCTCGAACCATCATCCGGAAATTATGCGCTCTGGAATCGATTTCCGAAGCCTTAGGAAAGCCCATAAAGATCAAAAAGCCGAAGGCAGTACGTGAGACTAAGGTAGGCTTGACTATGCTGGAATGCCGGGCTTTGCTTCAGGCTACTAACTCAATCCGTGATCGTGCTATTATCAGCCTAATGCTGTGTACAGGGGCCAGAGCGAAGGAGATCGTAGCTGCGAACGTTGATGACATCGATCTAAAGCAGAGGTTCTTCTATATTCGGGCGCACAACCCTGACGAGATAGTAAAGAACTACCGTGAGCACAAAGCCATTTTGACGAAGGATGCCGCAAAGTATATTCAAGAATGGCTTGATATCCGGCCAGAGGTAGAGGAAAAGGCACTATTCCTCAATACCTGGGCCGAGAGGCTCACAAAAAGCGGCCTGCACAAAATAGTAGTCAGTACAGCCAAGAGAGCTGGCATCGAAAAGCGATGTTATTCCCACCTTCTGAGGGCAGCTTGCGCCACTAACATGCTACGGTCGGGGATAAGCTTGAATGATGTAGCCGCACAGCTTAACCATAGGTCGATCTTAAGCACCATGGTCTACTTGACAAGTGATACTGAGTCTTTAAGAGATAGCATAGATAAACGGTTTGTATTATGATTTTTATTTTCCTAAACTTTTTGGAGTTTCAAAGAATAAATCATACAACACATAGTGGATTTCTACAGGAACTCCAGTATCGCCATTGAGGGCATGTAATGCAGTATAATGGCGATTGTTAATTATTTTCATTGAACCATTAATATAATATTTTGCGGATTGTATTCTTTCTTGTACGGATTTTTCCACCTTAGAAATGTTATTTTCTTTCCTGTTATATTTTTTATTAAACAAAATTATAAGTCCGTAACTATCCCTTGATCTCAAATATCCCAATATTTGCTCGATACCGTCATCTAATGTGCTTTTTGTCTTCCAATTCTTACATTCAGCTATAAATACACAATTACCCTTCACGTTTATGAGAATATCACATTTACCAATGCCAGAAAAGGCTTCGCCAACAGCATTTCCTTTAAATACTCCATTTAAGTTTGAAAGGATAACATCCCTTAGATCATATTCATTTAGCCTGTTAAAAGTAATGGGAGAGCGTTCAAAGAATCTGCAACAATTATCTATTATTTCTAAGATAGCATTAAATTCTTCTAAAGTTAAGATATTTAACTGATTTGGGGTTGCAAGAGGTTCTTTTATACATTTAATACTTGATTTTGTCATAACTAAAGAAGATATCTGTGAACTGATCTCTTCATTACGTTGTAGTTTTACAGGTATTTTGTTAGCTATTCGTTCAAGTGTTTGCTGAGCATTTTTTATTCGTTTTATCCTTTCTTCAACAATTGTATCTATTTCTCTTTTTAAGGTAACATTATTTCTTGTTATATTGTCTAAACGTTGATTAATTTCAGCTTTTACTCGATCAATTTCAACTTGTATTTCAGATTGCGCCTTACTGTCGTCTTCTTCATTAAGCGGCATTACTACCTGTAGGAAGCCATCCATGCAAAAAATTTGGCCAATTTTGGGCTTTTTAATATGGGGACTTAATCGATATAAGATATTCTCAGCATATACAGTTTCAATTTTAAGTGGAAATTTAATTTTAACTCCAGGAACTTTTAGTAACTCGTCTAAAAGATTACCGTCTTTGTCCATTTCTAAGGTATATTCTGTATATTCAATTATGGGTAATTCTTCATCGTTAAGAAAAAGTTCTGTTAATGAATATTTAGTAAATAAATATGATTTATATTCATTTATATTAGTAGTTAATAAATCAAGATCATTCTTTGCCGTAGCTTCTCTCTTCATATATTTAGTACACTCAATGTACCACTCATCGATCGTTTCATCATTAAATACCAATAGATCACCGAAATGTAGGAGTTATTACGATATCATCATATTTAATAGAAATGGTAAATAATTAATAAAACTTTTATAAAAAGAAAAAGTTAACTATGCTCTAAGATAAATATACAAAGGCATAATACACAATAACCCAAAGCATTAAAACTAATTATGTAAATTATTATCTTGGATAGTGAAAGGCTTGTCAATATTACCGAAACTTAATCAACATTTTGAGTCGGGAGTAAAATTATATACAGATAATCAGCTATATGAAGCGGTTTCGGAATTTAAACAAATAGTTGATGGCGGTTACACGATACCAGGGAATGAGAATAATGATGTACATAAGCTTATACAAAGGTCTCATTTCCAATTAGGGCATATATATAAATCACAAAATCGTTATAAAGATGCCATTACTGAATTTAATTATATATATAGCGCAAATGAGAATTATCTTAACGCTAAGTTAGAAGTTGCTCAATTATATACCACGTTATATGATGATACTGGTTCGGAATATTATAAGAATAATGCTAAGTCCACCTATGAATCCATACTTTGGTCATACCCTGACTGTCACATAGCTCATTATAAGTTGGCAGAACTTATTAGATTTGATGAAAAAGAGATAGATAGAACGTATAAAGAATATAAAACTGCTATAAGATTAATCCCATCATCGCTCGAAGTCCGTTTTTCGTTTATTGAGTTTTTGCTAGAGATGGAAGAGTATAGCGAAGTTATAAAACAGTCAAAAGAAATAATATCAACTGATAAAAATAATGCTGAAGCCCATTATTGGTTATCTGAGGCATTATTTGGTAAAGAGGATGTACAAAACGCTATTATTGAAATTAAGCAAGCGATTGATTTAGATGGATCTAATCCCAAGTATCACGATGAATATGGACTAATTTTAAAAAATGTAGAAGATATAGACAATGCAATTTCTGAATTTCGAAAAGCACAAGAATTAAAACCGAACATTTTTTCTTACGGTAGTCATTTAGTCGATACGTTAGTTGAAATTGGAGAATATGATGAAGCAATAAAAGAATGTAACAAAATGAAGAGAATGCAAAGTTATGAATACATCTACATTAAGTGTGGCGAAATATATGAAAAAATTGGGCAATGGGATGATGCAATTTTAGAATATCTCGAAGCTTTAAATAAAAATAAAGACTATAATAAAGCTAAAGAAAAACTAAAAATCGCCAAAGAAAAATTAAGACACATAAATAAAAAAGGAAAAGTTTATGCTTTTTCTGAAGTTGAAGATGAGTTCCTAACAGATTACCAACTACAGAAAAAATTGAAAAATATTATCGAAAATACTGAAAAAAACATGAGAGAACTAATTTCTGGTGTAATGGAAAACACATATGGAAAAGACTGGATATCAGTATTAGAAACGAAGCATACTACTATAAAAGCTATAATCAAAAGTTGTAAAGATAAGCAAGATAAAGAATACAAAAGTTATGGTGATTGTTCAACAGATATATTAGACTTCTCATATCCTGCTGACTTATTCACAATTATATTCATCGAATGGGATGTATTTAAAAGCATAATGAGTGTTGGCTCAAAAGAAAAAATGGAAAAAAAGTATTGGAGTAAACATGCCGATCAAATAGCTAAGCTAAGGACACCAATAGCTCACAATAGATCGGTTAAATTACTAAGACATGAAAAGATATTAGCTATAGCATACTGCGAAGAAGTTAATAACAGTATAAGCAGATATAAGTAAATATTTAAATAACTGGTTAATAAATGAATTATAATTATTCGTACAAGGTAGCTAAGTTTTGTTATACTCATAGGTAGTCGAAAAAAGACTGTAAATAATGGTGTATACAAAGATAAAACAAGACAAAAATATTTTTATATATAACATTATTTTTAGAATAATGGCATATGTGATACCCGTTTATTGAACTTAATACAAGTTATGACGGATATTACGTGTTTGTTTCATATATATAATAATTAACACGAATTAAATAAAAATAAAAAATATACTATATATGCGTAATACCCGTCATAAATAATTAAACTATCGATATATGTACTCAGAAAAATAAGAAAAAAGGAAGAGGTGGCGCACATCAACCGTTAATAGCTCTAATTGTCTCTTTTATATCGGCGCAGGTTACAGTTTGCGGAGGCTTCAGGCGTAACCCGACACGCACGCGGTACTGTTTAAGCTTGCCGTTCTCGTCCTTTTCAGTGTCACTGTAGCGGGTGGCAAGCTTGAAACCTAAGCTATTCAGCTTCCGGGCAAAGGTGTTAGGCGAGAGGAATTCTGCCTCGTGGCTGACCTGCCATACCCTGTAGTCATCGTACAATCGCTCAGGCAAGCACCAAAACGACTCGCCTTTGCCGATGTCGCAACGGTCAGCAAGGAATGCGGCAATGTAGTCAGATTCCTGCCAGTGCTCTTCCGTAGCGTTAATGACTGCCGCAGGTTCTATGAAGCCCTCTGTCTTCCACTTCCTGTAGCCCTCAAGCATCCAGTTAAAGATACCTGCCTTTTCTTCGAGCAGCTTGGCCTTCAGGTTCTTATCCAGCTTGTCCAAATCAACGTTAAGGTTGAAGGGCACTATCCTTAGCCTTCTCTCCATAGCGCGATCTTTCCTTGCGGTAGGAACGTGGTTGAACAGGAACGTAACCTTTGCCTGAGGCGTGTACTCGAACTCTGGCATGTGTTTTTCTTCGGCGTTAATGCGCTCGCCGCCAGTGAACGACTTGAGCTTCTCGGTGTTCCAGGTCTGACCTTCGGCAACCTCGGAGCAGACAAGTAATCGTATGCTCCTGAGCCTGCCAAAGCTGAACCTGCCGTTGTTACCGCCCCGGGAATTGGTAAAAGCGGTACTGCTGGCAGTAGCTGCATAGTCTCCCATGATATCGTGCCATACTTCGACAAGCACCGATTTGCCGTTAGCACCAGCGCCCTTGAATACCATGAAGAGTTGTTCTCTGGTATCCCCGCTAAGGCAGTAGCCTGCCCATTTCTGGATGTATTCGGCAAGTGCTTTGTCACCGCAGGTAATCTCATCGATAAACCGATCATAGGTCGGGCAAGTGGCCTGCGGGTCATAGGCGACATTTTCCTGCATAGTCATGAGGAAAGGCTTAGTGCGCTCTCCATGCGGGATAAACTCGCCAGTGTCAAGGTTGATTACTCCGTTGAGCAGGTTGACCATGTTCTTGTCTTTATCCAGTTCGTCAATACCGTCGAGGGCGAACGTGCCGACAACCTTAGAGGCTACATTGATTATGCTGGATAACCCGCCACTGCTCCGCATGTAGCGGTACTGGCCGTATTGGTTCTTGACCTTGGCAGCATGGGCTTCCTTGGCTGTACCCTCAAGTGTCTTCGTCATCGAACTTAGGTATAATACACGGTCGATCAGCACGTCAGCCATATCGGTAATTTTCTGGCTAAGGCAAGCAGCTTCTACGTCTTCAGGCCAGAATTGGCCATTCCATAGGAACCATCGCTTAGTGCCCCTTACATACCGGATATCCTCGCCGTCCAGATAGGCCAGCATTTCAGAGATTCCAGTGTCATCTTTTGCTGCGTCGAAGGGCCAGCTCTTGACGTAGTAGTTGTTACGGTAGTTCCATGCAGGCGACTTCTCACCATTGCAGCCTTCGGTACTAGGGCACAGGCCTTCTGCGTCCATCGTAGCGCACCGTAGGCATTTGTAGCCCTTGTCGAAGATGCAATCTACCTGCTGCTCAGTAATGTCGGGATTGAAGTCAGGAGCGGCGCTAAATACAGCCATTATGGAGCCTTTATCTAGATGGAGCCCTGCCAGGTAGCAACCGAGAGCGAACCTGCTGCTGTGGTCAGCCTTGCCTGCCTGAAGCTCAGAGATGATGGTCTTGATGCATGGCGGGCTGTGCTTGTCACAGTAGTACCGCGTCCTAATGGGCATAGCCTCGACGTTGCTGTATACAGGGTCACGCTCTTCCTGATCGAAGGCTTCCTCATCAAGCAGCCTGCCAATCTTACGGAGCATTTCTTTGATACTCTCAGGCAGTGGCTGGATGTGATTATCGTTCAAGGCCTTGTACTCGCCTTTTTCGTCAATACTATTGGCAGCTACGATAAGACCGCCAACGGCCTTGAGGTCCACGCCTGGCCAATCCCTGTCCTCTATCCTATTGGACACGACACCTTTGTGCGTTTTCGTGAAGATGTGATTGCCGGAAGTGACATTTAATCCGCCACGAAGGAAGTATACGTGCCGTCCACCACTACGAGTCTCCTCGATGTAGGTCTTAGACATCTCGGGGTATAAGGCCATGTGCTGATTGAAGGTCTCAAGCCCGCCATTCTTCTTATCGTAGTCAAGAACGACAAGATCGGACGGCCCTGTTATGATACCCACTAGTCCATCTGGGTGCCTCGACCAAAGCCGCCTTACCTCAGCCTCGTCGGACGTAGCGTAGCACCATTTGCGTAATGGCCTCTTATCGGTCGGGCGGATAGGGATAACCTTGAAGCCCAATTTCGCCCAGTATAAAGCGCTCTGAAGGTTCTGCGCCCTCATCGAGTCACGATCGAACATCTTAACATTGGTAGGGAGATCGGTACTGATGCATCCGTCTACCCCAATCTGTTCTGCCCCGTTCTTCATCTGTACTGCCGCTTCGGCAATCTGCCCGTTCCGAAGTTCCGGCGTTTCCAAAGTACTAATTTCAGTGTCGAGCATTTACAATACCTCATATTCTTGTAAAAATCCCCTCGGCTACCGTAGACAACGCTTAAATAAACGAAGAACAGAATCTATGTGTCAAGACAGATGCCGCCTTCATGCGCTATATCCACAGCCTTGGGGGCTGCATTTAAAATTTTTCTCAAAGTTTTGTTGAGTAAATTCCTCCAGCGACTACCTGTACTACGTGCGCATATTTAAGACTTCCTCGCCTGTAAAAAATAAATGACTTAGACGTATGCCGAAAATTTAAAAATAAATTAAATTTTTCAAAATTACTTCACCTACTTCACATGCCTTACTATGCGTCGAAAAATTATGGCACTTACTTCACATATTAACTATCGTTAAGCAATTATTTATATAAGAGAACAAATGGCATGAATATGGACATGTTTTTATAAAATTAATCATATTATCGTAATTTATTGCTGAATTATACCTCGCGCCGCACTCTCAACAATCACACATCGCATGATCAACCGTTAGTATCCTCTAAAATAGGGTATACAGGTGTTTAAACCTGTTCCCTGATCCACGGAAAAATAAATTATCGCATTTCAGTTAGCCGTTTCGTAAAAAAAATATGGTCAACAGTTTATTGTAACCTGTAGACTTCCAAGTGTTACTTATTAAAAATAATGATATGATACCATTAATTATAATTATGATTGGGCAGGGATTCTGCTATTTTATGTTAGATTTGTCGAATATACCTTTGTTCTCGACATACATTGTCGTATCGTACCTTGTAGTGTAATTATAGGGTTCACTTGTTTCTTTAATGGTGCCATTTTCATATACGCCAAATTTCATTGTGCCATTTTTGTTTTCAGTCCAAGATGATATCAGGGGTGAAACCCACCTATCACCTATTGTTAGATTGATAATTTGTTTCTGATAACTCATCTGTACGGTACCATTGTGGTCTACACCTAAAATGGTCAGATTATCATCAACCTTATAGGGCAGGCTGTATATCCCTCGAACATCCATCTCCCCCCTGCGGCGTTCATAACTAAACGTAAAGTAAAACGTACCATACACCATTTTAAGGCTATCATTTATGGTAATCTCATTTCTTAACAATCCCTCTGAACCATCATAATCGAAAACAGGGGGCCTTGGCGGTTCCATAACAGTAGGGACTCTACCTTCGATCATTGTTACATTTGGATTTTCACTGATCATTTCGAATATTGCGACGTACTTATTTGATGGCAGATCACTAGTCGGTTGATTTTGAGTAATACAGCCGCCAATAGGCAATCCGATGATCAGGATTATTAATGAAATGGTAGCAGCTAGATACTTCATTGAACTCAAGAGATAATTTACTTTATAATAAATAAAGCAATAGGTTGCTCCTTAAAATCAAGCGAGAAGATTCATTCTAATTTTCTCCTACATAAACCATTGGATAAAAATCTGTGTCTATTGCAGAGCTTCAGCATTTAAATACAAGAACAAATACCTGAAGTTTTTTGCTGGGGGATAAAAACAGATCGACCCCCTGTAATTCCGATCTTTATTTTTTACAAATTTTGAGGTTTCAAGTGGCGGCGCGCCTCGAAACCTTTAAGTTTCCAGATGCCTATTGAGTTATGGAACAGGTGAACAGGTTCATAGTGAACTGCTCACAGAAACAACGCCAAATAAATCCCTTGTTTGCCCATCACTATCGTTAAGTGAAAAAGGTAAAACAAGCCATTTAAGGCCGAATAAAAGGTAAAAGCGCCGCGGCGGAGATTTGAACTCCGGAGCTCTTACGAGCACAGGTTTAGCAAACCTGCTCCATACCAGGCTTGGATACCGCGACAAGAATGAATGCAGAGGCCTAATCTACCCTTATAGTATTTAAGATTTTCCGGCCCTGCAAGTCTATTCAATGCTCTCCAACATATTATATTATATTTGGCATATATAATTTGCGCAAGCCTGAAATCAGCCCCCGACGGCAAGTCCCACGGCTTTAGTGGAAGACCCGTCCTCGGGCAGGAAGAACACGTACGCAGGGCGTGCTCCGCCATTCGTCAAACGCTCCACTGCAGAGGCATCTGCTTCGAGCTGGAACCCGATAGCAACCTTATCTGAGGCTGAAGCGTAAACTGCGCTAATCCGGGCTTTGCCGTCGGCTGCAGTCGTAAAGAAGGCCCTCCCGAGGTCCATCCGCCCGCTTTCCACAAGCGCCCTGAGCGCCTCGACAGAAGTCGCATCGGTTTTCGCCAGCAGGTACTGGCCGATGCGGGCGTCTTCCTGGACGGCGATGTCCGAAGGCTGGCGCACGAAGGACACTCCTGCGCCCCATACACGGGCTTGTAGCGTCATGGCGATGATGCCCGTCAGGGGAGTGTCGGCCAGCGATCCAAGATACGGCCTGGCCAGATACGTGAGCACGATCTCCCTTACTAACCCGTCCCGCAAGAAAGAGTCGGTGACGTCGTACGGCACGGTGAGGTCGACCTGCTCTGGCCTGATGGTGTTAAAGTATAGCTCGTCGGTCATGTAGGCGATCGTCTGATCGGTCAGCACGTCCGCGTCCCCGATCATCTCCACCGTGTCGTCCAGCCCGAAGAGATCGCAGGTCGGCTCGAGCATGGGATATCTCGACCGGACGAACGTCTTCATCTCCCCGGCGGTCAGGTAAGCCTGCCGCTTCGGATAAGCGCGGCAAGCATACGGCCGGGCATCGTGCACGCTGCACAGCTTCCCATCCAAAAACGGGCACCGCTGCTCAACCGTCCGGAGGTACATGTGAATCATCGGGTTCAGCGAAGTTGCTCCGATCTCGCAATAGCGGCTGAAGAGCTCCGCCGGCGGCACGTTCAGGCGCTCTGCCAGCCGGAACAGCTCGTAAGACGTCAGCTGGATCAGGTCCTGGTTAGCGCAGCACTGGCCGCACATCGCACACTCGAAGGGTCTGATGTCACCACTCATTTCTACCACTGCATCGATATTGCGAGGGTGTTAAAATAGTTTTGTAGCCAGAGCGCAGAGGGAAAGATTAGATATTAATAATCACGACGCAGATAGCTGTCCCTGAGAGGGTATGTACACGGACACGGTCAACTTTGAGGAGATCGGAGAAGAGCACCTTGATGCGGTGCTGGACATCTACAACCATTATGTCTTGAACACGACCGCCACCTTCCACGCCCACGCGTTCGGCAGAGACGAGTTCCGGGAGCTGGTGTTCTTCGACAACCCCCGGTACCGGACGTACGTGATAAAGGAAGCCGGCGCAGTCTGCGGCTACGTTTTGCTGACGCAGCACAAGAAGCGGGAAGCGTACGACGGAACTGCCGAGGTGACCGTGTACCTGGTCCCGGGCAGCGTCGGGAAAGGCTTCGGAAGCAGGGCGCTGCAGTTCATCGAACAGATAGCGAAAGAGCGGGGCATTCACGTGCTGGTCGCCACGATCTGCGGGGAAAATGCCCGGAGCATCGGGCTGTTCGAGAGAAACGGCTACGATAAGTGTGCCCATTACAGAGAGGTCGGCCAGAAGTTCGGGCAGCGGCTCGACGTGGTCGCCTACCAGAAGATCATCGGCTAAACCTGCTTACGGACCAATGATTTCCCACGCTTTTTCTATGACGGCGCATTTTTCGGCTTCGTCGAACGGAAATTCCTCGAGTTCCCTGGCCACCTTCAGGGCATCTTCCCGCAGCTCATCCATCGAGATCGTCAGCACCCCGTTGACGGCCGAGTCTACCCTGAACTCCAGTATCTGGCGGATCCGGGAGACGAGCCTGATCATCGCCAGCTGAGTAGTGTCTTCCCCGTGCCTGTGAACTACGGCTGCGAAGTCCATGATCTATCGAACGAGGCCCGGCCATAAATGAGTATTCTGGAATAATAACGCCGGCAGGCGGGTCGATCGATCCCGAAGGCGACCCCGGTACGGGGACTCCCGGCCGGGAAATGAAAAAGTGAAAAGGAGCTTATAGACTTATTTTACGAGCTGCATCAGGCAGTTCTCGTTGTACTCGTCGGGGTGGCAGACTGCGCAGGAGTGCTTTTCCGACCAGCGTTTGTACCGCCTGACTTCCCGGCCGCACTGGGTACACTTGTACACGGTGATCTTGGGGCGGATGTGGGCGCGGAACTCCTGTAAAGGTAAAGTCATCTGGTCCTTGGTGATCTTGATCAGCATGTTTTCGTCGCACTTCTGCCCGCAGTCGCAGTACTGGACCGTGCTGAAAGGCCGGTAGGTGGAGTAGGTCTGCCCGCACGCGCGGCAGCGGTAATGCCACTTTTCCCGGTCGACGAACAGCTCGTTAGTCCGGGCCGTGGGGGAGACGTTCATCATCTCGCAGGCGCTGCGGAAGTTGATGCCCCGGTGGCCCCGCTCGCCGTGGAAGTGAAACGCGTAGATGTGGGCGATCTCGTGCTTCAGCACCTCGTCCATCACATCCCAGCCGTACTTATCCATGTACCTGTAGGACAGAACGATGCCGAGCGGGTTGCTGTGCGCATAGCCGATCCTGCTCAGCAGCCGGTCGCTGATCCGGAGCATGATGTCCGGTATCTGATTGTCGAAGTAACTCTGGTTGATGTTTTCGAACCGTTCCCGGGTATCGTTGAGGTACCCGTTCATTATCTCCATTCTCAAAGCCCGATCGTATTCCATCCACTCACCTTTCTGTGGTAAAGCGTCTTATGTTTGTAATGGCCTTCGAGCCTGGCCGGCTCGAGACGTTCGATAGCTAGATTGATCGTGTGGCACTATGCCAGCACAGAACCTAAATAAATGCATATCTTTTATTAACTTTGTCGTTTTTGCTTGCCCGGTTTGAAAAACCGGCTGATAATTTCAATTTAATTGAAAAAATTGTTATAAATAGGTTGCTATTTTATATACTATCAGTTTTCGTGCCACGATTCGTATTTATATGACGTAATCGCTTGCTAAACAGGCAAATCGCCGTATTTCTCCGGCATAATTGCCCGTAATATGTTATCCCGGCCCTTCAGTACCTTTGAGTAGTCGTCGAGCTCTATGATCAGGCGGGGCTGACCCCGGAGCACGGCGAGATCGAGGATACCTTCGCCCGGGCAGAGGTGCTGGTCACGCTCGCCTTTGTTATCGTTGACGTGGAGGTACGAGATTTCGGGCAGCCGCAGGAAGGCCCCCGGCTCAGCGCAGAGGATCGCGTGCCCGACGTCTATCGTGACACCGCACCGGCAGTGCGTCCGAAAATCGGAGAGCTCTGCAGGAGTGTTGCAGAGGTACTGTCGGGCTGCGGGCATGTTCTCGATGGACAGCGTGATGCCGGCAGACCTCGCGTAGTCTGCCGCTTCGCCGAGGACCTGTCTGGCAAACTCGGAGCAGATACCCCTGACCTTATCCTTGTGGACGAGGCCGGGGTGTGTCGTCACGTAGCGGGCGCCTATGGCGGACGCCATGTCTACCGTCTCCCGGAGCTGCCGCAGCGTCTCGGCCCTGATTCCCGGGTTCACGCTCGCCGGGTTGAGGTCTATCGTGGGCGAGTGCAGGTATATTTCCAGGTCGCAGCCTTCTGTGGCCTCGCGAATTCGGCCCGGGTCCGCAGTTCTGGGCCACTGCGGGCCTTCGCAGAGGATCTCGATGGCGCCAAACCCGTCAGCTCTGGCCGCTTTTACCCATTCTGGCGGCGACTCCCAGAAGAGCGAGAGGGTCGAAAATCCTACCAGGACGTTTCGCATAAGCAGTACTCTGTCAACAATAGCCTATAACCTTGACGATCTCCGATTCACGCTCAGGCGGATGTGCAGGTTACACGCTGACTTCGACCTCCTGAACCTGGACACTCGCTTTCTCCTCGTGCCGGTGGAAAAACTTGAAGTAGAGGACTGAGGCGAGGGCATAAAAAACACAGGCGCTGAGATAGGGCATCGTGTAGGCCCCCCAGGACATCATGACTCCGGCTATCAGCGAGCCGATCGAGATAGCGATGTAGTTCCCGGTCGAAGTGAGGCTGGAGACCGAGGCCATGTCGTCCGAGTCGACGATCTCCATGGAGAAGCTGTTGCTGACAGGCGAGGACATGTTCATGAACAGCATGCGGAGCACGTACGCAGCCCCCGCCAGGTACAGGTTCGAGGTTAGCGCCAGCAGCAAGAGAAACGGTACAGAGCACAGGTAGGTAAGAGCGACCATCCTGACTCTGCCGATGCGGCTGGCAATATAGGGCACGATAGTTGCGCCTACCACCATGGAAACCTGGGCGATCGAGAAGATGATGCCGATCTCTCCCGGGGTCGCAAATAGTACTTTGTGGAAGTAGACGTTGAAGAAGGGGACGATAAGGCCGGCGCCCATTCCGATCAGGCAGCTGATCAGCACGAGTTGCCGGACTACCTTCGACTCGGCCAGCTTGCGGACAAACGCCTTCATGTCGCTCTGTACCGGGCAGGGCTTCTTACGGTCCTTGATGAAGATCAGCGGCACGACGCTCAGCGCCGCGATGGCCAGCGAGATCATCAGCGTGTACCGGTACGCATCCACGCCGATCTCCTGCAGCCCGAAAAGCGCCTGGCAGAGCTGCGGCAGGTAGCCGCCTACCGAGGTGCCGATGATGGTGGCCGCCATGATGGTGCCAAAGTTGATACTGAACAGGTGCAGGCGGTTTTCCTGGGTGCTGTTCTCGACCAGAAACGGGTGGCCGATGACCGTGGGAATAGCGCCGAAGATGCCGTTTAAAAGGCTCAACGCCAGCAGGAGCTCCATCGATGTGACAGTGTACAGCAGATATAACGTGACCGCGGTCAGCAGGCCAGAAGTGACCAGGCACATCTTGCTACCCATGCGATCGCAGCACTGGGCGGCCGGAAACGCGAAGAGGCCCGTCGAGATCATAGAGGCTGAGATGATCAGCCCCAGGAACTGCTCGGTGTACCCAAGCTTGATCACGTACAGGTTGAAGATGACGTTATAGATGCCTATGTAAAGAGACATCAGAAAGGTGAATACGACGAAGGCCCTGGCGTTAAGAGTCGAGTTTTTCAAAGCGCGTACATAGTCCCGCATCACCGACCCGACCACCGACATAGTTTAGACTAAAATATTGATTAACATATTTTGCAGATTCAGCACGTCATTCGGCAAAATCGTGGGCAATTAGCAGACGCAGAACGGACAGAATGGTATGCTGCGGCTGCGTGGATAAAAAATAAGACGGCCTGGAGCCAGGCGTATTTAACGTGGGCTCACCAGGGCTGCTTAGTCAGCCGCCACTCTCGCCACCGGCCGGAGCAGCGGGAGGGGCTCGACGTCCTTGAAATAGTGGTAGAGCAGTACAGCGGTGGCTACATAGCCGGCACAGGTCAGGATAAAGGGGACCGTGTAGTTGCCTCTGGAGATCAGCAGGCCGCTGACGAACGAGCTCGCAGATACAGCGAGGCAACTGCCCGTAGACATCAGCCCGATGGCGAAGCCCTGCTCGTGCTTCTTGATCTGCTCCATCTGGAAGCTGGTCGTCGCCGGGCCGGCCATATTGATCAGGAACATGTAGACTACGTAGGCGCCGGCGGCGATCATGAAGTCTTTAGTAAAGGCCATCGCCACTACGAACGGGGCGGAGATCAGCTTGGTGACCACGGCTGAGCGAACCTTACCGATCTTGGAAGTCGCATAGGGCGTGATGATGAAGCCGACGAGCATGAAAGCTCCGGCTGCCGCCGAAGTGAGGCCAATCTGGACCACGTCCATGTGGAGCACCTTCATGAAGTACACGTTGAAGTACGGCACGATCATGCCGGAGGCAACGCCGAAGGTAACGCTGGTCAGGGTGAATTTCAGCACGGTGGGGGACGGCCGCAGATCTTTGAGCGAGAACCTGAACCTCGACTTTGCCTTTGCCTTCGGAGCAGGCCCGGCACACTTGTTACCCTTTTTCAGCAGCAGCGCAAACAGGCAGCTCAGGCCTAGCAGAGCCACAGACGCTATCAGCGTGAGCTGATATCCGCTCCCGCCCAGCGGGAGGTGAGCGATCATCAGGCCAGGCAGAAGACCTCCGAGGGCACACCCGATCACCGAAGCGATCCAGCCCAGCGAAGCGTTGGCGCTAAATACGTGCACGGTCCCGTCGCGTTTGCAGTTATCCGAAAGGATCGGCGTCAGGCAGACAGCGCTGATGGATCCGAACATGCCCCCGGCGGCGCTGAACAGCAGCATCACAGAGGGGTCTCTCAGCAGGAAAACTGGCAGCGTGGCCAGCATGGCGAGCACGCTGGAAATGACCAGCAGCTTCCGGCGATCGAACCGGTCGCACAGCACCCCGGCCGGAATGGACATCGTGGACGAGGCCAGCAGGGATATCGAGATTAGCAGCCCCAGAAAGTCAGCCTTGTAGCCCATCTCCAGGATGTAGAAGTTGAAGATAAGCCCGTGGATACCTGTGTAGAGCCCCATCATTATTGTGCGGAGCAGCAATAGCCGGACGTTGCGGTTGAAGCCGGCGACCGTACCCAGGTAGTTTTTCACAAATTCCGTTTCCATCCCTCCTGCTACTGAAATAGGGGGTGTAGCAAGACTAGTTTATAGTCTTCTGCCTGCGCCTTCGCCGATCGGATAAGAGGAGCAGGTGGTGACACCTGCTTTTCGGGCTGCGTCCCTGCCGTGACCATGCTCACGCAGGCGACAAGGCAAATTCATTTTCTCTTCCCCGGGCGGAGCCATTGCAGGTAGAGTGACTCAGCAATACGATCGCTGCGCTGTGCCTGTTACAGATTACTCGGATACTCGTAAGACATTGCCGGTAAGCTCGTGAACGTACACGATCGCTGCGCTGTGCCAGATCACAGATTCTGACAGATGCCACAGATTACACAGATACAAATCAATTGGAAATCGATTTACCGCGTACCGCATTTATTCTAAGGTCATCTGTGAAATCGGTGCAATCTGTTTCAATCTGTGATCCTGGCACAGCGCAGCGATCGTCCAGCGGATCGCCTCGAGAACGCCTGCTAAAGCAGGCGTTCAAAAGGCGTATCTCACGATCACCCAGAATTATTCAACACAGCAAGTTCACGCCGCCGCAGTGGTATCCTTACTTTCCCGGCCCTCCTGGTGGCCGAAGAAGTAATATAGCAGTCCTGCTGCGGCGAGGTAGGCGATGCAGGTGACGGTGAACGGCAACACATAGTTACCGCCCGCCATGAGCAGGCCGCTGGCATAGGTGCTGGCTGCTACCGCCAGGCTGCTCCCCGTGGAGATCAGGCCCACGGCGAACCCGCGCTCTTCGGGCCTGATGACTTCCATCTGCAGGCTGGTCGTCGCCGGGCCGGCCATGTTCATCAGCATCATACGCATGACGTACGCGGCCGAGGCTGCCATCAGGTTCGTGGTGATCGCCATGAGAATCAGGAAGGGCAGCGACGCAGCCTGGGTAATCACCGCAGACCTCGCCCGGCCGAGCTTTCCGGCCATGTACGGGATGGCGATGAACCCGGCGACCATGAAGATGTTGGCGACTGCGAAGATCAGCCCTGTCTCGAAGATGCTAGCCCGGACAATTTTGGTGAAGTACACGTTGAAGTAAGGCACCACCATGCCGGAGCCGAGACCGATGATGACGGCGATCGCAGCGAACTTCAGCGTCTCTGGCGAGGGCCGCACCTTCAGCGAGAAGGACTTCCTGGCGTGAACTTTGTTGCATTTGCTGCTCCGCATGAACACTAACATAGCGCAGCCGGCGAAGAGCAGTACGACGGACGCGAGCAGCGTAAGCTGGTAGCGGTTTGCCTGCAGGTGAAGGATAGGCCAGATCAGCGGAATCAGGCCGCCGAGGGCGGCGCCGACCACAGAGGCAGCCCAGCCCATCGCTGAGCTGGCGCTGAACACGTGGACAGCTTCGTCCCTCTCGCAGTTTTCCGTCAGAAACG
Source organism: Methanocella sp. MCL-LM (assembly GCF_049676595.1). Classification (GTDB taxonomy): domain Archaea; phylum Halobacteriota; class Methanocellia; order Methanocellales; family Methanocellaceae; genus Methanocella_A. The sequence goes on from NZ_CP187259.1 coordinate 3,115,854, forward strand.
GCGTAGCGCAGACGGTGCTAATCGAGCCCAGCATGCCTCCGAGGGCGCTGGCCACCAGCAAGACCAGCGGGGACGAGGAGATGAACAGCGGTAGTACCGCCAGGGCCGACAGAAAGGTCGATCCGACCAGAATTTTCTTGTGATCGAAGCGATCGCAGAGGAAGCCGGCGGGCACAGAGGCGACCGATGCTGCGAGCAGCGACACCGACAGCATCAGCCCGAGGAAATCCGTCCTGAACCCCATCTCCAGCACGTGGAGGTTGAACACGATACCGTAAATGCCCGAGTAGATACCCATGATGAATACCTGGGCAAGGAACAGCTTCACGTTCCGGTTGAAGCCTGACATGCTGCGTATATACTGGATTATCATAGAGATCGCCGGTTTTTGGGCAATCTTTTACGCTGACAGGTTAAAGTCTTCTGCATGGGCCGTAAATGCTTAGATAAGGGCAGTAAGCAGTAGATCAGGATTATTTTACCAGTAAATCGTGTGTATAGGTGTTTATACGGATTTTTTCATATATCTAAGTACAAAATGCAATGAACGTTTATATTTATAAAGATAGGACAGATATAACAACAAAGTTGGTGATACTATGGATGGTCTGATTTGGTTAGCGGTAGTCTTTCTGGTACTGGCGCTGATCGCATATGTCCTCGGTGCACGAGGAGTGGCGGGGTTCAGCATGGAGATCGCAAAGTGGCTGGTGATCATATTCGTGATTCTGGCCGTACTGGTCATCTTGTTCGGCGGCAGAGTGCTGATGCCGGCAATCCTGCTGTTCGGCTGAACCCGCTATCTTTTTTTACCGCCGTCCAAAACCGGCCACAGCATGGCCGGCTTTGTGACCGGGAGAACTTCTTTGCTCCACGATATGGCAGCCATACGGGAAACGAGCTCTTTTCCAGCGTCCGTAAAACAGACAAGTACAAATAGATGGGACGTATATGAGTAGATAAACGCCCCAATATGGCGTTAAAAGGGTAGGGTGGCAACCTGATGGTTGCTCTCGGATGGAGCATTAAAAGTGTTAGATACTGACCTTCTCTTACTGATACTGCTGATACTGGCCGGCGGTAAAATTCTGGGAACGATCTCAGAGCGGTTAGGCTTCCCCTCGATCATCGGCGAGCTTCTCGTGGGCATCGTCATGGTGCTGCTCCTGCCGGAAATGATCAATAAGTACACGACAGACCTCGAATTCATGGCGAACCTGGGCGTCATGCTCATGATGTTCATCATGGGCCTGTCGATCAACATCGAGACGGTGATGAAGGCAAATGCCCGGAGCGCTACCGCTATCACACTGATCGGAGCGTCGCTGGTCTTCGTCGTCGCAACGTTCTTTACACTCATCATAGACCTGGCCATGGGCCAGGAATTCTACTATTCGCTGGCGCAGGCCTGCATCGTAGGTGTCGCGCTGACTTCGACCTCGACGGTCATCGGCTTCAGGTATCTGACAGCCATCGGAGACAGGTTCTCCAACGTCTTCAAAACCCTGGTTGCCGTCGAAGTCACCGACGGTATCTTCTCCATCGTGCTGCTGGCCGTCTTCCTGTCGGTCATCGGCGTGTACACGACCATGGTTGCCTCTGGCGGCGGAGCCGACTTTAGCAAGCTCGTGCCGGAGATCGGCTGGTCGTCGTTCAAGCTCTGCCTGCTCATCCTCGGCTTCATGATCCTGGTGATCAAGTTCGGCGGCAAAGTCGCAAACTGGCTGCTGGGCATCTCCCGCCGCTCCGGCGAGGACGATACGATCATCACCCTGTCCCTGGTCATCCTCTTCGGCGTAGCCTGGCTAAGCGACTGGCTCCAGCTCACCCCGGTCATCGGCGCGTTCCTGGCCGGCGCCATCCTGGCGGGCTCCCCGTTCTCGGAGACCGTGATCGCCCCCAAGATCAAGGCAGTCGGCTACGGGCTGTTCATCCCCATCTTCTTCGCCTTCATCGGCATGAAGATGGACTTCGGCGCCATCTTCGGCGGCGCCTCGCTGTCAGTGCTGGGCATCGGCATACCCTACTACTTCCTGCTCTTCCTGCTGCTCCTCGCAGGCGTGCTCGTATCCAAGTACATAGGAGCCATCGCCGGCTGCGCTTACGCCGGAGGCTTCAAGCCCTTCGAGGCCAACAAGATCGGCAGCTCGGCGATCTGCGTCGGAGAAGACACCCTGGTCATCGCCCAGATAGGCTCGACAGTGCTCTTCGCGGTCGGCACGGCAGAAGGCCAGCCCCTTGTTACGAGCCAGATATTCTCAGTACTTGGGCTGCTGATAATAGTCACATCTATCATCACGCCGTTACTGCTGAACATCACCTTCAGCAAGAGTAAAACGCAGGTACCGGCGCTCCGGAGCCGAAACAAGCACCGCTCCAGAGGCGGAGGCCTGTAAGTTTCTAATAGACGTTTCGCCCTGCGGGGCGAAAATATTATATCTGATAAGTGCATTTAGGAGTCTGCATCACACAGAAAAGCGATGCGCCGGTAGTGTAGTGGTTATCACTGTAGCTTGCCAAGCTATAGACTCGGGTTCAATTCCCGACCGGCGCACCACCAAAAATTAAGTTTTAAAAATAAGCGCCTTTGCGCCTGTGAAGAAAAACGTTATACCGTAATGCGCCGGTAGTGTAGTGGTTATCACTGTAGCTTGCCAAGCTATAGACTCGGGTTCAATTCCCGACCGGCGCATATAGTTGTTTTAGAAAGGCTGTCGGAAAACCTTTTTTAAAAGGTTTTCCTGACTCTCGACACCCGATTTAGCCCGAAGGGCATTTTTAAAGCGATGTTTTTGAGGGGGCGCATGGGGAACTTTTTCCAAAAAGTTCCCCCGTACGCTGACTATAGAAGGGGCTATGAATTGCGATAGTATTTCTATGGGTCGACGGCCGTCGGATGACTTCTTTCAATCAAACCTATAAACAGCATAATACTACACCATAGCGGGTCGACGCCTGCCTGATGGCAGGCTACTCGTCGTTTCGGGTGCTCCGATGCCGGGGCCGGGCTCGCACCCTCGCAACGAAAGGCCGGCGGGCGCTATCGCTGCCGCCGACATTACATTGCTTCGCAAGCCCTAAGCGACGCCACTACGTAGGCGTCCATTACCCCGTCATCTCCGCATCCCCCGCTGATGCGGGGGCAGACCCGAAACGCCTCGTCGACCGCCATATATCCTTGTACCACTCTGGACAACGTGTTATCTGGATCTACCTGATCGCCAGGGCGCTGGCGACGATCTCCGGCTTGCCATTGTACTCCTGCTCCTTGCCCGTGATGATGAGGTTACACCCGGGCTCCGCTTTTGATGCCACAGTGTAACTGTCGCTCGCAGCCGGGACAAATACGGCTACCGGCCCGTCGATAGTTTTGACGGTCATGAGCACGTGCTTACCTGTGTATGTGATATCCTTGTGGAGCAGGATGCCTTCCACAGTGATAGAACCGTCGTGGCCCGCTTTAGCCGAGCGAAGGAAGGACGAGTTAGTAGAAGCGAGATAGACTAAGCCGATGGCCATCGTGGAGAGGAGTAATAATAAGATGACAGCCAGCTCAGTTTTTTGCAAATTCATGATTATAAGTTTGCAGCTATAGATATAATTGTTTGCATGGTAAGTTAAAAAAGTGGCCGGGCATTCTGCCCGGTTTTCACGCAGACTATAAGCTCTCACTGCCTATCGGCAGAGAAGTCGTAGTCGAAGTCAGTGATCTTTTTGATGTTCTTCGCCCACTGGTAAAACTCCGCCTTATAGGATACGAGGAAGGCGAATACGATGGCCTGCACCAGCCCCTGCAGCAGCATGATGGCGAGTAGCGAGGGTGCGCTGAAGCTGATGGACAGAAAGGCCGCGGTAGTGGAGTTGACCGTCTCGTTCATGAGAGTAGTGTTCACTGAGCCGTTATCGTAATAGGTGAGATTGGCCGCGATGATCGCGATGCCTTTCAGGAGGTATGCGGTCAACAGCGGCAGCTGTACCAGCACTTTGAGCCCCACCAGGAGGATAAAGAAGGGCACGACGACGGGCAGGTGTTTTCTGACAAAGCCGATGCTTGCTCCGAAAGACCGGATGAAGTCGGCTCCGCCCGCGACGATCGAGATATCGTAAAACTCGATGAACATGAGGCCCATAAACATGACGATACCCCCGATCAGGACCAGTAAAATCATGAGCAGCGAAGATGCGGAGCCCAGGAAGATCAGGACCACCATGAACAGGGACAGGAAGTAGAAGACTAGCCAGGCGGCTATGCCTGCCATCAGGAGATTCAGGTAGTTCTTTTTGCCAGATTCCACGAACAGCGCCCAGCTGGATTTACCACCTGCAGACTGAGCCACCGCGCAGCCGAGGGCGCCGCCCAGGATGAAGGGCATGGCAAACATGGGCAGCACGATCGATGTCCCGAGGACGAAGAGGGTCTCGATCATGTCCGGCTGAGTCGAGTTAACGATACTGTTTAGCGGGCCGTACTGGATAAGAGTGATAGCGGTTATCAGGCCTGACAGCAGGCCGGCTACGATGAGCGCCGGACCTTTCACGGTGCCGGATAGCCCCCTTCGCAGGGCTGAAGTGAAGTCGTCCATACAGGTTAGACTTCAAGCGTTCCATGAATATATTAATTTTGGATAGCCCGAGATCAACAGCTACGCCTGCAAGATAGCTGATTAGTACATGCGTCCCATGACCTTACCATAACTACAATAATAGAAATGGTTATATCCTTAGAAGACAATATCCAGTTAATCATTCGTGTTTATACGAATGAATTTGCGCAGACAAGTGATAGATATGCTCAACGAGTACAAATGCGAAAAGTGCGACTTCGTAAACAAGGCCGCCATAAGGCCGCACCTCTGCAGGAAGTGTGGCGCCCCGAGGAAATTTTTGCACAGTACGACGGAAGCCAGATCGCCGGCTGCGCACCAGGGAGGAAAGTAACATGAGCAAGATCACTAACATTATGGAAGCGACGTTCAAGGGAGAGACAATGGAAGTAGGCCTGTACCTTGCCATGGCGAAGAAGGCAGAGCTGGAAGGACGGGCGGATATTGCCATGTACCTGAAACAGCTGGCCTGGGAAGAGGCCGGGCACGCCTGCGAAGTGGCGACGATGCTGGGCAAGATTGGGGACACTAAGGCCAACCTTGAGATGATGCACCAGGGCGAGACCATGGCCACGAAAGAAAAGCTGGACGCCGCGAGGATCGCCAGGGAAGAGGGCCACCAGGAAGCGGCCACGTTCTTCGACGCCGCCTCCAGGGACGAGAACAGGCACAGGTCCGGGCTGGAAGGGTTTCTTAAAAGCCTCTGAAGAGCTAGTTTTTAAAAAAAGTTAAAAGGATAACGGGGCTGTTAAGCCCCTTATACCTGTACACGCTTTTTCTGGGAGCCGACGGAGCCGGTCGCCGCAGGCAGCTCGACCTTGAACTTATCGGACAGCAGCTTGTACGTATTCTCCGAGACGTCGCTGAGCACCTGGGTGCTGGCGTTGAGCTCTTCTACGGCCGCAGTCTGCTCTTCGATGGCGGCACTCGTCTCTTCGGACGACGATGCGGTCTCTTCTGCCGTCGCCGCTGCAGACTCGATGCTCCTCGAGATCGAGTCGAGGGCGGTGCTGCCCTTCTTCACGTCGTCGGAAACTTCGGAGCTCACGGCGTTGATCAGGTCGACCGACGCCACGACATCCTGGATCTTGGTCATCGCGCTGGTGATCACCTGCTCACCCTCGGAAGATTCGCTGGTGACCTTATCGATGGAGTGCATGACCCGGTCAGTCTCGTGCTGCACGTTCTCGATCAGGTTGTTGATGCGCTCGGTACTCTTCCTGGACTCGTCGGCGAGCTTGCGGACCTCTTCCGCCACCACGGCAAAGCCCCGGCCGTGCTCGCCGGCCCTGGCTGCCTCGATGGCCGCGTTGAGCGCCAGCAGGTTTGTCTGATCGGCGATACTCTTGATGGTATCAGTGACCTTGCCGATCTCTTTGACGGCGTTGTTCAGGCCGGAGACAACTTCGGTGGTCTCGCTGACCGCAGCTCTGATGCTCTTCATGCCGCTGGAGACGTTAGCAGCCTCGCTGCCGACTTCCTTGGCCTTCTTCGCCCCTTCGTTAGCGAGGGCGGCGGATTTGGTAGCATTGTCGGTGAGCCTCTTGAAGAGCAGGTTAGTCTCCTTGACCCGGGTGGACGCCTCTTCCGACAGCCGGGCGAGGTTTTCCGAGCCGTGGGAGATCTCGTTCGAGGCGGCGGCCACCTGCTGAATGCTGGAGCTCATCTGCCCGGCACTGTCAGCAATCTCCTTGGCCTTGTTTCTCGTCTCGTCGGCGTTGGCCTTCACCTCGAGGATCAGTACCTTCAGGTCGTTTACCAGGCGGTTATAGGCGTCGATAGTCCTGCCGAAATCGTCGTCCCGCTCTTTGGCGAGGACTACGTTCAGGTCGCCGTTTGCGATGGCCTCGATGCCGCTGATGAGCCTGGCGGACATCCGGCTGTTATACTCGAGCTGGGCTTTTACCTCGTTTTCCTTGTCCTTCAGCGCCTGGATGTTCTGGATGAGCTCGATGCCGCCGATATAGTCCCCTTTTGAGTCCTTCACAGGGATGGCGGAGATCAGGACAGGCTGGAACTGGCCCTTGCCCGTAGGGATCTTACGCTCCTCATTAAGGACGCTCTTGTGAGTTTCGATAACTACGTCCAGTACTGTATCGGATTTGACACCCAGCACGTCTTTGATCTTCTTGCCGATCATCTCGTCGACCCGCTTGCCGGTAAAAGACGAAAAGCCGTTGCTCGCGTGGGTGACAGTGTGGTTAGTGTCCGCTATGATGAGGCTTGCAGGGACTTCTTTGATGAGGTTCTGAATGTGCTCGGACTGCTGCTTTGCAGCAAGCCCCTCTTTCTTCTGGGCAGTAGTGTCCCGGATAATCTCCATGCCGCCCGCAAAGTTCCCCTTGTCGTCCGTCATCACGATGGCCGTGAGCAGGCCGTACATCACGTCGCCGTGGGCATTCTTGAGTTTGACATCGTGCACGTACTCTTTCTGGCCGGAACGGTAAGCTTTCTCAATTGGACAGCTGGAGTCACAGTACCCCGCGGGAATATTGTTGCACATGAAACGATCGCATTTGATCCCGTCGTGGCTCCCTTTGCCGGTCAGCGCCAGCGCAGCCCGGTTCGCGTACACGATGTTACGATCTGCGTCCCTGACCATGATTGGGTCTGGTAGATAAGACAAAATTTTCTCATAATAGGCGCTGTTCATTTTGACAGCACCACTGCGGCTTACACCGCCCGTCATTATTGCCATGATAGAGGTTAGCATCGCCCACACGTCCGTTAACTCCACAACATTACCGATTAGTGGAGTAGAATTAATTAACAATTTTTTACTGGAACATATTTTAACTTTCTGTTTCAAAAAAATAAGCAAAATTGCCCTTATTATCTTAAAATAACTGAAAATATGGCTTACAAATTCAGTAATACTAAGTAGAAAGTATTGGTGTGAGTGCCCGTGCAACTAGCTGACAAGGAGCGCTTGACACGGGATGACTAATATCACAACAGAAATATATACACAGGCAATAAGATCATTCCTATTGATAGATATGGGAAGCGAAATCGAGTGCCCATCATGCAACAGCCGGAATAGCGTACCCATCCGCAATGATCAGAACCTTCGTTCGTTTATCGTGTTGTTCGACAGTCCGGCCTCTCGGAAGTGCATGCAGTGCCAGGATTGCGGCAACCGCTTCCAGGTCATAACGATGGCCCGGTAAATGTCGGCCAAGAGCGTGCCTGCAATCATTAATTCGACATACGGGTCGCTCACAAATCCTTTTATAGTATAGGGTAAAGTTTATAGGCTGCCCACTGATATTCTTTTAAAGACAGGCGTGGCAGTGGCCGCTGGCCCGAGGGATTGCATGCAGGCGTCGCAGATCCAGACGACAATAAAGCCGGAAGTGGAAGACACAGGCAAAGTACGTGACATTAAAGTGTCGGTCATCATACCCACGATGAACGAGCCCGCCATCAGCAAAGTAGTCAACGAGACCAGGCAGGCGCTAAAACACTACATCACCGAGATCATCGTGGTCGACAAGTCCACTGACGATACCCCCAAAAAGGCCCGCAAGGCAGGCGCAAGAGTAATCACCCAGGAGCAGATCGGCTATGGTAATGCCTACCTCCTCGGTTTCAGGCACATCTGCCCCGACGCAGAGATCGTCGTCATGATGGACGGCGACTACACTTACGATCCTTACGAAATACCCCTGCTAATCGACCCGATTGTGGACGGCTACGCCGACATCGTCCTGGGCAACCGGTTCGGGCACATGGAAGAAGGGGCTATGAATGCTCGCAACAGGATGGGCAACGGCTTAATCACCGGCACCATCAACATGCTCTACAAGCTGAAGCTTCGCGACTCCCAGTCCGGGTTCAGGGCCATGAGCCGCACTGCGCTGGACATGATGGAGATCACGTCCGAGGGCATGCCTTTCGCCAGCGAGATGATCATCGACGCTAGGAAGAAGTCCATCAGGATTTCTGAGGTACCTATCCGGTACAGGCAGCGCGTCGGCGTGCCGAAGCTCAAGGCATACAAGGACGGCTCACTCATTCTGGGCCTGGTCATCAGGATGGTCCGGGACTACAATCCGCTCACCATCTTCCTGCCCATCGGCGGCCTGCTCATGCTCGGCGGCGTACTGGCATGGGCTTTTGTTGTGCAGGAGTGGCTGCAGACGGGCATCATCACCAGATTCGCATCAGTAGTCGGCGGCACGATGCTCTTTCTCGCAGGGCTCCAGATCGTGTTCTTCGGGCTGCTGGCGGACATCATTCTGGTAGCGCTCCGGTCCAGACGATAGAGTAAAGGGGCCGGGAAGATGAAGATCGTCTTCGTCAGCGACGTCATCTACCCGTACGTCAAGGGCGGCGCTGAGAAGCGCATTTATGAGCTTTCCCGGCGGCTGGTGGCCAGAGGCCACGAGGTACACGTTTTTGGAGTGAAGTGGTGGGACGGCGAAGCCGTCCAGAATATTGGCGGGATTATTTATCACGGTGTCTGCGGGAAGAAAGACCTGTACGTCGACGGTCGCCGGTCGATATTGGAAGCGATCTGGTTCGCCGTCTGCCTGACGATACCGCTGGCCAGGGAACAGTTCGATGTGATCGACTGCAATCAGCACCCATACTTCCCGCTGTTCGTCTGCCGGGCGATTGCTACGATGAAAAGAAAGCGCTTCTTCGCCACCTGGCACGAGTACTGGGGCGATTACTGGTACGAGTACCTCGGAGGAGTAAAGGGCTTCGTCGGGCGAACGATCGAGAAGTGGGGCGCCCGGATGCCCGACCGGATTATCGCCGTATCAAACCGGACAGCGCAGGCGCTGAAGTCCTCAGGGCTGCCCGGCCGGAAAGTTTTAGTCGTTTCCAACGGTATCCCGTATCAGCATATCCGGGAGATAGCTCCCGCTGCAGATACGTGCGACGTGCTGTTCGCCGGCCGGCTTATCAAAGACAAGCATGTCGATGTGCTGATCAGGGCTTGTGCGTTGTCGCAGGGGAAGGTCAGGCTGTCGATACTGGGAGACGGGCCGGAAAGAGAAAGCCTTGAGAGGCTGGCCAGCGAGCTTGGTATTGAAGGGACTACCCGGTTCGGAGGCTTCCTGGAAGAGAAAGAGCTGATTGCCAGGATGAAGGCTGCCCGGTTATTCGTGCTGCCTTCGTCCAGGGAAGGGTTTAGTATCACTACGCTGGAAGCGATGGCCTGCGGCCTGCCGGTGATTACGGTAGACTGCGAGAAGAACTATGCTACTGACCTGATTGAGGAAGGTCATACAGGCATCGTCGCAAAGCTCGACGAGAAGGATATCGCCGACACTGTCGAGATGCTGCTCGACGACGAGCCCCGCAGGCAGCGGATGTCGGCGGAGTGTGTCAGCGTAACTGCAGCCTACGACTGGGACCTGCTCGTGGGGAAGCTGGAGCAGGCATATGAAGGAAAACCGGCATGCAATGATGTTGCCGGTGATCATTATAAATAGAAGAGAGGAAAATAATCACCACGCCCGAGGTATCACTTTGATCAGTGTCATCGTTCCCGCGTACAACGAAGAAGACCGGATCGAGAAGACTCTCGAAGAATATAGCAAGGGTCTGAAGTCTGCCGGGGATTTTGAAATAATTGTCGTATGCGACGGGTGCAAGGACAGGACGCCGGAGATCGCCGCTAAGTATGCTAAGGTTCTGACTTTTCCGAACCGGTTAGGCAAGGGTGGCGGCGTGCTTGAGGGGTTCAAGGTCGCCCGGGGAGATATTGTCGGGTTTACTGATGCAGACAACTCGCTGAAGGTAGACCAGTTCCTCAAGCTGATCGAGGAGATGGAAAAGACAGGCGCCGGTTGCGTGATCGCCGATCGGAAGTCAAAAGAGGCCATTATCGTCGAGAGCCAGTACCTGATTAGGAGACTGGCCAGCGAGTCTTTTAATACGCTGTTCCCGAGGCTTCTGTTTGGGTTGAAGGTTAAGGATTCACAGTGCGGCGGTAAGATTTTCAAGAGGGAATACGTCGAGAAGGTAGCGCCGCAGATGGCGTGCATGGGCTTCGAGTTCGATGTGGAGCTGCTCTGGCGCATGAAGAATGCTGGCTGTGCCATTAGAGAGGTGCCTGTTGTCTGGAAGGATGACAAGGGCAGCAAGTTTAGTTTTAAGTACATTCCCGCTATGGGTGTGAATTTATTAAAGACCCGGTTCGGGATGATGAAGAAGTAATAAAACGATAAGCTTATTCTGCATTAGTTCTTTTACAGTATAAAGTTGCATATTATCCTGCATATCATCGAGAGATTTATATGGCAAAAAGAAGCGCGCTCATTACTGGTATCACTGGACAGGACGGCTCATACCTGGCTGAACTATTAGTAAATAAGGGCTACGAGGTACATGGCCTTGTCAGGAGGACCAGCTCTGTCAACACCGCTAGGATTGAGCACATCCTGGACAAGATTCAGCTAATACCCGGTGATCTGACAGACGAGAGTTCGCTGGTATCTGCAATAAGGAAATCAAAGCCGGACGAAATTTACAATTTAGCCGCTCAGTCGTTCGTCGGCTCATCGTGGAGCCAGCCGATCTTTACAGGGGAGACGACAGCGATCGGTGTAACCAGACTACTGGAAGCTATCAGGACGGCGGGAAGCGACGCCAGGTTCTACCAGGCATCTTCCAGCGAAATGTTCGGCAAGGTGCAGGCGACGCCGCAGAACGAGAAAACCCCGTTTTACCCGAGAAGCCCATACGCGGTCGCGAAGCTCTACGGCCACTGGATTACAGTTAATTACAGGGAAAGCTTCGGTATGTACGCGTGTAGTGGTATCCTGTTCAACCACGAGTCGCCGCGGAGAGGCATAGAGTTTGTCACGAGAAAAATTTCGGATGGCGTGGCGAGGATTTATCACGGCCTGCAAGATGAGCTCAGGCTTGGTAACTTGGACTCTAAGCGTGACTGGGGTTTCGCAGGTGACTATGTTGAGGCCATGTGGCTCATGCTGCAGCAGGAGAATCCAGATGACTATGTGATAGGCACTGGTGAGACTCACTCGGTAAGGGAGTTCTGCGAACTGGCATTCGGGGCGGCTGGCCTAGACTGGGAGAAGTATGTAAAGATTGATCCGAGGTTTGTGAGGCCGGCGGAAGTAGACCTGCTGCTAGGAGATGCATCTAAAGCTAAAAATGTTCTGGGATGGAAGCCAAAGGTCACGTTCCCGCAGCTGGTTAAGATGATGGTCGAGAGCGATATCGAGCTGGTAGCTCGAGACATGAAGAGCAAGGGCAAGACGCCAAGAAGCGAATAAGCTTCCGGGTGACCCTAAAATGTTCTGGAATGGTAAAAAGGTACTGGTCACCGGCGCCAAGGGATTTGTCGGACGCTACCTGGTAAATGGGCTGTTGCAAGAAGGCGCCGAAGTCGTAGGACTTTCCACCGATGGGCCATTAACTCATAAAACAGGTTTACGATGGGTCTCGGGAGATATCACTCAGACCCACTCGCTGGAGGGGCTATGCAATGGTATAGATATAGTATACCACCTGGCTGCAATCTCGAATGTGGATGCATCGATAAGAGACCCCATCAAGACTTTTCATACGAACGCCATGGGTACGGCTAATTTGCTGGAAGAATCTCGCAAGTCCAACGTAAAAAAATTTGTTTATGTAAGCAGTGCCCACGTGTATGGAGTTCCACAATACCTGCCCATTGATGAGAAGCACCCGGTAGTGCCAAGAGAGGCGTACGCTGCGAGTAAGATCGCTGCAGAGAACATTGTTCAGGCATACGGGAATACCTATGGTATGGAGTATGCCATACTTAGGCCGTTTAACATGTTTGGGCCGGGGCAGGATCCGAGCTTTTTGATACCCGGAGTAATTGAGCAGGCAAGATGTAACAAGTCAATAAATGTAGGCAACATGGAGCCGACAAGAGACTTCCTGTTTATCGAAGACGCTGTCCGGGCATTTATTATCGCTGGCGAGGTTGGAAATGGACTCATTAATATTGGCTCGGGCCAAGAACGGCATATCTCTGAGGTTGTGCAGAAAATCCGAGAAATGATCGATCCTGATATAAATATCACAAGCGTTGATACACGAAAGCGCAATAAGGTAGTAGAAATTCCCCGTTTGTGTGCCGACGTGTCTATACTTAGGTCGATGGGGTGGCAGGTGAACGTAGGTTTTGAAGAAGGGCTTACCAGAACCATAAACAGCGACGACATGCGCCAAAAGTGGTGATAGCATAAAAAATAGTCGGTGTTTGGTGACAGGGGGGGCTGGTTTCATTGGCTCCCACGTGGCAGAGGAACTGCTTAAAAGAGGGCACGAAGTCATTTGCCTGGATAATTTTGATGATTATTATAGCCCGGTACTAAAAGAGTCAAATGTTGCTATACTCTCGCGATATGATAACTTTAGGTTGGCACGAGGCAGCATATTAGATAAAGATCTAGTTGACAGGCTAATGGTAGATATCGACTACGTCTTTCATAACGCTGCACAGGCAGGAGTAGATGCTTCGATCAGGAATCCGCAGAAGACTAATGAGGTAAATGTTATAGGAGGGTTCAACGTCCTTGACGCTGCCCGAAAATGCGGTATAAAAAAATTAATCAATGCATCTTCGTCTTCCGTTTACGGCCAGATAACCGACCTACCGCAGCGAGAAGATCTTCCCACCAGACCAATATCGCCATATGGTGTCTCTAAGCTATGCTTTGAAGACTATTGTGAGGTATACCGATCGATCTATGATCTCGATACGGTTTCTTTGAGATATTTTACAGTGTTTGGCCCCCGTATGCGCCCGGATCTGGCAATATCCATATTTACCAGCAATGCTATCGCAGGAAAAGAAATCAAGATTTTTGGCGACGGTAATAAAACCCGGGACTTTACCTACATTGAAAATATTGTAGATGCCAACTTGAGAGCAATGGAGAGAGGACACGGGGTGTATAACATCGGAGGAGGGGACGAGATCACGATAAGGATGCTAGCGGAAAGTATCATATGCCTGACTGGCAGTAAATCTTCAATTGTATTTGATGAAAGTAGACCCGGAGATATGGAGCACACGCTGGCAGATATTTCAAAGGCTAAGCAGGAACTCGAGTATATTCCAGGCACCAGTGTTCGAGAGGGTTTAAAAAAGTACGTCGAATACGTATCCAGTAACATTTAGAAGTTTTTAGGTTGTACGATTATTCTAGTGTAAGGCTCGATCAAGTGCAGTAGTTGAAAGCCACAGTGCTATTGCATAAGTTAGTGCGATCAGATGAACGGCAAACCCGGATGAGATGGCTGTTTCCCGGGTGACACTTAAAGCACTGAAGACGAATGCCCAGATGAGCTCGAAAGAGCCGAAATTGGCAATTCCCGGGACGGGGATAGATGCTGCAATGACTACTAGCATAATGCCGATGAAGATTGCCCATGGGCTGATTGTTATTCCGATGCCTACAACCAGAACATAGATCGATAAGACGTTAAGTACCCAGATGATTACTGTGAGTATTAATGGCAGACCTATGCTCGTCTGAAACGTTTGGTTAGAGTAGAACTGGGTAGTTTCCTCAAGTCGGTTTATGATTCTGATGAGCATACCATTTTTAAACCATCGATAAGCCGTGTTTAGGACAGCGATGAACAGTTTTTGATAAGCAATAAATAACGTGATGAATATAAACAATCCAAATGCAACCAGTACAATGTAAGGGACTATACCGTTTATCAGCCCGTAGTTACCAGGAAAGATTAAGAGCACAAGCAGAACTAGTATACAGATAATAAAGATGTCGTAGACCCGAGATAGTAGGAGCGTTACCGCTCCGATAGCCGTCGCAATTTTTAACTGCACTTTTGCGAGGTATACAAAAGTTAGCTCCCCTGTACGGAAAGGTAGTACGTTATTAGCTATGTTATGGGTACAGACGATAGTGAACATTTTCCAGTTATTCGAATACAGGTTCCTGTCTGTCATGACTGAATACCTAAACGCCCTGAACAAGTTCATGAGCACATATAGCGCAAAGCTGGCAAGAAGCGAGGGCATACTTATAGATAACAAGGTTGCCGCTATCATTGGCAGGGAGATCTGAGACAGAAGAAAATAAGCGATCAGCAGAGTAATCAGGATAAACGTCGCTTTCACGATTTTCTCTTTGTCCATGCCATGTCATTCAATCGCATCTCATATATAAATGCTTATTTTTCGGAGCCAGGTTGTAATAATAGCGATTAGTTTTTACAGTATAAGCCCTATAAATGCGAAAAGAGTTGAGGATCTATAGATGGGTGAACCGGGGTCGATTTCTATCGTTATACCGCTGTATAACGAACAGGAAAATGTAAGCTTGTTATACGAAGAATTGAAGACTGTGCTAAGAACAATAGAGTTACCCTACGAGATCATATTTGTCGACGACGGTTCTACAGATAGCTCATTCTCAATTCTTAAAAAGATGGCTGCAGAAGATGTAGATATAAAGGTCATCAAGCTAAGGCGCAACTTCGGTCAAAGCGCCGCACTGAAAGCAGGATTTGACACAGCTAATGGAAGCTACATAGTCACGCTCGACGCAGATCTGCAGAATGATCCAGCAGACATACCGGCACTCCTGAAGGCTATATCAGAGAAGGACCTGGACGTAGTTTGCGGGTGGCGATTCAATAGAAAGGATAGTTTTACTAAAAAGATATCTTCCCGGACCTCAAACACGCTCAGAAAGGTACTGATCAAAGAAAGTATCCACGATTCAGGGTGTACGCTCAGAATATATAAAAGGGAATGCGTCGAAGATATAGAGCTTTACGGTGAGATGCACCGATATATACCTGCGATCTTATCATATAACGGATACAGAGTAGGGGAGATAAAATCAAACCACAGAGAGCGTAAATATGGTAAATCCAAGTACAACTGGAGAAGGCTTTTCAAAGGCTTTGCTGACCTGCTTGTGATTACTTTCTGGAGCAGATTTTCTGCCAGGCCCATGCATATCTTCGGCACTTTCGGCCTCCTGATCAGTATTGTAGGCTCCCTGACACTGGTAATAATGGTAGCAGAACGATTGCTGTTAAGCCGATCATTGTCAGATAGGCCGCTATTTATACTGGCGATCATGTCAATAATCGTAGGATTGCAGTTTTTTGCCTTCGGCATAATGGCCGACATATCGTTAAAAACGTACTACAGGCAGAATAACTTTAAAAACTACAGGGTTGAAAAAGTGATTGGCAGAGGCATTACCGGCAGATTACCCGAGGAATATGAAGATACTGATAGTTAACTACGAGTTCCCGCCGCTTGGCGGAGGCGGAGGCATCGCATGTTTTAACCTTGCCCGGGAGCTGGCTAAAAATCACCAGGTAGACTACGTCACGACAGCTTTTAAGGGTTTGCCCACTGCGGAAACCGTGGATGGGATTAACATTTTCCGGGTACCGGTTATAGGCAGGAAGCAACTGAGCACTGCGTCGCTTCTGTCGCTTGTGACCTTCTTCCCGTCGAGTTTTATCTGCGGAGCCCGACTATGTATGTGTCGAAAATACGATGTGATCAATTCTCACTTCGTGGTCCCTTCGGGGTTGAGCGGTGCCCTGCTGGCGAAAATTTTCAAAAAACCAAGCGTCATATCGATTTACGGTGGGGATATCTACGATCCAAGTAAAAAGACTTCGCCCCACAGGCATTATTTACTAAGGAAGCTTATCTCATGGCTGTTTTGCCAATCAGAGGCTATTATTGCAGAATCTAATAACATAAGATCTGTTGCAGAAAAATTTTATAAGCCGGATAAACGTGTGGAGATTATTCCAGTGGGGTTTGTCTTGCCGGTGGAAAAATCCTCTACAAGAAAGGAGCTTGGCCTTGTGGATGGAGAAATTATTGTCATATCAGTCGGTCGGCTTGTCAAAAGGAAAGGTTTTGATATTGCGATCCGTGCAATTGCAAGTTTATCAAAGAAAAATGTACGGTATGTGATAATCGGTGACGGACCTGAGGAAGAGAGCTTAGTTACACTGGCTAAGGAGTTGGGCATAGCAGATAAGGTGAATTTCAAGGGTTTCCTGACCGAGGAAAAAAAGTACCAGTACCTTAAGAACTCGGACATCTACCTGCTCACCTCTATCCACGAAGGTTTCGGCATATGCCTGATGGAGGCGATGTATGCCGGATTGCCTATCGTCGCCACGGACAGTGGCGGGCAAACCGACTTCATGACAGAAGGAACAAACGCCCTGTTCGTCCCGGTTGCCGACATTTCCAGAACAGCGGATAAGCTGACCGAATTGGTAGACAACGTAGTCGAACGACGAGAGATGGGGGCCCGAAACAGGGAAGCTATAAAAAAGTTATACATTGAGAATATCGCGTCCAGATACGAGTCAGTACTATCGAGATGGTGAGCCATGCGCCAAAAAAGCTACTATGACATGAAAGCGGGAGAATTTGACAGAGGCTTACTGTACGGGAGAAACAACCGGAATCACATGAGGAAAATTGAAAAGATCTGTGAATTGCTTGATCTGGATAGACAGCCAAGAGATGTGAATATATTAGAGATTGGAACTGGGACGGGGATTCACGCGGCGTATCTAATCGGCAAGTATCCTGAAATCTCGTACACAGGGGTAGATATATCACAAGGTATGCTCAATGTGGCTCAAAGGAAGCTGGGCAGAGAAGCTGTCCGCCTGGTTTCGGGAGACGGGCACCGTCTGCCCTTTAAAAGCTTCTCATTCGATGCAGTATTTATCTCGGGAAGCTTGCATCATTTTAACAACCCGTGCGCCGGGATATGCGAAGCGTTTAGAGTACTAAAAAACCACGGTAAACTGGCAATTATGGAACCAAACTGGTTATTTCCGACTAATCTATTGCCTGCGATTGCTAATAAACAGGAGCGAGGAATCATGAAGATGACCCCCGGTAATTTTATCAGGTGGTCAAGAGCTACAGACCTTAGTATGCCAATCATCGGCCATATGCTATACACCCCGCCCGTCCCTGCGGCCATGTCGACGTTCTATGATATGGCTGACAAGATATTAATGCAGATTCCTGGCATATCACAAGTATCGATCATGATCTATATGTCAGGAATAAAACAGGAATAAAGTAAATACACCTTGATCAATGATCTAATGAGATGTGGAAACAGATGAGAGATAAGATCTATAATAACTATATATCTACCCATTTCGGAAGTATCAATAAGGGCGATCTGCGAGAGTATAATACTTATTATAGATATTTTGATAATAACTATACCCGATTTATGCCTGGCAATACAGGGGCAAGGGTACTGGAAATTGGTTGTGGAATGGGCCATTTCCTCTACTATCTAGAAAAACGCGGCTATGTAAATTATCTGGGTATTGACCTTAGCAGAGAGAACATAGAATTTTGTCAAGATAAACAGTTCAGGGCAGAGCAAAGAGATGTTTTTAAGTTTCTTGAGGATAACATAGACCTTTTCGATGCAATTATCATTAATGATGTGCTTGAGCACTTCAGGAAAGAGGAAATATTTGCCCTTCTTGATCTGATATCTAAAAATTTATCCACTAACGGTACCTTGATCGCAAAAGTGCCGAATTCGGCCAACCCCATTGTCGGGAACAGCTCAAGGTACCTGGATTTTACACATGAGACCAGCTTCACTGAAGAAAGTATGTCCCAGATATTAAAAGTGTCAGGCTTCAATAATGTCAGTATTCACCCGCAGAACATTTACATATTTTACTTTAATCCTGTAAATTACCTGGCGAAAGCATTTGCCTGGACTACGTTTAAAATGTTCAGAGCATTGTTTCTTCTGTATGGTAGAAAGAGTACGAAGATATTTACAAAAGACATCATTGCAGTTGCTCGAAAAACGTGACACTATCTGCTGATGATATTTATGTGTACGACTTTTAAAATATTGAACAAAAATATTTTGGCAGTATATGGCAACCATGGGGCGATCTATAAATAATTAGTTAATGTGATATACCAACAATAGTGTCAGGGGTAGGAGAAGTTGAATTGGAGATATATAGAGATATTATCTCTGTTACTGAAGAATGAATTAATTAGATACTTAGCTGTGTTAATTACATTTATAGTCCTATCGGCTATACTCACCTATCCCCTGGTGTTCACATCCTTCTCAAAGCTGCCGGGTTCGGAAGATATCTACCAGGCAGTCTGGTATTTCTGGGTAACTGATCAGGCTGTAGACAAGCTTCTAAATGGCGGATCGATACATTCGCTGGCTTACACAGACTATATTTTTTACCCTGCCGGCACCCCGATAATACCCTTTAGCATGGCGTATAACCAGATTCTGGCAATATTATTGGAACCTCTGTTAGGAGCGGTTCTAACAATAAACCTCCTTTATTTTTCTTCCTTTGTCCTGAGCGGATTCGGAGCATATCTCCTTGTCAGGCGTGTTACAGGTGATGAGTCCGCTTCGGTAATGGCAGGTTGCATATACACCTTTGCTCCGTACCACTTCGAGCATGCTTTCGTCGGCCACATCGGTTCTGTTACGATGCAGTGGATACCATTCTGTGCGCTGTTTCTTCTCAGGATGGTAGAGAGTAAAAAATGGTCTGACGCAGCTTTTGCGGCATTCTTTTTCATCCTTGTGGCAGCCAGTGATATGCAGTATATGGTATTCATGGGTACATTTGTCATGTTGTTTTTTGCATACCAACTTATCATTGGAGTGATTAAGTTTGAAAAAAAAGATGTCTTGGCGGTCATGGTATTTCTTGCTATTAGCCTATCGATACTAGTCCCTATGAACGCAAGTAGTATTGCCACTGCATTATCTGGTGATAACTTCCTCAAACCTGGCCAGAGCGAAGCCGCAAATGGTTCTGTGGATCTTCTTAACTTTTTCGTTCCGTCGGTTCACCATCCGATCTTCGGAAGCTGGATTAAGGAGAACTACTATAATAGGATGGACGCCACTAGAATAACATGGGAGCGCGTTGCGTTCATCGGCTTTACGGTGCTATTCCTTATAATATATGCATCTATCTGTGAACGTTCTAATACCATTAGATTCTGGCAGCTATCCGCCCTATTCTTCGCGTTGATGTCTCTTGGGCCTATCCTGCACATTTTCGGCCAAACATCTTTTTTTAATTACGAGATCCCAATGCCCTTCAGCATCTTATCTCATATAATCCCGGGCCTTGATAACAGCCGGACCCCGGGGCGTTTTGAGGTTTTAACATTACTTTCGATCACAGTGATTGCAGGGTTTGGCGCCTCCAGACTAAAGAAGAATATTACTACCCGACGCATGGATCAAATAATTACCGGTAGGTTGCAGGCGTTATTACCCATAGTCATTATGATGCTTATCCTTTTTGAGTACCTATCAGTACCATTTATTACCTCTGATCCTGCAGTGCCAGAATTTTACTATTCTCTCTCAAAAGAACAGGGCGATTTTGCCGTTATTGAAATTCCAGCAACTTACGATTATTCGGCAGGTATAATGGCTGAGTACTACCAGACTGTACATCAAAAAAGGATGGTCGGTGGACAACTGGCCAGAGCACCGGATAGCTCCTTAGAATTTGAGAAAAAAACACCATTCATATCAGAGATTACTTACCAGAGGTCTGCTGGAGATCTATTTCAGCAGAATAGCTCACTATTATCAAAATCAATCCTTAACAGCCACAATATTAGGTATTTAATAATCCATAAAAATTATTTGGAGCCAGATGGATATACTCAAATCAACAATAGTGTAAGTAGTGCGTTAGGAATCCCGACATATTCCGACGATAAGATCGTGGTATATCGAGCGGATAACAGTGATATTATTCAGCCGTACATCATGCAGGATAAGAACTGGCATTTAGTAGAAAACTGGGGAGGTACTCCTGCCTGCTGGATGAGTAATAATGCAACAGTAGCTATCACGTCCGGTAACAGTACCAGCGTCCGGTTAAATTTTACCGCATATAGCTTTGAAAAGCAGAGAACTCTTTGCATGTCAGATGGAAATATTACGATATTACAGACGACAATACAACCTAGCGGTACTCAGATCAGCCTAAATATCAGCCTGATTGACCAAGCTGAGAAGAAACTTTTGTTTTATACCCCTGAGGAACCCGTAAGGCCAATAGATATACCACCCCTAAACAATAGTGATGAACGTTTGATCAGTATTGCCGTTGCGAACTGTACAGCCAAGTTCGTAGAGAACTTATTACCAAAAGAAAATCACTAAAAATAGATCAAATAAATCTTACATTTACTATAGAAAAATTTGTTTCCACAAAAATACTAAATCGACCTTATACAAATAATAATGAACATTATTTGACTGGTTGCAATATGGGCATCTATAGGGCTGATAAAACGCTTAATACAACTGATTACTTATATGTATTGATAGTCAAATATATTAGCTGAGTAGATATGCTAGACAGAAAGCGTTTTCGAATCACACATGAGTTACCACGTTTAATATATCTTGGAATTTGTGTTATCGTTGTCTTAGGACTACTATTAATACCGCCCGCAAAAGCCTGGACATTAAAAATACCGACGGTAACGAGCTCACTATTTGTCGGCGGAAACATGCATGAAGGATATCCAGCGATTGTAAATATCGATCATTTCATGCAACTAAAGACAGGATTGAGCAATGCTGAAAAAAAACTGACTACAGATCTACAGAAATTAGTGAACAGTTACTTATCCCCCGGGCAGTCGAGAGAAGAACAAAAAATGCAGATGCATAATATGGGGAATCTCCGCCATCATAATGACCCATTAGCTATGAAGAATGGCATGCAGCCAGTTAGTGACATTGTCTATGTATACATATCACTGGAAGAGGGAGCAAGTACGCACACAATTGATCCTTACGCTTGGATAGTAGTTAGCCGTGACGAACAAAACCACCTTGCTGCCGCATGGGTAGAAATCAATCAACTCCATAACCTAGTATCGCTATCAGAGGTTCGTTATATACAGACAGTCGACCCGCCATTACACGACTAACGTAGCGCTTCGGTAGATAGAAGTATAAATTCTTAGACACTGAGGTACAATTTATATAAAACTCCGACGCAGAGTGTTAGCATACCATATAAAAACGACCGCATTCTGACATAAAGTCGTTAGTCACATATGTTGTGTTGACATAGTCGTCAGACCCTAATGAGATATTAGGTATTGAAGGACTAATACGCGAATATTCAATGAGTATTGCTTTTTACATTTTATATTAAGCTTTTTAATGTAAATATACAATCAGACGCATTCTGATGGAATATAACCATAGTAAATATTGATAGAAATATTTATTAGTAATAACATTTTATTAGAAACGATTAAGTACATTTGGGGTTGAGCTTACGAGTAGAACGAGGATTTTAAAAAATTGGTTAGCAGATTATTTACAGTCTGCAAACAATAAATCGCAAATTTGTGGTAAGAATAGCAATATTATAAATAAATATTTAACAAAAATTATATCAATGATGTTTATTATACTAATGTTTATTTCTTCGATATCGATTGCTGCGACCGCCCAAAATTTGGGACAATCAGAGGATAATAATTACAATATAATACCTGAAGAGTATATCGCGTCGATACATGAAGAAGGCACTTCTACATGGAGAGTTAGTAAAGATGCTGCGCAAACCGGTTACCAGTATAAATTAAGTAGTGATTTATTACAGCTTTCAAATAATAGTTTATTGCCCCCAGGCGTAAGTATTGAAAGCTTTAGAAACACCATGGTAGAGCAGCATCAATTAATACCATCTGACTCAAAAATAATAGTTGATTCGACGTTAATACCAATAACTACCGATCTAGTTTATGTCTATGTTTACCTAACGCCGAATTCGAGTACTCACGCAATTGATCATTTGGTATGGAACGTAACCAGCCGGGACGAATCATTCAAATTTGCTGCTGCATGGGTCTATGTAAAAAATCTGACATATTTAGCTTCGTCTGAAAATGTCAGATATGTAGAATCAGTAACTCCTCCACACAGGAATGTAGGAAGCGTCACTACTGAGGGGGATGCAATAATGAAAACCAATGAGGTACGATCTATCTACGGCTATACTGGCAGTGGAATTAAAGTCGGAGTTATCTCAGATGGTGTAACCAATATTGAACAGTCACAAGCGAGTGGGAATCTACCTTACAATGTCGTAGTATTAAGTGAGGGCATGGGTGACGAAGGCACTGCTATGCTAGAAATAATACACGACATGGCGCCTGGTGCACAATTATATTTCCACGATTCTGGTGATAATGTAATAGAATTTACCAATGCCATTGATGCGCTGGTCAATCAAGGATGTACTGTAATTGTAGATGATATGCGCTGGATCAATGAACCGTTTTTTGAAGATGGTTATGTAGCTTCACATGTAACATCGGTAGTAGCCAACCGCAATGTTATTTACATAAATTCAGCTGGCAATTATGCTGAAAATCATTATCAAGAACAATACCACGATGATGGTTTTTATTATCACAATAGGCATATACCGATTGTAATACCCCCATCATCAAGTGTAAGGATTATTCTCGAATGGAATGATAAATGGGGCGAATCGACAAATGATTATGTACTCAGGCTATATGATTCAAATGGTAATTTAGTAGGCTATAATGATAATTGGCAAGGATTAGGATATCCAAATCCCTATGAGAGTATAGTATATACCAACTATTATAGTACTTCTAGAACATATTATATATACATAGAAAATTATAATGGAAAAGCCCAGTCAAAAACCCTTGAGATCTATACATTTGGTGCAAAGATAGATCCTAGTTATAATACTGCATCAGATTCGATTTTTTCCCATGCAGCCGTGCCAGGTGTAATCACAGTAGGAGCTATTGACGCATACGATCTAGGAAATGATGATATTCAGATGTACTCCTCCAGAGGTCCTGTAACCATTTCCCATCCATCTGCACAAACCCGTCAAAAGCCGGATATCTGTGGAATCGACGATGTAAGAATAAGTGGTGCGGGAAACTTCGGATCATACTATTATGGTAACTATTACTTCTATGGCACTAGTGCAGCAGCTCCATCGGTTGCCGCAGTAGTAGCTGATTTATGGAGCGCCTACCCGACTAAGAACAAAGATGAGATAAAGAGTTTATTATACTGGTCGGCAACAGATATTGGTGCTGCTGGCTTTGACAATACCTATGGTTTTGGCCGTGTAGACGCACTACAAGCTGTAAGGTCAGGATTCCAGCCCAACGCCATTGTCGTCACCAACGACATCCCGGCCACGATGCAGATAGGAAAGACTTATACAGTCAACCTGACGATGACCAACAACGGCAACATGCCCTGGAACCCCGCCGATGGAGTACGCCTGGGCGCAGTCGGGGAAGCCAGCGGCGATGCAGCCAAGTTTTCGTCGACCAGGATACCCATCCAGAGCGGAATGACAATAGCGCCCGGCCAGTCATATACATGGACGTTTACCATGACTGCGCCCGGCACAGGCGGTACATACACCCCCCAGTACCAGATGGTGTGGGACGGCCACCAGTGGTTTGGCCAGGCTGTGAGTAAGCAGATATCAGTCATTGCTATGCCCGATGCACTGTTGAAAAGCATAAGTATGCCAGACACGATGCTGGCAGGCCAAGCTTACCCTGTAACCGTCACGTTCGAGAACACAGGTAACATTGCGTGGACTGACCTCAACGCTATGAGACTCGGAGCCGTCGGCGACACGACCGGCGACGCAGTCAAGTTTACTGGTATCAGGCAGCTACTGCCGACCGGAACAACTGTTCAGCCAGGCGAGCAGTATACGTGGTCCTACACGATGGCAGCTCCTTGGACCCCCGGCACGTATAATCCACAGTATAGAATGGTATGGGACGGCCATTACTGGTTTGGAAACACCGCGGGGAAAACAGTAACTGTGCAGTGGCCCAACGCAGCGAAGGTATCTGATAACATCCCGAGTACGATGCTTGCTGGAAAGACGTATCCGATAAGCATCACGATGACAAATAGCGGAAATATGCCCTGGACCGCTAATGATCAATTCAGCCTCGGTGCAGTTGGCGAGAGCACTGGCGACGCAGCTAAATTTACAGCAAAAAGACTGCGCATGCCGGCAGGCACTGTGATACCCCCAGGCGAGAGCTATACCTGGACAATGAATATGGTTGCCCCCACTACTTCCGGCACGTATAACCCGCAGTACCAGATGGTATGGGACGGCCACACATGGTTTGGGCAGACAATCGGCAAACCTGTGTCGGTGATATACGCACCGGATGCTGATCTGGTCAGCATGAGCATACCTGATACGATGTACGCAGGTCAAACCTATACAGCATCTGTCACGCTGACGAATACAGGGAATACAGCATGGTCTGAAGCCGATGCCACGAGGCTCGGTGCAGTAGGTGAAGGCAGTGGCGATGCAGCCAAATTCAGCAGTACCAGAATATTCATAGCCCCCGGCACAACCGTGCAGCCTGGTCAACAGCGGGTCTTTACATTCACCATGACCGCACCATATTCCGGAGGTACATATAATCCACAGTACCAGATGGTCTGGGACGGCCACCAGTGGTTCGGAGATACAGTGGGCAAGTCCGTGACAGTACTGGCTCCCAATGCCCAGTATATATCGGATACGATTCCTACCTCGATGACCGCATACAGGCTATACTGGGCGACAGTAACATTGAGGAATACCGGTACGATGCCGTGGACCGATAGCAGTGCGATACGCCTGGGAGCCGTAGGTGACGGTGCAGGTGATGCTGCGAAGTTTACCAGCACAAGGCTAAAGGTCCCGTCGGGCACCTCCGTAGCACCTGGAGAAACGTATACCTTCGGTTTCATCATGACTGCCCCAACAAGCGTGGGAACGTATAACCCGCAGTACCAGATGGTCTGGGACGGCCACCAGTGGTTCGGCAGCACCATCAGCAAGACAGTGACAGTATCTACCGCACCGGCGTTGGATAGCCAGATCGTTTGGATCGATAGCCCGTCGAGCATGGAAGGGTATCATGGGTATACTACAAAGGTGACGATGCGTAACACCGGTACGACCACGTGGAATGAGGCAAGCAGCATCAGGCTTGGAGCGATAGGCGATGGAAGCGGTGATGCGGCGAGATTCAGCACCACAAGGCTCTTCCTCCCTGCGGGTACCAATGTGGCTCCCGGTCAGCAGTACACATTCACCCTGGCAATGGTAGCCCCGGGAACTTCAGGCTCGTACAATCCACAATACAGGATGGTCAGAGACGGAGTGGCCTGGTTCGGAGACACGTGGAGCAATACGTTAACTGTAAGCGCTCCTGGTGCACTGGACTCCCAGCTCATCTCGAACACGATTCCCTCGACGATGACTCATGGCCAGTCGTACTCGGTGTCTATGACTTTGAGGAATACTGGCAGTACACTCTGGAATGAGGCAAGCAGCATCAGGCTCGGAGCGATTGGAGAAGGGAGTGGAGTGGCAGCTTCTTTCGGGCCTACCAGAGTATTCATCCCTGCGGGCATCACTGTTGCTCCGGGTAGCACGTACACGTTCACCTACACGATGAAAGCACCCGATACCGCGGGTACGTACACTCCCCAGTACCAGATGGTCAGAGATGGGGTAGCCTGGTATGGAGACACAATGCAGAAGACAATAACAGTAGTTTAAAAACTTATGTTAGCACAATTTGTGCTAACATCCTTTTTTTATTATTACCGTGGCGGAGTAACATGGTACGGCGACACACTACAGAAGACCATAACAGTAGCATAAACAGAAGATGCTATACAATAGTACTGGCACCTAATTTTTTTATATTAATCTTTTCCCGGTAGCAGCGATCCTCTATATGATAGTTGCATCAGAACTATAAGATTACCTTGCAGATGCTTGCAGAAAAACTTATGTTTTTAATGCCATAATGAATTGCTAACCTGCGCCTACTGGGATTAACCCTTTTTATTCTTGCCATAAATATATAAATCCTAATAATATAATATAAATGCTTAAAAAAATCATAATTAAATATTTGTGGTGAGGCGATAAAAGGATGAGAATAAGTATACTAGAAGCTAGTAAGAGTATCAAATTAATTATATGCGTTTTCGTCGTAAGCATCTGTATTATAGCAGGTTTAGCGCAGGCATACCAGATATTGCCCGCTGACCAGCCGATAGCAACAGACGAAACCTCTCGTCCAGGGCCTCTGGAGGTACCACCTCCGACCATTAAACCGACAGACGAGAATGGAGAGCAATACCAGGATGATGATGTATCGCGAAAAGGATCGGTCACCTCAACCCGCGTAGTTTATGCAGCTCAGGAGGATAGTACAGCGGGAGTATCGACAAGCAATGGCAGCCAGTTAATACTGATTGATAATAGTTGCAAACTTTTACCCGATCCAGCCAATAGTTGTAATCCAATAGTATGGCCTAGTAACAGCGGTCAGCCTGTGAGGATAATCACTACAAGCTCTTACGACCCGGTGAGCAGCCAATATGATATTATGGCCAGCTATAAAGACTACACCAGTAACACGCGTGAAATTACAATAACCCTAAATAGAGTAACGGGCGGAGACTGGACATTTATAGATGAATACACCTCAGGATATGATGGATCAGGTAGCATCATAACGCATCACTTTACCGGTACAAGTGACGGTTGGGATTCTTACCTGATCATCGTCCGGAGATTACTGAATAACCAGACCTGCATGGAATATTACTGCAACATCCCATCGCCTGGCGAAACCGAATATAGGTGATAACTGCATTGATAAACCAAGGAAGACTCCAACTGGAGTCCAGTGTTACTCGTGCGGAAAATCCGGTATCTACAGGGAGAGAGGAGCCCCAGTATATTCATCTCCGCAGGAACTATCTTGACTTCAGGCAACACATGCACGTTAACCTACACCATGAAAACCCCACAACTGCGGGCAAATATACCTGCAGTACAAGATGGTCAGAAATGGAGTAGCCAGGTATGGAGACACGTGAGCGAGAGTATTACAGTATCGTAAAGAAAGGAGGTTAGTGCCAAAAGCACTAATACCTCATTTTTATAACAGGCTGACAAGTACAGGGACTATGCCCACCCTAAATTCTGCAGTCCCATGAGATAATACACGGAATTCGAGCATCGTTGGAGCATCAATGGAAAATTCCAGCACCTGTGACTTTCCGTCCACCAAGTTTTTAACCATGAGGTCTTGCTTTACAACGATTTTTTCACCGCAATTAGCTGCTACGTCGATGGAACATACTACGGTATCTTCCTTCGCATAGGATTTTCCGGGCATGCTTATATCGAACTTCACAAGGTATTTCCCGGCCGGATAAGTCACGTAGGGCCCATAGAGAGCGAAGTCATTCTGCCCTGGAGACACCTTAACGTAGACGTTACCACCATGTTCTTCAAGTACGCCAATTTGGTGGTATACAATCGATGTTTTTTCCGACTCGTTGGCGATGAAAAATTTGTTTAATCGATCTCTAAGATCCTGGTGGTTTATCTCTACGGGAAGCTTTCTGGCGGTTATCCACCAGATGAAGGATTCATCAGGATTGCCGTTCACACCATTTTTCAGGTCCTCTTTGTAGACGGTAGTTACGAACCGCGAACAGTACTTACCCTGATTTGACGGTGGTGTCCCCAGCAGGCTTACTGGCATAATACCGCGGGACTCGGTCAGCGAGAACCCAGATAGTTTCAGGGCTTCGGACATCTGCAGATATGAAAGCTCGCTGACATGATCCTGATGTTTGATACCGTACCTGTTAGCCACAGGGTAGTTGGGGCTGTCGATCACGAGAAAACCACCTGAGGCCAACACCCGGTTGGCTTCGACCAAAAACTGGTACTGCTGTTCCCAAGAGATGTGCTCGATGAACTGGCCTGCGAAGATCAGATCAATGGACCCTGCGGGAATCATGGACAGGTCAGACCCATCGTGCTGGATCCACCGAGCAAAAACTGGCAGACCCTCGGGACAAGGGCTGATGTCGATACCAGTATGGGTCATAACCGAGTGAGGATAATTTTTATGGAACCATTCAAAATACCAGAGGCCTGACGCACCGATACTGAGGACTGATCTAGCAGCGGGCATATTGCGAAGACAAGTCGTCCTGCATTCGTGTAAAAATTCATAGAAATCCATTTTGCGCTTTAAAAAATCCATAATTACACCTCATTTGATCTTAGCCTACCGATAAAGTCAATGTACTCCCGGGCTACGATGTCGAAAGATAGGTGCTCTTCGGCAAACTTCTTTGCCATAGCTCCCATGTGGCGGCGTAGGTCAGCGTTGAAAGATAGTTGCTTCATCAGTGCGAAAAGCGTATCCACTTCCAAGTCGTTTACTTCAACCTTCGGACAGATATCGTCAGGGAAGTCGGCGAAGTTGCTGACTTTAGACACGATTACCGGGATACCCTTGCCGATCATGGTCACCAGTGTAGCCGACATTTCGCCGGTAACCGGATAGCGTAGATTGATGCCCACGTCGGTAATAGAGAGATACCGGCCCATATCCTCCGGATTGACATACCCGGTCAGGATTACATGCTGCTCAAGGTGATTTTCTTTGATAAAGCGCAGGATTTCATCGCGGTAGCCTTCGTTAAGCTCGCCCACGAGTAGATACCGGGAGTCCGGAAGCTCTCTTACCAGGCGGGCGAAGGCCTTAAGCGACGAGATGATACGCTTCGTCGGGGCTATGTAGCCGTATGATCCGAAAACCACAGCGGCATCCTCGATGTCGAGGGATGAGCGAAGCTCTGCCCGGCTATCTGCTGGTACCTCACTACCCGTCTCTGCCCCGAGCAGAACGCATTTCACAGGTATATAGCCAACCTGATCATGAACCATACGTTCTGTCCACGAATTGTGTACGAGGATACCTTTACTTCGGTACAACACACGGCGGTTAATTGGGAACCTAATATCGTACACGCTCTCTGGGGTCAATGATTTCAGGTTTTTCTGAGCTTCCCGTTCGCCTGCGCTGCCGTGGCTGAACTTCATCTCTTCCACGTACTGGGAGTTATCACCCTTCAGCGCCGTCATGGCATAGACCAGCCCATGGAGGATGTAGTCGTGCATGACGATGATGCCAGGGTATTTTTCTATCAATGGATACATGTAGGCGTGATAGATACTGTTCCCCATGTGGTAAATGATCATGTCGTAGCAGCCGTCTGCCGCCATCGACTCAAACTGGCGGTAAGAGTAGATCGGGCACTTTTTCAGAGCATCGTTCAGAGTAGGGGTAAAGTCATCGACAAAAAGGTCGATGTCTGAGTACTGGAGCAGATATGGAAGCAAGTTTTCACTGTAATCAGAGATGCCCGATTTAACCGGCGGCAGGGGAGAGAAATATGCAATCTTAAGCTTTCTCGAACGGCCATCCGAGATCGCCCTAAACAGCGTAGTTGCAGGAGTGGTGGTCGCTCCATGGCTGTTTTGGCATATTATTTCACTTCTGGCTACTTGAGAACTGAAGGCTTCGATAGTGGACCTGTAGATCTCCACGGTGTTGATTGCCATAGCCCTGGCTGAAAATTTTTTTTCTACCAGTTCTCTGGCACTTCTCCCCATGCGCTCACGCAGGCCGTCATCGCCTAGGATCCTGATGATTCCCTCTGCAAGCTCCCGGTCGTTGCCTGGCTCGATCAATATGCCGGTCTCGTCGTCGCTGAAGACCTCAGGAATTCCCCCGGCTCTGCAGCCGATGACAGGCTTGCCCCAGGACATCGCCTCGACATAGATTAGGCCGAAGGATTCGTAGAGCGACGGTGCAACGAACAGATCGCATTCCCGATACATTTCCTCTAGCTGGCCAGTCTCGACGAAACCATGGAACTTAACGTTCCGGGCATATTTAGAGTCGAGGTGCTTGAGCAGATATTCTTTATAAGAGCCACCTTCCGGCGAGAGATTGGTATCCTTGCCGGCCAGGACGAACTCAGTGCCAGGAATGGCATTAACCACAGCCGGTATGGCCTTAAAAAGGGTGTCTACACCTTTTCTCGCTTCGAGGCGCCCGACGAATAATACCTTTAGGTTGCCGGCATTTTTTCTGCTGTAAGAAATCTGATTAGCAGGCGGCATAGCGATGCCAAGCGGACATAGATCCATCTTTTCAGGATCGATGCTATGGTGCTCGCCTATTACCCTACCAATATCGTTGCTAATTTTGATGACCCGATTCGCCCGGCGAGCTGCCTCTCCTTCCATGAAGTCTACGAACACCAAGTCTTCGCCCATTTTCCAGGAATGGTACTGTGCTACCTTATACATGGGGGTCATAAGCCGGACACATAGCGGCACATCTTTAACGAGCGAGAAGGCAAACCCTTCAGCATCCCAGAGAGGCATTTCGACGACCTGTATCCCCCGGGCATCAACCAGGTCCCGTATTTTCTGGGCAAATGCATAGCTTTGGGCCAGCACGAAACGCGATGCGTTCATGTCAGCAGGGATCCTGGCAAACTCGATGTCTGCCGGGGTGACATGATGGACATACACGTGGCCGTCAATCGAATCATAATCTTCTTCGCGGCCCGATCGGGTGATGACATGTACCTCATGGCCAAGCTCTGCGAGCGAATGGGCAAGCTCATACGTGTACTTACATATACCCCCGCCGCAATTCCTGGAAAATTCGCCGGACGTGAGGCATATTTTGAGCATAAAGTAGCGAGAAATATCTACCCCGCTCAGGTTATCCTTACATCCGCGGCGGATCAGCCCGTCCTTGTACCCGTAGATGACTCCCAAAATGTGCATCCAGTACAGTTTGGCCAACTTCCGTAGGCTTATCTGCTTACTAGAGTATAGCCAATTCATGTCCCCAAGATGCTTTCGCAAAGCAGTTATTGGCATGAGCCATGCCATGTACTCGTTACCGAAGTTCCGCAGCGTGAAATAGACAATAT
Source organism: Methanocella sp. MCL-LM (assembly GCF_049676595.1). Taxonomy (GTDB): domain Archaea; phylum Halobacteriota; class Methanocellia; order Methanocellales; family Methanocellaceae; genus Methanocella_A. Next base: position 3,147,409 of record NZ_CP187259.1, read on the forward strand.
TTTTCAAGATCATTGTCCAGTTGATATCATAAGGTGATTTCCGGTTATGGCCCTCAGCCATCCAGTGCATAACAACCGCGTCTTTGACATACACAATGCGGTAGCCTTTCTTCGCAATGCGCACGCACAGGTCGCTCTCGTCGTGGTAGTAGCGGAAGTAGGGATCGAAACCACCAGCATCATATACTGCTTTTCTACGGAACGAGCAATTTGTGCCGAGGGATATCTGGAACTCATCCTGCCCTAGCGGGACAGTGTAGTCCGGCATGTTGATCGGGAGGCCATTCTTGTTGATACGTCCATTATCGAACAACGGCTCGTTTTTCGGTCCGTATACATAGCCGCCGACGCCACCTACTGAATCATCTTTGTAGCCTTGCACAAGGAACTTGAGCCAATCTCGATCTGCGACCGCATCATCATCAATGAAAGCCAGAATGTCGCCGTTCGAAGCGACGATGCCCAGGTTGCGGGCGAAGGAAAGACCGTTCAGCTCTGGCTGTCGGACGATTTTTAGGCCCGAGTACTTGTTGAGTACTTGCTCCGTATGATCTGTTGAAGGTCCATTAACAACGATGATCTCGTAGTCACGGTACGACTGGCAAAGAAGGGATTGTAGGGTCTCGTCCAGATATTTTGCCCTATTGTAAGTGCATACTATGACTGATACATACGGATCGCTCATAAGGTAGTTGATCCTCCGGACACATTATCAATAATATCTAAGATTTGCTTACCAACTTTGTCGATGCTAAAATTTCCCAGCCGGTCCGTCTGCCGCTCAATAATCATACGCCTCAGCTGGTCGTCGCTGATAATCTGATCGACCATCTCAGCAATGGCCGCATGATCCTTTCGGTTGACAAGGATCCCCGACCCGCCCAGCGTAAACGGTACGCCAGACGAATTGTATGCAAGGATCGGGACGTTAAAGTACATCGCTTCCAGCAATGGCACGCAGAAGCCCTCGTGTTCGCTCATGCACAGGAAAATACTGGCGCTACGGTAGTACGCAGTCATGTCCTCATTGCTGACTGACCCAGTAAAGTGAACTTTGTCTGTCAAGCCCAGTCTGGCGATCAGCAGCTTGAGGAAGTTCACGTATACAGGTACCTGCTCTTTACCCACCAGGTAAAGCTGGCAATTGCTATTGATGTAATTATGGTAATAGTAGAAAATTTTAATGGCGTCTTCCTGCTTCTTGTTCGGAGAAATGCGCCCGACGTAGAGAAGGTTTACAGTACCGCCCTCTGTCAGCTTTGCGATAAGCTGCTCGTTTGATTGTCTAAACCGGCTCACATCTAGCAATATTGGCAAGGTACCGGTGTTTTTAAAACCGGCGTTCAACAGGTCGATCCTATTAAACTCAGAGTCACCCAGCCCCAGGACGTAGTCGTCTTTCAACAAAGACAATTTGTCAACACCATCCTTACAGACCTGAAACAGCCCCTGATCTAATCCCTCGAAAAATTTCGCCGGTGTAACGTTATGGTAGATTAGGATCTTTTTTCCCGGCACTTTTTTAAGTATCTCAGAGATGTTAGAATGTAGCGGATAGTGGTAGAAGATCACCGTGTCATCCGTGGCATATTTGCCGATCGTATCCGCGGGCAACCGAAAGCCCGCAAGCTCGGCAGAATGATATATGGTAAAGATCTTAGTCGAGAACCCGGACTGTCTGAGAAACCGGTCGATCTGGAGTACATCGTTGCTGACGGCATCGTTGACCTCAAGGGTAGGTGCAATCTGCAAAACCTGTTTTTTTTCACTGCCGGTCATAGCCTATTTCCTGCAGATCACTGCGTAGTCTCTTGCAGAAAACAGGAGCTGATTCAGCAGTGCGACATTATGATTGATACTCTCGATCGCCTGCTTTATCTCCGGCGTCTGTTCTGTGCCAGGAGGCTCGATCATCCTCAGCTTCATCTCCTCGGGAACCTGCTGGTAGTACCTTTCTTCAACACTAGAGAACTTGCACTTCCTGAGGATATATTTGAGTACCTCGGGGTGAAGATGAGTCTGGTGAGTGGGATCCATGTAGTACAGGTTAGATGAAACAATGATATTCTGGATGTTCGGTATGCTGGCGATCAAAGCTTTTCCCGGCTTAAGCTTTCGGTAACAAAGGCTGAGCAGATGATCGATCCCGTCTATGGTCAGGTGCTCTAAAACCTGGCATATGAAGATACCGTCCAGCACTTCATCATCAAGTGAAGCTAAATGTCCAACTGCATCTATGCACCTTGCATCGAGCCCTTTTGAAATACAAAGCTCGATCAGCTTTTCATTCAGATCAACACCGTATCCCCTGATCCCGGCATTCCTCAGTTGTTCAAGGAAAAATCCGCTGCCGCAACCGATGTCTATAATAACATGAGACTCTTTGAAAAGATCAATAGCATCTTCCATCAGACTGGGGGAGACAGAGGACTGGCCACTGATTCTGGTCCAAGCCATGCCGATTTCCCTGCTGAACTGCAGGTAGTCACCGGAGATAGCATCAGTCGATACACTGGACAGTTTTGCTGGCTGTTGTGGCATCGATGTAAATAGCGAGGCCATGGTAGCAGCATCAGCCCCCTTACCAAGTGCAGATAAGGCGATACGCATCTTCTCCAGAGTATGACACACGATTTCCTCGCGCAGATCATTTCGAAGAGCCCCAATACGATCGTTTGTATCTTGCCTAAACTCAGACCTCAGGCCGATGATGCGGTCGTTGAGATCCATGCGAAAGTCCACCCTCCAGTCTGCTACACGACCTTCAAAGCGTGCGTTTGTCCTGACAAGATTGTCTAAAATTTCCGCCCTAACCTCTTCGATAGCCTTTTTATTATCTGCTTCTATAGCTGTCCTCAACTCGGCAATGACAGCACTGTTATTTACAGTATTTTTCAAGTGCTTGTCGAGGCGATCATTCAACTCCCGTTCTATTACAAGTATCTTATCGCCTACCTCAGAAGAAAGGGCATATTGAATATCATCAGATATGTCTCTGGTTCTGGCCAGCATCTCTGACCGGAGTACATCAAAGGATTTCTCCATATAATTTACGATGTTCTCCTGATACTGTATCAGGTCATAATTAAAGGACTGCTGGCGGCTCAGCATCGGATCTACATACCTCTTCACTTCGCCATTGACCAGTGTGCGACCTTTGACCAGCACAGGACCTACAAGCATCCTGTGAGATGCTATTTTATAATCGCTGGCAGTCACCGCGGCATTTAACTTGAGACGGGTGATCTCTTCCTTGAGCTTATCAAGGTCATTCTGCTGAGAGGAAGAGGAGAGCGACAGGGAATTGAGAAGATTTTCATCGTTTTTCGAGTACGCGCCCTTAGTTTTCCGCGCATTAAGATTTTGTTGAATTTTTATAATCAGTTCTTCTTTATTAACTCTGGAATCTTTTATGTTGAACACGTCATCCATATTTTACCCACCAGCTACTCGTTTAACATTACGTGATCAATGACAGGTTCGGTCCTGAAATGTAAGCGATTTATTCTGCGGTATGTCAGCATATTCCGGAAGAGCGATAAATAATTTTTGCTAATATTAAATATTGTAGCCCCGTTTATAAGATCACTTTACTTCCACCGGCCCTTCAGATCATAATCGCCGGCTACCCGCCCGGTATTAATGATAGCGAACGTGAACGCTTTATCGAGCCAGTCGTAGTTGACATTGTCCCGTGAGTGCGCGGCCACGGTCACTTTAAAGCTGCCTGACAGTAGATCGATCGACTGGAACACCAGCTCTAGAGTGCCCCGCCCCTTAACCAGTCCCAGACTCAACCCCTGGATATCCGTATTAGTACCGTAGCATAGCTTACCAGATTCATCGTAGATTGCGATTCCAAACACAGGATCGTATATGGGCTCTATAGCAGTATAGTCAAGGCGGATCACAAGGGGGTCTCCCGTATTGTACCTGACGCCAGTCTTGCCGAACTTATCGATGAATGTGACATCGGTGATAGTGATTTTTTGGTTGCCTGAGCGGGTGGTAGCCAGTGTTGCTTCATCACTGCACAGGTCTTGCTCAGGAGTAGTTCGAGAGCCTGCCGTCGGTGTTTCGACTGCAACTTCCCGCTTATCTACCCTGTAGATATACCGATCGATGATGTCGCACGTATCACCAAAAGCGACCATCCTTCCATTATTTAATAGCAAGGTCTTCCGGCAGAAACGCCTTACAGAACTTAAGTCGTGAGATACGAACAGAATTGTGACGCCAGACATGAGGTAATCGTTGAAAATATCCAGGCATTTCTGCTGGAACTCCATGTCACCTACTGCCAGAACCTCATCCACGACGAGGATCTCGGGCTTGACCTGGATGGCGGTGGAGAAAGCAAGGCGCACCTGCATGCCGGATGAAAAATTTTTCAGTTTTGCATCCCTGAAGTTAGTCAGTCCGGCGAAGTCTAGAACAGAATCTATGTTTTTCTGTATTTCATGCTCCGGCAACCCCATGATTGTGCTGTATATCTCAATATTTTCCCGTGCACTTAGGTCCGGCTGAAAGCCAACCCCTAGTTCTAGGAAAGGTGTTATTCGCCCGTTTACCGCGATTGTACCCCTCGTCGGCCGAAGAATCCCGGCAACGATCTTAAGCAAAGTGCTCTTACCGCTTCCATTATCCCCGATTATACCGATGGACTCACCTCTTTTAACATCGAAGCTTACATCGTCCAGGGCAGTGAACTTTTCATAGGTATTTGGCCTGAATACACCAGTGATGCCTTCGAACAGCGTTGTTCGGCGTTCATGCGGGATGATAAATTCTTTTGAAAGGTTCCTGACAGTAATGACTGTATCTTGATCATTTGGGATGTCCTTACCTTTCATAGTTTAGACCTCCTCTGCGAACGTGGGATCGATCTGCCGGAACACTATCCATCCCACTGCGAGCACAACAAGCGAGAAAGCTGATATAGACAGAATAGACAGCCAGGAGGGGATCGTGTTTCGAATAATAACATCTCTCATCAGGTCCATGATAACTCCCATCGGGTTAAGGCTGATCAGGTTAGCAACAGTGGTATCTTTGAATATACGTATCGAGTACATGATGGGAGTCAGGAAAAAGCCCACCTGCAAGAATACGGCCCAGATCCACTGCACGTCTCTGTATCTAACATTCAGCGATGCGATAGCCAACGATATGCCTAAAACCAAGATAAACTCAATGAAAAGCACCGCGGGAAAGAGGACAATCTGCCACGATGGCACGATCCCATTGACAAGGATGAACATCGCGATTATACCAAATTCGATCAACGACATTATGAGCGCAGTCAGGCAGGCACTGATTACCAGTACCTCCCTGGGAAAGTATATCTTTTTCACTAGGTTGGCCTTCCCTACGATGCTATTCAGGCTGAAGTTGGTCGCCTTCTCGAAAAAACCCCACGAGATCAATCCGATCATGAGATACAGGGGATAGTTATCTATAGCCTCGTTTTTAAACAGGTTAGTAAATACGATATACAGGACAACCATCATCGCAAGTGGCTGGAGCAGCGACCATAGGAAGCCAAGGACGGAGTTCTTATACCTGATCTTTAGGTCTGTCAGTGCGATCTTCTTGATCAACCCTCGATAATCCCACAATCTGCCCATAGTCATAACCTTGATTCAGATACCCCGCCGGTAGTGGCATAATAGACATAACGCCGAGAAATCAACTTATAAGACCATCCATAGTCGATATATATCTTTTCCTTATAACCTCAGCCGAATAACAGACTTCAACGTACATCTGACCTCTTGCACCCACCTGTTTTCGGTATTCCCGGTCGGCCGTAAGCCGCTCCAGAGCTTTAGCAAATTCTTCGTAGGACACATAGCAAATACCGCCTTCACCACGCTGACAATGACCTTTGAGCACTGCACAATCACCATCAACTATTACAGGAGTACCAGATAGCATTGACTCCATGGCAACTATTGAGTAGCTTTCGAACTTGGAAGGGAGAACTGTGGCAATTGCCGCCTTCATAGCGCCAAACTTTTCACTTTCTAGGACAAAGCCGATGGGTAGGATATGGTCTGTACGAGGGACCTTTAAGGGCCCGTTTCCACATAACACCAGCTTAAGATCTGGCCGGCGTTCTTTGCAGTATCGTTCAAAGTACTCAACTAGCCGATTAACACCTTTCATAACATCGATGCGACCTACGTACAGAATAAAATCGCCTTCGATGCGGTATTTCTTACGAAACTGTCCCATATCTCCATTGCAGTTACTTACTGGAGCGCCTATCACCACACCTTTATCATTGTCTAAGTCAAACAAATCGTCCACGAAGTTCTTTTCTTCGCGAGTCAGGAATATGATCTTTCGAACAGACTTGAATAGTTCGCCATATAAACCGAAACGCATGTAAGGTTCATCGTGTGCAGTGGGCAGAAGAATCGATTTGGCATACACATCTTTGATACCATAATACGTCGTGCCATACATATAAGTAAAAAATACAAACAGGTGATATTTGTCAGTATTACTCTTGATAAAGTGAAACATCCCCGTTGAGTACGGCCCCTGCATACTCATCCATAACTCTTCCATCCACCTGGTATGAGGCACCTTCAGCATCAGGGCGTTATAGAGATTAAACCACTTACTCCGCTGCCGATCCACTGCAAACCGAAGTACTCTGACAGGCCCGTCCATCGACTCCCCTGCCTGGAACTCGTTTTTCCAGGTAACGTAGTCCTTTGCGCACGTCGTGAGCACATCGATGTCGTATACATCGGATAGCAAATGCGCTAGTGATCTGGCCAGGCTCTCTGAGCCCCCGAGCACTTCAGACCCGTACCGCTGCACGACAATGGCGACCTTCTTACGCCCCATTACCATCCACCGCCCTCTTCACGATCTCCGTAAAGCTGTCCGCCATCTTCTCCGGCGCATACCTTTTAACCATCTCGGTGCTCCCGCCAGAACCGGCGGGTTTCGTCATCAGATACCTGACAAGCGCATCTTTAAACTCCGACCGGCTCTTCGCCAGCGTACCGTTGACGATCACTTCAGGATGAGAGCAATTATTGTATGAAACGACCGGCTTCCCCGCGTACTGGGCTTCGATCACAGGCCTATCCTGGCCTTCCCACTGCGAGCACGTCGCATATACGCTCGCCCCTGTATAGTACGGCCAGATATCCTGCACGAACCCCAGAATATGAACATTGCCCACACTGGCCGCCTTCTGCTTTAGAATCTCCACATAGCGAGGCTCACCGAGCCCGATCGTTACCAGATGGACATCGTCGCCGATCTCTTTTCGGGCATCATCGAAGATATCAATCAGATCATGTACGCCTTTGTAGCGGGTATGCCTGCCTACATACAGCACATACTTTTCGAACGGAAGTCTGGCCGGCTCAGGCATAGAATCCGGAAAATCGATACAATAAGGCAAAATTTCGGTCTTTCCGAAGTAGAGATATTTTTTTCTGAACTCGTTTGCAAGATACCCAGATATGGGTAAGACGACCCGGGCCTTTCTCGCAGACACCAGCCTCGCTGTGTTCACCAGCGACCAGAGATAGGCATCTGCAGGCTTTCTCATCGTGATAGCAGGAGGCACTCCCGGATCATGTAGAAAATGCGGCGTCCGGCAGAGCGACGCAACCAGGTCGAACGGCGTATAATGAGTTGAGATCACATCGAACTTTTGCCGGTCGATGTCTGCGGCGATTTGCCTCATCTTTAAAGGATTGTTAGCTGGCACGCGCTGGACATCGAGACTTTTGATGCTGTCGCTGGCATCGACCGCCAGCACTTTAACATTGTGCTTGCGTGCGAGCTCTTCCGCAAACTGTATGACAGATACGTCGATGCCGTTGCCTTCGAATAACTTATATGTAGCCACACAGATGTTCAGCGTTTCCATAAGTTTCACTCGAGCCCTGTAATAGCCTCACCGCACGCACATATAAATTTTGACGTGTCGTACAGTTTGCTGCGCTGTTCGCACTCGTCCCGCGACCAGCTCCATTCTGTTCCGGCCCCTTTGACCGAGCACACGATAGCCTCAGGTACACATTCAATAAATTTCCCGGTGATACTATCTGCAACGGTCTCAAGGTAACCGCCTTCTGCCACAGCGATCACGGGTTTTCCTGCAGCCATCGCTTCTATAACAGTCATGCCGAAGTCTTCGTCTGCAGCGGTAGTTATCAGACCACGACAGCGACCGCAATAATCGATCAACTGATCTTCTGCCACATCGCTGATCATCGTGACGTTCGCAGGCAGATCCTTCTTGAGCCCGGCTGCATATTCTACTGAGTGATCACCCACCCCGCAATTGCCTATGATGACCAGCTTTTCCTCCGGCATCTGCCTGAATGCCTCGATCTGCACCTCGATGCGCTTTTCGGGATATAGCCGGTTCACCGAGAGCCAGAAGCCGTCATCGCAGATATACCTGTACTTAGAAGTATCCACAGGAGGATAGATCACCGTAGCGTCCCTGCCAAGGTACTTTTTTATCCGCCTCGCCGTATTCTGGCTGTTACAAGCGATCCGGTCGATCCGTCCGATAGATCTCAGATCAAGCCGGCTGTGGGCAGCAGTCCACCCAAGAAAAGCTATCCTTGCCACAGGATTCATTGTTGCTGCCATGACCTCCCGCTGATCGTAAAACGCCCTCACTGGTGTGTGACAGTAGAACAGGTTAGGCTTATGCTTATTTGAGGCATGGTGTGCCCAGTTACCGCTGAAGATGAAAAAATCATACTTCCCCCGGAAGTCGCACGATGCAAACTTGATCGTCGACTGTATTTGCCGCAGCGGAGGAGTTCTGCACAGGCTTCCGAGGCTTATCACGTTTACATCGTTAAACCCCATGAGCTCGATCAGCCTGCGGTCGACGTCCGTAGAAATAACGTCTGCACCGAGGTGCCTGGCCAGCGTAAGCACAAGCTTCTCCCCTCCGCCAATGAAGGCAAAGTGGTCGTGAAATATGGCGATTTTCATGGCTTGGGCACCTTTTAAGGAAGATATTGCCTGATGATATAAACAGTTATTGCATTACGAGGAATTAGCTTGAATGTAATCTGAAATATTAAAAAAGCATCGCGGTCGACGGAGGTTTTTCGGGCATCAGTCCTGCCCATCAGGGCAGGATGCGGAGGCGGCAGGGTAATGGACACCTGCCGCAGGCGGTGTCGCTTAGGGCTTGCGAAGAAATGTAAGCTGGCGGCAGCGTAGCGCCAGCCAGGTTTTCATTTCGAGGATGCGAGCCCGGCCCTGACGGTGCAGCACCCGAAAAACGGGAGTAGGCCGACCCGAAGGTCGGACGTCGACCCGCGCTGTGATACTATCTAAGCTTTTACTGCGACGGCCCCCACTGCTTTAACGCGCCCGCCAGCTCCTTATGATTTACAGCATACTCCTCAAGGGTCTTCTTCTCCTTCCACGCCTCCACAGCCTGGAACATGGCCACCGCACCCACAGTAGTCCCCTCGGGGTGCCCGTGGATGCCGCCGCCCGCCTGTAAAATAACGTCTATACCATAGCAGTCCAGGTTTTCCCGGACCTTCTGCGGGTACAGCCCACCCGAAGAAACAGGCCATACTCTCTTGTACCCGGCCCAGGGCTTCCTCAGTATGTCCCGCGACGCGTCGATCTCGCAAACGTTGCGCTCCATCTTGCCGGCGTAAGTGCCGGTATGTAAATTAGTGCCGCCGACCATCCTCGTCAGCTTCGAAATAACCGGCATGGCGATGCCATACTTACCTCTCGTCAAAGCCCCATGCATTGTTCTGTGAATGTGAATAGGCACGCCGATCTTCTCGTCGGTCAGCGCCTGCACGGCCGAGAAGCCCGCAGTCAGGATGTCGACCATAACGGTGTTGGCGCCGAGCTCGACTGCACGTTCAGCGCGCTCGACGATCTGGTCGCCGGCACAGGTGACGTTTACGCAGTATAATGTCTTGTGACCGGTCTTGTCCTCTATCCGGTTCAGCCTGTCCATGACCGCTGTCAGCCGCTCTTCCAGCGGGCAGAACTTCTGGTCAGTCAGCGTCTCATCGTCCTTGATCAGGTCCAGCCCGCCCAGTGCAGCCTGTTCTGCGACTTCCGCGGTCCGCTTCGGGCTGAGGCCCACTTTCGGCTTGATGATGGTGCCGACCAGCGGCCTGTCGTGCACTTTCAGCATCTTCCGGACGTCCTCGATGCCGAACTCCGGGCCGTTATAGTACTTCGCGATAGGGTCGAAGTCGACGTCCATAAGGCGGCAGGCTTTGAGGCCGCCGAGGCCGAAGAGGTTACCTGCGACCACGGAGAGAATCTGGGGTACGTTGTCCGGCTCGAAGATTTCCACAGGGAAGTCGATCACGACAGTGTTACCTTCCGCGCTCACTACCCGGGCGCCGAGGTTCTCGTGAACTTCCTTCTCTGCGGCCACTTCGGTCCAAGTGCCCGTAGACTGTTCGGCGGCGATTTCCTTCGCCACCTTCGCTATGGGAGCGTCAGCTTCCACATAGTAAGTCGTGCGTACCATAGTCATGATATTGATCAAGAGTAGAGGGTGCTGGAAAGTTAAATCCTTGTCGCCGGAAAGTTTTAGAGGGGGTGTCAGGTAAAGTCCATGGAAAACTGGGGGTCGGGGAGGTCCCGGGAGGTCGGGGAGGATTTTCAAGCTGGGAGGTCAGGGAGGGTCAGAGGTCAGAGAGGAGGATAGAGAGAATAGAAAGGTCAGAGAGGATTACTATATAATAGGGTTAATCCTCTGCTACCTCACGGTACTCTACCACCTTCTCTCAGGCCCCCCTACCTCCCCGACCTCCCAGCTTGAAAGTCCTCCCTGTACTCCAGGTACCTCACCACCGCTCCCTCTGACCTCTCAATACCTACCCGATCCACAATTTTTAATGGAATATAATGCAGTCCCCCGGACGCTTCCCATAGCCCGGCTCTTCTATCGCAATTTTGCTCGATCACATGTAGCATTACCGCTTATCCGATCGATCTGGCTCCGCCTTTCCCGCGGAAAATGGCAGACGGGTTTACTGTATGGCATGTACGATATGTCATGGGCTGGGGTAGCAGGACTGTTCACCGCATAATTAGCAAGCACTGATAGTATTACCAAACAGAATATTCTGGCATGTTAGATGAACATTCGACGGAAGAATTTATAACGATTAAACGTGTAGTACATGTTAGGATAAAACGCGAATCCGAAGCATGAGGGCATCAGCCCGCACATGGATGGGATACACATGAGATCGATTCTAGTAAGTTCGACAGAACTCTATTCAGGCAAAAGCGCCCTGTGTATGGCGCTGGCGATGAAGCTCAAGGAAAACGAGCTCAAGGTTGGCTACATGAAGCCGGTAGGAAACATCATCGTGGACGTGAACGGCGAGCTCGTCGACGACGACGCGCTGAACATGAAAAAGATGCTGGGCCTTGACGAGAACCTCGACGAGATCTCGCCCATCCTGTTCACCCACCAGCTGCTGGAAGACGTGCTGGAGGGCAAGGACAAGCAATTGGTCCCCAAGCTCGAGAAGACCTTCAAGCACGTGAGCAGGAACAAGGATGTCGTGATCCTCGAGGGCGCCGGCGATGTGAGCGGCAGCTCGGTACTGGGCCTCTCCGACTCGGAGGTCGCCAGGATCACCGGGAGCAAGATCCTGCTGGTGTCAAAGTACTGCGACGAGTTCACGGTAGACCGGATCACCACCTACATGAAGCTGCTCTCCAGCGACGTGGAAGTGCTGGGCATCATCTTCAACAACACCAGCATGGAGCGGATGAACTTCGTCAAGGAGAAGGTCGTCCCCTACTTTGACCGCAAGGGCATCAAAGTCCTGGGCGTCCTGCCGAGGAACCGGGCGCTGCAGACCATCTCGGCCAGAGAGATCGCCGAGGGCCTCAACGGCGAAGTGCTCGCGGGCAAGAACAACCTGGACGTCACTGTGGACGGCATTGTCGTAGGCGCCCTGGCTGCGGACAGCGCGATCAAGGTCTTCAGGCGGAAGCACAACCGCGCAGTAGTCACCGGCGGAGACCGGGCCGATCTCCAGATCGCGGCGCTGGAAGCCCGCATGAGAATCATGATCCTCTCGGGCAACCTGTACCCGCCCAACCAGGTGCTGGGCAGGGCCGAAGAACTGGGCGTGCCGGTCATCCTCACCACAGACGACACCACCACCCTCGTCGACAGGATGGAGCAGCTGCTCCGCACGGTCAGGGTCAAGAACGTCCAGAAGATCGACCTCATGAAGAACATGTTCGACGAGAACGTCGACACCGACCGCATCCTCAAATCGCTAAGTGAATAAGAATGCATGGGCGTACCGCAACCGCGGGCGCCCCAAATTCCTTTTTTAATCAGGCATAACCGTACGGGCTTAACAACTTACCACGGCGGCACGGCTCCGTATCCTGACAACAGAAAATTAAATATTTGAACCACGGCGGCACAGCGACACGGAGACAATTCAAGAAACGATAGCAGGATGGTTACTGGAACCACGGCGGCACAGCGACACGGAGACAATTCAAGAAACGATAGCAGGATGGTTACTGGAACCACGGCGGCACAGCGACACGGAAACAATTCAAGAAACGATAGCAGGATGGTTACTGGAACCACGGCGGCACAGCGACACGGAGACTGCCCGTACTTGAATGGTCAGACTCTTTTTATTGATCCACGGCGGCACGGAGGGTAGAGGGCATGGAGACAGCCAAATTTCTATATCCAGTACTCAACTTGTCAGGATTCAACAGGAGTGTTGAAGCTTTCAGGCTTTCGTTCAGATAGCCAGGTTGAAACCATTGTCCAGTAAGCACCTTTTGGTTAGTGCGCTGTCCCTGTGTCGCCGTGGACCAAAAAAGAGTTCGTTTTTACTGGTACCCACTGTCTCCGTGCCGCCGTGCCGCCGTGGTTTAATTAACCATCCGGCTGGTCTGATTCGCCACTGTCTCCGTGCCGTCGTGCCGCCGTGGTTAGAAATTTGGTTCTGGGTGTCGTAGTTCCTTGTGACACCGTGGTCAACAGCTACAGCGCCATTTAGGGTACATTTTATTGTACTCTAGTTTCCATGTCGAGGCTAAAGTCGAGCCATTTGGCGTCGCGGGTCAGCGCGCCGAGGGAGATGACGTCGACGCCTGCCCGGGCATAGTCGGCGATGTTCTGCATGGTGATGCCGCCCGAGGCTTCGACGATGACGCGGGGGTTGATCTGCTTGACCCTTGCCACGCCTTCGGCGATCTTATCGGGGGCCATGTTGTCGAACATGATGATGTCGGCGCCGAGGGAGGCGGCTTTTTCGCCGGCCTCGATCGATTCGACCTCGATCTCGATCTTCTTGGTGAAGCTGGCCGCCTTTTTGGCTGCGGCAAGCGCTCCGTCGATGCCCATGATGGCGATGTGGTTGTCCTTGATCATGACTGCGGCCGAGAGGTCGTAGCGGTGGGTGTCGCCGCCGCCGAGCTTGACGGCTTTCTTCTCGAAGGACCTGAACCCCGGAGTGGTCTTTCTGGTTGCGGCGACTCTTACGGTGCCCGCTCTTGAAACGCAGCGCCTCGTGAGGGTGGCGATGCCGCTCATGCGGCCCAGGAAGTTCAGTGCGAGGCGCTCGCCCCGCAGGATGTCTGCTGCGCTACCGGTGATGGTCATAATTATGTCGCCGGCTTTGATCTGGTTTCCGTCGGCGTAGTGGGACTCGAGGCTGAGCCCGAAGTACTCGAAGATCTGGAGGGCTTCGTCGAGCCCGGCCAGTACCCCATCTTCCTTGCATACGATGTTCGCACTTGCCGCCACGGGCGGGACTATCCCGTTAGAGTCGTCGTCCTCGCCGAGGTCTTCCAGTATGAAGCGCTCGAGTTCAACAGTGAGCATACTAGCACCGTAAATCATTTTAGCAATAAAAGTATATGAGACCTGCGAGAAACATGTTCAGGATCGGTATAGTAGGCGCGGGGGCGATTGGCAAGGAAATTGCCAGGGCCATCGATAATGGCACGGTGCCCGCGAAGCTCGAGGCGATCTACGACAGGGATCTGGCTGAGGCCAACAGCTTTGCCGCGTCCCTGAAGTCGAAGCCCAGGGTGTTGCCGCTAGAGGAACTGGTCGAGGCTTCCAACTTCGTGGTGGAGGCCGCAGCGCAGGCTGCCGTCAAAGAGGTGGCCATCGCAGCGCTCTCTAAGTCCAGAAGCGTCATGATCATGAGTGTGGGCGCGCTGGCGGATAAAGAGCTGCTGGAAACGATCAGGAACATGGCCAAAGAGCACGCTTGCAGCATTTACCTGCCTTCCGGTGCCATCTGCGGCCTGGACGGGGTAAAGGCGGCTTCGGTCTGCAAGATCGACAGCGTCACTATTACGACAAGGAAGCCCAGGGACGGGCTGCGAGGCGCACCGTTTATAGTCAGGAATAACATCGACGTGGACAGCATGACCGAACCCACGGAGATCTTCAGCGGGCCCGCAGCAGTCGCCATCAAGGAATTCCCGGCCAATGTCAACGTGGCAGCTTCGCTGAGCCTGGTAGGCATCGGCTTCGAGCGGACGCTGGTACGTGTGGTCGTAGATCCCACGATCAAGCGAAATATCCACGAGATCGCTGTTCGTGGAGAGTTCGGTGAACTGCACACCGTCGTGGAAAACGTGCCCTCCCGGTCGAACCCGAAGACCAGCTTCCTGGCTGCCCTTTCGGCCATCGCCACGTTGCGGCAGGTATGCGAGCCGCTGAAGATCGGTACCTGACTCAGTACCACCATCCGGGCAGCAAGGGCACATCCCATATTACACTAACTTTTTTCCGTTGCTATATATGGCGATAACAGCCATATCTTCTATTATGGGACCCATTCTGCTTTTATCGTGAGCACAATTTATATACTTATATAAAAATCTCTTAATGAAAATATAGTCGTAATTTAATTGCTTTCTAAGGAGGAGAATCTATGAAGAGTGGATACATTGCAATCGCCGTGCTGGCGATGATCGCGGCGGTCACGTTACTCAGCGGATGCACTAGCGGGCCCGGGATGAATGCGACAGTGACACCCAAAGTTGTGGCGACTGTGACGCCGACTGCGGTAGTTACCACCGTGCCCATGGCCGGTGACGTCGACGCCCAGAACATGAGCATGGACGCTACCGTCACCCCGTGGCCGGAAATAAGGAGCGGCAACAATACCAGCATCATCAACACTTCCGAGGGCATGAGGGAAGTACCTAACGAGATGCTGGCCGGCGTCGCCAACAACACCACAGGGGCTCCAGTAGTCGGAGGGCCGATCGTTTCCCCGACGGCAACGCCAGTCGTATCGCCTGCCGCAATGCCGTAAAGCCTGCCTTACCGGCAGAGAGCTGTTTAAAAAAAATCAAGTATCGCCCTTCCGGGCGATCTTTTTTACCCCCTTAAGCCTAACCTAAGCCTAAGCCTAAGCCCAGAACCGGCGGGTCCGCACGTAGTCCCGCTCGGCCTTGAGGATATCCCTGTAGAAGTCCTCTTCATCCTCGCGCTGCCTGCCGATGACCCGGGCGGCAGACTCAGGGCCGAGCCCCCTCGACGCCAGGGCGATGACGGCGATGCGCCCGTGGGACAGCACCAGGTTGCCGTTGCGGTACACCCGCTTTACTTTCACCATTTCTGGCTCGCCGAGCTTATTCTTGGCCGCTTTCTTCACCAGGTCCGCTTCCTCCTTTTCCCAGGGCTTGAGCGCGGCGATCAGCCTCGAGTTGCACAGGGGACACACCGGGCGCTCTTCGACGTCCTTCACTTTCCTCTTTGAGGAAAACTGCTTACAGTTCAGGCAGAAGAGGATCACGTGGTCGTTCATGATCCGTTCCTTCAGCGCCAGCACGATCGATCGATCGGCGGACTCCGGCGCCATCAGCTCTCTGCCCCCGGTGAAGCCGGCGTCCCCGATAGGGCTCAGCCTGCCGGTCAGCACCTTGATCTCCCCGGATCTGATCATTTCCAGTACCTGCATGGCATCGTCGATGTCCAGCTTGTCGTGCAGGATCTCGTTGACCGCCTCTTCGTACATGGGGGTGCCTTCGAAGACGTTCAGCAGCTTGTCCATGCTGATGCGCTCGTAGTCGACGTCCCTGGACAGGGCGCCGAACTTGCGGGCGACGTGGACCATCTTCCACTTGAGCATCAGCGTGTTCTTCAGAGTCTTCTCGATGATGGGCTCCACGAAGATGGGCTGGATGTCGGCCAGCATTTTCGCTACGTCTGCTGCCCTGATGCGCTTGGGCAGCTCCAGCTTGATTCTGTACGGATCGATCTCCATGGCCACCCCGCTGCCGAACCGGGATGCGAGAAGGGCGGTGACGACTCTGCCCAGAGTCTCGTTGACCTTGTGGCCGAAGCACGCGTTGATCATGATCGTCCGTTCCTCTTCCTCCACCGTAATCAGCCGATCGGAAGGGACCGGGAAGTTACCCGCCACCTGCTTTTTGACGTACTGCACGTAAGACCTCGCGGTGACCTCGTCTGTCGGGTAAGTGGACGTCAGGTACCGGACCACTTCAGCCTCCGGCGAGCCGGCCATCTCGGCCACGGTCCGCCGGATGGCGCCTACTTCCATCGCCACTGAGTATGGCACAGGTATTTCTTCGCCGGTCCACGAGGGTACCTCGCCCTGAGGGTTCTCGATGGGCTCGACTCGGACCCGGTCTTCGGTGACTTCGACGATGCGCCACATATCGCCCTTGGTGATGAAGATGGCGCCGACGTCGGCGAAGTTGACGACGAAGGCCTCGTCCAGCGTGCCGATCATCCGCCCGGTGATCACGTCGAAGACATCGAAGCGCTTCTCGTCCGGGATCATGGAGAGGTTCTCGTACATGTACGTGCGGGTTTTGACTTTCCGGCCGATGACGCCTTCGGGGCTCAGGAAGATGAGGCGCTCCTCGACCAGCTGCTGGATGACCCGATCGAACTCCTTCCTCGTCAGCTGCGCGTACGGGTAAGCCCTGCGGGCCGTCTCGTAGACGTCGCTCGCACCTATATCCCCGTACTCCAGGGCCATGGCACAGATCTGGTTGGCCAGCGCATCGTACGACTTCTTGTACAGGTCGATGTTCTCGATCTGCCCGGCGGAGGCCCGGCGGCAGATCGCCCATGCCTCGGCGGAATCGTCCTCGTTGATAGTGATGATGGTGCCGCTGGAAGTCTCACCGATGCTGTGGCCCGCCCTTCCGACGCGCTGCAGCAGCCGGGAAACCTCACGGGGAGACATGTACTGGACGACGTGATCGATCTCGCCTATGTCGATGCCCAGCTCCATGGAGGAAGTGCATACTAAAGCGTTGACTTTGCCGTCCTTGAACGAGTCCTCAGCCTCTATGCGGGCCTCCTTGGATAGAGAGCCATGATGAACCGCGATCGTTTCCCCGATCTTCTTGAACCGGGCCCCGATCGCCTCGGCCGACTGCCGGGTGTTGACGAACATCAGCGTGGAGCGGTTCCGCTTGATGATGTCGATCATAGTCCGGACCTGGGCGGCGATGTCCGGGTCGGTAAGAAGCCGCTTAGACAGAGGCTTGTCGCTGTCGATGGTCTCAGGGTAGGTCACGTGGAAATCGAGGGACTTGGCCAGCGCGACCTGGACGATCTGCGCTTCCCTGTCGGTGCCCGCCAGGAATTTCGCGACTTCCTGCGGGGTGCCCACTGTGGCAGACAGGCCGACTCTCCGGAACTCGGTGTAGCGGCCCAGCCTTTCGAGGGCGATGGCCATCTGAGTACCTCTCTTCGAGGAGGCCAGCTCGTGCACTTCGTCGACGATGACCATGGCGAGGCCTTTGAGGTTCTCCCTCATCCGGCTGCCCATCAGCATCGCCTGCACCGTCTCCGGCGTCGTGATCAGGATGTCGGGCGGCTTCAGCGCCTGCTTCCGCCGCTCATGAGTGGTAGTATCGCCGTGCCTCACGTCGATGTTTAAATTAAGACGGTGGCCCCACCACTTCATCCTCTTCATCATGTCCCTGTTAAGCGCCCGCAGCGGCGTGATATATAGAATCTTAATGCCGTCCCGGCTGTCTGCGCCCATCCCCAACAGCAGGTCGAACGCCGGCAGCAGGGCTGACTCCGTCTTGCCCGTGCCCGTCGGCGCAATTAAAAGAACGTGGCCCCCGCTCAAAATTGCAGGAAGAGCCTTCTGCTGCGTCCCCGTCGGCTCGGTCATTCCCAGCTCGGAGAGCGCGTCCCGTATACGGGTATCTAACAACTCAAAAACATTACCCATCTTTGCGGAGGTAAGGATGGTCGCATACCATTTAGCCTTTCTGGTTCCTGATGGAACAGAGTGCAGTATGCCGATTTTAAAAATAAGCCACGGCGGCACGGCTTATCATTCTGACAGCTGGAAATCAAATGTTCTAACCACGGCGGCACAGCGACACAGAGACATATTGGTATCAATATTACCGAAAGAAAAACTAGAACCACGGCGGCACAGCGACACAGAGACAATGGCGAACCAGTAAAACTGAACTCTTTTTTAGATCCACGGCGACACGGAGACAGCCCCTTAACCAAAAACGGTTTACTGGCCAGGTGTTTCAGTCGGTATATCATTATGATCTCATGACCGATAAACTACTTTCTGTAGGGATTCCTGGTTTCTCAAGCATAGTAACAATAGAAGGGTTGTCTCTGTGCCGTCAGCCCGCCGTGCCGCCGTGAACCAATAAAAAAGGAGCCCTGTTAGTCAGGTACAAATTGTCTCCGTGCCGCCGTGCCGCCGTGGTTCAAATAACCATCCTGCCATCGTTTCTCGAATTGTCTCCGTGCCGCCGTGCCGCCGTGATTAGAACATCTGCTCCGTAGTTGCCAGGGTAAGGAGCCGTGCCGCTGTGGTTTACCTGCGGCGGCAGCAGAGGTTGGCCGCGGTCATCAGAGAAACTTGCAGCTCATGCTCCCGGGCGGCGATGATCTGGAGGATGTCGGCGGCCTCGGTCAGGGCAGAGCACCCGCAGGGGACTTCGGCCAGCACTTTGGCGGCCTGAGACCACATGGTGCCTACTCTGCTGTAGCCGTCTGCGGTTTCGGCGAGGCTGTCGAGGCCGAGATTTTTGGCTGCGTAACTGAGGAAGTCTGCGTAGAGGTAGCGGAAGCAGCTGCCGCCTGTGCCGGGGCCGGCGATGGCGTTGTAGAGGATCTTGCAGGCATCGTCGAGCTCTTTTTTACTGTACTTTTCTTCCCACCGGTACATACAATTGGCGAGATAGTAGATGCCACCTACGCCGCAGTTTCGGACCGGGGCGTTGAGCATTTCCATGGTGTTGCGGCCGATGGCGCCCATCACGAGCTTGCCATCTATGTTAATTTCAGAAGGAATGTCGAACCTGAACCACCGGTGCCTGGTCGGGAACGGGCGGTGAGCCGATGCCCTGGCCTCGGCCAGTTCGGCCAGCGGGATCTCCAGCAGGCTGTCCCGCATGTGATCTGCGATATGCGCAGTGCCTGCTTCATCGTCGATGCCTGCGACCACAAGGGAGTATGCGCCGAAGTGTGAAGAGCTACGCAAGTACTTGAGGTAGTACTGATCTGCGTGCAGCATCACCGGCCGGCCTTCTGCCAGCATCGATGCCAGCGTCTCCTGGGCTCTGCGCGGGCTTGCAGATGTGGAAATCTTCAGGTCGCAGCCCAGCAGCCGGCACGCCCGCTGGTCGATCTCCAGTACACCCGTTCTCCCTGAGGCCACAGGAGGCTTGCCATCTTTGCCATCGCGATAATAAAACCCGATTCCTTCACCGATCCCGAAGAAGAACGGTTCGGGAAAACCATAGCCGGCGTGTGCGAAGACGTCCCGCAGGGACGAGGTATCGCAGTGCAGGCCCTTCTCGTGGGAGAAGTCTTCCAGGATTTTTTTCATGGCTATACTCTTGACGTTCCAGAAGTTAAATCTTGGCAAGTTCCCCGGCCGGTTGCCCCACAGTACTGGGAATATAGCCCCCTGGCGGTTTCCGGCCGATAAAATTATATAATAGGCCTATTATTTTTAGTATGGCTTCAGGCATGCGAAGGCCGGTCGCCAAAAAGGCTTTAAACTACAACCTATACAGCACCACGGACGGTGATTTTCACTTGTACATTCCGCTCGCAGTCCACAAGAACGAACTGGTTGTCATCGACAGTATGGAAGCGTTTTCCCACTACTTCTGCCTGGCCAAGAAACAGAAGATGACCCCGCTGGCGTCTGAGGCCGCCGTCGCCAGAGGAGGCGACGAGGACGTGGAAGAAGAGGGCAGAGAATTCTTCGACGAGGCCGTCGAGGTCGCTGCTGGAGATGACGAAGACGTATTGTAGGGCCGAAGGCCCCCTTTAGAGCCTTCGGCTCTGGCTGTCCCGACGTTTAAAGGAAGGATCGCGGTAGCCCCAACAAAGAGAGGGAGATAAGCCCGGTTGTGCTGGCATATGAATATGATCTGCGCAACCGCTTTTTAAACAAAATAGATTTTTTATACCATACTAACTCTTGTCGACAGGTCATTGGCGTCACCCTGCATATTCACGCAGAGCGTACGCCAGATATGAATGTATATACCATTTATTGGGCTATCCGCGATCCTTCCTTTAAACGTCGGGTGAACCAGAGCCGAAGGCCCTACAATTTTTTAACTTCGTTGATCTTCTGCTGTTTAAACAGGTACGAGAAGAACAGCGATCCCGCCACTATTACCACCGATGCCGCAACGATGAAGACGAGGACCAGGTACTGCTGGTCGTTGATGGCCGATACTATAGCGCCGATCATGAGTAGTGCGGCTAAGGCTACGTAGGCAGCCTTGACATACCAGATGTTGAGCTTGGTGAGATCCATGAAATTACCTCTGTAAGATGCGGATGGCGAGGTGTGCGGCGTTGTCACCGTTGTCGATGCCGACGCAGGCGACCGGGACGCCTTTGGGCATCTGGACTATGGAGAGGAGCGCGTCCAGCCCGCCGAGCTTGGCGGAGACCGGGACGCCGATGACCGGCTTTTTGGTCCTGGCCGCTACGACGCCGGGCAACGCTGCCGCCAGGCCTGCGATCGTGATGAAGACCTTTGCATCGCTTCCCTTGACGTAAGCGTCGAGCTCGTCGGGGTTGCGATGGGCCGAGAGCACTTGCAGGTCGTACGAAACGTTGTTTTTGGCGAGAACCTCGATCGCCTTGTCCGCGATCGGGCGGTCAGATGCTGAACCGAGAATGACTGCGACGTCCACCATAGGCATCAGAGTGTGATTGTGTAAACGTGTATATAAAGATCACAGATGGGAGTTTAAAAATGAGTGGGCGCCCGGCTATACGTTGGGCGCATACTCTTTGAATTTCTTGTAGGATAACAGGAGGTCCAGCGGGTGTGCCTGCCGGATATCCTCGAGAAGCCGGTAGAAGGCTTCTTTGTCCTTTTCCTTGAGCTTAACAAGCCTGTGGATCTCTTCGGTGGTTAACATGCTCAAGCCTCGACAGTAGATGCGCTGTGTCATGTATCGATGCATAACGTAGCGATACATCAATCAGCAAAAGCAATATCTTGGATATGGTACTTAAATCTTTTCCTAATATTTCCAAAAAATTGCCATTTATCGATATATTGTTGAATTTATTTTATCGCACCCACGTGCGCCACCTAAATAAATATATAAGTTAATTTATTATTTATGAGAAGCCAGGATTTGAGAAATCGCGGCCCGGAAATTGATCCGCTGAAACTTTCTATGGACTGGGGAGTGGTAGATCTGGAAAAGCCCCAGATTCTGGTCGAGGACGTCTGGGGCGATGCGCTGCCCGGCAGCTACCACCTGAAGGAGTTATCGGACATGGCAGGAAAGGGCATCTATGCCAGCGGAGGCAAGCCTGCCCATCACCACGTCACGGACATGTGCGACGGCATAGCGCAGGGCACCGAAGGGATGAACTACTCGCTGCTCTCGCGCGAGATTATCTCCAGCATGATCGAAGTGCACTGGAAGGCCCAGCCGGTCGACGGTATCGTGCTGCTTTCGAGCTGCGACAAAGGCGTACCGGGGCAGCTGATGGCGGCGGCACGCATACACGACGCCCCCTCAATCCACGTGCCCGGAGGCACCATGATGGAAGGACCCGGCATGTTTACCCTGGAGCAGGTCGGCACCATCTACTCGGAACTCAAGCGGGGCGAGATACCTCAGGAAGAGTACCGGTTCCTTCAGCGGAGCGCGTGCCCCACTGAAGGCTGCTGCTCATTTATGGGCACGGCCAACACGATGCAGGCTCTCTCTGAGGCCATGGGACTGGCCCTTCCCGGAGCAGCCTCGATGCCGGCCTTCGTAGCCGCTATCCGGCATAAGGCGGAGGAAGCAGGCTCCAGGATCGTAGAAATGCTGGACGAGGGCATGAAGACTAAAGACATCCTCACCCGGGATGCGTTCGAGAACGCCATCATGGTACACGCGGCCATCGGCGGCTCGACCAACGCACTGCTGCACATACCGGCCATCTCCCGGGAAGTCGGCATAACGCTTCACCCGAAGCTCTGGGACGAGCTGAACCGCAAGATACCGATGCTTCTCAACGTGCGGCCCAGCGGGTGCCACCCGGCCATTCTGTTCTGGTACTCGGGAGGCGTCCAGGGCATCATCAGAGAAATCAAGGACCACCTGCACCTGGATGTGATGACAGTCACAGGTAAGACTCTGGGAGAAAATTTGAAGGAGATGGAGCGCCAGCACTTCTTTGAGCATGCGCGCAGGCATCTCGAGAGCTATAAGGTCAGCGCGGACGATGTGATATACCCGGCCTCGAAGCCCAGAGGGGAGGGCTCGCTCGCCATCCTGCACGGGAACTTAGCCCCCAATCATGCCGTGACCAAGTATGCGGCAGTACCGAAGGAAATGTTCTGCCACACGGGCCCGGCGATCGTTTTCGAGGACGAGCTCAAAGCAAGAGACGCTATCCTGAGCGGTGACGTCAAGAAAGGTTCCGTCATCGTCATCCGGTACGCAGGCCCGAAGGGCTGCGGCATGCCGGAGATGTACTACCCGACGGAAGCGCTGGCTTCCAGCAAGGAGCTGTGCACTACTACAGCCCTGATCACGGACGGCCGGTTTTCCGGCGCTTCAAGAGGGCCCTGCATCGGGTACGTATCGCCGGAAGCGATGGATGGCGGGCCCCTCGCCATCGTGGAGAACGACGACCTCATCAGGATCGACATTCCGGGCCGGCGCCTGGACCTCGCAGGCATCAAGGGAAAAGAAGTCGGGCCGGACGAGGCTGCCAGGGTCATCGAGGAGCGGCTGAAAAAGTGGAGGCGCCCCGACCCGAAGTTCACCGGAGTCCTCGGCCTGTACACGACCCTGGCGGCATCGGCCATGGAAGGCGGATTTATGAGAACAGACAGATGCGCAAGGTAGCTGTCCGGCTGGATGCCGGGCCTGGCAGAGAAAGTGACCCGGCAGGAGCAGATCTTACCCTTTTTTCTGCTGCACGGTCAGGAAGTTAAAGGATCTCTGGACTCCGTCCAGGTTGAGTATCTCCTGTACGGTAGTTTCCAGTTTCTTGATGTTCTCGGCGTGGACTTTTACAAAGAGGTCGAAGGGCTGCATCATCGTGTACACCTCTTCGACGCTATCTATATTAGTCAGGGCTTCAACCAGCCGGTCTTCCCGGTCCAGGTCGATGCAGAGCCCGATAAACGACGTATACACGATCGATCACACCCATGCCAGAATAGCTTCTATGTACATTGACATAGATAACACTTATCTCTCAATATCTAATACTAATTATATAATTGTGATGATACGTAAATCTGCGGGATCCCTCAGCCCGACGTACTGCATCGAATATTTAAATAGAGCATCGAAGCGGTTTCCTGATTTTAATTTGGCGCGCTTTAACCGTACGCACGGTAAAATGATATTGACCGGTATGAGCGCTGCACAGTGTGAAACGAAGGATGCCTTCGGCCAGTCGCCGGACCGGCTGGCGAGAAAGATTGCTTACTACATATTCATGAACAGGGTCGTAGAGGCGATCCTGGTATCCCTGATAGCTGCCTGTTTCATGGTAACCACGATCATCGACGGCATCCTCGGGACCAGGGTAGAGAGGCGGTTCATAGACAGCCTTCGGAGCATATCGAGGGACAAGCTGAGCAGGCTGCGGAGAGCCCAGATCAGGTACATTTTCCGGTGCCAGTACGGCCTCTCGAAGATAAAAATCAGGCTCGCAGGCGGATCTTACTGGCTCTCGATCCCCTGTGTCGTCGAAGGCAGAAAAGACGGCAGACCCGTAAAATACATGGCCAAGATCATCAACGACCAGAGCGCGGTCAAGCACAGGTACATGACCATGCTGCGCAACCTGGGCATAATTGCCGGCGGGGTGGAATTCTGGTTTGAGCAGTACGATAGTGCCAGAGATATGGCCAGCTTCGAGCGCCACTGCCTTGACCGGCTGAGAGAGAAAGGGGTGAATTCGCCTGCAGTCATGGGGATGCACAGCCTGAACGAAGAGGACTACATGCTGGTGACTGAGTTCATCGAGGGGAAGACGCTGTCGGATGTCACCCTGGGCACGGCAGAAATTTCCGACGTGCTGGCCACGCTGAAAAAGATGCACGACAGCAAGGTCATCCACGGGGACATCAAGCTGGATAATTTCCTTTATTCCGGCGGAAAAGTATACCTGATAGACTGCCTGAAGATCGGGCACACGACCCTCCCCGTCGCGCAGGCGTTCGACCTGATCTGCGCTCTGTGCTCGCTGTGCGAGAAAGCGCCCGTCGACACCGTGATGGGCCTCGCCAGGCGCCACTTTACGGAGGACGAGCTAACGTATGCCGGCACCATGCTGGACGTCGCCGTCAGCAAGGTCGACATAGACCTGCCCCCGGAAAAGGCCAGAGAGCTGCGGCAGGAGCTGGGGAACCCGGTATAGAAGCGCAGACCATGACCCTCGAAAGTGCTGTCTTGAATAATATATAGTATCGTCATGTTCGCCTGTTGAACGCCTGCATTCGCAGGCGTTCTCAAGGCGATTCCGGATAGCCGGTTTTTCCTCTCCCATCCTCCTGCCCCTCACCTTCCTCCTCTCAGACCTCCTGACCTCCCTGACCTCCCAGTTTGAAAAAAGTCTCCCGGACCTCCGGGCACTCCCCAACCTCCCATTTTCCCCGGTACGTGTGCGCAAGCCTGACAGACAGGGAGGTTTCGGAGGCACCGGAGAACATTATTTAACAGGACAATGAATTCCTCGAATTATGAGGATAGCATCGTGAAAGCATCGCCACTACATATTTAGGATAGCGACGCCTTGTAGCGCGTGACATGAGCGCCTGGAACGATTCCCTGAGGAAAGTTGCCTACAAGGTCCTCAACGTCACGGTGGTGGAGGCCGTGATGGTGGCCTTTATCGCCATTGTTTACGTGATCGTCAGGGCGACAGACAGGGTCCTGCACACCAGCATCAGGCGCAGGCTTATCGACTGGATCCACGACATCTCCCGGGACGACCTGAACGTGTTCCGCAAAGCCCAGATCATGTACGTGTTCAAGAGGAAGTATGGGCTGAAGAAGATAAAGATTCGGCTGGCCGGAGGCTCGTACTGGATGTCCATCCCCTGCATCGTCGAGGGCGTGGACAGGAAGACGAAGCAGCCGAAGAAGTTCATGGCGAAGATCATCAACGACCGCAGCGCCCTTATGCACCGGTATATGACCATCCTGCGGAACCTGGGCGTGCTGGCGGAGAGGGCTACTCTGGCGTTCGATGGCCACGAGGGTGCGCAGGACATGATCGAGTTCGAGCGCAATTCCCTGATCATGCTGAAAAACCGCCGGGTGAACGTGCCGGAGGTTTTCGGAACCCACAAGCTCAACCATGACGACTACGTCCTGGTCATGCAGTTCATAGAAGGGGTACCGCTTTCCAGAGTTGAGCTGACCGACGAGGTGATCGGCCAGGTCTTCTCGACGCTGAAAACGATGGAAGACACCGGCGTCTTCCACGGGGATATCAAGCTGGACAACTTTTTGTATTCGGACGGCCGCCTCTACATCGTCGACTGCCTCAAGATCGACCGCCGGGAGCTGTGGCGGGCGAACGACTTCGACCTGATGTGCGCCATCTGCGCGCTGGCCCAGCAGGTGCCTGTGGACCGCATCTTCGGGCAGGCGACCAGGTACCATACCATAGAGGAGCTCAGGAGAGCCGGAAGCCTGCTCGGCGTCGCCCTGAACAAGGTAGACCTGGACATCTCCGAAGACACGGCAAAAGAGCTCCGGGCACGGCTGGAGATCGGGCAAACAATTATGGCACAATAAGCCGGTTAAGTTTCCTTTTTAGCGTAATCGCCCGTACATCTACGATATGCTATATATCGAGTATTATAAAAAACTTTATAATATATCAAGCGATACTTAACTCTATATCTGCAGCTTAACCGCCGGCCGGGCAGCGTCTGCGGGCAGGCTAAGACCGAGGCCGGACCATGGCTATGTGGAGCATTGAGAATTTCGGATTTGTCAGGGATATCCGGACAAAATTTCAGGGTAAATTCATCCTGGACCTGTATCTGATCATATTGTTATCTGTGCTGATGATCGTGCTGACCTACACGCCCTACTTCAGCGACAGCATCTTCAGGGCAGCCCTGGCTTTCCCCGTAACGCTGTTCGCACCGGGGTACGCCATGGTCGCCGCCATGTTTCCGCGGAAAAAGGAGATGGGAAACATTGCCCGGATGACCATGTCGGTAGCATTGAGCATCATAATCGTCCCCCTGATCGGCATGGTGCTGAACTATACGCCCCTGGGAGTGCGCCTCGATCCCATCCTGGTCTGCGTCACAGTATTCACCATCGCGTGCTCGCTGGTGGCGATGAGAAGCCGGTTTAAAGTACAGGACGACGAGCTGTACTTCCCGGATATCCTTAATACCGCCAGGGCTTTGCTGTGGGGAGATAAGAGCTCTGTCGACAAAGCCTTCGGCATGGCGATTGTGGTTGCGCTGCTGCTGTCTGCAGGTACTATCTCATACCTCGTCTTAGTGCCCGGCCAGGGAGATCAGTACACCGAATTTTACCTTCTGGGGCCGGACCACATCACCAGCGGATACCCGTCGGACTTCGGGCCGGGCAGCCAGCAGCCGGTCATCCTCTGCATCGCCAACCACGAGAAGCGAGACATGGCCTATGACATACACATCCAGCTCAAAGACAACAACACGACTACGGTGCTGAGCACCGAGCACGTGGTGTTAGGCGATAATCAGACCTTGGAAAAGACCGCCCAGATCAAGCCAGACAGGCTGGGTACCAGGATGAAGCTGGACTTCCTGTTGTACGCCGATGGTAACATGGCGACACCTTACCAGGAGTGCCGGCTCTGGATCAACGTGACGGACCAGCCGGCGAACACTACGCCAAAAGTAGTCAATGCTACTGTGAAAGGAGTTAACTCATCCAGGAATTCCGCTACCGGGGCACGATAACAGATGGCTGGTCATGTAAGTGAAGTGCTCCGGCAGAACCAGGACCTCTGGGACCAGTTCTCGTTTAAGGGCGTCGCCACGCTGAACCAGGAATACGAGAGCGTCCGCAAGGTCATCGGAGACCGTTTCCTCACTCAGCCGTACATGTCCGAGTACCTTAGAAAAGAGGGCTTCTCGCTGGAGTACCCGGAGGGAAAGGGATTCGCCGTATGTCTCACCCACGATGTGGACGAGATCTACCCTCCCCTACGCCACACGGCCCTTTCCTCCGCCAGCAGCCTGACCAGGGGAGACCTCGAGGGCATGAAAATGCACCTTTTCTGGAGGCTGAAGGGAAAAAAGTTCAGCCCGTACATCAATTTCAGGGAGATCATGGAGATCGAGCGGCGCTATGATGCCACTTCGTCCTTTTACTTCATGGCCACCGACAGAGATGTGCTGAGGTTCCGGTACAACATAGAGGACCTCGGGAGCGAGCTGGGAGTCGTAGCGGACGGCGGCTGCGAGGTAGGGCTGCACGGAGGCTACTATGCGTTCGACAGCCCGGCCGAGATCCGGGCGGAGAAGCGCAGGCTGGAGAAAGTGTTTAACGGGCCCGTCACCGGTTACAGGAACCATTATTTGCAGTTCAAAACTCCGGAGACCTGGGACTACCTGCAGCAGGCGGGCTTCAGGTACGACACCACCATCGGCAACAACCGCATCGCCGGCTTTAAGAACGGGCTATGCCACCCCTTCAAGCCCCATGATGCCCGGGACGGCCGGGAGATCGATATAGTAGAGTTGCCCCTGGTGCTGGCTGACTTTACGCTGATGAACACGGGGATTCCGATGGGCCGAAAGTGGGAGATTGCAGGGAGCCTCATCGACAGCGTCGAACAGTGCGGGGGCGTACTGACCGTGCTGTGGCACAGCGACGCGTTTAACAACAGCCACCTGCGCGACTGGGTGAAGTTCTATGAAAAGATCCTGGAGTACTGCCGGGGCAGAAATGCGTGGATAGCCTCGGGCAGAGAGATAGCGGAATGGGTTAAAGACAAAATTTAAAAAAGAGTTTTTTAATTGCTGGACAGGTACTTGTTGATTAGCTCCCGCCGGGTCGGGTTGCCCCTCTCCAGGATGTCCCGGGATTTTTCCCCGAAGCAGAAGAGTAGATCGATCACGGACATGTTCGGAGCGAAGGCCCCGTGGAGCTGCGGGTATTTCGGGTGTTTGTACTTCTGGAAGTGCAGCAGCTTCCCGGCCTCGCGGTATTTGGTCAGATCTGCGTAAGTCTCTCCGCTCTGGCCGAAGATCAGCAGGTCGGAGTCCATCTTGATGCACATGTCCAGGATGCGGTCGTTTCTCTTCCCCTCGAAGCCGAGATCGGACGCTTTCACGTAGTCTACATTGATCTTTAGCTCTTTAAAGAGGTACTTCAGCAGGTGCTCGTCCAGGTCGATGATCTTCTCCCAGTCCCGCTTGTAGACGTCCTCGAAAAAGTCCCGGTAGCATTCGAAGTACGGGGCGCTGGACTCGTAGGCAGTCAGAATAGTGTTCCAGTGCTTGGCGCGCCATGCCTGATTGCGATCGATAGTCATGTCTTTGATCGTCTTGCTCTTGAAGTCGTCCATGTGGATGGGCACGGTCAGCATGGTCGGGCCGTTCGGAGTCTTGACGTTGTTCCGGTGGATGAAGGAGTCGTTGGTGAACTGTACATCGTCCCAGAGGCAGAAAGTATCACTCATGGACACCTTCTGGAAAAACCCGAGCCAGGGCATGTACAGCGGCTGATGGGCGGTTAAAACTCGGACCATATGAGAAAAATCTCCTGAGAGTGGTTACTATATCAAAATTATATAATATAATATATAATATAGTTACCGATCGAGCGGCAAGCAGCGAGAGATTACTAAGAGCTAATGAATATCGCCCGCTCACTGGGCCCGTGAACGTACACTAACGCTGCGCTGTGCTGGCTTCTGATTACACTGGTACCCCATACCATGTTGTTTCTGTGCTCGTGAACGTACACGATCGCTGCGCTGTGACCGACTGGAAGCAGTCCCATGCATACAGGATCACAGATTGTGACAGATTGTGCAGATTTCACAGATGCTAATTGATAATCTAAAAGAAGAGGGCTCACACTATTCCTTTTATATATAAAATAGTAATCTGTGCAATCTGTCATATCTGTCGTAATCTGTGATCTGGCACAGCGCAGCGATCGTCTTGCTGTCTCACGCAGTTTGAGCAATCAGAAACGCACAGCGCAGCGATCGTCTTGCTGTCTCACGCAGTTTGAGCAATCAGAAACGCACAGCGTAGCGATCGTCTTGCAATCTCACTTTTGAACCTCTGGCCTCACATTCTTAACCTGATGCACTCGAACACCTCCGAGTACTGAGCCCCGATGTTCATGCCCCGGGTGAGGAGGTGGGCGTTGATGTACTCCCGGCTGAAGTAGTCCCGCTGGCTCTGGGAGCCGTACTTTTTCAGCGCGGCCACCTTCTTCAGGACGTGGCGGTCGGCGAGCTCGATGAAGATGTCGGTCCTGAAGTTCAGGTTGTTCCAGGGGTGCTCCATGCCCCAGATCGAGGCGGATTTTTTGAAGGCTCTGAGGGATTCGTTGTAGATGACCTGGTGGTCCTGGTGGGTGTCGAAGGAGGAGGGGGTGATTACCAGGTCGGGCTCGGTGTCTTTCTTGATGTTGATCATGGCGTCGAGAATTTCCTGCCGGTACCGGTGGAACTCCCTCACGTCAAAGTCGAGCAGGATGTTGTGACTCCGGGGTATGCCCAGCTCTGCGGTTGCCTCCATGCACTCATTGATCAGGGTGTCCCGGGGCAGGTTGTCCGGGACTGACTTCTCGCAGCTGGAAAAGGCCACGTAGAAGATTTCCTTCCCCTCTTCGATGAACCGTACGATGGAGCCCCCGGCGGAGATCTCCCCGTCGTCAGTATGAGGCGATAAGACCAAAATTCTGTTAATCATAGCCTAAGCCCTTTGTCATAGATCGATACCTGTATTATAGTTATATAATAATTTATTTATAAATCCTGCGGTACCGACATACAGGACTAACAAAGAAGCACTTATGTGCCGCCGGAACATGGCCCAAACACCATAGCATTAATGTGGTAGTTATATTCGGATATACCGCCCTGCAGTCCGCGTGCCAATTTTATGAAACCGTATGAATAATTATAACAATATATAAATAGTAGTAATATTATATAAAAGCTTATTACACGACCCATGGGTACGCGACTGCCATTTCCCGTTTTGGTCGAGCCAGAGGGGTAATATAATCAAGGACCAGAGTATCTCAATCACTGTCGATGTAGAAGACTGGTATCACGTACCGTCGGTTTGTGGGTCGCCCTATTCTGAGTACAAGGATACGGTAGACTTTTTCAACAGGTGGACAGACCGGTACGACTACCTCACCGGCCCGACGATGAGGACGCTCGAGATCCTTGAGGAACATGACATTCGAGCCACCTTCTTCGTCGTCGGGGAAGTGGTAGATCACTATCCGGGGCTGGTGGAAGCCATCTCGGAGCGGGGCCACGAGATCGCCTGCCACAGCCTGCGCCACCCCTGTATTATCAACCCCCGGACGAAAGCCCCTATGATGAGTATCAACGAGTTCAAAGCGGCCACGCTAGTGGCCAAGCGGATGCTGGAAAAAGCTTCCGGGAAGAAGGTCACCGGGTACCGGGCGCCTAACGCGCTGATCGCCGGGTGGATGATCGATGCCCTGGAGGAAATCGGCTTCAAGTATGATTCATCTGTGAACGTCAACTCGTTTTTCCATAAAACTGGCAGCCCCGTGGATGATGTTACCACCATCCCCTACTACCCAAACAGGAACAGCCTGAGCGTGGGCATGAAGCGGAACATTGTGGAGTTCCCGTGGGCACGCTTCGAGGCAGGTTTAAACATACCGGCCTACGGGGGGCCTATCCTCCGGTTCCTCGGGTCTAACATCATCATGCAGGGGCTGAAGCAAAGCCTTAAACGGGGCCATACAGTATTTTACTTCCATCCTATCGACATCTCTGACGAGCGCTTTCCCAGGGTGGGGAAAAACAGGCCCGGATACTGGATGATCAAAGGTAATGTCATAGAAAAGCGGATCACACACATACTGAGCGCCCTTAAGAAAGTCAACAAGATGACCCTGAACGAAGCGATGGCAACGTGCGAAATAGCGGGGTACGAGAGGCCAGTTACCGGAATCCAGAGCGAGGTCGAAAACATTCTGTCGGCGTAACCGGGCCAGGAATGTCGTAGAGTATAGTCTTTACTGTAACTTTTTGGACTTGTGCCCTATCAAGTCGTGGGGAGTATAGCCCATGCAAATTCTCGTGCGAACATACACGAACGCTGCGCTGTGACCGACTGGAAGCAGTCCCTTGTATACAGAACACAAATTGCACAGAGGCCACAAATTGACTCGGCTCATGAAAACAGGTTTTTCAAGTTAAGCCGATGAAAAACTCCTGGAGGTAGGGGAGGTCCCGGGAGTCCAGGGAGGATTTTCAAGCTGGGAGGTTAGAGAGGGTCAGAGGTCAGAGAGGAGGATGGGGCGTGTGGAAAGGTTAGAGAGGATTTTCTTAAATCTATCCTCTCGGACCTCCGGGTGCCTCACATAACCTCCCTCCCAGACCTCCTGACCTCTCTGACCTCCCGGCTTGAACGTGTCCTCTCTAAACTCCCAGGAACTCCCTGACCTACTCCCCGACCTCTCAACACCTCCCTGACCACCAATTTTTCATGGAACACAGAGGATCATCTATAATAATCGGAAAAAGGCTTCCCGTACTTCTATTTTTATTCAGTTAATCATCTGTGCCAATCTGTGCAATCCGTGAAATCTGTGTCCCTGGCACAGCGCAGCGATCGTCTATAAATCGCCTTCCAGAACGCCTGCGAATGCAGGCGTTCAAAAGGCGAACACCCTGGCACATGAACTGTACAGAAAGTTTCAGGAATGACTATACAGTTAGAAAAAAGTTAGAAAAAAGGATGCACAGCACAGCTTACTTGAAGTTGTGCTGTATCGAGGGGTTCTGCCTGACCTGTTGCATGCTTTCCGGGTAGTTTTCCAGGAACCAGGCGAGGAAGGACGTGACGTCGATCTTGTCTCGCAAAAACCGCTCCCGCCTGGCCATCCAGTCTTTTCTGGCTTTCCCGAGGTCTGCCAGGATCTCGTCGAGCTTTGCCAATAGTTTCTCTTCCTCGTGGAAGCTGTAGATCAGCCCGTATTTATCCTGCAGTTCGGCCATGATCCCGCAGATGGCCGTTGCCCCGTAGGTCTGCTTACCGTCGGACAGCCGCTCGAAATGCAGGGACGGGACCCCGAGGATGCCGGCTTCGTTGGCGCTGGAGGAGCCTTCTCCGACGTAGAGGCTGGAGTAGGCCATCAGATCGAGGTACTTCGCAGGGCTGATGGTTCGCTGGTACTTTTTGAGGCTGCCGTCCAGCGGCACTTCCGAGGAGATGATAATTTCACCGTGCCGCTGGAGCTTGTCTATCAGCTGCGGTACGTATTTTGCGGCAAACTTCTGGCTGCGGACGTCGTGGCCTGCGTTGAAGGCGGCGAACCTGACCATGAAGATGTTGTCCCGTTCGGACAGCCCCAATTCCTCCAGCACTGCCGGATCGGGTTTAAAGTGGTTCGGGTGCAGGTAGGCGAGCTCCTTGCAGCCGTCGAACCGGACCTGTTTGGCCCCGAGGTCAGACTTGAAGCTGGAGGGCGTGAGGATAACGTCGGTCGCAGGGTAGGCGAAAGTGTTCGAGATGCTGGCGTGCTCCGTATCGGTGATGCCGATGTGAGGCTTCCTGAAGACGAGCCTCGCGGGAGCGACGATCTCCGACGTGGCGCTGAAGAAGATGTCAGGGCGGAAGCCTGCCGTCAGCCTGAGCATCTCAATTTCGCCCCTTGCGGCGATCATGGCCTTTTTGTACAGCGGTCCGCCTTCGTTGTTGAACAGGACGCCGTAGTCGAAGCCGTAGGAGTCGAGCAGATCGACCATCACTTCCTTGACGCAGGCGGCGATCTTCACCTTGTGCCCGCGCTCTTGCAGCTGCCAGACCAGGTTCCGGTACAGGTGAATCTGTGCCGGGTGATCAACGAGGATAAGCACTTTGATAGTAAACAACCCCTTATTGTCAAATAATCCAGATCGTAGTGTTCCCAAAAGAGCGGATATCACTCTGAAGCGCGTGCCTTTAGCGGCTGTCTCCGGACCAGGTTCTGGTAGGACCACCTGGCCATGCTGCCGATGGCGTTCATCTTCTGGACGGAGAAGTACAGGCTCATGGACGGGTTAAACTTCGACTGGTAGTGGCTGATACGCCGGGTGTTCGCCCCGACGATCTCGAACTCCTTGAACCCGCGGTCTTTTGCCTTCCTGATCAGGTCCCATGTGTGATATTCCTGGTGCCCCCGGTACTTTTCGTTGGAGATGCCCCAGAGAAGCTTGAACTGGTCTTTGTAGGCGTAGGTGCCTTCGATATCGACGATCTCTCCCTCCCTCTTCAGGAAGTACATTTTCAGGTTGTCGGGAAAGAGCCGCATGACCTCCTCTAGATACGGCTGGCCCAGCAGAGGAAGGCTGAGGCCCTGCTGGCCGTACAGTTCCCTGGAGAGGCGATAGAAGGTGCCCAGATCATCCGATTCCTCCTGGGTAAAGCTGACCTTTGAGAAGTCCCTGATGCGCTCCCGGCAGTCCTTCCCGAAGCCCCGCCAGATATCGTCCGCCGGCCTGGTCAGATCGATAGTATAGGTAAACAGCGACTCGGCAGTGTAGCCGTTCCACTTGAAAGGCCTGATGTCCATCAGCCCGGGCACTGTGACAAAATGCGCGTAGCCGGGGGAGATCCTGCTGATCTGCTCTTCGATCTCGCCCGCCACCAGCGACATGTAGTTTTCTTTGCTGCGCTGCCTGATCGTATCGTAGGCTGGCGCCATCACCGGCCCGAGATACGGGACCGCGGTCTGGGGAGGCGGCGAGAAGACCATCTTCAGCCCGAGATATTTACGCAGGAACAGGGGAAACACGCAGATGAGTTCCTTTCCCAGGTAAACGCCATATGGCAGTAATTGGTAGCCGGAGTGCTTTTCTATCAGCTTCAAAAAGTCCCATCGATGAAATAGTAAACCATAAGGACTGGCTTCGACGAAGTCATCCCAAAGGTGCTTGTCATCTATAAGTTCGGTCGTCAAGCAAATACCCTAGTACTAAAATTAATCATTTATTATTATATATAACTTATTATTATTCAACCGGCTGAAATATACCGCGCTGCCACCCGGCCGTCAGACCCACTTCCACCGCCGGGCGAAGAAGAGGATAGCCAGGTCCACGAGGAGGAAGGTGAGTACCAGCGCGTACCCGAACCCCTCGATGCCGCAGATGGCCGTGAGCTGCCAGGTAAGCCCCAGCAGGGCCAGGAAGAGGATGGCGTTGAGCAGGATGATGGTGTTGACGTTCATCCTGATGTTGAGGACGGGGATGAACAGGGAATAGAACGTGTACAGGAAGCTCGAAAGTACCACGAGGTACAGCAGGTTCGTCCCGGCAACGTAGAGGGGCCCGAACAGGCCGAGGATGAAGCTGCCGAACAGGAAGAAGAATATTGCCCCCGGGATCAATATGGAGTAAACGCTGAGCGCTGCTTTGATAAAGTTCTTCTTCAGGTTCTCCCCGTAGACGCCTTCCACGAAGAAGGAAGTGCTCAGGGAGATGGGGATCTGGAGGAGGAAATTACCTACGGTAAAGGCCATGTAGTAGATGGCTGCGTCGGCTTCGCCGAGCCGCGTGGAGATGATGAGCGGTACGGTTAGAAAGGCTGCATTATAGAGAATGCTGGCGATGTAGTTGCGGGATGAGGTCCTGAACGCTTTTTTGATGTATTCTAGATCGACCCTCAGGTCGACCTTCACGAACTTGTTCAGGATCAGGAGCACGAAGATGAAGGCTACGATGTAAGAAATGACGTTGGCGCTGAAGATGCCGAAGAACCCCATGAACGTCAGGAAGAACAGGAAGGGAATTTTGGAACAGTAGAGCACGTTCTGGAAAAACGTGTACTTGGCATCCCTCATGGCGATAAAGGTCTGGGAATTGACCAGGCCGATGGCGCTGAGCACGATGTAGACCAGGAAGATAAGCGCATAAAGAGGTGACTGGAGCCATACCTGATCCGGGGCGACATAGTTGACGGCCAGCACGTATGCCACACCCATGATGAACGCCGTAAATACCATGACCACCAGCGAGGTGTTGAAGACCTTGTTTTTGTCGTAGTGGTGGAAAAAGCGCACGAGGGAGATGTCAAACCCCATCATCGAAAAGGCGATGATCAGCGAGGCGGCGGAGATCAGGACGACGGCATTGCCTACTTCGTTCACCGTGTAGAACCTGGCCGCAAGCGCCCAGAAGACGAAGCCTGAAACCACTCCCAGCCCTTTGTTGATGACCATGAAAAAGGAGTTCTTGTAGAACGGATCGTACAGGCCGCGTTTCAGCTTGCCGTAGTAATTTCCGACAGCCAGAGTCATGATAAATATCAACTATACCATTATATTAACTACTATATAATTGTAATTCAAGGCCTTCTGCACCTGCTGCTTCTCGGGCGAGCATTGCATGCTGCCAGTGTGACCGGGTCAGACTCGCCGCCCCATCAAGGCAATGTGGCATGCAGCGATTGAAAAGCATATATTTGAATAGTTAGTTATTAATAATATGAGAAATATAATATAATGGCGGCGGGATTCGCATAGATCTTAAGGATTATTTCAGGACCGCAGTCGAGGTTGCCCGGGGCAGAGGGATCGCCTACCTGCTGGCATACAAAGTCACCACTGACGCCGAGATATCCCTGAGGAGGCTCAACCACCTGTACTCGTACGCCCTTTCCAGGCTTTTCGGCACGCCGCTGATCCACGTCATCGGGGACAGCCACTCCTGGGCCTTCAAGAGGCAAAGATCCTACATAGTCCACAACATCGGCCCGGCAACCGCGTATAATCTCGTCAACAAGAATAGCACGGTGCAGTCGAACAAGAAGCTCTTCGACATCATTGACAGGATAGATCGTAAAAAAGACATCGTCATCCTCGTCTTCGGGGAGATCGACTGCCGGGTGCACTTCTACAACCAGCACATGAAGAGCCATGGAAAGATCTCGATCGAAGAGCTGATGGACCGGACCATCGCCAACTACGGCGAAGTCCTCGCCCAGCTAAGCAGCATGGGCGTGAAATTCATCGTCTACGGAGTGCTCCCCGCCTCGAAGCAGATCTTCCGGTACCCACCCTATGCGACAGATAAGATCAAAAAAGAGCTGTTTAGCGAGTTCCAGAATAATTATCCCTTCCTCGCCCCTCCCGAGGTCCGCAGCCCCATAAATTATGCTTTTAACCAGAAGCTGAAGGCGTTTTGCGAGGCCCGGGGATACAGGTACATCAACATCTACTCCGTGGTGGCCGACGAGCAGGGGCTCATCAAGGACGAGTTTGCCGCGGACGAGATCCACGTCAGCGGGAAAATTATGCCATACGTCAGGGGCATGCTGGAAAAGGAAAGCTACCAGAAAGCCTGAAGGCCAGTATACCCGGGTACATGCGGCATACGACTGAGCGAAAAATATTAAATATAATAATGTGTAGTATATTATTATGCAGATGATTGGTCAGCTATCGTTTGATATTTATAATGTAATACTAATTATAATTATAGCGGTATTGTGTATCAAAGTTAAAGCAGTGATTCGCATCTCCCGCATCATATGGGAGAAAACCTCCAACTACGACTTCGTCCGGAAAGCGCTGATATATGTATTGCCGGTCGCCGGGCTGCTGGGGGTCACGGTCCCGACTCTGTTCGGGCTGATCAACCTGACGATGCTCGGCATATACCTTGCCATACCCATGATCTCTGCGCCCTTGATCTACTATGCCGTCTTCATCAAAAGGGCAGATCCCGAAGATATCGAAATAATAGGTGCATAGGCCATGGCTTACGCGAACGTGATCTCTGCGGTGAAGGAAAGGCCGATGAAAACGCTGACCTTACTTTACATCATCCTCTTTGGCCTGTCCATTCTTCTGTTGGCGGCCAGCAGTGAAAGGACCATCCTGTATTATATTGCCATCTCTGCTCTGGCCACAGTGATCCTGCTGGAAATTTTGCTCCGGGAGCACACTGACACATCAGTTGTCCTCCTGCTCCTCCAGATTATGTTCCTGATGCTGAACGTCTTGTGGGGAGCTACGCTAAAGTATTATTACTACGTAGGATACACCGACATCCTGGACCATACCCGCCTGATGAACGACCTGCTGGCTTCGGGCTACGTGACAGAGGCATTTGGAATCTACATACCGTTCCCGCTGTGGCACATTCTCTGCGATTACCTGCTGCTCCTCACGGGGCTATCGCTGCCGGTCAACAAGATCGCTTACATCACCTGCGGCCTCATCTTCGCCTTCGTGCCCCCGGCGATCTACCTGGTGTCCGATCGCCTCCTGAACAATAAGAAAATCGCGCTGCTTTCGGCGTTAGTGGTGGTCTTCTACCCCATCCTCATCACCTACGGGATGTACTCCATACCTCGTTCCATGTGCTCGTTCCTGTTCATCGTCCTGTTCTGGCTGCTGCTGGAGAGCGCCGGACATTTCAAGTACTATGCGCTGGCAATGCTGGCGACGCTGGCCATCATCATCTACCACACCGTCTCGATACCGTACGTGCTGGTCATGCTGTTCTTGATGTACCTGCTCTA
This sequence comes from Methanocella sp. MCL-LM, assembly GCF_049676595.1. Classification (GTDB taxonomy): domain Archaea; phylum Halobacteriota; class Methanocellia; order Methanocellales; family Methanocellaceae; genus Methanocella_A. Next base: position 3,185,646 of record NZ_CP187259.1, read on the forward strand.
CCACATCTTCGCGAAGGGAGAAAAATCGCCCATTACCTACTCTTATCTGATTCTGGCCTCCGCCCTGACGCTGCTGTACTGGGTGATCAACGCGCAGGAGCTGCTCCGGACGCTGATCGTCAACATCCTGATGCAGGCCCCGATAGGCTCGTTCACCAAATCGATCTACACGGCTCCGCTCAACGAGCTGTTCAACTACCTCCAGTATTCGCCCACCATCCTGTTCGTCATCATCGCGACGCTGATCGTCCTGAGCCACAAGAAGATCAGCACGGGCGTCAAGATCCTGTGCCTGGAAGGGCTGCTGCTGGTACCCGTCGCTTTTCCCGGGCCCCTGATGCTGGTTAACAAGCTCTCCGGCAACTTCAACTTCCAGAGGTTCGAGGAGTACACGTTCCTGTTCGTCGGCATAGTGGCGGCAATTGGCCTCTATTACCTGTTCACGAAGGCAAAGCAGAACATCAAGCCGTTCCTTATCCTGCTCTTCGCCATATGGGTCGTCCTCTCCGTGTCCAACGACTGGGTGGCGCTGGATAACCCGCTGGTGAAAAGGCCGTTCTATACGTTCTACGTTACCGAAGAGGAAACGAACAGTATCCAGCTGCTCAACAACCTGAAAACAGATTCGACCTACGTCCTCTCGGACTACATCGCCTTCAGGTACCTGGAATCGCTGCCCGACTTCGACGCGAATTATACGAGGATGTTGCAGGTATACCACGATGACAGGTTTTTGACGAACGACAGCCGGGACGTTATGGTGATCCGGGATGGGGAGCTGAGCAAGAGGCCGATGCAGCTGTACTTTTCCCCGGACGGCAAATTCTGGTCGAGAAACGAGAGCCTGTATACCCTGTCAAACTACTACTACAAAGATAACCCGGTGTTCGCCGGCCTCGACGATGGAAACAGGATCTTCGACTCGAAGTCGATCAGCGCCTACACAGGGTTCGAAAGATACGTGCCTCCCGAGCCCTCCGACAACGAGACCGAGCTGAGCCCCGGGGGCAATTCCACGTACCCGAACGGCAGCTACCTGAATAATTCTACAGAAATCGTGCACGGCAGATGACGCGGAGGGTTTTCCAATAAACAAAAAGTTTGCAATACTGGTATTAGTGGGTATTCTGCTCATCCTGATGGCCATCTTAATTCAGCCCCTCCAGATAACGGACGCTATTCCGATTCCTGTAGCTACTGCTACTGCCAGCCCGGTCGTGAGCCCCGCGACCATCGATCACCCTTACCTGTTCTTCAACGACATCAGCGAATCCCCGGGCTACGCCAACCGCGGCTATACGCCCTGGTCGACGTACGAGTACGAGATCATACGCGGGGCAAACATCGTTTACGATAAGGATTTCACCGTTGCCTGGCCGGGGGACCCCCACAACGATATCATGGACAGGGCAGGCTGCGCGAAGATCTTTGCGCTTGCCTGGCAGATCACCAGGGACGAGAAGTACGCAAAGAAGGCTGTGGAGGCGCTTATAAACATCGGGGTCGGCGACCCGTACAGTCCCCACCGCAGATCCGTTGCCATCAGAGATTACTGCATAGCATACGACCTGGTGCAGCCGTACATGAGCCCGCAGACCGACACGATAGTGAGAGATAAGCTCGCCAGACTGGCAGATCAGGTCTACCGGGAGCTGAACTCCGACGGCACAAACACAGAGTACGTGACGTTCTGGGACCACCATGGCCAGGCGTACATCAACGTGGCCTTCGCAGGCCTGGCGCTAAAGGATTATACCAACCCGAACAAGCTGAGCCTTAAAAGCGGGCCTGAAGACTGGCTAAAATGCGGCACTGACTACTTCTTCGTTTCCGACCCTCTCCACGACAGGCACAAGCCCATCGTGTACTACGGATTTGATAACGCCACAGGCAAGGACCTCATCGGCTACAATACCTATACGCTGGAGAGCATGGTGTTGTTCGCCCAGGCATATACCCACGTCACGGGGGAGAACTACCTTGAGAAGTACCCGGTCGTGAAAGGTCATTTCACCGCAGAGGTATGGGACTCCTATCCCAGCGGTGTAGAGGCCACCTATGAGACGCTGCTAAATCTACGATTCAACTATCACCCCTGCATAGCCAGTCTCCTGGACGAGGCGAACAGGAGCGCGGTCTTGAGGCACTACGATAACGTCAACGCCAACATCCGCTTTATGCCGGACCCCAGCACCGAGTGGAACGGAGGCTACTCTACAGCTTACCTCTGCGAGCACAACTATAACGATCTTCCGAGGAACCCGCCCCAGTATACCAGCCACCTGAACCCGGACGCCATGTTCCAGACGATGAGGACAGGATGGTCGGTCGACAGCGACTTTCTCAGCATGGTGACCACCCAGCCCGTATCCACCGGTACCACCCGGCTGGAGATGCGAGCCGATCAGCTGGGGATTCAGTACTATGGTAAAGGCAATATTCTGCTGGCGGACGGCGGGGAAAACAAGTGGGTCCTGAACCCTGACTATGGCATGGCTCCGGTGTACCACAACGTCATTGTCCTGGAGAATCCCCGGGTGCCCTTCGCGGTCGACCAGGCCAGCGGCGGGAGATTTGTAGGCGGCTCTAAAGGGGACATCTCGGGAGTCACGACTCCGGCGAAGATCTCCCGGGCCATCACTACCCCGTGGCTGGATATCCTCTCGGCGGGCGAGCACATCACAGGTTCCCCGAACTGGACAGGGGAGCGGGAAATATCGCTGAGCTCCCCGGTGGATATCGAGCGCACGGTACTCCTGCCGGAGGATGGGTACTTCATAGTGATCGACAGGGCCGGCGGTGCCGAACCCTGGATCTACCGCAACATATGGAGGCCGGCTAGCTTCAGCCTCGTCAAGACCACGGATCAGGGCAATCCGGGCCATGTCAACGGGGATCTGAGCCTCGGGGGAGCGAGCTACGACTGGCAGGCAGCCGGCTACGGAAAAGACGTGGACACGGGCATCGTCACGAACTGGTTCGACTGGAGCACAACTAACCCGTATGGCAACGCAGTGGACCTGAAGCTGTACTCGGTGCCGGCCGCGGAAGTGTACATTACGAAATCCCTGAGCGTCATCGGCGGCAACGCGATGGCGTCCGATGTGTACTCGCCGGTCGTCTATTTCAGGACGGGAGAGCCGGAGAAGACCATGTACCGGGTCACCGCCTTGATGTCCCGCTACGGGACAGAGCCAGAGCCGGCGGCTGCGACGGTGAACGTCACCGGCACAGGCAACGCCCTGAGCATCATCACAGATCGGTACAGAGATACCGTTTACACTGGTACCGGCAACAGCCGGTTTGCGTCGTTCGCCACGAACGCCGATACGGCTTACGTCCGAACGACGGGAGAGGAGATTTCCAGGTACGCCATCCTTAACGGCACGTACCTCGACGTCAACGATAAGCCTCTGGCCAGGGCTTCAGGGCCAGTTAACTACCTGACAGTCGACCATGGTGAAGAAGAGGTAGCACTGCGAGTCAAGAGCGACGAGTACGTGAGTATTACCCTCGGCCAGCTGCCGATACCCTCCAATGTCCGGGTACTGACAGACGGGGTTCGGAGGGATAACTGGGAAAGGGTCAACGGCGACACGATCAGGATCAAGGCCAGCCACGGCGAGCATACGTACGTGATACAGCCGGCCTGATATGAGGAAAGTATATGCGGCTCAAGATCAGGCATCTGGAGAAAAAGATCATCGTCTACGGCACTTTAGCAGCCGCGCTGACAGCGCTGCTGCTTGCCCCGGCCTACGCCGGAGCCGGGTGGATTTCAGTCGGGACTATACTCAGCTTAACCATGGCGGAGTTACTGGCTATTTACGTCCTGTTCGATTTGACCGCCCTGAGGCTGATAAAGGCAATGCCGGTAGGGGAGTCTGAAGAGCCCCGCCTGTACCAGATTGTGGGCGATCTAAGCTGTAGCGCATGTATGCCAATGCCATTGATAGCGATACTGCCAGGCCCGACATATCGGGTATTTATGACCGGCATAGCCAGAAACCGTACAATTCTCTTCATATCCCGGGGGTTGCAGGAAACGCTGAATAACACCGAGCTTGGGATCGTGCTGGGGCACGAGCTGGAGTCGATAGACGAGCTTGGCTGGTTCCCGTACAATGTCGTCATGCGATTCGTCTCGCTGCTGACATGGCCTGTAAAAAGGATAGTAAGCTGGGTAGTGCTCACGAACCGGTCGGGGATGCAGATCAGGCAGGACGAGCATATCCTGATCGAAAACGCCGCCGTCTCCGATGTCCCGGCAGCGGTAAAGCTGCTGCTAGCACATGGTATGTACAGCGTCGTATACCTGAATGACCTGAGCAGGCTGGCGGAGGAAGCGTCACCGCTGTTCCTGGCGGCGCGCTACGATGGAAAGCCGGCCGGGTTTCTGGTAGGGGAGATTGCCCGGAGGCGGTCCGGAAAAGCGGGGCATGTACTCAAGATCGTCGTAAACCGGAGGTACCAGAGAAAAGGCATTGGAGACTGCCTGATGAGGGCGTTCGCCGACGTGGCTGCCGAAGCGGGATGCAAGAGCTGCTTCATCGAGGTAAGGACAGACAACGCCGGAGCGATCTCCCTGTACAGAAAGCACGCCTTCGTCGAGGAGAAGGTCGTGCCCGGCTACTACCCGGACGGCACTGGCTGCCAGATCATGGTGAAAGCCCTTTAGGAAAAGCTCTGGTGATCACATCTAAACGATGAAAAAACCGCTAATTTCTATGCAGTGCGTTTTGTCCATAGCCCCGGCGAGGCGAGACGATAGGACGAACGCTGCGCTGTGCCATGATCACGATTTCCCAGATACTGTTAGCAGTGTTGTCTCTGTGCTCGTGAACGTGGAGGAACGCTGCGCTGTGCCATGATCACAGATTGTTACAGATTTGACAGATTGCACAGATGACTATTTTATATAAAAGGAATAGTCTGAGCCCTTTTCATATATAAATTGTCGATCAGCATCTGTGCAATCTGTCAAATCTGTCAGAATCATCAGATTCTGCGTAATCTGTGATCTGGCACAGCGCAGCGTTCGTCTTGCTGTCTCACGTTGTTTGAGCAATCAGAAACGCACAGCGCAGCGTTCGTCTTGCTGTCTCACGTTGTTTGAGCAATCAGAAACGCACAGCGCAGTGTTCGTATTGCTGTCTCACCCCACATGAACATTTTAGAATATGGCCTTCCTGACGAACCCGAGGTAGGGGTTGGCCAGCACGTTGTCGTAGCCCCACTCTGACAGCGCCCCTATCCGGTCCTTTTTGCGGACGTGGTAGTAGGTGGTCAGCGTCGGGTTGAACTTCGACTTGAACTGGTTGACCCGCTTCATGTCGGCCCCCCAGTTTTCGAGCCGCTTGTAGCCGGCGGCTTTTGCCATTTTGATGAACTCCCAGTTCAGGTATTCGTTGGAGGCGATCTCGCGGTTGATGATCGCGTCCCCGAACCAGCCGGTATACTGGTCTTTATAGCAGCAGTTGATGGCCGCTCCGACGATCTCCTGGTCCTTGTACATGAAGTACAGTTTGATGTTCTCGGGGAAAGCGGCGAGCAGATCTCGCAGGTAGTCGGGGCTCTGCCGGGTGAAGAAGTTGTTGCCATAGCCTTTGAGGCGCCCGACCATGATGTTGAAAAACGTGTCCACGTCAGTAGACTCTTTGATGACGAGGCCATGTTTGGCGCCGGCCCGGATTTTCTGCCTGCAGTCGTTGTCGAAGCTGTTCCAGATCTCGTCTTCCGGCTGGGTAAGGTCGTGCATATAGGTGTACAACAGCTTGATCTCGTAGCCGTCCCATATGAAGGGCCTGACGTCATACATGTCGGGCACCATGGTGATGGAGACGATGTTGGTAGACAGCCGTTTCAGCTCGGCGGCGAGGTCAGCCCAGGCATAATCCAGGTACTGCTCTTTTTTACGCTGCTTTAGCGTCTTGTAATCCTGCCACATTACCAGGCCCATGTAAGGTATGTAGGCTAGCGTCCCCTGGGGCGGGGAATAGACCAGCTTCACCCCCTTTGTGTTCTTGTAGTAAATGGGGATGACAGCGTACAGCGAATCGTTTTTGTACAGCCCGTACGGCCGCAGCTCGTAGCCGGAGTGCTTTTCGACGATCTTCAGCAGGTCCCACTTGTGAAACAGCGTGCCATATGGGCTCTTGTCTATGAACTTATCCCATAGTTCTCTGTCGGTAACTAATTCGATAGTCATTGTTTCGACTCCTTGATCCGGTTGACGTTTTCGTGCGCCATGCCCGCCACAGTGTGGCTGCCCAGAATCTTCGATACCTTTTCCGAGCCGTAGGTGGCCAGCCTGAACAGGCGATTCTTTTTAGTGATGTAGAAATACGGCACCAGGTCCGGGTTGAACTTCGACTTGAACAGGTTCAGCCGTAGCTCGTCGGCGCCGAGGTTCTCGTAAGTTCTGAACCCGGCGGCCTTTGCCCGGGTGATCAGCTCCCAGAGCAGGTACTCGTTTGCGTTGAACCCGTCCCTGCCGGCGGCCGTGCCCATCCACGACGTGCACCAGCCCCGGTACTCGTAGTTGACGTCGGCGCCGACTAGCTCATCGCCGCGGTGCAGGAAATAGAGCTTGACGTTGTCCGGGAAGGCCGCCAGCATCTCCTCGAGGTACCGGTAGGTCTGGCGGTGGAAAAAGGTCGAGCCCTCGTCGTCCAGCCTGCCTGTCATGAGCTCGAAAAACTTCCGCGCGTCCTTGGACCTCACCAGGGATAGATTTTCCTTCCTGGCCCCCGTGATGTTGGTTCTGCAGCGCTTGTCTAAGCTGCTCCAGAGCTCCTCGAGGGGTTTCGCCAGGTCGAAGGTATAGGTATACTGAAGTTCGGCTTCATAGCCGTTCCACAGGTACGGCCGGATATCCACCTCCCCGGGGCCGACTGCAAACGAGGTGTAGCCCGGGGAAAAACGCCTGGCAAAGCGGTCGGCCTCGCTGACGATCTGGCACACCAGGCCAATTTTTTCTCGCGGTGGCAAGCGGTAGCAGGCCGGGCTCAGCGCTAAGCCCATGTAAGGTATGTACGATAGCTTGGCCTGCGGCGGAGAGTAGACGAAATTAAAGCCCTTCTTATTCTTGTGAAAGAGGGGTATGAGGCTGATCAGCTCGTCGCCCCGGTAGATCCCGCACGGGTATAGCCGGTAGCCAGTGTACTTCTCCTGTATATGCAGGAAGTCCCATTTATGGAAAAGCTGTGCGTTAGGGCTTTCATCCACGAACCGGTCCCACAGGGCCTTGTCGGTGACAGGCTCGGCCGAAATCCGGGCATGGCTGCCATGGTAAAAAGTGGTGTTTTGCATGCTATTTCACCCTGATGGCTTTCGCAAATCCCGCAACCGCGTTATAGCTGCGCCACATCGTGCTGAACAGTAAATCCTTCTTCTGGACGTAGAAACACGGCTCTAGAGCCGGGTTGAACTTGGACTTGAACAGGTTCAGGCGCGGGTTGTACGACCCGTAGTTCTCGTGCCTTTTGTACCCGTCTTCCCGGGCCTTCTTGATCAGCTCCCAGTAGAAGTACTCGTTAGTGCTCAGCCCTTTCCGGACCGAGACGTTGCCCATCCACGACATGTAGTTCTTTTTGTACCCGAGGTTGATCTTTACCCCGACGATTTCGTCCCCGTTGTAGAAGAAGTACAGCTTGATGTTGGCAGGAAACGTCCGGAGCAGCTCTGCGAGGTAAGCGGGGTCCCGGCGGTGGTAAAAAGTAGGCCCGTCCCTGGTGAGGTGCTCCTTCATCGTCTCGTTGAACCGGTCGACGTCGTTCACCTCCCGGAAAGACAGGGGATGCGTTTTGCACTCGTTGATGTTCTTTCGGCAGTCCCGGTCGAAGCCGTCCCAGATCTCCTTGAGGGGCTTGTTCAGGTCCAGCACGTAGGTGTACTGCTGGTCGACTTCGTAATGCTGCCACTCGAAAGGCCTGGTATCGCTGATGTCCGAGGTCTGGCCGATGCAGACGTAGTTGGGCGACGGCTTCAGGCCCCGGTGCATCTCTCGCACGATACGGTCCCAGGCGACGATTTTCTCGTGCGGGGGAAGCTCGTGGAACGCCGGGCTCATGGCGAAGCCGAGGTAGGGTACGTTAGCCATGGGTAAAGGCGGCGGGGAGATCATCATCTTGAGCCCGTTATGGATGCGCAGGAAGAACGGGATAACGCTGATCAGCTCGCCCTTCTGGTAGATACCGTAGGGGTAAAGCTTGTAGCCGGTGTACTTCTGCACGATCTGCAGGAAGTCCCACCGGTGGAAGAGCGTCCCGTTAGGGCTTGCTTCCACAAAGCCGTCCCATATGTCCTTATCGAGTATTAGTTCCATTTTGTCTTCCTCACGCGTGCCTTTTGATCTTCCCCAGGGCGAGCTGGCCGAGCTTAGCCGTCCTGTACAGCGGGTCCCGCTTGTAGAGGTAGAACCAGGGCACCAGGGCCGGGTTGAACTTGGTCTTGGAATGGTTCAGGCGTTTCTCGTCGGCCCCCGTGTTCTCGAAAGTCCGACAGCCTTCCTGCTTGACCTTCTTCAGCATCTCCCAGACCAGGTAATCGTTTGCGCTGAAGCCCTGTCTTGCGGCGGTGTTTCCCATCCAGCCTATGCAGTGCCCGTGAAAGCTGCAAAGGGTGTTTGCCCCGATGAGGTCTTCCCCGAGGTACAGGAAGTACATCCTGACGTGGTCCGGGAAAGCTTCGAGGATCTCGGTCAGGTATTCCGGGCTCTGCCGGTGGAAGAAGGTCTCCCCCTGGCTTTTCAGGCCCTGCCGCATGAGGTCGGTGAACGTCGCCGTATCGGTTGCCTGAGCGATCGTCAGGGGGTGCCTGGAAGCATCTTTGATGCTCTTTTTGGTGTCGGACTCGATGCTTTCCCAGATCGCCTGGACAGGCCGCTCCAGGTCGATGATGTAGGTGTACATGAGATCGGCCTCGTAGCCGGTCCTTTCGAAGGGCCTCACGTCCAGGAATCCCGGCGAGAGTCCGAGGGCCACGTAGTTTGGCGACAGCCGGCTGAATTCTGCGCAAAGCTCCCCGATGATCGACCTCCAGGCACTTTCCCGGTCGTGAGGTTGTAGCCGGGCAATAGCAGGGCTGGTGGCGGGGCCGAGGTAAGGCACGTACACCAGCGAGCTGCGAGGCGGAGAATAGAGCAGCCTGAGGCCGTTCTGCTTCGAGAGGAAAACTGGCAGGATGCACGTCAGATCGTTGCCTGCGAAGATACCGTATGGCAGCAGTTTGTCGCCAGTGTACTTTTCCTGCAAGTTTAGGAAGGCCCGCTTGTGGAAGAGCATGCTGTTGGGGCTGGCATCGACGAACCGGTCCCACAAGGCTTCATCGTCGACAATTTCCACGGACATACCTACAAGCACCTGCCGTTTAGCTTACCCTGGCTCATGCGACCTCACGAAGTGGCGATGCCGGGGCGAAGGCTTCCGGCGATCGAGTCAAGCAAATCGCTCTTCCTGATGGAGAAATGATACTCGAGGGGCGCGTTGAACATGGACTTGAAGAAGCAGAGCTCTCTCGGGCCCGATCCCGGCAGCTCCAGGGTAGCCAGCCCTTCTGCCTGCTTGCTCCTGATGAAGCTCCACGCGACAAATGCATCGTTTTGCATGCCAGCGGCAGTAATTCCCCACCCGAGCCAGAAGGAAAATCGGTTCTTATACTGGTAATATGCGATCGGATAGACGATCTGGTCGCCGTTCCGCAGGTAGCAGATCTTGATGCTATCCGGGAAGGCGGCGAGCAGATCCTTCAGGAACTCCGGGCCGGGCGCTGACCGGGCCAGGCCGTGCCGGCGGTAAAAGTCCGTGACAGCCTTGCAGAACACATCCACGCTGTCGGCGGGTACCACCGAAAGCGGGAGCTTTTCAGCCTCTGCGATCTCTATCTTCAGGGCTTTGTCGAACCTGCCCAGGATGTCCGGGAAGGGTTGCTTCAGGTCCACTGCGTACGAATACCGCATCTGGACGTTGTAGCCGCCCCATTTGAACGGCCTCATGTCGACGAAGCGGTTGACAGTAGTGATGCTGACCGGGCCTGCGCGAAGCTTTTTCAGCTCTGCCTCCATTTCCTCGATGACGTTGTTGAGATAGGACTCCTTCTTGCGCTGCCGGAGCTTGTCGTAGATGGAGCTCATCACGAATCCGAGGTATGGAATAGCCACGTTCGGCGGAGGAGATGCTACAGTAATTCGGCCCATTGCGCTCCTGGTGAACACCGGGAACAGGCAGACCAGTTCATCACCCCGGTAGACTCCGTAGGGATGGAGCCGGTAGCCCGAGTGCTTCTCTATGAGCTGCAGGCAGTCCCACCGGTGAAACAGCGTGCTGTAAGCGCTTTCATCCATATGTTTGTCCCAGAGAACCTTGTTATCGATCAGCTTTACGACCATGTTTTGGCCACCATCATCCAAATTATTGCTAAGCAAACTTTAGTTATATTAACAGTATTTAAATAACATATTATATAAATTTACCCATATGATTACAACGTAGGCCAGTGCAGCAGAATATCTCGATCCTGTAACCAAAGATGACCATACCAATTATCAGTATGTGCCGCCACACCAGTTCCTCAATTCGCAAACGTATATATAATAATAAATAAATAAACAATAAAAGTATAAAAACTAATGGGTTACTCAATAATCGCCCATCGACGCTTCTCCGAGAGATCAGGCCTGCAGGCCGGTCGCCAAAAAGAGAGCGCGTGAAGTGACGGGGGTAGAAACATTACCAAACTCAAACAACTCTGTACAATATTAATCATAACGGGAATTATTGTATCGTTGATTATACCAGAAAGCGTCATCGCCGCCAGCCAGGGCAAGAATGATACATCTCACAGGTATATCATAACGTACAAGAATACGATGGACAACCAGAAGCAGCCAGCCTCGGCCCTTTCCCAGGGCGCCGCAAAGGCCGCGCAAAGCCGCGATCTCAGCAAAGCCGGCGGAAAGGTCAAGTACAGCTATAATATCATCAACGCCGTTGCTGTCGATCTTCCTGACAGCCAGGTGGCTGCGCTCAAGACGAGATCCGACGTCAAGAGCATAGTGCGGGATGAAATTGCTTACGCCGACCTCGACGAGGTCGTATACCACGTGAACGCTACAGTTGCCTGGTCCACTGTCCCGGGCTACACGGGAGAGGGGATCAACATCAGCGTGATCGATTCAGGCATAGACGCAACACACCCCGATCTCGCCGGCAAAGTGATCCTGTGGCAGGACTTCCTGAACAGCCAGCCCACGCCTTATGATGACTACGGCCACGGGACCTTCGTCGCCGGCATCATCGCCGGCTCAGGCGCCTCGTCAAACGGGACTTTCACCGGGCTGGCCTACGACGCGAACCTGTTCGGGGTCAAAGTGCTGAGCAATTCAGGCACCGCCTATGCCAGCGACATCATCGCGGCCATCGACTGGTCCGTCCAGAACCACGCAGACGTCATTTCGATGTCCCTGTCTAACCCCACCCACTTCCAGCCCCTGGACGACGCAGTCCATAACGCTGTGGAGAACGGTGTGGTAGTAGTCTGCTCTGCAGGTAACACAGGTCCTCAGTCAGGCACCATCAGGTGCCCGGCAGACTCCCCCGACACGATCGCGGTGGGCTCGGTAAGCATGAAGGACAAGATATCTGTCTTCAGCTCCCGAGGGCCGACTGCGGACGGCAGAGTTAAGCCGGACATCGTGGCAGTCGGAGAAAACGTCATCTCCGCCCGGGCATCCGGCGCAATAACTGGAAAACCGATCAGCCAGTACTATTCATATGCGTCCGGAACGAGCGCGGCCTGCCCGCAGGTAAGCGCGGCCTGCGCCATACTCTTGCAGGCGAACAACAGCTTAACGCCTGCCGACTTGAAGGACGTGCTGACAAGTACGACCTGCCACCTCAGCTCAACTTATCCCGACAATAATTACGGCTGGGGACGTCTTGACATAGCTCCTGCCTTAGCCGAGGTACTGCCGGCAACACCGACACCGACACCCACAGCAACACCCACACCAACGCCTACGGCAACACCGGAACCAACACCAACGCCTACGGCGACACCAACGGCAACACCAACGGCAACACCAACGGCAACACCAACGGCAACACCAACGGCAACACCAACGGCAACACCAGAGCCGACACCGACACCCACAGCTACACCCACACCAACGCCTACGGCAACACCGGAACCGACACCTGAGCCTACAGCCACCCCTACACCAACACCAACGCCGACCCCGACAGCAACACCAACGGCAACACCGGAACCGACACCGACACCAACGGCTACGCCAGAACCCACAGTGACACCAACTCCGACGGTAACGCCGACCCCGACACCCGAGCCTACGGCAACACCGACACCCACACCAGAACCGACTGTAACCCCGACACCCACACCAACTGCAACGCCAACTGCAACGCCAACCGCAACGCCAACCGCAACGCCAACCGCAACGCCAACCGCAACGCCAACTGCAACGCCGACACCGACTCCGGTTGCCTGGAAAACCTACGTGGCCAACTACGGGTCGAACACGGTGAGCGTGATTGATCAGTCCACTAACACGGTTACCGACACCATTACCACTGGCTCGAAACCGTTCGGCATCGTGTACAGCCCGGACGGCTCGCTTGTTTACGTGGCAGTGGAAAGCCAGAACAAGGTAGTCGTCATCTCGCCAGGGAACAATGCCATAGTCAGCACGATACCCGTAGGCAATTCTCCGCGTGGCCTGGCCATATCCCCCGACGGCACCCGTCTCTATGTAGGAAACTACGGTAGCGGCTCCATCAGCATCGTAGATACTTCGGACACCAGCCAGTACACCGTCGTAAAAACAATATCAGGCATCTCCAAGCCCCACCAGCTGTGGCTAAACCCGGCCGGCACCCGCCTCTACGCAGGCACGTACCAGACGAACAACGTGTACGTGATGAACGTCGCGGGCGACAGCGGCACGCTGGTGGCCACCCTGACCGGGAACAAGCCCTACTTCATATCGCTCGACCCGGCCGGCACCAAGCTGTTTGTGGCCAACTACGGGGCTGCCAATATCCAGGTCTACGATGCAGACACTCTTAGCCTGCTCAGTACTATCGGCACCACGGCAGGCCCGCTGAGCCCCATCGTCAACCCGGACGGCACCCGGCTGTACTACGTGACCGACGGCGACAACAACCTCACCATAGCAGATGCGACCACGTATGCTACGATCAAGACGGTGAAGTGCGGCTCCGGGGTCAGGGGCATAGCCTGCTCTCCGGACGGCTCTAAAGTCTACGTGACTAACATGAACAGCAACAGTGTGACCGTAGTAGATGTCAGCAACGACGCCGGAACAGTGATCAGGACAATCGGCGTCGGAGCTTACCCGTATGGCCTGGAGCAGTTTGCGGGCAGATATTAAAAGGATTGTCTGTGCCGCCACAATGTGGCGCCATATAATGGTGACACTAGTGGCGGCTTTCTTTTTCTTGTACAATCAATGCGGAACAGCGTTGTAGACGTTATCTGTCGTCCGGGTAATCTCTGCAGTAATGTGAGACCCGACCGGCTTTTCGGTGAGCACACCGATGACCCTGCCGCTTGCTACCGCCAGCATTTCGCCGAATACTCTGCCCGGGGCGACGATCTGTACCCGGACGAGATCGCCTTTCCTGAACGCTTTGGGCAGTGACTTCGCCTTGTGGATGCCGAAGTCCTGGGGCGTGAGCTTGAGGTGGAGATTATACTTTTGTTCGAACTCCCCCAGCTTCTCGAAGAACTGGTCAAAGCGCAGCGGTTTACCCTTGACTTTTTTCCCGAACTGGTACCGGACGTAGTTCTGGATGCCGAAGCCGGGGTACTTGCGGCCTACGCCGATCTCCAGCCCGAACTCGATGATCTTCTCGATCTCGCCGTCGTTGAAGCCCGGGACCCATACGGGTGCCAGCAGCACGTAGATGTCGTTTTCCAGGCACCACTTTGCAACGTTCTTCACGTGCTCGACGCTGAACTTTTTGGTCCCTGCCAGAATCTGGCCGGTGCGCTCGTCCGTCGAAGAGAGCGAGAGGTTAATCCGGTCTAATAAGCCGCTCATGGCCTTGATCTTTTCCTCGTCCAGCGCCATGCCGTTGCTCTGGGCGGAGATGACCTTGACGTTGGGGACTTTCCGCAGCTTCTCCAGCAGTTCTACCATGTACGGGTAGAGGAACGGCTCCCCCTGGCCGTCGATGTGTGCCTCGACATCGTCTCCCTTGAGGGCCGCCATCTTTGCGAACTCCTCGACGAGGTAGTCGGTGTCGACGATGAAGTCGGTCTGCCTCGTCTGAGTATGACCCTCATCCACGCTGCAGAAGATGCAGTTCAGGTTGCAGCCGGAGATGGGCCGCACCTGGATGAGGTTCGTACCCCGGTCGATGAGCCCGAATGCGGTGTGGCCGATGAGCGGGATTTCGGACTCCTTCGTGACGTAGACAAGCGGCCGGTGGGTGCAGTGGTGCTTCAAGACCTTGGGCTCGTGCATGGAGACGATCTCTTCGTCGGAGTACTTCTTGCTGAGCTTCGCGTAAAACTGATGAGGTACCCTCACTTCGATGGTGTCCCTCAGTACGAACACCTTATCATTGCCCTCGTCGTATACCTCGGAAAAAATCATTCGCACACAGTATTCGTTCCTGTGTAAAATAGGTTTTGTAGCCTGAAAACTGGTAAAGTCCAAATTACCTGCTCGGCCCGGGAAGGCCTCGATCTTAAATCGCAAAGGCGCAAAGGCGCAATGACGCAAAGATGTATTATAGAATAACTTTGCGTCCTTGCGTCCTTGCGCCTTTGCGCCTTTGCGAACTAAGGACAAGGCGGCTTGTCGCTGAAATTTTTCTCTTTCCGCAGAAATTTACCTTTACTTGCCACCCTATGGTGAAAGAATGATATATTATGACAGGAGAAATATACCCGACGTCAATTCATTTTATCAGAGCGTGCGGACATGGAAAACAAAGAAGATATTTTGCGCCGCGGGCGGCTGGCGGCCGAGAAGAAGAAGGAAGTAGGAGAGTTCACCGCTTCCATACCGGCTGACCGGTGGCTTTTCCCGTCGGACCTGCTCGTGGACAAGGCACATACTGTCATGCTGGCCCGGCAGGGCATCATCGCAAAGGAAGACGCTGCGGCTATTCTTAAAGCCCTGGCAGCCATCGAGCAGGAGGGCGTCGACGCCGTCAACATCCCGGCCTTCGAGGACGTCCACATGGCGATCGAGTCGAAGCTTATCAAGTCAGTCGGGGAGAACGCCGGGGGCAGGATGCACTCCGGCCGGTCCCGCAACGACGAGGTGGCCACCTGCATTCGCATCTCTACGAGGAGAGAGTTGCTCGGGCTTATGGCCGATCTCCAGGACCTGCGCAATGCCTTGCTGGCCATGGCCGAGGATCACAAAGAAACGCTCATGCCCGGCTTTACCCACCTGCAGCACGCTCAGCCCACTACGCTGGCCCATCACATGCTGGCCCACGCGTCCTCGTTCGGCAGGGACTTCGAGCGGCTGGCGGATGCCATGAAGTTCGTCAACATCAGCCCCCTCGGCAGCGCGGCGTTCGCTTCGACCGGCTACAACCTCGACAGAGAGCTGACCGCAAAGCTGCTGGGCTTCGACCGCCCTATGGATAACTCCATGGACGGCGTCTCGGCCCGGGACTTCATCCTCGACCTGACATCGAGGATGGCGATCATAGAAGTGAACCTGAGCAGGCTGGCAGATGAATTAGTCTTATGGAGCACCTCGGAGTTCGGCTTCATAGAGCTGAGCGACACGTACGCTTCGACCAGCTCCATCATGCCCCAGAAGAAGAACCCGGATGTGCTCGAACTGGTGAGAGGCCGCAGCGGCACGGTAATCGGCCACATGATGGCGGCCTTTACGATAGTGAAGGGCCTGCCTTACAGCTATAACTCTGACCTGCAGGAAGTGACTCCGCAGCTGCTGAGGGCCTTCGAGATCACCAGGTCCTCGGTCAGGATCATGACCGGGGCTATCCAGACTATAACGGTTAAAAAGGACGAGATGAGGCGGAAGAGCACAATGGGCTTTACCACGGCCACAGAGATCGCCGATACCATCGTCAGGTCGACGGGGCTTCCGTTCCGCACCGCCCACGGTATTGTGGGCAGGCTTGCCCGGGAAGGCGGCAACCCGTCGCTGGCAGACGTGGACCGGGCTTCCGTGGAGATGATCGGCAAAAAGGTCAGCGAGATGGGCCTGACCGAGAAGATGGTGGAAGAGGCTAAGGACCCGTGGAGCAACGTGGAGCGCAGGAGCATCATCGGTGGCCCGGCGCTAATAACGGTTGAGAAGAAAATTAGCTCCGAGCGCAAGAAGGGGCTGCTGGATGCAGCCATGCTCTCGAAGCTGAACGACAGCCTGGAAGCAGCGTACCGTAATCTCGATCAGGCGGTCAGGAGCATGACGGAGGGACATTCGTGATCATCAATGGCCAGGAGTTCGCAGAAGGCGACCGGGTAAAAGTACAGAAGGATGGCAGAAGCTACGAGGGCATCCTGATGCCCTCCCGCAGCGGGAACATAGTGCTCAAGATGAGCAACGGCTACAACGTCGGCCTGGCCCCTGAGGGCTCGGCCATCGAGTTCATAGAAAAGTCTACTCCACCCGCGTTCAGGCTGGCACCCCACGCCCACATCGAGGATAAAAAGCTGCCGACCGTCTCGATTCTTTCCACCGGCGGCACCATCGCCAGCAGAGTGGACTACAGGACTGGCGCAGTATCCTCCCAGTTCACCCCGGACGACATCATGGACTCGATTCCCGAATTAACGGAGATCGCCAACTACAAGGGCGAAGTCCTGAGCATGATCTTCAGCGAGGACATGGACGCCTCGATCTGGCAAAACCTCGCCAGGGCAGTGCACCGCCACATCCAGGAAGGCGCGCAGGGAGTCATCGTCACCCACGGCACGGACACTTTAATGTATACCGCAGCCGCGCTCTCGTTCATGGTACAGTCACCGGTACCCATTGTGCTGGTAGGCTCCCAGAGATCGTCCGACCGGCCTTCGAGCGACAACGCGATGAACGCCATCTGCGCCGCCGCAGTTGCCGTATCAGATATAGCGGGAGTCACTGTTGTGATGCACGGCTCGACCTCGGACGATGTCTGCTACGTGCACAGAGGCACTAAAGTCAGGAAGCTCCACACCTCGGCGAGGACCGCTTTCCAGTCGGTAAACGAAGCGCCGATCGCTAAAGTGGACTACGCGACCCGGGCGATCACAGCTTCCGGGGAATACCAGAAGAGGGGTGAAAAGACCCTCGAGCTGCGGGATCAGATGGACTGCCGGTGCGCCCTCATCAAGTTCTACCCTGGCATGCCGGCAGACATCATCGACTTCTATCTGGCCAAGGGCTACAAAGGTCTGGTCATCGAAGGAACAGGGCTCGGCCACGTGAACTCCGGGTGGCTGCCCACGGTGAAAAAGGCTATCGACTCGGGCATGACCATAGTGATGACATCTCAGTGCATCAACGGCCGGGTATGTGACAGAGTGTACTCCACAGGTATTGACCTCCTTAATGCAGGCGTGATCGAGGGCCAGGATATGCTCGCAGAGACTGCGCTGGTCAAGCTGATGTGGGCTTTAGGGCAGACGACTGATATGGGAGAGATCAGGAGAATCATGGAGACGAATATAGCCGGAGAGATCAACTGGAGGACTCAGGTATGATTGACTATACCGCCATCGGGCTTAAGTCCGGCCTGGAAATCCACCAGCAGCTGGCTACCAGAACCAAGCTGTTCTGCCGGTGCCCGAACGAGATCAGGGAGACCGGGCAGTCGGACTTCGAGTTTTTCCGGTATTTAAGAGCCAGGGAAAGCGAGATGGGAGAAGTGGACCGGGCTGCGGCCGAGCAGGCCATGACCCGCAAGAAGTTCATCTACAAGGCGTACGATTCGACATGCCTGGTGGAGAACGATGAAGAGCCGCCTTCCCCGCTGAACTCCGAGGCACTGGACATAGCGCTCAAAGCCTCGGTCCTGTTCAACATGACGCCGGCGGACGAAGTGTTCGCCATGCGCAAGATCGTCGTCGACGGCTCTAACACCACTGGTTTCCAGCGTACCTGCTTCGTCGCCTCGAACGGCTTCATCGAGACCCCGATGGGCAGAGTAGGCATGGACACACTGTGTCTTGAGGAAGATGCCGCCTCTAAGATAGAGGCGAAGAGTGATGCTACTATCTATTCGCTGGACAGGCTGGGCATCCCATTGATCGAGATCGCGACAGCCCCGGACATCAAGTCGCCGGCACAGGCAAAGGAAGTAGCGTTAGCGATAGGCACCCTGCTGCGGTCGCTGAAAGTACGCAGAGGCCTCGGCACCATCAGGCAAGACGTGAACGTCTCGATTGCCAGAGGAGCCAGAGTAGAGATTAAAGGCGTACAAGCTCTGGACCTCATCGAGCAGGTCGTGGAGAATGAAGCGCAGCGGCAACTAAACCTGCTGGCCATCAAGGACGAGCTACTTGCCAGAAGTGCCAGCGTCGTAGACGAGATCTTCGATATCACGGAGATCTTCAAAGCCGCCGAGTCTAAAGTAGTCAAGAAAGCGCTGTCCGCCGGCGGCGTCGCCTACGCGATCAAGCTGCCAGGTTTCAAAGGGCTCATCGGCAGAGAAATTCAGGCCGGAAGAAGGCTGGGCACAGAGTTCTCGGACAGGGCCAAGCGTGCGTCTGGCGTTGGCGGCATCTTCCACATCGACGAGCTGCCGAACTACGGCATTACCCAGGCTGAAGTCGACGCGGTAAAAGCGAGGCTCGGACTTGAAGGAAACGATGCGTTCGTCATGGTCGCGGACTCGAAGACTAAATCGAAGAACGCCATGGAAGCCGTGATCCGGCGGGCTAAAGAGGCCATGATCGGCATTCCAGAAGAGACCAGAGGACCGCTGCCCAACGGTAACACGGAGTACATGAGACCGCTGCCCGGTAAAGCGAGGATGTACCCCGAGACCGATGTAATGTCGGTGCCAATAACGAGGGGCTACATGGAGCAGATCAGGCAGGATATGCCTGAACTCCTCAGCGAGAAGAAAGACCGCTTCATGAAGCAGTACGGGCTCAACGAAGAGTTCGCCAAGGGTATCGCCTACTCTGCGGAGGCTGATGCTTTCGAGGAGCTGGCGAAGAAGTACAACCCGACACTGGTAGCCCGGACCATCCACGGCACCATGACAGAACTGCGCAGGGAAGGAGTTCAGGTAGACGCTATCACAGAAGCACACCTGGACGAGCTCTTCAGGCTGGTAGATGGAGGCAAGATTGCCAAAGAGGCGATCCCTGCAGTGCTGAAGGAAACTGCACAGCAGCCGGGCAAGAGCGTGGAAGATGCAGTTAAGCGCATGGGCCTCGGAGGCGTGAGCGAGGACGAAGTCAGGCAGATCATCGGCGCAATAGTGGCCGAAAAGCACGATTTCGTCAAAGAGAAAGGCGACGCGGCGATGAGCGGGCTGATGGGCCTGGCCATGCAAAAGCTAAGAGGCAAGGCCGACGGCAAGCTGATCAATAAGGTCTTAAAAGAAAAGATCCAGGAAGAGCTGAAGAAATAAGCTCTTCCGCAATCCTTTTTTAGCGCGGGCTGAAGACGTCCGAGAACTTCTTGATTCCCAGCACGCCCTTTGCATACCAGAGAAGCGCCAGGCCGATCACAGAGGAGACTATGATAGGCAAAGTGCCAACGGCCAGGGCTCCGTGGTTGTAAGCAGAGAACGCCGGTAGGGCGATACCTGCCAGGCATATGAGAAACATGAACAGCCAGCCGCCGTACTCGAGGCTCCAGAGTTTCATCGAGACGAAAGCTCCCCCGGCGACGAGGACGAATAGAATGGCCAGGAGGACAGTGCGGTCCATCCCTGACGTCTCGACGTTGAGCATGGTCAGGATCGAGAAAGCGAGTAGCGCTGCGATGAAGACGAAGGCTATGGCCCGAAGTAAGATGACTTTCAAACCAGCGTGCTTCACGCTCATATCCAGCTGCCTGCCAGGCGGTGCCCGGGTAGGAATCCTCAAGCTACCCATATCCTTTTCAACGTCATTTATGTCCATGTCGGTCACTATTGATAACGTTGTAAAAGTTATGAAGTTTACGATGAAACTAATCCGGACTAAGAGCGATTACTTTTACTGCGGATATGAAAATAACATATAAGACAGTGGATCATCTAGCTATATGAGAGAAGGATATGCCAGAGTTGCCAGAGATCTATAACCTTGCCATGCAGATGAATAAAGAGCTGCAGGGTAAGACGATAGCAGATATCGACATTGTACAAGAAAAGTGCCTGAACGTGAATAGCGGAGAGTTTAAGGAGCTGCTAACCGGACAGAGCATAGGCGAGACGCAGTCCAGAGGAAAGTGGATCTTTACGGCAGCCGGAAAGGATACCACTTTGCTCCTGAACCTTGGCATGGGAGGAGATGTGCTATACCATAAGCCGGGATCTGAAACTGAAGGAAAATACAAGCTCAAGTTCAAGTATACTGATGGGACGGCGCTGTCAATCAACTTCTGGTGGTTCGGCTACGTTCATATAGTCAAGAATAACGAGATCAAAAGCCACAAGATGACTTCGACACTGGGCATATCTCCAGTTGAACCAGAGTTTACCTCCGACTACTTTAAGAAACTTCTGACAGGCAAGAAGTGCTCACTTAAGACGTTATTGCTGGATCAAAAAACTATAGCCGGAATAGGTAACGTATATGCCCAGGATATATTGTTCACCGCAAGGCTGCATCCAGAAAGGAAAGTGCACCAGCTATCAGACGACGAGACCGAGAGATTATACAAAGCCATTGTCGATAATTTGCATTTTGCAGCAGCCCATGGCGGCTTAAAGTTCGAAAAAGATCTGTACGGTAATAGCGGAGGCATAGAAAGCTTCTTAGTCGGCTATAAAGAAGGCCAGCCATGCCCGGTGTGTAAAACAAGTATAGAGAAGATTAAAACGGGCAGTACTGCTTCTTACATTTGCCCGAACTGTCAGCGGCAGGAGTAAAGGGATAGAAAGTTATTTTTTACTGTATAGAAATCTAAAGAACATGCGAACTGCTTTCCTGCTTATTGATATTCAGAACGATTATTTCCCGGGTGGAAAGAATGAGCTGGCGGGAGCGTTAGAAGCTTCCATGAATGCCAGAAAGCTGCTGGATGCTTTCCGGATTAAAAAGTTACCAGTAATTCACGTTCAGCATATATCTACACGCCCGGGAGCAACATTCTTTATACCCGGCACTGCCGGAAGCGAGATCCATAATAACGTTAAACCGGCACCTGGCGAGATTACGATAGTGAAACATTATCCTAACAGCTTTAGAGAGACGGTACTGCTGGATAAGCTGAAAGAGTTAGAGATAGAGCAATTAGTCGTATGTGGTATGATGACCCATATGTGCGTAGATTCTACGGTGAGAGCAGCTTATGATCATGGGTTCAGATGCTTGTTAGCATGTGACGCTTGTGCTACTAAAAATCTTATATTGAATAATGAAGTTGTTAATGCTGTGGATATTCAAAAAGCATTTATGAGCTCATTGAATGGAATGTTTGCTGTTGTTAAGAGTACAGATGATGTATTAAAAGAGATATAGTTTAAAATTTTTTATTTTGATAGCTGTTGCTGTTGTAAGATAATATTAATAAAAGGTTTTTGTTGTGTTGTGTTGTGTTGGTGGGTTGGCAGCGTGGTATGGTTCCCAGGGACTCGCGTACCTTAGTACAGCATACTACGTGACCAGGCTTAACTTCCGGGTTCGGAATGGGACCGGGTGAACACTGGTGCTATGGCCGCCAAAACCCACTAACATGACAATGAAAATGGATTAAGCGAATTATTGATGGTTGAATATGGTTTCTGTGTAAAGTTCGTGTTTCGCTCTGGATTTCGCTTTGGAATGCAAACTACATCAAGTATAATATTTTAGAGTAGTTTTGCTTGAGTGTGGGACCCGTATAAATCATCTTTTTTTGGTGATTGTTTTTTGGCGGGTTGGACGTTTAGTGGTTGCAGGCTGAGCACCTCGTTACCTTGGTGCGTACACCTCAACTCTATCAAACCAATCTTTTATTGGCGTCCGTATGAAAGTCTCTTTTCAGGGTGTTTTTCGGGCTTAGATGCTTTCAGCCCTTACAACTTAGCGCGTGGCTGCCCAGCGATGCCTTGTCAGACAACTGGTAGACTAGTGGCGCCGTTGCCTTGTTCCTCTCGTACTAAAAGCAACTTCCCCTCAGACTTTCTTGCACCCCTAACAGATAGTAACCGACCTGTCTCACGACGGTCTAAACCCAGCTCACGATCTCCTTTAATAGGCGAACAACCTCACCCTTGGCAGCTGCTGCACTGCCAGGATGGAAAGAACCGACATCGAGGTAGCAAGCCGCCGGGTCGATATGTACTCTTGCCGGCGACGACTCTGTTATCCCCGGGGTAGCTTTTCTGACATCAATAGCCCTCACTTAGAAGGCTTAGTGGTTCGTTAGGTCCGACTTTCGTCTCTGCCAACCTCATTATGCGGTTGCCAGTCAAGCCAACTTATGCCCTTACACTCTCGGTCGAGTTTCTGACTCGATTGAGTTGACCTTAGAGCGCCCTCGATATTTTTTCGCGGGCGTGCCGCCCCAGCCAAACTGCCCACCTATCGGGGTCCTCATCTCTGAGTTAGGGTCGTAGCCCAAGAAGGGTAGTGTCTCATGGTTCCCTCCACCAAGGCTAGCGCCTTGGCTTCGACGGGTCCTACCTACGCTGCACATCCAGGACCACAACCCAGCGACAGGTTGCAGTAAAGCTCCACGGGGTCTTCACTTCCCATTAGGGGTCCCTAGACTCTGCACTAGGATGTAAAGTTCACCGGCGCGTGGCCAGGGACAGTAGAGCGCTCGTTGATCCATTCATGCAAGCCGCCAATTAAGCGGCAAGGTACTACGCTACCTTAAGAGGGTTATAGTTACCCCCGCCGTTGACAGGCCCTTCTTCCCCTTGAACGAGGTTTTCAGGTACCTGCACTGGGCAGGATTCACTGATCGTACTAGACCTTACGGTTTGGCGATCAGCTATGTTGTTATTAGACAGTCAGCGCTCCCTCGTCACTGCGACCTGCCATCTTCATGGCAGGCACCCCTTATCCCGAAGTTACGGGGCTAATTTGCCGAATTCCCTTGGCCACGGTAAACCGACACGCCTTAGTCTTCTTAACTAGGGGCACCTGTGTCGGATCTCGGTACGGTTCTTGCATTCCCTTTTCATGGGCTCCTGGCGTGGCACTTCTTACGTCATCACATGTTACCCAGCTTCTCACCATTACGGTTCTCCACCGGGGTATTAGCTTGAACACACAGACGAGTGTGCAAGTGTTAGCCTGAAGCGTTGGTTTTAGCATGCAAGAGTACAGGAATATTAACCTGTTTCCCTTTTGACACACTCCGGTTAAGGTGTATCTTAGGACCGACTAACCCTCGGCTGACGATCATTGCCGAGGAAACCTGGCCCTTTCGGCGGCAAGGATTCTCACCTTGCTAAGCTGCTACTAATGCCAAGATTTTCGTTTGCCAGAGGTCCACAGGACTTTACAACCCTGCTTCCACCCTCTGGTAACGCCTCCATACGCGATTACATTTCTGTACGCCTGGGTCTCGGTTGTAGACTTGAGCCCCGTCCATTTTCGGGGCCCCAAACCTCGACTGGTAAGCTGTTACGCTATTTTTAAAGGGTAGCTGCTTCTAAGCTCACCTCCCAGTTGTCTAGGGCTTGGGACGCCCTTCAGTGTTTACACTTAGTCTACAATTAGGGACCTTAACCCAGGTCTGGGTTGTCTCCCTTACGGACTAGTAGCTTACCCACCAGCCCGGACTGCCCACAGTCTACGGCGAAAGCCGCTTTGGAGTTTGACAAAAGGACGAGCAGTTTCCCGCCCGGCTCCCTTAATCAGTGCTCTACTCGGCCTTCAACCTCGTGTGAGGTCATACTTCGATATGTTTCTGGAGGAACCAGCTGTTTCCAAGTTCGATTGGACTTTCACCCCTAGGCGTAGGTCACGGGAATGATTTGCACGTCAAAACCCCTAACGATCCTCCACGTAACTTTCGTTACGCTTCAATCTGCCCACGTCTAGATCACCTGGTTTCGGGTCGTACCCTAATGACTCCACGCACTTGTATACGTCGCTCCTCATTACTTGCGAGCATGTTGGTTTCCCTTCGACTTCCTCACTACTGAGTTAGCCTCGCCACTCGAGTACACTCCTTGGCCCGTTCTTCAAAACGTACGACAAAACACTGGCAACACACGTCATACAGCAACCTCGCGGTTGTTTCTTTCCGTGTGAAGATCCTTTCATGCCTTGTCCCTCCATCGCCGTCTCGTTTCAGGCTCTTTTAACCTCCCTTCTCAGGGTGCTTTTCAGCTTTCGATCACTCTACTATTGCGCTATCGGTCTCAAGATATGTTTAGCCTTGGAGGTAAGTGTCCCCCAATTCCCGCGAGATTTCCGACCCACGGTACTCAAGCACACGCTACAACCACTCTGCAGCGACAACGGGACTATCACCCTCTATGGTACCCCGTTCCAGGGGACTTTGTCTTATGCAGAGCCGGTTTAAAAAGCGGGCTTAAAACACCACATCTCCCAGTTCCTTACGGAAAGGGATTCAGTTTAGGCTGTGCTGTGTTCACTCGCCGTTACTAACAGCATCTCTAATTTGATTTCTTCTCCTGCCCCTACGCAGATGTTTCAACTCAGGGCGTTCCCAACCCTTACGGGTCAACACAAAAAGTGTTAGGAGTTCCTATTAGGAGATCCACGGATCAACGGTTCCTTGCGCCTCCCCATGGCTTATCGCAGCTTGGCACGTCCTTCTTCGGTTCTTGAGCCCAGCCATTCACTAGACGGCATAGCAACGCCAAAAGACAATCGGTTTACCGAATCTCATCTCTTTTCGCAGTTAACTACGTTAATATTATTACTTGCTTGTACTGTTTACATTCCAATACAGCGTCCAGAGCAAAATTCCTTTACACAGCCTCATCGCCCACAAACTGGAATGAAGACCATCTATTATTATGATCCCCTATTCATGGACATCAACCCTTCCCACCAAGAATTACTCATAGGTGGTGCATCGATCATCTGAGATTATTAGATGAATATGAACTTACGATACGATTACTGCATGCACGCTGAACCTTAGTTCAGGGCACTGCGAGCACCATACAAGTCACGCATCCTATTTAAAGATTGCGTAATATGGTGCAATGGACTTGCTGGGATTTGAACCCAGGGCCTCCGCCTTGCAAAGGCGGCGCTCTTCCAACTGAGCTACAAGCCCCATTTGCAGGCTTTACCTGAGGGGTATTCCCGCAAGCATTATTACACGTTTGATTGGTTGTTTATCGACTCCCTGGTTAGTGATAAATCGTCTTGTCGATTACCCGTTGGGTAATCATCGTTCTCTAAGAGAACGTCGTTAGGAGGTGATCCAGCCGCAGATTCCCCTACGGCTACCTTGTTACGACTTAACCCCCCTTACAGAGCATGAATTCGAGCCTTTCAATGAAAAAGGCCCTCATTCAAACCCCACTCGGGTGGTTTGACGGGCGGTGTGTGCAAGGAGCAGGGACGTATTCACCGCACTGTTTTGAAATGCGATTACTACGGATTCCATCTTCATGAGGGCGAGTTACAGCCCTCAATCCGGACTAAGAACTGGTTTAAGAGATTGACCTCACCTTTCGGTGTCGTTACCCATTGTCCAGTCCATTGTAGCCCGCGTGTAGCCCGGGATATTCGGGGCATACTGACCTACCGTCGACCACTCCTTCCTCTGACTTAGCGCCAGCGGTCTCCACCGTGTACTCACCACCCCTTGCGGGGCGTGTTAGCAACAGTGGATATGGGTCTCGCTCGTTGCCTGACTTAACAGGACGCCTCACGGTACGAACTGACGGCGGCCATGCACCTCCTCTCAGCTAGTCCGGCAAGGTCTTCAGCCTGGCCTTCATACAACTGTCGATCCCGGTAAGCTGTCCGGCGTTGAGTCCAATTAAACCGCAGGCTCCACCCGTTGTGGTGCTCCCCCGCCAATTCCTTTAAGTTTCAACCTTGCGGTCGTACTTCCCAAGTGGCTCGCTTCACGGCTTCCCTACGGCACCACAACAATTCACGATTGTTGTGACACCTAGCGAGCATCGTTTACGGCTAGGACTACCCGGGTATCTAATCCGGTTCGTGCCCCTAGCTTTCGTCCCTCACCGTCGGACCTGTTCTGGTAGGACGCCTTCGCCACCGGTGGTCCCCAAAGGATTACAGGATTTCACTCCTACCCCCTGAGTACCTCCTACCTCTCCCAGTCCCAAGCAATGTAGTATCCCCTGGCCGCCCAACGGTTAAGCCGCTGGATTTCCCAAAAGACTTGCAAAGCCGGCTACGGACCCTTTAGACTCAATAATATCGGCCACCACTCGAGCCGCCGGTATTACCGCGGCGGCTGGCACCGGTCTTGCCCGGCCCTTGCTAACCACCGTTTTTTAGACGATGGGACAGACACCCAATATGAGTATCACTCGATGTTCCCCTATCGCAGTTGCCTGCATTGTAGAGTTTTCGCGCCTGCTGCGCCCCGTAGGGCCTGGATTCGTGTCTCAGAATCCATCTCCGGGCTCTTGCTCCCACAACCCGTACGGATTACAGGCTTGACGGTACGTTACACCGGCAACAACCTAATCCGCCGCAGACCCATCCAAAGGCCCCGGAAGTTTCAACCAAACCACCAATTCCAGTAGGCTTGATTTATCCGGTATTATCCCCAGTTTCCCGGGGTTATCCCGGACCTTTGGGCAGGTTGTCCACGTGTTACTGAGCAGTACGCCGAGGCCATGACGCCTCTCGACTCGCATGGCTTAATCGAACACCGATAGCAGTGACCTCTGGCAGGATCAACCAGAATTCAGCACACTAAACTGAGCTTTAATTCAAAGCAAAGATCCAAACCAAAGAGAAGTCTAAACTATCCATGGATATATTTCAAGGAATTAGTTACGTTACACCAACACACTTACCATGTGCATGTACACACACTAATTACTATTCAGACATTTCATTTGATTTGATGACACAAACAACGTATCACCAACCAAGGAAATATCGAACAACCAACCAACATCAAAGCCACGACCACACCTTAGTGCGCCCCTTGGCTCCTCATTAATATACCGCAGTCTTAGAACAGCCACTCATCCCGTGCTGTCGCACTGGGTCAGGGCCGCATGAGCAGACTACGGCTATTGTGATTATGATTTATTCCCGAATTTCTCGGGAGTTTCTTATTAGTCCGCCATCGTATTTATACCTTTCGACTCTCGATTCAAATTTTTTGAATCGTCGTAAAGTTTGACATACGACAACGTTCCCGTTAGCGCATTATACAGCATTGTGCTGTATTGCCGCACGGGATTACCTTATAATACGAGCTTGCTATATATAGCTTTCCATGCATCGTATTCTGGAAGGTAATTTTTATTTATCAGACATATAATATTATGACTGATATCACAAAGTCCCATGAACAAACCGGCGTAAGCCCTCAGGCTCTTGCTGGCCTCGCATGCTTTTTGTGCGGGACATAACAAGGCATACCAAGTATATATAGATTGCGAGTTTGCCGGAAATCACGATGTGTAGGAGTAGCTGCGGACAGAAGGAATGGGTTGTTGCTCGAGATTATCCAGTGCGGCTTCACCGATGCTATTAAAAATCCTGCCATCGTAGACGCAGGATCCGTCAGGCAGAGAGAGGCCTTCGATCAGGGCAGATAGTGAAACATGTCTAAGTACCATACCAGTATCCGGAAGGCCGGGAACGTCGCCCTCTCCCGCAGAGTAGACTAAACCTTTTTCCGGGCTTGCCAGAATACAGCTTAAAGTAAACCCGCTTCCGGCTTTTGCGAGATGGTAAAGAGGCATACTGGCGCCCTTATCAAATAGCGAAATTTGACCGTTGCCTGACAGCAGATATTCTTTGCCCAGCACTGAGCATTCTCTCGCTCCAAGGTAAGCAATGAGCACGGGGTACCCACGGGCAAGCAGCCGGTAGAAGTTGACGCTTACATCTTTCGCTGCCTCGTCGATTACGTTGTACAGGGTGGAGATGCCGCACGTCGAGCCTTTTTCCAGGAGTTTGATGCCCTGCAGGTAGCTGGAGCAGGAGTTGAAAAAGAACATGGAAGTTGTATTATTCCTGACCATTGACAGGTCTGCGTAACCGTCGGGGCACTTAAATCCCCTGTTATCGCAGTGGCCTATGAACTGGACGATATCGTAGCCTTCGGCAAAGGTTCTGAGGAGATTGTCGCGGGTGACATTTCTCAGCATCGTGATGGAGGCTATACTTTTTAAAGTGTCTCGCAGCACAATTGTCTCGCCGAACATCGCATCTTCATTACAGATGATCGCTATGCGGGGAATCTGGCCATTCAGGTGATTTGCCTTTCGGTTCGACACAGGTGTCCTGAGCTGCTTTACGGCGTCGATTGGGTAGCCATCGGACAGCCACTGGTGGACGAAGGCATCCTCCAGGACTGGCATGATGACGTGGCCGGTTCCGTCGGCTGTAATGCCGCCGGATCGATAGGTTCTGCCCAGGAATTTCCGGACCTCCATCTGGACGACTTCTCGTTCTGTCACCTTCCTCCCGGCCGGGTAAAAGATGGCCGACAGAGACTGAAGTAGTGAGGGGATTAGCATGATGCTGGAAGGTACCGGGTCGACATAGGAGGCGGTATGCCATGGCACCTGCCTGTTACCACTCCGGCGGGAGGCCCCGAGGTACGAGAAAAGCCTGTCGGCAATCCCCATGGATAGCAGCTTTTCTGAAGACGTGCCCGTATCCGCCGGTATGTCTATCCCTGCCAGCCGCCTTCCAGTAGTGGTTTCGTATCTGAGGGCGCAGTCGACATGGAATATGTACCGGAGAGAGTTACACGACCACCGGGAGAACTCGCGGGCTTCTCCCGGAAGTGGCAGAAGCTCCCCCGATACGGAGATGGCCGGGCTTTTGCCAGCCTCGATGCTTGCACCCGCATAGCAGGCCAGTGGTGCCGCAGCGTAGAGATACCGGAGATCGGGTGGCAGGTAAAAAGTAATCGCCGGAGGGCAAGGCTTTTGAACTTCTGCCGGAACTCCGCCTGCCGCAGGATATGCCCGTAGCGGCCTCCTGAAGAACGGGTGGCTCCGCATCACTGATTCTTCCCCAGGTACCTGGCATAAGGCAGATATGGATTTAAACAGGTCATCTGTCGATGGTGAGCAGGGTACAGAGGTGCTCACTTTTGATGTAATACCCCAGGTTAGGCCAGCCCGGGTGTTATTCGCAGGCCAGATACATACTGCCGGGCTCCGGACTTCGAGAATACAGTCGTCACCCGGCTCTAAAAAATGCCTGTCATCGCATTCAGCTACGATGATATCCCGCCCGCCCCGGATGTAGTGCCTGCCAAAGTTTACCGGGGTTATGGTTTCGGGCTTATCCCGTTTGAAGATATAGACCCTGCTTGCTTCTGTGCGGATTTCTTTGAAGCTGGAACGGGTAAGAAAGTTCAGAGGTATGGAAGAGCTGTCTGCGAAAGGCAAGCTGAGATCGAGGTAATCATGCACGGGAGAATGAGAGGTAAATTGTAGATCATCATTTTGCGATGAGCCGTCTATGGAGATGAAAGCGTCAGGGGGCTTAGATATTGTCATTTTTGACAGAAGTGGGTCGTGTTGGGTGTATAGTATTCCGAACGCCCCCTAAGTAGACGCTTGTTTATCAATGAGTTTAGTATATAATATATCTAATTGGTGTAAAATTTTACAGGGGAAGATAAATTCGCTTTTAAATAAGATAATTAATAAATAAAAATCTTCGTATTGCCTATTTCTTATTCCGGTAGAGGAAGAATACTGCCCGCTTGTAGTTTACACAGCGGAACTCCGAGAAGTAGCGGCTAAGGTCGGTCTTCTCGGAGGAGAACGGCCGGATCAGCAGGTCAGCTCCGACCCGGTTTGCGATCATGGCAATGGAATCCTGCATATCCACCGGCGGCCGTATCGAGTATATTAGCGAAGCGCCTTCGTACAGGCTCAGGTCAGGCCTGAAGATGTCGTCCCGGACATAGTTCAGGTTTTCGGGACCCTCGGGCGTCACGTCTGTGCACGTGAAGTCATAGGTATTTTTCAGTAGCTCTGCAATATCAGGGTGCCTGCCGATGCCCACCTCTACGACGCGTGACCCCGGAGAATAGTGCCCGAGAATATATTCTGCCAGGTCATCATAACCTATAATGCCCATGAACCCCCATATGGAGTACCTGTCGGAAAATACTTACGGGTGACTATTCTGATCCACATCAGGCCCTTTGAGCTGGACGATTCCAGAGTTATCCTCGACCTGGAGGAGGAGATCTTCCACGAGCCCAACCCGGTGCTTTACAGCATGATCGAGAACTATCCGACGGAAGGGTTTCTCGTCGCCGAGTTCAACGGTGAAATCTGCGGCTACCTGGTCGGCGTGCTCATCATGGATGAGGCGAGGGTACTCCTGCTGGCGGTTAAAGAGAGCTACAGAAAGATGAAAGTGGGTAAGACCCTGATGGAGTATTACATCGACACGGTGAGGAGCCGGGCAAACATGGTCAGGCTGGAGGTCCGGGTCAGTAACCTGGGGGCGCAAACATTCTACTTCAAGCTTGGCTTCAGGTTTATCGGGGTTGTCAACAAGTACTACCGGAACGGGGACAACGCGTATATTATGCTTAAGCCTTTAGATCAGCTAACCCTTTTTCTTTGAGGCTTGTCTCCACGATGCGTTTTGGACCTTCCTGCCGGCCGACGGCCTGCACTATGGCTTCGCCCAGAAGAAATATGGCCCGCTCGTGGTCGGTCTTGTTGCGGTGGATATGTACCGGGCTGATGTGCATAGCTTCATATCTGGTAAAGTCGGCCTTGATTCCTTCGGACTCCAGGTGCCGCTTCACCTTCGCGAGCACAGTATGCAGGTAGATTAGATCCTCTTTTTGCATCGGTATCAACTAAGTTTTTTTAACAATCGTTATGAAGGAAGCAGTATATACTTATTGGTGAGAAATGCGCCTGGATACAAGTCCTAATCGCTTGTTATGGCCCGTTATTGCCAGTAATGCGGATAATGCCTGAGAATATCTGTTAAAATAAGAAAAAGGACGGAGTTTTACCTCCGTCGCTCGGCGTTTACTCTGTCGTAATTACTTTTACGCCCGCAGGCTGCTTGACGACGCTGCCCATCTTGACGCCCACGAGGGTTTCAAGGTTCTTCTCTGCAGCGATGTCCAGCATCCGCTGGGTAATCACGCCGTCGAAAACGACGCTCTTGACGTCCCCGTTGCTTTCCTTGAGCGTGTTGGCAAGGTCGCGGACGGCGACAGTGGTGATTACGTTCTTGTTGGAGTCCAGGAGCTTTGCGCTCAGGGTGCCGGAGAGCTCTTTCGCGATCTCGTCGAACTCGGAGGGCTCCCGCTCCTTCTTTGCCGGGGCCTGCTCTCTCTGCTCACGGGGCTCGCGGGGCTCACGGTAGTCCCTGCGCTCGCGGTATTCCCTGCGCTCGGTCCTCTCCGTGCGCTCGGTCCTCTCCTGCTGGGGCTGCTCGTCGGTCCGCCTCAGGCTCTTGCGCCTCGGCATCTCGCCGCGCTGCTGCTCGGATCTGTCCCTGCTCTCCCGCTGGGGGTACTCTCTCTGCTGGTACTCCCTCGGCTGGTACTCCCTCTGCTGTTCCCTCGGGGCTTCCCGCTGGGGCTGGACCGGTGCGGCTGCCTGAGCTTCTGCCTTCTGGGCGGCTTCTGCCTGAGCCTGCTTCTCGGCTGCCTGGGCTGCGAGCTTGTTCCTGCGCCTGCCCTGGGGCACTTCGACGACCTGCTCTACGGGGACCTTGCTGCGGAGCGACTTGACGACTTCCTTCTGGGTGAGCTCTTCCACACCCTTGCCGTCCGGTGCCCTTGCGACGTAGTCGACGTCAGCTACCTGGAGCAGCTCTTTCAGAATCAGCTCTCCGCCCCGGTCTCCATCGGTGAACACGGTGACGGTCTTCTTCTTGCTCAGCTCGGCGACGAGCTGGGGTACGTTGGTGCCTTCGACGGCGATCGCGTTCTTGATGCCGTACTTGAGCAGGTTCAGGACGTCAGCCCTGCCCTCGACGACCAGGATGGCGTCGGAGTCGAGCACGTTGGGGCCTGCGGGCAGGTTGTCGATGAAGGTGACTTCCTCGACGCGCACGGCGGCCTTGACGGCGTCCGTGATCTCCTGGCTCTCGGGCACGGAGTTGTCGAACATGTCGGTCAGAATGTGCTTTGCCCTGTCAATGATCTGCTTCCTTTTGGACGAGCGCACGTCCTCGATCTTGGTGACTGTAATCTTGGAGATACAGGGGCCGACGCGGTCGATGGTCTCGAGCGCCGCTGCGAGGATCGAGGTTTCGACCTTGTCCAGGCTGCTCGGGATGAGGATGTTGCCGCTGGACTTGCCGTACTTGGAGGTGATGTTAACCTCGATTCTGCCGATCCTGCCAGTCTTCTGTAGCTCTCTGAGGTCCAGGTCTGCTCCGAGCAGCCCTTCCGTCTGCCCGAACACTGCTCCAACCACGTCGGGGCGTTCGACGACGCCTTCGGCGCTGATGTGAGCGTGAATTACGTATTTTGTGGTGTCAGATTCTTCCATTTTTGATCACTCCTTAAGTTCCTGACACTGTAAAAAATAGCCGGGGCAATAAAATAGAGTCCTGGCGTTCGCAGGACATGTTCATTTAACGCATGGCAGGCATAATTCTTCGATGTGCGTACTGCGATGCGCTCATATGGTTCAGCAAAACGGCGTGCCGTGGCTATCATAAGCCTTCCGGGCCGTTATCGTGAGACATGATGAAAGATGATTATTACCCTTGACTATTCAAGCGTAGGGAACTTATGTGTATCTACGTCGTGAAGCCCGGACTCGCTTCGCTCGTCAGAGAGATATAGCGTTAGTGCGGGCTGTTAACATAGTAAGATGTGTGCTAGTGGTTTAATAAGGTTGTGGTTTCGCCGAACACATCTCGCGAAGCCGGCCGACGTAACGGTGGAGGTTCTCCACGTCCTTGATCTCTTTTCGGGCCAGAGTTTTAACCCTGTCCCGGATGGCGAGGTCCGGGCGCAGCCCGTCAGCTTCAAGGTACGTATGTAGCAGCCCTGCCACCTCGTCTCCCCGCTCGTCCCAGTCGCTCAGGATGATGACGTCGCTGCCCGTTCTCGCCAGCTCCTCGCAAAGGTTGAGCAGCGTTCGCTGAGAGGTCATGATGATCTCGCCCCGTACGCCGAGGGCGTCCAGCGCCTCCCGGTCCCGCCGGCCTTCCACGAGGATGACCGAGCCGTTCAAAGCCCGGGTGGTCAGCTCGTCTATCAGAAGCTGAATTTCCTCCAGCCGCTCGCATTCGTCCATCAAGAGAGCTTACCTCGCAGTGCGGTTATCACAGTGTCAGAGCTGATGCCGTAGACTTTTATCGACTTGCGGCTGTTGGTGGCACCTGATGTGATCTCGATACTGGATGAAGGAACGTTAAAAATGCCGGAAAGAGCCTCGATCAGCTCTTCGTTGGCCCTGCCTCGCTCTGGCGGCGCCCGAAGCTTGACCTCGATACGCTTCCGCCACACGCTGTAGCCGCTGGGAACGACAGTGCTTTTCGCGCCAGGAGTTACTTCGAAATCGATGACGACGCCGTCTTTGGTTACCTTAATCGCGTCCTCGAATGACATTACACTATCGTTGTAATAATATGATAAAAAGATTCTCTCCTGTACAAACTGCAAAAACTGAGTGGGTACAGGCGCTGATTTCCCCGATCCCGCCCTCGCTGCCTGACAGATCAGCACAGAGGTAGTAAGCTTACACTGTACACCGTACGCTTGTGACATTACTGGGCATACGTTGTAAATGGGTGACGCGGCCCGCGCGTCGGCAAGGCCCGGCTATACCCCGCCAGGCCAGGAGGGTCTGTACTCGCCTCTGGCAGACAGCTACCTGCCTGCGCACACTTATTACTCTTTCAGATCAGTCAGCCAGTTGGCTTCCTGGATCTTCGTGTCCAGCTCTCTATGCTCTTTGGCCAGAGCGTCAGCCTGTTTCTGGAGCCGGGCGATGTCCACGGTGCTGGCGAACTTGACCTCGGACTTGGTATACCGGTCCTGCTTGACAGCCGCAGTGGCGGCAAGTTCCCTGTACGCGGCCTGCTTCATCCTCAGCACGTCCCTGCGGGCGATCGCGTCGGCGACCGTCAACCCGTCGACCAGTGGCGTAGTAGAATTCGTCGCGTTGATGCGCTGGATCAGCCTCACGAGCTCGGCGGATACATCCTCCAGCTCTTTGAGTAGTTTTGCCGGGTCTTCTGCCGGCTTATCACCCTCCTGGACTTTGGCGTTCAGCAGCAGGCGCTGT
This sequence comes from Methanocella sp. MCL-LM, assembly GCF_049676595.1. Taxonomy (GTDB): domain Archaea; phylum Halobacteriota; class Methanocellia; order Methanocellales; family Methanocellaceae; genus Methanocella_A. Next base: position 3,220,157 of record NZ_CP187259.1, read on the forward strand.
TTGAGCTGCTCGAACTTGGTCTGGAGATCAGCTCTGAGAATTAGGGCTTCTGCAAGTTTCAGATGGTTCACCCCTGATGAATAGTAGTACTATCCATATGCAGGCATTCCAAATTAAGCTTCCTGATCGCGCCTGAAGGGGATACATGAAACTGGTTTTCTGTAAAATAATGAATGGGAACTGTCCCCAGGTCACTAACTCCGGGAGATCATTCTAATGAGTAATCTCGCTGTCCTTCCCAGTTACCCTCGCGACCGGGGTTTATACCGCGTTGAGGTTGTCTTGTCCCTCACAGATAGGAGTACCCATTAACTCGGGCAAGGACCTTACAACACGATTTACGTTATAGCTCCCCATATGCACGGACGATCACAAAATCTCATTAGCTGATGAATTCACGCCCGTCCTCGTAGAGAGCAGACTATACTGTATGTCGCGAGCTTATAAAGGTTGTGATGCGCGCCCTACAAACGAAAAATCGGCCCCGGGAGGCCTTGGTTTTAGTTCGCAATATGCAAGGATTCGACCCTTCGGTCGCGTCGACGCAAAGGCGCAAGGACGCAAAGGCTAATTATTTAGTCCTGAATGACTGTAACAATAATCGGCGATACTCTGCGCCTTTGCGCCTTTGCGATTTAAGTACAAGGCGGCCTGGCGCCGAGATGAACCTCTTGCTTATGTTCTCTTTCCGGCCCTCGCCGCCTCTAAGACGTAGGACGGCCTCTGGTAGCCTTTGCCCGGTATGAACTGTCCGGTTCCCCGCTTAGCGTAGAAATCTTTACCGTCCAGGATTACGTCGCCCCGGAGCATGACGGCCTCCGGGAAGATGGCGTCGAAGCCCCGGTAAGGAGTCCAGCCCGCCTTGCTGTGCAGCCCGGTAGAGGTGATCTGTTTTACCTTCGCCATGTCGATGAAGACTATGTCGGCATCGTTGCCTGCCGCAAAGCTGCCCTTGCCCTCGATGCCGAAGATGCGGGCGGGGTTCCCAGAGGTCATGTCGATCAGCCGCTGGATTGTGAGCTTCTTATCTGCGACGGCCTTCAGCATTAGCGGGAGCATGGTCTCTACGCCGGGCACGCCCGACGGCGCTTCCCTGACGGGCAGGTTTTTCTCGTCCAGCGTGTGCGGGGCGTGATCGGAGGCCAGCACGTCTATGGAGCCGTCGTTGACTGCCTTCCACAGCGCTTCCCGGTCGTGGTCGTGGCGGATGGGCGGGTTCATCTTCGCGTGGGAGCCCAGCCGGTCCCAGTGGTCCATAGTCAGCAGCAGGTGGTGAGGGGTCACATCGCAGGTGATGCCTTCCTTGCTGATCAGTTCTACCGCTTTGGAGGTGCTGATGTGGGTGATGTGCATGGCCACTTTGGTCTCCCTGGCCAGCTTTATGGCGGCTTCGACCGCGTTAATTTCCGACTCCCGGGGGCGGAGCTTGGAGTGGATGGAGGAGGATGGGTCGTGCCTGAGCGATTTTTTCAGCTCCTCGTGCAGGGTCTCGTCCTCGGCGTGGATGCTGGCGGTGGCGCCCATCTGGGTTATCGCCTTAAGCGCCTCTTTCAGCGCCGGCTCGTCGATGCTGAAGCCGCCCGTGCTCTTTGCCATGAAAATTTCGCCGTAGGCCAGCGCTCCCAGCTTCCAGAGCTGCGGTAGCTGTCCGAGGTTATCGCCGACGCCGGCGTTGATGGAAAAGTCCACCATCGAGCGGTTGGCTGCCACGGTCTGCTTAACCTTGAACGCATCGACGTCGAAGGTCGGCGGATCTGAATTAGGCATGTCCACGACAGTAGTTACGCCGCCGTATATCGCCGACCTCGATCCGGTGAGCCAGTCTTCCTTTTCCTCCTGGCGCATATCCCGGAAGTGCACGTGGGAATCGATGACTCCCGGCATGACCAGCCGCCCTCTGGCATCGTACTTTTCCTCCCCTTTGAGGACCTTGGCTATCCGTGTGATTTTCCCTTCATCGATGCCTATGGAGCACGCGATGATCTCGCCGTCAAACGAGACCATGGCATCTTCGACGACCAGTTCGTGCATAAATGTAGAGAACCCCTGTCATCATAAATAGATTTTTGCGCCGCCGAAGATACTATATATTTTTAGTACAATACCTTTTAATCTCTCTAATATAATAGTAATCGCTGAAAAAACGGCGTATGAAAAAGTGATCGTTCGTTATAGACTAACTATATAGATTATATAGTTATATATAGCAAGAGTTATAGGCAATATCACTCCCATAGGATTCCAGAGTCTGAGAGTGGTGCCAGTTGATAGACCCGTTTGTACTCATGGTCATTGCGATTATAATTGCCCTGATCTTCGATGTGATGAACGGCTCTAACGACGCGGCAAACTCCGTAGCCACTGTTATCTATACTAAAGCATTGCCGCCTGCCGTAGCGATCGGTATTGCGGCGATCATGAACATCATCGGGCCTTTTTTGCTCGGAACAGCCGTCGCCCATGTCATAGCGACGAGCATCATCCCGACTGAATCGCTGACTATTAAAATAATTATGGCAGGCCTGATGGGAGCTATTATCTGGGATGTCTTCGCCTGGCTGAAAGGTCTCCCGGTAAGCTCGTCCCACGCGCTGATCGGCGGCCTGGTGGGAAGCGGCATCGCCGCGCTCGGAATCTTTGGCGTGACCTGGAGCGGTCTGGTCAAGGTCGTCATGGCTTTGTTCATTTCACCCATCGTGGGCGTCATCCTGGGTCTGGTTATCATGTTTATTCTGGGCCGGTACGTGATCAGTCACATGAGCCACGATAAGAGCAACTCCATTTTCAAAACCCTTCAAATCGTATCTTCCGCGTCAGTCAGCCTGTCCCACGGCTCCAACGATGCCCAGAAGACAATGGGCATCATAGCCATGTTCGTAGCCGTGACCTACGGTTACGACAAGATCGTCATCGAGCCCTGGATGATCATCGTCTGCGCTCTGGCCATAGGATTCGGCACAGCCTTCGGCGGCTGGCGGATCATCCAGACCCTCGGCGAGCGCCTGAGCAGCCAGGAACTGGCACCATCCCAGGGATTCGCAGCCGAAACTGGCACAGCAATTACCATAGCAGTCGGCTCTCATTTGGGCGCACCTATAAGTACTACTCACGTCTTATCTTCTAGCGTAATCGGTACGGTAATGGCTGGCGGTACAGGCGTGCTGAATAAGAATGTGGTCGTCCAGATCCTGATGGCCTGGGGACTAACTATCCCAATCGCTGCCCTGGCCGCAGCAGCATCGTACTTAGTCCTGACACTGGTGGGAATATGACAGACCTTCGACGATCCATACTTGACTTGTTCGCCAGATCGCCTTTTAAGCCGCTCACCGAGCACTCTCAGAAAGTCAAGCTGACAGTGTTAAAAATGGATGATGCAGTCAAAGCGTACGTCAGCGGCGACCAGGCTGCCGTCAACGCCCTGTACAGCGAGATCAGCGCACTGGAGCACGAAGCTGACACAGTAAAGAACAACATCAGGATACAGCTCCCGTCTACGCTGCTCCTGCCAGTCGACCGCACGGACATTCTGACCTTCCTCAAACAGCAGGACGACGTCGCCAACAGCGCTGAAATGGTCGCTCAGATGCTCACCCTTAGACCAGTAAGCATGACACCTCCTGTTAAAGAAGTGATCCTCAAGCTCGAAGTTGCGGTCACCACGACCGTCGACGAGCACGTCGAGGCAGTCAGCAAGATCGTAGACCTGCTCGACTCCTCGTTCTCCAAGAAGAGGGTCAACGAGGTACAGGAGATCATCAGCAAGGTCGATTCCCAGAAGCACACTGTGGACGTCATCAGGCAGGAAGCCATGAAGATCATCTACGACAACGAGAAAGACCTCGGCCCCGTCGGTGTGTACCACCTGATCGAGCTGGTCAAGGAGATGTCCTGGGTCGCAGGCCACGCCGAAAACTCGTCCGACAGGCTAAGATTAATAACTGCCCGCCGCTAAAAGAAAAAATTAAGCTATCTTCTTCTCTGAGACCGGGCCGCCAGGCGCGGTCTCTTCGAAGATCTGCCCGCCGAACGTGTAGATCTTAGCCTTTTCCTCTATCCACGCATCGGGCGATATGCCCGCCTTCAAGCACAGGTTTTCCAGAAATTCGGTGGCGTCCCAGTGCCACTCTACCGGCACCTGAGGCAGCAGCAGCCCTTTGAACAGGCCGTACTCGATGATCAGCCCGTCCCGGCCGATCTTGATGTGCTGCGGCCTTTCGGCAGGCTTGCACGTCAGGAGTTCGGGCTGGCTGAGAATAGTTACCTCAACCCGGATCTGATCCAGCTCCTTCATATGCACCCTGGGAAAACGCGGGTCCCTCGTTGCTGCGCTCACCGCGGCGTCGGCCAGCGCCTCGCCAAGAGTCATGTCTTCCATCGGGTAAGGATAGCCTATGCAGCCCCGTAGATCGTGGTTGATGCTCAGCGTCACGAACACTCCGCCAGGGCGGTCGAAAGCTTTCGGTAGCTCGACCTTGGGCGGCTTACCAGTCTTAACGTATTCTTCGATCACGTTGCGGGCTGTCTTCACGGCGAGGGTGCCATCTTCAAGGCTGAGCATGTATAATATGTATGAGGTGGCTGGTTAAAAAAGTAATCTGAAAGCTCGCAGTTTCCCGATGCATAATCTATATATAATGCGGGCTGACGTTATTGTGAAACAAAGATATCAGATCTTTATACTGTGAGAGAGGAGGGACGGCTTCCGCCCGCATCTGCGGGTGAGGAAAGTCCCCCCACCGCCTGGACACACAAATGCCTGTAAAGGGCATACGGCGAGAGTCGTGGCAATGTCACAGCAACGGAACGGCCCTGGGCCCATGCGATGATCTGGAGACAGTGAGGTCGCCCGGGACGCCGATGAAACGGTCAATCCTTGTGGGTGCAAGCTAAAGAGGGATTAACAGGGTGTCCAGCCCTGTCCCCGGTTAAAGCGCGTAGATGAATGCCGTCGGCCTTAGGGCTTTGAACAGAAGGGGGCTTACTATCCTCACTCATAGTATAATTCTAAATTTATTCTCAAGATTCTGGGTTAAATATATAGTAGCCTGCCCCATAGTAGCATAAGAATATACATTCAGAGATGGCTATTGTATCGATCAGAGGGGTATTTGCGAGTCATTAGCCGGTAACATCGAATATTAAGGATTATTAGCTTTCAAGTCTATTTGATATTCGTACGTAATTGATAGCGTAGATCATGGATGGCTGACACAGCCAGGTTTGTGGTCAGCGTGAACTATCCATGGAGGATCGGCAGATGATCAGGACAGGCATTCAGGCGCTGGACGAGTACCTTAAAGGGGGTATCCCTACCGGCAAAACCCTCCTATACTTTAGCGAGAGCGGCGCTCCAGGGGACGTCTTTTGTCTGCAGACGGTCTACGCAAGCCTGGTCGAGAACTGTGTCTGCTATTACGTCGCGACGAACTCTTTTCCTAACGTAGTCCGGGACAGTTTCCGGGAATACGGCTGGGACTTATTACCTTACCAGTCTCACTTTGCCGTCGTGGACGGCTATTCAGGCCTGGTAGGGGTGCCCTCCGAAGAACAGTTCCAGATCGAAGATCCGGGCAGCATCGATTCGGTGGACGAGACGATCTCCAGCATCATCGATATTCTCTCCCCCGGGGACATGATCGTGTTACCGTCGCTCTCCGCAGTTTTCGATAACTGCCGGAATGCTAATACCTCCGAAGCGGACATCCTGGAGCGGGTGAAGAAGTGGAATAAGCTGGCCGTGCTCAACGGCGGGGTGGTCCTGTACAGCTTTACTGATCGGGACTACGATCGGCGGCTGGTGGAGCAGATCAAGAGCGGCTTATGCAACGCCACCGTCGTGATCGGCAGCGCTGCCGGCAAGCAGCTGTACAAGGACTATTTCAAGCTGTACACCTGCGACTGGACCAGGCCTCCGGAGTGGCCTATTCTCTACAAGATCATGAAGCCCGGAGGAGTATGGGTCTACATCCCGAAAATTCTCGTTACCGGCCCGCACGCTTCCGGCAAGTCGACCTTCGTCCGGACCGCATCGCTGCTTTCCTCGGGGAAAGCGGTCTCGGTGGACAGGTTTAAGACGACGGTGGCGATGGACTACGCCCACCTCTCGCTCAGAGGCTTTTCCGTCGACCTGTTCGGCACTCCCGGCCAGTCCCGGTTCGACCCGCTGGTCAGGACGCTGGCCAGGGATGCGATGGGCGTTATCCTGGTGATCGACTCGACGACCACTGAAGGGTTCGAGCGTGCCATGGACATCGTCAGGATGGCGTGCGGCAAAACGACGCCGTATATCGTGGCGGCTAACAAGCAGGACCTGGCCGATGCCATGGAGATCGACTACATCCGGAAAAAGATGGGCCTGCCCGCCAGCGTGCCCGTGATAGGCACAGTTGCGCTCGACCCGGGCAGCGTTATAAGTGTGATCGAAACTCTGATCGACAGAATCGTAGGGGGCGTCTGAATGGGCTCCGTAGAGGACGTCAGCAGAGTGATCGCCGATCTGAAGAGAGCCGGGGGAATAAGGGCACTTGCAGTAGTGTCCCGGGAAGGAATTCTGGTCGCCTCCGAGATTCCGGGCGATGTGCACCCCGAAACCTTCGCCGCGATGTCGGCGGTTATGTTGAGCGCGGCAGAGACTGCCTATTTAGAGATCGGCCAGGCGATGCCGGACAGGCTCATCGTGGAGACCGACGAGGGAAAGCTGATCATCACGGGCGCCGGAGAACGGTCGATGCTCGTGGCCCTCGCCGACGCGAAGGCGGGCATCGGGCATCTTACAGTAGAAATGAACCGGGCGGTGGCCCGGCTTAAAGAATTGTTCGGCTGAGAAAAATTACTGGGTTTTACGCCTGTCGCCTGAGCGAGAGGGCGCCCCATGGTGTTTCTGGGGGCGATCGCCAGAGCTCCTGCCGGGCTGGTTGCCCCGGGGAGGCGAAGGCTTTCTTGGAGCCTGAGGGCTCCCGCCTCTGCTCTGCTGGTTACCGCCATGGGCAGGAGCGGGCTTCCTCTGCTCAGGCATATTGCCGCTTCTGGCAGGCTGGTTTCCGCGCGGGGCCTGAGAAGGCTTTCTCGGAGCCTGCGGGTTTGCGCTTCTGGGGGGCTGGGCCGCTGGTGCGGGTTTTTTCGCCGGGTGGTGCTGCGGCTTCCGGTGGGTGCCGTGAGCCGGGCGCCTCCCAGGTTCTGCCGGCTGAGAGGGAGGCTTTTGAGTAGCTTTTGCCTTCACAACAGTCTCCTTGGTCTTCAAAGGTATGAAGTGCGTGTGGATGTGCGACCTGCGCCTGACCTCTTCGGTCTCTACGCCTCGCTCGGCGCACAGCTGAAGGGCTGCGGCGGCGATGTCTTCGACGTAGTAGTAGTTTTTTAGCTCTTTGACTATTTTCAGGTGTTTCTCGTCCACACCACCCTTGATGGCGTCCTCGATGCGCTGCATGAGATCTGATGAATTTGAGTCTGCGATAGTGATTCCACCTAATCGATGTTAGTAACAAATCTGTTTAAGACGGGATATAATATCTGTGGCACATTCATAAAGTTAATGGCCGAAGGCTATGATGCATAACAGTTCTGATTATATTGTGGAGGATACGCTGTCGGAAGTCACACATGAATCCCGGTACAGCGATGGTGAAAACAGAGATAAACCCTGCAGCGCCCCCGGTGGTGGCAGGGGCGGCGGCCGGAACTCCAGACCGAAGTACCAGGCAGGGATTTGAGGTTTGCTCATTTAATCGGGATGTTGCTCCCCGGGCGTTTCTCCGATTTGGGCAGGGTGATCTCAAGGACGCCGTTGTTAAAGCTGGCGTGGGCCTTCGTATCGTCCACCTGGGTCGGGAGCCGGATGGCCCGGTAGAACCGGTTGTAGCCCCGCTCTCTTCGCAGGTAGCCTTCCTCTTTTTGCTCGTGCGCCGCTTTCTTTTCCGCGCTGATTTCGACCATGCTGCCCCGGACGTTGATCTGGATGTCGCTCTTGTCCACTCCAGGCAGGTCGGCCGTAATAATGACTTCGGTGTCCCGGTCCATAACGTCCACGTAAGGCACCTGGGCCATCTCCTGCTGCGCCGGCAGGTCCGACGGCTCGAAAAGCTCCGGCAGCTCGTCGAACATCCTGTTCATCCTGTACTGCATTCTTCTGAATTCGTCAAAGGGGTCCCAAGTATATCTCATGTTAGTTATTACCCTCCTGTATGACGCTAATCAATGGTTAGTATTGCATGTATAAATACATTCCGATAGATGATAGTTGTTCCCCGGTTAAAAAGCAGAACAGCAGCTGTATGACCTGGTGCGACGGTACAATTCCACCGATAGTCAGGTATTTTTGCCATGCCCGGTCGTCTCTTCGGCCGGTGCCGGTCGCAAAAAGACGGATTAAACCATATATACATATCAGGCGCAAAAATGATCAATGGCAGACGAGGATTACTCAGTAGTGATGGCACCTTCAGAGGACCTGTTCGGCGGAGGCTCCAGGACAAGGCACGTGATCCTCAAACGCAGGTCTGCTTCTCTGTCCCAGTCGACCTTCTCCTGCCCGGTGTTCGAGAAGATCGCCCCGAACAGGGACTACTCGTACGAAGGCCTGTTTGCCATGGTGGGGACAGACTACTGGAAGTTCATCGACGGGATAGCCCTCGGTGTCCGATCGGGCGGTAAAGAGCTGAAGCTGGCTCCGGCAGGGGTAAAAGCATCGCCCTGGAGCAGCGAGTACAGGTACGAGGCAGATGGACGGATTATCGAGGTGCAATACTATCTATATCCGACGAACTATGGCGCCGCCGGCCGCATGGACGTTAAAATAGAAGGCCGTGACGGCGGAAACTGGACCATAGTCTTCGAGCCGTACTTCGACATCAGGTTCATGTACGGTAACTCTGAGCCGGAGAACCTCGAAGCCCGGATTTCGGATGACATGCTGGCGGTCAAGGCCGGAGGCCCGGCTGTCTGCCTGTCTGCAGCCGGGGCCAGGTTCGAGAAAAAGGGGAGACAGGTTTCGTGGAAGTACAAGCTTGGCTCGGGTTACCGGTGCCGGAAGGGCGATCGACTGCAGTTCGTACCAGAAAAGCGCACCATTGCGTCACTTTACGATATAGAGGTCGACGGAGCCGCAGCAACTCTTCGCTTTTCATGCGGGCCGGACCTGGATACGGCCCGGAAACTCCAGGGCCTGCCGGCAGAAACGGACGACGTTTCAGAAGCTGATCAGATCCGCCAGGCCCTCTTCCCGGATTACGACCCCCGGAAGAGGGACATCCTGTTCAGGGCGCTGGGCATGGTCCAGTTCGGGACAGTCGTCGATAACGTAGTTTTCCAGGAGGCCGGCGATTTCTGGTTCAGGAGCGTGTGGTTCAGGGACGAGTTCGAAGGCCTGATCCACAACTACCAGACGCTTCGGAAACTCCACGGGACAGATGGGATGAAGCAGGTCCTGCGGAAATCCTTCGAGCTCCAGGACCAGCACGGCCGCATCCCGAACAGGCTGGTACCGGGCGAGGGAGGGAAAGCGGACTACAACAGTGCTGATGCCACCCTGCTCGGCTTTATCCTGGCAGGCATAGTCATAAGGGATACAAATGACGGGGACTTCGCTCAGGATGCGGCGGCGGCATTTAAAAAATACCTGCACGGCGTCCAGTGCTGCGAGATGGCTGCGAATGGCCCTCCCCGGATACGGCCCAACGGGCTGCTGAGCGTGCCGGCGTGGCACTCGTGGACGGATGGCAAGCGTACGGTGGACGGATTAGCACTGCCCATCAGGGTGAGCGAAGCGTGGGAAAGGGAACTCATCAACATGAACGCGGCCGCAGAGCTTGAGCTTCAAAAGTTCTTCCTGCCCGAGGTCAACGCCCAGTGGATGCGGGCTCTCGAGGCAGGGTGGCTCTTCAGCAAGTACGTGCGGAACTTTTCGATGGCGGATACCTGCAAGATACTATACAACAGGGCGCTGGAAGCGTACAAGCGGATATTTCTCAATCGTGACACCGGTTTCATCAATAACCTGGTCACGACCGACGACTTCGCCCTCGGCCCGAGGGTGGACCCTATGCCCGGATCACCGGGCGTAGTGGCTGCTGCGATGCTGGGGCTGGAGGTTTTTTCGATCCGGGAACTCGAAGCCATCGCCGCATACACGAAAGCCCGGCTGGTCCGGTCCAAGTGGGGCCTGCCGTTCGGCGTCGTGGTCAAGGAATCGGGTAGAGGGACCTATGTCGGCGATGAAGAGTACCACGAGGAAGTCGTGTGGCCCCGGGATACCCCTTACCTGATCAGGCTGCTGCAGATCGCCGGAGACACGAGCACAGTTGACGGGCTGCTCAGGTCGAACCTGAAACACCAGATGGAAGAAGGCTTCGTGTTCTACAACAACGAGCTGTTCAGCTGCGACCACGACCTGGTCCCGGTGAAAAACCCGGTACAGTGGTGGTCCCAGTGGGTAGACCCCTACTTTGAAAGGGGATAGCACCAGCCATAAAATGGGGACTGTCATTGGTGACAGCGACAAGATGAAGTATATGCCCGATGGCTGCTGCGATGTGATACAGATATATATTCGAAGGTACTATGGTCTTGGATAACAAGCGGTATAGACAATCGTCGTATAATGATTATAATCTGCTTCCTTATTCAGGCATAAGCGGTTCAGGAGGAATTCACTAATGAAAGCATGTATTCTCTGCGGGGGCACGGGTACTCGTCTAAGGCCCCTGACTTTTGAAAGGCCGAAGCCGAGCATCCCCATTTTAAACAAGCCGTCCGTCGGGCACCTGGTCGAGCACCTGTCGAAGAACGGCTTCAACGAGATCGTCATCACTCTGGGCTACATGGGAGAAGTCATAGAGAAGTACCTGGGCGACGGATCGCTGTTCGGCGTCGACATCAAGTATGTCTACGAGAAGGAGAAGCTGGGTACGGCGGGCAGCGTCAAGAACGCGGAGAAGTACCTCGCCGGAGGCCCGTTCCTGGTCGTCGGCGGAGACCACGTGCTGAACCTGAATCTCAGAGAGCTCTACGATTTCCACAACCGCACCAGCGGCATGGTCACGATCTCAGTGCTGAGTATCGACGACCCGAGAGAGTTCGGTATCGTCGACCTGGACAACAACCACGTGATCCACCGCTTTAAAGAGAAGCCCGGCCCTGGCGAAATCTTCTCTAACCTGGCCTCCACGGGCATCTACGCGCTGAGCCCCGAAGTCTTCGACTACATCCCGAAGCAGAAATACGACTTTGCCAAGGACCTGTTCCCGAAGCTGCTGAAAGACGGCAAAAAGATCAGCGGCTGGCTGGCGAGAGGCCAGTGGACCGACGTAGGCAACCCGCAGGCATACAGGGCCGCGCAAAAGTGGATGCTGGAGAACATGCCCGGCACCTACATTCACGGCCGCCTGCTCGTCGAAGGCGCCAAGCTGAACGGGCCGCTGGACGTAGGCAACAACGTGTCAGTTGGCAAGAACTCGGTAATCGTAGGGCCTGTGGTCATCGGCGAGAACACCGTGATCGGAGATAACGTCCTCATCGGCCCCTACACGTCGATCGGCAAGGCCTGCAACATCGGCAGCGACTGCCGCATACTGGCCTCTTACGTGTACGACGGCGCCAAGATCGGCGCAGGCTGTTCCGTTTCGGGAGCCATCATCGATGACGATGTCTCGATCGGCAAGGCCTGCACTCTGGAGAACGGCACTGTGATCGGCCCGAGAACCATGATCGGCAACGACGTGACCGTCCACTCGGACGTGCGCATCTGGCCCGAAGTGGTCGTCCAGGCCGGCGTCAGCGTCGTCGAGGACACGATGAACGAGCAGTTTGCCACAGACATCAACGGCTCGTAATTTTTTTCAGTTTTTCTCCGCTGCTGGCGCGAGACTGCAATCTGGCCCGTAGTTTAAGCCATTTTTAAATAATCCTTGTTATTATCTATTAATTATGAGATCTAAGCGACTATTACCACTCATCGCCATTGCCATCATCCTTGTGGTGGCCCTGGCATCGGGCTGCACCAGCATGAACGGTGGCACCGGGATCTCCGGGGACAGATCCGGCGAATACCAGACTGCTCCCCAGGTCGCCCCGGCGTACTCCGACTCCTACAACGGCAAGGCTGCCGACAGCACCAGCAGCTACAATTACGGTGCTCCGGTACCGACCGCAACGTCGAGCACTTCTTCTGATCTGGGCAACCGCAAAGTGATCATGACGGCCTCCATCCAGATCGAGACGAACAAGTTCAACGAGTCGGTCGACAAAGTCAGGTTCCTCGCAACCAGCGCAGGCGGGTACGTGCAGTCGTCCAGCATGAACATGTACGACCAGAACCGGCGGACCAGCACCATCACCATCAAAGTACCCCAGACTGCCTACGAGCAGACGCTCTCCGAGATCCGCAAGCTTGGCACTGTCAAATCCGACAGCTCCTCCGGCTCTGACGTAACCTTGCAGTACGTCGACCTGGAGTCGAGGCTGAAGAACCTGAAAGCAGAAGAGTCCAGGCTGATCGCCATCATGGACAGGGCTAACAATGTCACCGAAATTCTGGCAGTGGAAAGAGAGCTGTCCCGGGTGCAGGGAGAGATCGAGTCTTACCAGGCCCGGCTGAACGTCCTGAACAGCCAGATCGACTTCGCCACGATCACCGTGTACATCACAGAGCCGCAGCCCGTAGTATCCTACGACTGGGGCATCGGGGACGCCATCACGGAAGCGGTCCACGCCTTCGTGGGCATGATCGCTGGCCTGATTGTACTGACCGGCTACCTCATACCGCTGGTGCTGTACCTGGCTCTCGGCCTGGCAGTCATCTACCTGCTGATCCGCGGCGCCCTGTGGCTCTACAGGAGATCGCAGCGGAGGAAAGCCGCGGCTGCGCCGAAGGAGAAGGAAGAGCGGGAAGAGAAGAAGTAATTAAAAGAGCCTGTGGTCACAGTGGTCGGAATGACGCACTGTGATCACGCTTTCTTTTCTGACGAATGTCAAACAATCCCGGATCGCCCGGATTTTCGTTTTCTGTTCTACAAGCCTCTCTTGATAAGCCGTAGAAACCTTACGCCGAAGGCGCTCAGGCACGCCACAGGCTCACAGTATCTCCGCACCGTCGTCCATCGGGACCTGGGTGGGCTTGCCATCGTAGGCGTTGATTTCCATGTAGCCCTTGTGGCTGCGGACGGCCCAGAACGGGACGTACAGCATTTCCATGGCGAACTTGATGTCCGTGGGCTTGGGGCTGAACTTTTTGTGCTCCACGATCGCGGCTTCGCCCTGAGTACCCTTGAGCCTGACGGTCTTCGTGTACTCGTCGATGATGGCTTTCATGGCCATGGCCCTGGCCTCTTCCTCGGTGAGGGCTGCCTGCTGGATGTGGTACGGTGCGTCAGGTATCTCTACTCCGTCGATCAGCTTCACGTTCGGCACTGCGTCCACGTTCTTGTTGATCGCGTTGATCATCTTCGAGCCCTTGCCGGTCATCGGTACGGTCACATCGCGGTACTTACCCATGACATCGACTGAGAAGTCGTACTTCCAGTAGGGAATGAAGTTGAGGGTTACCTCGGTGTCTTCGGCCCGGCCGATGTTGCCGGAGATCTTGACCGCGTCGGTATCCTTGATCTTGATCGGATAGGACTTGATGGGCAGCTTCAGGGGCTCTTCCTCGACCTCGGCCTCTTCTGCGACAGCTACGTCTGCGGCAAATGCCGGCTCTTCTTCCGCCTCGATCACTTCCTGCCTGGGCTCCGGCTTCGGCTCAGCTTTGACGGCCTTCGCTGCTGCAGTCCTGGCAACTTTCGGTTTCTCCGGGGCGCTGCCGTAGAGCTCCTGAGTCAGCGCTGACACGGAGACTTCATGCTTCTCGACGGGGGCTGCGGGCTCCGGGCTGGACGCAAACGGATCCCTGTCGGCCTCGAGGCGCATCAGAACGGCCTTGCCGATCTGCTTCTCGAGCTCCGGGCGGTCCCAGATCATGACATCCTTTAGCCTTGCAGCCTTTTTCACGTCCTCCGTGAAGAAAGTCATCGAGACGATCAGGCCCTTGCAGTTCTCGGCCTTCACCGCGTCGGCGAACTGCTTTACGTCGTCCATACCCGGGTTATCCATGATCCGGATAGCCACGTTGTTGTTCGGCTTCTCGGCGACGAGATCGAAGTCCTTTTTAGCACCCACCGCATAATTGTAAGTGCCAAAAATCTGCTCCAAGACATCTATCAGATTATTTGACATCGTAACTCCTTTTTATGATTTTTTAGGGATACAGCCAATAACAGGCTTATGTCGCCGGCATGACGCCTTAGACACCCACCATACCTGCTTGTGCTTCCTGGCGTCGTCGCCCCGGTAACTTAATCGGACCAGTTTCCGGTGACAGGCCAATCGGCTTGACTACGGGGTTATTTTAAACTCAAGATATTTAAGCTTGGCTCTCTTTCGCCTAAAACTGGAGTATGGACGGGTATTATGGCAGGGTTTCGGGCCCTGCCGGAGAAGAACAGGCCATATGCCATCCTGCCCGGTTTTCCGCCGGCGAATCCAAAAATAGATAACCAATAGAATCCAAGCTTTTTGAGATTCCCATGTTAGGTCAAGAAGAAGAGATGATGTTCACCAACGCCCGGATTGAGTCGATCATGTACCAGGTGACCTTCAACCCCAAGACCAGAGAAGGCGACATCGTAGTCAACGTGTCCCTGGTCGACAAGAAGGACCTGGAAGAAACTCTGGAGATCTTCCGCCAGGTCATGTACAGCGGCCTGTCCGTCTGCTCATACGTGAAGCTGTTCGACGAGGGGGACGTCTACTCCGGGCTGACGATCCCCGCCGGCAAAACGGGCATCGCCACGGCGTGCAGCATCACCATCGACGGCGTGCTGCTGAAGTCCGGCATCCCCGTAAGGCCCATCTTCGGAGGCATCGTGCAGGTGAAGGACAGGGTCCCGGTCAGGTTCACGGACAGCATCAGGTACGAATGCACGACCATCGACCCGCTCGAAGTCCTGATGTCCCAGGACCTCACCTCGGTCAGGGAAATGACCAAGACGGGATCTGGCAAAATCCTCGCCAACCTCAGGGAAGTCCCGATGGCTGCCAAGGACGAGATCGATCGCGTCATCAACCGCCTGCTGACGGCCGGCTTCTACGGCATCCTCGAAGTCGGCGAGCCGAACTCACCCGTGCTGGGCGCAGAAGTCAGCAGAGATCACATGGGCATCATCATCACCGGCGGCACCAACCCGATGTGCGCCGCCCAGGAAGCGGGCATACCCATCATCACCAAGGCCATCAAAGGCGTGTTGGACTTCCATGAGATGAAAAAGTTAGTCTGAGCGACCTGATCTGAAGAGAGGAGCCGGGGGCATAATAGAGGCAGGTTATGCCCAGAGTAAGGACATTGCCACCCGGGCCCAATCACTGTGAGGCGTCACAGATTTCATCTTTTTAACAGAAAATCGGCAGACATCGCCCTTTAAAAAGCTTTATATCCTAAAACAAGTTTTGTATCTGAAAGAGGGTAGCGAAGTGGCAAAGAGCAAGTTTCTTCAAAAGCCGACTGTGCCGGTCAAGGTCACAGATAAGACTGTTGCAGATCTGACTGACGCTATGGCCATGACAGGCTTCCAGGGCAGGAAGCTGGGCGAGTCCGTCAACACCTGGGCCGACATGCTCAAGCAGAACAACCTGACGATCATGATGGGATACACCGGAGCTATGTCCCCAGCGGGCATGCGCAAGATCATCTCCTTCATGATCCAGAACCGCATGATCGACTGTTTGGTATCTACGGGCGCCAACATGTTCCACGACATCTTCGAGTCCGTCGGCGGGCACCACTACGTCGGCAGCCACGTAGCCAACGACGAGGCGCTCTTCAAGGACGGTGTGGACAGGATCTACGACGTCTTTGCCGTAGAGCAGGAGTTCAGAGGCGCGGACGAGATGGTCATGGAGTTCGCAAAGAAGCACCTGGAAGCCGGCAAGTCCTACTCCTCGAGAGAGTTCCTGTACCTCCTGGGCAAGTACATCACCGAGAGGGGCTGTGACCCGGACGGCATTGTCGCCAGCGCCTACAGGTACAACGTGCCCATCTTTGTGCCCGCGCTCTGCGACAGTTCCATCGGCATCGCGCTCATGGTCGCCAGGCGTGACGGCCACGTGATCAACATCGACCAGATGAAGGACGTCGACGAGATCACCGAGATCGTAGAGAACACCAAGAAGACCGGCGTCATCTACATCGGCGGAGGCGTGCCCAAGAACTTCATCCAGCAGACCGAAGTCATCATGTCTATGCTCGAGCTGCCCATCGAAGGCCACAGCTACGCCATCCAGTACACCGCAGATGCCCCCCACTGGGGCGGCCTGTCCGGCTGCACCTTTGAAGAAGCGGTCAGCTGGGGTAAGATTGCGGCAGTTGCACCCAAGGTGCAGGTCTTCGTAGACGCGACCATCGCCTTACCCGTCGTCTCCCACGCCCTGAGAGAGAAGACCAAGGACTACATCGGGAAGAGAAAGGCTCCGCAGTACGACTGGTCGGGCAAGAAGCTGAAGGTCAAGTTCGAGCCGACTAAGGCTCCGGCCGTAAAGGCTCCGGCAGCGAAGAAGGCGCCCGCCAAGAAAGCGGCGCCCGCCAAAGCCGTCGCAAAGAAGACCGCGGCTAAGAAATCTAAAAAATAAGTGAGTGACCCCGTATGAGCCGGCCATCCAAAGACGAATATTTCATGGAGATCGCCCAGGTAGTCTCTAAAAGGTCTACCTGCCTTCGCTTACATGTAGGCGCAGTCATCGTGAAAAACGGCCAGATCATCTCTACGGGGTACAATGGCGCCCCTCACGGCTTCGAGCACTGCCTGGACATAGGCTGCATCAGGGAAAACCAGAACATCGCCCACGGCACCCGGCACGAGCTGTGCCGGGCGGTGCACGCCGAACAGAACGCCATCATCCAGGCGGCCATCCACGGTGTTTCCATAGAAGGCGCAACTGTATACTGCACCCATCAGCCGTGCATCCTCTGTACCAAGATGCTCATCAACGGTAAAATCAAGAGAGTCGTCTTCCTGAACGAGTACCCGGACAAGTCCTCGCTCGATTTCCTGAAACACGCCGGTGTCGAGGTCGTCCGCATGCCCGGCGGCAAGGATGAGCTGCAGCCGGAGCAGGTCCCCTTAGAGCAAAAGCAGTCCAGCGTCTGAAGTAGCCGGATTAGATCAGCGGTAGAGCAATCCGCTAAAAATTTTTAATATTCCTTCTGCTGCGGCGGCATCGTTTCCGGCGGCTTTGTCAGCAGCTCGTACAGCTTTTTACCCCAGTCTACCGCATCGTCCCGGTTGGTGAAGTTGACCTCTTTCATCCGGAAGCCTTTCAGGAAGTACCTGATGCGCAGCGAGATCCGGTCCAGCTCGGTCATCTCCTTCAGGTCGACCTTCCCCAGAAACGCCCGGGAAGCGATGACAGTACCTTTCGTGTGATCAAACAGCCGCTTCAGTTCCTTTTGCCCGGCATAGCGCTTGGCCCGCTCGGGCGTCATGTCGTACGGCACGCTCACAGTAAACAGAGCCAGTTTGCGGTTCAGGAGCACGTCCCGGTACTTGTCCAGAAAGTCGACGATCCTCGGCGAGGGCATATCGTTGTAGATGGGAGTTCCGACGACGACCAGATCGTAGTCAAGGCCCTCCACGTCATCCACGTGCCGGATGTCCGCGTCGTTAATCCCTTCCGCTATCCAGTTAGCGATCTGCTCTGTAGCACCATACTTAGTATCGTACACAACAAGCGCTCTCTTGCCAGCCATGGCTACTCCCTCGCATCAGTCCAATAACTATCGGACCGGCGGAATGATGTATTATCTCGCCATTTTGGGCGGTGCAAGGATTACAGACCGCCAGGACTAGAAAAGCTTTATATTCCATAATATGCAAATAACTAATTTGCATAAATTTGTATATTAGCTATTGAGGTCCATATACATGCCAATAACATCGATACTAAAAGATGACTCTGGCGTTGAAAACGCCGTCTACGGCATCCTGATGATCGCCATCGTAGTCATGGTAGCGCTACTGATAGGCTCGCTCGTTCTGTCCCAGGGCGGACAGGTACAGGTACTGGCCAGCTCACCCAAAGCCAGCCTTACCGGAGTCATGTCCGGCGGCACAGCCCCTTCCATGCTGATCAACCACGAGTCGGGCGACCCCCTCCAGGTCAGCCAGATCCTGCTGAACGTCTACGACGACGATGGCGTGCTGATCGGATCCACCCAGGTATCCTCCGTCTCGCCGGCGGTCACCCCGGCGCAGCTAAGCCCCGGCATGCAGACTTCGGCGATACCGCTGTCCCTGAACCCCGGCGGGACGATCGATACCGGCTCGAGATACACGGTCAAAGTGGTCAGCAGCCAGTCCAAACAACAGATAGGCAGCATCGTGCTCGTGGCACGGTAATGGCGATGGATGAAGCACGTTCGACAAGGATAGCGAACGATGAGGGCATATCCGACGCGTTCTTCACCGTGATGTCCATCGGCATCGTGGTGGTGGCAGGCATCCTGATCGCCAGCATAGTAATTACCTATGCAGGCAGCCAGGGCAAAGCTGCATCAGACCGGCTGGAGGGACTGCAGGAGCCTGGCATGGAGCGGGGAGTCAGCGCGCTCTACTACACGATCGACCCATCTACATCAGACCTGTCATCGGCCGATCCTAACAAGATACCGCCTGACAGCTACGTATCACGCCGAACTGATTCTACGATTTCGACAGACAGGTCAAGCCTACCCGGGGAAGCGCCGGCTACAAACGGAATGGTCATCTGGACTGGATACGTCATAATACCCTCAGAAGGAGACTATACCTTCACCCTCGACAGCGCCGGCGGCTCATGGCTGTGGATCGACGGCAGGCTGATAGCGGATAACCACGGCAACCACCCCAGATCATCGGTGAGCAGCACCCCCGTGCACCTTTCAGCAGGGCAACACAGAATCAAGGCGAGGTACTACTATACTAACGAGCCCTTCTGCAGAGTCACCTGCAGCCAGGATGGCAGAATTGTGGAACTCCGGTACTGCCACTAATTACCTTCAACGGGCTTCCGATGCATTTAAATGCTTTTAGCTGATGATATGATCAGAACTGGTGTTCATATGAGCAATGTCCCACCGTCACCCCTGGCAGAGATATTCGGCAGCAATTCCTCGGCAGAGCTGATCGTATTTCTTGTGTACAACCACGGGAGCGATTTCACCCTCAAGGACATGGCGGACAGGACTAAGATCACCAAAGCTAAAATTTCGAAGATGAAAGAAGGCCTGCTGAAGTACAGCGTGATCCAGGAAACCCGCAAGGTCGGCAAGAACAGCTACTACAAGTTCGACCGCAACAGCAAGTTCGGCAAACTCCTGTACGACTTCGTCTTCGCGGCCGGAGCCCCCGAGCGGGCAGCAGCCCAGGCGGCCGCATCTGCCACCCCCCTGCCCAGAAACAAGGGCAAAGACGACGGCATGGGCAAGATCATCATCGCTTAACTTTTTTGAGTTTTTAGTCTTACGTAGCAACAATACCAACGCTGCGCTGTGCTGGCTTCGGATTACCATGGTATCACATACCATGTTGTCCCTGTGCTCGTGAACGATGACGAACGCTGCGCTGTGACCGACTGGAAGCAGTCCCTTGTATACAGGATCACAGATTGTTACAGATTGCGCAGATTTCACAGATTCTAATGGATGATAAAAATTGAATGATTCGCTGTATTCATCTTATCTAATATAGTCGTCTGTGTAATCCGTGCAATCCGTTGTAATCTGTGATCTGGCACAGCGCAGCGTTCCTGTTGCTGTCTCACGCCACATGAGCAATCAGAAATGCACAGCGCAGCGTTCGTTTTCCTTCCGGGCCCATAGCATTGAAGTCTCAAACCAGGAATTAGCCAGTAGATAGAAAATATATATCCCCCCATACCCATCATCTATAAGCTATAAACTGGTGTCAGCATGGATGGAAACAAGCCCGGGCTTCTAAACCCGATCACAGCTATCTTCGTAATCTTGATCGTTATCATGGGGCTCGTCCTCATAGTGGAATCCGTATTCATCATCAGCCAGGCTGACGTGTTTTCGGGCATGTTCTCGGATATCGCCCCGGTTTCTGCCAATAAAGTAGCCGTCATCTACGTCGAGGGCGAGCTGATCACCGACAACGTCCCGGACGGCCTGGGCTATGCCAGCTCTAACTCCATCGTCAAGCACCTCCGGGAGGCCGAGGAAGACAAGAGCATAAAGGCCATTGTGCTCAGGGTCAATTCCCCGGGTGGCACTCCGGTCGCCGCCCAGGAGATTTTTAGCCAGGTCAATAAGACCAGCCAGGTTAAGCCGGTCGTCGTCTCGATGGGAGATATAGCGACATCTGCCGCCTACTACATATCAGCCCCCTGCACCAGAATCGTGGCCAACCCCGACACATTTACCGGCAGCATCGGCGTCATCTGGACTTTCGAGAACAGGAGCGGCCTCTACGAGAAAGAGGGCATCCAGTACTACGTGGCGAAATCCGGCCCGTACAAGGATGTGGGGGCGGACTGGAGAGGCCTGAACGATAACGAGAAGGCGTATGTCAACACCATCATCAACCAGTCATACAGCCGGTTCGTGGACGCCGTCGCCAGCGGCCGCCACATGGACAGGGCAGAAGTACAGCGGCTCGCCGACGGCAGGGTCTACACAGGCTACGAAGCCAGAGACCTCGGCCTGGTAGACGATATGGGCAGCATGTACGACGCCATAGACATCGCCGCCCAGCTCGGCAACATCTCCGGCAAGCCCGAAGTCACGTACGTCAACGACCCTTCGCTCTACGAGCTGCTGTTCGGCAGCGAGGCGATGAGCAACGCGACCATGAGAGAAGGGTACTACCAGCCCTACTACTCACCCTACGGGCGCATCCATGCCTGATTTTGAGTTATAGCGCGGCCCCCATAACAAAAACTATAAAAACCGGTTCTAACCACGGTGACACGGCTCTTTATCCTGGCAACTGGAAATCAAATATTAGAACCACGGCGGCACGGCGACACCAAGACATTCGTGAACCGGTATAAGTGAACTCCTTTTCAGTCCACGGCGACACCAAGACAGAGCATTAACCATAAGCTTATTATCCAATCATTTCAGCCCGACTTTCGATCGATAGCCTGAAGAAAGGAAAACATATTTGTCTCCGTGCGGTCAGCCCGCCGTGCCGCCGTGGATCTAAAAAGAGAGCCTTGCTATTCGAGTACAGGTTTTCGCCGTGCCGCCGTGCCGCCGTGGTTTAAATAACCATCCAGCCATCGTTTCTCGCATTGTCCCCGTGCCGCCGTGCCGCCGTGGTTAGAACCTCTGGGCCCCAGTTGTCAGGATAAAGAACAGCGCCGCCGTGGTGATAATCCTACTATCAGCTATTCAGATCTTTTTGGGCGACCACGATCCTGTCAACCTGCCGCCCAGAGCTAGTTTCCCGAGGAGCCGGTCTATCTCGGGGTCGACGGGGGCTGGTGTGGTGCCTGCGAGCTCGGTGCCCGGTAGCGGTAAGAAGTAGTGGGCCCGGATTTTGCCGCCTTCTTTGAGGATGGCCCGGATGTTTTCCAGCGTGGCGGCCTGGTCTTCCTTGTTCTCGCCTGGGAGGCCGAAGATGAAATCCACGACGGGAGTCAGGCCGGAGTCTTTGATGATGCGGGCGGCGGTGACTACCTGTTCGGCGGTGTGTCCGCGGTGGATGGCTTTTAAAACTCGATCGCTGCCGGACTGCCCGCCGAGGTGGAGCTCTTTGTTGGCGCAGTAAGTCGTGACCAGGCTGACCATTCCGGGAGTGACGAACTCGGGCCGGACTTCGGAGGGGAAGGTGCCGAAGTAGATGTTGCCGGACAAGTTCTTCAGCAGCTTTTCCACTGCCTCCGGGTTAGGCCTGATGCCGTCGGAGCCGTAGGCGAACGCGTTGGGGGATACCAGCCGCTTGTCCTCGTAATGCTTGTCATATTTACAGATCGACTCTACGCTGCGGTGGCGCATGCGGTGGCCGAACAGCCGGGGGGTCTGGCAGTAGGCGCAGTTCCATGGGCAGCCCCGGGAGATTTCAATCGGGCCGTAGAGGGGCGGCTTGAACGGCGGAAATGCGTCGAGGTCAACGTCGTCCCTTTTGCCGGTATAGCAGTACTCTCCGTCCTGTACGTAGGCGATTCCCCGGACCTTCGAAACGTCGCCGCCGGCCTGAATTGTGCTGAGCAGCTCGGGCAACGTGGCTTCGCCTTCCCCGATGACGACAAAGTCGAAGTGCTGTAATACTTCTTTCGGGCAGCCGCTGGGATGAGGCCCTCCCGCCACGAAAATTGAGTTAGTGGTGGCCGAATCAACTTCCCGGTAAATCTCTGGTGCCTGCAGAGAGGCGAAGCTATAGAGCATGATACCGTCTTCAGGCTTTTTAACCAGGCGGTGGTCCCCGAGAACCGGAGCAAGTGCCGCGATGCTGTAGCGGTTTTTCGGGCTCCAGCGGAAGTTGATTTGCATCGCAGCCCAGTTCGCTCTAATATAATTAAACTTTATGGGAGGCCTGCGGCCAGGAGAGTGGCAGCGGGAACAACGAAAGTATCATAAATCATTACAATCTATTAATGATAGGTTAGGTTGTCGAAATGGATTTAGCTGCGTTGCTGATCTACTTTGTGATCCTGGTGCAGGTGGTACTTGTGGTCACTACTTTTTACCTGTACATGGGCAACCGTCTGCGCTTGTTCCTATACCTGGGACTGGGCTTTCTCGCCCTGCTGATCATCAGTGTACTGCAGGTCATAGTGCCCGGCACCGATGCCGGGCTGTACACGAACCTGCTCACGGCTGGCGCTGGGCTGTTCTTCCTGGCGGGCATCCTGTCAGCCGTCTGAGAGGGAGACTAACATGCTTATACCGTCCGTGAAAGTGGTGTTCGAAGGGCCTTCGGGCGAGTACTATGCCAGGCTGAAGACCATCGCCGCAGCCCGTATGACAGGCTGCGCCAGGCTGGTCTTCTCCGACTTCGAGGGCACTTTGTTTTACCGGGAGGGCAGGACGGTCACGGCGCTCCAGGAGAGCGGCATGTGGATGGCGCTCGGCCCCGAGATGATCTCCCCGCTGGAGAACAAGGCAGTGGCGACGAAAGGCACGATGGCCATATACGAGCTGACGCCGGCAATGCTCAACCTGTTCGAGGGCAGAAAAATCGGCACAGTAGTCGAGACTGATCTAGGTGCAATGATCAATGCCGGAATGCTCATAGACAACCTGCATAATTCTGCCAGTACCTGCATCCTGAAGGTCAGGGGACAGACGTGGACAGGCTACATATTCATGGCTTCCGGCAAAACTGCCGGGGCATCGTACGTGTCGGAGAACGATCGCCACTACGGAGACAAAGCGATAGACGCGATCAAGAAGGCGACAGGAAAAGCTGCGGCGGCGATATACTTCCTGGAAGGTGGAGCACCCATCACCGAAGTGGCGCCCCCGGTGGCGGAAAAGCCAGTGGTGAAGCAGGCCGGGCCGGCAAAGCCCAGAGAAGAGGCAAAGCCAGCGGCACCAGTGAAACCTGTTGAGGCAGTGAAACCTGCAGAGGAAAAGCCTAAAGCAGTACAGGCACCGGCACCAGTATCCGCTCCGGTATCCGCACCGGCACCTGCGGCTCCGGCTGCAGCTCGCCAGGTAGAGCTGAAAGTGACGACCAGCAGCGAAGTAAACCTGGTGCACCAGTCCAGGATCGCCACCCTCGAAGAGCTCGACGCCCGTAAGATCGCCTGGGTCGACGAAGCGGTACTTAAGACGCTGCAAGTGAAAGAGGCTGACGTTGTCAGCCTGATTCTGCCCGGAGAAAAAACGGAGAAAGTGGCCGTCGCCAGGGTAGACGTTGTGCCAGGCACATCTAGTATTCTTATTCTCCCGAAAAAGCTCCGGAGAAAGCTCTCTATCAGGCCCGGCAGCACGATCGGCATAAGGGCTTAACCGCCAACCGCTATCGGTTTAGGCGTCAGGGGTATAAAGGTAAACGTTATAAACTAGCACTATTATTAGTAATACCAACCAAGCTACTAAAAAAGCAAGTACCACCGTTCAAAGGCGAGCCGCCGAAGCGGCTCATGCGGGCTTTTCCCGTCTATAACTTATTCCAGCCCGGATTTGCATGGTGGTCGATGGTCTGTATCAATCCGTATAAACACAGGAGGAAAAGCCTACATGGATTATTATACTCTATTGGCGCCAATCGCCGGCATCATTGCTCTGGCATTCGCAGGCTACCTCACCTGGTCGGTACTCAAGGAGAGCCCCGGTACCGAAAAGATGAGGCAGATTTCCGGAGCCGTGCAGGAAGGCGCTATGGCATACCTGAACAAGCAGTATACTGTGGTCGCTATCTTTGCGGTCGTCATTGCTGTCATCCTTGCAGTTGTCATTGACCCGAAGCCATGGGTGGCAGTCGGGTTCCTTATCGGAGCCGTACTGTCTGCTGCTGCCGGCTACATCGGCATGAACATCTCGGTCAGAGCGAACGTCAGGACCGCCGAAGCGGCCAAGTCCGGCATGGCCAAAGCGTTATCCGTCGCCTTCAAGGGCGGCTCGGTTACCGGCTTCGCCGTCGTGGGCCTCGCCCTGCTCGGCATCAGCGTCATGTACATCGTCGCTACCAGCCTGAACTTACCCGCTGAGAAAGTCCTGATGCCGATCGTCGGCCTGGGCTTCGGTGCCAGCCTTATCAGCCTGTTCGCCAGGGTAGGCGGCGGCATCTTCACCAAGGCAGCCGACGTAGGCGCAGACCTGGTGGGCAAAGTCGAGGCAGGCATCCCCGAGGACGACCCGAGGAACCCCGCCGTCATCGCCGACAACGTAGGCGACAACGTGGGCGACTGCGCCGGCATGGGTGCAGACCTGTTCGAGACCTACATCGTCACGGCGCTCGCAGCCATGCTGCTGGGCAACATCCCGACGATCCGGGACCCCCTCGTCGCAAGCCTCGGCCTCTCGGCCACCGCAGCGAGCAACCTGGTTATCTTCCCGCTCGTCCTGGGCGCAATGGCCATCTTCGCATCGATCATCGCCATCTTCTTCGTCCGCCTGGGCAAGGACCAGACCAAGATCATGTGGGCCCTGTACAAGGGACTGATCGCAGCCACGGTAATCTCCGCAGTGCTGTTCTTCGCGGTCAACTACGTCCTCATGGACGGCAACATCAAGCTGTACCTGGCATCCCTGGTCGGCCTCGGCGTCATGTCGGCGATGGTCATCATCACCGAGTACTACACTGCTACCACCTACCGCCCGGTCAAGGAAGTCGCCAAGGCATCCCAGACTGGCGCAGGCACCAACATCATCCAGGGCCTCGCCATGGGCCTTGAGGCAACTGCCCTGCCGGTCCTCGTGATCGTCATCGGCATCTTCCTCGCCTACCAGGTAGCAGGCGTCTACGGCATCGCAATCGCCGCAGTCGCCATGCTGTCGGTCACCGGCATCATCGTCGCAGTAGACTCTTACGGCCCGATCACGGACAACGCAGGCGGCATCGCCGAAATGGCAGACCTGCCCCCCGAAGTCCGCAAGATCACCGACGCTCTGGACGCAGTGGGCAACACCACTAAGGCCGTGACTAAAGGTTATGCGATAGGTTCTGCGGCGCTCGCCGCCCTGGCGCTGTTCGCAGCGTTCAAGGCGGACATGGTTGAAGTTCTGCACAGGCTCAACCCAACGATCCCCGTAGACCAGCTGATCAACCTGAACGTCGACAACCCGGTCGTACTGATCGGCCTGTTCATCGGCGGCGCCCTGCCGTTCCTGTTCAGCGCCTTCTGCATGCTGGCCGTCGGCCGTGCTGCCTTCAGCATCGTCAACGAAGTCCGCAGGCAGTTCAAAGAGATCCCGGGCATCATGGAAGGCACCGGCAAGCCGGAGTACGGCAAGTGCGTAGGCATCGTCACTGAGGCCGCGCTCAAGCAGATGGCCCTCCCGGCTATCCTCGCAGTCGTAGCCCCCCTCATCGTCGGCTTCCTGCTCGGCCCCGCCGCCCTCAGCGGCATGCTCCTCGGCGTAATCATCACCGGCCTGCTCCTGGCCATCCACATGACCTCGGGCGGCGCCGCGTGGGACAACGCCAAGAAGTACATCGAGATGGGCAACTACGGCGGCAAGAAGAGCGATGCTCACAAGGCTGCAGTAGTAGGCGACACCGTCGGCGACCCGTACAAGGACACCGCCGGCCCCGCCCTGAACGCGCTGATTAAGGTCATGAACACTATTTCACTGATCTTCATCGGCCTGATCGGTACCTACTATCTGTTAAGGTAAGCGTTGAATGACCTGGCATAATGCCAGGTCTTCCATCCTTTTTTTAAATGTAACAAATCATAGTACTAGTTACAAAGCACATCTCATCTCAAACAAAAAAGATTCTTGAAACTGATTATTTTAGTACTCGCACGGTTTACACGTAGTATGGGTATTCGTGAAACCTTTTGGACATTAGTCATTCAAAATGTCCCATAATGGTTGTACTCTAAAACGTTGCTTGTGAGCTCGTGGACGAACACGAACGCTGTGCTGTGCCAAGGTCACAGATTGACTTGGCTCATGAAAATCGGTTTTTCAAGTTAAGCTGATGAAAAACTTTTAGAGGCTGGGGAGTTCCGGAGAGGTCGGGCAGGATTTTCAAAGTGGGAGGTCGAGGAGGTAGGAGAGGTCAGGGAGGAGGTCAGGGAGTGTGGAAAGGATAGAGAGGATAATATTTTCAAGTTATTCCTCCCCGACCTCCCGGTACCTCTCATAACCTCTCCCTGACCTCCCAATCCTCCCCGACCTCCCACAATGAAAAGTCTCTCCTACCTTCCGGTACCTCCGGAACCTCCTCGCCTGCCCCTCAATCCTCCCGGGCCAACAATTTTTCATGGAATACAGACGCTCTCGTGGGAAAATCAATATATTATAGATTCAGGCTGTATCTGTGCAAATCTGTGCAATCCGTGCAATCTGTGATCCTGGCACAGCGCAGCGTTCAACTGCGGATCGCCTCGAGAACGCCTGCGAATGCAGGCGTTCAAAAGGCGAACATCCAAGCACAGTTACTGTCGAAAAATTTCAGGACAAACTATACTTTGAGTACTTCGTGTTAGTAGTACGTGCGCTCATAAAAAGATTTTTTGAAGAGCTATCAGGATCTAAATCCCGAAGTACCCGGCAACTTCCTTCATCTTCTCAGGTATATCCACACCCTGCGGACACTTATCTACGCACTGCCCGCAGCCGGTACACTTTGAGGCATACTCCGTATCTCCTAAAAAGAACTCGTAGCTCTTCTTAGTTTTCTGGGGCTTATCGAACATGAAGGCGCTGTTGTAGAACGAGAAGCAGTCAGGTATGGCGACGCCGTTGGGGCAGGGCATGCAGTACCGGCAGCCGGTGCAGTTTACTTTCATCTGCGCCTGCAGGAGGTCCCGGACTTTCTCGATCGTCGACCGCTCTGCGGGTGTCAGCGATGACGGGAGGCCTTTTCTCGCCGAGCGAAGATTCTCTCTTAGCTGGCTCATGCGGCTCATGCCGCTGAGGACTACGGTCACTTCCGGGTGGTCCCAGACCCAGCGCAGGCCCCATTCTGCCGGGGTGCCTTTGCCGGCTTCGGCCCACAGGGGTTCTGCAGCGGGTGTTTTTAACGCCATTGCACCGCCTCTCAGGGGCTCCATGACTGCGACGCCCAGGTTCTTTTTCGCCGCATAGCGGAGGCCTTCGGTGCCGGCCTGCAGCTGCTCGTCCAGGTAATTGTACTGTATAAGAGTCATCATCCAGTCGTACCCGTCGACTACGGACTTGAAGGTGTCCAGCTCGCCATGGAAGGAGAAGCCGGGGTAAGTTATCCTGCCGTCCTCTATGGCCGAGTCCAGAAAGCGGTCGAAGCCGAGCTTATTCATTTTAGCCCAGCTGTCCCGGTCGAGGGTGTGGATGAGGTAAAAGTCGATATGATCGGTCTGGAGTCGCTTCAGCTGCTCGTCCAGGTAATAATCCATGTCTTTCCGGGACTTGATCAGCCATGTAGGCAACTTGGTGGCCAGATTTACTTTTTCACGATAGCCGTCCTGCAGTGCCTTGCCCAGCACGGTCTCGCTTTCGCCGTCGTGGTATGGCCAGGCGGTATCGAGGTAGTTGACGCCGTGATCAATGGCGTAGCGCACCAGCTCGATCGCTTTTGCCTCGTCAACGTGGCCATCTTTAGTCATGGGGAAGCGCATGCAGCCGAACCCGAGGATGGAGAGGTCGCGGTCACACTTTGGCATCTTACGGTAAAGCATAGCATAGCACCTCTGCTGCTGTACTGGACAGATGGGAGTCAATAGCTATATACTATTTCGCGGACTAAAAAAGGCAGCATTTAGTGCTGCATTTTGGAAAGCTGGGTTCCGCCTATGCCCCAGTTATCTGCAGGCGGCTCATGGATGGCGACGATGATCGCCTGCGCCGGCAGACCGGTGATCTCGGACGCTATTCTGGTATACTCGATAATGAACCGCTCTTTCTGTTCTCTGGTAAGCGGAGTGGTTTCTATAGTGATGACTGGCATGGTAATCCTCCATTAATACATACGCCAGGTCTCATTTCATCAACCTTTTCCCCGCCCGCCACGCTTTTTCGGCCTGTCGGCCGCCAGAGTATAGCAGAAGAACTGCATACGTTCAGTGAAGACCTATCTTTAACATGATAAAGGCTGCCAAAAAACCGATTGCAGTAATCAGCCCTATGAAGGCGGAAGCCTGGTCAAATGCTTCGGGGATCATCGTCTCGGTCAGCATCGCCAGTAACCCTCCGGCGGCGAATGCGGACATGAAGGCGATCGTGTTTGCAGGGAGTCCTCCTAAAACGCCGTATCCTAAAAGTGCCGCAATGCCAGAGGCAAGCGCCAGTCCCCCCCATGCGCCGAGAACATAACGGGCAGATCGTCCCGCATCTTTCATGCCCGAGGAGCTGGAAAGCCCCTGGGGAACGTTTGCCAGGAAAAATCCTGCCAGCGTTGTGAAGTGGATCACGCCACCTCCAACCAGGCTCAATCCGATGACCAGCGACTCCGGGATGCTATCTACCAGGGCGCCTATAAACAGCGATAGTCCGCTGCCTGGATGTTGTTCCTCACCTGGCTGCTGCACACATTCCCCACAGCGCTTGCGGTGTTGTGCCCCAATCTTTGCGAGCAGCCAGTTGGCCGTACTAAAAACAACGCCACCGGCTAAAAACCCGATAGCAGTCATTTCAAATCCCGTCTGCCCGTATGCCTTCTCCACAAGATCGAAAGACAGGATCGAGATCAGGACGCCGCCGCCAAAGCCCATAATAGTGGCAATCTCGCGGTGATGGAGCTTCACAAAATAGCCGATTATTGCACCCAGGAATAGACCAAGACCAGCGACAAGGCCCCAGAATCCTGCGTCTAAGATATTTGCCAAGGTAGATCAATCATTCTATTAAAATACTGTTAATAAAAATATATATAGCCGCTTCAACCGGTTTTAACCAGAAAATCCTGCAGGTCCATACACCCTACCCTGCTATCGTAGCCCTATCTGCCCGATCTTCAGCCAGATATCGGTCTTGTCCCTCGAGCCCATACTCTATGGTGCGGGGCTGCCAGTACCAAATAGTAATTTTATCGTTCTTGCTGCTAGGTATAGCTACTCTGCCATATAGCGCAGTGGCGATTAATAATACCTTTTCAATCTATGGGACGGTCACAGAGCAAAATGGCACGCCCATCCCGGGAACGAGCATCCGGCTAATCGAATCGAGCGGCGGCCCGATATCCTTTGACGGCCCGGGATTTCAATCAACTGTTACAGATGACCAGGGCAGATTTACGTTTGTGAACGTCACGATAGAAGCAGACAGATGCTGGATTACCATCCATTATCCAGATCATAAGCAATATTTTCCGCCCGGGAACTCTATGACATCGGTGCCGGCATCAGGGGTGCAATACGTAAACGTCACAAGAATACCGATTGAGAGCGATGCACCGCCAGGATATGATACCGCGCACGGATTTGAGGCAATACTGGCAATGATATGCATAATACTTATTTGTATAGTTAGGAATAAAAAGTAATTTTTAATAACGGGTGTTAGGGGGACTTTTTGTAAAAAGTCCCCCTCGTCACCCCTCAAAAACATCGCTTTTAATGTGCCCTTCGGGCTTACTTCGGTGTCGAGACCCAGGGGGCCTTTTGAAAAAGTCCCCCGGGAGCCCCTTCAAAACTTTTAGGCGTGATAATGCTCTCCGCCCATCCGTCTCTGCGCAGGCGAGACGGACTTCTCCTGCCCGGGGACACCACACGCGTCGGCACGGCACTGTTTACAGAGACGGAACTGCGGCAGGTACTTCTCCGCGACAGCCCTGGCCTGTTCCAGGTCCGAGCACTCCGGCGCTCTCAGGTTCGCGAACTTGTAGAGCGGGATCATCGGGATGATGTTCATGAGGATGGCGCCCTTCTCGGCGGCCATCTTCGCGATAGGCTCGATCTGGTCCGCGTTGATTTCCGGCACCAGGACGGTGTTGACCTTGACGATGAGGCCGGCCTTGGCCGCCATCTCTACGCCCTTGAACTGGTTCTCGACCAGGAGCTTTGCGCCTTCCTCGCCCCGGTAGGTAGTGTTGTGGTAGCGGACCCAGGAGTAGATCTGGGCTCCGACCTTGGGGTCGAAGGCGTTGATGGTGACGGTGACGCTGTGCACGCCCGCCTCGAGGATCTCGGGGATCTTCTCCGGCAGCATTAAGCCGTTAGTGGCGATGCACTTGATGAGCTCGGGGTGCTTCTGGTGGACGAGCTTGAGCGCCTTTAAAGTTTCATCGTTGGCCAGCGCCTCTCCCGGGCCTGCCACGCCGACGACCTTGAGGTTGTCGATCTCGGTTAAGACTTTGTCGACTTTGGCGGCGGCCTCCTCGGCAGTCATGACGCCGGAAGAGACGCCTGGGCGGTGCTCACACTTGTCGATCTTGCGGTTGCAAAAGTTACACTGGATGTTACACTTGGGCGCTACCGGCAGGTGAATCCTCGCGGTGGAGAAATGCGCCTTCTCATTGAAGCACGGGTGGGCCGAGGTCATATGAGAGAACTTTGACTTGGTGCCTTCGTACATTTTAAGCTGATCCATAAAGAATAACTCCGCTCCGGAACTTGTCCGCGATATACTGCAATAACCGCACGCGAACAATAATATTAAATTGACAGTTCCCGTGCTCAGTTATATACTTTTTGAGAGGGATTGTCGGGCTTACAATATCACTTACGCCGCTTGCTGATATCTGATTGTTCATGTGGCGTGAGACATCAATACGAACGCTGCGCTGTGCCTGTCCTGATTGCTCTGATTCAGTGAGACAGCAAGACGAACGCTGCGCTGTGCCAGATCACAGATTACGACAGATAGTACAGATTGCACAGATGACTATACGAGATAAGATGAATGCTGCGAACCATTCAATTATTATCGATTAGCATCTGTGCAATCTGCGTAATCTGTAACAATCTGTGATCCTGGCACAGCGCAGCGTTCGTCCACGTTCACGAGCACAGAGACAACACTTTTAGGGCTATCAGAGAAATCAGTATCAAGCACAGCGCAGCATACAAAGTGTAAATCCACATGTTCGCAGGGCATGTATACTGGAGGTACTTGTGCAATCGATTGCAGCGTTAAAGAAACCTATATCAAGTCGAGCCATTAAATAGAGTAGAAAATGTGATGGTGGTTTGGGGTATGAAACACCTATCTACGCTTATCATAACACTTATTGTATTGTTTATGTCCCTGGCGCCAGCTACGGTGTGCGCCCAGGAAATCCCGGCAGTTACCTACCAGGTCGATGTCCAGCAGGTTCTGGTAAATTACGGCCTGACGGAGAACGATAAGATTATCGACGTCAACTGTCCGCCGACTGTGACGTTGTATAACCCGCTGGTCATCATGGGTTCGGGGGCAGATGTGCTCGAGAAGCAGGGTTTCGCCCTGTACACGAGCAACAACCCGTTCGATCAGCGCACGATGCTGACCGACGACGCCAGGTCGTTCGCCGGGCAGAGCCTGGACAACTACGACTTGATCGTCGTAGGAGGCCCGGATCATAACAAGTACACGAAGGAGCTGATCGACCGTGGCATTGTCACCTACAAGCAGACCGATGAGAAATCGGGCCTTGTACTGGAAGTAGCGCAGAGCCCGGCTGGCCACACGATCTTCGTGGTCGGTGACACCGCTGGTTACCCGTACCATAAGAAAGACCTACCGTTAAACGGAATTATCCCCGAGAAGTACGCTCCGGCAGCAGCAGTCGCTACGGGTACGATCTTCGGCCTGCTCGGTATCATCCTTGGCAAGCTCTTCACCGGGTTCGGTTCGATCTGGGACAAGATCCTGAACTTTGTCATGGGCTATTTCACCACCCACGCGGGCGAGGTTGCGGCCGACAAGGAGGCCAGGGCGAGGGAGATCAAGGTGAAAAAGGGCATCATCCTGGGCATTACCGGCAAAGAGATGCTCATCGGCCTGTTCTGCGCAATGCTGTTCGCCATCGCGTTCCTGATCGCCGACCGCCTCGAGCTGCTCCCGAGCAATATACTGATCTACCTGCTGGTGGGCGGAGTAGTCTCGGTCCTCCACGACTTCGGCCACAGGCTGGTCGCCTTCATCTTCAAGGTGCCCTCGGAGTTCAAGTTCTGGGGCATAGGTACCCTGATCATGCTCGTGACCTCATGGCTGTTCGGCACGGTATTTGCGCAGCCGGGCAGGTTCCTGATCGACACGGACGAGGCAGAGGAAATTGTGGAGAAGGACACGGACGTCAAGAAGAGGCAGTCCACTGCCCGCAACCTGGCGCTGATCACGCTGGCCGGGCCAGTTATCAGCTTCGTGCTGTGCATCGCGTTCCTGCCGCTCCTGTTCTTCGGCGGCATAGCCGCAGAGATCGGCCTGCTCGGGTTCTCGATGAACTTAGTGACAGTGGTGTATAACCTGATGCCTTTCAAGCCGATGGACGGCAATACGATCTGGCACTGGAGTAAATTGCTGTGGGCTCTGCTGTTCGTGCCCGTGTTCCTGTTCTTCGTAGTGATGACTGTGTTCGTCTTCTAAGTACAGTCATCCCTTTTTTCTTTTTAGCAAAGTTATCGAAGCCAGAGTTACAAGAACGATCCATGCCGGAAGGCCTTCGGCCGACGCAGGGGCGTGCGACTTTTCAATGGTTCTGTCGGCAGGCAGTATCCGGGCATCTACAACAGTAAAATAT
Source organism: Methanocella sp. MCL-LM (assembly GCF_049676595.1). Lineage (GTDB taxonomy): Archaea > Halobacteriota > Methanocellia > Methanocellales > Methanocellaceae > Methanocella_A. The sequence continues at coordinate 3,253,441 of NZ_CP187259.1, forward strand.
GCCCTCGCGTACGGGCTCGTATCACCCTTGCGGTTCAACTGGCAATAAACGTTGACAGGTGCTGTGCCGTTCACCCACTGATCATTGGCGGCGAGCGTCCAGCTAAAGTGGGCAGGGCTTGACTCGTTGCACTTTTTCGTGACGGTGTCGCCGACAGCCTCGCCCGAGATGCGATCATACGCTCTCGTGTATCCTGGCTCGGTTAGGATGGCATAGGCGAAGGAGTCGCCGTCTGGAGTCATGTACAGGTCTACGGTGAAGGGCTCTCCGACGTGCAGCGAGACGTTTTCCACTGTGGCCTCCTGCCCGTTGAAGTATGCTTTGATGCTCCGGGCGTTGACCTCGTCGCAGGATACTGCGAGTATTGCGAGGAACAGCAGAAATCCGCATACTAAGCTTTTAGCTACGGCCATGTCGGAGCCTCCTCGAAGCCTTCGCTCTTCTCGTCCCACTCCCCGGCCTTGTCTCCCACGCCCTGGGGGCCGGGCGGAACGAGGATGAAGGTGCAGGTCTTGACACAGAACCGGATAGGCTCGTTTCGGCCGAGCACCGTTCCATCGGGGTCAGTCACCATCTGCCACCGCCGGGTATAGCATGGTGCCTCGTGCCCGAATACGGGGTTGGGAACCGCCTCGTTGTCCGCATCGTATACGGTGAGGTAAGGGATATCGCCCTGGACTTCGATGTACCAGACGTTCATCGTAGCCCACCAGCCATAAGGTGGCAGCAAAGGTACGCCGGAGGGTACTTTGGACATGGCCTGCCCGAGCGCTGCTTCAGTGCCTGCCTGTACTACTTTTTCCGCGGCCGCCTGGCTGAAGTCGTTGATCACGCCCTTGACCTGGCCCTTTACGCTGTCGATAACCGATCGGATAGCCTCCCGCTCTGCGTTCTGGACCTGATCTCGGACCCTCCGGGAAACATAGTCGGTATACTCGTCCACGTAGCCGTCTGCTTTCTCCTGCGCCTTCTGCCGGACGGCGTCGGCGCTATCACTGATCAGATCGTCAGCAATTTCCCGCCCCATCTCCCCGTTCTTCAGGTCTTCCACGATCAGCGTCGTATTGTTCCCCCGGCGAGCATAGGCATTATCTACCGCCCGGTCGATATCCGCCTTAGTGATGCTGTTCCCGGCCTCGGGGTCCGCATCGATCTTTTCGGCGATCTGCTCTTTCAGTTCGTCTCTGCTGCCGGCAGCGATCTGGTCAATGAGATCGCCGGTTTCTGCCACGATGGTTTCGTTGCCAGTCTCGATGGCCGAAGCTGCCATGGCGTCGACGCAGTCCAGCAGCGGGCCTGCCATCGCCTCGCTGAGCTCTTCAGTATCGAGAAAGCCTGCCGGCAGGGAAAAGAGGCAGATGTTGCGCAGCTTCAACGGCCTTGTGGTATACCCCGTTTCCGGATCCGTATACCGATCGGTATACAGGTAGTCGGGCGACTGGTCGACGGCCAGCGTCACCGATTCCTTCCAGGGATAACCCGCGGCTGCTTCGGGGCTGCTGTTCAGGGCCATAGGCAGGCCGAACTGGATGTAGAAGTTGTTGTCGAGGTAGTTTCTGGACTGCGCCGCCCCGGTCGTCAGGTTAGAGGAGTTAAGCCCGGTACCGCTCAGGCTGTTATCGATGGTACGGTTAATCTGATCCCCGGACAGGCCGGCGGCCTGGTTGAGTTGTGCCCGCACGTCTTCAAGCAGAGCCCTGCGCACGTAGAAGATGGCTTTGCTTCCGCAGGAACGGTATAGCAGCTGGTTACTCCCGTTCAGGCCGGCGATCTCGGTTGCATAGGAAGCCTGATCGAGGTAGTATGTATGCCGTTCTTCAAACTGCCTGCTCATCTCCCCGTATGCCGCAGAAGACATGGCTACCGGGGAACCGCCGTATTCCTCAGGGTCGAGGGATACGTGCACGTCTTTTCGGATATCCTGGCAAAGGTCCCTGAGCTCGTAGTCGGCCTCGATCTCCATCCAGACCGGCCTGGTATTTCCCGGCCCGCAGACTAATGAGTACCCGGGGTTGGTATATCCGACAGGCAACAGGGTATTGACATCACCCCTGCGCCTCATAGCGGCATACAGGCGCTCGTCAAAGGTGCCCTCAGCGTCGTCGAAAGAGCCTTCGTATTGCCCGATAAAGTCTTTCAGGTTGGCGTCGGTAAACGCCTTGTGCCCGAAGCTGAGGTCTCTTTTGTACAGGACCGGTGAGCAAGGATCATGTATGTCGTTGAAGGCCGGCTGCAGCAGGGGATCATCGAGGCGCTGCGCGGATTGCATGTACCTGCCCACACCGTAGAATTCGAGCGAAGAGTACCGGCTGAGGACATAGTTTACCGTCACCCGATCTGCATACGGAATGCTATTCGCATCGTGGCCATAGACCCTGAAGGTCCGGGTGAGCGGCACCTGGTGCCCTTTGCTGAACGGCTCTACCGCACGATAGACCGCAGGCTCTTCGACGATGCCGGTCCGGTTACCTTCCGTAGAATAAAAGTCTCTCTCCCGGGTCGCGTCGAGGAACATGTAGACCCGGTATGCGCCCGAGTAACACGACTCGGCATAACCGCCGAAGCTGACGTTATGGTAAGCGCGGTCGACGATTTCGTCGGAGGTGAAGTTATACCTGCGGGGAGGGGTGGATGTAGTATTGTCGGGCAGGCCCTTCTTACTCGTATTTAGAACGCTGTAGTTAGTGACAGAGGAAGGGTGAGCCTCCGCGCCCGAGCAGTGGTAGACGAGACTCGCGAGGCTGATTGGATCTACCGAGTTGAACACGTAGCCCTGCTCCATCAGGTTGGCGCCGTTGGCCATCAACGCCATGTCGCCGTTGTCCACGATGTTCAAAGGCATGCCGAACAGGTACTGGGCATAGCCCCGGGTCCAGGTGTAAGCATAGGATGCAGCAGTGATGTCGGCAAACATGGCTGTACCGTTCAGGCGTTCCGCGTACTCCTCCGTCAGGCCTTGCAGGAGCGGGTACCGGGATGTGATCAGTGCCCTGACAGTCTTCGTCTCCGAGTATGCATAATCGCTGTCCTTCTTACATACAGTCAGGCGGACGGGCACCTCGAGGACATAGTATGCCGGATAATCCTCTTTGCAGGCGAGAACCGGGTGCTCGAGGTTCCTGGCCAGTGTCATGTTACAGGGGATGATCTGGATCGCGTTATCATCGCCATCGATCCGGGCAGTAATAGTGTATTCCCCGTACTCGAAGTTGCCATCGTAATTAGACTCAAGGTATGCAGCGAGCCTGTGGTAGGTTATGCTGCGTATCCTGTCCTGGTTGATCTTATCGGGGCTGGCGCCGGGATGACCGCCGGGGCTGGCGTTGATCACAGGGGCCATGCCCACCTCTGATTCTGCGTACATGCCGGCGTAGTTCAGGGCACTGCCGATGTCCGAGAGGGCAAGTGTTATAGCAGGGCTAATGTCCCGCTCTGCATCCTGGGACACTCCGGCTGAGGCAAGCCGGGCTTCGGTACTCAGCAGGAACACTGTCACAACCGAGGATATCAGCAGCAGGAGCACTCCGATGGCCACGAAAGGCACCCGGCCCCGGTCGTCGTCGAGCACTAAAATCATCCACCCACCCACATGGACATGGTTGCCCTGGCCCTCGAAGGCTCGTACCTGCTGCGCAGCCAGGAGAGAATGCTGTGCTCTACTGCGGGGTAATCGTCCCCGTTGCGCTCGATTCGGTCGACATAGCTGGCCGCGAGAACATCCATAGATTCTCGGTTATGCATGACTACCGTCTGCAGGATGGCATCTTCCCCGAGGCCCGCCACATCGATGGTAGGTCCGCCTGCCGCCGATTCGTTTGTCGAGAAGACTTCGAGTGCAGCAGCCGGATCGATGCGTTCATCTGTCGACCTCTGTGAGCCGAGGGTGTTAGCCCAGATCTCCTGTATCTCGGCCCGGGTGGTATTAGTGAGGCAGCGCTGCAGCGACTGTCTAATATCCCCCTGTAACTTCGCTGAATCGTTATTTGACCGATATTCGGCGATGCTGCGATCGATAGCGGCGAGGTCATGCCTGTTCAGCTCCCGCAGGCTCGAGATAGTGATATCTGTGGTATAGGGCATGGTGATAAAAGTCTGCACTGACATGGCACCAGGCGGATGCGGCCTCCCTGCGGTGACGCTGCCTTCGAGAGGCACCCCGGTAAAGGGCATCCATCGTAGCGTGAACTCGTAGCCGTATCGCTCATCTACTCTGGATCTGACTATTCTGTCAACCAGCAGCTTTGTCTGATGATCGTACCCGGCGGTCAGCGGGTTCAGCCGGAGAGTATCATTGCCGTTGCGCAGCACGAACTGGCAGGCAGCGTCGTCGGCAGCCAGGTCCATGGCTGTCCGGTGTCTGCTGCCCCTCCCGAGGACAGCTCTGGTCACTTCCTGGTACAGGAAGTCGCTCGTGGAGTTGATGCCGCCGAAAGCAGCTATATCATCCGCCACATCGCCCAGGATGCGGTACTCGAAGTAGTCGACCTTTTCGGTTTCCATGGTGACGAGAGCCGCAGTTGCCAGCTCCCGCATGTTGCGGTCGGTCGAGGTGCGCTCCATGCCGTGGCCCATGATGACCGGGCTCAGGATCACGGCACAGGCTGACACCATGATCAAAAACAGCAACGCGTCCATGGCAGTAGAGTAACCACGATCGCTTCTCATGGGCACTCCCGGCAGACGACAGTCAGGAACCCGGATATAGTGCTGGCATCGTTCAGGACGACACAGACCGGGATACGGTACCTTGCCGAACGGCCGGCACCAGAAGCTCCTGCGCTCCAGTGGTATTCGCCTGCTTCTATCTCTACCGAGACCGCGCTGCCCGGATGCCCGTATCGCCCCGTCATCTCGGCCAGAGCCTTTGTGTTATCCAGCTTCTTCGCGTCAAGTAAGCCTTGGGACCCGTCCGCAGCTATGGCCGGGTCGCCGGCCATGGAAACGGCTATGGCCCGGAGATCGTCCATTTCCTGGGCATAGTAGGCTGAGGAGGAGTAGGACTGGTAGGCCGAGGTCATCAGGTAGCCGAAGAGCAGAATACCCACTGATACCAGCCCGATGGCCGGTAAGTCCGTATAGGGCTCGGTCATGCCCCGGTCATCGCTGGTAAACAAATACACAGGGAATACACTCCGTCGCCGGGCTGGAGTTCGCCCGGATATGGATAAGCAGTTTCTCGACGACCAGCGGCCGGGCGGGGTCAACCTGTACAGGGTTCCCGGCCATGTCCCGGCGGGCGACGGCCAGCAGATCGGTGACACTGCCAGCGTTACAGGCATTGACTGGCGACTGCTCTGTGCCGTAAGCCCCGCAGGAGGTGTTCAGCTGTTCCCTGAACGCAGCCGGGTTGTTCCAGGAGATGGTGCCGCATGAATACCTGCCCGGACATACCCGTACAGGAAGCGGTTTCGCAAACGACTCTCCCGACTGGTCCTCTGCGGTGACAAAGTCAGAGGATATCGAGAGGTTGATGCCACCGTAGCGGTATTGCGTGGCACGCTCATAGGGAACCGATGAGGTAGCTACCGTAACTATGTCGCCGCTGACCTCTGAAACGCAGTATTGCAGGGCGACTGACCTGTCTGCAGGCAGGGTTGACCTGAACAGCGAGAGTACTATCAGCAGCAGGATTGCGGATGCCAGCAATGCCCCAAGTCCCAGGATCAGCTCTTCGCTCCCATGATCGTCCTTGATCATGCCGCCTCCGCCTGAATACAGGCTTTGTAACTTCCGTTCACGCTGGCAGGGCGGGCTTTGATGCAGTATTGACCAGGGTAGAGAAGTACGGGAATGTCTGCCGGCCCGTCCGGTCCGTCGCATGCAAAAGGCATGTCAGCTACATAGGTTTCTGACCTGCCATCAGAATACTCGAGGAAGTACGACCGGTCCATTCGGACCAGAGTGCCATTGGCTGGCATGGCCCCGAAGGCGATCGTTCGGACTGACGCTGGTATCGACACGATCAGGGTTTTCTCAGAAGCGCCATCGAGACAGCCGCCAGCATATGCTATCCTTGAGAACTCGTAGATCCGTTCTGCCTCTGCCCGTGCCCGGTACGTAGAATAGGCTCCAGACAGGTCGGCCAGGCCTGAGGCCATGATGACTACCAGAAGCGCTGCCAGGATGACGATGACGAAGAATTTCCCGGGCAGAAAGTCCGCACCTGAGTCGTCGCTGAACATACTTATTTACATTTACACGCAAATTACTTATAGTTTACCACTTAAGTTCAATATGTTGAAAAATATGTATAAAGCCGGAGACAGAGAACAGGCAACCTCGGACCTCGATGGCAGGCTCATGGCTCTCGAGCAGAACGCCCGGGGCTTGAATGCCAGGCTGCGAGCCGTCGAAAGAAGCTTTTCCGGGGACAGGCTGCAGTTACAGAGTAGTACCTGCACGCTAGAGCCGGTATTCGATCAGCCGGCGTTCCGGGAACCCGGTATGGACGACTTTGTGCCCGCGGCAGAGATCACTATACCCTACGAGCATACCGGGGAACATGAGCTTAAGGACACCCGTCCGGAAAAGGATGAAAACCCGATCGGGACCGGCGGACGGAAACGATCGTGGCTTAACTGGCAGCCGCTGGATGTCACCGGCCTTATCGCAGGCCTGATCATGCTCCTGATCAGCATACTGCTGTACACGGGAAACGTGGAGGTGCTCAAAAACCCGGCGATGCCGTTTGTTTTCGGAGTGTTGCTGATCGGCTGTGTTTACCTGAGAAGACATTACAGGTAGAAGCAGGTTGGTTAACCTAACTGCAGGAAATATCAGGTTCTCATGCAGTCTTCGCTTCCGCACTGCGGACATCGGATAGGAAAGACACTGGGGTCTTCCTGAAACACGAACCCGCAAGTTTTACATACAAAAAATACCTTGTCCTGATCAATACCGTCCATAATAGTCAAATAAATCATGAAAGCTCAAATATTATTCGGTTGTCCCGGCTCGCAGGCGATCGAGGCAAGCCCGGCAGAGCAGGTATCAAAGGTTTTATAGGCGGACATGAAATTATAAAATTGGTGTGCATAGCATGGACAGGACGCTCGAATTCGGTGGTAAGCAAATTGAGCCCGACGTGAGAAGGCTCAGCGACATGCGCGAAGTGATCTACGACATCGACTGGCTGAAGAGCGCGCCGGACGAAATATTGTACTACATGTACAGAGATCTGGCCATGAGCCGCCAGGACAGGTCGCTCATGCTTGACCACGGCCTCCGCTTCGATATCACAGTCATCCCACCAGGACGACTGGGCCCTGAGTACATTAAGACCGCCGGCCACTACCACCCGGAGATCGGCAACACCGGAATGACGTACCCCGAGGTCTACGAAGTGCTCCATGGCACCGCGCACTACCTGCTCCAGCGCTGCGATGGCGGCAAGATCGTCGACGTGGTGCTGATCGAGGCCCACGACGGCGACAAGGTTATCATCCCGCCGAACTACGGGCATGTTACCATCAACCCGTCGAATAAAGAGCTGAAGATGGCGAACTGGGTCTCCCGCAACTTCTCCTCGATTTACGAGCCCTATAAGAAGTGCGGCGGCGCCGCCTACTTCGAGCTGGCCGGGGGCAAGCTGGTGCGTAATGGAAGATGCGACCACTTGCCGGATTTACGGTACCTGAAGCCGACCAATATTGCTAAGGCAGGCTTTGCCAAGGGTAAGGAGATGTACGGCCTCATCAGGGATATCGAGAAGCTCGACTACCTGAACAAGCCCATGGACTACAAGTGGCTCTGGGATGAAGTGCTGAGCGATAAAAACCGGGCGAACGCCCCGGTACTCTAAACCTGAGATGACGCTGAGAAAAAGCGATGGCACGGTCATCGCCACAAGGGTCGAGCACGCCGGGACCCCGGTCAGGCAGATGATCGGGCTCATGTTCCGCCGCTCGATACCGCAGGACTACGCGCTGATTTTCGACATGCGGTGGGAGCAGTACATCGGTATCCACATGCTTTTCGTATTTTTCCCGATAGACCTTGTATACCTTGACAGTAACAGGCAGATAGTGGACCTCAGGCATTTACGGGCCTGGACCGGCATCGCCACCTCGAAGAAACCTGCACGCTATGCTATCGAGCTGCCGGATGGGATAATCGAGCGCGGAGGCTTGAAAGTCGGAGACATACTGGACTGGTAATTCCGCTGTTTTTAAATTTGGATGATATACATTATTTCATATTTAATTCGATAAGTGTAAAAATTTGAGTAAATACCGATAGGTTAATATATCGAAAGTCCATTCTGTATTATTTGGGGGGACTGGGTGGCCATGCAAAATGGAACGGTCCTATACTGATAACAGCGGTCAATTAAGCCTCGACTACCTGATAGGCGTAACTATATTCTTACTTACGTTCATCTTCGTGTTTGCCTTCATCCCCGGCATGTTCTCTCCTTTTCACTCTAACTCGGATGAGATCACCATGGCCGCTGACAGAGCCGCCGCGGTACTCGTCGAGAACGTGCTCGCCACCGGCAGCGCTGGCAACAAGCAGCCCTGCATCCTGGATTCTGCAACGATAGCCCAGTTTAACACTGACCTCTCCAATCCTTCGACCAGCACCCAGCTCAGGCAGAGCCTCGGGCTGAACACGAGCGGCACTACTCAGTACAACCTTGAGGTAGTCATCGAGGAACAGGGAAAGTCGGCTATCGTAATGAATAACGGAGAGAGGCCGGGCACTACAAATGTGGGCCAGAGCAAACGGTATGCCCTCATCAGGGACCAGGCAGGGTCGGGCATCGACGCCTATCCGGGCCGGTCTGCGATTATCACAGTCAGGGTGTGGTGATGCGCATGCGTGACGACAGAGGACAGCTCCACACGATCGAAGGCCTGGCTGCTGCATTCATTATCATCATAGTACTATCCATCGTAGTCCAGACTACGTCGGTTACCCCCCTTTCGACCTCGTTCACCAACCAGCACGTAAAGCTGGAACTCCAGAACATGGGCAACGATGTGTTGTCGACGCTGGACCAGACCAAGCTGGTGAACAACACCAACCCGAACGTACCATCGCAACTAAAGAAGAGCATCGTAGACTGGAGCGTATACTCCTACTACGATGTCTACACCTGGAATAACACGACTTACGTCAGCGCCACTAACGCCAGCTACCCACCACTAAATACTCCGCTTTCCAGCGCCCTGACATATGCATTCGCCAACAACGGAGTAGCTTTCAACGTCGAGGTCAGCTTCCCGGACGAGAACGGGAAAGTGCGCCTGTCCAAGATGATATGGAACGGTGACCCTTCGGAAAACTCGGTGACAGTCTCGAGGCTGGTGGTCCTGCACGACGGCAATAACGAGATCCCTGTCGGTACGAGATACGATGACTTTATGGTTCTGCCGGATATCAGCCCGGGCACGAGCCTTCACAATACGGCATATGTAAAGCTGACAATGTGGGTGATGTAGATGAGGGGCGACCATTCAGGCCAGGTTATGCTTACCTGCGCATTCCTCTTTGCCATTATTCTGGTGATTATCACGCTGATGCTGAACAACGTGATCTACTCCAACAACGTGGCTTACCTGGGCTTCATGGGACAGTCGGGCTACGAGCAGCGAGCCATTAAAGAGGCCACGATCGACGAGTCCATGCTTGCCTATGAGCAGACAGGAGGCGACCCGGTCAAGTTCCAGCAGTATATGAACGACTATGCGAAAGCGGTTAACTCGATGACCGTGGCCGAAGGCCTGTATATCACGGTGGAACCGTCTGCCACGCCCAGGCCAATTAGCGGCCCCAGTATGACTTATCAGGCAACCGATACCCGCCTCAACATTTTCGAGAAGAGCTTCAATTACACCTACAGAATCACCACTAATTACGAGTATAACTCGGGCGCGGCAACTCCTACTCCGACTCCGTCGGCCACTCCGACCCCAACGGGAGGCGTGCCGAGGATCGTCATGGGCACGAACAAGACCACCATCGTCCCGGATGGCAACGACTTTACCCTCATTTACGTCCAGGTGATGGACCAGAATACCAACATACCCATGGGAGACGTTCGGGTTAGCCTCCATGCCACGGAGGGAGAGTTCCAGGACCTGTCGAGCGGCAGCCCCATCACATCTGCAGTCACGGACAGCAACGGCAAAGCCACGTTCAGGTACCTGAGCCTGATGCAGGGTATGCAGACCCTTTATGCCTCCAACGGAACGGCTGTATCTAACTCAGTCATGATCAACTGCCTGCCCATCATTCCCCCGGGCATATCCACGCATCCCCCGTCGGTAGGATCACCCTCCGCCACCCACACCGACAAGAGGAGCGGCCACGTGACGTTAGACTACATTACCGTGACAGTACCGATCACCATTGACCCGGGCACGTACGACTTCGGCGACTTCACTACCAGGGTCACGATTGCAGGTGCAACCAACCTCCAGCTGCTATCCTCAGGGGACCTCAGAAACATCTACGAAAAGCACGACATCACCGGGCCGGGAGGCTACAGCAACACGGTCTCTGCAAAGCTCCTCTGGATCGACAAGACGAAGCCGTACAGCGTGACGCTGAACATCGTCATCACTGCAAACGATAAGATCGACAACGTAGCGTACAGCTATACGACCACGAGAACGTACAGCGGGCCACCACCATAGACAGGACCGGGACAGGATTGCCAATGAGCTCAAAAATATTCATAAAGGACGACGATTCGGGAGTAAGCGTACTGATCGAGTACGTCTTCCTGATGACCATCACGGCCGTGATGTTCTCAATCTTTATCATGGTACTCTACACCACCTTCATCAGCGTAGATCGGGTTGTCATCGGTAACGAGCTGGGTATCGTCTCGAACGACGTGGCGAGCCGCATCTCCGGGTTCTCCAACGAAGTGTACACCAGCCAGTACAGTGACTCTCAATATACTAGCGACGTCAGGGGATCCGCGGAGTACATCGAGCTGCCCGGCCTGGTCAACGGTCAGCAGTACAAGGTGAGCGTCACCTACGACCCGGCGACGAAATCCGGCACGGTTAACATAGGCTACCAGTCTGAAATCACACTTAGCAAAAGTGCCAGTTTCCACTCCGACGTCAGCGTCCGGCCGGTCAGCCTGTACAGCCCGAGCCAGAGCATCTACATGTACTACGATAGCGTAGGTAACCAGATCGTCCTGGAGGGAGTATGATGAGACCACTCCACCACAATTCGGACGCGGTCTCCGAGTCTATCAGCTTCATCCTGCTCACCGCAATCATGCTGCTGGCGTTCTTCGCCGTCTACTCTGCCGGCCTTCCGGCTTACAATTCTTACATCGACCAGAGCCACATGGCCAACGTCGAGCAGAGCTTCAGCATCATCGCCTACAACGGCAACACGGTAGCCATGCACAAATCGCCCTTCTCCTCCTCCGAGCTGAAGATCTACGGGGGCACGCTCGCCACCCGGGATGCCGGCTACATGGAGATATCGTACTACGGAGACACCGGAGGTACAAGCCTCATCGGCTCCAACAACACAACCCTGAGAGTCCTCGAGTACACTAAAGGAGAGGACCGGGTAGCCTACATTGACGGAGGCGTATGCAGGGATTACCAGTCAGGCTCAGTCATGCTTGTCGATCCTCCAATCCACTCGTCCCCGGACTCGCTGATCATGCCGACGATCACCGTGTATAACAGCAACGTAGGGGTAGCGGGTAACGGGCTGACCAGGATACTATTCCTCACCCCGTACTACAGCAAGATGTCCCAGACCATTTCTCTCCCTACAGTCGCCCACTTCGACGTGAAGAGGGTGGACGTCAAGATGAAGAATGACTATGCAGACGCCTTCGGCAGGTATTTCGTGGACACTTTCGGGTTCACCAGGTCCGGGGGACCGGACGGTGAAGTCATAGTCAGTAAATCATACCCTTCAGGTATTCGTCTGCAGCTAATCCAGTCGTACCTGACGATAGAGGCGAACTAGAGGATGAAGAGCCGGAGACCAAGGAAAGACATGAACGGACTTGATCGTATGCAGTGTAGCAAGATCTATGACGGCGCAGCCGTCTCCGAAACTATGGGGGTAATACTACTCCTGGCACTGGTCACTGTAGGGATAACAATAGTCCTGACTCTGGGCATGCATACCATCACGGATGCCAAGACCGACGCCAACTACAACGGCGTCGAACAGGCTTTCACCGTAGCTGAGTCCAAACTGAGCAAGGCGAGGTTCAGCACATCCATCTTCCAGGAAGCGCCGTTCGAGCTTAGAGACAGCACCGTGACGATCAACGATTCCTGGGACAACAGCCACATCATCGTCTACGATATCGACGGCGTGACAGAGATCTATAACGGCAGCATGGGCACCATCTCGTGCCAGGTCGGCGACAGGCAGATAGCCTACCAGGACGGCGGCATCTGGACGCTCTACCCCGACGGAGGAAGCATCATGATCTCCCCGCCAGTCTTCGACTACAACGGCGTTACCCTGACGCTGCCGGTGACGAGGATCAAAGGCGACGAGACCATGGCTGCTTCGGGCAACAGCCAGGTGGTCATCAACGTCAACTCCAGTTCGCCGACCCTGATCTACCCGAAGGAAGGCGTGGGCGGAAACCCCGTCCCCCCGGGACACGCGATCAACCTGTCTATTAAGTCCGACTATTACCAGGCGTGGGCGGAGTACATCAACGAGCGTACGCGCGCCCAGGCCGAGGTTGACGCTAAAAATAAGACCGTTAATGTATCGCTCAAGTCGGGCATACCAGTACAAAGCGGGCTGGTTAGCTCCGGGTTCACCACCAAGTCCATGGAAACCGGAGTACAAGCACCAGTTAAGGCATTCAAGCTCAACCTGGTCCTGAGAAACACCGGTAACGACTACACGATCACCTATGGCGTCCCCTCGCAAAACCAGAACAACGTGCCGGACCCGGACCTGCTCATGACCGTCAGCCGGACGACCACTAACGACAACCACGAGTACGCGTACATCGAATACAAGTACACTCACGGTACCCAGACAGAGCTCTTCAGCACCATGATCCCGTTCGACCGGAAAGCAGACGGCTCCATCGACATCGACTTCATGAGCCGCACCATCGAGATGACCTACGAAGGCGACCCCTCCGTAACCTGGGGCAACGACATGAACGTCTTCGATAGCAGCACCATGAGGATCGACTACGACGATACCACCTACACAGACGTCGTCGGAGGAGACGTTAAGACGCTGCACGACGTGACAGAGCACTACCTGTGGGTCATGGCCAAATACGACCAGCAGAACAGCGATCAATACGAGGGCCCGTTCTACGAGGTCATCGGCAAGCAGAAATATGACGGAGGCCAATCCACCTTCCAGCTCTCGTACGTGTCCAGCGAGGATATCAAGTACCTGTATATCACTGAAGGTGTCCTGTACACGAAGCTGAGCTTGCAGAGCATATAAGCCGGATGCCGGCAGCTTATGCTGCCGGAGCTTTTTTACAACATTAAGCTTTTAAGAGATATTTATTTGATTATTTGACGATAACTTCTTATAAAATAAGTAATTTAGTTACTTAGTAATCGCTTCGGGGGTCTAAGACGGGGGTCAAGGACGAAATGTATGAAGCGAATAAAGAAGAATGGCGAGGGGCAGACTAGCTTAGACTTTCTGATAGGGATAACTCTGTTTCTACTGGTGTTCATCTTCGTTTTCGCGTTCATACCGAGGATGTTCACTCCGTTTCAGTCTAACTCCGACGAGCTTACAATGGCAGCGGACAGAGCTGCTGGCGTACTTGTTGAGAATAAGCTCGTTGATACAGGCCTGGGCGTCTATGAGGGTGCGCCCACCCCGGGAATAATTAAAAAGGTAGCATATGAGGACCTCTGGAAATACATCGATAAAAGCAGCCCGGATCTTGACCCGGCCATCGTTGATCTGACGAAAAAGCACCTTGGTCTCGGATATGAAAAATCGTTTGGCAAATCTGCCGCTACCCCGTCAGAACAGTTCTACAAGGTACAGATGGAAATTATTACGCCTGGCCCAGGTAGTCCGCTGACTCATGCGATCATCTCACCAGACGGCGATCCTGTCGGCTCAAACGTAGGCCAGAGTAAAAGGTTTGTGTACATTCACGATACCAGTAGCCCGGCTGGAACATATACTGAGGCCATATTGATTGTGAGGGTGTGGTGACATGGTAAGCGCACGTAATCCTCAGGGCCAGGTTCAGACAATAGAAGCTTTCATAGCCACGTTTATCCTATTAGCAGTCCTGGCAGTCGTCGTACAGGCAACTTCTGTCACCCCATTGACGACATCGTTTACTAACCAGCATATCAAATACGAACTTCAAAATATGGGCCAGGATATCCTTACTTCGCTAGATGAAATGCCTGCCGTGCCGGATGTTATTGTTTCTGAAACCACTCCTTCAAGGCTGGAGCAGAGCATATGCTACTGGCTCGTCGGTGACGATACCGTTTCTCCACCGCTACTCCCTGGTGACTGGTATACTTTCGAAGGTATCGATAGTAGTGGAGTGGGACACTTCAAAGGTTATACATCCACGACTGAACATGTTCCTACGACATACCTCGAGAAAGCGCTGACATTTGCATTCTCTGAAAGTGGTATTGCTTATAATGTCGAGATTAGATACCCGGATACGAACGGAAACGTGTTTTCAAGAAAAATGATCTGGAACGGTGACCCCTCGGACAATAGCGTTACCGTATCTAGGTACGTTGCCCTGCATGATCAGACAGAAGATCCAGTGGGGATTGCTCAAATACCCAGCCTTTTGGAAACTAACGGTAAAATTGTAATCCCGGATATAAGTACAAATCCAGACTCAGCCTTAGCCCCAAGTTTACATAACGTCGTTGAAATAAGGCTAACCCTGTGGGTGATGTAGATGGTTGACCGTAAAGACGATGCCGGACAAGTTATTCTAACATGTGCGATCTTGCTTGCGATTATTATCGTCATTATTGCCCTGATGCTAAACAACATTATATATGCCACTAACGTTGCGTACCTGGGATTTATGGACGGATCGAAATATGAAGATATATCGATCAAGCAAATGACGATAAAAGAGGCTGCGCGCTCTTACAATAACGAGCACGTCGGGTCAGTCAGAACTCAGTACATGGATAATTATTTCACGGCGATAAACTACCTGACAAACTCTAAGGGTAAATATGTCGATTATTCTAGAGAAAATTTACCATTTATTACTCTACCGACTACAGAAACAAGCTGGAATCTTATAATTACAGATAAGGATTCAACTGTAAAATATCTGCTACTAACGGGAAAGCCGTCTGGAGGAACCCCTCCGGCTCAACCTATTCCAAGCGCTTACTTCATACCAAACTCTGCCGGCTCTCCCGGCACGTATGACATCATTGTGAACGAAGGCTCGCCGGCAGCCCTGACGGTATCCCTTTCTAACTGGTACACTGATGATGTTACCATAACCTATAAGATCAACTTTGGCGGAACTGCTACGTCTTCGGACATCACCGGAGCGACTACGGGCTCGATCAACATCGCTAAAGGATTTACGACAGGAGTTATCACAGTCCCCACAAATGACGATACCAGCTATGAAGGGACAGCTCACGAAACATTTACCGTCGAACTGACTCCTGCCAGCTTCAATAATGCAGTAACAGGAGCCCCTGCTTACCCGGTCATTGCCACGGTATCAATCAGAGAGAATGACCCGGCCTCGGGTGGCGGTGGAAGTACAGAGACCTATGATATGGATATCGAAAGTTTCACTGCAACACGTATTGACGATTACTCATTCAAAGTAACTGCGGCCGTGCATAACACTGGCACGAGCGACCTGCATAATGTACAGTTAGAGCTTGTTAAACCTACCGCTATCGGGGCGGGATCTAGCCCTGTTTTGACTGATGTGCTCAGTCTACTTCCCGATGGTGACACCAGTACAATCTACACGTGGACAGTGACGACGACAGAGAAAAAAGTCGATGTACAGGTGAAAGCGAGAGCATCTGAGATGCCAGGCGGAGTAAGTTCCGTCGTATTGAAGAATGTCCAGATAAGAGACAAGTAGCGTGATCTTTACGATGCCCGTAGATAAAGACGATGCAGGAGCAAGCCTCCTGGTTGAGTATATGTTAACCATAATCATAGCTGCGATACTCTTCTCAGTACTCCTGTTGAACCTGCAGTCCATCATTGCGAAAAGCGATCAGATTATTATGGGCGAGGAACTGGATATCGCCGCAAGTATCATAGCTAACCAGCTCTCGGACTACTCGAACGAGCTGCAGCTCAACGAGTATACGGGTGATTATTCACTCGCTGCTTATCAAGTTGCGGCAAGTTCTGCCAGCGCCAGACAATTCGATATTCCCCGGCCATATTCTGGCAAACAGTACATAGTTGAGATCATACCAGATAATGCTGCGCAGAGGGGAAAAGTGAAAGTCATTTACGCATCCGACCCGGACATTTACACTATCGCTACTTACAACACGCAGTACCCGGTGGACGCCTGCACCATAATATGCAACACTTACAATCTGGAAATAAATTTCAACCCGTCCGCGAACGAGATTTCGATAAAGGAAGTCTGATATACATGCCAGTATCAAAGCCTGACGAAGCGGTATCTAACACAGTAGGTTTCATCATTATCAGCGGGATATTGCTTACCTCAGTCGCCCTGGTTTTCGTAATCGGGCTGCCAGTATATAATAAATACGTTGATCAAAGCCATATGCAAAACATGATCGAGGGCTTTGATCTGATCTCTGAGAACGGCAATAATGTAGCCCTTTTTAAGACCCCGTACCAGCAGTCTGAACTAAAGCTGTATGGAGGTACTATTACACTCAGAAATGCAGGTGACATCCACATAGATTACTATACAGATGAAACGGGTACCGAACCATGTAAAATTGGTGTAGGGGATAGTATTACATTAGGTATCCTTGAGTATTCAAAAGACGATACGAGTCTAGCATACCTCCTGGGAGGGGTATTTAGAAAAGATACGTACAGCTATCCAGTTATTAAAAACCCGCCAATATACACGTTCACGGATAAATACGGCCCCAATCCAGACACCCCCGTATTAGTCATACCACTGATCGAGTTAAACTACAAAGACTTCACGATGACGGGGACAACTCTTGCCAGGATATCGTTCAGTACATTTTACCGCTATCAAAAAAGCAATCCGGATGTATCCCAGCCTTCCGTTCACACCTACAATAATGTCAAGCATATCAAAGTTACCATTACAAGCGGCGATGTAGACTACAATAAATGTCTCTTAGAATACTTCGAGGATGAGCTTGGGTTTGCTAAGACATCTGGTACTAATAATCCGCTGGTTATGGAAAAAACGTACACTTCCCCGACGACCGGAATAACTGTGAATACACTACCCACTACTGAGATAGTGACGATAAATTCTGGCTCTACATAAGTATGAGGAGACGATAGGATGGTACGAACCATGAGTAAAATACAGAAAAACAGTATGAAACTGGATGATAATGGCCTTACAGAAATGTTTGGCTACATACTGCTGATAGGTATAGTCGTCGCCGGGCTATCGATCATTATACTCATGACCATGCCTACCGTCAACAGTTCTAAAGATACTGCCCAGTTCAACCATATAGAGCAGGCATTTACAACTGCGGACTCCAGGATTAGCAAAGCCCGGTTTAGCACCTCCATATACCAGGAAACACCCTTCCAGCTTAACGATGGGAAAATAATCATCGACGGTAGCGACGCAAATAGCTGGATCGAGGTTTACCGTGATAGTGATGATCCGGCTAATCTTATATCTCATACTACATTAGGAACCATAAAGTGCGTTACAGATCAGGGAGAAGTTGCATACCAGGGCGGAGGAGTATGGGAAAAATACCCGGACGGTGGTAGCATAATGATATCGCCCCCGGACTTTGGATACAACGGAGAAACACTTACTTTACCCATCATGAGCCTAAAAGGTAGTGAAAGTCTGACAGCCAGTTCCGGAAACAAAGTACAAATCGGTGTACGATCAGACCCCGCTGGCTTCACCCAGATATATCCTAGATATAATGCAGATCCAGCTCTGGACTACTCCAATCCAGTGGACCAGGGCAGGGATATCATCATCAAGATAAAATCAGATTACGCCGTGGCATGGAGAGATTTTATCAGAGAACGTACAAAGGCGACAGCAGAGTTAGATCCCCTTGACTCCACAATAGTGAAGGCAACCCTAAAAACTGGGAGGGAACCGCAACACCATGCTGCCGTAGATGGGATGAATACGCAGGAAATGATCCTCGATGAAGGGTATACACCAGTAACCTTGTTTACCTTTGACCTTGTTAAAAGAAACAATGGCCGAGATTACCAGAGCTCCTGGAGGCCCGCTGATGATAGCCTTAACCCCTTCCTGGAAATTGAGACTATCCCATTACACGGGGGAGGACCCAGTAAACAAAATGTCCAGGTAAGGATAACATATACTGACACTGCCCACGGCATATTAGAGATATTTTCAACAGTGATGCAATTTGATGATACCGGCAAGATTCACATCGATATGCTGGACAACGATAATATGATTTATGGCGACGAGGACGGGGATATGCAGGTAGATAACCGGGACCGGATGGTGACAGCAACATCGGCTTCGTGGGGTAGCAATCCATATGCAGCAGATTCAGGTACAATCGCAGATCTGACTGACGGCCATGAAGTTCCCCGTGGCGATGATACTAAAACGCTCGCAGATGTAACACAGCATTACCTGTGGCTGATGGCAAGTGAACATTCAAGCATAGGTCCTGAGTATTCGGCTTTTAGTAATTCTAAAGGTCACAGCGAGGGCCATATTAAATACAATATAGTAGATTCAAAGGTACATTTAGAGTATAATTCGAAAGAAGATCTTAAGTACCTGTATGTAACGAGCGGTGATATTGACGCTACATTAAGCTCGTCAAGGTGAAGAAGGAAAAATCACTTCTTCATCTTATACTCTTTATTTTCTCACCAGCGCCTGCTCTATTCCTACCACAGGCGGCATACTGCGCTTGTGCTCGCTGTTCTTGACCCGCTCCATGACCATCTTAATCGTAGCATCGCTGGCACCTGTGGCTTTCTCCACCTCTTCCAGCGACATGCCGAGGTCGAACACTGCGTAGAGAATAGAATCGATCTCCTCGTAGGTGGCGCCCATTTCAGCCTCGTCAGTCTGGCCCGCCCACAAGCCTGCAGAGGGAGGCTTTTTGATGATCGCTTCAGGCACGCCCACGTGTTTTGCCATCTGCCGCACCCGGGTCTTGTAGAGGTCGCCAATAGGCAGTATGTCGACTCCACCGTCGCCGTACTTGGTGAAGTAGCCCATGAGCAGCTCGGTCTTGTTACCCGTGCCCAGCACGACCCGGTCATCGAGGTTGGCGGCAAAGTAGTTCATGATCATGCGTAGCCGGGGCTTGATGTTAGCATAGGCGAGCCTGCATTCGGCGGGGCCGATCTTAGGCCTCCTGTCATAGATGCCTTGCACCAGGTCTCCGATCTCGATGATCTCGTAGTCGATGCCCAGGTCTTTTGCGAGCGACTCCGCATCCTTCATGTCCTCGGGAGTCGTCGAAGCGTGGTCCGGCAAGAGCAGCGCGTGCACGTCAACCACCCGGGAAGCCAGCGTCGCCACCAGCGCCGAGTCGATGCCGCCGCTCAGAGCGATGGCCGCTCCGCTGGAGTTGCTGAGCTCCACGATCTTCACGATAGAATCCGCGATCAGATTTTCGCACTGCACAAGGCTCTCTGGGGGTAACTCAAGACCTTTCATGACCATAACGGCACCGGCGTTCAAACTCATACTATGCGCCTGCGGGCTTATAATTTATTGCGCTCAGATAAAGGCAATGAGCCACAGGTCAGCATAACAGCATGGAGCGCAAAACAGACACTGCGCCCCACCAGAAGCACAGATTATCGCAGCGCACAGATCACATTACAGAGTCGCAGATCTCGAAGAATAGTAAACCGAAAAGCTAACTTAAGTATAGTTTACCTCGCGGCTACAGCCGCATCCATTAACGGCTTGAGCTGATCGTAGGTCCGGTACCCTCTGATCATAGACTTCAAACGATCACTGTTCGTCTTACCGGCCATGTCTATGTACTGATAGCTGCCGTCAGGGTTTTTCTTAACGATCAGATACATCGCCGGGATGCCTTTAATGTAGAAATCGTCTGCCAGGCTGCGGCTTTCGTCGACGTTCACGCTATAGAAAGCGATACCAGGATACTCGGCTGAGAGATCTTCCAGCACAGGCTTTTCCAGGTCGCACCACCCGCACCAGGGGGCGCCGAACTCGATGAAAACAGGCTTGCTTTCAAGCGCTGTCTCCACAAGGGACATATCGGAGATTTCAGGTATTCCGGTGTCCGCCGGCGAGCCAGGATCCGGGGTGCCCGTTGAAGCAGGAGAAGCCCGGGGCAGGGTACATCCCGACGTCAGGAGTGACGTTGCTAAGATCGCGGTGATGAGCAGGTACAGCAGAGCCTTCAGGCGCATAAATAGCGGTAGGTTCCGCCCGGTTAGATATTTTGCGGTAATTACTGGATACTTTATTCACGGTTCCGATGAAAAAATAGCGGAGGGAGAGATACGTACGATGGACCGGCAGCAGATCTACCCGGTATTTCTGGCAGTCGGCGGGGCGGCGCTGTTCGGCGCCAGCGCGCCGCTGGCCAAGGCACTGCTAGGCAGCGTGGACCCGATTGTCCTCGCGGCCCTGCTATACTTAGGCTGCGGGGCGGGGCTGCTGCTGACCAAAATTGTCGGTAGGTTACGTACAGTGAAGCGTGAAGCAGGCCTGTCTAAAGCCGACCTCCCCTGGCTGGCCGTCTCGGCCATCGCCGGCGGCGTCATAGCCCCGATCCTGCTGATGCTGGGCCTGCAAAGCACGCCGGCTGCTACAGCATCGCTGTTACTGAACTTCGAGTGCGTGGCCACAACGACTATTGCCGTCCTGGCCTTCAGGGAAGCGGTCGGACGCAGGGTATGGGTTGCCATAGGCCTGATAACCATGGCAGCCGCCGTACTGACCCTCGATCTTTCAGGCGCCTTCGGAATTTCCGCAGGTGCCCTCGCCGTAGTAGGAGCATGTATCTTCTGGGGCATCGACAACAACGTGACCTGCAGAATATCGGCCAAAGATCCCGTCACTATCGGACTGTTCAAAGGCCTGGCTGCGGGAACTTTCTCCCTGGTCCTTGCCACCACCCTGAGCCGGCCCATGCCTGCAGGGATTACTCCTGTAATCATAGTGCTGATCGTAGGCGCCTTGAGCTACGGGCTCAGCATTGTCATGTTCATCCTAGCCTCCAGAGGCATGGGTGCAGCCCGGACCAGCGCCTGGTTCGGCATCGCACCATTCGCAGGCACAGCTCTATCGCTAGCACTCTTCACCGACGCCCCCGGCCTGCAACTCCTCCTCTCGCTGCCCCTGATGATCGCCGGAGCAGCCCTCCTCTTCGGCGAGCACCACGACCACATCCACGTCCACACAGCCGTCTACCACGAGCACTACTACGAACCCGACGTCCATCACCCGTTCAAAACCGCCGGAACTGGCCGGCACTACCATGAGGAGACCCGGCACACCCATGCCCACCGCCCCGACATCCACCACCGGCACGGGCATGAAGAAGAGAAGAAAGAATAATCAGCAAGTTAAAAAAACCACGGCGGCACGGCTCTTTATCCTGACAACTGGAAAACAAATGTTCTAACCACAGCGGCACGGCGACACGGAGATAATTCGAGAAACGATGGCAGGATGGTTATTTAAACCACGGCGGCACGGCTCTTTATCCTGACAACTGGAAAACAAATGTTCTAACCACAGCGGCACGGCGACACGGAGATAATTCGAGAAACGATGGCAGGATGGTTATTTGAACCACGGCGGCACGGCGACACAGAGACAAGCGTACCGGAATAGCAAGGCTCCCTTTTTTGATCCACGGCGGCACGGCGGGCTGACTGCACGGAGACAATCATTCTTTTGTTAATATACTGAAGAAACCAGGAATCACTATTGTAAGTCGTTTACCGGTCACGTGATCATATTGATATACTGAAATACCTGGTCAGTAAACGGTTATTGATTAATGATCTGTCTCCGTGTCGCCGTGGACTAAAAAAGAGTACCCTGTTACGGCATCGCAGTTGTCTGTGTCGCCGTGCTGCTGTGTTGCATTATTCTTATCTTCATGTTCGCCTTTTGAACGCCTGCAGTCGCAGGCGTTCTCGAGGCGATGCGATGACGATCGCTGCGCTGTGCCAGGATCACAGATTGAAACGGATTGCACTGATTTCACAGATGACCTTAGAATAAAATCGGTAGACGGCAAATCCATTTGTTGCAGTTCGTATTTGTCTCTGTGTCGCCGTGCCGCCGTGGTTCCAGTTACTATCCAGTTGTTGCTTGTCCACTGTCACCATGTCGCTGTGATCAATATTCGGATAAAAGAAAAGGGCGTTATCGTTTACAGCTTGAAAGCCCCGGACTGCACGTCTTTGGTCACTTTCTCCAGGTCTTTGTGGGTGCCTACGTCGCTCCAGTAGATACCAGTGGAGTCGTAGCCGCATAGTTTTCCTTCGGCGGCGATTTTCGGGAAGACGTCGGTCTCGATGGAGCCTACGGCGGGCATCATGTCGACGACCTCGGCTTCGATGACGTAGAGCCCGGCGTTCATCTTGAACGGCAGGACGGGCTTCTCCCTGAACTGGGTGATGTGGTCGCCGTCCAGGTCGATGATGCCGAAGGGCGAGGGCATGTTGATCATGTTGATGGTGCCCAGGCACTTTTTCTTGGTGTGGAACGCGACGATACCGCCGATGTCGGTGTTGGAGACGATGTCGCCATTCATGACGATGATTGCGCCGTCGACCTTGTCCTTTGCTGCCTTGATCGGCCCGGCGGTGCCGAGCCTGTTATTGGGGTCCTCGTAAGAGTACTCGGCCCGGATGCCGAACTTGCTGCCGTCGCCGAAGTAGCTCTCGATCGCCTCGCCGTACCAGCCGACGAGGAACACGATGTCGCGGACGCCGTGCTTCTTCAGCAAGTCAATCTGGTACTCCAGGATGGGCTTACCGGCAACCGGCACCATGGGCTTGGGTATCCTGTCAGTGATCGGCTTGAGCCTCTCGCCCCGGCCGCCGCAAAGGATGAACGCTTTCACGGGAATTACCTCACCTTACGTTGTAGTAGTCCTTCAGGCGGACGGTGTCCTCTAAGAAGGGGGTGCTGACTTCGTGCAGCACGGTGTTCTCGGTGGCCACGATGGTGTGCGGGACATCCGGCTCTATGCGGATGGTGTCGTGCTTCTGGAAGAACTCCTTGTGGTCCTCGAACTCGATGTAACCGACGCCGCTCATGATATACATGGTTTCATCCTTCCGGGGGTGCTTATGGAACGAGGTCTGATACCCCGCCCGGATGAACAGCTCCTTAGTAAGGTACTTGTCCGTGCTGATCAAGACTTTCTCGTAACCCCACGGCTTATCAGTCTTGTTCCGGTACTCCTTGCGGATATCCTCTAAGTCACGGACAGTGCTGGCCTGGCTCCAGAACACATCATCCTCCCGGTAATACCCGAGCCTGTTGCTCTCGGCAATCAGGGGGAAAACGGTCTGCTCCACTGCTCCGCCCTCGAACTGGTCGAAAGGCAGGTTCCGGTTCAGGCAGTACACGCCACCGTTAATGTAGTACTCCAGCACAGGCTTCTCCCTGAACGACTTCACCCGGTCGTCGCCCAGCTCCACGATGCCGAACGGGCTCCGCATCTTCGTCACATACATGGTAGCCCCGTTAGTACCGTGCTCGTGCCGCTGGATCATCCGGCGGATGTTGATGTCGGACACGATATGGCCGTTCCTGACCAGGAACGTCTCCCCCTTCACCAGGTCCATGCCCGCCCGGATAGCCTTCAAGGTACCTTCCGGCTTCTCCTCCATGTGGTAGTGCAGCTTGACACCCTTGTACTCGTCACCGTACCGTGCCTTGATCATGTCACCCTTGTACCCGGTGAGCAGCACAGCCTCGGTAATTCCGGCAGCGGCAAAGTCGAACAGCTGCTTGTCCAGGATCGTGTACTGCTCCTTAATTTCGATAAGCGGCGCCGGAGTAGAGTCAGTGTAAGGCTTCAGCCTGCTCCCCATGCCACCGCAAAGAATCATACCAATCATGAGATCATCCACGAGAGAGATTTTTTGATTATATGCTTGCTCCCCATCAATAAAACTTTTGTCCTTCGGACAAGAGAGCGTCGGAGATTGTTTGAGTAGGCGCTGGCGCCTGGGCTTAATCATCCGGCTGCCCAAACAAAGGGTAGGGCGCCGTAAAACAAAAAGTGCGCAGGTCAGAGCTAAGCTATTTGTCATTAACCGCCTTTATAATGACCATGACCGTCTACTTCACGCCCTGGGACGCCGGGTACAATCTCATGGATGAGGCATCTGACCTGTACGAAGAAGCAGGCACCTTCGACTGTGTTAAGGCAGGAGATCTGGTCGCGATCAAGCTGCACGTAGGCGAGCTGGGCAACCCGTACTATATTCCGCCCTTCTTCGTCCGGCAGATCATAGACGGGGTCAGAAATGCCGGAGGAAAGCCGTTCCTGACTGACTCGTCTACTTACTATCATGCGCATCGCAGCAACGCGGTCGACCACTGGGAGAACGCTGAGCTCAACGGCTACGGCGGGGCCCCGTTCATCTCTGCGGACGGGCTGCGCAGCGAGAGCTATAGGACGGTAAAGACGAAAGGGATCCTGGAAGAGATCGAGGTCTCAGGCGCAATTGCAGAAGCCGACGCCATGATCGTTGTCTCTCACTACAAAGGCCACGCGCTGACAGGCTTCGGCGGAGCGATCAAGAACATAGCCATGGGCTGCACCCCCTGTGCCGGCAAGCTGAGGCAGCACCGTACCGTCGGGCTGCAGATAGACGGTGGCAAGTGCGTGGGCTGCGGCGCCTGCAGGAACGCCTGTGCCCTCAAGCTACCCGAGATCGTCGACGAGAAAGCTGTAAACAAGTCAGAGCTGTGCATGCGCTGCCCGGCCTGCAGAGATGCCTGCCCGACAGGGGCCATCCAGCTCGCCAACATGCCCGCCCTGAGCATGGCGCTGGCCTCGGCGGCTTACGGCGTCCTGTCCACCTTTAAGAAGGACAAAGTCGCGTACATCAGCTTCGCCAAGGACATCGTCCAGTTCTGCGACTGCCTGCCAAACCCGGGCCACAGGGTCATGGACGACATCGGCATCTACGCCGCAGACTCAGCGGTATCGATCGACGCTGCCTTCCTCAACATGGCCGACTACCAGAAATTCAACGACGCCTACGGCGTGGATTGCATGCTCCAGATCAAAGAGGCGAAGAAGATCGGCATTAAAGGCGAGCTTAAGCCGAAGGTGCAGAAAGTCTAAAAATTACTTTTTCTTACACAGCGCGCTCGCCATGCATATTGCATGCTCGTACCCGCTCCCTGCTCTCGAAGTATCGACGTACACGAGGTCGGTACCGACTAAGGGCGCACCGTAACCGTCGCCGCCGCCGACGAGGCAGAGGGATCTGAATATTAAATTGCCGCTGATGCCATCAGGTCCGAGGACGTAATTGTGCTCTTTGACGGCGTCCTCGATGAGGATCTGGGCGTGCTTCGCCTTGATGCCTTTTTCGGTGAGCAGCCGGGCCACTTCTTCGGCGTCGTCCATGGACTTGTCTACTCTCGGCGATCGCCCTCTGTCGCCCAGGCGGCCGCCGGAGAGGACGCCGATGTCGGGCTCGATGCCGAACCGACGCATGAGGTCCGCGCCGAGCACGCCCAGCTCGACTTTATCTTCGATTGTCCAGCCTTCGTCTACGCCTACTGGGGCGAAAAAGAAGAACCGACCGCCGGGTGTCTTGAGCAGCGACACCCGCATGATCTTCCGGAGGCCCATTTCGGATTTTAAATACTTAAGCGTGGAGCTGGCGCTGAGGGAGCCCCGGACTACACCGTCGACCTTGCCCTCTTTGAGTAGCCGGATCAGAGCCATCTCAGGGTCTGAGGATACGTACTGGGGGAGCCCGGTTTCGATGCGTTTGCCGGTCACCAGCGTGATCTGGGCAAACCCTGCGGCATCTGCATGCTCCGCGCAGGTGACGGTCTTATCGACGTACTCGGATCCAATGCCTACGGCTATCCTGGCCCGGTTTCTCTTTGCGCCCGTAACGATGGTATCCCAGACCATTAGACGCTCACCTTCGGATGAGAGGCAGCGCTTTATCCTCGTGCAGCGCGGCCACTTCGGCCCTTTCCTCCGAAAGCGCCACTGCCGCCAGCGCCCCGATTCTGCCGGCTTTCTCGCCCATGAGGTCGATGAACTCGACACCGAACTCATTCGCTTTCGCGTTCACGTCAGAGAGGCTGACTAGCTGCCTCTTGGTCGCCCAGCCGAATTCCTTGAGGCCGGCGGGAATGCCAATGCCCCGGTAGACGGCTATGCCGGGGTCGTCCGACTTGTTTTCTGCCTTGACTGTGTCCACGATGCTGTCGATGAGCGCGTCGTAGGATCCGGGCTTGACCGCGAAGGTGATGGCAGAGGAGACGCAGTTGGTCGTCTTGTTCGGCGATTTCGGGCACAGCTGGATGAGCCGGAGGTTCAGCGCGTGGACTCCGGGCAGGGTGGCGGCGATCTTGCTCGCCTTCAGGGCTGTTACCCAGGTAGCACCGCCTTCCTTGTTGTCCGTGTCGTCTACACCGATGGTCACCTTCTCGTAGAGCGGGGTCACGATCTCTACCCGGTTTGTGTGAGAGCCACCCACTTTCAGGTCCTGCTCGGTCGGGTAGACTGAAAAAAGAACGCCGGGTGCCTGGGTGAGGCACGCCGCGATACCGAGACCGGCGCCGCCGGTGCCCGCCCACTTTGTCCTGACCAGGTCACCGTCGATGGTGACGCCTTCCAGCGCCTGGCCGCCCATCTCACTGTCGGCGGGGCCGAAATTGGCTTTCTGTTCGCCGAGCCTCGCCCTCATGGTCATGGTAGTGCCTTCGACTTCGCACCACTCGATCAGCCCGCCAGCGCGGCACCGGTTTACTGCGTCCCACTCGATGGTGCCCCTCACGGCGCACGTCTCCATGATCTCCGCGACGCCCCTGCGGCCGTCCACCATGGTCAGCAGCCGCTGGGAAAACAGCGGCCCGAACTTTTCTTTTACCTGCGATGGTTCAAGCTTCATGAGTAACACCGATTTGTAAACGATAATTTCGGTGGCAAGAGTATTTGCGGGGAGAGTACATATATTTTATCGGATAAAAGTTCTAGCCACGTCTCGTGAAGGCATAGAGTAACAACCGATCCCCTATACCCATAGTTGCCACATATATATTTATGAGATAAAAATAAGCTGTTTCTGCACAAATCAAATAAAAATGTTCCTTATTTAGACTCTTCTAAAAAAGTATTTATAATTGTTGAAGCCATCATTCTATTATCGGGGGAGCGGTTGCTATATGACCAGGCTCAGTAGGCACATTGTATTAGCGATGGCTATCGCTATAATCACATGTATCGTCGCTGGAAGCACAGTAACATACGCAGGAGAAGTCGGTTCGCCGACTGTGATTATTACCACACCTGCGAAGATGACTGCCGGGACAACGGCCAGCGCAGATGTTTACCTGGTTGATAGCAACAACAATCCGGTTAGCGGAGCCTTTATTATTTTTACGTGTGCCGGAGAAATCTCTGCCACTCCGACGTCAGCGACCACCGACTCGTCCGGACGCGCAACTACGAGTATCACCGCCGGCCCCGGAGCGGGAACTGCATCGCTAACGGCGGCTTATTCGTCGATATCGGCCACTAAGGAAATTTCGGTGAACGGTCCGCCGGTAAAGATAGACGTTACATCAGAATACCCATCGCTTCCGGCGCCCCCGACACTGATGCCGGCGGGTAGAGGAGAACAGGTCCTTTTCTTAGTACAGCTGAAAGATGCTAACGATAATCCCTGCAACAATACGCCGGTGTTCATCACGATCAACGATAAAACCGTTGTCGCCACGACTGATGTAAATGGCAGGGCAAGAGGTTACCTCGGGCCGGCTTCGGAAAGCTGCCGGTACAATGTCACAGTTGCGACTAAGGGAGTAGTCGGAAACATCAGCGAGAGCTTCAGCGTTTACTTCCTGGAACCGCAGGTCATCTTCGAGAAACCGGACAGCGTGACTGCGGGTACAGCTGCCGAGATAAAAGCGACGGTGATTGATCACACTTACCAGACGCCCGTCCAGGACCTGGTGATAAACTTCACAGTATATTCACCCGGCAGCCTCGCGACACCTTCCTCTTACTCGGGCTGTACAGACGAGAACGGTACGGTTCTCTTCAGCTTCAACACCAGCCCTAAAGCAGGGGTTAATACAGTCTTGGTCAGTAACGATCGCCTGGGGGATATCGACTCGACAATCGTTATGGGCATGGGAGGCTCGACCAGCAATATCGTGCTGGTTTCCACCCCCGAGTCACCCATAATCGCCGATGGAACAACCCATTATAAGCTGAGGATGTGGGCGCGGGATGGCGGCGGCAACCCGGTGAAAGGCGACACGCTCAACATCACCAAGAATGGTGTGCTGATCTATGTGGCGACGACCAATTTTAACGGCTATGCCGAGATGGACATCAGCCCTTCTATCTATGTAGGGAGCCTGCTCCTGACTGTGGAGTCCACCTCGACCCACGCTTCAAATACGATTACCCTGGATTACGTGGCAGACAGCCCTGCTAAAACAGTCATCAAGGCTAACCCCGGAGTCATCGCGAGCTCTGACGTGGAGCAGCCCGAGGATATGGAGGACGTACACACTACTCAGCTCCTTGCCCTGGTCACGGACAAGTATGATCACCCGCTTCCCAATCAGTATATCAACATCTATTCATTGAACCTGACGGCCGGGAATATCACCGGGCCGGCCAGCGGCTATACAGACCTCAACGGCGAGTTCTACACGAACTTCACCCTGGGGAAGTTCTCAGAAGGTACGGGAAACACGTCGGTAAATGCCGAAAGCGGCACGCTGTCCTCCACGTTCAAGATCTTATATACCAACGTGTCGTTCATCAGTACGGAATCTACGATCACGCCTCGCAACGTCTCGGTCAACGACACGATCAACGTTGGTATCACCTTGAAAGGCCTGGGCTGGAACAGCAGGGTGCAGCCGGTCGACGTGATGCTCGTCACCGACAGATCTGGTAGCATGAACTGGTGCGCGAACACGGTTTACCCCACAGATAAGCAGCCGAAGCAGGGCACTCTTACCAGAAACAGTTACTATACCGTGGAAGACGAAGCGGATGAGTACAACGACGACAACAGGGATCTGGTTCGATTTGAAGGATTGCCAGACTGGTACCCTGTCGCAACCTACGTTAAAACAGGCAGCAGCCCGTTCTCTCTCAAATTTAACACCGCATCGAGCGATTCTTCGTATACTTATTATATGAAGGTAGTGGACCCGACAGGTAAAACATACGTCTCAGACAGAACTTATCCAAATGTCACCACGAGCCAGAGCCAGAAGTATAATACAATAACGTTCAACGCCCCGGTGGCTGGGGAGTATAAAGTATACGGCCTAATCGTGGGCGGCAATAAGAACTCTTACACGGATGCCATCGTGGTTACTCCGCAGAAAACTACCACAGTTTCGACGAGGAGAATAACATCCAGTACATTCAATAATCATAAAAATTCGGTCTACTATAACGATGCGTGGGGGCTGGCGAACAGCACCAGATGGGAGTATATAGACACCTACAATAATGATAACACCAAGGTCGTCGACCGGACGGTTCAGATAATGCTATCGTCGCCCTATACGAATTATTCGTCTAACTACAATGGCTTCAGCACCGGCAGCTACTATAACCTGATGGTCGAGGACCCGAACGGTAACAGGTACGTCAGCACGGGAGCCTACCCGGGAGTCGGCGTTTCGACTATCCAGTCGGCAAACGAAAACTTCGTGCAGTTCACCAATGCGGTGGACGGGGCGTACAAGATCTACGGTATGCAGATGTATAATTCTGCCAAGGGAGAGGCCAGGTATAACATGATGGTACTGACTCTGCCCCTTAGGCTGGGCCCCAAGGTAGACGTGACCAGCGCTGCGAAGACCGGCGCAATCCAGTTCATCAGTAACATGTCAAGCGAGGACAAACTCGGTGTCGTGTCTTTTAATACCGATTATTACTCTACTGCAGGATTCAAGCTGATGACCCCGGAAAACAAGAACAGCACGATTACTGCGGTTAAAGGGTTATCCGCCAGCGGAGGCACCCAGATCTCCGAGGGCATGGCTTATGCGAGAGATCAGCTCGTGAGATTTGGCAGAAGCGAGTACAGGGATTACATGATCATCCTGACCGATGGGTATTCGCAGTCCCCCACCCAGGATAGGGCGGAGGCAACCAGCGCCAGAAATGCTGGCATTACGATATTCACCATTGGCATGGGAATGGCGGATCAGGATACCTTGAGGGAGATTGCCAACACCACTGGCGGTACGTACTACAACGTTACCTCAGATGTCGGGCTGGCCAAGGCATACCGGCAGATCGGCACCCAGATCAAAGACGTGATCGCCAATGAAACATCGATGACGATTATTTCCAACCGGACGATGATTAACGGCACGATCGTGTCCGATGCCGAGTACGTGAACAATTCCGCCTGGGTCACCTTCGCCAACGGCACCAGGGCCCAGATCGAGCCCATCGTAACCATGGATAGCCAGAATTATAGCATGTACTGGGAACCCGGCCAGATCCATATTAACGATGTCTGGCAGCTGGACTACAAGATGAAAGCAATGCATGGCGGCACGATCGTACCGGTCACCAACAGGAGCTATGTTTCGTACATACGCGATAATAAGACTGTCTACGATACGTTTACCGAGAACTCGATCTACTGTAGCGATGACCCCAACAGTAATGCAACCGGTAACAGTACAGCAGAACTGGTGGTCGAAATCATCACGCCAGCGGATAACCAGGACTTGATCGAAGAGTACCAGCAGATCACCTGGAACGTACTGTATAGCGGCCCGTATGATTACACGCAGGTCATCTATCTCCAGCCGGAAGGCGGCGCAGAGGCGGAGCTGAAGAAAGGGTTCGCCGGCAACAACTCGACGACGAGCACGTACAGCACCCAGTGGAATCTTAAAAAGCTTCCTGCGGGCAACTATAAAATCAGGATTGAAGCCACCGACGGCGCGAACATAAACGATAGCCAGGTGAAGGTAAGCATTCCGGCAAACAACGGCAAGATAATACTACATTAGGAGCTGAACGATGAAAAAAAATATCTGGCCGATAGCTGCACTGGCGATCATCATCGCCATGTTTATCCTGACGATCGGTGTCTACGAGCTATCGTCGAGATCCACAGATACGTACAGCAGCCCTACGAATAATAGTAGCATCGACGATAACAGCACTACGTCCGGTACGATCGTCACAGCTACAGCCAGGGCAATCCCGGAAAAGGCCGACAAACTGAACTTCTCGCTGACGTCTAAATCTCCTGATCTGGCGCTGGGCGCCTTTGCCACGACGGTGGATCAAGAGCAGGTAGCTAACTGGACCGTAGGCAAGCATAACGTGTCTGTGGTGAGCATCGCTGCGGATTCCTGCATGAACGGTGCGTCGGGCACGTGGAAGATTACACTCGCAGGTGATGGTGAATTGCGGACTTTTTACGTCGTTGAAGGATTGGTGGCGTACACGGTGAACCTGTCAGAGGGTAAAGAGAGCGCACCGTACTCGGACCCGGCATATGGTAGTCCCGCCCCTGTGCCCGCCCTAAACCTCAGCTGCGTCATCGACAGCGACCAGGCATGGTACAGTGTAAACTTGACATTTTCGGAGGATACAGATTCGGTACCATCAGTAGCGATGACGCTGAAAACGATAGGTAATCGAAGCTACTGGGACCTGTACGACTCTACCGGGGAGGGTATCAGGATCGTGCGCATCGACGCAGTAACGGGAGAGATCGTGAAAACGGCATCGATCGGAGGCCGGTAACTGTGGTCGGCCGGTATGAAGACGACAACGATGGCCAGTGGATCCTGCTAATCGCGGTCATCATTTCCATAGGGATGGCGGTGTTGCTGGTCTTTGTAAATCAGTCAGTGCTCGCGGGGCACTCGTCCGCGACGTCGATCATGGACTTCCCGAAGAACGACATCCGGGACCTGAGATCTGAAACAGTCAGCGAGACATATATCCTGGGAACCCGGGCAAACGAGGCTCCTGACTTTGATAAACGAAAGCAGTGGTTCGACTCCAACTTCACCCGGTTCGCGAAAGATGAGAGCCGCCTCATGGAATACAGGGGAGCAGTATTGAACGTCTCGTACCTGAACATGGGTTACAATGCATCGGCCCACCCGAATATAAGGCAGATAGAGAACATCACGCTGAACATCTACTATAACAACGGCAACACGATGTACAACGAGACTACGATCGTGTATTTATGAGGGTATAAAGGCAGGTGTTACGGTGAAAAAGGGACCGGGAAAGAGGAACTGTGGAGCCATGTCTACAGGGCGCAAAGCGGATGAGAGGGCTGTGAGTGCCATCATCGAGTACATGATCACATTCGTCTTCGCTTTCATCATTTTTATCATGGTGGTGGCCATGTTCGACGACATGTTCATACGCGGCCCTACGGACGTGGTATCGAGGATACAGTTCACCGATGTAGGCAACGACGTATCGGCCAAATTACTGGACACCTACCTGATAGCCCCGGAAACTGGCAACGTCAGTACCACGTTCGAATTGCCTGATTCCATAGCGAGCCACGATTATAAGCTCAGTATTCGCCCCAGTAGTAATGGCTGGGACAAAGAAGTGGTTGTCTTCAGCGACTATACAAGCATCAGTATGACAGTCACCATCAATGGAGTCAACAGCACGATTCCCATCAACGGAAGTACGACCAGTATGTACACGACGCACACGATTAAGTACGACTCGTGATGCGAGCGCGTTATCGGGGGTAGTCAACCAGTGAAACTAGATAAAATGTATAAATGTGGAAGGATGGGTAAAAATCCTTACTCGAGGACCGGACAGACCCGCAAGTCAAACGATAGCGGGGTATCGGAGGCACTCGGCACGATCCTGGTCTTTGGCATTGTAGTATCCGGCATAGCGATCATCGTCTTGTTCGGGACGAATATCCTGAACAGCACCAAAGAGACCAACAATATCCAGAACATCGAGCAGGGCTTCAAAGTAGTTCAAAGCGGCATATGCCGCGTGGCTCTGGAGAAGACCCCGGTGGCGACGGCCCGCATGCACGTCGAGGGAGGGACACTGTACACGGCCCTGGAGGGCTCGACGATCAGCGTGAAGTATCCTGGTACTACCACAATGTTCTACCCGGAGACGAAGACCGGCGAGCTGACTTACGTCACCAACGGTAAACGAGTCAGTGTCCAGAATGGTGGCTTATGGATGTCGTACGGGTCCCTTAACGACGATATCATGGTCTTATCCCCCAGAATATACGGTGCAGAAGAAACTGGCACACTGGTCATCAACGTCATCCGCATCACCGGTGACACCAGTTCTTTCGGCGGGTCAGGGACAGCGAACATCATCATGGAATACAAGGATACAAAAGTGACCAACGCAACTTCATCGCCATCGGACGCCGTGATCACGATAGATACCGAGTACCCGAACGCGTGGGGCAGATGCCTGTATGACAGGTTTACCGAGGATGGCTTCAGCGTTGAAAATCCGGACGTAAGCATTCCGAATAAGGTTGTAGTAACGGTCCACGACGTAAAGAAGGTCATCGTCAGCGAGCACACCATAGGCGTCAAACCGATGCTCTACACATCGTAATAAGACATTCGGGAAACATATTAAACGGTCCGGCACTGGATAGCTATACTGCATCCTCCGGCTAAGCGGGGCCACTGCCGGACCGTATCCAAATTTTCAAGAGCTCCCGGCAGGAGTAGTTTTATCGTCGCTCAGAGTAGTAGCAGGCAGTACCCTTATACTCCCCTGAGCGCCCTTTAGGTTAAAAACTTTAGAGGTACCAGCTGATCAGCCTTACTTCGACGACCTGCGGGAAACTGGAATATTCCGCTATACTCTCAGCCCAAAAAGACGAGGTTTTTTCATTACTGTTTATCGTGATGAGCCGCGATGCGACGACCGAGTTATCCCCGGGTTTGCCGTGCACAATTAACGGCGCCCTGTGATCTCCGGTGTCGTTGTGGTAGAAGATCTCCACGTTGTAGTATATGTCGGAGTAATTTCCGTCGGGCGTCAGGTAGTACCGGATTTTCTCGTCCAGCAGAGAGATGTTCATCTCGACTAACGATAAGTTAGTCTCGTAATCGGCGAGAGTGCCGTTCCAGCCTGAGATCGTCGACTTGAGTTCGCTGGTGTTGGTCTCGTTCAGGCGGTCGAGACAGATCAGCGTATCGGAAGCCTTCTGTAACAACTTCATGTTGGAGGTCATCTCGGTCTGGGGAGAAACGACAGATATGGACTGGATAATGAAAATTAATAAGCCAACCACAACTACTGCGGCTATGACGCCTTCCAGTGTATAAATTTGGCCGTGTGTAGTTTTAGATTTCATTCGACCATACCTCTATCTTAAAAAGCCCTGGATAGCAAACGTTCTGCAACATATAAGTCGAATTACCAGCGTAGTCTATCCCATAACCAGCACCGGCAGGAGGGAAGGGTTTTGACACGTGTTCATCCACTCTCACCTGGATTAACTGGACGTACTGATCTCCGATTGAATTGTAGAGAGAAGAACTGTTTACTACAACCTCAACGGTATCGTTGTTGGTAAAGTTGAACGGGACCGAAAGCTGCTGCGATCCGTTTTTATATAGATAATAGTCTTTGTTGAGGATGTACGGAGTATACGGAGACGCGTTATCATAAGCGTACATAACCCTCAGGAATGTATTGTTGCCGGGTGTATTAAAAATGCGAATGGTGACATTCTCTTCCGGATCGTAGATCCTATTGCTGAGGTTGACATCGAGCAGGGAGGTATCCCCTGTGACGAGGCCGCAGTCCACAAATAACTGTTTCCCCGTGTCCACAAGGACGTTTCGCTCCATGTACTCCACATTATTGTTCTTTTCTGCACCCGACTTGTATAACAGAGGAACATTCATCTGGGAGAGCTCGTTTTTCATGGTAAGCGATAGCGTGTAATCGTAAGTGATCGTACCGTTCAGCCCGACCTTTTCTCCCACAAGGTCATAATCGTTGATTTTATTTAGCGCTTTGATCTTGTTCATCGAAAGCACGTTAGGCGACATCCGATCATTCGCCAGGCCGATGCGGGTAACCTGATCGACGTGGTTCTCCCAGCCCGGGTCACCGTAAGTGTCTGTACCGGCTTGCCACGTATACCAGCCGGGGTCCTCCACCAGCACGGCACACGTCTTGTAGGCAACTGAACCGAGATCCACAGCTCCCGCCTGGTAAGGGACGAAAAGGCCTGGAACGAAGGCGATAACGTAGATGAAAGCCATGAGGAAAATCGCGCTGCCGATGAGGAAGTCCAGATTACTCTGTCCACTATGGTCAATACCGCGTGTCATAAGACCCACCAGATTAATAGGGCGTTCGAACTAGCCCTTATACCCCAATCTGGATATATACATTATCAGATAAAAAGTGATTGGTGTATAAAAAATAGAAAAAAATTGTTTTACTGTTTCTTGAGCTCTTCCAGCAGCTCTTTAGCCCGGTCTGCCCGGACCTTCTTCTCCTTGACCATCGCCTCGGCGACCTTATCGATCAGGTCTCCGGTGGCTCCTGCCTGGATGGCGACGTTCCTGGAGTGGAGCTGCATGTGGCCGCGCTGGATGCCTTCGGTGGCCAGCGCCCGGAGCGCTGCGAAGTTCTGCGCAATGCCTACTGCCGCCATGACTTCGCCGAGTTCCGTGGCCGTCTTGACGCCCATGATCTTGACGTTCGCCTTGGCCGTGGGGTGCGAAGCGGTGGCGCCGCCGACCAGGCCGACTGCCAGGGGCAGCTCGATGGTCGCTACGAGGTCGCCTTCGGCGTTCTTCTCGTAAGTGGTCAAAGGCTTGTAGGTGCCGGTGATCGCCGCGTAGGCGTGGGCGCCTGCCTCGATGGCGCGGGTGTCGTTGCCCGTCGCGAGGGTCACTGCGGAGATGCCGTTCATGATGCCTTTGTTGTGGGTTGCCGCCCTGTAAGGGTCTGCGAGCGCGAACTCGTAAGCGTGGATAACTGCGTCAACCACGTTCTCGCCGCCGATGGCTTCCTTGCTGAACACGGCCTTAGCCCTCATCAGGCGCTTGTCTGCCAGGTTGGAGATGATCCTCAGGTAGACTTTGCCGCCGGTAATCTTCTCGATGTGCGGGCCGACGGTCTCGGTCATGGTGTTGACTGCGTTGGCGCCCATGGCGTCCCGGCAGTCGACGATCAGGTGGACGATCAGCATGGTGTGGCCAGGCTTGTTCGGGACTTCCCTGACGTAGGCCTCGACATCCTTGCAGCCGCCGCCGAACTTCACGAGAACAGGGTCTACTGCGTTGGCCATCTCCATGATCTTGTCCTTGGCGGCCAGCACTTCGAGCCGGGCGCTGAACGGGTCCTTGACCTCGGTTACCTGGATGAGGCCGCGCATGACCGGGCCGGTGCTGCTGGTCTTGAAGCCGCCTTTGTCGCGGGCCATCTTGGCTGCGTTGGACGCTGCTGCAATGACGGAGGGCTCTTCGGTGGCCATCGGCACAAGGTAGTCTTTGCCGTTGACCTGGAAGTTCACCGCTATGCCCAGGGGAACGGGGATAACGCCGATGACGTTCTCGACCATGCGGTCGACCTGCTCGTATTTCAGGGCGCCCGTGGCGCCGATGA
This sequence comes from Methanocella sp. MCL-LM, assembly GCF_049676595.1. Classification (GTDB taxonomy): domain Archaea; phylum Halobacteriota; class Methanocellia; order Methanocellales; family Methanocellaceae; genus Methanocella_A. The sequence continues at coordinate 3,290,433 of NZ_CP187259.1, forward strand.
TTGCCGCTTCCTCGTCGGTCAGGCCGGCGAGTTCCTTCACCTTAGCCAGCCGCTCCTGCGGGGGAAGCTTGTAAAAGCCTGAGATCTGAGAGCTCTTCTCCATAGTGATCACCTGTACAGTAGGCATGCGTTATCATGTTATATAGGTTACCGCTTACTCACCGAACATACAGCACAAAGCTGACCCAATCTCGGCCCCGGGAGGCCTCGAGTTTGGTTCGCAAAGGCGCAAAGGCGCAAAGGCGCAAAGGCGCAAAGACGTAACGATAGCAAAAATATAAAAAGTATAGTTTTTACTGTAACTTTTTGGACATTCGCCATTCAAATCCTCCCTGGCCTCCGGTCCCTCACTGTCCTCCTCTCAGACCTCTTGACCTCCCTGACCTCTCCCTGAGATCGTTCTCTCTGATCTCCGGTGCCTCCGAAACCTCCCTGTCAGTCCGGCCTGCGCACACGTACCCGGCAAAATGGGAGGTTGGGGAGTGCCCGGAGGTCAGGGAGTCTTTTCAAACTGGGAGGTCAGGGAGGTTAAGAGGTCTGAGAGGAGGAATGTGAGGGGCCGGAGGATTGGAGAGGAAAAACCGGCTGTCATGAATCGCCTGTTGAACGCCTGCCATGGCAGGCGTTCAACAGGCGAACACCCGGGCAAAGGAACTATCTAAAAAGTTTCAGGAAGATTATACTTTACGCCCTTGCGCCTTTGCGCCTTTGCGCCTTTGCGAACTAAGTACAAGGCGGCCTGGCGCCGAACTGTTAGTATTTTTCCTACCACGCGAAGGATAAATGTCCTCGGAGGACTATTTGAAATAGATGAAAGTTTTCTCCGCCCCCACAGTCAACGCCCATATTTTGGAAAAGCAAATGCTCGGGAATGTCAAAGCCGCCACCGCCGAGGAGGCGGTGAAGAGGCTGGTTGCGATAGACTCAGGCAGCCTCCCAAATACCTGCTACAGCCTCAGCCTGCGGGTGAAAAATTTTAATCCTGCTGCCTTCCAGAATTCGCTCTCCAGCGGCAAGCTGGCCAGGATCAGGGGCCTGAAGGGCAATCTGCAGGTCATCCCCACAGACCTGATGCCTGCTGTATACGCCGCTTCAGCCGAGTCCCGGGAGGCGAGGGCGAAGTCGCTGCTGCAAGGGTGGGGCATCGGGGAGGAAGAGTACGGGCGGGTCAGGACTGCGATCATTGAAGGGCTGGGCACTAAAGAGAAGACACTACCACAGCTCAAGAACGGGCTCAAGCCGGGCGTGTCCAGGGACCTGGTCAGGACTAAGGGTAAGAAAAAGGAGCGATCTACCAACGTTGCGGTTGTAGCTACGGCCATGTGGGAGCGGTGGGAGCTCCTGAGGGGCGGTACTGGCAGGGCGCCATGCGAGGATCCGGGCAGATACTCGCTCTTCTCCCGCAGGTTCGGCAAGATGAAGCTGGACATGGACAGGCACGAGGCGGTCAAGAAGCTTGCAGGGCAGTATGTGGCCGCCTATGGCCCGGTGAGCGCAGAGGATATCGCCTGGTGGCTGGGCATTCCTGTGAAAGAGGCGCTTTCAGTGCTGGACAGAAAGGCCGTGGAGCAGGTTGAAGTTGAAGGCATCACTGGCGAGTTTTTCGCTGCGGCTGGCCCGGAGATCGGGGATATCAGGCCCGGCTCGGGCATCGTCATGCTGGCCGCCGACGACCCGTACGTGAAAGCGTACGCCAGGCGAGAGCGCTTCGTGCCCAGCCTTTACTTAGACAGGATGATCACCCGGTTCGGGGAATCTGTCAGCACGGTGCTGATCGGCGGAGCTGTCGCCGGCACGTGGCACATCGACCGGGAAATGGAAGGCGATCTGGTCGACGTCGAGCTGTTCGGCCCGGTAGCCGAAGGCTCGGACGAGAGGCTCGAGCGGGCCGCAGATGAGGCGGGCGGGTTCTTCACAGGTGACCACATGCCCGTGCGGATCTCGGTTTATAAGAGATGAGCTCTGGCTCTTTCTATGCCGCTTTTTGGAAGAAGTCGTTAGAGTCGTTCCGCAGGCGTCCGGTCTGGTTCAGGTAGTACAGGTTCTCTGAGTCGAAGCCGGGGTTCTTGCCTTTGTAGACCAGCGCATAGGTGTTGCTGTCGGGCTTGCTCCAGGTCCCGGAGTACGTCTCTACCGTAGAGCCCTGCTTGTAGGTCCGGGTAAACGTGCCGTCGGCCGCAAAAGTATACGAGGCCTCAATGCCGGCGCTACCGCCGGTGCTCATCCAGTTCCAGGTGCCGATGGCAGGATCGCCTGAGAAGTTGACTGTGTTTACGGGGCCGCAACACCCGGCGAGAGTAACAGCGATCAGAATTAGCGGAAGTAGTAGCAGGCAGGAAACTGGCTTCATTAGACCACAATACCTTCTTGGTCAGATGTGTATATATATTACTGTCCTTTGTTTCCGCCTTCAAATACCATCGTATCGGCAGTTCTGCCGGAGAGCCAGGGACAATAAACTTTATGTATTGCAGGCATCATTTTAGTACGGTGCATATGAACTTGAACGCGTGGGATTGCTTTATTGGCCGCCATGGCCTCGTTTTGTAACCTGATCCCCGTTCTGCACATGCAAAGATTTTCACACTACATCTCACTTAGTGTATACGATTTCGCGAGGAATTAGACGTGATACAGGAAGAGAAAGAGCAGTACAGTAGCAAGAGCCTGGAGGCCGGAGTCGACGAACTCTGGCGGGCCAGCGATGCGTATGCCCTGACCCGGAAAAAGCGGCTGGGCAGCAAGAAATTTTTCTTCGTGGACGGGCCGCCGTATACTACGGGCCGCATTCACCTGGGCACTGCCTGGAACAAGATCATCAAGGATTCGGTACTGAGATACCGCAGCATGAACGGGTACGATCTCATGGACAGGCCCGGCTGGGACATGCACGGCCTGCCCATCGAAGTCAAGGTCGAGAGCCTCCTGGGCTTCAAGACCAAGAAGGACATCGAAGAGTTCGGCGTCGCGAAGTTCACCGAAGAGTGCAAGAAGTTCGCCATCGGCAACATGCACGAAATGACGGCCCAGTTTAAGAAACTGGGCGTCTGGATGAACTGGGACGACCCGTACATGACTCTGAAAAACGAGTACATCGAGGCCGCCTGGTGGACGATCAAGCAGGCGCACGAAAAGCACCTCTTAGAACGGGGATTGCGTAACGTCAACTGGTGTCCCCGGTGCGAGACGGCCATCGCCGACTCGGAAGTCGAGTACGCGGACCGGAAGGACGACTCGATCTACGTCAAGTTCCCGCTGAAAGACGAAGAAGGATTCCTGGTCATCTGGACCACCACCCCGTGGACCATACCGGCCAACATGGCGGTCGCTGCCAACAAGGACTTCACCTATGCGATGGTGTACGCCATACCGGCGGCAGTGCTGGAAGAAGCTGCACTGCAGACGGGCCTGGACCACACTACAATGGTCGAGCACCACTCCGACGGCCGGCCCAAGCCGATGCGCTATGCCGACAAAGTGGCAAAGATGGAGGAGGCCGTAGGCGAGGAGAAAGTCAAAGAACTCTATGCGAAGCATGGCGAGAAGCTCATCATAGCCAAAGACCTTGTTGACGGAGTCATGAAGATGGGCCGGTACGCCGACTACCAGGTGCTCAAGACCATGACAGGGGAAGAGTTGAAAGGCACACAGTACGTGCACCCCCTCGCAGATCTCATACCATGCCAGAAGGAGACCGAGCACAAGGTCTACCTCGCAGACTTCGTGGTAGGCGAGAACACTGGCATGGTCCACATCGCCCCCGGCCACGGTTTCGACGACTTTGAGCTCGGCCTTAAAGAAGGCATCAGGGCTTACTGTCCGGTCAAGGCCAACGGCCACTACGACGACTCGGTCGGCGCCTACGCAGACATGGAGATCAGAGAAGCCAACCCGAAGATCATGGAAGACCTGAGGCAGCGGAACCTGCTGCTCGGCGCCACCACGATCGAGCACCGGTACGGCCACTGCTGGCGGTGCAAGACGCCGATCATCTTCCTCACCACTGACCAGTGGTTCATCGCGGTCAGCAAGATGAAGGAAGACATGCTCTCCGAAGTAAAGAGAGTGAACTGGTACCCCGAATGGGCAGGCTCCGCCCGGTTCTACGACTGGGTGAGCGGCGCCAGGGACTGGTGCGTGTCCAGGCAGAGGTACTGGGGCATACCCATCCCCATCTGGAAGTGCGAAAAGTGCGGCAGCCTGGACGTCGTCGGCACTAAGGAAGAGCTGGAGCGGAAAGTCGGCAGGGAAGTCCCCGACCTGCACAGGCCCTTCGTGGACGAGGTCAGGCTGGAATGCGAGTGCGGCGGTGCAATGAGAAGGGTGGAGGACATCTTCGACGTCTGGTTCGACTCGGCCGTGGCGTCGTGGGCGACACTGCACTTCCCGGCCAAGAAAGACCTGATGGACTGGTGGCCGGCCGACTTCATTGTGGAAGGCCACGACCAGACCAGAGGCTGGTTCTACTCGCAGTTGGGCGCGGGCATGGTCGGCTTCGGCAAGGCGCCGTACAACGGCGTGTGCATGCACGGCTTCACCCTCGACGAGACGGGTAAAAAGATGTCCAAGAGCCTGGGCAACGTCGTAGCCCCGGAAGACGTAGTGGAGAAGCTCGGCGCAGACACGCTGCGTCTCTATGTACTGTCGCAGAACGCCCCGTGGGAGGACCTGAGCTTCTCGTGGGAAGAGTGCGGCAACATCAACAGGGCCATCAACATCTTCTGGAACGTCTACAGGTTCCCGCTGCCCTACATGGTGCTCGACAAGTTCGACCCCGCGAAGGTCACCTTCGAGTCCGTCAAAGGCAGCCTCCGGGTAGAGGACAGGTGGATTCTGTCCAGGCTCCAGGCGGTCATCAAGGACGTGGACACGTATATGACCACTTACGAGCTGCACAGGGCCACCAGAGCCATCACCAGCTTCATCCTCGAAGACCTGTCCAGGTGGTACGTCCAGCTGGCCAGAGAGAGGACCTGGGTAGAGGCGGACGACCCGGACAAGCTGGCGGCGTACCGGGTGTTATACGACACGCTAGTGACGACCGTCAAGCTCATCGCGCCGTTCACCCCGTACATGGCAGAGCGCATGTACCAGAACCTCGTCAGAAACGTCGACCAGAATGCTCCGGTCTCGGTGCACATGTGCGACTGGCCCGCAGTGGATGCTACGCTACTGGACGAACAGCTGAACAGGGACATGGACATCGCCCGCAAGATCGTGGAAGCCTCCTCCAATGCCCGCCAGAAGGCAAAGAGGAAGCTCAGATGGCCAGTCCAGAAGATCGTGGTGGCGGCCGAGAACCCGGACGTAGTCACAGCGGTCAAAGACCTCTCAGGAGTCATCAGGGAGCAGACCAACTCCAAGGAAGTCATCGTGCTGGCCCCGGGTGAGGCGAACACCGAACTCGGAGTAGAAGTCGTGCCCAACCCCAAGCTGATCGGCCCCATCTTCAAAGCGGTAGCGGGCAAAGTGACCGCAGCCCTCAAAGCGGCCGAGGGCAAGGCAGTCAGGAAGGCTATCGAGGAGGAGAAGAAGTACATCGTCGAGATACCCGAAGGCTCGTTCGACATCCTGTCGGACATGGTCAGCTTCCGTGACGTCATCCCCGAGAGCCTCGCCATGGCGGACTTCCCGGGCGGCAAGGTGTACGTCGACGTTTCGTTATCCAGAGAGCTGGAAGCAGAGGGCTACACCAGAGAGCTGATCCGCCGCATCCAGGACATGCGTAAGGAAATGAACCTGAACGTGGAGGACCGCATCAGGGTGGAAGTCTTCGTGGGCGACGAGAAGGTGCTCGATCTGGTGAAGAGCATGAAGGATTATACGGCCGGCGAAGTCCGGGCTGATTCCCTCGAGCTGAAGCCGGAAAAGCCAACTCAAGGCTTCGTCAAAGACTGGGACGTTGAAGGCGTCCCCATGACCATAGGGCTGGAAAAGATATGAAGTACGAAGAGTGGGAGCCCCACTACAAGGCTATCCTGGCCGATTTCGGATGGACGCCGGAAGGGGATGAGGCAGCTGCGAGGCTGCTCTCCTCCCTCCTCCCGGCCACTTCCCCGGGCCTCGAAAAAGTCGAAGAGCTCATCCGGGGCCGGGACGTGATCGTGTGCGGCAAAGCGCCCACGCTCGAGAAGGATATCGAAAAGATCGACTGGTGGTACAAGTACACGGTCATCGCGGCGGACGGTTCCGTATCTCCGCTGCTCAGGCAGGGTATCGTCCCGGACATCGTCGTCTCCGACCTCGACGGCTCGCACGAGGACCTGCTAAAAGCGGACGCGAACGGCGCGATCATACTGGCCCACGCTCATGCAGATAACGTCGAAAGCGTGAAGTCGCTGGTACCCCGGCTGAAGCACGTCGTGGGGACTACGCAGGCACAGCCGCTGGAAAACGTCTATAACTTCGGAGGCTTCTCCGACGGCGACAGGTGCGTGTTCCTGGCAAAGGAGTTCGGGGCTAAAAGCATTAAGATCATCGGGTTCGACCTGGATGACACGAACGTGACGCCGAAGAAGCTGAAGAAGCTGAAGTGGGCGAGAAAGTTACTAAAGCTCCTGAACGTAGAGCTTTAGCCTTTTTGATTTTCATTTTTAGCCCGGATCACTCTGCCATAGTATTATAGGTCTTCTTGAAAGGATTCATACGAGTACCCGTACCGTTTACACGAAGTACGCGAAGTACGCGAAGTACTCAAAGTACGGTAAAAACGGCATGCTGTAATATGATTTTATAGTAAAACTTCGCGTACTTCGCGTACCTTGCGTACTTCGTGTAAATGGTACCCGACACTCTAAGAAGTTACAGGAACGACTCGTGGATGGAAAGGGTATTTTTGAGTAGGGGGTATGAAAAATTTTATGTTTGCCCTGCGAGGGTTGAAACACCGCCAACACTCGCCATATGAGAAATTGGATATTCATGTAGAGGCTATGAAAAATTAAAAGTTGGCCCTGTGTAAGTCGAAGATACCGCCAAGCACACCAAGGTTTATTTTAGCGATGTCTTCTGATCCTGATCGAAAAGCCCTTGGCGAGCCTGGCGGCCCTATAACCATAGCCGATATAACAAATTTTTCATGCGATTATAACTATGGCAGCTCATACATTTTTTAGACGAGAATGTAAGGCTGGCCAGGTATGCCTAGCCAGTATGCTGAAATACCTAATACACTTTCTTTAGCGCCCCGGAGAAACCCGAGTAGCAGATACCAGCTACGGCGGCGACAAGCGCGATAATTGGAACCCATAGCAGAATATTGAAAATACCATCGGGGGAGAACTGGCTGAACATCGTGACGTAGCCAGTCTGGGGCATCGTATAAAGCCTGATCACGACATGGCTGACCACCAGAACAGCGGCTGCCATCGCCCCGGTGATGAGGCCGGACACCGTGGATAAGCAGGCGACCTGGGCAAGAGAACCAGTGCCCTGAGCCTTTTTTAGGCCGGAGATGCCACTTGCCAGAAATACCACCAGCAACAGCAAGAAGACGATTGCCGCGAGGATTTCCCCGAGATCAACTATCGAGGTCAGGCTTCTTTCCACGCTAAGGCTGATATCCATCTGCCTGATCAAAGAGTAAGCGGACAGACTGGCCAGCGTGAACAATAGATCGACTGCGATCACTATGGCGGCAATCCTGCCCCACCGTATGCCAGACTCGACTGCCGGAGAGTAGTCCAGTCTGTAGAGATACTCAAGCTTTTGCTCTGTCATTTATAATCACCAGTACAATTTACTTATTTTCACATTATTGTACATTAGTGATTTATAGCTTACGTCAGAGGGCCCTGAAAGTAAAAAAGTATCAATATGCCGAGTGGGCTATTTTCGGGTCTGAGCTGAATATATGGCGCCGCCTATGGCACTGAAGACGACGCTGAAGACAACCCAGAACAGGAACTGAAGAAGGATGACTAACAGGGCCAGTGCTATCCCCGCAGCCCCGGCCAATCCCGCGGTGAACAGCGGATTGTAGTCTCCGGCAACAGCGTAGCCGGCGATGGCCCCGATGATGCCGGCGATGGGTATCAGGATAAGGCCTACAAGCAGGCCTATGCTCTGGTTGACCACGCCTGCGGCCAGGCCGGCGAGGGCAGAGAGGGTAATGGCATCGCTTTTATTGGCCCACGTATAGTTTGCAGTATACCAGCCTACACCCGCCAGAAACGCCGCCACCAGAAGCCACTCGACGCAGCCGAGGGCGCACCCGAAGAAGGGTATGATAAAGCTACCCGTGAAGCCTGCGGCAACGAAGATTACGTGAGAGATGATCAGGATGACTCCGGCGACGATGCCAATCAGTATGGCCTGCAGATACCTCTGCCTCATAAGAGATGAAACAACAGGCAAGATGTAATTAGTTATTTACGGAATTGGCGGCCGGGAGAGAAAAAATCGCTGTCCGGCCGTCTAATAAATTTGAGCCGCGGAATGGCGCGGCTATTTCTTGAGGCTGTAGTAGACTGCTGCTCCGATGAGCCCCAGCACGATGCTGACCACGATCCACGAGGGCGCGCAGCAGCACAGAGAAGACATACCGCCCGCCATAGAGGAAATGCCCGCTATTCCGAGCCCGGCTGCGAGGTCTTCGGCTTCGGTGCCCACGTAGTAGGTACCCATGAGGAAGGGCGATACGAACGCCACGATGACGGCCATGATGGCGGCCATGATGCCCGTGACAAAGCCGGCGACCGCTCCGACGATCAAGGCATCGTTGAGGTCTTTCAGGCCCATCGCGGCAAACCGCACGGCAAGTGCGCCAGCGCCGACGAGCACGAGGATTTCTACGATAAAAATACAGCACGAGCCGAGGCTTACCAGACTGGTAGTCCACGTCCCGATGATACCGACCGCACTGTTGAGCACGATCAGGATGATCATGATGACACCGGCGACGATGCCGGCTTTGATAGCCTGGGAATATTTGAGTTCCATAAAGATCACTTTATGGATAGTAGATTGTAAAAATGAGTATAAAAAAGTAATTGGACAGGTACCGCTGTACCTGCCTTCGCTTGCTTACTTGGTGATCTTCAGCACGACGTAGGTGTATACGACTGCGACGACCGCTGCCAGTACGGCTGCGATTACGATACCGATGACGCCGCCGATGAGGGTTGCCACCAGGGTGATCGCAAAGCCTTCGACGCTGCCCAGCGAGCTGATGATGCCCAGGATCAGGTTGACGACCAGCAGGATGATCTCAGCAACTACACCAGCGACGGCACCGATGATTGCGGCGTCCATCAGCTTGGTTACAGCCTTAGGTCCGATGTAGATTGCCACTGCGCCGATTGCGAGCCAGACGATGAAGGTCAGCGGGGAGATCAGGCAGCCGATCAGGGGCAGGAAGTGCCCGATGATAGCAACTATTGCCAGAACAATGCCGCCGGCAACACCGGCCTTGATACCATTCATATATTTTTCTTCCATTTAACCACCTTAACAGGATAGATGGCTTTGAATGTATTAAATTGTTACGTAGCCGATTGCTAGCAAAGATCATGCTTCCGGGCATCATTTTTATACAGCAGGACGCCTTCAGTGTTATGATGCCTGATATCAGCCGGACCGTCATCCTCGACGGCTACGTGGACGAGCCAGCCTGCCTCGGAGTGCCTCCGTATATGGCGCCTTACCCGAGGTACGTGGCAGGAACGCTGCCGGGAGAAGTGCTGTACTACACGATCGATCAGCTGCGAAAAGACCGGTCTATTTTACAGGCTATTATCAGCGCAGATCTCGTAGTAGTTATCTCCGGCGTCACAGTACCGGGCAAATACCTGGGAGGCACCCCGGCCACCCTGCAGGAGCTGGAGCGGCTCATGGCGGGCATAGAGACGGTGAAGATCCTCGGAGGCCCGGTTTCCATGTTCGGGGCAGGCACCGAAGGAGGCCGGTCAGCTAAGCGCATTAAAGCGAGCGGCGCCTTCGACATCGTGGCCACTGGAGACATTGAAGCGGTGGTTGCAGGTTATGTGCAGGACGGAATGGCCGTCGACCCCGATGTACGCCGGACGGCCAGGGAGATCGCACAGTGGTCTGTAAAGGGAGCGAGGATCGTCCCTCAGCACCCCGATTTCCCATATACGATGATGGAGCTGGAGACGTACCGGGGCTGCTTCCGGGGCAACTGCTCCTTCTGCACCGAAAAGTTCTACGGGCGGCCGGACTTCAGGCCGGTACCGGACATAGCGGCAGAGGTGTCAGCCCTGTACGACATGGGGGCCCGGTACTTCAGGCTGGGCAGGCAGCCGGACATCCTGACGTATATGGCTGACGGCGACGAAGAATTCCCGAGGCCGAACCCGGAGGCGATCGAGCGCCTCTACTCTGGCATCCGCAAGGTGGCGCCGCAACTCAGGGTACTCCACATGGACAACGCCAACCCGGGCACCATCGCCCGGTACCCGGAGGAAAGCCGTAAGGTGCTCAAGTCGATCGTCAAGCACCACACCTCGGGCGACGTGGCGGCGTTCGGCATGGAGAGCGCCGACCCTCACGTGATCAGGCTCAACAACCTGAAGGCGCAGCCGGAAGAAGTGAAGGATGCCATCCGGATCGTGAACGAGATCGGAGGCGCCAGGGGAGCCTCGGGATTACCCGAGCTGCTGCCCGGCCTCAACTTCGTCCACGGGCTGATGGGAGAGACCAAGACCACTTTCAGGCTCAACTACGAGTTTTTGGAATCCCTGCTTGCCGAAAACCTGCTCGTCAGGCGGATCAACGTGCGCCAGGTCATGCCGTTCGAGGGCACCTGCATGGCGGACGTGGGAGAGAAGATCGCTAATAAGCACAAAGGTATCTTCCACGCGTACAAGGAAAAAATAAGGGAGCACATCGACCTTGAGATGCTAAAGCGAGTCGTGCCGGTCGGCACACTCATAAGAGAAGTGCGGATGGAACTGAAGGAAGGCAGCGTCGCGTTCGGGAGGCAGATCGCCTCTTACCCGCTTCTGGTCGGCATACCCGCGGATCTTCAAGTCGGAGCTGTCATAGATGCAAAAGTCGTCAGCCACGGCTTCCGGTCCATCACCGCAGTCCCATACCCGCTCGACGTCAACCACGCGTCCCTGAAAACCCTGGAGAGCCTGCCGAGGGTCGGAAAAAGCAGGGCTGCAAAGCTGGCAGCATCCAGGCCGTACAGGACTCCGGAAGAAGTGGTGGGCGCCCTGGACGACCCCGAAGTTGCCACAAGTCTGCTGGACTTTTTCGAGTACAAATAACGTGGTCTGAGAGCAGGTCAGGCCTCAAATTCCCGGACATCATTTTTCTCGCGGGACAATTATCTCCGGCATGGTGTCTGAGATGAGATACAGAATTATGATTATAGTAATCGCCATCGTTGCTATGCTGGCCCCGGCAACTGCCCAGGCAGCTACAATGGCCGTCGACATGAAGAACAACATGTTTACCCCGCAGGAGATCACTATCCAGGCAGGAGATACTGTCACCTGGACAAACCAGGACCAGGCAAAGCATGACGTCAACTTCGGGGACTTCAAGTCGCCTCTGCTGAGCAAAGGAGAAACCTACTCCCACACGTTCGAGACTGCCGGAACTTATGATTACGTCTGCGACGTACATCCGTTCATGAAAGGCCGGGTGATCGTGCAATAAACGAAGGCATCAACGGCCAACCTTTTTTAGCCCGCAGGCCAGATCGTTCGTAGTGATCATGCCATGAGCGCGCTCACGGATATTGCTTTGACCATGATAGCAGGCTTTCCCCTCGTCGTCTGGCTGGGTGTAGCCACCATCACATTGCTCCTCTCGACTGCAGTTTATGGCTACGGCCTGATGAAGGGCAAGATAAGAGGTACGATCACCACCCACATGAGAATCGCAGGAGTTACTATGATCTTAGCGCTCATCCACGCAATACTGGCCGTCTCAATTTTCATTTGACCGGTCTGCTCGACAGGCGACGTCACCGCCAAATTACCTATTTGTATCCATCGTTAGCTGCGAGTTCAGTTCATCGGGCTTATAAGTTGAACCGGCTAAATGATTACGATGGTGGAATTAAACAAATTTCTTATCATTATTTTCCTCATTGTCGTGGCCATTTTAATAACGCTGACTGTACAGGCCATGATGCCATTTCCCCGGGGGGACCTGACGTATTCCTTTACCGTGGTGGAGATCAGGAACAATACCCTGGTGCCGGATAACGTGAGGGTGTTTAAAAACGCCACCGTCGTCTGGGTTAACCACGATCCCCAGGAACGGTATCTCTTCATCGGGAACGAGAGGATGCCCGTACTGAAGTATGGCGACACGTACACCAGAAACTTCCACGAGTTCGGGATATACGATTGTTTATGCGGCGATAACGCCTCAAGCCGTGGAATAGTAATAGTCAGATAAATAAGGATGTAATGATAATCTAAAATATATATGCTGAGCCGGCAGGAGTTCTTCACCTGGGCCCGTGGCGGCCCGTACGCTCAATGCTCTACTGAGCAGCTCTATTTTGCCTACGAGGTGTACCTGACCTGCCCCATGTCCCGGGACCCGGAGCATCTATCCCACGCCGACTGCGGCCGGTGCGGCAACTGTTGTCGCCGGCAGTGGCGGATCGAAGTATCCCTGAAAGATATCCGGCGATGGCTAGACGAGGGCCGCATCGACATCCTGGAATCGCTCGAGAGAGTGCCGCCGGGCTGTGCACCGGCTACGCCCGGACCAGAACGCAGCCTCGATTTTATACGGACGGTAGAAAGTGCAGCCAGGGGCAGAGAGCCGGATTTGTCGGGAATTATGGCCATGGTCAACGCCCTCGCCTCCGGCGAAGCCAGCTACGTCATACCAAAAACCGCGGGCTGCAAATACCTGACCGAAGGCGAGCAGACGATGTGCAGCATCTACGATACCCGTCCCGAAGTCTGCCGGAACTTCCCGTCGGTCGAATCCGCTTAGAGTGCGGCTAATCAGCTAGTTAGCCGTCGCCATGCGGCTGCCTATCGGAACGCTTCCCGGCACTCCCTGACCAGTACCTCGTTATCAGGGCTGCCCCCGGGCAGGTTCAGGCGGTGCAGGTGCCTGATAATCCCGCTGGGATCAACGATTAGAATCTGCGGATCTTCCACGTGAGAGATGATCTCGAAACAGACGTGCGACTGCTCGCCGCTGCACTGGGCGACTTTGTAGATGTGCGCCACGCTGTGGTCCGAGTCGCACAGCAGGGGAAACGGCAGGCCCAGCTGGTCTTTGATCTTCCGGCCATCCTCGGCTGCCATGATGCTGACCGGAAAGATGACCGCCCCCGCATCCTTGAACTGCTGGTAGTCTTTTCCGATCGCCGACAGGCGAGTCAGACAACGCTCGTCCTCGTGGTTGTAAAAGAACAGCACGACCGCCTTTTTGTTCTTGCAGTCGTACAGCCTCACCTTCTTCCCGTCCGTCCTCCCCAGCGTAAAATCAGGCGCCATCTCGCCTTCCTCGATCCGGTAGTCCATCCTGTACATATGTGCTCAAGAAGGTTTTCGGCCGCGCGGATAAAAGCCCGCGCCGTTTAAAATACAGGTATGCCAGAGCCAGGCCCAGGTTACCCGGGCTCAGCCAGAGCCGGCCCCGGGGCCGGGACAAAAAGAGTAGTGGCCGTCTGCCGATCGACGGACGTATTTCGTGCCCTCGCTATCATGGACTACAATATACTGACTATCGCTTCGCTCACCTTGCCCGAAAGGCTCAAACCGCTCCAGCAGAGCGATGGATTCTTCGAGTTCCCCGATGCGCCGGGCGATCAGCGCCTCTGCGAGGGATACTAGCTCAGAACTACAGGTGGGACATCTGCCAGCGCCCTCGCAATCGTAAGACTCGATTGCAGCCGAGTCCAGCCGGAAGGGGTAGGTCCGGCAAATGTGCGGCCTGGCCTCATAGACCGTACACAGCCCGTCTTTCAGGAAGACGCAATCGCCATCCGGCATACGGCGCAGCACCCACTCGAAAACGTGGAGGTTGCCCCGATCGTCATAATCCTCGCCCTCCGGGGGCTCGACCACTTCGAACCACGATTTTCCGGAAGCAGCCATGATCGCCCGGACTTCTCGGGGGAACACGGCAACAGTGTTATCACCAAACGCTCCCCGGCAACATTTAGAGCACCGGGTACAGGAAAAATCAGATTCGATAAGCTTGCTGGCGAGCGCCTGCACATCGGCCTTCCGGGCTGCCGCCAGCTCTGCATGCAATAAACGGATTTCTTCTGTCAGGCTCATTTGCGCTGCCTGCACACCTCTAAAAAGTTCTGTAACAACAAAGTGCCCTTCTCCGTGTGAGAAACTTCGGGGTGCCACTGCACGCCGAATAGTGGCTTAGATTTGTGCCTCATGGCCTCGATGTCGCAGATGTTGGACTTCGCCAGCAGGGTGAAGTCGGGAGGCAGCTTCGCTACCTCGTCCTGGTGAGAAGCCCAGACAACCGTCTTCGGCCCGACACCCTTGAGGATTGCGTCTTCGTCGACGATGTCGATGTCTACCCGGGCGAAGCCGCCGTACTGGCCGGTCCTGATCTCTCCGCCATAAGCCTTCGCCATCAGCTGGTGGCCGAGGCAGATACCGAGAATCGGTAAATCGATCTTGATGAGGTTTTCCCCGTTGCCCGCCCGCTCCATGGTCGGGCCGCCGCTGAACACCAGCCCGTCAGGGCTCTGATTTAAAATATCCTCTACCGTAGAGGTGTTTGAGACGAGCTTCGCGTCCATGCCCAAATCCCTGAGAGACCTGTGGATGAGGTGGCACGTCTGCCCGTAGTTGTTGATGACCAGCAGCTTCAGCTTATCCATGTGTGATTCATAATGTAAGTTGATATATAAGATTTTTCTGGGTACGGCTACAGCCTCTTTATAAACACAACAGCACAGCGAACATAACGACCCCACGACATCGGCGAACCGCAACATCACGACAAAAGTTAGAACCACGGCGGCACGGCGACACAAAGACAGTGCGATCCACTACAACCGGGTGGTAAGTGAAACCACGACGGCACGGCGACACGGAGACAATGGCGAACCACGAAAAAGAGGCTCTTTTTTATGATTCACGGCGACACGGAGACAGTGCATTAACCATAAGCTGCTAGATCGCAGATCGTTTAGCCTGGATATGCGATCGCATAGCAGAAAGGCTTCAACACCCTCGTTGAATCCAGCCAGGCCTCCGGCACCGATATACTGAGCAGTTTTGTCTCCGTGCTATCAGCCCGCCGTGCCGCCGCGGATCAATAAAAAGAGCCTTACCACTCAGGTATAGACTATCGCTGTGCCGCCGTGCCGCCGTGGTTAGAACATTAGTTCTTTCTACTGTGGTTCGCCACTGTCTTGGTGTCGCTGTGCCGCCGTGGTTTGTTTACCCAGCAGGTTTATCGTGAGTCGCTTTATCTCCGTATCGTTGTGCCGTGATGGTTGGACATCGAGCCATGTTCGACACAGGTTATTCTTCGTCCGGCTTTCTGGAAATCTGCCGGTAGTGCCTTGCGATGACTTTCGCCGAGGCTGCGCCGTACGGGCCGAGGCCGGCGAGGTCGAGGATGGTCTGCTCGAGGGATACGACCCTGATATCGTTGATGGTGCTGATGTCTTCCATCTCCCGGTCGGGGCTGTAGATCTGGAAGCTCACGCCGTTGCCTTCGCCGAGCAGGCTCTTTACTACCAGCGCGGCATTCTCGTCGGCGTAGAGCTGGATGCATCCGCCGGAAGCGATGCCTTCCAGGTACAGGTCGGCCGCCGTATAAAGCGCGCAGGCGGAACTCGGGATGATGCCGGAGACGTTGCAGTACAGCTCGTGCAGCGCTTCCTGCTCGTCCTCGTAGGCGCTGCAGAATTCGAGGCTGCGCAGGCTGTTGATGGGCCGCTCCCACACCACGTACTCGAAGAGCTTGTCCAGGCTGGCCAGGCTCACTTTCCTGTCCTCTTCCTTGAATGCGCCTATCTCTACCAGCTTCTTGATTACCGCCCTCGCCCACGGATAGGAGACGCCGGTGTCGACGGAGGCCTTGTTCATGGTGGCCTCGTCGTTTCTCAAAAAGTAGCAGACCACCTTCCACGATCCCGGAGAAGTGATCTTCACAGCATCGGACGAAGCTTTACGGGGCTTGCCAGCCGGCAGCTTCTGGAACGTCCCGCCGG
This sequence comes from Methanocella sp. MCL-LM, assembly GCF_049676595.1. Taxonomy (GTDB): domain Archaea; phylum Halobacteriota; class Methanocellia; order Methanocellales; family Methanocellaceae; genus Methanocella_A. The sequence goes on from NZ_CP187259.1 coordinate 3,306,571, forward strand.
ACTTGATGAGCGCCGCTTTGGCATCTGCCGTAATGGCCGGAGCGTAGAGCTTGATGGCTACTTTTTTGCCCAGGAACCGCTGGCCGATCGTCTTGGCATACAGGCTCAGCTTGGCCGCCGTCTGCATGGTGGCCCGGGTCAGCTTGATGCCCACGAAGTAGACGATGGCCTCCTGCTCGATGATCAGCTCGTAGGTGTCCCCGTCGTAGCTCACCGTTTCGATGGCCGCGGAAGGGTGTTCCTTGCGGAGCAGATCGATCACCGCCTGCACTTTCGGGTTGCCCGGCTGGTTCTTCAGGCTCATTATGGGTGTAAATGTACCCAGACGATATAAATAGCTTTATTCTTCAGCTCGAATGCCTGCACATACACCGTACCGGAGGCCCGACCGGGTGGCGATCTCAGGCCCCAGGACCGGCAAAAAATCCGATGCTGCCCGTCATACCGGGCAGACCTGAGAGCAGTACGTTGATCCGTAACCCTGAGAAATACACCTCGAATAGCAGTCGCTGAACCAGCCGCCCCAGCCGCCGCCTGTTCCCGGATACCAGTTGCCCCAGCCAGGCCTTGTCCACCAGTTATCCTGAGGCCACCCCCAACCGCCAGGATTCCATCCGCCCCAGCCAGTGCCGGGATATAGTCCGAATGAGCTTCCCGGGTAGCTACCGTAGCTGCCGCCCCAGGCAGAGCTAACGCCATTAACTGCTTCCACAGGCATAGCCAGAACAGCTGACAGGGCTGCCATAATAAGCAGGGCTGTTACGATCGCCTTTATGTTCCTCATATTCTCCACCAGTGTGACTACATACTGCCATTTTTAACTCGTTTCCCGACAGATACTGGCGAATTTCCCTTTTATCCCCGATATTTCCCGGGTCAGACCTGGGGAGAAAAGGTGGGGCAATGCGGGGCACTTTCATACAAGTATGCCTGTACACCGGAAGCCTGCAGGAACCTGTGTCCTATCGGCCGGACGGCCACATCGACTTGAGAGACGGCATACCCGCGATGAAGCCGGGCCTGCTTAGCTTGCTCCAAGGTGCTGCGGCTGCTGCCGGAGTTTCACTCGCCGTACAGCAACCCCATAGCGTCCCAAAGCCGGCGGAAGGCATGCGCATGTCCGTCATCCCCGCAGCCGACAGGGTGGGATACCCGAAGCTCGCAGGCAGCATCGGTGACATGAGCCCGCCGGCACTACCTTCGGTAACAACCTGACTGGTGCCGCCACTATCTGCCAGCCCGCTGCTGGCTGCCAGAATGTGCGGGGACGTGTCATCCGGGGGCGCCTGGCCCTCCAGGTAGATGGCGCCGGCAGTCATTGAAAACAGTGACACTGCTACTATAGTGACACTTAATACAATTAGCTTAGTCAACCTCATTTAATACCCTCCTCAATTATATTTATATAATCAATATTATCAAATAAAGATTATTTTAGCTACGAACGCAATTGAAGCTATGGCATTGAACCGGGCCGTTAATAGAGTGTCGATAACTTAGGTGGTTGTCATTCTTGTCACCCCATTACAATGGCCATTATTATTGCACGATTTACACAATGAAAGAGCATTGTAAACTCAGAGATCAAGGTATTTATTTAGGCTTATTAATCGATTAGTATGGCAATTTAAGGTTTGTAGTATCTAGACCGCATAAGCCCGAGCCGAAGGCTCGTTCAATGAAATCCAGAATACTTTCACCGCGCTTCGAAGTGGCTTATATACCATCCTCGCCTACTCTCAATTGTCTCCCGACCACTAAAACGGAGACTTGAGGAACATCATGGTTAAGGATACTGCGAAAGAACTGAGAGAGAAGTTCTCTCAGATGGGCGCGGACGTGCCCCTGAAGGAGATCGAGCAGAAGCTGGACTTACTGGTCAACCAGTACAAGGTACCCGAGGACGAGGCTAAGAGGACTGTCATGAACCAGTACGTCCGGGACCTGAAGCTGCAGCGCCCCCAGACCGGAGGCGGCGGAGAAACCCAGCTCGTCAAGATCAAGGACATCATCAAGGACGGCATGTGGGTCTCGCTGAAGGCGAAAGTCCTGCAGATCTGGGAGAACGACAAGCCGAGCATCTCCCAGATAGGGATGCTGGGTGACGAGACTGGCACCATCAAGTTCGTCAGCTTCGCCAAGTCCGACCTCCCGAAGCTGGAGGAAGGCAAGAGCTACTACCTGACCAACATGGTCACCGACTCGTGGCAGAGCCGGTTCTCGGTGAAGCTCAACAAGACTACGACCATCGTGCCCACGGAAGACGTGGAAGTGGCCGACGGGGACACCATCATGACCGGCGCCATCGTCGACGTGCAGTCCGGCAGCGGCCTGATCAAGCGGTGCCCCGAGTGCAACCGCCCGCTGACCAAGGGAGCCTGCGTAGACCACGGCAAGCAGGAAGGCGAGTACGACCTCCGCGTTAAGGCCGTGCTGGACGACGGTAAGATAGCGCAGGACATTATCCTGAACCAGGAGATGACCTACCAGGTCACCGGCATCAACGTCAACATGGCCAAGAAGATGGCCATGGATGCAGTAGACCCAGGCGTAGTGCTGGACGAAATCAAGCATATCATGCTCGGCAAATACTTTACAGTCAAAGGCCCGATCATGGGAGGCCGGTATTTGTTAGCCAAGGAAATGCAGCGCACGGCCAGGGACATCACGCTGGACGAAGTGCTCAAGAAAGTGGGGGCGGTATAAATGCCCAGAGAAGTAGCCAAGCGCCTCTTCGCCAAAGAGTTCCAGGCCTCCAACCTGACGTACAAGGACGGGGAAGACCAGTTCGCCCCGACGTACCTGCTCACGCCGACCGGCGCCAAGTGCAACAGGGTCTTCATCGTGGGCACGCTCACCGAGAAGACCAACATCGGCTCCGACTCAGAGTTCTGGAAGGGCCGGGTCAGCGATCCTACCGGCGCCTTCGTGATCTACGCCAGCCAGTACCAGCCCGAGGCCGCTCAGGCCCTGTCGGAGATCGAAGTACCCTCGTTCGTGGCCGTCATCGGCAAGCCCAACAGCTTTAAAGGCCAGGACGGCACCCTGATCTTCAGCGTCAGGCCGGAGATCATCGTCCCCGTAGACGGCGACACCCGGGACATGTGGGTCAAAGACACCATCTACAACACCGCCGACCGCCTGGTGGCAATGAAGGCCGGCACGGACGCCGATGCGATCAAGGCTAAGGAGCACTACCAGACTGACGTCGAGGAGTACAAGACCATGCTCCTGAACGCGGCCAGGTCCCTGAAGCAGATGGAAGTCGTTGTTACGAGCGCAAAGTAACAGACTTCTATCCTTTTTCTTTTTTATACTGATTGCTCTGATTCAGTGAGACAGCAACACGAACGCTGCGCTGTGCATTTCAGATTGCTCTGATTCAGTGAGACAGCAACACGAACGCTGCGCTGTGCCAGATCACAGATTGCTACAGATATAACAGATTGCACAGATTTCTTTTAAAATAGGGAGTACAGCGAACCATTTCCTTTTTTGTTATCCATTAGTATCTGTGCAATCTGCGTAATCTGTTGCAATCTGTGATCCTGGCACAGCGCAGCGATCGTATTGTTGCCGCGCGCATCCTTAACAAGAAGGAAAATGAGATTATAGCCTGTCGATCATCCGGAGCACATACTCTTTGTACTCATCTTTTATAGCGTAGGCGAACCCGCGGTCGTCCATCGGGGTCTTCGTAACAATCCCCTTCTGGAACAGCTCGGTCATGTGCCTGCTGGCGGCGCCGGTGGAGATGTTCATCTCTCTCGAAATCTCCACGTTGGACATGCCCGGCTTCTCTGCAAGAGCTGACAGCACCCGCCACATAGGCTCTCTCTTCATGAGGGAGATGATGGTGCGTTCTGCCATGCTGTAGCTGTTGGAGTTGGTGAAGTACCGGAGGTACTTGTCGTCCTTGTGCTCGACGATCTTGTGGTTGATCGTCAGGATGAGCATGTGATAGCGGATGGTGCCTACGTTGAGGCCCATATCCCTGCCGACGTCTACTGCGGTGCAGCCGGGGTTGCGGACGATGTACTGGAGTACTGCGTTGCGGTTGTCGTTCTTGTCCAGCCTGTTTCTGGCCCTGGCGACGGTGCCGAACCCAATGAACTTGAAGAGTACCGCTCCGATGGCGAGTAAGGCGATACCGGCGACGACGGTGTTGACCGTGGTGCCGAAGATCTTGCCGTCTCCGGTCGCGAAGTATATAGTGCTGTTGTTGGCGGCAGCGGAGGTCACCGGCAGGCTGAGTGCCTTATCCCAGACCAGCTTGCCTTCCGTGTCCAGTGCGTATATGCCGCTGGAGAACACTGCCCGGGACTTGTTGAGCACGACGGGCCCTTCGTAGTTGGTGCTGCGGAAGTTGACGTAGACCACGTCATTACCCGGGTAGATGCTGATCTCGGGCCAGCCGGCGGGCCTGAGGGCTTTACCAGTCGTGCTGGCGGCTGCCGGGTTCGAATACGAGGCAGGATAGCTGGTATACATGCCCTTCATGATGTCGTCGACGTTGGTGCTGTTGAGCAGCACTTCCGTCTTGTACTGCAGGGGCAGCGCAAAGCTCCAGAGCGAGGTGCTGTTTTTGACATCATAAGCGGTGACTGTGAGTGTCTGCAGGTCCTGCAGGCTCTTGACGTGGTTGAACGAGGTCCGGTCGATGTTGTAGACGATGCCGTTCTTCGCCGCGGTGTGCCTCAGGCTGTCGTACTGGGCGACATAGAGCGAGGGCGCGTAGTGCGACCAGCCGTCGGGCCCGATGACGAACAGGTAGGAGCTCGCCGAGGAGACCGGGTTCACGGTCCTCATGTACACGTTCCCGTCGTCGTCCACGGGCATGAGCTCGAACATCACGTAGGGGCCGCCGGGGAGGTATTTCCACCACAGGGTCCGGCCCATGCTGTCGAGGGCTACGATGCCGTTGTCGAGCGGGACGTAGAGAGTGTGATTCTTGTAGATGGGCAGGGAGTTGAAGTCCTGCCAGATGTCCTCTGCCAAATACTGGGGAACGACGTTCTCGTGGACGTCCCGGGTCCAGATCTGCTGCCCGTCCCGGTCGTACCCCTCGATGATGCCGGAGGGGGTCATGTAGCCGGGGTCGTTAGCCCGGGGAGTCGAAGGCGCCTGGGCGCGGACGATAAAGATGTGACCCTCTTCATCCACGGAGGCGGGGGCGGCTACACCGGGCAGCTCAAAGAGCACCTTGCCGTCCGTGCCGACCACTGTCTCAGTATAGTCGTGGAACACGTACACCCGGTCTCCCGAGGCCTGGATGGCCACGGGCCGGGTCATGACTAACTGGGAGAGGTCGCTGATGCTCAGCACGTCAGCCGAGGGCACCATAAGGGTGATCGGCAGCTCCCACTGGAGCTTACCGTCTTCGGAGATCGAGAGGACTGCGGAGTCGAGCGCTATGTAGGGTGACCTGTTCTGGTAGTACTGGAGTTTGAGACTTTCTGCAGTGACGTTAGGGAGGGCGAGCACGTAGAGGCTGCCTGCTTCCGTGTCGGACACCGGGTAGGACTCGATAGTCGAAGTCGCTCCCTTAGAAGTGCCGGCTGTGCTGGCAGACCGATCCCACGTGTTCAGAATTTTCCACTGCTGGGGAACGTGGAAGTCCCAGACGAGGTTGCCGGCGCGATCTATGGCGTAAATGCCGTCGCTTCTGAAGGCATAGAGCGTATCGTTCTCCCCGACGGTCATGTACTGTACCCTGTCCGTGCCCTGGAAAGCCCAGCCGGTCACGTTCTCGGGAGTGGTCGCGATCAACAGGTACATGACCCCGAGCAGAACGACGAGGAGCAGTAACACTAGCGCCTCAAATAGATAGGGTTTCCTCATCGATCTCATCTATGACAATAGTGACTTGGTGTTTAAATATAGTTTCTCTAACGAAAGGTCAACAGTCACTTATAAAAGCAATTATTCGGCAGGCTCGGCGCCCATGTCCTTGCCTTTGACCGCGTACCGGACGTGGACTGCAGTGCCCCTCTTGAACGCCTTCATTTCCGCCGCCGCGAGCAGCGCCTGGCCGGTGGCGAGGAAGTTGTCGTCCTTGTCCACGAGCAGGATTTCTTCCATAGCCCGGATTTCGGGGTCACACTCGAGCACGAATTTGCAGAAAGCGGTCTTGCCCTTGGCCACGAAGGGCGCGGCATCGTCGTTCATGATGACCCGCTTCTGCGGGAACGGGAGCACCGGCTTGAGCCTTTCCCCGCCGTAGGCGCTCAGGATCAGGAAGCCATCGTTGGCTCGGACAGTAGCTATACGCCGGTTACCGGAAACGATCTGGCGCACCCTGCCAGTCCGGGACAAGATAAACTTCACCCCTTCGGGGAAAAGCGCTTCTCCTGCCCCTTTACCAAACTGATAGTCTGCGATGGTCCTGAGCCTCTCGAGCATGGTTCCTCAATATAAGCTCTGGGTTAATATTTCTTTGCTTTGCACGTCATGCTTTGTTCTCCTGCTACGCAAAAGCCTGAGCCGAAGGCTCACAAACAACACCCCTACACTCTCTAGCCGCCGAAGGCTTACATACCACCCGCCGACGCGCTCTGGCACCGAAGGCTGGCGGCGGTCAGCGCCGCCATGCTTCTTCGGTGCCCTCCTCATAGTCCTCGAACGCCTTCTGGAGGCCGCGGAGGACTTCGGCGCTGGTCTCGTACATCGCCTTCGCCCGGGGGTCGTCCACGAGTTTGACGTCCTTGCGGAGGTGGTCGATGAGATCCCCGAACATGCCACGCAGGCGGGTCGTGTGGTACCTCGGGTCCTTTTCGTCGTACTTCGGAAGTCTGGGCGGCTGCATCATGGATAAACACCAGTTTCCGGTCGCCGCGGGGCGTGAAATACCTAATGACCGGAAGTATCAGGGCGCTGGAAGATGTCTATGATGGCCAGCAGCAGGATGATGATGCCGATGGCGATTCCGGCGTACCAGAAAGCCGTGTGGGCGGTGCCTCTAAAGGTAGCCAGGCTCATCGCTGCGGAAGCCAGGCCAATGGTCAGGAAAAACGCCGCGTACTTCAGGCCACGAGAACCGGGCGGGGAAGTTCAGCGCCGGGAGCCTGACCTGTCTGGACCTCCTCAGGCTCAGGTACAGCAGCCCGAAGAGGACGACGTAAGCTCCGAGAATGATCAGCTGCGGGATGGTGCCGGGAAGGGCTTCCCGTCTTATCGCCAGCCCGAAGATGGCGTACATCGCCAGCAGCAGCACCAGCAGGATGATGAACTCTTTAGCCGTGGGGAGAAGCTTGCGGATGTCGTACTTATGCAGGCCTATGCGGCGGTAGATGAAAACGAGCAGGCCGATCACGCCGCCGGCGGCGAGCGCGGAGGCGATGGAGAAGAAAGGGGACTGCGTCAGAGTTCCCTGGTATAGCCCGAAGAGCAGCGCTGCTCCGAAGATGACTGCGTACGTCCTCGCGGGAGTGGCGAAGAAGCCCCATAACAGCTGCGGCAGGCCGGATAAAATTTCCCTCGACCGGGTCAGGAGGCTCTCCGAGGCGAACAGAGCCAGGATAAAAGACAGGAGCGGGTGCCAGAACAGCACCAGGACGAGAGCCTCGACCACGGCGATCCCCTGGAAGAGCCAGACAGCCTCGCCCCATGGGGGGCTCCAGATGATTTTCGTGATGTAGGCTTCGTATAGCCCGAAGATAGCGCCTGCGAGAAAGAGAGTGTAAAGCCTCGGCCGCCCGAAGCGGTATACCACGTAAGCCAGCACCAGAGTATGCAAAGCATAGACGGGTAAGACGATGAAAAGGCCCTCGAACGTAAAGTAGGGGAACAGGTAGGATCCCGACACGATCTCTGCGAAACAAACCGACAGGCAGCCGGATATCAGCCAGAAGAGGTAGCGTGCCCAGTCGGGCGGGGATTCGTCCATGTTTTCATATTTTACAGGTATAGTCTTATGGTTTTTCGAATGATACGCTTGAAAAAGTTAAAGCCCGGAAGGTTCAGGACGCCACAACTGCGCCTGTACAGGGCTTGCGACCGGCCATAATTCCGGGAGCCGGAGGGGATTCCGGCCATTGCCGGATACAGTAAAAGATATAATGCTTGTCTTTGAAATATATAGGCAACATGGGGCTCGACGCGTTTTTTAACAGGGGTGGAAATACGGATGATCGCGATCGAGACCGGCTGATTTCTGAGATCGAAGAGCTGCAAAGGCAGGTCAGGAGCCTGAAAGAGGCTGAGGAGAACAGGAAAAATGCTGACGCCGAAATATTTAACCTGGCGTCGTTTCCGGAACAATACCCGAACCCCATCATCGAGATCTCTTCGGCCTTTGAGGTCAGGTACCTGAACCCGGCGGCGAAAAAGGAGTTCCCGGACCTGCTGAGGAAGGGAAGAAAACACCCGGCCCTTAGAGACCTGGACAGGATCATCGCCCGCTTCCAGAGCACCGGTGAGCAGTCTGTGCAGAGGGAGCTGGAGATCGGAGATCTGCTTTATAAGGAAAGTATCTACTACCTGCCCGGAAACCAGGCGATGCGTATTTTCATCAAGGACATCACCGAGCAGAGAAGGCTGGAGATCGCCTTTAAGGAGAGCGAGAAGCGGCTGCGCATGATCACGGACAACATGATGGACGTGGTCAGCGTGACGGACATCGCCGCCAGGTACCAGTACATCAGCCCCTCTGCCGAAAGAGTCTTAGGTTATAAGCCTGAAGAGATGATCGGCAAGCCCGCCCTGTTTTACATGCATCCCCTGGATGCTCCGAGGGTGGCCGCGGTCATTCAGGAACACCTGTCTAAAGGGCTGCCAGGCAGGATCGTGCTGCGGTTCAGGCATAAAGACGGTCACTACGTCTGGCTGGAAGCGGCAGGCGATCTGCTTTACGACGATAACGGGAAGCTCTCGGGAGCCATTCTATCCAGCCGGGACATCTCTGACCGGAAAGCCGCCGAGGAACAGCTGAATAGTTCGCTCAAAGAGAAGGAAGTGCTCCTGAAGGAGATCCACCACCGGGTCAAGAACAACCTCCAGATCATCTCCAGCCTGCTCAACCTGCAGTCGGCATATATCAAAGACGACAGAGACCGGCACATTTTCAAGGACTGCCAGAACCGGGTCAGGTCGATGGCGCTGGTCCACGAAAAGCTGTACAGATCCGAGTCCCTGTCCAAGATCGACTTCGCCGAGTATATCAGAAGCCTGTCAGGTACGCTGTACAACTCGTACGGGGCCACCCAGGACCAGGTCCGGTTTGACCTGGACGTCAAAGACATATTCCTGGACGTCGACGCGGCGATCCACTGCGGGCTCCTGGTCAACGAGATCATCTCCAACTCGTTCAAGCATGCCTTTCCCGGAGGCCGGAAAGGCCGGGTATGGGTAGAGATGAAGGTGGACGGGAACGACATCGATATGGTCATCGGGGACGACGGCGTGGGCTTGCCGGAGGATATGGACATCTACAAAACAGGCACCCTGGGCATTCAGCTCGTCACATCCCTTGCCGCCCAGATCGGGGGCGACCTGGAGCTCGACAGGAGCGAAGGGACCGTATACCGCATCCGGCTCCGGGAGTTAAAATGAGAGTTCGGCCCCCGGGTGGACCGAAGCTATAGTAATGTGTACAAGATCCAGTCAGGGGTGCATACCGGTTGAGAGGCTGGGGCGAGGAGTGTGCGCAGCCGGAGAAAATGGGAAAATCCGGGAGACCGGCTGGTCAACGAGATCATCTCGAACTCGTTGAAGCACGCTTTCCCTTCCGGCCGGAGTGGCAGAGTCTGGCTGGAGCTGACCACCCGCGGGGAGGAGGTCACCATGGTCCTGGGGGATGACGGGGTCGGAATGCCGGAAAGCGCGGCCGCCGCCAGCACAGGGACGCTGGGCGTACAGCTCATCAGCTCCCTGGTTTCCCAGATAGGCGGAAGCTTGCAGCTGGAACGGGGCCAGGGAACGGTGTACACGATCAGGTTTGAGAGAAAGAAATAGTAGGACTGCGCCTGCTAACTATCAGCCGCCCGAAAACCTGCGTCGAACCTAAACATTATATGCTTCCAGCGCGTTGGGGGGAACGATACGATGAGTCAGCTCGTTTTCGAACTTTCAGGGGAGCACGACACGCTGCCGCGGAGCGAAGTCATCGCTTGCATAGAGGCGTCCGGCTGGAACTACCAGATCAAGTACAGCTACGATCAGGTGCTCGTTGTCGAAACTGACGCCGACCCCGGAATACTGGCCCGCAGGCTGGCGCTGACTCACAATATTCTCGAGCTGATCTTTATAGCGCCATCCGACCCGGACATGATACTCAAAGAAGCTGAAACTGGAGAACTTGGCCTCAAATACGGCCAGAGCTTCGTCGTCAGGGTGAGCCGGGTCAAGAACTACGGCGGCATATCTGCATCGTTCGAAAGAAAGCTCGGCGCCGCCATCTGGCACCGGGGATACCCGGTCAGCCTGGATAACCCCGACGTCATATTCCGGGCGATCGTGACAGAAGGTGTATGCATCTTCGGCAGGAGGCTGGCGGAAGTAGACAGGCCGGGATTCGAGGAACGGGCCCCGCTGAAAAAACCGTTCTTTCTGCCGGGCGTCCTGATGCCCCGGATTTCCAGGGCAGTGGTGAACTTGACCCGCATCCGCGAAGGGTGGATGCTTGACCCCTTCTCCGGCACAGGCGGCACGCTCGTAGAGGCCGGCCTGATCAGCCCCGGCATCCACGTCGTGGGCTGCGACATCCAGAAGAAGATGGTCTACGGCACCCGGAAGAACCTGCGCCACTACCAGACGACCTACGACGTGATCTGGCAGGACTCGCTTCGGATGGGCATCAGAGACGACTCGGTCGATGCCATGGTCACCGACTTCCCGTACGGCCAGTCCACCCCCATCGCTGCCGAGTCTGCCGGAGCGTTCTATACTGGAGCGCTCAGAGAGATGTTCCGGGTGCTGAAACCCGGTTGCCGGGCGGTCGTCGTCTCGAAAGAGCCGATGGAAAAGCTATTAACCGATGCTGGCTTTACTGTAATTGAAACGCACAGGCAGCGGATTCACAAAAGCCTGACCAGAAATTTCGCAGTCATCACTAAATCCTGAGAGGTTCGCACATGCAAAAATCCACTAAAGAGAGAGCCGTTATCACCGTCACAGGTATCGACCACCCTGGTATCATTGCCGCCATCACGAGAGCGCTCGCAGATCTTAGTATCAATATCGAAGACCTCAGCCAGACGATCGTGCAGGGGCTGTTCACGATGATCCTCATCGCGGATATCACCGACCACGACCTCGCCAAACTGCAGGAAACCATGCAGAAGCTGGGGAAAGAGCAGGGCGTCCAGATCACCGTGCAGCACGAAAACATTTTCAAGTTCATGCACAGGGTGTAACCCATGATCTACTCCATCGAGGAGATCCTGGAAACCGTCGACATGATCCAGGCCCAGCACCTGGATATCCGCACGGTGACCATGGGTATCAACCTCAGAGGCTGCATCTCCTCCGACCTGGACAAGATGCGGGATAACATCTACGAGACGATCACGACAAGGGCCGGAGACCTGGTCAGCGAAGCCAAAGCAGTAGAGGCCAAGTTCGGCATACCCATCGTGAACAAGCGCATCGCAGTCACCCCCATCGGCAACCTGCTGGACGCAGCAGTGGCCGGCCTGAGCGAAGACGAGGCCATCGATGGCGCCGTCACCATCGCCAGGACCCTTGATAAGGCGGCCAAGCAGCTCAACATCGACTTCATCGGAGGCTACGGCGCCCTCGTCCACAAGGGCTTCACCGTCGGCGACTCCGTCCTGATCAACTCGATCCCGAAGGCGCTGACGTCTACGGACAGAGTGTGCAGCTCGATCAACGTCGCCACGACGAAGAGCGGCATCAACATGGACGCCATCCTGCTGATGGGCCACGTGATCAAGAAGACCGCGGCCATCAACCCGGTGGGCTGCGCCAAGCTGGTCGTCTTCGCCAACGCCCCGACGGACAACCCGTTCATGGCAGGCGCCTTCCACGGCGACGGCGAGCCCGAGACCGTCATCAACGTCGGCATCTCCGGCCCAGGCGTGGTCAGGGCAGTGCTGGCCCAGATGAAGGATGCGGACCTCGGCGAGTTATCCGAAACGATCAAGCGGACCTCGTTCAAGATCACCCGCATGGGCGAGCTGGTAGGCAGAGAGATGGCCGAGCGGCTCGACGTGCCCTTCGGCATCGTAGACCTGTCGTTAGCGCCGACTCCCGCAGAGGGCGATTCGGTAGCGAACATCCTCGAAGTCATGGGCCTGGAGCGGTGCGGCACCCACGGCACGACTGCTGCACTGGCGCTGCTGACCGACGCGGTCAAGAAAGGCGGCGCCATGGCTACTTCGTACACAGGCGGCCTCTCCGGCGCATTCATCCCGGTCAGCGAAGACTCGGGCATGGTAGAAGCCCTCAAGGCAGGAGCCATCAACATCGACAAGCTAGAAGCGATGACCAGCGTCTGCTCGGTCGGCCTCGACATGATCGTGGTCCCCGGGGACACCGAACCCGAGACGCTCTCGGCCATCATCGCCGACGAGTGCGCCATCGGCATGGTCAACAACAAGACCACCGGCGTCCGCATCATACCGGCAGGCAAAGAAGGAGAGTACGTCGAGTTCGGCGGACTGCTCGGCGGCAGCCCCGTCATGGCCCTCAACAAGTACTCCTCGGCGAACTTCGTCCGCAGAGGCGGCCGCATACCGGCTCCGATCCAGAGCTTCAGAAACTGAGTTAAGAGAAGGTCTTACTGTGAGGCCCTCTCCTATTTTTACTATTTTTCCCAGAACTGGTTGGTCACCAGAGAGATAGACCATGGTCTGATCTTGTCGTTGACGTACTCCGGATCGTTGCCCCAGTGGACAGTAACGCTAAAGGTCATGGCACGGAGATACTCGTACCTGGGCAAGGAGACGAGCACGTCGGTCTGGCTGCCTGCAGGGATGAAGCCTGCGGATACCGAGCTAGATCTTAGTACTTCGTCTGCTACGGGGTCCTCCACCTTATAGGTGAAGCGGACACTGGGTATATCGGTGGTTCCCGTGTTCGTGAGAGTCAGTACCAGGTTTTCTAGTTGTTGACCGTCAGACGTCTGATTAGAGGTGACTTCTATGAGGGCCGCGCTGATCTGAGAGTCGGATATCTGTGCTCTGGGCGTGGCCGTGTTAGAAACGGTGGGGGGTGCAGCCGTAGATGAGGCAGGCGTCGTAGCGGGCATCGCCCCGAACTCGATGCAGCCGGAGACAGTGACGATGGCAGCCGCGAGTAAAAGAATTACAAGCACCCGATGAGCACGCATGATAATACCTACCCGGTGATCACACGCACGCACAAGCATATATTTGTTGCTTTCTCCTGAGCCATAAGTGCCCGGAATGCTCGCCGGAAGTCCGGCGAGTTCGGCGGCATGTCGAGCGGCAGCCCGGTATCGCACTACCAGTACGGGTTAGTTGCCAGCGAGATAACCCATGGCCTGGTTTCGTCGTTGACGTAAGCCGGGTCTCTGCCCCAGTAGACGTTGACGCTCAGGGTCATAGTGTTGACAAAGGCGTGCGGGGGTAACTGTACGCTGACAGTGGCCTCTTTGCCAGCTTTAATGTTGCCTGCGGGTGCCGTGCCTGAGTATAGTGCCGTACCAGTCGGAGTGTCCTTGGCTTTGACGCTGATGCCTACGTTGCTAACGTCGGTAGTCCCGGTATTCTTCAGGGTCAGGGTAATGTTCTCCGCCTGCGTCATGTTCGCGGTGCGATCGTAGTCGACCTTCGACAGGGTGACAGTGATCTGAGAACTGGGCACCTGAGCTCCCGGAATAGCGTATGATGACGGGCCCGACGTGGGAGTGGCGGTCGCGGGAGTGTAGCTGTTTTCACCGAACTCTATGCAGCCGGAGACGGCGACGATGAAAGCTATTAAAAAGATGAAAAGCGTCCCGCAATACCTCATCAGAATACCCATGAGATAGACGCCTGTATATGCATAAATTTATTGCTTTACGGTAACCGGGCCTTGCCGCTGATCTCGACGACGATGATCTCGACGACGCACGTCTCTTCGATCGCTTCGGCAGACATCTCCCCGTATTTCCGGCCTTTTGCGTACTTGTCCATCAAAACTTGCAGTATATGCTTCTTCCGGGCATGGTCTTCGACTATTGCGGCGTTGCCGTTAGCGATGACGCTGCGGTAAAACGTGCCACTCGCGCAGGGCTTATCAGAGACGATGGTTATCTCGATGGCTTCGTCGGCCTCGAAGCATACGGCCGGATTCCTGCGCAGGTTGTCCAGCTTTTTCCCTTCAAGAGCGCAGTGCACGTATATCCGCCCTTCCTCGAAGGCGAAGTGCAGCGGGAGCACGTACGGTGTGCCATCGGGATTGATCGTCGCCATCCGCCCTACTGGTGCACTGTTCATAAAATCGGTGATGGCGTCCAGGGACATGCCCCGGCGCTTGCGGTCGCTGGATACCAGTTTCATACTGGTCAGCCTGTTGGCCGGCGGAAAAGATAAAAATACCGGCAATGGTTCTGGACGTTTGCTTACAGGTGCTCGATCAGATAACGCGAGGTATAACTATCCAGAAAATTTTCGTGTGAGTGCCCGTACCGTTTACACGAAGTACGCGAAGTACACGAAGTACTCGAAGTTCGATCAAAAGGCTGACTGTAGCTTGATCTTATGATATAACTTTGCGTATAGTCATTATTGAAACTAATAGTACGGTCCGGCAGTCAACCAGACCTGCCGGACCGTACTAAAAGTTTCACAAAGGACTATACTTCGTGTACCTTGTGTACTTCGTGTAAACGGTACTGGAGCGTTTAATAAGATCAAGAGATGATTTTCCTTAAGGTCTAAGGAGGCCGACCAGCGTGAAGGGCTTCTTGTAAGTACTGTTGAACTCTACCTTCTCGCCCCAGTAGACCTTGATGTCGGCGGTCACGCTGTAGGCTTCCCGGTGTTCGGGGGTGGTGAACTGGTACGAAACCTGACTGTTGGCGGGAATAGTGCCGATCAGATACACGTCGCTGAAAAATTCGATGCCGCTGCGGAGGTCTTTTTCCTTGAAGTTGAAGCCCACGTTGGTCGCGGGCGAGTCGCCGATGTTCTCGAAGGTCAGCGTGAAGTTCTCCGCCTGCAGCTCAGGATCCCTCGCCCCGGCAAGCTCAACCGTAGCGTTGACCAGCCGCACCTGCGTGCCATACTGCGTGCCGATGGTGATCGGATCCTCGGTCGGCGAAACCGTAGGTACCGCAGTAACTGGTACAGCAGTAGGAGTCGACGATACAGCCCCCGGAAACACGCAGCCAGAGAGCGCCACCATGGCGACAAGCACCGTTATTAGGATTAATTGCCAGAGCTTCATCGATAACACAGGTGAGAATAGATCAAATACCTGCGTTTAAACTTGCTGGTACCTGGGAACTACCATAAAAGTCAGATAATTAACCACGGCGGCACGGCGACACAAAGACAGTAAGATCCACGACCAGTCGGATGGTAAATGAAACCACGGCGGCACGGCGACACAAAGACAGTAAGATCCACGACCAGTCGGATGGTAAATGAAACCACGGCGGCACGGCGACACAAAGACAGTAAGATCCACGACCAGTCGGATGGTAAATGAAACCACGGCGGCACGGCGACACGGAGACAGTAAGATCCACGACCAGTCGGATGGTAAATGAAACCACGGCGGCACGGCGACACAAAGACAGTGGCGAACCAGTATGATTGAACTCCTTTTTATGTCCACGGCGACACAAAGACAGAGCATTAACCAAAAGCTTACTATCGAATCATTTCAGCCTGACATTCGTTCAATAGCCTGAAGGAAGCGAAACATATTTATCTCCGTGCAGTCGGCCCGCCGTGCCGCCGTGGATCAATAAAAAAAGAGAGTCTTGCTATTCGGGTACGATCGTCGCCGTGCCGCCGTGCCGCCGTGGTTTAACTAACCCTCCTGCTATCGTATCTCGCGTTATCGCCGTGCCGCCGTGCCGCCGTGGTTAGAACATTTGTTTTCCATTTGTCAGAATGAGGAGCCGTGCCGCCGTGGGTATATTTCCGTATGATCCCCGACTTACGCTCCCGGTGTGACGCGCATCTCTTTCACCCTCACCGTCGGCGAGATTATCGCCCCGGTGGGCCGGTCGTCTTTGCCCATGCCGTCGATCTTTTTCAACAGCTCGAACACGTTGCCGCTGAGCATTAACGACTTGACGGGCCTGGCCATGGCGCCGTTCTCCACGACGAAGGCGTTGCGGCACTCGACGGAGAAGTCGCCGGTGATGGGGTTGGCGGTGTGGGCGCCGATCACGGAGTTGACGTAGATGCCCTTCGGGGTCTCTTTGATCACGTCGCTCCTGGGGAACTCGAACAGCACGTTGCGGGCGCCGACTTTGGGTGGGGCGCTGTACGACCCACGGACTGCGTTGCCGGTCGATTCCCTGCCTTCCTTGGCTGCGGTGTATGAGTTATACAGGAAGGATGTGAGTGTTCCGTCGGTGACTATCGAAGTCCGCCTGGAGGGCACACCTTCGTCGTCAGACCTCGATGTTCCGAGCCCGCCTGCCAGCAGGCCGTCGTCGACGATCGAAAGGCCCTCTACTGCAATCTTTTCGCCGATCCTGCCCGCGAGGCCGGAGCGCCCTTTCTGGACATTCTCCGCGCTTACCGACGACAGCAGGGTGGATTCGAGGAGGTCGCCGAAGGCGAAAGGCCCGAGCAGGATGTCGCTCGTCTGTTCGGTCACGTGCGACGAGCCCAGCGAGTCCCGGGCGAGCTTCGCTGCCCGACGGCCGACCGAGCTTAGATCGAGGTTTAACGATCGGGCCACATCGTATTCGAAGCCTGTCGAGACCTGATCGCCGTCCTTGATGATCACGTCCACGTAGCCCATGACTACGGTCTCCCGGTCTTCGACCAGAACCCCGTTTGAGTTAGCTATGACGCTGTCGCTCACCACGCTGGAGAACTTGGCCGCCGTAACGGAAGCGCCTTTATCCTCTTTCGCTGCCTTGATCATGCCCGCCGCCAGGTCGACACACTGGTCGAGGCCGATATCGGCCACTTGCTGATCATAGATGCCGGTGACGCCCGGATAGTTCCCGGGCTTGAGGGGCATGCCTTTCAGTGCCGGATCCTTCGGCCTGGCCTTTGCGCAGACGATGGCGGCTTTGACCGCGTCCTCGAACTTGAACGGGTCGTTAGAGGAAGAATAACCTTCTGCCCCGCCGACGATGACCCGGATGCCCGCGCCTTCGGACAGGCTCTCTTCGGCGTGGCCCAGCTCGCCGTGCTCCGTCTCGACGGTGATCACTTTGCCCGAGGACGCGTAGACTTCCGCGTCGCTCGCTCCCAGCCTGATCGCCAGGTCGACTAATTTTTTGGCGTCGATCATGATGACCCTCCTACCACAGCGTCCTTTATGAGAATGTGTGGGGACCCGTCGCCGACGGCGACTCCCTGGCCGGCTTTGCCGCACCGGCCCGAGTGGAAGTCCAGGTCGTTGCCCACCCGGACGATGTTGTTGAGCGTCTTCAGCGTGTTGCCGGAGAGGGAGACATCCCGGATGATATCGCCGAGCTTACCGTCTTTAACAAGATAGCCGATCACCGCGTTGAACTGGAACACGCCTTCCCCAGTGTTCACCTGGCCGCCCCGGGAGCCTTTCAGGTAGATGCCGTTCACGCCTTCGAATACCTCGTCTTTGGTGAGCTCGCCGTTGTCGATGAAGGTGTTGCTCATCCGCACAACCGGCCGCGCCAGGCCTCCGGCCCGGGCGTTGCCCGGGGTACCGCCGAGTTTCGCCGCTGTCTCCCGGGAGTTCAGGTAAGCCTTCATGACGCCCTTTTCGATGAGCGTCTTCGAATGAGAGGGCACACCCTCGCTATCGTAAGGATAGTAGCCGTACTTCAGCAGCGTCGGATCGTCCTTCACCGTCACCAGCTCACTGCCGATCTGCTGGCCTATCCGGCCCTCGAGGCACGAGTCCCCGTCCAGGACCGTATCTGCCTCTGACGCGTGGCCGACTGCCTCGTGGATAAAGACGCCTGCCAGCTCGGGGTCACAAACCACGTCGAATTTCCCCGACGGGGCATGCTTCGCCGACAGCAGAGCGTAGGCCTCGTCCACGGCTTCCCGGGCCAGCTCGAGAGGATTGCACTGGTCGAAGATCTCGAACCCTCCCACGTTGAAGTAGCTCCTTCTGCCGACCTGCAAGGCGCTGCCTTCTCCTGCCACAGCCGTGCAGCTAAACCCGGTCCGGTACGTGTCGTACTCGATCCGCTCGCCGGCGGAAGTGTAGTGGATGTTGTGAGAGTAAGCCTCGGAGTAGTTCAGGCGGGTGCTCTTGATGAGGCCTTTCTTGTCCTGCTCCCGCATGGCATCCTCGATGGATTTGAGCAGGTCCTGCTTCTGCGACATAGAAACGTCGCCCGGGTTCTTCTTTACCCGGTATACCTCCTTGACCGTCCTCGGGATCGGCGCCATCTCGATCTTCTTCCGGGGGTTGATCCGGTCCAGCCGCTTAGCCAGCTCCACCGCCGTCTCGATCGCCTCTTTTGCCTTTTTTGGATCGTCGGCAGTAGTAAAGCCGTAAGATCCTCCGACTATTGCCCGGGCTGCCGCACCCGAAACGAAGTGAGTGGAGATCTCGTCGATCTCCCCGTTGTCGTACACGATGGCGGTCGTGTAGCCGTGCATCTCCCGGACGTCAAAAAAATCGGACATGTGATCACCGAAAATCAACTATAGCTATATGGTTTAAGGTTCTAGCTGGTGCATTTATATGCATTTCTACTTAAATGAATGAAAAGTAGTAAAGTGGGTTTAAGTACATATGCTTGCTCATTAGGGGCTGGAGAATGTGCCCAGGTACCCGAACGGATTCAGCACTCCGGTAGTTATTCTAATGCTCACGTTCACGGCGGCCGGGCCCGGGTTCTCGACAGTATACCCGGTAAACAGCGGGCTTCCGAAGGTCGAGTTACCGCCGGTCATACCATATGCCTGACTGCTGCCGAATAGGTTCCGGTGTGACAGGCATACCGGCGACTCAGTCTCGACAATCTGGACATTCACCCAGCCGGGAGGCAGATCATAAGCCTTCTGGCCGCCGGGGGGTAGCAGGAACGTCTCGTCGACCATAGTTTTTTCGCCGACGGAGGTTAATAACATAAAGATAACGCTGATGGCCAGTAGTAGAAGTATAGTGTAGAGCGTATAAACGTAAAGAGATGACCATCGGACCATTATCTTGAGATAAGTTTTAGTCATTCTTAAATTTTTTTGGAAAGACAGGTACCGTTTACACGAAGTACTCGAGGTACGCGAAGTACACGAAGTTTTACGATAAGATCATTTTCCAGCATGCCGTTTTTACCGTACTTTGAGTACTTCGCGTACCTCGCGTACTTCGTGTAAATGGTACGGGCAATCGTGCAAAACATTTCAGTAACGACTATATAATGCCATTATTATCGCTTGAAATAATACTGGATAGCAGGATATCAGTCTGAACTTATCTGATAAGAAGTCAGTTTTTAGTAGTGGCTTATCGAATCCGCACAATGGTTGGATATGCTGCGTTATGACGGCTGTTGTGGTAGAGAATTGAACACAGAAATAGTGATATAAAAAAGTTACTGCCCGCCTCACTCTTTGTTAGGTGGTGCGGGCCTTTGTTCCTTCTAGTACGGGAAAATCCTGGGCATGATGGCCCGGGACACATCCTCACGTTAGTGAGGGAGTGCCTTGTCGAAGATCCCAATGCCCATTTTATCGACACTAAAGTTTCTTATTTTGTCGATGAAGCTTTCCTTCTTCTTGCCGGTGAGGGCGTGTTCCAGGACTTCGCTGATGTTCGTGACCGGGATGATCTTGATCCGGTCCTTGTACATGTCCTCGATGAGCACGTCGCCCAAATTCGACTTCGGGATGAGCACGGTCGTGATGCCTGCCAGGGCTGCTGCCTCGATCTTGTAGGTGACGCCGCCAATCGGCAGCACGTCGCCTCTGACTGACAGCGAGCCGGTCATGGCTACGCTCTGGTCGACCGGGATCTGCGAGATGGCGGAGATGACAGCCGTCGCGATGGAGACGGAGGCGCTGTCGCCTTCCACGCCTTCGTAGGTGCCTACGAACTGGATGTGGACGTCCATGCCGGTGATGTCCTGGCCGGTGAACTTCTTGATGATGGCGCTCACATTCTGGACCGCCTCTTTGGCGATCTCCTGCAGTTTACCAGTCGCGTAGACGTGGCCTTCGGACTTGGACATGGCCGGGGTCACTTCTGCCACGATCGGGAGCACGACGCCTGCGTCGCCGCCCATGACTGCGAGGCCGTTGACTCTGCCGACTTCTTCGCCTGCCGCCTGGAACAGGCGGTAGTCCTTCCTTCTGTCGAGGTAGCTGTCGGTCAGCTGTTGTTCGACCGATCTGGAGATCCTCTTGGCCTTGAGCACGTGGTCTGCCGTCGTCAGCGCGGCACCTTCGGACCGGGCGATGTCGCCGGAGACTCTGACCAGTCCGCCGAGGTCTCTCAGCTTGAGGGTCAGGTGGCCCTTGCGGCCTGCACGGCGCATGGATTCCCTCAGGATCTCTTCCACTGCGGAGTGGTCGAAGTGGGGAATCTTGCCGTCGCGCAGGACTTCCTGGGCGACGAACCGGACTACTTTCTTCCGGTTCTCGATGCTGTCTTCCATCGAGTCGGTCATGAACAGCTCGTAACCGTAGCCCTTGATACGGCTGCGGAGTGCCGGGTGCATGCCTTCCATGGCGTCGAGGTTGCCTGCGAGTACCATGATGAAGTCACAGGGTACTACGTCGGTCTTGACCATCGCGCCGGAAGACCTTTCCGACTGTCCAGTGATGGCGAACTTGCCTTCCTGGACGGCGGTCAGCAGGTGCTGCTGGCTCTCCATCCGGAGGGTGTTGATTTCGTCGATGAACAGGACGCCTTTGTGGGCCTTGTGGATGGCTCCTGCCTCCACGCGGTCGTGGGACGGCGTCTCGAGGCCGCCCGACTGGAAGGGGTCGTGCCTGACGTCGCCGAGCAGTGCGCCTGCGTGGGCGCCGGTGGCGTCGACGAACGGTGCTGTCGTCTTGCCCTGGTTGGACACGAGCAGCTTGGGGGTGATGATAGTCTCCTTAGGAGTGACGTATCTTATGATTAGCAGTAACAGCAGCACGGCGATGATTGCCCACATGAACTGCTCCCTCATGTAGAACCATGCAAATCCGAGGATTGCGAGCATAGCAACTACTATGATCAGGTTGCGGAGCTGAGCGTTCTTCTGAGCTTCCATCTTATGTGCGTTCACGATTTGCTTGCCTTTGCCCGCGGGGACGACCCGTACTTTCGGGTTGTTCGAGTCCTCGGGGTTGTGGTAGATCAGTACGTCCTGCAGTTCTTCCTTGGGCAACAGCTCTGCCATTGCCTTGGCGAGCATGGACTTACCAGTGCCTGGCGTGCCGATCATCATTACGTGGCGGCGCTGGCTGGCCGCCTTCTTGATGACCTCCACAGCATGCTCCTGGCCGATCACCTGATCGATGAGCCTGGTGGGGACCTCAATGTCGGCCGTGGATTTGAAATCCATGCCGCCGCAGAGATCGTCCTGCCGGGGTTCCATTTTTGTCTCGTCACTCACTATGATCACCGGTATGTTAATTTGATTTTGCATAATCTGTTACATAGGATAAATACTTTCAGAGATATTATTTAATGCGCGACATAATATTATTATGCGTCTGCACTATGGGCGCAATCGCGTTATCTTGAGAGTATTGGCAGGGGCAGTAACCCACTGCTTGAAAAGTTTTTTCTGGCGTCTATCGTACATTCTATATTTATATAGTTTAGGCTTTAAACCTTTTCGTAAATAGATCGGGGTATTTTTATCCATTTATTTTCAGGAATGTATGTAAAGCCAGCCCAAATAAACGCCCTGATTAGTATTTTTACCATGGTGCTGCGGGATTTACATACCGGCACAGTCAGGCGATTGCTTCCTGTGCACGTACGCTGTCACGACGTAGTTTTGCCCGAGTCGATAAAGTCGAAAATGAAGTAATACACGTTTATGAAGCATATCGGCAGTAGCAGGAGTAATGCAAGCCTCACTCCCCAGCCCATCTGCTCGCGCAGACAGAACCAGAAGATTACCAGGATCACGCCGATAGCAGTAGCGCATGCGTAGTTCAGAATAGCAAGCCAGCCCCTTTTTGACCGGGGACCGGGTATGCCGCTCGCATTCCTGCGGGCTTCGAGGATACTCGCCACAATATATTTTACATCCAGGTATATGGCCAGTGCGATAACGAGCATCGCAAGTATGATACCCCACCCAGTAAGCTCGTGAGGCAGGTAGAGCCAGAAGATCAGCAGGATCGCCGTGGCCACGATCGCTGCCGAGAGAATAATTGCTGCCAGCCGCTCTTTCTCCATATAATATCACTGCCTAAATATACAGGACATTATTCTATTACTTAATATTATCTCCATCTGCGACCGATACCTCTGCATCTGTGTCAGCATCTACCCCTGTAGATGCTGCAGCATCTACCCCTGTGGATGCGTCAGCATCTACCCCTGCGTCCGGGCTTTGCCGTTTCTTCATCCACCGGTATCCTGCATACAGGAGTCCTGCAATCAACAGTATGATCAGGCCGAGGACGAGGAGCCAGTTTTCGAGGATCGTCTCCCACAGTGTCGGGGGCGGGTCCACTGTGATGGCCTTGCGGATGATCTTGGTGACGTGAGGGTCGTCCTGGCTGTCGTAGTACTTGACTTCCAGGGTGACATAGTACGTACCTGGCACTGCGTCGGGCTTTACCTTGATCCCGAACTGGGTGGTCGTGTTCTCCCCGGGCCTGACGTCGCCGAGGTACATGGTATCATAGCTGACCGTGAACGGATCCAGAGCGTTCATGCGGACTATCGCGTCCCGGGCGTCGATGGTGCCGTTGTTGGTGAGGGTGAGGGTGGAGATGGTCGAGCGGCCGCACTTGATCTTAACAGGCTCGTCGTCTACCGTGAACCGCATTTGCTTCTCCACGTGGGCCCCGAAGGTCTCCACGTTGGAGGACTTCTCGGTGCCCCACGGGTCCTCGTAGGACACGACCGCGCTGACAGGGAAGTCGCTATCTTCCGCGTCGTCGGCCACGCTGAGCTTGAACTTGACCACCCGGTCTTCGCCCGGCTCCATGTGGCCGAGGTACTGGGAATTCTGCACAGGCACCAGCATGTTTTGATCGACTGCGACAGGCTGTTGTGCTGCTGTGGTCTGGTAATTGGCGAGCTGGTAGTTGACTGGATAGTAGAACGAATCCTGGCAGGGGCCTATGGTAGGGCTGGTGAGGTAGACGATCGCGTGCTCCACTGGCAGTGTCCCTACATGGGTGACCCGGACCGATACGATGCCGTTGGTGCCGGGCACCATGTCTACGGCGGTGATGTCAGTTACGATAAGATCGAAGATGCCCATGATCACGATGTCCAGGTAGATGATGCAGGATTCTTCCACGTAGTTGCTGTAGCCGTACATCTGGCCGAAGAAGGACGTGTAGTCGTAGTCTTCTGCCAGCCGCTTGTAGGTGATCAGCAGCGGGAGCTTGTAGTGGCCTGGCTGGGCGTCCCGGCTGACCCGGACCAGGTAAGGGACTGGTGCGGTAACAGCGCCTGCCGGCAGGGAGCCAAGTACCATTCGGTTGTCCGATACGATCTCGATCGGCGCGTCGCCGGGGCTCAGATCGCAGGTGATGCCAAGTGCAGTGGTCACTCCCGCTTCTACACCGGGAGCGCTGTTGATCTGCAGGTTTCCGAACGCCCCGATCTGGGAAAACTGGTAGGAGGAGCTGCTGGTGCTCTGGGAGAGCGAGGTGTGGGACGCGCTTGCCGATCCCCCTATGCTTCCCAGGCCTGTCTGCAGGCTTCCGGCACCGGCGGTCAGGCCTGCGGACGCGATCTGGTACTCAGACGAATCATAGAGAGTTTTTGACGATGCGCCGTTGACGACCGCCGAATACGAAGCGCCCCCCGAATACTGGAGCCACGCGTCCGGGGTGTCGTAGCCTGCCACCGCCTGGATGTAGCCGCTGTTCTGGACGAGCAGCTGCAGGGTCACGATCTGGCCCGGGTACAGTTCCCGGCTGCCGTAGATACACGCGTCGATCATGGGGCCTCCGAGTATCTGGGATTGCGCAGCTGGCGTAGCCAGCGGATACAGGATGGCGACGAGGCAGATAGATAGCATGAAGCAGGCGGATGGTCTGGTCATACTTTCACTCCCCTGACTTTAGACCACCAGGTGTCGAGCGTGACCAGGAGAGGTGGCATGATCACGAAGGCACTGCACAGTGCCAGAATGAAGTCGATGATGGTAACGAGGCCGAAGTTGCTCAGGATGGAAAAGTTGGACATGACCAGGGCTCCGAAGCCTGCGATGACCGTGCTGGCGCTGGAGAAGATGGCGTTGCCGATCTTGGCCGTGGCTATGCGCATGGCATCCATTGGCGGATAGCCTTTGGCTTTTTCTTCGTAGTACCGCTCCATGTGCAGGATGGAGAAGTCGATGCCGATGCCTATTGTGAGCGCGCCAAGCGTCACGGACAGCGGTGTATACTTCATGTGAAGCAGGATCATGACAATGCAGGACAGCCCTGTCACGATGACCACGGCGATCACCGGCACGACTGACCTCACCCAATCCCCCCGGTAGACGATGAACAGGCCGATCAGGACCATGAAGCCGCTGATCAATGTCATCTGGAGCCGGTCGCTGGTCAGGGACCCGAGAGTCATCAGCATTACCCGGGACTGGCCGCTCAGTGTCGCGCTGACGCCGGCAGGAGGGCTCAGGAACGCGAGATCTTTTTCCACCCGGCGAAGCATGCTCATCTGCTGGTCGGTCGGCAGATCGTTGATGGTCATGGTGATGATGGACGTAGTCCGGTAGTCATCGATGTACCGGCGCTGCTCGTCCCACGGGATCTGACCCAGCACGTTCCTGATTTCGGGGGCGGTATAGGGAACGGTACCGTCGTTATGGGAGGCCATGAGCGTGTTGATGCTGCTGACTGCCAGGACATCGGGGTTATTGGTCAGCTCGTAGCTCGAGAAGTTATCCATCCAGCGTACCGCATCAGGGGCGGTGACGTCGTGGGCTTTGACCTGGATGATCATATCGGTGGTCTTGATGTCGACGATGTTGGTCAGGCTGCGGAAGAGGACGACTGAAGGCATGTCCTGCGGGGCGAAGCTCGACTGGTCGATCTCTACGCCGATCGTCGGGTCCAGCGCATACCCGGCGATCATGGCGATGAACGCGAAGACGACGACTACCGGATGCCTGGTCGTGGTCTCGGCCACCCGCTCGATCACCTTCTCGATGATGCCGTGCTGTTCGGTCCTGTGCTGTACCCTGCCTGCTCTTGAGGACAGGAGAACGAGGATGGACAGCAGCAGGAACAGCGCCGAAAGGAAACACACGGTTACGCCGATCATGCACATCAGGCCGAAGTCGAAGATCATCGGTACCGGCGACGCGAGGATAGACAGGAAGCCCAGCAGGCAGGTCATCACTGAATAAGTTACAGGAGGCCCGATGTTCTTCACAGTGGCCACGACAGCGTCGCCCGGGGCCTTGCCGCTGGCCAGCTCTTCCATCATGCGGTTCTGGAACTGGATGGCGTACTCCACCCCCAGGCCGATCAGGATGGGGAACACTGCCATCGAGACCATAGTGAGCGGCACGCCAGTCAGGCCCATGATACCCCCTGTGAAGATCACCCCTACGAGGACGATCGGCAGAGGCAGGAGCCGCCATTTAGAGTGGGAGAACGTAAACCAGAGGGCGATGATCATCATGATCACCGCAGAAGCAAGCATGAGCATCATGCTGTGCATCATCTCCTGCTGGATTTCGAGCATCATCGCGGTCTCGCCTGTGACCTGGGCGGAAGTGCCAGCGGGCATAGGCACCCAGCGGATAGCGTTTTTTACATCGGCAAGTATGGCAGGCTTCTCTGTCTCCTCCAGGTCGCCCCGGAGCAGTACACTCATGATCGTGTGATGCTTGCTCGGGGCCAGAAACCCGGTCATATCGGGAGGTAGCAGGGCGAGGATTCGCTCGGCCTGCGCAGAGTTCACCATGCTGCCGGCCGAGTATCTCCCCAGGACTGTGTGCAGACCGGTCACATTGTAGACCTTCGGATTAACCTTGATCTGGCTGCCGAGCAGCTCCATGGCCTGGAGCACGTCCGGGCTGAAGACATTATCAGAGGTGATCAGAATCAGGAAGTTGGTGGCCTGGAAATTTTCCGTGTAGTATTCGATGTCCTTGTAGATCTGCGAGTCTTTGAAGACGAACGTCTCGGTACCTGTGGCCATGTAGATCTTCTGGGCGGACACCATGGCCAAAAAGAGCAGCAGCACTGCCATGATGATGATAAAAACATAGTGGTTCTTGATGAACCTGCCAAGGGCGTCTCCCAGGTTAACCGTCCTCACCACCGTCTGTACCGGGGGCAGAACTTGTGCCGCCGCAAGGCGGCACCTGCACTGGCCGGATACGGATAGGTAGTGTACGCTTAAATATAAATATTATTAATATATTATGGTTAATTGAGCCATATATATCGCAATAGTGGCAAATAAATAAAATGCTTGATCAGCAGAAATAGCGATAAAACTGGAAGGAGTTACTCCTCATCCAGTTATTTTGGAGCGTAGCTGCTGGAAAAATTGATGCTTGCTAAAGTTAAAGTAAACTTATTCAGGAGGTATAACGAACGAGAAAAATCGCAATAGGATTTATTGCCGTTGTTTTAATGGCAGTATTGCTCAGCGGGTGCACGACCACGGGCACCCCCCAGGCTGTCACACCCACGCCTACGGCCGGGGCTCAGCCGACCGCCACCGGTACCGCCACCCCGGCGACTCCGGCAGGAGTGACCACCGAGGACGGAGTTACGACCATCACCGGCTCCGGCGACCAGACGGTCACGGTCAACACGGTCGAAGGCGGATACCTGCTCAGGTACAGGTACAAGAACGATCTGGAAATTACCCACAAGGCCTCATCCGGCATGTCTGTGCCACTGTTCTCATCTGCGGGCGCAGCTATGGGGTCTGACGGATACTACACGATGTCGAGGGTAGAGCACTGGTACAGCGACGACACTGAAACTATCGAGATAAAGGCCAACGGTCCATACATCATCGAAATGATCCAGCTGCCCCACGGCACGGCGGCACCGGCCCCGCAGACGTACACCGGCGCCGGATGGCGTGCAGTAGGCCCCTTCAACCTCAACGCAGGCCAGGCCACCATTGACGTCACCATCCCCGACCTCGGCACAGCTTACGCTGCAGCAATCACATTAGACGACGGTACTACCGGCAACTTTGTGAGCACGCTGGAGATCGGGACGAATACTGTAGACGTACCCGAGACCGGAGCATACTACGTCGAAGTGAACACTAACAAGGCCAAGAACTGGGAAGTAAAGATCACCCAGTGATCGGCGGGTTCTATCGAACCCGTTCTTTTTTTATCTTGCCGGCGGCTGCAGTCTGCCCTTTTCAGAAAGTATCTTTTTCACCCTTTCCAGCAGCTCTGCGCGACCGAAAGGCTTGGTGATGTAATCGTCCACCTGCACCACGTGGAGGCCGATCATCTTGTCGATGGACTGGGACTTGGCGGTGAGCATGGCCACGGGAATGTCCTTCGTCTTAGAATTAGATTTAATGTGGTTGTACACTTCCCACCCGTCCATCTGGGGCATCATGATGTCCAGCAGCACGAGATCTGGCAGCTCATTGCCGATCTTATCCAGCGCTTCCTTCCCGCTGTTAGCAGTGACCACTTCGTAGCCCTCGCTTTTCAGCACGATCTTCACCAGGTCCACAACGTCCGGCTCATCGTCGACGATCATGATCTTGTTAGCCATGCATGCTCCCATCCTATTTTCTCCAGCGATTTGATAAAGGTTGGGCGCATTTTCCGGCGGGGCATTGCCGATCTACCTGAATAAGCGCTGCAGTGCGATACAATTGTACGCTGCGCTGCGCTTAAACACGGAGGACACGAAGGACACAGAGGACACAAAGGAGTCGCATCAAGTCAAAGGGCACATTTCGTGCCCTTGAATAGCCTTAGTGTCCTCCGTGTCCTCCGTGCCCTTCGTGTTAAAGCGCAGCGCAGCGTACACAGGGCGTTGACAGGAAGAACTTATAAAAAAGTTTACCGGTCGGATAATTTCTTGACTTCGGTAAAGAGCGACTTCAGGATGGCGTCCCTGACCTGGTTGACCTCGGCTTCGGTGCGCTTTCTGGGCCTGGGGAGCCTGATATCGACGATTTCCTTGATTTGCCCGGGCCTGGCGGTCATGATGGCCACCTTGTCCGCGAGGAAGACGGCTTCGTCGACGCTGTGGGTGACGAAGATGACCTTGATCTTCTCCTTCTGCCAGATCTCCAGCAGCTGCTCCTGGAGGAGGTTCCTCGTCTGCGCGTCCAGGGCGCCGAAGGGCTCGTCCATCAGGAGGATTTCCGGGCCGACGGCGAGCGTTCTCGCTATGGCGCACCTCTGCTTCATGCCGCCCGAGAGCTGGTGGGGGTAGGAGTCCTTGAAGCCGGAGAGGCCGACCATGTCGATGTACTTCTCCGCGATCTTCTGCCGCTCGGCGGGGGGCACGTTCTTGATCTCGAGGCCGAACTCCACGTTCTTCTGGACCGTCCTCCACGGGAACAGGGTATACTCCTGGAAGACGAAACCCACTTTGGGAGAAGTCCCGGCAATGGGCTTGCCGTCGATGAGCACCTGGCCCTTGCTGATCGGCTCCAGCCCTGCGATCATGCGGAGCAGCGTCGACTTGCCGCAGCCGGAGGGGCCCACCAGGCAGAGGAACTCGTGGTCGGTAATGTCCATCGAGATGTTGTTGATGGCCACCATGGAGCCGCCCTTAGTAGGGTACTCCTTGGTCACGCGGTCGATTCTGATGTCGCCTGCCACGTTTTATTCCCCCTTGCTGATGCCTTTCTGCCACCCGAATAACCGATCGCCTGCCAGCTGGAAGGCCACGTTGAGGAGCAGGCCGAGGACGCCGATCGTGATCATGCCCACCAGGACACGGTCCGACTGCAGGAAATTGGACGCATCCAGGATCAGACTGCCCAGCCCGTACTTAACGGCCACCATTTCGGCAGCGACCACACACATCCAGCCGATGCCCATGCCCACACGCATACCTGTGAAGATGGTCGGCAAAGAGGCGGGTATGACAACTTTGCGGAGGATCTCCATATCAGTGGCCCCAAAAGTGTAGGCGACCTCAATGAGCTTCTTATCTACAGCGCGTACACCGGTAATCGTGTTGAGCAAGATGGGGAAGAACGCGCCGATGAAGACCAGGAATACGGCCAACGTAAGGCCTGTGCTGAACCAGATGATAGCCAGGCCGATCCAGGCGATGGGCGGGATTGGCCGCAGCACCTCGACGACCGGGTCGACGATGTAGGAGATCTCCCGGATCCAGCCCATGGCTACGCCCAGCGGTATGGCGACGGCGGCTGCCGCCAAAAAGCCCAGCAGCACTCGCATCAGGCTGTAGCCCGCGTGCATGAACAATTCTCCATCCATGACCATGCTGATTGTGGTGAGCAGCACGTCCGAGGGCGGGGGGAGGGACACCGGCTTGACCAGGTGCAGGACACCTGTGGCTACCTGCCAGAGGACGATCAGGATCAGGACTCCCGATAGCTGCATTAAAACTTTGTTGACGCGGGGCATGTGAATCCTAATGTACGCTACTTAAAAATAAATTTGTTGGACAGGGCTGCTGCCCTGTCGTGGTTAAGCCTGGGTGCCGCCGATCGAGTTGACGATCGACAGGTCGAAGATGTCGGCCCGGGTGTGGTCTTTCTTCAGCTTGCCCAGGGCCTTCATTTCAGTGGCGAAGGTCTCGGCGCCCGCGATGAACGTCTCGTCCGGCTTCGTCATGAAGGTCATGTGCTTCAGGGCGTCCAGCTCGACGGTCTTGCCCGAGTTGAGCCACTCGCTGCCGCCGACGATCTCTGCCGCTTCCTCGAAGTTGGTCTTGATGAACTCGACGCCGTCCTGGTGAGCCAGCAGGAACGCCTTGAGCGAGTCCGGGTAGCTCTGGATGAACCCGGTCGAGGTGGTGATGGTGTCGCACGGGTGGCCTGCCATCATGTCCTCGGACCAGAGCAGGACTTCTGCTGCTCCCTGCTGGACGGCCATGGTCGCGAACGGCTCCCACATGAGGGCCGCGTCGACGCCACCATCCGTACCTAAAGACTTGATCATGTCGCCGCCGGCCATGGGAGCCTGGATGGTGACGTCCTTCTCGTAGTCCAGGCCTGCCTTAGCTAACTCATTCCTGAGGAGGATGTCCTGGATCGAGCCCACGCTGGGCAGGGCGATCTTCTTGCCCTTCAGGTCTGCGACGCTCTTGATGCCGAGGCCTTTCTTGAAGAACAGCGCGCTGCCGTTGTTGTGGACTGCGCCGACAATCTTGATGGTCGGGTCGGCGTCCATGGCCGCCAGGACCGGGGGTACGCCAGCCATGCCGATGTCGATGGTGCCGGCCACGACCTGCTGCATGATCTGGGGGCCTGCCGTGAACTTGATGAACTCTACGTTGATCTTGCGGTTCTCGAAGAACTTCTTCGTGCTGGCGATGAACGCGGGCGCGTGGTGGTCGGTGGGCATCCAGCCGATCTTCACGAGGTCCTTGACCTTTGCTCCGGCAGTAGCCGTCGGGGTCGGGGTGGTGCAGCCGGCCAGCGAGGCGCCGCCGATTACGGCGATACCAGCACCGATACCCATCTTGAGCACGTTTCTCCGGGAGGTCTTCTCTTCCTGTATCTTATCAAATAATTCGTCGAGAGCCATAAATGAGCCATCCGCTTGTAGCTAAGTGCTACACTATCGTGTATTGACATAAATATTTTCCTTTTTCAGACAGCCGTTAACCTAAAAGTACAAGTAATTCAAGGGGAATTATACAATAGGGTACACAATTATGACACTTGCAGACGATATCGCAGTCGCAGCCTTCCAGTCGGACGAGGAATTCAGAAGGGTACTGGACAAGGTGATCCGCAAGGATTTAGGCCTGAGCATCGCCGAGTTCGGGGAGCGCTCTAAGATATCGCCCAGCACCCTTTACAAGATCATGAACGGGGACCGGGACCCTAACCTGAACACGCTCCGGGACGTGGTCAACTCGGTCAGAGAAATCGAGGGCCTGAGCCGGGAAAAGTTCATCGCCGTCATCGCTGCGAGGCCGGTGCTCGACCGGATTCACGAGCGGGAGATGTTCGTGGATGAGCGGCGGGTTGTTGTCCGGGAGTATGCTGCGGCGACCATGGAAGACGCCATCGTGGCGGCTATCAGGGCGGAGCGGGACGGAGCCCAGGCGCTGGTCTGTGCGCCGATCGTGAGCTATACGATCGAGAAAATTGTGCGTATTCCAGTTGCGACTATAATGCCGACGAACAGCGTGACGGTGGCGATCGAGACGGCGTCGAGAAAGATCAGATCGCAGGCCACGACACCTATTAAGTAGTCAGCCTACTGGATTTACGTGTAGTACCTCGCCAGTCACGGCATCGATAGTGACTATTCCGCCCCATGACATGGGAATACCCGGCTCGCCTGCATTCACCACTGCGATGTAGACACCCGGGTAGTACATGCCCGGCACAGTTTTGACATCCACGTACCACACCAGTTTTTCGGTGTTGCCGGCCCTGTACAACGAAAGCTCCGCACTGCTGTTTTCCATGGACATGGCGGGAAAACGGGCCTGCGCTATTTTCATGGCTTCCGCTTTTGAGATCTTCGGCTTACCGGCCGGCTCGGCGAGGACGATGTAGCCCATTGCCAGAAGGGCCAGGACGAGTACTACAGGAAGCAGAGATAGCCAGTTTAGGCGCATAGCAGTATGTTGTTGCATTAGATAGGATAAAAGAATATGGTTGCAATAAATTGTATAGGATATTCCTTCGTGAAAACTTTCGTATGAGTGCCGGTACCGATTACACGAAGTATAGTTATTCTTGAAACGTTTTGTACGGGCGCCCGTACCGTTTACACGAAGTACGCGAGGTACGCGAAGTACTCAAAGTACGATAATAATGGGTGACTACAACTGATCTTATAGGATAACTTCGTGTACTTCGAGTACTTGGAGTACTTCGTGTAAACGGTACCTGACAGCCCTGAAAGTTTTAGGAAAGACAATAAAAAAGTTAATGTCCTGATCAAATAGCACTGATCAGGCACCTATCACCTTATTTAGGAAGTACGTTGCCGATCCACAGCATAACAGTGTTGTACCCGTTGCTGAGCCCGCTCTGCAATATTCCTACCGGGTCGTTGAGCCCGAAGAAGTAAGCCAGCACGAAGATGCCGACAAACGTGCCCAGCGTGCTGCCGATGTTGGCCATGGCCGCGACGAGGATGGCCTTGAAGAGCCGGTTGTTGAACATGTTCTGGAAGGTTTTTATGAAGCTGTCCTCTTCGTTGCCCAGGATGGTGTTCAGGTCGTGCATGGTCGGGGGGCGCTGTGTCGCCTCTACCACGCCGGCCAGCCAGCCTATCGCCAGGACAGGGTTGAGGAACCCGTACCAGGCGAGGCCGAACGCCGTAGCTATCGATTTCCAGTGGCCGCCCACGATGGCGACGAACAGGGCGGACAGGATGCCCTGGACGAGGAAGAGCACGATCAGAGCCTGGCCGATCTCGATAAGCGATCTGCCCGACAGGAGCAGCAAACCCAGGACCACCACTACGGACAGGACAATCAGGGCGCTGAGAATCTTGACTATGGGAAACTTACGCTTTTTGGGTATCTCGATCAGCGTGTTGATGGGAGGCACTTTCTCGGGGTGCTCGATGTACTTGCGGATGCCTTCCCGGTGCCCTGCGCCGACTACGCCCAGCACTCTCTTTCTCCTGCCGATGTCCAGCAGGTTATGGGCGAGGTAAGCGTCCCGCTCGTCGACCAGCACGACGGCTGCGGTAGGCGTGAACTCCCTGAGCTCTTCCAGCAGGTCGGAGACTACGTCTTCTTTGGTGATCTCTTCCAGGTCGATCTTGTCGGTGCCGAAGCCCAGCATCGCCAGCACTAAGGAGTAGAACATGCGGAACTTTTCCCGCAGCGTCATCTTGGCCCAGAACCTCGCGAGGGTGACCCCGATGTCCCGGTCGATGAGGGCGACTGCGATGCCCTTCCGGTTGGCGGCTTCGATGGCCGCCAGCATCTCGGCGCCGGGCTTGACGCCGACATCGGCGCCGACTTTCCGCTGCACGTAGGCCAGCATGAACTGGAGCAGGAAGATCATCAGGTTGTTGCCCTTGAGCAGTTCCTTGATCTCGATGTTCTTCTTCGCGTCCTCCGGCTGCTGCAGCGCCTTAAAGCGCCTCTCGTCCAGCTCGACTGCCACAACGTCAGGGGCGTAGCGCTCGATAGCCTCCTCTACCTCCCGGATGCTTTTCTCGGATACGTGGGCTGTGCCCACCAGAAAAATGTTGTCCCGGGGATTGGGCGAGACAGGCTGCCCGAGGGGGACGGTAAAGCTGAGTGACGCCTTGGCGTCGGTGGAAATACTATTTGCCGGCTGCTGCTTGTTATCGTCAGTCAATGTTCTCACTACCTACACAATACCTATTGCCGGCTCAATGCGCCGTGCAGCTCAATTGCCCGCACGAGGTCGGTGCGAGAAATGATGCCCGCCATGCGGTCGCCATCCATGACGACGAGGCGACCCACCTTGCGCTGCGAAATTTGCTGAAGTGCTATCGTCGCGTCATCATCGGGCTTCAGCGTAATAACGTTTCTGGTCATGATATCCCGGACAACGGTGGTGTCGCGTGCCGCTTCCGGCACCTTCGAGACATCGCTGAGCGTCACGATGCCCGCCAGCCGGCCGCCCTCGATAACCGGGTACCCGAGGTGCTTCTTCTGGAACATCGTCTGCAGGGTCGAGGAAACGCTGGCGCCGGAGTCGACGGTGTCGACGGTCTTCGACATGATGTCCCGGACCTTCACGCCCTCCAGCATTACAGAGGTGACGGTCGAACGCTCTTCCTCTCCTGCGGCCACATAGATGAAGAACGCGATGATGATAAACCAGATCCCGGATAAGCCCATGAATAAGCCGATTATGCCCAGCAGGTAGGCGAACATCTTACCCGAGAACACAGCCCACCTGGTAGCTTGTATGTAGGGCATGCGCATGGCCAGCAAAGCCCGCAGCACCCTGCCACCGTCCATCGGGAAGGCCGGCAGGATGTTGAAGATGCCCAGCAGGATGTTGAGGTAGGTCATCAGGAAGATCATGATACCCAGAGGAGTGTTTGTCGGGATCCCGGTGGCCAGCAGGATGGCACCACAGGCGAGGCCGATCACGATGCTGGTCAGCGGCCCGACAATGGCCATTTTAGCCTCGATTCCGGGGTTCCGGGGAACCTCTTCCATGGCGGAAACGCCGCCGAAGAGGTATAGCGTGATGTCGCTGATCTTGATGTTGTTCCGGATAGCCACGTAGGAGTGGGCGACCTCGTGGACGAGCACGCAGGCGAAGAGCAGTATGCCCGCGATAGTACCCAGCGAGTAGCGCAAAACTGGGTCGGAGATGGTCGAAAAGCCGAACGGCGAAGGGCCTTCGGCGAACGAAAAGGCTATCAGCGGCAGAATGAGCAGGAAAGTGATGTGCAGCCGGATGGGTATTCCCAGCACGCTACCGATCTTCAGCGAACTTTTCATGCTCAGAAATTTATCAAGCAAAGTATATATCAGTATAGCACAATATTTAGGGGCGAGGATTCCTGATGGTTACTGACGTAGCGTCATTGTTCGATTTAACTGTTTATACGGACAAGGGTTATTACATCGGAAAGGTGTATGATGTGGAGATCGACGCTTCCGAGCGGAGGATATCTACCCTGGTAGTCGAGAATTACAACAAGGACATCATCAACGAGGAAACAGGGTTCAACGTTGCCGAGAGCAGCAAGGCCAAGATCCCGTACAGGTGGGTTACGGCGGCCGCTGACATCGTCATCATCAGGCACCCGGCCAGAAAGAGCGCGGCCTCCATGGCCAGCGACTCAGATGGCTTAGGGCTGTAAGGCCACAACTCTTTTTCCTTTCTTTTAGTCAGTATAGCCATTCTAACCCTATTAACGCTTTATGGATCGATTACTCCAGCCATTTAGTGATCTTTCGGCCATAAGATCTGGGAGGTACCCGGAGGCCATAGAGGAATAACTTTTATGCGAATCAGCCTCTCTGACCTTTCTATTCTCCCTGACCTCCTCTCCGACCTCCGACCCTCTCTAACCTCCCAGCTTGAAAATCCTCCCCGACCTCCAGGGAACTCCTCGACCTCCGAGGATTTTTCCATTCGGGGTTACTGGAATAACGCTACTCCAGTAGCGCCACCGTATTTTTCTCCGGCGGCACGATCTTCTTCAGGTACAGGAATCCTGTCGCGCACAGTAGCCCGGCCGCTGCCACGACGAGCCACGTGGCCCAGGGGCTGCCCGCGAAGACGCTCAGGAGCAGGCCGCCGATCAGAGGGCCTACTGCCGAGCCCATGTTGGTCGTGAGGCCGGAGAAGCCCAGGTACCTGCCTCTTGTGTCGCTGGTGGAAAGGTTGGTTGCCATGGTGATCTGGGCTGGTATGAACCAGAGCTCCCCCAGGGTGATCAGGAAGATGCAGATCGCCAGCATGAGGAAGCCCTGGGAAACCGAAACCAGAGCGAACCCTGCAACGTAGAAGAGGACACCGACGGTCATGGCGAACGTCATCCGGAACCTGTCTGCTAATCTGGTCACGAAGTACTGCAGGGCCACTACCATGATGCCGTTGATCGCCAGCAGCACGCCGATCTCCGGCTCGTTCAGCCCGGCGTAGCCCTTCGAGTACATGGACAGCGGCGTGTACATCTGGGAGTAGACGACGAAGACCAGGAAAGACAGCAGGGCAAACACCATGAAGGTCCTGTCCGCCAGAATCGTGCCGATACCATCCCTGGCCCTGGCCTTTTCAGGCCGGCACCCCCGGGTATCGTTGATGAAGGCCACTACCAGGACGAGGTACAGCGTGCTCGTGACGGCCGTGAGGTAGAACATGCTGGAGTAGGATACGACAGCCATCAGCCCTCCGATTATGGGCCCGGTGGCGAAGCCGAGGTTATGCGCTACCCGGAGCAGGGCGAACGCCTCCGTCCGCTTCTCCGCAGGCACTATGTCGGCCGCTATCACGTTGGGGATGGGGCGGAACAGCCCGGTTGCTACCCGGGTCAGGGATAGCAGCACCAGGTAATAGACGTAAGGCGCTTTGATACTCACTGCCCAGCCCAGCAGCAAGAAGCTCCCGATCAGCAGGATCAGGCCGATGATCAGCACAGTCCTTCGGCCCAGCCGATCGCATGCCTCGCCCCCGACGAACTGGAAGATTGCGCCCGTGAAGGCGGAGAAAAACATCGCGAAGCCGACGAGTGCGGGAGACTCCCCCTGGTACACGAACAGGTAGATCGCGATGAAAGGCATGACTATGGACATGCCAAACTGGTTCAGCGCCATCCCCGCGAACAGCACCCATACGCGCCTGTCGAACTGCGGCAACTTCACGCGACTGGCCTCCCTGTCGGAAAATTAGTAATATGCATTACCCATAAATAAGCTTTGAGAAGCCGATGAAGCGAAAGGAGATATTCAGCGCCATCCGGGCGGCACCCCCGGTCATCGTCCGCCTCGACGGGCGAAACTTCAAAGAGTCCCTGAGCAGGCTCGGGTTTGCGAAGCCCTACGACCTCAGGTTCCAGCAGGGCATGGTCTGTGCTGCCCGCAGGCTGGTGGAGCAGAGCAGCCTGGCCCCCGAGTGGGCCTTTACGTTCTCCGACGAAGTCAGCCTGCTATTCAACGAGCTGCCCTTCGACGGCCGCCTCGAAAAGCTGGACTCGGTAATTCCGTCGTACATGGCCAGCGCACTCACCATCGCGCTAAAAGTCGAAACACCGCTGGCTTTCGACTCCCGCGTGATACCGGTGCACCCCGAAGAGATTCCCACGTACCTCGCCAACAGGCAGGCCGAGACCTGGCGCAATCACATGCAGTCCTACGGCTTCTACACCCTGGTCGCCGAGGGCATGGGGGAAAAGGAAGCGGCGGCGAAGATGAAGGGCATGCGGTTCGAGGATATCCACGAGCTCATGTGGCAGCGGGGCATCAATTTGAACGCTACCCCGGGCTGGCAGCGCAAAGGCGTGTTCATCTACAGGAAGAAAACAGAGCGGGAAGGCTACAACCCCCTCAAGGGCGAAAAGGTCACCGTCGAGCGCCGGGAAGTCGTCGAAGACTGGGACCCGCCCCTCTTCACATCTGAGGAAGGGAAAGAGTACCTCAGGCGTGCGGTCTAAACCACGATACGCTCGGCAACGGAGAACACTTTTACCTTTTCCCTGTCGGCGAAGCATGCCAGTGTGACGTTCGCCCGGCGGGCGCTCTCGATGCCGGAGCTGATGGGCGCCGCCTTGGATACGATCAGGGGAATCCCGGCCCTGACGGCTTTCATGACCATGCCGGCGGGCTGCCTGCCCGAGGACAGGAGAAACATTTTCGAGAGGTCGTCGCCGTTGAGGAGGGCCATGCCCACGACCTTGTCGATGGCGTTGTGCCTGCCGATGTCCAGCGCCTGGTACCTGAGCCGGCCTTCGGCGTCGATCAGGCAGGCGCTGTGGGCTCCCCGGGTCCTGTCCTGGATTTCGGAGAACAGGTACTTGAGGCTGTCGAGGATGACTCGGGCGGGGAAAGTCTGGCTGACCGGGACTGATACGTCCTCGTCCCGCTTTTCCCAGTTGACGCCGATGCACCCGGACGAGCGCAGCTCGTACCAGAGGTCGAAGTGCTCGAAGGACCGGACTTTCAGGAAGACTTTGCCATCCTTCTCCATGACTTCTTCGATGTCTCTCCGGTCTTTTACGGCTCCTTCAGTGACCATGTAGCCTACCGCCAGTTCCTTGTGGAGGTCCGGGGTGGTCACGATGGACGACAGTTTAGTGCCGTTGATGATGAGGTCGATGGTCTGCTCGACCATAACGGGGTCAATTGCGTCTTCTTTGCCAGCCCGGGTGATCTTCACCGACGTGTACTCCTTGACCGTTTCCATAAGCCTCGTCCGTACCCAAAGATTTAATCTCGGTATATGCATATGAAATCATGATGGCTTATAAATCATTCCTCACCAAACGGCAGCTCACAGTACTAAGGTTAAGGCAGGCGGGCCTCACCCAGGAGGAGATCGCGAAGCGTATCAAGACCACCAGGGCGAACATCAGCCTCATCGAGAAGCGGGCGAAGGAGAACATCGAACGCTCTAAAGAGACGATCAAAGAGTGGAACAGCGTCATCTCCCCCGTGCGCATCACCGTGAAGAAGGGCACCGACGTCATGACCATCCCTGAAATCGTGTTCGGCGAAGCCGATCGGTCGGGCGTCCACGTGCGCACCGACTCCATCGGGCTCATCACCCTCATCAAGAAAGAGAAGAGCGACGCTATCTCCAACCGCATGGTCGTCCGCGATTTCGAAGTGGACATCACCAACTCGGGAGAAGTGACCCTGCTTTGAGCGACGTTTTCGCCATCGACGTAGGCTCAGGTACCCAGGACATACTCATTTCCGACGACCGCCTGTCAAAGCCGGCGGTCAAACTCGTAATGCCGGCGCCGACCCAGCTGTTCGCCGCCCGCATCCGCAGATCCCGAAAAGACGTTTTCTGCGATGGTTACACCATGGGCGGCGGGGCGATCACCGGAGCTCTGAGGGCTCATGCCGAAAAGTACCGGATAGTCATGACCCCCGAGGCGGCCCACACAGTCCGTGATGACCTAGAGCAGGTCAAAGAGCGG
This sequence comes from Methanocella sp. MCL-LM, assembly GCF_049676595.1. Classification (GTDB taxonomy): domain Archaea; phylum Halobacteriota; class Methanocellia; order Methanocellales; family Methanocellaceae; genus Methanocella_A. Next base: position 3,345,512 of record NZ_CP187259.1, read on the forward strand.
GGCATCGAGATAGGCAAAGAGTCGGACATGAAAGGCTCCTACCTGAAGCTCACCCTCATGGACGTCGACATGACGGCCTGGGAAGCAGGCCTCGCCATGCTGAACTACAATCTGCCCAAAGACATCGTCGTAGCAGTGGCCGTGCAAGACCACGGAGTAGCTCCTAAAGGCGTCAGCGACCGGGAGTTCCGGTTCGAGCACATCGGCAAACTGGTCAAGAAGGGCGCCACCTTCAAGGACTTCGTCATCACGAAAAAGACGAACAAGTTCTCCCGAGTGAGCGCAGTCATCCAGTCTCTAAAAGATCAGGGCTACGAGAACGTCCTTGTCATGGATACTAAGATCGCCGGCATCTACGGTGGACTGTATGGCGAAAAACTGCCTGCCATTGTCATGGACGTGGGCAACGGTCACACCACCGCCGCCTCAATCGCAGAGGACGGCACCATTGCGGGAATTTTCGAGCACCATACCGCTTCGCTGACCCCGAAGACTATGCGACTCTATATAGAGAAGCTGGCAAATGGCACTCTGACCAACGAGGAGGTCTTCGAAGACGAAGGCCACGGCGCATATGTTAAAGAACCAATCAAGCCAGTCTCCATCATCGCCACCGGCCCCCGCCGGGAAATCGCGCTGAAGACGAAGCTGCCGATCAGGTTCGCCTCCCCGCTGGACGACGTCTACATGGTCGGGCCGGTGGGCATGATTAGAGCTTATCAGGCGCTAAAAGAATAACCTATTGCCTTTTTAAATGGCTATACTGCCATTCCATTTTTCATATCTCGATCTGTTTCAATTTTTATTTTTAATGTTGTACAGGAAATTTATCAACCGCTGTAAAATTTTACACCGGAGATATATATCTACTTAATAGGCAATACCTTTCCTAACGCATGGTGAATAATAGCGTTTTATATTGATGTGGTTTTATGTTTAACTTGAATCGCCTACTCTCAGTAGTGATTATTCTGGTATTGCTTGTGACTGTTTTTAGCCCTGCCATAGAGGCTTCTGTTGTCTATGGCCCGGAGAAGTTCGATAGGAACACAGGAGCGCCCGGAGCTGTCACCTCCCAGTTTCAGGTCAGCGATCCTCATGGCAATTATAGCCTGTATGTGCGAAACGGTGACCTGAACGGGGGCGGAGATGTCACCAACGGTGCCAGCAGTGCCATTGTGCGCCTGAACGGCAACACCCTTTTCAGCGCTAAGGACTTTAACCAGAACACTTACCTGCTGAAGAAGAACGTCACTGCTCAGGACGTAAACGATCTGCAGGTCGAGGTGCGAAGCATACCCGGCAGCTACATCACTGCATGGCTGGAGGATGAATCCCCGGACATCGTCATCTTGTCGCCGTGGGAGGATACGGTGTCGGAGGGGAAGGTCCTGCTGGCAGGGTACACCACAGATCGCAATATTACCTCTATCAACCTCAAACTGAACAACGATTCGGCGTCCACCGCCATCCCGGTGACGGACGGTAATTTTAGCACAGAAGTACAGATCAGCGGCCCTGTAAAGATCACGCTGAGCGTAGTCGACAGCACTGGCACGTTGAGGACTGCTTCGCTCTGCCTCGACGGCGACACGCTGGTCGAAAAGTACGAGAGGCAGTACGGCTTCGACCCGCTGGACCCCGATTCCGACTCGTCGCTGACCGCTGTTAGCGAGGCCGACAATGGAATCATGGACAGCTTTGAGATCCTCGGAGGCCAGAACGCCGATAATACCAGACTTCCGGCCCTGGTCAAAGCCAGGACAGGCGCCGACCCCTTGAAGGATGATACCGATGGTGACGGCCTGACCGACTACTATGAAGTCATGAAGCTGGGACCTTACGCTGATGTCAGGTATGTGGACTGGGACAACGATGGCATATCCGACGCCGCCGAGGACCCGGACGAAGATAGCCTGGCGAACCTGGAAGAACAGGCATTCGGCACTAATCCCCTCATCGCCGACACAGATCGTGACGGTCTGACGGACGGCCTTGAGGTCATGACCTTTAGCAGCAGTCCGTTCTTGGGGGACACCGACTCGGACAGCCTCGAGGATGACAGCGAATTCCGCCTCGGCACGGACCCGAACGATCCCGACAGCAATCACAACGGCATACTCGACGGTAACGAGGTCTACACTACGGCCGGCAGGAACGATTCGCTGGGCGTCACCGTGACCATCATGGGTAATGGCGACGTAGCTAAAAGCCTCGTGATCGGCTGTGAGAAATCTCCTGTCTACACAGGGATACCGGCTCTGGTTAGCCCAGCTGTAAAACTGGAAGCGGACAAGCCATTTGATAACGCGACGATCACGCTAACGTACGATGCCTGCAAGGTAAACGACACAGCGAACCTGTCCCTGTACTACTTCAACGAGTCTCTGGGCACATTCCTGCCGGTGGCTTCCACAGTGGACCCGATTAAACACACTGTGACGGGCACCACCAACCACTTCTCCCTGTACACGATCTTCCACGTGCCGACGTGGAACGCCCTGTTCACATCAGAGATGAGCAGCGGAAGAGGCGGTTCGACCGACGTGATGTTCGTGGACGTGATGTTCACCATCGACTCGTCGGGCAGCATGAGCTGGAACGACCCCAATGGATACAGGAAGACTGCCGCCAAAAACTTCGTGGGAGCGCTGGTGCCGGGAGACAGGGCGGGAGTAGTCGATTTCGACTCCTATGCCAGCGTGAAACAGCCGCTCACGAGTAACTTCAGTGACGTGAATAGATCCATCGACAGGCTGGACGCATCTGGAGGAACTAACATTGGGGCCGGCGTCAGCGCAGCGAACAGCCACCTCATCGCAAATGGTAACAAGAGCCACGCGTGGCTGATGATCCTGCTCACCGACGGCCAGGGGTCTTATAGCAGCTATTACACTCAACAGGCGAAAGCCAATAACATCACCATATACACGATCGGGTTAGGTAGCAGCGTCGACAGCAACCTGCTCACCCAAATAGCCACGCAGACAGGGGGCAAGTACTTCAGCGTATCCTCCGCAGACCAGCTGCCCCAGGTATTCCGCAACATCAGCGAGGAGATAGAGCCCATTGACTCTGATGGCGACGGGCTGTCAGATACCCTGGAAACAACCGGATTCAGGGACGGGTGCGGAAATGTGTACCATACGAACCCGAACGACCCGGACTCGGATGATGATGGGCTGCCGGATGGAGAAGAGGCCGGAGAGCTGACAACTGCGCCGGATGGTAAAACATACTACTACTGCTTGACCAGCCCGACCAGTTCGGATACGGACTGTGATGAGCTCGGCGACTTCGACGAAGTTATGGCCTATGATACTGATCCGAGAGGCTGGGACACAGATAGCGACTGGCTGCCTGACGGGTATGAGGTCAATATTGGCACAAACCCGAATTCTGGAGATACGGATGGAGATGGGTACCCGGACTTTTTCGAGGTGGCAAGCCAAACGCAGCCCATGATGAACGGGTGGTTTAACCCGCTTGTTAAAGACATCTCCCTCGAGACACGGGCTTTGGAGTACTCTCTTGGTATGGTGGCAGGTGAATGGGCTTACCAGGGCCATGATAACACATATTTCTTGCTTGGTTGGATGACCCCGGGCCTCATTCCGGTCGTTAGTGATCTTACAGATGTCCGTGACTTTTTCGCTGCTGTTTACCACATGGATGCCGCCAGCATAGCCATGAATGGTGCGACCGTAATCATTGATATAGCCTCAGATCTCGGGTATCTGAGTGTCATTGGCGCTGCACCTGGCTATCTTGCATCCACAATAAGTAGCGAAGTTAAGATATGTGGCAAGTTCCTTGCCAGCCACCCCCACATGATCAACACTGTCCTGCCCTTCGTGATGACCCTGTACACGAAGCTTGACAACAATATCGGAAAAGCAGTAGCCACGGCCATAGAGGAGATGACCAGGGCCGGAAAAGACGGGAGCGGCATCTACAACTCGCTAAAAGGAAGGGGAATAAGCGATGCCAAGTTCGTAGAATGGTGCAGCAAAGGTGTTGTAGAACATGCCGATCTGCTCACTAGACAAGGTTCAGAACAAGCCGATATAGATAAAGTGATAGGGATATTTGAAAAAAATGGGAGGATTGCCGCAGACTTTGATAACGTCGAACGCATTGGTAAAACAAGTGATCCTGGTAAAATCTACTGGCTTGAAAAGGGCAAATCTTCGTATGGTTCGGATCATATACATTACAGACATATAGCTGGAACTGATACTGGTAGACGTGAAACTACATTCTGGCCTGCCGGCTATTATATACAAAGGTTAGGAAAAACAACTCCCGGCAATATGAACGTGTTCAACGTAAAAGAGATGATCGAAAAAAGTGTTAAATATGGCAAACAGCCAGACCCGAATGATCCCGGAAAATTTGTCCTGGAATTATGTCCCGAGCAATATGGGATAAAGGAGATTGTTACAATCGTGGGAGATGATGGCCGGATCGTTACATCCTGGCCCAGTAAAGGTTCCAATGTATGCCACTATGATGAGATTAAAAGAGTATGGAGCGAAAGCTGGGGGGTTTGATGTATTGTGACTGTGCATAACTTGAAAATTGAATATTTCCTTGAAACTGACAATGAGATTAATGTAAAAGATGAATGGGGCGTCCTTGGCGGTTTCAGAATCGTGTACAATGATCAAATCTTAACAAAATACGTCGATTATCAGTCAGATGAAGGATATCATAGCGAACGGATATTCCACGATCTTAAGGTATGGATGAGATCTATAAAAGAACTGGTAGTGAAGGGAAGTACCGAGCTTGGCATTGTAGATTCCCTCACTACCTTCAAATTTTTGTTAAAAAATGACTCGATATACCTCTTGATCGATGCTGGAAATACAGAAACGAATAAGTTGTATCCGGGTGAGGGCAAAGGCTATCCGATTCCTGCCAAGTTGTTTCTAAAAGAGATCGTTACCCTTGGTCACAGGTTCATCGACGATATCGCAGCCCGTTATAAAAATATGGATCCTGTAGAAATAAATAATTTTAAGAAGGCACTCGGCGAAGCAGATCATTACGTTAATGAATATATGAAAACACACTGATTCAATAGTCTCTGAACTGTTAGATATACTATGACCGGCCACACTGATCGGCGTGATGATATGCCTGAAATTCCTGGCACACCATGCTCACTACCCCACTGAGATCACCGGTATAATGATAGGGGTTGTGAAGATCGGTGGAGACAACATAGACGATCAGTTAGCAGTCGTAATAAAGGCGATGAATAAGGTCGGCCAGAACGGCGACGCGGTTGTCTATCACCTGCTACAGAGGGGAGTGAATAAAAAGAAAATTGTCGAATGGTCTAAGAAAGGCAACCTGGCAGACGCGCAAAAGTTACTGGTTAGCGGCCATACGATAGACGAAGTTGACTTGGTAATACAACATCGTAAAAAATTGAAGACATTATTGAAATGGGGCATGTGGATGCAAAACCTGCTTTTGGACAGCCTGAAATTATTTAGTGGTTAGAGAAAGGAGATTTCAAGTTCGGCGATGTTCATATCGATATCCGACATGTATCAGGTTCGAAGATAGGCAAGAGTAAAACATCGTACTGGCCAGCAGGTTATCAGGTTAGGACAGGTTGCCCTTCGACGCCAATGAAGATGACGCATGACTTTTTATCGGATATATCTGTGAGATACAAGAATCTAAAACCGATTGATATACACAATTTCAGCCAGGCGTTGAAGAATACTGAAGAGGTGGTGGGAGAGTACAATAAAACTCATTGACATATGTTAAAAAAGACGGGACTTGGATGATTGGCTAACGGTGTATAGGTATGACAGGGTTTACCATAAACTATAAAATCGAGGATAGTAGCATCAAACCAGAAAGCGTTAGAGAATGGTACCAGCTCAACGGGGGTATCCGGGTCATATTTAATGACATAATCCTGACAAAAAACGTTCAGGCACCGGACGACGAAGGCTTTATCGGGAACTACATCCTGTATGAGATACCGGAGATCATCGAAGCGATTCCAAGGCTGATCGAGGGTCAAAAATGCATGATCAGCATTGAAGAAGACATGATCGGAATTTCGCTCGACTTAACAGACGGACAGGTGTATTTTTCGATAGTCTCCACGCAGCATGAGTGTAGGTGGGCTATTGATACTACTGAAAGCTATCCATGCGGCGAAAGAGGATGCCCTATCCCGGCAAAAATATTTTTTGCCGGGGTCATCGATCTCGGGGAGAAATTCATAGCGGATGTTTCCCAAAGATACGTCAATCTCCATAATTATGTAAAAGATATTAAAACGACATTGGATTATGCTTCAAAAGTAGCCGAGGATTACGACAAACCCTAAAAGCCGCTAAACAAGCCCTTAGGAAAGCAGATCATCAGGTTGGTGTGTTCGAAAAGCCGCCGACAATAGTGTCTTAAACTTTATAAAAAGTAAAAAGTGAGGAGGCTTTACATCTCCTCAATGGCCGCTACTCCAAGCATGCCCAGCGAAGCTGCCAGCGCCTTCCTCGATGCGTCGACCAGCGCCAGCCGTGCCTCTTTTAGCTCCGGCTCGGCGATGAGCACCGGGGAGACCCGGTAGAACTGGTTGAAGGCTTCTGCTAACTCGCGGGCGTAGATGGCGATGACGTGGGGCTTGAGCTCGGTGGAGGCGTTCTTGATCACGTAGGGCATCATGGCGATCTTCTTGACCAGTGTCGCCTCTTCCGGCTCCCTCAGCACGGATGCATCGTAAGCACCCGGCTTCGCCTTCTCCAGGATGCTGCAGCATCTTGCGTGGGCGTACTGGATAAACGGGGCGCCCTGCTTCTCGAAGTCAAGCGCCGTTTCCCACTTGAAGGTGATCGACTTCTCCGGCGCAACGCGCACAATATCAAAGCGGACTGCACCAATCCCCACCGCTTCGGCGATCTGCCTCTTCTTCTCCTCGGGGATGTCCTTCCTGCGCTTGTCCACCTCGACGTATGCCCTTTCGACGGCTTCGTCCAGCAGGTCGTCCAGGTTGACGACGACGCCTTTCCTAGTAGACATGCGGCCCTCGGGCAATGACACGAACGAGTAGAACACGATGGTCGGTGCCTTCTTCTCGCCCAGGATGCTCAGCGCTGCGTTCAGGCGCTGCATGGCGAGCTTCTGGTCCTCGCCAAGGACATTGACCGCCTTGTCGCACTGGGCCAGCTTCCATACATGGAAGGCGATGTCTCTCGTAGTGTAGAGAGAGGTGTCGTCCGCCCTGGTCAAAACGAACTCCTTGTCCATGCCGAAGGTCGACAAGTCGAGTGCCAGCGCGCCATCCTTGGTCGTAGCGTACTTTGACTCGGCGAGCGTCTTGACAGCCCGGTTGACCGAGCCGTCTCTGACGAAGTCGGACTCCCACACGAACCGGTCGTAGAACACGTTCATCCTGGCGAGGGTCATCTTCTGGCCTTCGAGGCATCGTTCAACCATTTCCCTGAACTTGACCGCCGTGGCGGGGTCCATGTGCTCGTAGGCGTTCAGGATCTCGGAGATCTCCTTCTCCACTGACTCGTCGGACTTCCTCAGGTCGGTAGCCGCCCTGTAAACTTCGACGATCTCGTGGTCGGGCTTGTCTGTCTCGGGCTTCCCCGGCTTGATCCTGTCCAGGTGGTCGAAGCCCCAGACGATAGTGGCTTCCTGTTTACCCATGTCGTCCACGTAGTACTGGACTTCCAGGTCGTAGCCGCCGGCTCTCAGGAGCCGGGCAAGCGTGTCGCCTATGATCGGGTTACGCCCTCTGCCCACGTGCAGCGGCCCGGTCGGGTTGGCGGAAGTGTGCTCTAAAATGACTTTGACATTGTTGGGCTCCAGCTCGAAAAACTTCTTCTCCGAGAGGATTTCTTTAAGGGAATCGCTGACATATTTCTGGCTGGCGTAGAAGTTGATGTAGGCGCCCGTAGCCTCGACCCTGTCGATGTACTCGCTCTTGCCCATCTTCTCCACGATGGCGGCGGCGATCTCCTTGGGGTTCTTCTTCAGCTCCTTGGCGAGCCGGAAGGGCAGCGATGAGCTAACATCGGCGTGCTGCGACTCGACAAGGTTCAGGTCGCCGGCCGGATAGCCAGCGTCAGCCACCGCCTGCTTCAGCAGGCGGCCGGTCTCCTCTAACAGTTTAAGGTACATGTCTTCACACCCCGCTTACGATCCTGTGTGGTATCGCAGGATGGCCGCGATGCCGCCGAACGCGTTGAACAGCTGCTCGCCTTCCTCGAAGTCGGTGCTGATGAACTCGACTTCCGTGTTCATCTGCTCTGCGGTCAGCGAGAGCTCCTCGACGACGTCGATGTTTTCGGTGATGGCCAGAGACGACTGGCACTTCGGGCACCGTTCTCCCACGGTGGGTGTTTCGCCCACCCGGTACTTGATCGACTTGGTCGTGGTGTAGTTACAGTTGCCGCTCTGGCATTTTACCGTCAGCCTGCTCTTCCTGAGGTCCTCGGAGAGGAGTAATACTTCTACCGCGCCCATTTGCAGGTTGGCTCTGACCGAGTCCTCACCGTAAGAGGCGAGGCCGCGTTCCGCTACCAGTTCCTTCATGAACTTTTCGAGGAGCTTCTTTTCCTTGACTACGTCGAGGTTAGAGAGCGTGTCACCTGCCGCATCCATGAGCTCGGTCAGCCCCGACTCGTCGGTATATGCGATATCATAGAGGCCGAGGATCTTCGGCTGTAGCTCGTGGTGGAGGTACTCGCCTTTCACGAACTCTTCCTTACTTGGCGTCGGGCCGCCCACCAGAATGCCCTGAAAGTCGTTGCGGTCGATGGCCAGGAAGATGTCGTTGGCCGCGTCGCCGATACGCTTGTTGAACTCGTTGATGGCAATCAGTCTCAGCTGCTGGAACCGGTGAGACGATTGCCCGCCCTTCTTTTGCTTCCCGGGCACGGTACTTGTCAGGTGCCTCAGCGGCGTGATGTGATTACCTTTAAGCGTCCCGATCGTAGCCTCTCTGCGGTCCACGACCAGCAGGCCGAAGGTCTTCTTGTCGACCAGCATGTCCTCGAGCTTCTCCAGCTCGAAGTTGCTGCCGCACCGGTATGAGTACGAGGTGATCGGCTGAGGCGGCTCGACGACGATGGACTCCATGTCCTGCTTATTGCCGCCCAGCGACACCGCGCCGGTGAAGATGACCATGCCGTTCTCAGGAGGCTCCTTGAAATACCTGAGCTTGGCCATGATCGACTCCAGCGCGCTCTGCACGTTGTCCCGGGTGGATTTGGACTTGATGTTAGCGGCCGAGCCGTGCTCATCCCTGAGGTAAGCTACCACATCGGAAATCCGCTTTTCGTGCGGGATGTACAGCGAGATAAGCTCGGTGCCCTGTCCCTGCTTGCTCCGGAGCTCTTCGAGCTTCCTCTTAAACTCATACTTGTGTCTCTGTTCTTCTGACGACATATGATACGTATCCTCTGTTCAGTTAGTGTTTAGTTGATATGCGGGCCGCTCTCTGCGAAAAAATGGGCAGGCTAAGCTGGCCTCAAAATGAATGGAACGGTGCGCTAGTCACGCCTCACGGCCACGATAGCGACGGCTACGTTGAGAATGACCGCTTTGTCGCTACGGAAAATACCGTGATGCACGCACATGCTGGTCAGAATTTACCCGGGGCGAATATATATAATTTGCGATGAGAAGGAACGACTGGTCCGGGACGTGTTGAGAGGTCGGAGAGGCAGTCGGAGAGGTACGAGGAGTTCAGGGAGGACTTTTCAAGCTGGGAGGTCAGGGAGGTCAGGAGGTCTGAGAGGGAGGTTATGTGAGGCACCCGGAGGTCCGAGAGACTTAACTTAAAAATATCCTCTCTGACCTTTCCACACTCCCTATCCTCCTCTCTGACCTCCTGACCTCCCTGACCTCCCAGCTTGAAAATCCTCCCCGACCTCCCGCGACCTCCCCGACCTCAAGGAGTTCTTAATCGGCTTAATTTGATCGGGCACACGTCCAAAAGTTCCAGCAGTGACTATGCCTGGCGATGTATAAATAGAAAATGAGCGGCGAGGTATGCTGGCGACTACTGATCGCCAGCATTACCCCTCGCACGCCGGATGAGCCCTTTAAAGGGTGAGCTCCTGCCCGTTTCTCAGGATGTGCACGGTCTGGCCGAACTCGTAGCCGGTGTCCTCGGCCATCTCCACGTATGCCGTGTGCATGTTCAAGGTGCCGTGGGTGGGTATGACGTGCTCGGGCCTGACCATCCTCAGGAGTTCCCAGTGGTCTTCCTTGTAGGCGTGGCCGGACACGTGAACCCGGTCGTAGATTCTCGCACCCTTCTGCTTTAATTTCGTCTCGCAGGTATACCGGTTCGCAATGTTCAGCTGGTTCGGTATGACGTTGGCAGAGAAGATTACTTTGTCCCCTGCCTCCATCTGGAAATCGAGTTCTCCGCTGGCAATGCGGCCGAGGACTGCGCCGGGCTCTCCCTGGTGGCCGGTGACTATTGGCAGGTACTTGTTCTTGCCTTCCCTGATGATCTGTTTGGTAGTCGAATCTACCGAGCGGCGGTTGCCGCAAATCTTCAGGTTATCGGGCTTTTTCACGTAGCCCATCCTGAGGGCGGTACCAAAGTACCGCTCCATGCTGCTGCCCATGAGCACAGGAGTACGGCCCATCTTGGCCGATGCCTCGATGACTGCGTTGAGGCGGGCGATGTGTGACGCGAACGTGGTAACCAGCACGCCGCTCTCGGTCTCTTCCGTACCCAGCAGGGCGTCCCAGACAAGATCCTTGGCGATCTGCTCAGACGGGGTCTTGCCCGAGTGGTCCGAGTCGAGGCCTTCGGTGATCATGGCAAATACGCCATCCCGGCCGATCTGCTTGAGCCTCTTGAAGTCAGGGACCTCGCCCAGCGTCGGCGTACGGTCGATCTTGAAGTCGCACGCGTACAGGATAATGCCAAACGGAGTGTGCAGCGCGGCGAAAGCGCTGTCGATGATGCTGTGCTGCACCCTGATGAGCTCTACGGCCAGGTTCTTCGACAGGTCGTAGATCTCGCCGCACATCATCGGGACGAGCTTATTGGTGACCTTGAACTTACGCTCGGACTTGATCTCCTGCCTTATCAGTTCAGTCGTGAACGGCGTGCCGATGATCGGGCACTTGTACCGGTGGGCCAGCTTGGGCACTGCGCCGATATGGTCCAGGTGGCCGTGCGTGCACACGATGCCGACCACGTTGCCGTCGACGTTCTTGAGGATCTTGTCATCGGGAATCGCCCCCATCTGGATGAGGTCGAGAGAATGCATGTTCTCCATTTCCGTGTCTTCGTGGATCTGGATCCGGTCGAGCCGGACACCCATGTCCATGATGACAATCTCTTTTCCTACTCTTATGGCGGTCATGTTGCGGCCTACTTCCTCGTAGCCGCCGACCGCTATGATTCCTACATCTTTCATGAAAGTTACACCTTTTTCTTGACGAACAAATGAGACATTTTACCAGGCGCCGGATACTTTTCTTCCAGCCTAAACCACTCCCGGGGAGGGGCTATAGCAAAATGAGCTGTTTACTGCCGAAGGCAGTATCGGATTTCTATCCCTGCGGGATTACCGAATCCATCTCGTGGTTGTCGTGATGGTCAGACTCGCATATATAATTTTGCATAAGCGGAGACTACGATGGCACCGGTCAATACGTGCTGGTCGGTATAACGGAAGTCTTGCTGCTGCTTCGATCCCTAAACAGCCTGCGCTCGTAGACCTGGGATTTGGTAGGGCTAAAAAGAGAAAAGAAGTGGACGTGTAGTCCACTTGCTTACATTTATACGATGTACTTTCCAATCAGGCGGATAGCCTTGTTCTTGTCTGCGCCGATCGGGGAGCCTGCGACGATCTGAGTGCAGCCAGCTGCGGTCAGGCCGGCGATCTTCTCGTTCATTTCCTGCGGGGTGCCGTAGATGGAGAACGCGTCGATCATCTGGTCGTTGACTGCGCCGAATGCGGTCTTGAAGTCGCCCTTTGCGAGGCCGCCCTTGATGGTCTCGACTGCGGCGAGGTCCAGGCCGTGCCTCTGGAGGACGGGGACCGGGGAGCCGGCAGCGATGAACGCTACGACGGGCTTGACTGCGCTCTTGGCCTTCTTGCTCTCGGAGTCGATGGAGAAGGATGCGTACGCAGCGATGTCGAACTTCTTCTCGCCAGCGGCCTTCTTGATGATGGGCACTGCGAAGGCGAAGTCCTTCGGGTTGGATGCGTTGATCAGGACACCGTCACCGATCTTACCGGCGGTCTCCAGCATCTTCTCACCCTGTGCACCGATGTACACGGGGATGGCCTTCTGCTTGGGCTTGTAGGCAAGCTGGGCGCCTGCGAACTTGAAGACCTTGTTGTCCGGGGTTGCGACTGCCTCGCCGGCCCACATCTTCTTGATGATGCCGACGGCTTCAGTCAGCCTTGCAACCGGGGTTTCCATGGCCATGCCGATCTTCGGGAGGGTGCTCAGGTCACCGGGGCCGATACCCAGGGTTGCCCTGCCGTTGGAGATCTCATCAACGCTGCAGATAGCCGATGCAGTGACTGCCGGGCTGGAAGTGAAAGCGTTGGTGATGCCGGGGCCGAGCTTGATGCGGGAAGTCTGGGCCGCGATCAGGGCGAGCATCTCGAAGACGTTGCGGTTGTTGTAGTGGTCAGTGATCCACAGGAAGTCCAGACCGTTGTCTTCTGCGAATTTACAATAGTTGACTAGTTCCGTGTAAGGAACATTCGGAACAAACTCTATGCCGAAAGTTGCCATAATTATACCTCAAGTTATTATGTTATAAGCATCCTTGTTTAAAAGAATATCGGTTTTAAAGATTGTGACACAATGGCCTGCACCACATTTATTCTAAAACAGTAGTAATTTATGCCACTGTGTATTATGCAGGCTGTATCACGGGCCAGTATCGGGAAAACTTTAATATCTAGTAGCTGCTTTCGCTGCGGGCGCCTGCCATGATGGCTGGTCCCGAACTGGTGCCTATCCTCGACGCCCCCGCTTCCGTAAAGGCTTTTACCTGATCGTAGGTCCGAATTCCACCGGAAGCCTTGATCAATATGTCAGGTACCGCTTCCCTGATCAGCCGCACATCCTCCAGCTTCGCCCCTGCCGGACCGTAGCCAGTAGAGGTCTTGACAAATGCGGCCCCGCACTTTTTAGCTGTCCTGGCTGCCAGCACCTTCTGCTCGTCGGTCAGGTAGCAGGTCTCGATGATGACCTTGACGGCGGCGCTGCCGCTGGCCATCCGCACTTCGCGAATGTCCTTTTCGAACTTTTCGAGAAGGCCCGACCGCAGGTACCCGACGTTGATCACCATGTCGATCTCGTCGGCACCGGCCTCCACCGCATCCCAGGTTTCCTCCAGCTTGGCGTCCGACAGGCACGATCCGAACGGGAACCCCACCACGGTGCAGACCTTGACCGGTGACTTTTTTGAGTCCAGGTACTGGCGGGCGAGCGCCGTCCAGCAGCTCGCGGTGCACACAGATGCGAAGCCATACTGTACCGCTTCCTCGCACAGCTTTTCAATGTCCGATTCCGTAGCGTCCGGCCGCAGTAGCGTGTGATCAATGAGCCCGGCGATGTCCCTGCCTTCCATGGACAGGAATAGGTGGTTAAGAGATAAAAGGGCTTTCGATAAAAGAAAAAGAGATGGGGCCGAATGCCCCATCTTATTTGTATTTACTTCCTCAGGAACAGGAAGTATGCTCCTGCCGCTCCCGCACCGAGGATCAGGATACCGATCAGGTAGATCCACCAGTTGTTGCCGGGCTGGGTCTGAGCGGTGGTCGTCGGCTCAGGGGTCGGGGTAACTTCCGGCGTCGGAGTGATCTCCGGGGTCGGGGTTACTTCCGGCGTCGGAGTAACATCTGCACCAGGGGTCGGCGTCACAGTCGGCGTCGGGGTCGGCGTCGCGGTCGGCGAGATTATGCTCCACACGTACTGGACGGTGCCGGGCGGGAAGTAGGCGAAGCTGGAGCCGTTCTTAGTGTTACCCGCGTTATCGATGGCGCCGTAGTACACATAGTGCGAGCCGCTGTACGGGACAGTCACCGGTCCGGCGTAGACCTTCCAGTTCGACCCGTCGATGCTGTACATGACGCTGCTGAGGCCCGAGGTCAGATCGCTGGAGGTGACCGTCAGGGATGCGTCCCCTTCGAACCAGCCAAAGCTGCTCCTGGAACCGTCCAGCTTGCCGGACAGCTCTGGCGCAGTCTTGTCGGTCTTGAAGCTGAACTGCTTCGCTGTCTCTACATTACCCGCAATGTCTACCGACCTGTACGATACAGTAGTCATGCCGTCAGTCGAGAAATTCACAGGGGCGGTGTACGTGGTCCAGGTTACGCCATTGTCAGTGCTGTACTCGATAGCCCTGAGACCGGCGGAGCCGTCGTCCGTGGCCGAAAAGGTCGCGATCACGTCAGACACATACCACGCGTTGTGGCCCACTATGCCGGCAAGAGAAGCGCTCGAGACCGGGGCAGTCTTGTCTACTTTGAAGGTAACCGATTTAGCATCCTCGACATTGTCTGCGTTATCAGTAGAGCGGTAGTACACCGTGGTCGTGCCCTCAGCCGAGAAGACTACCGGTGCGGTGTATGCCGTCCACGTGGTGCCGTCGGTGCTGTACTCGCTACCCTGGATACCAGAGAGCTCGTCGCCTGGCGACAGGGTCATGGTCACGTCGCCCGTGAACCAGCTTTCGCTGCCGGTGGTCCCGGAGAGGCGGTAGCCGGTAGTGGGTGCGGTCATGTCTATGTCGATGTTGTCGACCGTTGCAGTGGCAGTGTTGCCTGCTACGTCTGTCGCGGTGCTCGTGACAGACTGGTCTGCTCCCTCGCCGCTGAAAGTCGTGCTTTCAGGGTTGACCGAGGCCACCGTCGAAGTCGCGTCGGTAGCGGAGAAGGTCACAGTTACCGGGGCGTTGTACCAGCCCTGCGCATTCGGGGCACGGTCGGTGGTGCCGGAGATGGACGGAGCAGTCGTGTCTACCTTGACGGTGAACCTCATCTCTTCGGAGTTGCCAGCCCTGTCAGTTGCAGTGGCGACAACTTCGTATCCGGTCGAGTCAGTGCTCACGGTGACGTCATCGGCGGAATGCCTGAAGACACCCGAGGTGCTGTCCTCGAAGGTGAAGTGGAACGTCTGGTAGCCAGTGTACCAGCTTGCAGCCGGAGCGGGGCTCACGCTGATCGTCGGCTTTACGGTATCGATCCGGATAGTCTTGCTCTTCTTAGCTTCCTCATTGCCCGCGTTGTCCACCGAGTAGTACCTTACAGTAGTATTGCCTTCCGAAGCTATGTTCACGGAAGTGCCCGGGGTGTAGGTCATCCAGCTTCCCGGTTCGCCGTTGACGATAAGCCGGTAGAATATGTTCTTTACGTCAGAGGTTGCGTCCTCTGCCGTGAACGATATGTCCACAGGGGCGTTGTACCAGTTCCTGCTGTCAGCGGGCCTGGACGGGGTCAGGGTGGTCGTAGGCTGGACCTTGTCTGCCTTGAAAGTCACCGATTTGGTCTCTTCGAGATTATCGGCGTTATCCGTGGAGCGGTAGTACACCGTGGTCGTGCCGTCTGCAGAGATTACTACAGGTACAGTGTATGCGGTCCAGGTGGTGCCGTCGGTGCTGTACTCAGTGGTCTTGACATTCGAGAGCCCGTCGCTTGCCGACAGAGTCACAGTCACGTCACTGGTGTACCAGCCGTCGCTGCCGATGGTGCCGGAAAGGCTGTGGCTGGTGACGGGTGCGGTCATGTCGATGTCGATGTTGTCGACAGTGGCCGTCGCGGTGTGGCCCACATTATCCGTAGCGGTGCTCGAGGCAGACTGGTCGGCAGCTTCGCTGTCAAGAACAACCGTCTTCGGGTCGTAGTTAGCCAGACCGGAGGTTGCATCAGAAGCGGTGAAAATTATTGTCACCGGGGCATTGTACCAGCCGGCTCCATTGGGAGCACTGTCAGCGGCGCCCGAGATCGTCGGGGCAGTCGTGTCCACCTTGACGGTGAACCTCATCTCCTCTCTGTTGCCCGCTTTATCCGTAACCCATGCAAGGATCTCCGTACCGGTGGTGTCGCCCTGCGTTACAGTTACAGGCGAGTGCTGATAAACACCGGAGAGGGCGTCATTGAAGGTGAAAGTGAATGTCGGAGCAGTGGTGTACCAGTCGGCAGAAGGTGCCGGGCTGACCGAAATAGTCGGCTTGCCGGTATCGAACTTGACCTCGTAGGACTTCCATGCCTCACGGTTGTTTGCATTGTCCACAGAGCGGTAGTAGATCGTCGACTTTTTGTCACTACCGGACTCGCTGATCTTCAGAACCGGCGGGTTCGAGGGGTTATAAATAGACATCAGGTGAAAATCTTTCAGCTCGAAGAGCGAATACCTGATTTTGTCTACTCCGGAAAAGTCGTCGGCCGCATTAAGACCCATTACAACGTTGCTACTGAACCAGCCGTCAACGCCGCCCGTGCCCGAAGGTGAAACGGTTGTCACTGGCGCATTACGGTCGATTTTCACCTGCAGAGTGTGCTCAGGGGTTTCAACGTTCCCGTCGTTATCGACAGCATAGTAATGCAGGGTAGTAATACCATTTGTAGTAACATCCACCCATGCAGAACCTCCGTTGTCCTTTACGTAGTTGGACCCATCAAGACTATACATAATGTAGTCTACGCCGCTTCCCCAGCGGTTATCGTTGGCTGAGATATGTACAGTAACAGAGCCGTCGAACCAGTTATTGTATAACCATTCAAGATCAACGCTTGAAGTAGGTGCTGTTGTATCTGCAGCAGATGCTACTGGCGTCGCCAGTACGAGTATCAATAGTGCAGCGATAGCCGTCACTAACAGAGTTCTAATTTTCAGCTATATTCCCCCCATTAATTCTTCGGTCGGACGAAGTCCGACACGGGATCATCTCGCGACACGTTTTTCTTGGGCATATCGAGAGTAACCCCCAACTGAATAACAGTTTATTTGTCTTATTCTTATTTAAAGTTAACTACAAAAGCGTAATTTCAGAAAAGTAAGCCAAATATATGTGATAATATTTTAATAATTTTTTAAGTTTTATCCGCCCTATTAGGTATCAAATGCAGGAAAATCAAGCGTTATTATCTATTTCCTGCCTGATCCGCTCAAACAGCTCCGGATCCAGCTCTATGGCCTTCGTAATGCAAGCGGCCGCCTCTTCCCGCCGTCCCGCCATTCCTAACAGTAACCCTTTCCTGTACCACGCCTCGACATATTCGGGAGCGAGCCTGATCGCCGCGTCAAAGCATTCGACAGCAGCATCGTAGTTTTCCATCCTGCCGAGCAGTACCCCTTTCATGTACCAGGCCGTGTGGTTTCCGGGGTCGAGCTCCAGGGCCTTAGTATAAGACTCGAGCGCTTCTTCTGCCCGTGCCTGCAGCTCCTGCGCCCAGCCCCGGTATAGCCAGGCTTCGGCCAGGTCCGGCGATACTTCGGCAGCTTTGCCGAACATGCCGGCTGCATCCTCGTACTTTTCGGCGAGGAGCATGAGGCGGCCTTTGCCCAGCCAGGCGTCGGGCAGCGAGGGAGTCACCGCCGATGCCCGGTCGTAGCATCGCAGCGATCCTATCATGTCTCCCATGCTGGCCAGCACTTCGGCTTTTCCGCACCAGGCTTTGCCATGGTCGGGATTGATCTCTATGGCCCTGTCGAAGGACCTGACAGCGTGGTCGTAGTCACCCATGGAGCACTCGCAGGCACCCCGGTACTGCCACATGTCAGCGTTGAACGGCTCCAGCTCGATGCTCTTCTCCAGGCACACTATTGCCTCCTGGGCTTCGCCCAGCGCCGCCAGCGCCCGGGCTCTGCCATACCAGGCCATCGTATATTTGTGATCGGCTTTGATGGCGTTGAGGCAGGCCTGGCCTTCGTCCTCGTACATGCCCAGCCTCCTGAACAGGAGACTTTTACTGTACCAGTATTTCGGGTTTCCGGGGCACAGCGCGATCGCAGTTTCCAGGCACCCGAAGGATTCCTCGAGGCGCCCCAGCTCCACGAGCACGAGGCCTTTGCAGTTGTAGGACTCAGCGTATTCCGGATCGGCTTCGATAGCCCTGTCGAACAGTACCAGCGAGTCCTGCAGCTTACCTGCGCTGACCAGCTCCAGCGCCTTGCTCAGGATTTCCCCGGCACCCGGGCCTTTCTTAACCTGACGCTCGTTCACGGGCTCTTCTGCCATCTGCAACCATCCACCGGAAATTTTATAAAAGTTATACGGCCCGGGGGTTAAAAGGCTTTCGTAGCCCTGCGGGCTAAAGCTGGCTTACTAGTGAAGCTCGCAAACGAACGCTGCGCTGTGCCAGGTCACAGATTACTACCGATTACACGGATTGCACAGATAAAAGTTCGATAAACGGATAGATGATTACCGATATTACACTTCAAGCCGTATCTGTGTAATCTGTGTCATCTGCCGGTATCTGTGACCTGGCACAGCGCAGCGTCCGTCATCGTTCGCGGGCCCATTAACAAGGCCATGGCTGCACAAGGATTATATGTATGGGGGCTAATATTGTCAGGGTATTTTTATGACCGAGTATATCTACATCGACGGCAGGTTCTACGATAAGGAGAACGCCAGGATATCGGTTTTCGATCACGGCTTATTATACGGTGACGGTGTCTTTGAGGGGATCAGGGCGTACAACGGCAGGGTGTTCAGGCTCGACGAGCACGTCGACCGCCTGTACGACGGCGCCAAGGCGATTATGCTCAAGCCGACGCTCTCCAAGGACGAGATGAAGCAGGCCATCCTGGAAACGCTGAGGAAGAACAACCTGAAGGACGCGTACATCCGCCCGATCATTACCAGAGGCGTGGGCGACCTGGGCCTGGACCCGAGGAAGTGCGCCAAGACCAGCGTCATCATCATCGCGGTCAGCTGGGGCGCCATGTACGGCGACCTCTACGAGAAGGGCCTGACCGGCGTATCCGTGTCTGTCCGCAGGAACGCCGCAGAGGCGCTGCCCACCAACATCAAGTCGCTCAACTACCTGAACAACATCCTCGCGAAGATCGAGGCTAACGAGAAGGGCGGCGACGAGGCCATCATCTTCGACGTCCGGGGCAACGTCTCGGAAGGCTCCGGGGACAACATCTTCGTCATCAAGGGCGGGAAAATCTACACTCCCTTTGTGCAGCAGAACCTGAACGGCATCACCAGGGCCTGCGTCGTGGAGCTCTGCGACAAGCACCGGATTCAGCTCATCGAGCAGAACCTGGGTTACTTTGACCTGTACACGGCAGACGAGGTCTTTGTCACAGGCACCGCAGCCGAGATTGCACCCATGACTAAGATCGACGGGCGCATCATCGGCGACGGCAAGCCCGGCCCGGTCACCAGGAAGCTGATGAAGGCTTACACCGAGCTTACCAAGACTACTGGAACGCCTATCTACTAGGCGTTTCCCTACTTCTTTTCTCAGCTGATCGAAAGGCTTGTTCAGCCCCCGGTCTGCTCACTAACCCTGTGCCCGGCGCCTGATATGGCGGCCTTCGGGGCACTTCTTCGGGCTTTTCTCCGGGCAACTTTTATACATCATGATTCTCATATATTGACTGGAAGCCAATCGCTAAGGCTGGCGACCAGTATCTATTGATGAACGAGGACGGAAACGCCCGATGAACGACTACCTTGCTCTCGCACCTGTCATTCTGCCGGTGGTCGGCGCCCTGATCGCGCTGGCGGCCTACAGGTATTATAGAAAGGCCTTCGAAGCCTTCGTTATTGTATACTCTGTTTTCCTGTTCTTGATCAACCTGGGCTACCTGCTCATGTTGCAGGGCGGGATGAAGCCCCTGTCGTACGGGCCGCTCACGCTGGACGCCTCAGGCATGGTGATCAGTACCGTTGTGTGCTTCCTTGGCCTCCTGGTTATGTTCTACTCCTTTGCCTACAAGCGAAGGCCGCAGTATGATAGCACCTACTTTGCCGCATATCTGATGATGATGGGTTTCATGAGCGGGCTCGCCTGCTCGAGCAACGTGGTTATCATGCTCATCTTTCTGGAGGCGGCGACGGTCATCAGCGCAGTGCTGGTGCTGTTCGGGAGGACCAAACGCTCCATCCAGGCGGCGACGATCTACCTGACCATCAGCATCTTCGAAGTGCTGTTAGTCATGTACGGCGCTTTCATCCTGTACAACCACACTCACTCGTTCGACGTGACGACGAACCTCGCCCTGATCCCTGACAGCGACAAGTTCCTGCTTGCATTGCTGTTCCTGTTCGGGTTCGGCACCAAGGCAGGTTTGCTGCCGCTGGGCCTGATATGGCTGCCCCCCGCCCACTCGGAGGCCCCGCCACCCATCAGCGCCACGATGTCCGGTATCCTCATCAGCGCCAGCGTGGTCGCCATGATGAGGGCGGTCTACCCGTTCTACGGCTCCTCGGGCTTTGACCTCGTCATGCTCATAGTCGTAAGCTTCGGCGTCCTCAACATGATCGTCGGCATGATAATGGCGCTGTTCCAGGAAGACCTGAAGCGGGTGCTCGCCTACTCCAGCATCAGCCAGATGGGCTACATCATCGTCGGCCTGGGCCTCGCCACCTCGCTCGGAGTTTACGGGGCGCTGTTCCACATCACCAATCACATGCTGTTCAAAGGCTGCCTGTTCCTGATCTCGGGCGCCCTTATCCTCGGGGTGAACACCCGCCAGCTGCACAAGATGGGCGGCCTGGGGAAGCGCATGCCGATCACGGCGATCTGCTTCGCGATCGCAGGGCTGGCTATGGCCGGCCTGCCACTCTTGAACGGAGCGGCCAGCAAAGCGGCCATCGAGGAAGCCACCGCCCACGCTGCCACGATCTGGTGGGGGTACGAATGGTTCGCCTACCTGCAGATTATAGGAAGCATCGTGACTTTCCTGTACCTGTTCCGGGCGTTCTACCTGATCTTCCTGGGCAAGGAGAAACCGGGGTTCGATAAATCATCAGACCCGCCCCTGTACATGCTTATCCCGATCCTGATCATGGTGGCGCTCTGCATTATCCTGGGCCTGTTCCCCGGGCTCACGGAGGGCCTGCTGCAATTAGCGGCCGATTCATTGCTGCACACTGGTGCGTGAGATGGCAAGCTGCCTGGAGGAGACACTGAAAGCCCGCCTTAAAGGTATCCCGGCAGATCAGATCGTCTTCGTCGGCATAGGCAACCGCTACAGGGGGGACGATGCCGCAGGACCGGCGATCATCGATCTGCTGGCTGAAAAAGTGCCCCACACAATCGATGCAGGCAGCGCGCCGGAGAATGTGACAGGGGCGATTAAGAAGCTGAAGCCGAAGGCCATAGTGCTCATCGATGCCCTGATCTTCAAGGACGCCCCGCCTGGCAGCGCTTTTGTTGTGGAGAGCGACGAGATTGCCCAAAAAGGGTTTTCGCACACGCTGTCGCTGGACTTCGTGATGGATTATCTCCGGCAGGAGACAGGAGCGGATGTGTTCCTGATCGGCGTGCAGCCGGGACATATTGAGGACATGGAAGGCCTGTCCGCAGGCATGCAAGAAGCTTTAGAAAAGATTACGGCGTCACTGTTAGGCGCGATAGCATAACCAGGCTGGACGAGTATTCGGATTATTGCAGTCTGTCACCTGATCTCGAAGCCCTGGTATCCTGCCTTTTCTATTTCAGCGACCTTGACGTCCCTGACCTGCGAACCTACTGGTCCCTGCCTGATCAGCTCCAGCAGCTTGTCGATCTGGTGATCGTCGCCCTCGATGACTGCGTGAACCTTGCCGTCAGGCATGTTTTCGACGTAGCCCTTGATGCCGAGCAGAAGAGCATTTTTCCTGGTAAATGCCCGGTAGCCGACCTTCTGGACCCGGCCGGAGATCAGCACGTCTACCGCCTTCATTTTAGCCTCGAAAGAAAAAGTGGCCGGAGGTTTCTCCGGCGTCTTACAAGGTCAGCTTCCACGGGTTGAAGTTGCCGAGGCCCATGGTCTTGTTGGTCTTTTCCATGGACTTCTTCCCGTCCTTCTCGATGCCGGTCATCGCCCTGATGCAGTCGATGTTCTCCGGAATGACGTCCGACTCCTGGTGGATGGCCTGGAACAGGTTGAGCTCGCCTTCCTTGTCGACGGCGATGGACTCTTCCCAGATGACGTTCTCCATCATGTCGTTCCTGGGCCTGCCCAGCTCACGGCCGAACTCGATGACGTCGGCGGTGGACTTGATGTTCAGCCAGGGCGGGATAAGCCAGATCCTGGGGTACTGCTTCAGCGTGGCGATCACGTCTTCCCTGGACGGCACCTTGTTCAGGTTCATGTTGACGTAGTGCATGTGCATCAACGTCGTAGGCAGCTTGACTGCCACGGTATCGATCTTGATGTGGGGCATGACCGTGTTCACGTCCGGCCCGTGGTGGGACGGCAGGTGGATCGGGTCAGGTACGATGGCGTTGATCGGTCCCCTCTTGATGTCGTTCGGGTCGCCGCCACGGCGCATCATGGTCGCCCTGACTTTCTTGATTCCGAACCCTTTGTCCAGCGCGTATAAGAGACGGCACAGACCAGTGGTGTTACACGATACGACCCGGACAAACTGCTTGCCGATCGCCTGGTCGTAGTTCGCCGCTGCGTTGAAGGATACGCCTGCGACCTCGTGCTCTTCCCCGCCCTGGAACATGGCGGGCTTCTTCAGCTTTTCATAGAGCTTCTTGTTCTCCTCGCCTATGCCTTCGGGAGCGCAGTCCACGATGATGTCTGCCTTCTTGATCATTTCCTCGTTAGAGCCCGCGATAGAAAGCCCCGCGGCCTTAAACTTAGACTCAGCTTTGGCCGGGTCCACAGCGTAGATCGCATAGCCCTTCTTAGCGGCGACGTACGCCTCGTAATCCGGCTTGGTCTTGGCAATTCCTACCAGTGTCATGTCGTCCTGGCGCATGACTGCGTCCGCGACACGTTTTCCTATGGTACCATAACCGTTGAGCGCGACTTTGATCTTGTCTGCCATGAGAACTCCTCTTGAAAATATATTTAGCGCGTATGATATTATATTTTACTAAAAACCGGTAGGACAGTATGACCGGGTAGTATAAGAAGTTAATCATACACGAAAAACCATGCGCAATACCTGTATGGAGCCTTGATAATTCAGTCGGAAAACCGGGTGAAAACGGTGTTGCCCGGTACGTTGAATCCGAGAGCCGGCGTGGGCTCGGCACAGCTTTTCTCTTATAAACCGCGGAATGCCCGCCGTTTTAAGCCCCTAAACAGATTTATACAATTAGATCGCTCTATGTTATCGCATGGCCAACGTCAAGCTGCTCGTCTTCGATCTCATCGTAGCGGCATACCTGATCATCGCGCTCTCGATCTTCGTCCCGTGGGTGCTGCTCTCCATCGCGCCGCACGACCGCACCTTCCTGGCCATATGCGACTTCATCGGGTGGTTCTACTCGCACTTGTGCCACCAGCTATCCTTCCGCACGTTCTACTACGACGGGATTAAGATGCCAGTCTGCGCCCGGGATACATCCATCTACATCGCCACTGCGCTCGGCCTCCTGTTCTTCCGGCTGAAAGGCTTCGGCACGAAGGAATTCAAGATGAACTACGTGCTGCTGGTCCTGCTATTCCTGCCCACGGCCATCGACGGGTTCACCCAGCTCTTCGGCTTCAGGGAAAGCACCAACCTGCTGCGGCTGATCGCCGGCTTCCCCTACGGGCTCGGCTACGCCTACCTCATCGCCTGGGCCTTACCGCTTATATACGTGCTGATCGACCTCATCATCGCCGCCAAAAACGATGGGGATACAGACTCGGTAATCAAGCGCATCAAAAACATGGTCTGGCCCTTCAAGTGATACGATAAAGACACTCCGGAATTATCACCACGGCGGCACAGCGACACGGCGACAGTGCGACCTGCAATAACCGGGTGGTAACTGGAACCACGGCGGCACAGCGACACAAAGACAATGGCGTACCGGTAATACTGAACTCTTTTTAGTCCACGGCGGCACGGAGACAGCCCCTTAATCAAATACGGTTTACTGGACAGGGGTTTCAGTATATACTTATGATCACATGACCGGTAAACTACTTGTTATAGTGATTCCCGGTTTCTCCAGTATTGTAACAATATGCGGTTGTCTTTGTGCCGTCAACCCGCCGTGCCGCCGTGGATCAATAAGAAAGGAGCCTTGCTATTCGGATACGGGTTGTCTCCGTGCCGCCGTGGTTCAAATAACTATCCAGCGATCGTTTCTCGAATTGTCTCCGTGCCGCTGTGGTTAGAACCTCTGCTCTCCAGTAAACAGGATAAAGAACAGTGCCGCGTGGATAAAAATGATTTTACCTGGCCGGGCTCTCGGGACTGGCCGGCTGTTGCGGCTGTTGCTGGCCGGGGTTTGCGGCGGGGCTGATTGGTGCGCTGCCGAAGATCTCTTCGAGGTAGGGCAGGACGTACAGGGCACATCCGAAGCCGAAGATGCTTCCGGTGACGATCCGCATCAGGTTGGTGCTTTCTGTCATCCAGATGAGTTCAAAGCCGGGGCCGATGCCTCTGGGCAGGGGTACGCCGAAGAGCTGGGCGAAGCCGTCGATTGCCATGGGTATGCAGATGATTACGAAGTACTTCAGGCTCCAGATCTTCAGCCTCGTTCTAACGAAGGCGAAGGCCACACAACCTGCGAGGAACGCTGCGTAGATAGCGAAGCAGCGGGAGCAAACGGTCATCTGGTAGCCGAAGACGAACAGCGACCTTTCGGGCAGCTGGTGACAGGTGACCTTATACAGGACAAAGATGACGTGGGCTATCGACTGGAGTAGTGGGTTGCCCGTGGACATCAGGTAAGAATAGCCTACGATGGGAATGATGAAAAGCAGGACCAGCACTGTGAATATGATCAGCCAGTGCTTAGCTAACATCATTATGAGATCTACGATTCGTTCTTCTGCCTTTTTACCCACTGATGACACCTGCGGAATAAGTGCTGCGCTAGTTTAAATCTTTATCCTGGGCAGAGCGGTTCGATAAAGCATTCCTTCCGCCAGGGCTAACCTGGTTCACAGGCTAAAATCGTGGCTCTCCTGGCCATCGGCGGCCATTTCCGGCACGACGATGCCGAAGTAGTGGGTGACCAGCACCAGGACGATGGCTCCGAGGAACAGGCCGGAGATGCCGAATACCAGGGGTCCTAATATGTAGGCGAACATGAGTAGGCCTGTGTGTACCTGTCCCCTGGCCATAAAGGGCTGTATCACGAAGGACGGGATGGTCAGGACGAAGATGAAGATGACCAGGACCATGAACAGGAAGTAGCCGAAGTTCGCGAACAGGGTGCCCGCTATCAGGCTGTTGATCAGGAGGTAAATGAACAATGGTCCTGCCACCAGCCACATACCAACGATGGGTATGAGGGCAGAGGCACCGCACAGTATCCCGAGCAGGATGGGCGAGGGGATCTGGAGCGACGGCACCGGGGCGAAAATGCTCAGGCCCTCGAACACGACCGCCGCGATGATCGCGAAGAAGATGATGCTGAGCAGGTTGCCGAAGAACAGCTTCTGCAGGTCCGCGTCGACGGCGCTGGCATACCTGGGCAGCAGCCGGTTATGCTCTTCCATGAGTTTAGGGAAGGTGCTCGCAAACCACCGCTGCAGGTGGGCGTCTTCCTTTAGCATGTAGAAGGCCAGCAGGAAGATGATGAACAGCTTGAACGCGATGTCCACAATCGTGCTTCCGGTAGAGAAGGCGATAGCCTGGAGCAGGGGCAGATTACCCGAATACCCCGATATCATCCGGTACCAGTCCTGGTTGGTGATATCGGTGATGCTCTGCATCGTCAGGTTACCGCTGGTTACGTTGCTCTGCAGCTGGGAGAAAGACGCGGTCATGTTGGTGAGAGGCCCGGAAGGCAGCGCAGCCGTCAGCCCGTAGCTGTTGACCACGGCCATCAGCTGGGACATGCCAACCAGCAGCGTGTACGCGATGAGGATGATGAGTGGCAGCGCCAGCAACAGCAGGCTTACGCTGACCAGCAGCCCTTCGTTCTTGATGTACCGGCTCAGCCAGTGCTTGATCGGCCGGGTGATGTAGTAAACGAAAATACCGTAGACGAACACGTCCAGAAACGGCCGCAGGATCCAGACTAGCAGTAATATTAGCGCGATGCCCAGCAGCAGCCATTTGGCCTTGAATACCTTGGAGATTAAGCCAGCCACGAGAATATAATAATGTTTATAAGCCTTAAAAATGTTATGTAGATGCCATGAGCGACTTTTTTAAAGGCAAGAAATGCTCGATCTGCGGCAAAGATGCCACCTGCGCCCACTTCGGCAGGCTCCTCTGCGGCTCCAAGGAGTGCATCGACGAAGCCCGGGAGTCCAAAGACTGCGTGGGCAAGACCATGGGCCCCCAGGGTCCGGTCAGCGCGAATGACCTGCTAAAGAAGCCATAGCTTAAATAATATCTTTTACTCCAACCGGTATGAGGACACTACGATGCCGAAGTAGTGGACGACCAGTGCCGGGAGGATGGCCCGGAAACGCCGGAGACGCCTAATTTAAGCCTGGATAAGATTTTTGGATTGTATCCGGACAGTAAATTCATTTTTAGTAGCAAATATTTATTTCCCATTTCGCCATATCTGACAAAGCTAATGGCAGAGAGCGTTCTCGGGCACGACGCAAACCGATCTGGTCACTGACCGCCAATCTGGAAGAAACCGTGCACGACTGCCACCGGCAAAGAAAAATGGAGAAATACATGTCATCCGGTAAGAATTACCTTTTTAGATCGCTTGCATCGCTTACGATCTTACTAGTGATAGCTGCGGCGGTATCGCTGGCCGGCTGCGCGGGACCATCGCCAACGGCAACTCCAACGCCAACAGCCTTACCATCACCGACGCTGCAACCCTCGCCGACCCCGGCCGGTAACACGCCCTCCCCCGCAAGTGAGGCCAGCTGGGAGAAACACGGGTACATCCCCGAGCTGTCAGGGCCCGACTATTGTGACCCTGATATTATACCGATCGATAATGACACCTATCGCATGTACTTCGCCAACGGGACGAGGGACCGGATCGTCTATTCGGCGACCTCTGCCGACGGCGTGACCTGGCACTGGGACCAGGGCAGCACGTTCGAGGCCTGTTTCCCCGATGTCGTAAGGCTGCCCGACGGGAAGCTACGCATGTACTTCACGAACGGCCCGGGGAAAATAAGAAGCGCCACTTCTGCCGACGGCCTGCACTGGACGGCAGAGAAGGACGATGTCATAGGCCTGGGTGACGGTAGCGGTGGATTCGTCGATAACCTGGCCGGCCCATCCACCATCCTGCTGGACGACGGGACGTACCTGATGGTCCATCGCGCCGACCTGTACAAGAAGTATGCAGCCGGCGTGCCTAACGATAAGACCTCAATGCTACACTGGGCCACCAGCAAAGACGGCGTCAACTTCGAGCAGCGCGGGATCGCGCTGGACAGCCGTAACAACCGGTTTATGGGCTTTATGGACGGGCCTGATCTCGTCAGGTGGTCGGACAACACCGTGCGGGTGTACTTCTGGACCTACGACGGCATCTACTACAGCACGTATTCCAACGGCACGTTTGCCGAGCCAGTCTTCGCCCATATCGACAACCTGATCCCGGAAGAGGTCGGCCGACGCTTCCCGAGCGCTCCCCCGAGCGATCCGACGCTCATCCAGATAGGCGATACCTGGTATATGTACTACGGACATATGCCGAGGGACACCCACCCTGGCGGAGTATACTATGCGACGCTGAAAGCGTGAGGAGGTGAGAGGGCGGCCTTCGGTTCCGAGAAGGATTGTCGCCCCCACCCCGCACTCTTCCGGTAGCCATTACGATCGGTCCGGAGGTGCCGCACTCTTGCCGTACCCGCGTATGCAGACGAACGCTGCGCTGTGCTGGCCCTTTTTTCAGGATACATACCAACAGTTGTCTTGTGCCCGTGAACGTGGACGAACGCTGCGCTGTGACCGACTGGAAGCAGTCCCATGTATACAGTATCACAGATTCTGACAGATGCCACAGATTACACAGATACGACTCGATAAGAGTAAGATTGTAGCCCGCCAATTAGTTGAATTCGATGGCCATCTGTGTAATCTGCGCAATCTGTCAGAATCTGTGATCTGGCACAGCGCAGCGTTCGTATTGCTGTCTCACGTTATATGAGCAATCTGAAACGCACAACGCAGCGTTTGTCGTTCTTCTCGCACTCACAGATGCAGGTCGTGGTTGTCGTGCCCGCCTCTGGCCATCTCCGGCACCACGATGCGGAAGTAGTGGGTGATCAGGACCAGGAGAATAGCGCCGAGGAACAGCCCGGAGACGCCGAAGACGATGGGCCCGAGGGTGTAGGCGAACATGAGCAGGCCTATGTGGAGCTGGCCTCTGCCCACGTAAGGCCGGATGAGCAGTTCGGGAAGCGTCTGCACGAAGAGCAGTATTGCCAGCACTATGACCAGGAAGTAGGCGAGGTTCGGGAACAGGGTGCCGGCCATCAGGCTACATATGATCAGGTAGGCGAAGAGGGGCGCCACTACCAGCCACATGCCGACCACCGGCAGAAATGCCGAAACACCGCACAGTATTCCTAACAGGATGGGGGAGGGAATCTGGAGCGATGGCACGGGAGCAAAGGTACTCAGCAGCTGGAATACGACCGCCGCCACGACGGCGAAGAAGACGATGCTCAATAGGTTTCCGAAAAAGATCTTCTGCAGGTCGGAGTCGACAGCCTTGCAGTACCGGATGAATACGTCGTTGTGCTCTTTGATAACCCGGGGGAATGTCCGGCAGAACCAGTTTTTCAGCTTGTCGTCATCCTTCAGCAGGTAGTATGCAACCAGGAACATCAGGAAGATCCGCAGTAGCATGTCGACTATGGTGCTGCCTGCAGACATGATGATATGCTCTATCTCGGGCAGCGAGCCGGAGTACCCGGCAAGAAGCTGGTATAACTGCTCAGACGTCAGGTTGTCGAAATCAACCTCGGCAAGCTGGCCGCCTGCAGAGAGATTATCATGAGCGCTGGTGAAGGAAACTGTGACGTTCATCAGCGTCCCCATGGGCACCGCCGACATCAGCCCCTGGTTGTTGACCACCGCGAGCAGCTGCGACATGCCGGTCAGCAGCGTGTATACGACGATGATGATCAGAGGCAGCACCAGCAAGGTCAGGCAGGCCATCACCAGCAGAGTCTCGTTTTTAATGTACCGGCCGAGCCGGTTTTTGATCGGCCTGGTGACATAGTAGACGAAGATGCCGTAGACGAACACGTCGAGGAAAGGCCGCAGGATCCAGAACAGCAGTAGTACCATGACTACGCCAATCAGAAGCCATTTAGCCCGGTAAATCTTCCCCAGTAAGCCCGACACATGCGGTAACACGCAAATAAAATTTAAATACCTTATGTAAACGCTGCAATCGGTAAAATAAGTAAAAGGTTGCCATATTTTCGCAAACACGGCAACCAGTACGGTTCAGGCTTTTCTGCCAGGCTTCACCCGGCGAGGTACGGCGATGTTTGGCGCTGCCTCGATCTCCACGTCGTACAGCTTGCCGTATTTCTCCCGGGCGTACCTGATGAAGTAGTCCTCGCTGATCTTGTCCCCGGTGACGCGCTTCATGAGGTCTGCGGTGCTGTACCTCTTGCCGTGCAGGTGGACGTTCTGCCTCAGCCAGCCGAGCATTGCGCCAAGGTCGCCTGCTGCGATCCGGTCTTCCAGGCCGGGGACCTGCCGCTTCGCCGCATCCCACAACTGGGCTGCATAGAGGTTGCCCATCGTGTAGGACGGGAAGTACCCGAACCCGCCGCTGGGCCAGTGGACGTCCTGCAGGCATCCCTGAGAGTCGTCGGGCACCTCGATGCCCAGGTATTTCTCGAAGCGCTCGTTCCAGAACGACGGGATCTCACCGGTCTTTAACCGGCCGTCGAAGATCGCGTCCTCCACCTCGAACCGCACGGCGATGTGCAGGTTATACGTCAGCTCGTCGGCTTCGACCCGGATGTACGACCGGCTCACCCGGTTGATCTCCCGGTACCACGCCCCCAGGGACACTTTCCTGAACTTCGGGAACGCCTGCTGCATCTGCGGGTAGAAGTGCGTCCAGAAGGGCAGGCTTCTGCCCACCACGTTCTCCCACATCCTGGACTGGGACTCGTGCAGGCCCATGGACACGGCTTCTGCCAGCGGGGTGCCGTAGTGCTTCTCCCGGTAGCCCTGCTCATACAGGGCGTGACCTGCCTCGTGGATGATCGGGAAGATGGAGAAGTACGGGTTGTCTTCCTGGTAGCGGAAAGTGATCCTCACGTCCCTGCAGCCCCCGGTAGTGAACGGGTGTGCCGACATGTCGATGCGGCCGCAGTCCATGTTGAAGCCCATGCTGGTCGCCAGGACACAGAGGAACTTACGCTGGTCCTCGAGCGGGTAAATGCCTTTTGGTATGGCGTTTTTGGGCGCTGGCTCATCGAGGATCTTTTTGGCGATCGGCGCCAGCTTCGTGGTGAGCCGGCCGAACAGCGCTTCCACGTCGCGGGTCTTCATGCCCGGCTCGTAGTCGTCGAGCAGCGCATCGTAAGGCTTGTCCTCGTAGCCGACGTGCTCCGCTACCTGCATCTTCAGGTCGATCATCTTCCCGAGCACCGGCTCCAGCTTTTTGAAATCGCTATCCTTCCTTGCCCTCATCCAGGCTTCCAGGCCCTGCGACTCGGTCTTGCTGATCTCTTTCACCAGCGAGCAGGGAACGCTCGAAGCCCTCTTCCACTTGTGCTCGACCTCGCGCAGGACGACTTTTCCGTCTGCTGAGAGCTCCTGCTTTTTCAGCGCCTTGATGAGCTTGCCCATTCGGGGAGACGTTAGCCGCTCGTGGATAATCCCTGCGATGGCAGAGTTCTGCTGCGCCCTGTCCGGAGAAGCGCCCGAAGGCATGTACGTCTGCTCATCCCATCCCAGTAAGCTGGCTACCTGCTCCAGCGTGCTCAGCTCCCTGACCAACTCTATTAATTCCTTGTACTCCTTACTCGCTGGCATATCGGCGTATTATTGGCCCTGATCAGGTATCAACTTTGGGGGCTGAGACCGGCGGTAATGACAGTAAAGGTAGATATACCCACCGGGAAATGATAGCAGACACAGGAGAGTATAGAGATCCAGATTCGGGCAGAAAGGGCCGGAGACGAAGCCTCGATCCGGGAAGTCGGCTTCCTCGCTTTCGGAGACGACGGTAACATATGCATAGTCGACGTCCTGCGTAAGTCACCGATATATGACCGGGAGCTATCCCTCGTTGCCGTCAGATCAGGCAGTATCGTCGGCCACATTCTGTTCAACCCGATGGTGATCCGGACCCCGTCCGGAGATGTGCCTGCACTATACCTCGGCCCGATCGCTGTCAGGCCAGAGCAGCAGCGGCAGGGTGTCGGCTCAGCACTGATGCGGGCAGGGCTGGAGAAATGCAGGGAAAAGGGGCACCGGATCGTTATACTCTGCGGGCACCCCGAATACTATCCCCGGTTCGGGTTCACGCCGGCCAGAGAAAAAGGGCTGGAAGCGCCGGAGTGGATACCTGACGATGCCTTCATGGTGCTCGAGCTGTTACCCGGAGCCCTGAATGGTGTCCGTGGTACAGCGATCATACCATACGAGTTCCCGGAAGCGGAGTAGCTATGCCCAGTCTTGCCTGTGAGCCAGCGGACGAATAAGAACGCTGCGCTGTGCCAGGATCACAGATTCTGACAGATTACCAGTATTCCCCGTGTCTGGTGAGTAATCGGTGGTCCGGTGTTATGGCCTTGTTTGGGCTATCGTGGGTAGCACGAAAACACTAAACTTTTTTTAGAGGGACACTAAAACTCGAAGACTCTAAGGTACACGGCTAAAACACGAACTGCCCGAAGACACTATTAATCGACAAAAGCCACGAAGGTCACGGCCTTAAAACACGAACAAGTTCCGCGAATGCTCGAAGACACCAAACTAAAACACAGTTGAACAAGCGGTTGCCATCGTTGACCGGTATCCCGAGTATAGCGCAACCGCATGGTTATAGTATTCGTGGCAGGGGTAGGCGATATGGTTGTTTGTCTTAACTTGGTGTCCTTGTGATTTCGCGGAACTTGTTCGTGTTTTTGGACCGTGTATTAGTGGCATTAGTTTTTTTACCGGTGTCTTAGTGCAATTCATGATTTAGCCGTGAACCTTTGGGTTTTAGTGAAGTTTGTGTCCCTCTAAAAAAGAATTTTGTGTCTTTGTGCTACCCACGCAAGCCCATGCAAGGGCAGAGCACCGGACAGTTTAGCAACCACAAGCCAAACAAGCACGGGAATACTGGATGACACAGATTGCACAGATACGATTAGATAAGAAGGAAAAGGACTTGCCGACTATCGTTTTTATCCGATAGTCATCTGTGCAATCCGTGCAATCTGTAACAATCTGTGATACAAGCACAGCGCAGCGATCGTATTGTAAGCTCACTGAACCAGCTTGGCGACGTTATACCCTTTTCTGGCGCCTATGGCAGCGGCGACCGTTTCGCACTTGGCCCGGAGCAGGTAGGCCATGTTCTTGAACCCGCAGTCGCCCAGCGACTCGTAGTTGGCCATGCCCTTGCTGATGATGAGAGACGAGGTCTGCAGTGCCTTCAAAAGCTCGGCCGGGGCCTCTTCGAGGCTGACGCCCACCGCGTTGGAGCCGGTGGTCAGCACCCGGTCCACCTTTTTGTCGAGACCCATTCGGACGACATCTTCCATGGTGACGTCGGTCAGTATGTACTCGCCTCTGACGACTAAAGTGATCTTTGCGCCGAGGGCCTTCAGCTCTTCAATTAGTAATTCGTCGAAGTAGATCTCTCCGCAGTTGTCGACTAAGTAGAGGACGTCGCTGTTCGTGGCGAGTTTCCTGATCTCCGCCGTGTGGTCGATGTCGAGGCCCTGTTCAACCATTCTCTCGTAGAAAGCCATGAAGTCGCCGGTTTCTACGTCGTGCCCCTGCACTCCGAAGTCGAAGGTGTTGCCGATGATCGTGGCGAGCACCGCCAGCCGGAACCTCTCTTCGGGCTTCGCCTCGGCCATCTGCTGCCTGACGAAAGGCACGGCTTCCATGGCCAGCTTATTGCTTAACGCCTTCAGCTCCCGGTACGGGTCCTTGTCGCCAAGGATGGTGTAAGCTTTCCTGTGAATGCCGGTCGATATGCCGATGGCATCCGCTCCCGGATAGAAGTTCTCCTTCAGGAACTCGAGGCCCCCCTGTACTGCCTTGAACCGCAGCTCCGGGTCTTTCGTCGAAAGCTCCGCCTCGTAGAGCACCCGGTTCAGCAGACAGGGCGCGCACTGTGGACTCGTCTTCATGGTATCAGATTTCAGAGCGGCTTTCCCTCATAAATGCTTTTCCTGACAGTAAATTACTGCGGGGCATACCGTCAGCATCCGGGTACAATCCCCTATGAATTTTATATATTTACAGGGCCGATCTTCTTAAGCCATGGAATCACTGCGCATCGCTATGTTCTCGTGGGAAAGCCTGCACGGCGTGAAAGTAGGAGGAATTGCCCCCCACATCACGGGACTAGCAGAGGCGCTGGCTGCCCGGGGCCACGAAGTGCACGTGTTCACCAGAGACGGGCAGCAAGGGCCATACGATATCGTCAACGATGTCCGCTACCACCGGGTTCCCTGCTGTACTGACGGGGGCATAGTTGGCCAGATGGACCGGATGTGCGGGGATATGGCAGAGCGACTTCAGGCTGCGGAAAAAGTGTCCGGGCAGTTCGACGTGTTGCACGCCCACGACTGGCACCCGGTCGCAGGGCTGGCCAGGCTCAGGCGAAGAGCCGGGAGGGACTTCGCCTTCACGTTCCACTCCACGGAATGGGGGCGCCACGGCAACCGGCATTCAGGCACCTACGACTACGCTGAAATCTCTCACCGGGAATGGCTGGCCGGCTACGAGTCGAAAGCGGTCATAGTCACGTCGCCCGTATTAAAAAACGAGGTTCGGTCCCTTTATCGCATCCCTTCAGAGAAGCTGCACCTGATTCCGAACGGCATAATCCCGGGCACCGTCCGCCGCCCGGTCGACGCCGGCGAAATCAAGCGAAAGTACGGCATCCACCCGTTTGCGCCGGTGGCGCTGTTCGTGGGCAGGATGAGGTACCAGAAGGGCCCTGACCTGCTGGTGGAGGCAGTACCTCACGTACTGCGCCGGCGATGGGATGCGAAGTTCGTGTTCGCCGGGGAAGGCGATTGCGGAGAGGCCTGCCGATGGCGGGCACAGGAGCTCGGCGTGGCCGGATCATGCTGGTTCACAGGTTATCTGAAAGACGACGACCTCACAGACCTGTACAATGCGTGCGACCTGCTTGTAGTGCCGTCGAGAAACGAGCCCTTCGGCATCGTGGTCCTGGAAGCGTGGGACGCCGGCAAGCCGGTCATCGGCACAGATGCAGTCCCGATCATCGACAACTTCGTCAACGGGATCAAAGCCAGGTTAGATCCTGAATCCCTCGCCTGGTGCATCAACGAAGTAATCGGCAAGCCGAAGGCGTTGCAGTGGATGGGCGCCCAGGGGCGGAAGATGATCGACAGAGTCTTCAACTGGGATAACGTGGCTGAAATGACTGAAAAAGTATATAGAAGCCTCTGATTGGCCGATCCACAGGTATGCGCCCGCTTATAAAAACTGGATCAACTACAGCGACCCCGATGGGTGGGCGATCGGCAATACTACAGTGATAATCAACGGCAAGATCTGGAAGCCCGAGACGCGCAAGACGATCGTTGTGGACATGTACTTCGAAGCCTTGGGGCCTGTGCCTGACGGCTGCCAGCCTCCCCGATATCTCTACTGCTCTTACGCAGAGATGGAGCAGACGAACAATTCGACTTACTCGCCGGTAGTAATGAGCTATGGGCCGTTCTAGTATTCCATAAAAGTTGCAGGCCTGGGAGGTATGTAGAGGTGGGGGGTCTGAGAGGTATGAGGAGTATAGAGAGGACACGTTCAAGCTGGGAGGTCAGGGAGGTCAGGAGATATGGGAGTAGGTTATGAGAGGGGCCGGAGGTCGAAGAGATTAAATATTTAATAATCATATCTGACCTTTCTTGGGCTGTCAGGTACCATTTACACGAAGTACTCAAAGTACGCGAAGTACGCGAAGGTAAACTATATGATTGGCTTGCTGTCAGCCCTTTTATCGAACTTCGCGTACTTCGTGTACCTTGTGTACTTCGTGTAAACGGTACGGGCGCTCATAATAAAAGTTCAGAATAATGCCCCGTTATCCTCTCCGACCTTTCCACACTCCCAAACCTCCTCTCTGACCTCTCAACCCTCCCAAACCTCCCAGCTTGAAAATCCTCCCCGACCTCCCGGAACCTCTCGACCTCCAGGAGTTTTTCGCCCGCTTAACTCGAACTCAGGAATTGTACTATTGCTCGCTGGAACTTGACCGGCTTTTCATCGTGGATCGTGTGCCCGCACTCAGGGAATTCGACCAGCCTCGTATTCGGCCTTCTCGCCGCCATTTCTCTGGCGTGGGCTGTTTCCAAAACCCAGCTCCTGTGGCCGTGAATTAGCAGCGCCGGACACTTCGAGGCCAGCCAGTCCTGCCACCAGTCGCCGCCGATCAGCTTCATCGATCGGGCCAGCTTATCGTAGTCGAACCGGAAGCCCCACCCGTCGGGAAACTCGACCAGGCTCTCCTGGAAATAAGAGTCGTTCTTGAAGCCCTTCTCTTCCGCCCATTCCAGCACGTGCCGCATGCTGTCGAAACGTACGGGCCAGCCTTCCGTGGCCGGGCCAAACTCCGGGACGACAGCGCCGATATCCTCGATGATCAGCGCTTTAACCAGCTCAGGCTGCCATGCCGCCAGTTGATATGCATTTAAACCGCCCAGCGAGTGCCCCAGCACGACTGCCGGCCCGAGGTTCAGCTCCCTCATGAAAGCGGCCGCGTCCCGGACGTATGCCTCCCGGGAGTAGTCGTCGGGCTGGTCGCTCCACCCGTGACCCCGCTGGTCTAAAGCGATCACCCGCCACTGATCGTGCAGCGCCTCGGCCAGCCCCGCGAACGACCGGGCGCAGGCGTAGTGGCCGTGTAGCGCCAGCAAAGGCTCTCCCTTTCCGCCATAGTCGATGTATGATAAGCGTACGCCATCCAGATCAACGAACTGCCTCACAGGCATGCCTGCACATATGACGCTTACGGCAGATAAAGTATCGGAGTGTCCGGGGCGAAAGTATAGTTTTTACTGTTACTTTTTGGATATTCGACATTCAGACTCTCCGGTGCCTCCGGTTCCTCACCATCCTCCTCTCTGACCTCTCTGACCTCTCTGACCTCTCCCTGAGATCGTTCTCTCTGATCTCCGGTGCCTCCGAAACCTCCCTGTCAGTCCGGCTTGCGTATCTGTATCATTGAAAATGGGAGGTTGGGGAGTGCCCGGAGGTCTGGGAGTCTTTTTTCAAACTGGGAGGTCAGGGAGGTCAGGAGGTCTGAGAGGAGAATTGTGAGAGGCCGGAGGATGGAGGAGAGAAAATGGGCTGTCGGGAATCGCCTTGAGAACGCCTGCCATGGCAGGCGTTCAACCGGCGAATATCCTGGCAAAGGAACTGTCCAAAATGTTTTGAGAAAGACCATACTTCGTCAACCTTGTGTATTGTCATTCTTGAAACTTTTAGGACAGTCAGGTACCGTTTACACGAAGTACGCAAAGTACGCGAAGTACACGAAGTTTTACTTTAAGATCATTTTCAAGCATGCCGTTTTTACCGTACTTTGAGTACTTCGCGTACCTCGCGTACTTCGAGTAAATGGTACGGGCACTCGTACAAAACGTTTCAGTAAGGACCCATGGATGAAAAGGGTATTTTCGTGTAAGGGTATGAAAAATTTAACGTTTGCCCTGCCATGGTTGAAACACCGCCAGGCACGCCAGGGTGCCAGGCTCGCCAAGTTATATTTATCTATTCGTCCTAATTCTGATCGAAAAGCCCTTGGCGAGCCTGGCTTCTTGGCGAGCTTGGCGGCCCTATAACCATAGCCGATATAACACATTTTTCATAGGAGTCCGATCGATGAGCGGCAGTACGCTCAAGTCTGAACAATGAAAAGTTTTTCAAGCGACTATACTCGGCACTCTATCCTTTCGCGACCGGCTGCCTGATCACCGTCTTCATTTTTTCCGGCGCCGCCCGGCGGGGATCGCTCAGGTATATCTCATGGTGCTTGCCGGTTTTCTCGTAACCGCTCTCGTCGATGAAGGCGTGGAGCTTCGCTACGGTCGGCCCTTCCTCCGAGTAAGGCCCTATGTGCATGATCTGGGCGCATTTTCCCTCCCCATATTTTTCCAGCCGGACCTTATCGACGGCTGCCGGTGCCTTATTCTTCCTGACCTCCGCCACGGCCTCGGTGAACAGGGCTTCTGTCACGAACTCCGGCTGCATCATCATGGATGTCCACTTCCAGGCGTCCTTGTTCTCGTAGAAGTGCTCCATATCATCCGCCCACCACAATCCCTCCAGCGGCATGACCGCGAAGTCGATGCCCTGCCGCTTCTTGATCATGAATTTCAAAGTGTAGGATAATGGAAACAGCGTCTCCATCGCATCCTGGTACTCCTGCGAGGTACCTGGGTAGCCCTGCCCGTCGATCATCAGGTATTGAAATTGGGGCACTTCGACGAAAACAGGCTTCTTCGGCGGGTTGAACAGGTCTTTCCGCTCTTTCTTCAAGTCCAGCTTATCCATTTGTTACACCACTGCCAGTGATCTGTCAGCCAGGCCTAAATAAGGTTGCCAGTGTGCAGCCCGAAAGTTATTCGGGCGCCCTGCTGGCTGTAAAAACTAGCTATCGCTGCAATTTTCCTTCTTTCAGCAGCAGCTTCTTCGACCCGTCCTTGTACTCCACTTCAAAGGTGATGTCCGGGGCGGTGACGAAGTCCCAGTGCATGTTGCTCATGATCTTGCCACCGTAGTCCTCGCTCATGCCGAAGGCCACGTGGACGGAGCCGCCGATCTTCTCGTCGGTGAGGATATACCCTATTGATCGGTCTATGACCGGGTTCAGGCCGATGCCGAGCTCGGCGACTTTGAGGGCGTTGGGAGCGCCGTACTTCTGCATGTCGATCTCCGTGAACTTGGTCAGCGTGTCCCGGAGCTCGGCCTGACCTATCTCTGCCGTGCACTTTTCGGGCACCAGCATGCCATCCTTGAAGTATAGCCTGGCCCCTCGGATGAGCACGCTTCTCGTCAGATCGTCGATGGTGACCGGGCAGTAGATGGTGCCCTCACCCTTGGTCTCGACCGGGGCGATAAAGACTTCACCGGCAGGCAGGTTGCCGCCCGTATCTCCGGCGGCTTCCTTCTCCGGGGACCACGTGCCGTCGTCGGCGTTCAGCCTGCGGCCTTCGATGTCCAGCCAGAAGTCGGTGCCGTGCTTATCAGTGATGTGCACCCGCCTGGCGCTGTCGAGCACTTTCATGACGTGCTCGCAGTCAGCCTGCAGCTTCCGGTAATCGATGTTGCAGCCGCCGATCACCAGCCTCTCCAGCACGTCGAGGGACACGCCGTACATCTTTGCCATGCCTTCCGTCGCCCAGCCCATGTAAATCCAGGGCTTCCCCGGCTTACCGTAGATGATCTGTAAAATCGGCTGCATGCCCTCGGACCTGGCCCGCATCTTATCCCTGTGCTGCGCCTTGAAGGAAGGGTCGCTGTAAGGTTCCAGCACGATGTATTTGTCCATGGCTTCCATAGCGCCCTTCAGGATTTTTGGCGTCCGCCTGAACTGGTCAACGGTGCACGTCTCAAACATCCGCTTCTGGTAGTCGTTAGAGACTGCCGATATGAACGGCTGTCCACCCCTATTCGCCACCTGGATTCCGATCTCTTCCAGAAACTCCTGCTGGTGGGCGCCGCCGGTGATGTAGACGGCTTCGCCGTCAGAAACGTGAACTGCATCGATGATGTGAGCTGCCAGCTCAGGAAACATTTCTCTGCTGACCATGATTAGTAGAGCAGGCTAAAAAGTGATAAAATGATCGGCGAATATTGCCGGGTAGTTCGCCGGGAGTGTTCCCGGCTATTATTTTCGCAGGTCCCTGAACATGCGGTAGGCGATGTACACGAAGATCAGCCCGAGCATTCCGGACATGATCCATTCGTTTGTGGAGGCGCCCGGCGTGAGCATGAGCGAGGCGATATAGTACAGAACCGAGATCTCAATGAGTGCCTCGATGGCCAGTATGGCATAGAAGACATTATTCTTCGGCGCTATCTCTTCCCCCATCGACTCCAGCCGGATGTTGCCCGGCTCGACTCCGAGGAACCGCATATAGTTGCGTAGCTCCTGCCTGTCCAGGTCGTCCTCGAGGGGGGTGAGCTTCATACCGCGGCGGCGCTCGTTGATCTCTCGTACCTTCCTGTTGATCAGGTCGAGCTTGCGAGTATGGGAGTCCGTCCCCGTTTTTCGGTCCATGAAGTCTACCTGTTGACGATAGAATAAATACGTTCTCGTATATAGAGAAAAAAATTCGACTATTTTAGATAAAATGAGAAATATCAAATCATTATCGATAACAGGCTGTTCTAGTGCATATATATAATCCCCGAGCGTATGTCCTTATAGCGACATTTGGTGTGTAGTATGGGGTTTAAAGGTAAACAGAGATGCGACAGCCGGCAGACGGCTCTTGCGGTGATGTTTTGCGTGCTGATGGTTACGCTCGTTTCGGCGCCGGTCGCTCTGGCGGCTCAGCCGGACAGCAGCCTGTCATCGGCCTCGGATAGATATATGTCTGCAGGCAGTAGCCTGCCAGTTAAGCAGGGACTCAATACAGATCTGAAATACAACAACGTGTACTTTGAGGTTGAGGGCCCACTATTATACGTGGCCAACGAGACGGCCATCGACGTCGTAGACACGGCCACATCCATGATCGTCGACCATATATACATGGGCGAAGTGCTGGGCACCGAAGAAATACTCATCCATGACCTGTGCGTCAACTATGACAACACAGTCCTGTACGTCTTCATCCAGGAAAACTTCTGCAACTATATCTACGGAGAGGGAAACGCTCCCGTCTACGACCTGGGCAATGGTTACATGTGCGCAGTAGACCCGCTCACGAAGCAGCTCATCAGTAAAACGCTCTGTGAGGCGGGCGGAGACAACAAGAGGTTCGGCGGCATGAAGATGAGCCCGAACTTCGAAAGTATCTACCTTTTCTGGATCTGGGGTAACACCCACGATAATCTTAGCTGGCTCGACAAATACTCGATCAGTTCGAAAGCGTTTACCGGTACCACGTTCGAATCAGATTCGATACCCCGGGACATATCTGTCGCCCCGGACGGCCAGCTCGTGTATGTGGCCGAGGCTGAGCAGGTACTGGTATTCGATGCGGCCGACCTGTCGCCTCTCGGCCACTATGCAGTGGTAGGCAAGGACGAGCCGATGGAAATAGTCTGTGCCGTTGACAGCCCCGACATGAAAAAACTCCAGGCCCTGGCGGTGGTCTACGAGGATCACTTTCCCCATAACCCGGCACTGCTGACCCTCGATAAGGAAAAGTACGACCAGGGTGCGGATGCGGTCAAAAACACGCTGATGTGGATCAACACTTACCCGGGGCAGATGGTGGTTGATCAGGCTGGTAACACGTATTTTACGACAAGCACAACGGCGCCAGGCAGCCTGCAATGGATGGACTCTTCCGATCCA
This sequence comes from Methanocella sp. MCL-LM, assembly GCF_049676595.1. Classification (GTDB taxonomy): domain Archaea; phylum Halobacteriota; class Methanocellia; order Methanocellales; family Methanocellaceae; genus Methanocella_A. The sequence goes on from NZ_CP187259.1 coordinate 3,386,257, forward strand.
GGGCTGCAGTACAGCCTGGAAAAGCACTCGGGCGACGGGTACTTCCTGAAGAGCATCCCCAACAACCAGATGGGCCATCCGCTCGACCTTGAGCTGTCCACAGACGGCTCGAAGGTTTACGCCCTGTCCACGGGACGCGTGGCCGGCTTCCGTACCGCAGACCTGTCCCGGATTGAGCACGACAGCCAGCAAACGGAATACCTCCGCCTGACGGATCTCGGGTTCGACGTGAGCATGTCCTACACTGCAATACCGGCGGATGGGTACGTCATGGCCATGGGCCCGACCCTGCCGTACAGCCAGACGATCATCCCTGATTACGGCCGGTACCTGGTCTTCATCAACGGGCCTACCCCGACGCCGAAGCCCCCATATACGGGAGGTCCCGGCCATACCCCTGGAGGTGCTACTACCGGTAGTAGCTCTGATATAGCCCTGGCGACCCCTACGGCCACTCCGATGGCCAGGCCCTCTACATCCGCGATCATATCCGGCCATACTGGTAGCGGCCCGGCTGACGGATCAGGCCCGACGATGACAGCGATTGCCAGGCCCTCTGCCGGAGCCACCACAGGTGTCACTACTGGTACTGGACAGGTCAGCGGCTTGGTACCGACAAAGACGCCGGTTACCGGCGGCCTGACCGGGAGCATCTACGGCAAAACAGGTAACCAGACTATCGGGCCGATCAAGGTGTTTAACCCCGGATACTACAAAACATTGAACCAGACGTCGAACACGGCATTCTCAGGCATTACCGCCAGGTATTCGGCTGACGCATTCAACGTGACGAAGATCGCGCAGAAGAGCTTCTCCCCTTCAGCGACTCCGGCGCCCTCGAAACGACCTCTCCCCGGGCTGGCGTATGCAGATAACACGACTTCTGCGGGCACCACCGGGACCGGACATCCGGACAGCAGCACCCAGGCCATGCCAGTGCCCTGGCCGGCAGCCCTGCTAACGCTGGCCTGCCTGGCATCGGCAGCGCTGCTATTGCCCGGGAAGAAAAACTGAGGTGAGCTGCGGCTTACCTCTTTTCCATTTTTAAGAAGCTGTGCGAGACAGCTGCGGTAGAGTTTCAGAAGTAGTCTGTCAGCTTCCGCTGCTGTCTCATGTACTTATACAGATTGCTGGCGCCTGTCCATGCCTTGATGGGCGAGTAAAGCATACCAGCGATCGATGCTGTCGCCTTCTCCAGCGTGTCGAACTTCTGCGGAACCGTGGTCAGGGCTTCCTTTGTCAGCTCCCGGAACCGCCATACCCCCAGCGGAATCCAGTCATTCTTGACCTCCATGAACGCGATGGCGCCGGCCTGCCTGGCAATTCTGTCCAGGTGCTCCAGCACCGGGGCCCGGGCCGCGTAGTAGGCGCCGGCGATGTTGGAGGCGTAGTCCTTCCGCCCGTCGTACAGCTCGAAGTCCGCGTCGCACCGGTAATTCGGAGCGCTGAGGTGCCACAGCTCCAGTCCCTCGAACATCCACGGCGTCGGGGTAAGGAGTACGACTACATTATTGGCCAGCGCCTCAGCTCTGAACACCATGTACTCGTTTATGGTCGGGTAGTACCGGACCCGGTCGGCGATGGCCTTGCCGATGATGTCGTCCACCGCGGTGATGCTCCACGCGGTCGGGACCAGCCTGCGGTCGGGCTTTACGCCGAGCAGCCCTACGGAGAACAGCCTGGTGATCTGTCGCTGGGTGATGCCGCCGTCGTGCAGTTCAGCGATCCCCGGGGCTGCCCGGTAGTCCGTGTCCGAGACGACCTTGTCGACCTTGCGGGGCACTGAGGGGTTGTCGATAACAGTGAACTGCTTCAGGTCTGCCGACGGCCCGCTGGGCGCCTCCCGCATAGAGAACGAAACCCGGGTGTCTGGCTTTTTCTCGAACGATGCCTCGGTGTCCACCGGTTTGTCGGAGAGCACGATCTCCTGGATTTTCTCCAGCATGCCCCTGGGGTCTGCAGCGCTGTGAATCTCCATCAGCGACTTGCTCCTGACCAGCTGGAACCTGTTACTCAGGATCTGGTCGAAGGAGTCTCCCAGCCACTCTTCCGAGTCCATATGCATCGTATCCCCGGATACGGGCGGAATCAGCGGCCCGGCGAGCACCTTAGGATAGCCGTAGCTGCCGATGAAGACCCCGGGAGGGGCAGAGCCGGCTATGTCGCTCTTCTCCAGCGACTTCAGATCCATGAAGGTCTTTGCCTTGACCAGTATAGGGCAGACCTTCTTACCGCAGAGGCCCATGAAACCCCTGCACTTAGCGCATAGTGACTCCCGGCCGGTTTCCTTGTAGTCCGCCTTAAAGGTGACCTGCTTGTGCACAGGAGAGCCTAAGCCGGGCTATTCAATAAGAGTTGCGCGTGCGGGGCGAAAATAATGCTACACGGTAATTTATCGGTCAGGGAGGTGCTGAGAGGGTAAGCGAGGAGGTCGGGAGGTACCCGGGGTCTGAGAGGATTTTCAAACTGGGAGGTCAGGGAGAATGGGGAGGTCAGAGAGAGGTTATGAGAGGTACTGGGAGGCTGGGGAGAAATAGCCAAAATTTATCCTCTTTGACCTTTCCACACTCTCAGACCTTCTCTCAGACCTCTCTTAACTCCCCGACCTCCCAGTTTGAAATACCTCCCTGACCTCCCGGGAACTCCCCTACCTCCAGGGGCTTATCTTGAGATTTACGTGAACATTATTACAATTAAAAAGGTGCAGCCGCCCAGAATCGGGCGGCCGGGCTCCCAACACGCTACTTACTTAGTATAGTAAGTCAGGTTGATGTTGTTGTACAGCTGGTACTGGCTGATCTTGCCGTCGAGGTAGTCCATGACCGGGGCGGGTTTTGCGTCCACCGTGTAGTAGTCGGTGAACCCTTCTGCCGGGGGCACCAGCGATATGTAGTACTTGTCGTAGTCTCCGTAGCTGCCTGCACAGGCCCTCAAGGCGGCTTCGATCTCCTTGTAGTTGTCTGCTGCGGTCGCGTTCCGCTTGAGCGCCATGACCACGCTGACCACCTGCTCGCCGCCGATGTCGCCGGTCTGGAGGCTGATGGGGCGCAGGTAGCCGCTCTGGTTCAGCGTCTCGACGAAGAACTGGGTCCTGCTCGCGGGCTCTGTAAAGTTGCCCTTGCGGCCTTCACCCGTGTAGATGTCTTTGCTGATCTTCATGGTGCTGTTGTTGGGGTGCAGGCTTTCGGTCTCCGGGGTGACCAGCAGGGCTTTCTGCATCAGCTCGGTCTTCGTTATGTCCCCCTTGAGGTACTGGTCGACCATGACCCGCTCCAGAGCGTAGATGTCGACTTTGAAGGTCTGCTGGTTGATCAGCTGGGAGGTGTCGACGATGCCCACCATCAGCGGGTCTTTGGTATCGAAGACCTCGTACACTGAGGAAAAGCCTGTCGCCAGCAGGTCGGATATGTCGTTCTGGCCGTATTGCTTGTATATGTAGACCATCGCGGTTTCTTCACCCATGATCAGCTGGGTGGCGCCGCCGCCGAAGTTGTGGCCGGTGGCCAGGACCTTATCCTTCATCAAGGAGAACTTTTCAAGCACATCCGTCTTCGTGGGCACTTTTGCCGGCGGGGCAGCGGTAGGCTGAGCCGACGTTACGGCCCCCGTGGTGTTGCCCGAGACCTCCGGTGAGGGCGCCAGCATGTTCAGCGCTGCGAACACGGAGGCGCCTATTAGTATCACACCTATTCCAATGGCAAGTATCGCATTTCTTTTCATAGTGTAGCCTCTTCAACCAATAATAAATATAAAAACCAAATATATAAATGTACTGGCTTTTGGAATGCAAAAAGGCGGGAATCTGCCGCCTGTGGTGTATGATCTGGCATAGGCCGGCAAGCGGTGACCCCGCCAACTCTGCCGCCACCGCGGCCGGTCGATGGAAATGTATTTTAATGACCATGTTAATATGACAGAAGAACAAGCTCCGGCATCCGCGCTGGAAAGAGGTTACTATGTGTCTTGCTGTTGTTGCTCAGCTTAAGGAGATAAAGGAAAATATCGCCGTCGCAGACTTCGGCGGCCTGACTCAGGAAATCCGCCTCGACCTCATCGAGGAGCCGAAGGTCGACGACTGGGTACTGGTACATACCGGATTCGCGATCCAGCGGATCGACGAGAAAGAAGCGCTCGAAATGATCAAAATTATGAACGAGATCGCCGAGATCAACGAGGCGGCCTGAACGTATCATGCACGAGCTGAGCATAGCCACCGACCTGATCAACACCGCTATCGACACCGCGAAGCAGAACGACGCCCGTGAAGTTATCAGCGTGACGGTGGAGATCGGAGAGCTGGCCTTAATTAACCCCGAGCAGCTTCAGTTCATGTACCAGGTGCTGACCGAAGAGAACATGCTCAAGGGCTCGAAGCTGATTATCATCAACATCCCGGCAGTCGCCGAGTGCGAGTGCGGCTACAAAGGGCCGGTGCCGGACAAGACTACGTGTTCCTGCCCGAACTGCGGCCGTACCATGAGAGCTGTCGAAGGCCGGGATATCTGTTTAAAGACCATGGAGATCGAGGTATGACCTCATCAGAACAAGTAAGCATCACTGACCCTGCCGGCAAGTCTGACCGGGTCAGCCTCATCCACGGGGCCGGCGGCGAGATGATGCAGTCGCTCATCGGCAGCGTCTTTGCCGGAATCAAGAACAACAATGCCGGAGGCATAGGCCTGGAAGCGCTGGATGACGGTGCGGCCATCCCGTTCGGCGACAAGTACATCGTTTTAACCACGGACAACCACGTCATCAAGCCTGTCTTTTTCCCGGGCGGCGACATCGGCAGGCTGTCCATCTCTGGCACCGTTAACGACCTCGCCATGATGGGAGCGAAGCCCATTGCGCTGACGAACGGCGTGGTCATCCCCGAAGGCTTCCCGATCGACGACCTGAAGAAGATCGTCCGGTCCGTCGACGAAGCTCTCGAAGAAGCAGGCGCTGCTGTTGTCACTGGCGACACCAAGGTGCTCCCCAAAGAGGCGCTCGACAGCATCATCATCAACACCTCGGGCATCGGCATTACCGACAACCCCATCAGGGACTCGGGCCTGAACCCGGGCAACAAAATCATAGTAACAGGAACGATAGGCGACCACGGCATCTCGCTCATCGCCCACAGGGAAGGCTTCAAGTTCGGCTCGGAACTTAAATCGGACTGCGCGCCCATATGGAAGACCATCGAAGCAGCCCTGAAGGTCGGCGGCATCACCGCCATGAAAGACCCGACCAGAGGAGGCGTCGCCAACGTCCTCAACGAGATGGCCAAGAAAAGCCACGTATCCATTCACGTGCAGGAAGAGCTGCTCCCCGTCCGGCGTGACGTCAGGGCAGCCGCCGACATGCTGGGCATAGACCCCCTCGAGGTCGCCAACGAAGGCAAAGCCGTGATCGGCGTCGAAGCCGGCATGGCCGACGCAGTCCTCGCCGCAATCAGGAAGACCAAGTACGGTAAAGACGCGGTGATCATCGGCGAAGCCAGAGAAGGCAGCGGCGTGATCATGCATACCAAAATCGGCGGGCAGCGCTTCATTGAGCCACCCCTCGGCGACCCGGTGCCGAGGGTCTGCTGACCCGCTTAATTTCTTTTTACATTTTGGGTACTTAACGCGACCGTAAGGTGTCTATAACCACCGAGGCACGGCGCCTTATCATGACAACTGGAAAACAGATGTTCTAACCACGGCGGCACGGCGACACGGAGACGATTCGAGAAACGATAGCAGGATAGTTATTTAAACCACGGCGCCACGGCGACACGGAGACAACCGGTACCCGAATAGCAAGGCTCCTTTTTTATTGATCCACGGCGGCACGGCGGGCTGACAGTACGGAGACAAATATGTTTTCCTTCCTTCAGGTTATCGATCGAAAGTCAGGCTGAAACGATTGGATAGTAAGCTTATGGTTAATGCTCTGTCTTGGTGTCGCCGTGGACTAAAAAAGGAGTTCACATTTACCGGCTCACCACTGTCTTGGTGTCGCCGTGCCGCCGTGGTTTTATTTACCACTGGCTTACCGTGGATCGCCTTGTCTTTGTGTCGCCGTGCCGCCGTGGTTCAAATATTTGATCTACAGTTGCCAGGATAAAGAGCCGTGCCGCCGTGGTTTTATTTACCACTGGCTTACCGTGGATCGCCTTGTCTTTGTGTCGCCGTGCCGCCGTGGTTCAAATATTTGATCTACAGTTGCCAGGATAAAGAGCCGTGCCGCCGTGGTTCCAGTTACCATCCGGTTTGCCGTAGATCGCACTGTCGCTGTGTCGCCGTGCCGCCGTGGTTTAAATATTTGATCTACAGTTGCCAGGATAAAGAGCCGTGCCGCCGTGGTTCAAATATCCAATTTCCAGTTGCCAGGATAAAGAGCCGTGTCACCGTGGTGACATAACTCATTTCCTGGCGGGGGTTATTTTCAGCGATGTGGTCGTTTAGAAAAACCTTATTATACCATTATACCAATCTCCTGTCACTCAAATTTCCCGGGGCGAAAAATGTTAGACGTCATCATTCTCGCAATCTGGCTGATGATACCGGCCGGCCTTGCCAACCCGTTTGCTGCGCTGTTCGGCGGCGGCACCCCGATCGACTTCGGAAAGAAGTTCACGGATAACAAGAGAATTCTGGGAGATGGCAAGACTTTCCGGGGCCTTATCTTCGGATCGCTCTGCGGCACCCTCATCGGCCTTTTACAAATCTTGCTTGCCCCATATATCGCCCCATATCTTGCGGGGTTCGTTGACCCCGCCTTGCTCGTGGGCTATTCGTACATCGCCCTGATCTCGATGCCGTTCGGCGCCCTGCTGGGCGACATCGTCAAAAGTTTTTTCAAACGTCGCCTCGGCTTCGATCGCGGGGCCATGCTCCCCATCGCAGACCAGCTCGACTTCGTGGCCGGCGCCTGGATTTTAACACTCTTGCTGGACCCCCAGTGGCTCCTGGCTAATTTCACCTTCTGGGTGGCAGTTGCGGTCGTCCTCATCATCCCCATCTTCCACGTGGCCTTTAACATCGCCGGGTACAAGCTCGGGAAGAAAGACGTGCCCTGGTAGCTTCGCAGAGAGCCTATGCAGGACTGTACTGCAATTTTTTTATTCTCCGGCCGTCAAAAGTTTGATATATGAGGCCATCGCTTCTTTGTCTCGTTCAGAGTGAACTGAGGTTATTTTTATGGACGCAGAGCTCGTGGAAATGCTGAAGCAGACCGGCGCGGTGAAGTTCGGTGACTTCACGCTGTCGTCTGGCAGGAAGAGCACCTATTACGTGGACAAGTATATTTTTGAGACTAACCCGTCGTGCCTGTCGGTGATAGGGGATCGCATCGCGAAGCTGATTCCGGCCGGGTCGCAGCGGCTGGCGGGCATCGAGATCGGCTCTATTCCCCTGGCGGCAGTGGCCAGCGTGAAGAGTGGGATGCCCTTTGTCGTGGTGAGGAAGGCTACCAAGGGCTACGGAACGAACAAGCTGATCGAGGGTGTCTGGCAGAAAGGCGAAAAGGTCTTCGTGGTCGAGGACGTGGTGACCACGGCGAAGGGCGCTCTGGGCGCGATTCAGACTCTCCGGGAAGCCGGGCTGGTCGTCGACGAGATGGTCTGCGTCGTGGACAGGGAAGAGGGCGGCCGGGAAAATTTGGAGAAAGAGGGCGTCAAAGTCAGGTCCCTGGTCAAATCCAGCGAGCTGCTGGGCTATAAGCCTTAAAACGACAGTATCGATGACACGGGTCACACCGATATAGTATCCGGTGTGACCTCTGCAGTTTTTTGCTCTTTTGGCAACTAACACTTTTACACTCGCAGGCAGATGATCTGTCGAGGTGTGACATACGACTCTGACTTTACCATTTCTGCCTTGTCTGACAGTGTTCAATCCTTTCTCCAGCATTGTCTCTGCCCTGGCCTTTGGCAGCTTCGGCTTCTACACGAGCTTTCTGCCGCCGCTGGGGTGGACGTGACGGCCGGTCAACTTATTTTTTTACCGCTCTCGCTTTATAGTAGTTTAATAAGTCCCTGCCCCATTTCAACGCGACAGGGTCATCGCTGATCAGGTTGCTCTGGGTGTCGAACATGCCGTCGCTGTAGTAGGTGGAGAAGTACAGGTGTGTGTCTGTGAGGATGAGCGGCGTCTTGATCTCTTCGTCGGTCGCATAGTGATGGTAGTTAGCGCATCCAGAAAATTCCTGAAAGATGTTGTTATGCTCTTTTTCCATCCTTTCCATGACTGATCTGGCAAGGATCATCTCTACCGGGATTCCCTGCTTTGCCCTGCTCAGGAGAGAGCCTACGATGCTGTCCTCGTAAATTGACGAAACTCCGGATATCTGCTTCGCCTCGGTCATGATTTTCAAAAGCATGGACAGCGTCCGGTTTATATCCTCCGTATCGTCCTTGACATATCTGGCGTTATGCAGCTCCCCGATCCGGTACCTTAGCTCTTCGGGAATACACTCGATGTCGTGGGCATTCCAGAAGCTCCCGAGCCTGTCGAAAAGGTCTACAGTGTTGGCCAGTGGCCAGTAGTTTACGAGTATTATGCTTCCCTGAGTAGTCAGGGTATATGTCTTTCGCTCTGCCGAAATGAGATCGTACTCAAGTAGCTCTCTGAGCTTTGTGGACAGCTGCGACGAGCCCACTCCGAGATGGTCTCTTAGCTCCGACAGTGTTTTAGGCCCGTCTTCAAGATAGATCAGTATATCTCGCCTCAGCTTTGAAGAGGCGAGCAGGCTGAGCAGATCGTTATCCCTCATATTCTTACTTTCCCACCCATTAACAGAAAACATTTTATGTGATATAACTTTTTGCTATTTATTCAGCCCTTAATAAAATTATGCACGTGTATGAAAATAATGCTTGCAACCGTAGTGCTGTGAATATTTATACGAACAAATAAAATGATTACAATTAGTTAGCTTTTCAATATGCACACCGATACATCCCCGCAGCAGTTGCCCGGGAGGGTCCGGCCAGGTCAGGCCAGGTTCGACTTGTGCTGCCGGAGGCGATTTCCCGCCGCCCCAACCGTATGGTGGCCTGTTAGCCTGCCTATAAAGTTATTACCGATCACAGCGATATGCACATGGCTGATCATTAATGAAAGTGCTTGTTATTGGCTCCGGCGGCAGGGAACATGCTATTGTAGAGGCGCTCGCAAGAAGCGAGTACCATCCGAAGATATACGCGGTCATGGGTAACGCCAACCCGGGCATCAGGCGCCGGGCAGAGGATTTCCTGCTGGAAAAAGAGACGAACGTGCCTGCGGTGGTACAGTATGCGCTGGACCATAACGTCGACATGGCCATCGTCGGCCCGGAGTCGCCTCTGGCGGCCGGGCTGGCCGATGAGCTGGAGCTGAACGGCATTCCGGTAGTGGGCCCGCGGAAGGATGCGGCCCGCATCGAGTTTGACAAGGCCTGGACCCGGGAATTTATGGCCCGCAACAACATCAGAGGCCTGCCGAAGTTCAGGGTCTACGATAACTATGACGATGCATGCAGGTACCTCCAGGAGAACCACGACGTCGTGGTAAAGCCCGCAGGCCTGACCGGAGGCAAGGGTGTCAAGGTCATGGGCGAACACATGCACACGCTCGAGGAAGCCAGGGAGTATGTGAAAGCCGTGCTCGAGAACGACCGGGTGGTCATCGAAGAGCGGCTGAAGGGCGAAGAAGTGACTATCATGGCTTTCGTGGACGGAAAGCACATCGCCCCCATGCCCACCGTGCAGGATCACAAGAGGGCTTTCGAGAACGACCAGGGTCCGAACACAGGCGGAATGGGCTCTTACACTGACAACATCGATTTGTTGCCGTTCATGACCAGCGATGACTACGAAGAGGGCGTGGCGATCATGGAAGAAACAATCAAGGCCATGGAGAAAGATGTCGGCGTCCAGTACAAAGGTGTCCTGTACGGGCAGTTCATGATCACCAGGGACGGCATGAAAGTGGTGGAGTTCAACGCGCGGTTCGGCGACCCCGAGGCCATGAATGTCCTGTCGTTGCTGAAGACGGACTTTGTCGACGTCTGCGAGGCCATCGTGGACGGAAGCCTCGATAAGCTCAAAATCGAGTTCGAGCGCAGCGCCACTGTCTGTAAGTACGTAGTACCCGCGGGATACCCGGATCATCCGGTGAAGGACGCTCCGCTTACGGTTACAGAAAAGCCCGAATATCTCGTTTACTACGCAAGCGTAAACGAGCGGGACGGCAAAGTATATACCACCTCATCCAGGTCGCTCGCCATCGTCGGCATCGCCGGCACCATCGCCGATGCGGAAATTCTCTCGGAGGAGGGCCTGGCAAACGTGGGGGGCGAGTTCCACTGCCGGCACGACATCGGAAAAGAGCACCTGATTCGCAGGCGTATTGAGCACATGGATGCAATTCGCGGCTAAGGGTGGATGACTCCCTCCCCCGGATATTTTTATATTAAATTATTTATGGCATAGGATGAAATTTATCATGAGATGGAACCGCAGTATCTTCCCCGCATCCTGCATGTCATTACCGATGCAATAGAGCATCTGCCAGAAGCGTTCCTCTTTTTCGGCGAAACCGGTGACGTGCGGTACGCCAATGCCCGGGGCAGACAACTGCTGAGACTGAACGGAAATCCGACCACCCTGGGAGCAGTCGTCGGTTCAGGCCGGAAGATCATATCCGCGGGCAGCGGTGGAGAGGCGGGTACCACCCATTTTAAGAGCGCCCTCAAAGAGCCGGATTCTGGCGAGCACGTATACATGAGCCTGATGAAGACGCCGGAGGGGTCTGTCCTGATCTCCCGGGATTCCAGGGCGCCTGTCGAGGAAGGCCTGGAGGCAGAAATCCACGAGTGCAACGAGCTGCTCAAGCTGACCAACGCGGTCCAGACTCAGATCACCCAGTCCATGAACATCGATGAGACACTTGAAGCGGTGGTCAAAAATGTTCCCCGGATGATAGGGCTGGAATACTGTATCATCTTCATGATCGAAAACGGGGAAATCGTCGAGATCAAGACCACAGAGAGCCTCAAAAAGAAGCTCGGAGGCATGAGAATCCGCATGGACGACCTGGTCGCCACGAAGGAAGTGATGAACACAGGGCAGCCTATCGTGATCGAGGATATTGCGGAGTACTCCCGGATATCCTTAAGGATGATCGAGCTGCTCGAAGCAAGGACGGGCCTCATCCTCCCCCTGGCTGCCAGGGGCAAGATCATCGGGGTGATGTGGCTCTATAATACCGGCAAGCCCAGAACGTACAGGAAAGAAGATATTGCGAGAGCTAACGCACTGTCTAACCAGGTGGCCACCGCCGTCGATAACGCGATGCTCTTCAACGAGCTGGCCAGTGCTAAGGGTGAGCTAGAGGTCTCTTACGAGCGGCTGAAAAGCCTGGACCGGATGAAGATGGAGTTTTTCACGGTGATATCCCATGAGTTGCGCACTCCGCTCACCACTATCAAGGGCTACGCAGAGCTGCTCAAGGATGGCATGCTGGGCCCGCTCAACGACGAGCAGCGAGACCGGCTTAGCAGAATCGACTCCAGCGTCGACCGGCTGACCGGAATCGTAGAAAGCCTGTCAGACCTGTCAGGCGTTGCTTCCAGACAGTACGCAGGTGAAAAGATACCAGTATCGCTTAACGAGATCATCGACGAAGTGGTCCGGGGGATCGATTTTCTCGCAGACCTGAAACAGCTGACGGTCACCACGGACATACCCCTGAAACTCCCGGTGATCAACGCGGATCGCAACCGGATTCTGCAGGTGTTTCTAAACGTCCTCAACAACGCGATCAAGTACACGCCCGATGGGGGTAAGATCAGCATCGTAGCCCGGGATGAAGACGACAACATCCTCGTGGCAGTACACGATACTGGCATAGGTATACCGGGAGAGGACCTCGAGAACATTTTCTCCGGCTTCTTCCACGCGGGATATAAGCTCTCCTACGAGTATAAAGGAGCAGGCCTGGGCCTCGCAGTCTCCAGGCAGATCGTCGAGAGCCACGGAGGCAGGATCTGGGCGGAGAGCCAGCCGGGCAAAGGCAGCACCTTCTTTATCAGGCTGCCCAAACAGGCTTCGTGAAGCCCATATCCCGGAATAGTAACACCATAGGCCAGGTGCTGCTTCCAGTCGGTTATGCAAGAGAGACCTTCGTCTCATTCACAGCACAGCGTTCCTCTCTATATACCACTCGCAAAACGACTGTTGTTTTTGCGCAGTTTTGTGATCAGCTATAAAACCTGTCCTGTCTATGGTACTTTGATGGCGGAGCATTGCATCATCAACATCTCGAGGTTTCGGGCAGTCTTGTTCGACATGGACGGAGTGATCACAGACACGATGCCCGTTCACCTGAAAGCCTGGCAGGAAGCGTTCAAGCCCTACGGCGTGACGGTAGAAAAGATGGACGTGTACCTGCGGGAGGGCATGCCGTCGAAAACGATGGCTCAAAGCATAGCAGGTGACAAGAAGAAATCTTTGAGCAAGGAAGACCTCGAAAAGATCGTGGCAGAGAAGTCGGCCTTTTTCGACCGGGAGGTCTCGGCACAGGTAAAAGTGTTCGACGGGGTTCCGGGCATTCTGAGGATGCTCCGCAACAACGGCATCAAGACCGCCCTGGTCACCGGCAGCCGCTCAGAGTCGGCGAAGGCGGTTCTGCGGAAAGCCGGAGCGGAGGAGCTGTTTGACCTTGTCATCACCGGCGACGACACGGAGAACGGGAAGCCCAGCCCCGACCCGTACCTTACCGCCATGGGTCGGCTCGACGTCAGCCGGATTAACTGCGTGGTCGTGGAGAATGCCCCGCTGGGCATCCAGTCCGCGAAAGCCGCAGGAGCCGAATATGTGATCGCCGTGACGACTTCTCTCGACGCTTCGTACCTCAAAGAGGCCGACGATATCATGGCATCCGCAGCGGACCTCGAAACCTGCCTCGCCAGGCGTTTCGCGGCCCTTCCGGGGCCTACAAGCCTGTGACTATACCACAATTAACGGGTGACTTTTCTCACCGCAGAGATCCACAGAGTGACCGGTTTACCACAGAGTGCACGGAGACTCACAGAGACGCACAGAGACTTAATTTATAATGGCTACTGTACAGAATAAATTTCAAAAAATCTCTGTGGATCTCTGTGCGACTTCGTGCCCTCTGTGGTAAACCGTTTCTCCGTGAACCTCTGTGCGACTCCGTGCACTCTGTGGTGAATAGTCTCTCTGTGCGTCTCTGTGGTGAGAAATGAACCACTGCCCCGAGTTCTAAAGGTCCCTGAGCTCAGGATACTTCTCGGTGTAGATCTCCCGGAAGTGCCTGGCTCTGGCAGTGTCAGTTTTCTGTAGCGTGTGGTATAGGTGCCAGTAGGCGAACCTGATGCCTGCCCAGTATCCTGCTTTTTCGGCATATGCCATGCAGGTGTTGAGAGCCTGTAAGGCCTGCGGATAGTCGCTGGTTCTGGCATATGCGAGGCCCAGGTTGCCCATCAGGTCTGCGACGGCCCTGTCGTCGCCGCGTTCGGAGGCGGTGTGCACCGCTTTCCGGTAATAGTCGACGGTCTGGCCTCTGTTGCCTCCGGGCCCGCTGATGGCGCCTCTATAGCTGTTGATCATCAGCATGCACTGGCTGGTGCGCGCTCCCTTCAGGTTTACCGATAGCTTTTCCACGGCCTGGAACTCCCGGTCAGCCCGGGCCTCGTCCCCTATGTGCATGGCGCAAGAGCCGATGCTGTTGTGGATGGTGGCCAGGTCCCGGTCGCTGCTGGAATACCTGCCGGCAGCCTCGAAGCATTCGATAGCGTTGATGTACTCGCCCTTCTCGAACAGTACGACTCCTGAATAGAAACTTATCAGCCCTTTGAGCCGGTCGGTGATACCCTGCACTTCTGATGCTCCCTTTAGCGATGCGGTAGCGAGATCGTAGTCGCCTTCCGCTATGGCCATGCAGCCTTTAAGGGCATACAGATATGCTCTCTTCTCCGGTTCTCTGGCATTCTCCAGGGCTGCTGTAGCGTACGCTGTGGCCATTTCCGGCCTGCCGGCACGCATATAGTTCAGGGCCAGAACAGCATTGTACTGGTATCGTAGCGCACTGCTGGTATCTGCCGGGGTTATCCCGGAGAGCATGTCGGCGATCTGCCGGTTCGGGCTGAGGTTAAACAAGAGGAGGCCCAGGCTTACGATCAGGTCTCGCTCGGCAGAGTCCTCCAGCGTATCATCTGATTTCAGCCGGCGGACGACCTTCAGCAGCCAGGTCACTTCCCGGTCTTTCTTAACCCGGTCTAAGAATCGCAAGTATCCCGGAGCGCTGGAGATCTTGTCGATCAGGCTCTTCAAACGGCCTGCATCCTGCCCGGAGAGCAAGCCGCGTTTTCTGAATGTTAAGACCAGCCCGGACATGTAGCTGGCCAGCTCTTCCGGCGCCTGCAGCACTGCCAGCCCGCCTATGCCCGGCTCGCCAAACTTCCTCCGGGGCAGCCCCACCAGCTTAGGGGCTAAAGCATTAGTCAGCAGGTGGTCGAGGGTACGTACGAACCCGGCGAACCTGGCATCGAATTCTATGATATTGGGCAGGCTGTCGAACTTATGGCTGAGCGCCTCGTAGACGTATCCGGAGTATGAAGAAATCCCCTCCTCCCCTGAATCTGCCCGCAGAGAATTATGTGTGTCGATAAAAGCTACCATCGCAGCTATGCGAGCCTCGTCCATTATCCCGCCGAAGCTCTCTCTGGCAGACTTTAGCAGGATCGAGCGCAGCACGTCGTCGGCCAGCCCGTCAGTCCTGGTATGACGGGCACCGCTGCTGTTCAGCATAAGCTCAAGAAAACGTCTGGACGGCACGATAACTACCCAGTACGGAGATATGTCCGCCCCGGGTTCAGGCTTGCGGCCGTTTTCAGCGATTTCGGCTTACGTCTACGCGTACAGGGTTAATGATACCGCCGCAGATCATGTGATCGACGATCACGAGGGCTACCATGGCCTCGGCGACTGGCACCGCTCTGGGCACGATGGACGGATCGTGGCGGCCGGTAATTTCTATGACCGCCTCTTCTCCCGTTTCAAGGTTGACCGTGTGCTGAGGCCTGGCGATCGACGGAGTGGGCTTGATCGCTGCCCGGCACACGACTGGCATGCCGGTGCTGATGCCCCCGAGGATGCCGCCGGACCGGTTGGTCTTCGTGCTGACGGCTCCGCCTTCGGAGTAGAACTCGTCGTTCATCTCGCTGCCGCGCATTCCGGCAGCAGCCAGCCCTTCGCCGATTTCTACGGCCTTGACGCCGCCGATGCCCATGAGCGAATAAGCGAGGCATGCGTCGAGCTTGTCGAAAACCGGGGATCCGATGCCTGCCGGGACACCGGTGGCAATGATTTCTACAATGCCTCCCACGCTGTCGGAAGCCCGCTTCGCTTCCTCGATCTCCCGCAGCATGGCGCCTGCTGCGGCTAGATCGGCGCACCTCACAGGGTTAGAATACGTGTTGGCCTTGATCTCCTCGACCGTAGCCGGCCCGGCCCTGACGAAGCCGATCGCTGTGGTGTGGGCCATGACCTCGACACCGTAGAGCGATAAAAGCTTTTTTGCCACCGCCCCTGCGGCGACCCGGGACAGCGTTTCTCTGCCGGAAGACCGCCCTCCGCCCCGGTAGTCCCGGCGGCCGTACTTTGCAATGTACCCGAAATCGGCATGGCCCGGCCGGGCAGTATCTTTGATTTGCTCGTAGGCGGAGGACTTCGCGTCCGCGTTCCGGACGAGCATGGCGATCGGAGTGCCGGTCGTCCGCCCTTCGAACACGCCCGAAAGGATCTCCACCCTGTCGGCCTCCTTACGCTGGGTAGTGACCTCGCTCTGGCCGGGCTTTCGCTTATCCAGTTCTGCCTGGACATCAGCCTCGGTCAGCGGCAGGCCTGCCGGGCAGCCGTCGATGACCACCCCGAGGCCTGGGCCATGGCTCTCCCCGAAAGTGGTTATCCTGAAGGCGGTTCCGAAGGTGTTCCCGGTCATACTTCTACCTTCGCTCCGAGCTTCCTGAGGTCGGCGAAGAACGCCGGGTAGGAAATATCCACTGATTCAGCAGTGTTGATCGTCGTCGGGCCGTCGGCCACGAGGCCTGCGATGGCCAGCGACATGACGATCCGGTGATCGTCGTAGCCGTCCACCGCGGCGCCCTTGAGGCTGCCGCCCTCGATGTCGAGGCCGTCCTGCCTCTCCTCGATCTTTACGCCCATCTTCCGCAGCTCGGTGGCCATGGCCCGGAGCCGGTCGGTTTCCTTGTACCTGACATGCTCAGCGTTGTTGATGTGCGTGGTGCCTTCGGCGCACGCGGCCAGCACGGCCAGTGTCGGCACCAGATCGGGCGTCTGGCCGGCGTCTATGTCGATGCCGTGCAGCCCGCCTCCCTGCACTGTCACGGTGCCCTTTTCCTCATCCCAGAAGACGTTGGCGCCCATGTCCAGCAGGTACTCGAGAATGGCGGCGTCGCCCTGCTTCGACGGGAACAGGTTGCCTACAGTCACTTTCGAGCCGGTGATCGCAGCCGCTGCCAGCGGGTACGAGGCCGAGGAAAAGTCGCCGGGCACCCGGTACTCCCCGAGGTTGTAGTCCTGGCAGCACGGGATGTGGAACTCCTCGAAGTTCGTCTCGATCTTGCAGCCGGCCTTCTCCAGCATTTCGAGGGTGACTTCCACGTAAGGCCGGGACTTCAGCTCTCCCTCGATGACGATGGTTGAATCGTTCTTCGCGAAGGGGCAGGAGATAAGCAGCGAGGATATGAACTGCGAGCTGATGCCGCCGTTGATCGAAATGCGGCCGCCTTTCATGACGCCGTGGATGACCAGCGGCGCAGTGCCGGTGCCCCGGGTGGAATAGCAGACCGCCCCGAGGTCGTTTAACGCCTTAATTAATGGGCCGTTAGGCCTTTTACGCAGGGAGTGGTCTCCCGTAAACACGGTGGCGCCGTCTGCGAGCGCCGCGATCGACGAGCATAACCTCAGGGTGGTGCCGCTGTTCTTCGCGTCGACCACGTCCTCCGGGACTCTGGGCTTGCCGATGACCCCCGCGATCTCCACTGTGTCGCCGGCGACTCTGACGTCCGCCCCGAAAGCCCTGCACGCTGAGACGGTGGCCAGCGTATCGGCAGAGAGTAGCGGCCCGGTGATCTTTGCGTAGTGACCCATGCTGCCGATGGCGATGGCACGGTGGGTGTAGCTCTTCGACGGGGGAGCATCGACGCTGCCCCAGACGTCGGACTTAGAAATCCTCGCGATCATCAGATCGTAAATGGAAAATACATCATATATATTTTTATTTACCACAGGGGCCGGGCACCCCTATCGCCCGGGAGCAGCCAGCCGTCGGGATGCACGTAGTTTAAATGGCAATCTATTTCCGCCATGACAATATTTTAGAGTGCGATGCCACTGGTCATGCCGGATTTACGCAAGGTACCAATCACCAGCCTGGGAGGCACAGCAGCCATATTGAGCTTCTGCCTTTTCTCAGGAATCTCCATAGCGAGCTACCCGGGAGGCTTTTCCCCGTTCGAAATGTGGCTGGGAGACTACGGGTTCCCCGACAAAAACCCCCAGGGAGCAGCGTATTATAACCTGGGTTGCATGGTTACAGGGCTACTGCTCGCCGTATTCTACGCAGGCTTCTCCCAGTGGCGCACGACCGGCCAGGTTCGGAAAATGCTGCGTACAGCCGGCCAGCTCACCGGGATACTATCAAGCGCATTCTTGGTTGTGTCAGGATACCTCACCCCCGCGGTCATGCCCGGCAACATGATCGCATCATACATCTTCTTTATACTCACAGCTCTGGCCATCATGCTCTTGCACCTCGCCTGCAGTTCCCGCCCCGGGTACAGCGAATCAACCGCTTGCATGGGCTTAGCCTCGATAGCGCTGATAATGCTCCTCGCAGTATCGGGAACCATCGTACATATCGAGCCAATAATGGCTGAATGGTGCACCATCTTTGCACTGGCGATGTGGGTCGGGCTGGTGTCCCGGGACTTTTATCGCCTTGCTTCAGGAAATTGCGCTGCGTGATCAGGTTTACCCGGCGCAAAACGTCACGTGAGCGAGCCCCGCAGCGCCATCGGCCATTAGAGAGTTTATTCTTCCAGGAGCGCACGGCCGGGCGAAGCGAATAGAAAAATATATCTTACTGGTGTCGTATTTCACTAAATTTGTGGTATTACGGATAAGGGTTTGGAACTAAAGTCATTAAGCGGCCTGTCAGGATATCTGGGGATAATCGTATTCTGTATCTTCGGATTAATTTCAGTTTACTTCATGTGGGACCGGTTTTCACCCTTCGACGTGTGGATAGGCGACTTTGGCGATGACACCACAAATCCGGCCGGCTACGAATTCTACAATATCGGGTCCATGATAACAGCCATACTGCTAACTGTATTCTACCTGGGCCTGTACGAGTGGCAAACAGCCAGCCGCATCCGCAACGTTCTACTTGGCTCGGGCGTCATAGCAGGCAGTATCTCCGGCGTGCTGCTATTCTTGACGGGGTACGTATCAACTCACGTGCAGCCCCTGCATTTACAGCTGTCCGTACTATTCTTCGCCTCTACGCTCATCGCGATCATGTTCGTCTGCCTGGCCTTCGCCGGCCTGCCAAAATACAGCGAAGCTGCCCTGTGCATGGGCTTGACCACAGTAGCGCTGACCCTTGTCCTCGCCATCTCTTACGCGCTAGATATTGAGCCTATTATAGTCCAGTGGTTCACCGGCTTTGCGCTGTTGGCATGGGTCGGGCTCACCGCCAGAGACTCGTTTGCCTGAGAGAAGAGCGGAAAAGTATAAGTTGATTTTTAAGGCTCTGCAATAGCAACCTTTATCCAGTCGGCCGCTCAACACTTTTCGGGGGGTAAACAAGTCAATGGAGATCAATCCATTGCGTATACCTGTCACCAGCATGGCAGGTCTGGCTGCGATCATCATCTTCTTAGCACTGGCGGTAGCCTCGGCACTCCAGTACCCGGGCCCATCTTTAATCTATACCATGTGGCTAAACGACCCCGGCAACACTAACCTGAACCCTTACGGTGCCGCTTATTTCCGCGCAGCCTGCATCCTTTCCGGAATACTGCTCACCATATTTTACGCCGGGCTGATCCGCTGGCACGAAGAGGACACCGTCCAGAGACTCCTGCTGGCCCCGGGGCAGCTCTCCGGAATCGTCTCGGGCGCAGCGCTCATCATGGCCGGGCTCAGGCCTGCCCTCTACGGACCAGAGCACTATATGTGGACCACGATATTTCTCGGCACCACCGCTCTCGCACTCCTCCTCATCACCGCCGCCCTCCTCGGGCACCTCTACTACGGCAAGTTCGTGCTCCTCACAGGCATCCTGGGGATGACCATGAGCATGCTGGCAGTGATCCTGAAGTTCGTATCCATAGACCTCGGCATAGCCGACCTGCTCGCCATCGCGCTGGCCTTCGCCTGGATCGGGGCCTTCTCGTGGGATACCTACTCCCGGTTCGCGGGGGAAGAGATGAAGATCGGTGTGACCAGCTAGTTTTTACGACTCTGCAATACGAACGCTGTGATGTGCATACCTGATTGCCCGGATTCGGTGAGACAGCAACACGAACGCTGCGCTGTGCCAGATCACAGATTGATACGGATTGCACGGATTACACAGATGGCAATCGGATAAAAATTATATGATGGACAACCTTATCCTTCTTATCATTTTATATCTGTGCAATCTGTGCAATCTGTCGTAATCTGTGTTCTGGCACAGCGCAGCGTTCGTGTTGCTCTACGTGAGCCCATACACCCTTCCTGCGGCAGACAAAGTCTTATTAATAATTACAGCTTAAATAACCTGAAGAGGCAAGCATCCGCATTATAAGCAGCGGAATTTGGTGTATTTATGCTCATCGGCAAACTCGAGATCGAGATGGAGATGCTGGAACGCCACCTGCTCATTTTAAAATTCGTGATCGAGCAGGAGCCTATCGGCATCATGAAGCTATCGGAAGTGACCCGCCTCCCGAAGCACAAGGTCAGGTATTCGCTCAGGGTACTGGAGCACGAGGGGCTCATCGGCCCGTCGATGCACGGGGCAGTCACTACTGAAAAAACGAAGAAGTTCGTCGAAGGCCTGGACGAGCGCATCGCCAGCCTCGGCCAGAAGTACGAGGAAGTCAAGAAGCTCGGCAGTGAAATGAAATGAGCGGCCCGAGGATCGTGTTCGTCGGGGCAGGTGGCGCTGGGCTGACCGCAGCTTTTACCCTCGCCCGCAAGGCGCCCGACGCGCAGATCACCGTCTTTTCTAAAGATCCCGTGGTGGCCTACAGCCAGTGCGGCATGCCTTTTGTCCTCGACCGCAAGATACTGGATTTTAACAAGCTCGTCATCTACCAGCCTCCCGTCTTCAAAGATTTAGGGCTGGACGTCCGCACCTCCGTAACGATAACCGGGATCGACCTCGATGACAAGGTCGTGACCACTGAAAAGGGCCAGCACGTTGAATACGATAAGCTTGTAATCGCCACCGGATCAAAGCCTTTTATCCCGCCTGTGCCAGGCGTCCGCCTCGAAGGCGTGCACACCCTGCTCACCCTCGAGGATGGCAAAGCCCTGTACGAGAGGCTGAAGGACGCCCTGAACGTCGTCATCATCGGCGGCGGCCCCATCGGCCTGGAGACGGCCCCCGCGTTCCTCGACGCAGGCGCAAAGCTGACCATCATAGAGAGAGTCCCGCAGCTCATGCCCTCGGCGCTTGACCCCGAGATGGCCGCCATCGTGCAGGCCCACCTCGAAAAGAAGGGCGCCAGAGTCATCACCGGCAAAGGTGTCGACTCCATCAACGGCCAGACAAGCGTGGGATCCGTCACCTGTGCCGGGGAAGTTATCCCGGCCGACTTAGTATTATTATCCGCAGGCATCCGCCCGAACACCGATCTCGCAAAACAGGCTGGCATCGATCTCGGTGTGACCGGCGGCATCGTAGTCGACGAGTACTTCCGGGTAAGGCGAAACGGCAAAGTCCTCGACGACGTCCTCGCTGCAGGAGACTGTGCGGAAGTCACAGGCTTGCTCACAAGCAAGCCCGTCATCTATGCCGTGGGCAGCGTGGCCAACAGGCAGGCTAAACATGTCGCCGACTACCTGCTGGGCAAAAAGACGCCTTATCCCCCTGTGTTGTGCCCCGCTGTCTGCGTGATCGGCGACCTCCACGTGGGCAACGTCGGCCTGAATACGCACTGGTGCGAGCAGGCAGGCATCAAACCCCTCACATTCTCGGCGAAAGGCGCCACCAGGGCCAGGTATTTCCCCGGCGGCAAAACGGTCGACATCAAGCTCTTATCCGACGGCGACCGGCTCATCGGCGGCCAGATCATCGGCGAGGAAGGCGTCGGCGGCCGGATCAACGTCTTATCCCTGGCCATCGGCAAAAGCATGAGCCCGGCCGACCTTGCAGGGGCCGAGACATGCTACGCGCCCCCCGTGTCTCCGCTAATAGATCCGCTGACTTATACGGCGGAGATGCTGGCGCTCAAGTGCGCTCGGGCGAAGAAGAGCCATTAAGGCCAGGAGTCATATAAACAATGGCGACTCAGCCATAGAAGTTATTTTTAGGCGAAGCTCATGACAAGCCCCAGGAGGTCTGAGAGTTCCCGGGAGGCTCGGGAGGATTTTCAGGCTGGGAGGTTCGGGTAGAGAGATCTGAGAAGAGGTCGTGGAGTGTGGAAAGGTCGGAGAGGATAACAGGGTATTATTCCTGAACTTTTCTTTTCTGATGATTGCTCGTACCGTTTACACGAAGTACACGAAGTACGCGAAGTACACGAAGTTTTACTATAAGATCATTTTCAAGCATGCCGTTTTTACCGTACTTTGAGTACTTCGGGTACTTCGCGTACTTCGTGTAAATGGTACGGGCACTCGTACAAAACGTTACAGTAAAGACTATACTTCGCGTACTTTGAGTAATTCGCGTAAACGGTACCGGACAATCCGTTAAAGGGCTTATGTGACTACCATAAAAATATCCCCTCTATCCTCCGGGTACCTCCCACAACCTCTCTCATACCTCCTTTTCCTCAGGGCCTGAAAATTTTGGCTGGAAAATCAGACGACGAACGACATTTTTGTAAAAATCTTTAGAAAAGGTGTCTCTTCCCCACCGACCATTCCGTTCCGATCCCTTGCGGGACAGTAGCAGTCTGGTCGGCGAGGACGAGGTGGACTTTATTTATAATTGTGATCTGCGATGTTATGCGGTGATGAGGGCAAGCCTGGGTAACCTGTTGAAAGGTATCTTTCCTGAGCGCCCGGTAAATTTTGCCTGTCTGCTCAGGAACTTGCCAATTGTTAATTGGGCTGATGGTATTTATTAGTAAAGTGATCTAACTTTTGGCAAAAGTTAAACGGGTCGTTTAATTATTCAAATCGCTTAACGTCGGCTTTATAGTAATGCCACCTATACGATCGGTAGTATAAATTTCGGGGATAATTGATCTCCCCGGAGAGTAAAAATAGTATTACACTGAATTTATTTAATTTTTATTTCCTTCGCTTTCTGGAGGTACTTTTCAAAGAGCTCTGCCCCCCATTTTGCAGCAGATTCGTCGGCGCTGAACAGGCTGCTCATGGAGTCGAAAGTACCATTTTTGTTATACAGGTACATGGAGATGAAGTCGTTCGTGACGACCAGCACCAGCCGGACATCATCGATCACGTACATCCGGGCGTTGTCGTGGCTCAGGAACTCTTTGAGGAATGGCGAATAATCCTTTTCGACTTTTTTGTAGATATTCTTCGTAATGATCAGCGACACCGGTATTCCCAGCTTTAACAGGCCCATGTAAATTTTAGGGTACTCGGGGTCGAGCACGGGCGATATGCCCATGATCTTCTTAGCCTTCGGCAGGTTACCGTAGATCTGGTCATGGGTGGCCGTGATGTGCTCCATCTCGTTCTTAATGACTTTGCAGTCCCCCAGCTCGTCGATCCTGTCAATGAGGTCTGCCGGAATGGGGCTTAAGTCATGGGTGTTGAGGTACCCGCCGTCGTTCTCGATGACCCTCTCCAGGTTATCCATGGCCCGGAGCTTTTTCACGAGGATGCCCCCGGTCGTGGTCAGGAAGTACTTACCGTCGTCCTTTATCACCAGGTCGGCTTTGACCAGGTCCTTGATGCGGGGGATGATGCTGGCGGACGTAACGTCAAAATGGGCTCTTAGCTCTGCCAGGGACATCGGCGTTTCCGCCAGTATGTACAGTATCCCTTTCCGCATATCTGACAACATTGTGGATTTTAACAGGCCGTCGGACTTCACACACTCACCAAACCATAACTCACCAGTGATTTTAGGAGGTTACTATATAAACTTCACGGCGGCGGCCGGCCAATATTTACAATTTTTTGATCATTTTTACCAACGATCGTTACTTTGAAATTCCAATTTATAAACCAAAGATATTAATTTACTCTGTCTAATACCTCGCTTTTAAAATTAACCGGTCGTTAACGAACCGGTTAATATAAACACGTTTTTAATTCGGAGGTATTAGTATTCTGAACATTAAGCCGTACCTAACTGTACTGAAACTAAAAAGCAGCCTGGTAGACCTCGCGGTCATCACCGCTACGTGTGCCATTCTTGGCACGTGGGACTACCGGGTAGCGATTGCCACCCTCGCGGGCGTCATGATCCACGGCGCCTGCGACATCATGAACGACATCTACGACGTCGAGATAGACAAGATCTGCAAGCCGAAAGGCGTGATCGTCTCGGGCCAGATTCCGGTAAAAACGGCATGGGTCTACATGGGATTGCTTTTCGCCACGGCGCTCGCCATCTCGTTCTGGCTGAGCCCGGTCCTGTTTGCCTGCTTCCTGACCGGCATCGTGGTCGGCGGCATAATGTACTCCCATCCCCGGTTCAGGTTCAAAGACCTGCCCGGAGTTGCCATGCTGGACATGGCCATCTGCTTCTCGCTGGAGTCGATCGGCGTGTGGAGCTTATACGCCCCGATCGATGGCACTGCCCTGCTAGTCGCAGCGTACGTCTTCGTCCTGACCTTCTGCCTCACCTTCATGAAGGACTTCAAAGACGTGGCCGGGGATATCAGCTCTCTGCCCCTCCTGCTGGGCTCGGCCGGAGCGGCCAAAGTCTGCTGCATACTGGCCCTGCTGCCGATTCTTCCTCTCGCGTACCTGGCCCTGCAGTACCAGTTCCTGGTGCTGGCTATCCTCATCTACCTGCTGGCAGCCGGTAGGTGTATCACGGTCTTGCTGGGTGACCCGGTTAAAGAGGGGGTGAAACTCAAGGGCAGGATGATCACGGCGCTGACGGTGCCGAATTTTGTGATGCTACTGCTGGCGATAGTTGGACTGTGGGTTTAATGCAATCATGGTTCAATTTTTTTTACAGTCGATCGACTATCCATATGATATTTTAAAGGTCTTTCTGCATCGCCGTCCTTAGTCCGACCTATCCCGTCCTCCTTGGCCTCTGTACCTCCTTAAACCTCCCTTTAAAAATTCCTCCTTAAACCTCCGTCTACCTCCAAGACCTACCTCCTTTCCTCCAGTGCCTCCTTTTACACGGAATTTTTCGGGGATCGCATGAGTAAGCAAAACGTTGAGGAAACGGAGGTACATGGAGGTTCGGAGGTAGGTCATGGAGGTACATGGAGGTCAGAGAGGAATTAAAAAAAGAGGTCAGGGAGGTACAGAGGTCAGGGAGGACGATTGAACAGAGCAGACCGAAATAGGGAGCGTTGGTCTGAAGTATACCAAACGGTTTTGAAAATCGTCATTTACTGGCACTCATCCCCTCGATAAATCTCCTGTATGCTACGTACAAGAGTATTAGCAGACCGGTGAAAAAGAAAAGGCCACCTATGTAAGTTATGAGCACGACGTCGTTCCCACTTACGTCCGGGATAGGAGTAGTTGTTCCTGTGAGTAAAAACAGTAGAATCTGGAAAAGAAATGGCCCGAACATGATGGAAATACCGATGAATGCAACGGCGTCCAGGTAATCTTTCTCACGGGCCACGATAACTGGCCTCCGCACTTGTCCGGACATAAGTCGTACCTATTCTTGCTGCTTTTCGGCACATCAAAAAAGCAAGAAGATTAAGGACATTATCGGTTTCCATTATATTACCTCATCTGCGACCGTATTTCCACACGATGAAGCCGAAAGCCAGGATCGCTAACAGGGCTATGCCGATGCCTATGCCGAGCCATGAATTGCTCCTGCTTACGCTGGCTTCGACGTACTTCTGCTCCGTCTTCGCCTCGTTGCTCACTGCACGCATATACAGCCTTTCAGTACCCTCGGAAGCATCGGCTTTAGCCGTTATCTTGATCACGAACCGCTTCGACTCTCCCGGGGCAAGCTCGGTCGCTTCGCGAGTCACTACCTCTGCGTTCAGGGAGTCTGGCACGTCGTCGCTGCCGATGTCTATCCTTACACTGGAAAGCTTACCCGAGCCATTATTTTTAACATAGACGTCGACATTTTTACTCGTCCCGGCAGCGAGGCTGAGGTTCTCCGGCATGGAGAACTCTAACTTATAATCTGTATCCGTCGTAGAGTCCACGTACAGCTGGACCTGGCCCACGTCACTTTCGCTGCCGGCGATAATGATAATCACGTTATTGCCCGTCGATAACGGAGTAGTCTTCACCTGGAAGGTCTTCGACGAACCTTTCTCGACAAACACCCTGCTGATCACGTCCGAGCCGGATAACAGCTGGACGTTCCACCCGGCGGGAGCATCCTTCACGCTGACAGCGTACGACTTATCCACGATACCATTATTGGTCAGAGTGACATCGAAGGTAGCTGACTGGTTTACTTTGACAACTTTTCCAGGATAATCGGAAGTCAACTTGACGCCGTTCAAACTAGTAATATTATTGTCAGTGGCGATTGGCAAATACCCTATGTACAGTGAACTGTCCAGCACATGGTATCCTGCTCCCTTGTCATCCATGACAGTTTGCTGGTAGAATGGTGCTCTGACCGTAACGCTGTAATATCCGTTGGACACCGGTATGCTGAACACACCGTTATCGTTCGTGCCGCCGATGTACGACTTTTCAGTCTCCTTGTTAGTGATCGTGACTGCAGCATCTTTCTTAGGGAGACCGGTGGCCGAGTCGATCACTGTGCCGCTGAGCGAGTAGAGGTTGGTGAGTGTGATAGTTACTGTGGAATCATCGCCGATCGTAGCAGTGCCGCTTCCGCTTGCATACCCGGTTTTTGCGGCAGTGAAATAGTACTGGCCAGGTGGTAGTGAGAAGTTGCCGATGCCGTTCAGATCGGTTTGTGTCGAATAGGTGGCGCCGTTGACCTGCACGGAGATAAGGGCCCCGCTGACCGCCCCGTTCTTATCCTTCACCAGGACAGTGATGGGCGAGTCGGCAAGGACAGAGGTGGGGGTGGTAACAAAAAATAAGGATAGGAGGATAGGGATAAGGAGGATTGAGGACGAGAGCTTCATTCTTTCACCTGGACTGGACGGGTTACCTCTAAGAAAATTTCATTCAGGGTGGGCCGGTACACGTCTAATTCAGTAACGAGGCCGCCAGTCCTGCAGATGGCCCTGGATACGTCCTCCGAGACGTCCTGCGAAGCGTTGATCACGTAGAAACCATTATTTCTTGCCACCGTGGAGATGCCGGAAATGCCAGTGAGAGAGTTCCTTATGACCGGCTCGTCCAGTTCCTTCACCCTGAGCTTGAGCTGGTAGCCCTGCCGCCTGGAGAATTGATCTACTAATTGATCGACGTTGCCGCAGATCTTCATCTCGCCGTTCACGATGATGCCGATACGATCACAGATTGCCTCTACCTCAGGCATGACGTGACTTGTAAGAAAGATGGTTTTACCCTTCGCCTTCATCTCCAGCATAAGATTACGGAAGTCCTCCGCACCCTGGGGATCTATGCCAGCTGTAGGCTCGTCGAACATCATCACCTGGGGATCATGGACTATCACCTGGGCTACGCCTAACCTTTGCTTCATACCCTTGCTGAATTTGCCGACCTTCTTATGCTTGGCGTCGTGAAGACCGACCTTATCCAGAGTCTTATCCACCTTCTCCTCCAGCTCCTTACCATGTATGTCGTACAATTCGCAGTAGAATTCGAGGTTCTGCCACGCAGTCTGGTTATCGTAGAAACCGTACGGATCAGGGAGAACGCCGCAGGACTTTCTCACGTCCAGAACCTGGTGGATAATATCAAACCCGGCAACTTTACCGGTGCCAGAGGTCGGCTGCACTAATCCGAGCAACATCTTCATTGTTGTGCTCTTGCCCGCACCATTAGGGCCGAGGAAGCCGAAGATCTCTCCTTTGCCCACATTGAAAGACAGATTGTTGACAACTGGTTTCTGATCGTATAGCTTAGTCAGGCTCTGAACTTCGATCACGCTAACTCACCCACTGCTCTCTTCATATCGGATTTTATCCCGCCGATTTCTTCATGCCCTTTTTCTGTAATCATATACTCAGTCCTCGCCCCTTTTTCCACTTCTATCACGAGCCCTCTGCCCACCAGCGACTTTTTGTACAGGTGGCGTTTTCCGTCTCCCTTGAGATTTCTCCGCACCGTCGCCCGGTCAGCCAGGCAAGTTTTCGCTATAGCCATTATCCCGGCAGATTCCCAACATCCTGTCTTTGATTTCAAGGAGTCGAGGTATAGAAGTATCAGCGTCTGGGTGTCGATGACTTCCTTCAAACATTCAGTAACGAGCATAGTTCTATTTTCCACCGATCAACTTATCGTATTTCAGTCGAGAGCTTGCTAAACACTAATTTTCAATATTGTATATATTATTAACTTCGATTAATCTTCAGGAAAAATTAACAGGAGTATAAGTCACTGCCTGAAAACTTGTTTACCGCTCCTGGTGTAACGCATTATTACTCGCCAGTCAGCCTCTCAGCGATAACCGTATCTTATTATCTTTTTTAAAAAAACTACTCGATATCTGGATTTTTTTATTTATCGACTAACTTGACAATATATATATTACTTCTTCCATATGGTTCCCGGGTTATTTTGGGGAATACTGATGGATGCTGAAAGGCTGCTAAAGCTTACGACGTTGTCGGACATGAGAAAGAGCTTACTATACAAGCTGATCGAAGGGCCTGCATCTCTTGTCGACATAAAAGAACACTTCAACATCACGTCAGCTAACGCAATCCCGCGCCTCAAGGACCTGACGGAACTGAACCTGGTTATCAGGGAAGACGGCAAATACCGCCTGACATCAACCGGGCTGATCCTGGCTAAAAGGCTACGGGGAATGGATAGTCTTGCGCAAATCCTCGTGAAGGGCGATCAGTTCCTGAACGGGCACGACTTATCCCCTATACCGGACCAACTGCTGGAAAGGATCGACGAGCTGGGAGATTACTGCATTATCAGCAACGAAATGGATAATATTACCGCCACTCATGACCAGATCTACAATCGGTTACCGGGGTCAAAACAGATTATTGGTATATCACCCGTGCTAACTCAGTCCTATCCGGAGATTTACCTTGCCCAGGCAAAGCTGGGGATTCCAGTATCGCTCATTGTCACGGAAAAGGTGCTTATAAGAATCGAAGCAAACTATTCGGATTTTCTGGAATCGTACCTGAGTAATGATAATGCAAAGATGTACGCAGTGGAAGATGTAAAACTGGCCTTGGTTGTGACGAATGACTTTTTATCGATGTACCTGTACAACAACGGCGGCAGTTTGGATATCATGAACAGTATCATAACATTCGATGAATCAGCAACAAAATGGGGTGTTGAGTTGTTCGCCGAATATCTGGGCAAAGCGCGGGAAATCAAGGGCTAAGGGAAAGACTCCCCGGGCCAGATCGCGCTCATATTAATATTCAGGGTAGCCGCAGTCCCTTGTATGTAAACACTATAGGGTTATTAGGTGAATCTACCGGAGATTATCACAACAGACAATTGAGGCATTATTATCAGGCCGACATGGACAGTACGATGCTCGGATTGCAGTCGATCGTCTCGAATATCTCTTGGCGGTATATACTTAGAAGCATCAATTGTTAACTATATTTTCTATATAAAGATGGTGGTGGTAATACCACCACAATTATAAATATTTTAAGTTGCTATTCTCCAATGTAATCGCTTGAATGGCGGTCGACTGTAAAGGTTGGCCACAGGGCGGTTAAGGAAGTTTGATATGATTGATTAAGAAGAACAGAATCGTAATGCTGGTGCTTGCCGCAGCCGTGCTCGCGGTGATAACCAGCGGAAGCGCAAGTGCGGCCACCTATTATTATAGCGGAACCTCGGAATCCTACTTTATCAGCTCTTCTGACTATAATCAGCTGGGAACCTCATTTGGCCTTCAGAACGTACACCGCGGAGATATTCTCAACTGGCATGTTAGGATGTTTAACTGGGCTAACCACGATCTCGGTGGCCAGGTAGGTGGAAGTGGCATCAATAAAGCTACTTACATTGGCGATGGGTTGTTCTCAAATAACGTCGGATGTACTATATCCACCGCTCAACCGTATGAGGTTGATCATCCGGCCAGAGTAGCAAAAACTGGCAGTTACTACATCGATGATTACCAGTGCTATTTCGACGGAGGCCGCTCTTACACCTTGATGTTTGGTACTCCCTACCCACCTAATACAAAGGGATTTGATTGTACGTAAAAAGTGATAATTAATTATTTTTTTGAGGTTGTATATATGGGTAACACTCTTGTTATTGCCCGGAAAGAATTCGCTGATTTGTTGAGCAATCGTTGGGTGTTAATAGCGATTATTGCTCTTCTTATCTATGTCAGTTCATGGGCTTATGATTTTTACAATGTTCTAAACGGGGCTTTGCCCGGGGCGCAACTCATGTTTCAGGACAACCTCGGAATTGCGGCTATAAATTATGTGTTCTTCGCACTTTGCTGGTTTGGAAGTATCCTGGGTATCGTCATCGGCTGCTCTACAATCTCCTCGGAGCGAATCGGTAGCGCGCTTAATACGCTCACTGTAAAACCGGTGTACCGCGATACAATTATCAACGGAAAGCTCCTTGGTTCGCTAATGTTCATCACATCTGTAATCGTTCTCTTTATTGCTATCTATACTGCTGAGCTTTTCTCTCTCTGCGGAGGTTCTATAGCTCCGTTCTTGTCAGATTATTTTTCCAGGCTGCCCTTTGTATTTTTGTTCGTTATGGTCTTTATCCTGGTATTTTTTGCCCTGTCTTTGCTAATCTCGCTACTGGTCAAGGATCAATCTTTCGCTATGATTCTAAGTACGTTGACTGTGTACGTTTCAATGAAATTTGCGACGGTGGTATCTGCTAACCTGAAAAATCTATTCCCTGATAATAAACTCATTGATCTTGTCAGTTCTTTTTCCCCATATACCCTAATGTGGGACGGGGGTCTGCAGTACAGGTTTATGGATACCAAGATAGGCGCCTGGGACGCGTTCACAGTGGTTCTCCCGGATTTTGTCAGGCTACTGCTGCTTATAGTAGCTGTATTGTTTTTGAGCTATACTGTCTTTGTAAGGAGCGACCTATCGTGAACATTATCACTGCTGGAGTGCCTGTGTACAAGCTAGCAAAGCTCGAGTTCATACGAGTCCTAACCCACCCACTCACCCTCATAATAGGCGTTTTTGTGCTGGTGATCGCTTTTCTCTGCGGCGCCGGGGGGGCGGTCAACCTAAGTAAGTTTGAAGCATGGGGAACTCACCCTGAGGATGTATTCTTCATCGGCTTTGGCAACTCTCTGGCTGCCATCTCGATGATATGCATGGTTATGGCCATATTTTTAAGCGTCACAGCGATACCCTCCGAGCGGTGGAAGAGCTCACTTAACGTGCTATTGACAAAGCCGGTATATCGGAGGGATTTCGTACTTGGGAAATTTGCCGGGCTATCCGTTTTCATGTTCCTCTTTAACACTTTCACCATCCTGGCTACTGGTCTCATGCTGATCATCTTCTTCCGGGAACCCGCGTCCGGGCTTGAGTTCGGGTGGAGACTTATAGCCTATATTCTTGTCTTATCCCTATCCTGCTCGATAGTCATTGCCCTGAACATGTTATTCAGCCTCATATCCCGTAACATTCTCTTTGTCACAGCGATCTCGGTAATTTATGTTTTTTTTGACTGGATCTGGTACAACGACCGGCTTCTGGGCACTGGTATTCTCTCACTGATCTCTCCCATGAACTTGTATTACAAGTTCATCAAACCCTTCGGGGGTGACTCATACGCAGCGCTCTTTAACACGACGATCACAATGGGACAGTGGTTAGACGCAGTCCTGCCGTACCTTGTCATTCTGCTTATTGAAATAGCTGCACTACTGCTGATCGAGATATATCTGTTCTCAAGAGAAGATACTACATAGGGCTCATGGAAAAACTCTTATAGGTAAGTTTTCGGGTGATTGAAATGGATAGACGATTAACCTTGATATCGATCGTTGTTGTAGTCACGCTAATATTCATGCCATGCGTTTCAGAGGCGAAAATCGTACATATAGCAGTTGACGGTAGCTTGATAGCTCTGGATGATACCGGCCACGTTTGGGCGTGGGGAGATAATACTTATGGCCAGCTTGGCATAGGAACCATTGGAGGTACATACGCTCCAAATAATGCACAGAAAGTAAGTATTGACAATGTGACTGCCATAGCCACTAGCGGTATCACCTCTTATGCATTGAAGAAAGATGGTACAGTATGGGCTTGGGGTGAAGGCGGTAGGGGCAGGTTAGGTACCGGGAATAGCGAATCGATATCATCCCCTGTACAGGTAGAAGGTCTGACTGACATCGTTGCGATATCCGCAGGGCAAAATTGCTATGCATTAAAAAAGGACGGTACAGTCTACTCTTGGGGTCTTAATGACAACGGACAGCTCGGTGGCACTTATGGTGTTCCAGCGTATTCCGAAACGCCGGTACAGATCGTTGGTCTAACAAACATTGCCACACTCGGGGAACATGGTAATTACGCAGTTAGAAAAGACGGAAAGGTCTACGCCTGGGGTGATAATACCCTGTATAAAAATCCTGATACTGGCAAAACCGTATATGGGTTCCTCGGTGATCCTTCCGGGCCTGGACAACGACCGATACCTTTTATAGTGCCTGGCTTAGATGCTGTAAACGCAATTACTAACGGTTGGTGTTATTCTATTTTCCTGAAAAACGATGGCACAGTTTGGGGCTGGGGCTTCAACCAGGATGGGTACCTTGGAGATGGCACCAAGTTCACATACCCAGTACAAATTGAAAATGGCGCAAAAACTATTGTTCTCCGTGACTGGGTATGCACTCTCCCCCCTGTAAGGGCAGATATCGATGATGTAAAACAGATATCTACACTATTCAACACTGTCACTGCGCTTAAAAACGATGGCACAGTATGGGAATGGGGTATATGTAACTCTGGGTCACAGTATGGCGCCCCCGGAGCAGTTCTATCACCTGTACAGGTACAGGGTATCGATCATGTTATCGAAGTCAAAACAAGCAGTGCGACAATTGTGCTCAAAGACGACGGCACCGTATGGGGTTGGGGTTACAACGACGGTAATGTGTTAAAAGAGGGCAATGTTAATGCTTTGGTATCCTCCCCTATGTTGCTATTCGAAGACCTTTCCCCTGGAGTCACCACTTCCCCTTCGCCCCAGCCATCTTTGACCTCTGAGGTCCCCAATCAAGTGACATTAACACCCACTCCCCAACAGTTCCAAAATACCACAAAAAATAGTACAGCTGATGCAACACTACCTTCGAACAGCACAATCCAACCCGCTTTTATTACTGTGACTCCAACCCCGGTTCCCTTACCTACAAGTACCAGCGTGCCGATACCGGGCTTCAGCTCAATCGCCATGCTCTCTTGCCTATTCATCACTGCTGGTATACTTTTGGGATTCGCACGGAGGAAAGATCGATAAAACAAGCATTTTCCCCGTGTAACCGCCGGCAGCCAATATCAATAGTCTGGCTGCCGGGCGATTAAGGAAGTTATAATTTGAAGATTTAGATAATACTGGTTATAATTGACTATAATACTTCCGGTTTAAAAAAGAAAACAGGCCTGCAATCACTGCGGCCCGTTATATATTCCCAGCTCAAAGTGGTCGTCGACCTGGTAGGCGCCGGCTGCACAGACCGGCTTCTCGAACGTTAAATCGAACATCTTCCTGGCCACTTCTTCCGCGGAGGACGCATCTACGGTCAGGCGGGAGAACATGGTCTTCTCGTACGTGGCCACCATCAGGCACTCGTTCTCCCCCATGGGGAAGGTGCTGACATTGAGGCCGTCCTTGGTGACGATTCCCAGGTAGGCGACGTGCCTGGAGACGACTGCGGCGATTCTCGGAGTATCGAGAGAATCTTTCTCATAGTCCATGGCCAGCAGGCTCAGCGCCAGCGCGTCCCTGATCGGGTAGCCCATCTCGATCTTTTCGACGATGGCGTCGGTGTGGGAGCCGTTGGTGACGACTGCCACGCTTGGGAGCACCCGAATGCAGTTGTAGGAGATGTACGGGCTCTTCTCCAGATCCTTGACGTCTTTGGGCATGATGGCGACTTTATCATTGCCCAGCTTTACGGCGTAGCGGTTAGGGAAGGAGCGAGAGGATACCCGGTATCCTGCCCAGAGCTTGCCGTTCGTTTTGCCTATGGTGACGAACCGGCCGACGTACACCGGTTACTCCTCCTTCTTCGCAGGTGCTGCGCCCGGCTTCGCCGGCTCGACGTCGAGCCCGAAGTGCTTGGCGTTGAGGTCGGCGATGTGCTGGATCTTTTCGATCTCCTTGTCGCCGCCCGCCATCTTGAACAGATGGGAGAACCGCTTCTGCTTCTCGAGGTACTCTTTTACGGGTTTCCTGTCCTTGATCTTCTTGACGCTGGTGATCTGGCCGTTCTCGTACTCGTATAACGGATACAAGCCGGTCTCTACGGCGAGGCGGAGGATTTCGATGGACAGCGCGCTGTCGATGCCCCAGCCAGGCGTACAGGTCGCGTGGACCTGGATGTACTTCGGGCCTTCGATCGAGAGCGCCTTGCGGATCTTCCTGGTGAAGTCAGCCGGGTACCCGATGGAGGTGGTGGCCACGTAGGGAATGCCGTGGGCGGCCATGATGGCCGGGGCGTTCTTCTTGGGCCGCTGGTTGCCGAAGGAGATCTTGCCCGACGGCGTCGTGGTCGTGTTGGCGTCGTACGGGGTGGCGCCGCTGCGCTGGATGCCCGTGTTCATGTACGCCTCGTTGTCGTAGCAGATGTACAGGATGTCGTGGCCACGTTCCATGACACCGGACAGGTTGCCGAACCCGATGTCGATGGTGCCGCCGTCGCCACCGAGGGCGATGACCTTGGTGTTGCCCTTTCTTCCCGTGGCCTTGAGCGCCGCTTCGATGCCGGCCGCTACAGGTCCGGAGTTCTCGAACAGCGAGTGGATCCAGGGTACCTTCCACGCGGTCTCGGGGTAGGGAGTCGAGACGACTTCCATGCAGCCGGTCGCGTTGGTGATGATCACGTCGGGGCCGGTTACCCTCAGCAGAGTTTTCAGGAACAGGGCGCAGCCGCAGCCGGCGCAAGCCCTGTGGCCCGATGCGAACAGGTCTTCAAGTGCCGCCATTTATATTCCCTCCGGGAGTATGTCCACGTCCAGTTTATACCATTCCAGCTCAGACACCCGCTCGCCTCCGAGCTTGGCCTGGGCCTTCTTGACGATGTTCTTGATGTCCTCTACAGTCGTGTCTCTGCCGCCGAGGCCGATGATGAAGCCTAACATTGTAGGTGAGTGGCTCGCGTTGTAGAGCGCGCCCTTGAGGTCGGTGAAGACTGCGCCTTCTCCTCCCAGGGAGATGTTCCGGTCGAGCACGCAGACGATCTCCGTGTCCTTGAGGGCAGCACGCAGAGCTTCTACGGGGAACGGCCTGTAGGTCCTGATCTTGACGATGCCAACCGGGACTCCTGCTTCCCTCAGTTCGTCGACTGTGTCCTTCATGGTGCCGATGATGGAGCCCATGGCCACTAAGGCGATCTTGGCGCCTTCCATCTTGTAGGTGTCAAGTAAGCCGCCCTTGTACCTGCCGAACTTCTTGCCGAAGTCGGCCGCGACCTCTTCGATGACTTTCTT
The DNA here is from genome assembly GCF_049676595.1 of Methanocella sp. MCL-LM. GTDB lineage: Archaea > Halobacteriota > Methanocellia > Methanocellales > Methanocellaceae > Methanocella_A. The sequence continues at coordinate 3,421,399 of NZ_CP187259.1, forward strand.
GGCCTTGATCTGGGCGTCGTGCACCATGTACCTGGCCTCGGTGTAGTACTCGGGCTGGGCCAGCGCACCCATGGTGACCGGCTGCTTCGGGTCGAGCTTGTACTGCGGGTTATACTGAGGTAAAAACTCGTCGACCGTCTTCTGGTCGTACGTCTCCACCGGCTCGTACAGGTGAGTGATCAGGAAGCCGTCGAGGTTGACCATGACGGGTAGCATGATCCTCGGGTCTTCGCCGATCTTGTACGCCTGGATGATCATGTCTGCAGCTTCCTGGTTGTCCTCTGCCCAGATCTGGATCCATCCGCTGTCTCTTGCGCTAATTGCGTCCTGGTGGTCGTTCCAGATGTTGATCGGGGAGGAGACTGCTCTGTTGGCCATCGCCATCACACAGGGGAGCCTCATGCCGGCGATGCTGAACAGCACCTCGTACATGAGCAGTGCGCCCTGGGAGGCGGTGGCGCTGAAAGTCCTCGCACCTGCTGCCTGGGCGCCCTGGATAACGGAGGCCGCCGAGAACTCGCTTTCGGTCCTGACGTACTCGCAGTTGGTCAGGTCGCCGTTGGCGATCATCTGGGAGATGTCCTCGACGATGTGGGTCTGGGGGGTGATCGGGTACGCCGACACGACTGCCGGCCTGCAAACTTTTGCGGCTTCCGCTATTGCGTGGGAGCCTTCCATGACTGCCATCTTTGCCATTTATTTCTCCTCCACGACCATCTCGATCGCGTCGACAGGGCACTCGTAGGCGCAGACGCCGCAGCCCTTGCAGTAATCGTAGTTGATGCAGAACTTTTTCTTCTTGCCGTCGTGGGCACACTCGAAGGGGGCCCCGTCAGGGCAGGAGTCTGCACACCGCTTGCAGCCGATGCACTTTTCCTGGTTGATGACGGCCTTGTACGTCCTCCACCCGCCGGTGTGGTACTGCATCGAGGTGCCCGGCATGGCGACCAGGCCCGTGGTGAGTCTCTGCTTGAATTCCGCCATGTTATTCCTCCATGAGCTCGAACGCCCGCTTGACGGCGGCGATGTTCTTGTCGGCGATCTTGCCGGCGAACCTGCCCCGGATGGCCTTGTTGACCGACTCCAGCCGGATCTCCCCGGTCGCGCCGGCGAAGGCGCCCAGCAGGGCAGTGTTGACGATGGGCAGGCCGATGACTTCGAGCGCCAGCTTGGTGGCGTCGAAAGTCTTCACCCGTGCCTTAGTAGTGAGCTTGAGTTCGGAGGGTTTCTTCTCCGAGTTGATGAGCAGCAGCCCGCTCTCCCTCATCCCGCCGGCTACGTCCACGGCGTGGATCAGAGACGGGTCCTGTACGATAACGTAGTCCGGCTCGTAAATCTGGCTCCTGACGCGTATCTGCTTATCTGCGATGCGGGCGAATGCCGTGACCGGCGCGCCTCGACGCTCGGTGCCAAAGTACGGGAACGCCTGGCTCCATTTCCCGTCCTCGAACGCGGCGACCGCGATGAGCTCAGCCGCAGTGACTGATCCCTGTCCTCCGCGCCCGTGAATCCTAATTTCTTTCAACCTACGTCCTCCATTGCGCATTTGTTAATGATTTTACATGTAGAATAGTGGTTTTCCTAAATAAGCCTTGTGAAACAATCGACACTATTAGAAGTGTCTGTCACATAATTAAAGTATATAATATTGTCTATATAAAATTTGTCAGGTGCAGCTTACAGGTTTACCGTGGCCGAAGTCAGATATAAGGCAGGAAATCAGACATATTTTTATTCGATGAGCAATGCGATTGGGGGGTACGTCAAGTGACGATATCAGGTCCGGGGCGGATGTCCGGCTTCAAAGGTGAACAGTATGCAAATGCGCTCGTGAACGTGGACGAACGCTGCGCTGTCTCACGCCATATGAGCAATCAGATACGCACAGCGCAGCGATCGTCTGTCAACTCACCGTCCCCCGCACGCTGGTAATGTAATGACGAACCGGCTGCCTTTGGTGTAGTCCCCGGCGATGCGGTCTTCGACCCGGATGGTGCCTTTGGCGTCCTCTACCAGTATCCGGGCGATGAAGAGCCCCAGGCCGCTGCCTCTGGTGCGGGCTCTGCCGCTGATCGACCGGGTGAACAGCTGCTCTTTGACCGGGTCGGGTATGCCCGGGCCGCTGTCCTCTATGCTGATCCGGTAGCAGTGCTTGTCCGTACCAGTGGTCTTCTCGAGGGTGATCCTGATCAGGGCTTGTCCGGCCGAGTGCTTGACTGCGTTGTCGACTATGTTTCTGAAGGCTTCTTTTAACAGCGGGCTGGCCATGACATGACAGTCATCGACAGGCCGGTAGTCGATCAATACGGCTCTGTCCGGGATTCTTGTATATTCCTCTTTGACCTCTGCCAGCAGGCTGCCGATGTTCTTTATTTCCTGCCTGCGCCCTTCGGCCTGGATGCTCTGGAGCAGCCGGACGTTATCGATGAGCTTCGAGCTGTGCTGCATCGATTCCAGGGGCTGTCGGAGGAGGGCTTTTCTCTCGTCGTCGCCGTCCAGCGTGTCGAGGGCCATCTCGAGGTAGCCGATGCCGACCTGGTTGAGGTTGTTGATGTCGTGGCCCATCAGGTCAACGTATAGCTCTGCCCGCTTTCGGGCTTCGCTCAGGTCTTCCTCAGCCTGCTTACGATAGGTGATGTCCCGGGCGGAAGCGATGATGACGTCTTTATCCCGGAGCCTGATCCTGTGCAGGCTGATCTCCGCGGGGAAGGTGGTGCCGTCGGCAGGCCTCCTGGAGGTCCATTCGAACAGCTGGTCTTCTCCCGACCGGGCTTTGTCCCACGCCTGCCTGAAACGGCCGCCCGGAGTATCGGGAGAGGAATAGTAGTCTGCAAGCGAGAGCTTCATGGCCCGATCCCTCGGAACCCCGTATATCTGAGTAGCCCGATCGTTGACCTCCACGATTTTCCCGTCCATGTCGTGGATAAAGATCGCCTCGTCGACGCTGTTGAAAACTCCCTTCAGGTCTTCCTCTGATGACTGCTGTATCCGGCTGTAATGCCGGCTGCTGGCCTCGGAGAGCATGGCTACTATCAGGGCGACTACCAGCAGCGTAAATGCTCTGATCATTGTTCCCGGCACGATCGTGCCCGTCAGGTACACCCCCATGGAGATGTGGAGGGCGCTTAAAAATCCTGCCAGGTACACGGATTTCCAGTAGTACCAGATGGCTGTCAGTACCACTGGCACGTAGAATAAGTGGGTGTATACGGTATCTATGCCCAGGAACAGGTTAACATAGAGGGCGACTATCGTGCTCGCTGATACCAGCAAGCCTACTACATACTTGCGGTACTCTACCATTCACCATACCTCTGTGACCGCTGTCAGCCAGAAGCCTCCCCGATACGGCTGGCAACGACAATAATTAGTATATAAGCACCTGTAGTATATATTATTAAGGTTTGACCAGAATGCGAGTATATCGGGCTATATTTAAGCCCCGTGCTCGGGCAGCATCACGACAAACCGGCTTCCCCGGGTATAGTCACCTGGTACCCGGTCTTCCACCCAGACTCTGCCTCCGGCATCGTCGACCAGCGTCTTGACCAGGAACAGGCCGAGGCCGGTGCCCGAGGTCCGGGATGTGCCCCTGACCTTCCGGCTGAACAGCTTCTTCTTCAGCTCGTCGGGTATGCCAGGCCCGGAATCTTCGATGTCGACTCTGTAGAACGGCTTTCCATTTTCACCTGTTTTCGAGATCTGGATAGTGATCGTCACAGGGCCAACAGAGTGCTTTATCGCGTTGCTCACCAGGTTCCAGAAGGCTTCTCTGATCAGCACGCTGGCGTTGACGCAGCACGCGGTGACCGGCTGGTACCTGATGTGTACCTCCCGGCCCGGCACCTCCGCGAACTCGGCGGCTACTTTTGACAGTATCTCGCCCAGGTCGATGGTCTCGTGCGGGTGCTTCTCCGCTTCGATCTGCTGGATCTTGCGCACGTTCTGGATGAGCGCGGAGCTGTTTTTCATCGCGTCCAGGGCTCGCTGCAGAATGTTACTGCTTCCCTCGTCCAGCTCTATCGTATCCATGGCGACTTCGAGGTACCCGATGCCCTGCTGGTTGAGGTTGTTGATGTCGTGCCCCAGCAGGTCGATGTACAGCTCTGCCCGCGCTTTTGCCTCCTGGAGATCTTTCTCTGTGATCTTCCTGGCGGTGATGTCGTAGAAGATAACAACGGCTCCGGTAATCCGATCGTCCTCTCTGATGGGGTTCGACGAGTATTCTACTGGAAACCATGTCCCGTCCCTGCGCCAGAAGACCTCGTTGCTGACCCGGATACCCTCCCCGGTCTGTATCGACTTTATCACCGGGCAGGCTTCCGGGGGGAACGGCGAGCCATCCGGATACTTACTGTGTACTATCTTGTGGGTCTCCTGCCCGATCAGCTCTTCTGCCTTATAGCCCAGCATCTCTGCGGCAGACTTATTGATGAAAGTGCCCACCCCGCGCGTATCGACGCCGTAGATGCCCTCGTCGGTGGACTCCAGCAGCAGCCTGAGATTTTTGGCCAGCCGGTTACGCTCCCCTTCTGCCTGCTTTCTAATCGATATGTCCCTGACCGTCGCCAGGATGACATCCCTCCCTCTGAGCCGGATCTTGCGCAGGTAAACCTCGACCGGGAAAGTTGAGCCATCGTGCGGCCTCCTGGAAATCCACTCGAATATGCGGTCATTGCCGGAGATAACCTCGCCCCAGATAGTGTCGAGCTCGTTCAGAGGGTTACCGGGGCTGGAGTAGTCCCGGACGATCGACAGATGACGGGCTTCTTCTTCGGACACCCCGTACATCTGGAGCATCCTGGCGTTGACGTCGATGATGCTGCCGTCTATGTTATGGATGAAGATCGCATCGGATACTCCGTCGAAAATGCTTCGTAACTCTTCTTCGGACCTCCTGACCCTCTCGAACAGCCTTTCCCTTGTACCAGACAGAGTCCCGATGACGGCGGCGACCATAACGAACATAGTCGCCCTGATGAGCGTGCTTGGCACTATAGATCCTGTGGCCTGGACGCCCAGGTAAATATGTAGCAGGGCGAGGAAAAAGGCCAGAAATACTGCCTTCCGGTAGTACCAGACCGCCGCGAGGATGATCGGCAGGTAGAAAAAGTGGGTGTAAACAGTCTCGATACCGTAGATTATGTTAACGTAAAGAGCAATGGCTATACATGCCAGGATAAGCGCTACGATCAGGTAATGGCGGTACTCCGCCAGTAGCAGCCGCACTGGCGGGATATCTGCGCCAGCAGGATTTTCTTTTGTCGACATGAAGCGAACAAGCCTGCCCTCCGGGTGTCACAGTAGAGACATCTCCGGACATGGTAATATTGGACCGCATGTCTTTAAAAGAAAACAAGGGATTTTGCGGCCGGAGGCCGTTGTGGCCTGAAGCCGTTATGGGCGGGCACTGCCGGCCGGTACATACTTCTCCCCCGTCAGTGGCCGGCTACAGGGCTTTCTTCAGGTAAACCATGTCTGTCAGCCGAACCTCGCCGTCAAAAACCGGGTGGTCGTAATTATCGGTAAAGAAGTCTTTGACTCTGTGAGAGTAAGTGAAGCCGCAGCTCTCGTAGAACCGGATGATCCACGGGCTGTCTCCGGTGCCCACGATCATGGTCTCACAACTGCCCTTGTAGTGTTCCAGTATATGCCTGACAAGAAGGCTGGCATAGCCCTGCCCCTGGTACCTTTCGTAGGTTGCCAGGCTTTTTAGCTCGCACGTGGCCTCGTCTTCCCGGGTCACCACGCAGATGCTTTTCAGGTCGCCGTCATACAGGGCGAACATTTCGCCGCGGCCCAGGTATCGATCGATCATGCTCTCCTGCTCGTCCGCCAGCAGGAGCAAATCTAAAAACTGCTTCTTGTTTTCCCCGATCATCCGGACTTCCATGACTACCGCCACCGTGAGTCTTCCTGGCCAATTCAGGCTATTTCATGCGGAGCACTTTCATGATGCCCTCGATGATGGCTTCCGGCTTCGGCGGACATCCGGGGATCTTCACGTCCACCGGGATGATCTTGTCCACCGGCCCGGCGATGGAGTAGTTCTCGTCGTCGATGAAGACGCCGCAGGAGCAGCCGCACGCACCTATGGCTATGACTCTCTTGGGCTCTGGAGTCTGGGCGTACACCCTTTCCAGGAACGGCTTTGTATGCAGAGGAACGGGGCCGGTGACCAGCAGCACGTCCGCATACCTGGGCGATGGCACCAGCCTGACGCCCAGCCGCTCTAAATCGTACCGGGGCCCCAGGCAGGCTACGAGCTCGATGTCGCAGCCCACGCAGCCTCCGGCATGGGCGTGGTAAACCCAGGGTGATCGTTTGATCATGTTCATGTCAGATCCACTTCCTTGGGTGCGTGTCCCATATCAGGCTGTGCTTCTGCCTGCACTCGACGCAGGCGGTCAGGTATTTTTCCATGTCTTTCTCGATGATCTTAGCGGTGTCCGGCTGTAAGTTCGTGAGCGTGCGGTTGCGGACGGCCTGCAGGAACTTTTCCGTGACAGGCATGACTTCTCCGCAGACGCTGCACCGCTGTAGCTTCAGCGAAGTGTCGGTGGTCGGAGCAGGCTCGTTGCCGTAATGGGCGAGGTTCACTCTCTCCATGGACTCAGGAGCGCTGGCCTCCACCTTAGCGCGGATATCTTCTGCGAGGCCTGCTTTCGCGAGCTTTTCCTCTCTGGCCTGCGCCTCTTCCGGAGTCTTCGGCTCGAAGGTCAGGCTCAGCGCGTGCTCCGGGCAGGCGTCCGCGCACCTGCCGCAGAAGATGCAGTTATTGCCGTCGATGGTGACGGTGCGCTGCCCTTCCGCGTCGGTGAGCTTCGTGGCGCCGCTGGAGCACCGCTCGAAGCAGGCGCCGCAGCCGGTGCACTTCTCCTCGTCCCGGCGGGGCATGGCCCGGTAGGTCTCGGCCAGGAACCCGTAGTCCTCGTCGACCGTGACCGGCTTTTTGAACAAGTTGGCGATTAGCCCGGTGAATGCCGCAAACCTTCCCTTCATAGTACGAACCTCCATGCCACGGCCCAGCCGATGGCGATGATGCCGAGCGCGGTTGAAACTGTGAACAGCCACTTCGTGGCCTGGTCGATGCGGAACCGGGCGAACAGGGCGTTCACGATTCCGATCAATACGCTGACCACGAAGGCTCCGGCGAGGAACAGCGCCCACGAGGCCAGGCCCGGGAGCGCCCAGTCTTTGGGAGCCCAGAGGAACAGGTCCACGAACAAGGCGGACAGCGAGAACAGCATCAGCACCTTGGTGATCTCCAGGATGCCTAGCAGCTTGCCGCTGTACTCCGTAGTTAACCCGCCCACGATCTCCGAGTCTGCCTCGGCGATGTCGAAGGGCCGGACGTGGAGCTTCACCAGCATGGCGATGAAGAACGCCGCGGCCGCGAACGGATTGGAGAGCAGGTTCGGGCCCATCATGGCCTGGACCGAGAGCGTATCATAGGTGATGGCGAGGGCGAAGGTGCCCAGGATGAAGGGTATCTCGTTGGCCAGCATCAGCTCGATCTCTCTCACCCCGCCGATGGCGGCGAACAGGGATGCGCTGGCAGTGCCTCCGATGATGATGCACATGGTGACGCCGATGAGCAGGTAGAAGATGACGACGAGGCTGAACGAGTAGTCGAAAGCAAGGCCGGCCACCGGCACGAACAGGGTGAGCGCCAGCGCGAAGACCAGCGCGATGATCGGCCCGATCGTGAAGAAGGGCGTAGCTGTCGTGGGCAGGATAGTCTTCTTGCTCAGCAGCTTCAGGATGTCGTAGAGCGGCTGCAGCACTTTGGTGCGGTTGATGTCGTGCCACGCCTTCGGCATCCAAATCAGCGGGCCCCGGCGGGACTGCACCCTGGCGAAGACCTTGCGCATGTTGAAGGCGAGGAAGATGCCGATGCTGAACGCGAGGAAAGGGTTGAGCCAGGACAGGTCGATCATGGCGTGCCATCCCCTTTTCTCTTCACTATGACTTTCGCGTCCTTGTGGACGGTGACCCGGTCGGTGCACGAGTAGCACGGGTCGATGCTGCCCATGATAGCCGGCACGTCAGCCACGTAAGAGCCGTGCAGCAGCCGGAGCATGATGTAGGCAGTCATGAAGGTCGGCACCCGGATGCGCACGAACTCCGGGGTGTTGGTCCCGTTCGAGGCCACGTGGTAGAGGAGTTCTCCCCGGGGCGGCTCGGTCTTGCCCAGCGCTTCGGCGCATGGCAGCTCGTGTAGCTGGGTGAGGATCTCCGGCGGAGCGGTCTTGAGCTTTTCCAGGCACTGCTCCACGATGCTGATCGAGACCAGCGCTTCCCGCATCTTGACTTCCACCCGGGCCAGGGAGTCGCACCCGTTCTCGGTGACGATGTCCCAGTCCAGGTTTTCGTAGAAAGCGTAAGGCGTGTTCTTCCGCACGTCGAGGCGGCGGCCTGAGCCTCTGGCCGTGGGCCCGACTGCGCCGAGGCGCACGGCTTCTTCGGGGGGCAGCACGCCCACGTTCTTGAGGCGTCCTATGAGCACGTCGTTGGAGAGCATCTCGTCGTACAGGAGCTGTACTCCCTTCTTCATCGAGGCGAGTTTTGCGTTGACAAAGTTCGACTGCGCGGGACTGACGTCTCTCCTGACCCCGCCCAGCGTGACCATGCCGTGGGTTACCCGCTGGCCGGATACTAATTCCAGGCAGTCCTGGATGTCTTCCCTGATCCGCAGGAACTGCATGAGCATGGTCTTGTAGCCTACCAGGTCGCCAAGGATGCCGATCGCCATCAGGTGGCTCTGAATACGCTCCATCTCGCACAACAAAGTTCTCAGGATGTCAGCCCGCTTCGGGACGCTGACCTGGGCGATGTTTTCCACGGCCAGGCAGAAGGACATGGCGTGGTGAGCGTTGCACAGGCCGCACACTCTCTCTGCCAGGTAGATGTCCTTGTAGTAGTCCCTGCGCTCCATGAGCTTGATGATGCTGCGGTGATTAAATCCCAGCTTCAGGTCCGCCTTGCGGACGATCTCGTCCTCCACTGCCATCTTGAAGTAGTTGCTCTCGATGAAGGCCGGGTGGTAGGGGCCGTACGGCACCGTCGAGACCGGCATGGTGGTGATGTGGTCGCTCGCGTGGATGGACTGCGGCTTCTTTTCCTCCGGCGGGGCCACCTCGGTGTGCATCTGTTCCCAGTTGATGGGCAGCCACAGGTGGCGGGGGTCGGGGTGCTCCTCTGCCCTGACGCCCAGGAACTCGATCATCTCCCGCTCCGCCCAGTCAGCCTGCGGGGTCAGCGTCGTCACGGACTTCAGCACGGGGTTTTCCCGGTCCAGGAAGGTGCGCAGGATAGTGTGACGCCCGGGCTCCAGGTGGTCGAAGCCAAAGTAGTAGTCGACTCTGATGCCTTCGACGCCCTTGTCGACGCCCGTGGCGTAGATCATCCTGCCGCCGTCGGCGAGCAGGCTTCTGGCCGAGGCCCTCAGGTCATCCGGGCCGATCTCCAGGACCTGCAAACCGTTTGCGAGGCTATTTATCTTTGACACCCCCGAAAGGCGCGTTGGGCGCGTAGGCCTCTTCAGAGTTCAGGTACATCTCGTCCGCCCCGCAGTTGAAGTTCTCCTCCACCCGGTGGTGCTCCGGGAAGAGGGAAGGGATGATCACCGAGAAGAACATGTAGAAGGAAACCAGCGAAGCCAGCTCGGCGAATAAGAATAACAGCGCCAGGTCGGTGCCGACAAGCAGCGCTCCGATGACGCTCAGCGATAGGATGACCAGTGCGATCTTGAAGTAGGGTTTCATTTCTTCGGGTTCTCCAGTTTTTCCATGAGCCTGTCAACCGGGGCAGTCCGCATGTAGCGCATGCCGAACTCGTCGGGCTTCAGGCCGAACGACGAGGCGATCAGCTCGCCGAGGTGGACCACCGGCACGTTGAAGTCGTAGCCGTCTTTTTTGCGGAGCGTCGAGATCACTCGCTCGAACTGGTCATAGCACCCGGCGCAGACCAGCACCAGCGCGTCGACGTCCGTTTCCTTTATCCGGTCTAGCTTCTTCTTCGCCCGGTCGTAGGTGGCGAAGTCTTTGTCCGCCAGGTTCGCCTGCAGGCCGCAGCACATCTGCTCCAGCCCGTAGGGCACGATCGTGACTCCCATTGCCTCCAGGATCTCGGTGAAGTACCGGACCAGCCTGCCGTCCGGGAAGATGCGCATGTGGCAGCCGGGGTGAATGGCGACGCGGAGGTTAAGCTTTTTGCCCTCTTTCCTGATCCGCTCCACTCCCACGTCCTCGTACAGGACCTCCAGGTAGTGCCGGATCCTCACGTTGCCCTGGTACGCTTTGCCGGCGGCCGCCAGGTAGCTGTTGACCTCTTCGAGGGCTTTCGGCTCCTCGTGGAGGACCTTGTTGGCCTCGTAGAGCGTCACGTAGCACCCGTTGCAGGAGACCATCACGTCCCGGCCCTGCTGCTCCGCCTGCAGCAGGTTGTAGGAGGCCAGTGTCAGCCAGACTCTCCGGTCGACCGAAATCCACACGCCGGCCCTGGGGCAGCAAGTCGACTTCTCCAGGTAGACGACATCGACGCCCATGCGGGGCATGCTTTTCATGATCGCCGCCTCGGCCCAGGGCATCTTGGCGGGCATCACGCAGCCGAGGAAATGCGAGTATTTTGCGGTCATTTGTACCGGTACTCCATGCGGCCCAGGTCCAGGCCTACGGCTTTGTCCACGCCCATGGCCTTGACGATCTTCCGGATATCCTCCACCGCTTCGGTGTACCTGTGGGCGGTCGGAGGTATCGGGTCCAGCCCGGCCTTCTCTCTTGCTTCCTTCAGCTCGTCCGTCACCGGGTAGAGCAGGCCTATGGAGAAGTGCCTGATGAGCTGGGGCTTGACGGTCGGCGGGAGCGGGATTTTTACCGCCTTTCGCCACGGGTATAGCTCGGTCATCTGCTTTCAATCTCCTTGATCTTAGTGGCAGCGTCTTCTCTGGACATCACCTTGATCGCCTTTGGCGAGCAAACTTTGATGCACTCCGGGTCGCCCGCGCACATGTCGCACTTGACCATGATCTTCAGCCCTCTGCCGATGTGCGGGATGGAGATCGGGCACGCGTACATGCAGGACTTGCAGCCGATGCAGAGCATCTGATCGATGGTGACGAACCCCGTCTTCTCGTCCTTCTTGCACGCTCCCGTGGGGCAGGCAGCCGCGCACATCGGGTCCCTGCAGTGGTGGCAGTGCACCCTGACAAAGCCCCCGCTGGGGTCTTCCAGGACCTTGCACATCGAGAGATTATAGTTGTACGTCCTGTACTTCTTAAAAGAACATGCGGTCATGCATTGCCTGCAGCCTGTGCACAATGCAGGATCGTGGATGATTATATCAGTCATAAGCTTCCCGGGATGGCTTCTTAACTTCTTATTTTCACCGCTGGCATCATATATTTTCTCATGGGCCTGTTCCGCAGGCGGAATTAACGGCGTTAAGCCATGGGCATGCCTGCCTCCCTGGCGCCAGCACGCCAAAATAATTGAATTTTACCATATCCGCCCCCAAAATCGTAATAATTTCTCCAACGGAGATATATTTATAAACTATAAGTAGTAACTATTCCTTCTAGCTATATCACTGGGGTATATAGTACAAATTGGGCGAGGGTCAATAGAGATGGTGAAGATACTTGTAGACAACAATGTATGCATCGGCTGCGGCCTGTGCGTACACGACTGCCCCATGAAGGTCTACGCGATCAAAGACGGGCGCTCCGTCGTCGTAAACCAGGACGACTGCATGCAGTGCCTGTCCTGTCACGAAATATGTCCGGCGAACGCGATCGAGCACCAGGACATCTACCTTTCCAGAAGGCTGTACGTCGACCTTGAAGTTTGTTCAATGCTGAGGAGGTTCATTTAATGACGCAGGCTGCGATCGTCAAGCCGGAGGAACTGCCCCTCCACTGCGACGGCAACATCACCGACTACGAAGAAGCGCTGCACGGGCTGATGGTGCTGAACGCAACCATCATCCGATCACTCGAAGAGATCGCCAGAGGCGGCGCCAACGCCGTGGTCTACCGGGCCGGCATGAAGATGGGCCACGAGACCGCGAAGTACTTCCCCAAGACCGACGACGTGGAGAAGGCGCTGAAAGAGTTGTCCGAGATCCTGGGCAGACAGTACAACTTTGAGCTGTGGAAGCCCAAGGACAAGGACAGCTACATCATCACCGAGAACGGCGAGACGTTCATCTACCTCGTCTTCCGGGACTGCATCGTCAGGCAGACGCTGCGCCGGGAAGGCATGTCTCAGAAAGGCCCCCTCTGCCAGAGCCTCTACGGCTACATGGTAGGCGCGGTCGAGGAGATCACGGGCAAGCGCGGCAAGCTGGAGATCGTCCACGTCGGGCCGAACACCTGCCTGAAAAAGCTGATTTTGAGGTGATCGCATGCTTAAGCTCGCTACCGAGCCGCTGGCCTCCTGCGCCGGCTGCCACATGTCGCTGCTCGACCTCCACGAGGACCTGCTCGAGCTGCTCAACAAGGTCGAGATCGTCTATTCGCCCATCCTGATGGATGTCAAGGAGCCCCCGGAGAACATCGACATCGCCATCATCGGCGGAGCCATCCGCAATAAAGAAAACATGGAGAGAGTCAAAAAGCTGCGCCAGCGCGCCAAAACCGTCATCGCCTTTGGCACCTGCGCCTGCTACGGCGGCGTCTCCGGCCTGTCCATCCTGCACAGCCGGGACGAGATCCTGAACGGCGTGTACACCAACCGCCAGGGTACGACCACTAACGTCATCCCCAACCAGGACATCCCCGATCTTTTATACCGCGGCTACGCCGTGGGGGACGTCATCAAGGTAGACTACTACATCACCGGCTGCCCGCCCAAAGAGTTCTTCCTGCGCCAGATACTGCTGCCCCTCATAGAGGGCCGGATGCCGGAACTGCAGAAAAAGTCGGTCTGCGCGGAGTGCGGCCGGGAAATGGTCCTCGTGAAGAACTGGAAGGTCAAGCGCAGGTACGAGGGGGTGCCCGATGAAAAGACCTGCCTGCTGGGCCAGGGCTATCTCTGCCTGGGCTCCGTGACCTTCGGCAGGTGCCACGCGCTATGTACCTCTCACGGCATACCCTGCCACGGGTGCGGCGGGCCATCGTTAGACGTGCTGCGAGAACCCTGCAGGGACATCTACAACACCCTGGTCATGCGCATCCAGCATTTAACGGAACTGCCCCAGCAGGAGATCGAGAAGGAGCTGTACGACATTCCTCACACGATCTACCCGTTCGTCATGGGCAGCAAGATCATGGAAAACAAATCCGTCTCCAAGATCCCTGACATCATCAAGGAGAGACACCTATGAAGAAAATTACTATCAGCCCCATCACTAGAATAGAGGGCCACGCCAGCGTGACCGTCCAGCTGGACGACAAGGGAGAAGTGGCGGACGCCCACTTCCACGCGACCGAGCTCCGGGGCTTCGAAAAATTCCTGGAAGGCGCGGCCATCGAGGAAGCGCCCAGGATCACCCCGAGGATTTGCGGCATCTGCCCCACAGTCCACCACCTCGCCGCAGCCAAGGCAGTGGACGAGGTCTTCGGCGCCACCATCCCCGAAGCCGCTTACAGGATGAGGGAACTCCTCATCTCCGGCCAGCTCATCAGCTCGCACTTCTTACACCTGTTCATGCTGAGCATGCCAGACTATCTGCTCGAAGGGGCAACCCCCGCGACGAGGAACGTCGCAGGCCTGGCTAAAGCCAACCCCGGGCTGGCCCGCATGGCCATCGAGGCCCGCAAGATCGGCCAGCGCATCACCGAGGAAGCCGGCGGCAAGCCGATCCACCCGGTATCGGCCATACCCGGAGGCATGTCTTTCTCGCTGACGGAGCCGAAGCGGGCCGAGCTAGAGGCATACGCGAAGCGCTCCCTCGAGATCGCCGTGGCTGCGTGGAGCCTGGTCAACGGAGAGTTCGACAAGAAAGCCGACTTTATCAAAACGCTGGGCGTAGTGCAGACGGATTTCATCGGCATGACCTCGGGCGGCAAGTTCGAGACCTACGACGGCCCCATCCGCATGATGGACGCAAACGGCGGCAGCCTGGGCGAGTTCCAGGCCAGGGACTACGCCTCCCACATAGAGGAATACGCCGAGCCGTACTCGTACATGAAATTCACCAAACTCAAGTCCGGCAGCGGCTTCTACCGTGTCGGTCCGCTGGCCCGGGTCAACGTGGTTGACTCCATGGGCTACCCGGAGGCAGACAAGATGCTCTCCGAGTTCAGGGCAAAGTACGGAAGAGCGCCACAGCAGCCGGCCCTGTACAACCTGGCCAGAATCATCGAGGTCACCGCAGCCAGCGAGCGGGCGCTCGCGCTGCTCCAGGACAAAGCGGTTACGGACAAGAACGTGCGCAACCCGGTCACCGGGGTCAAGAACACCCGGGGCATAGGTATCGTGGAAGCGACCAGAGGGACGCTCATCCACGACTACAACGTAAACGACAAGGGCTTTATTACCAGCGCCAACCTGATCGTGGCGACCGGGCACAACAACCGGGCCATCGACAGGGGCGTTTTCGAGACGGCGAAGAAGTACATCCACGGCGACGCCGACGAGGCCACGCTGAACAAGATCGAAATGCTTGTCAGGGCCTACGACCCCTGCGTCTCGTGCGCCACCCATGCCATCGGGCGAATGCCAATCATCCTGAGCCTATTCGACAGCGAAGGTAAGGTAATACGTGAGGTTAAGAGATGCTAAAGCGGATTTTAAGCGATCTGATAAAAGTTGAGGGAGTGTCTGCCGCGGCCATCGTAGGCAGGGACGGGTTCATCATAGAGCACGTATCCAACATCCAGATGGACGTGGACGCGCTGGGCGCCATGGCGTCGACCAGCGTAGGTACTTCGGAAGCTATGGGCATAGAGCTGAGCAAAGGCAACTTTGAGCAAGTGCTCGTCGAGCTGGAGAAAGGCCCCATCATGCTCTCCCTGGTCACGACCAACGAGATCCTGGCCATCGTAGCCGAGCCGGGCTCGAACCTCGGCCGCATCAGGTACGAGGTTAAGAAAAACAAGGACAGAATAGCAGCTGCCCTCTAACGGAGATTCCGGCATTGAAGCTACCGACAGGCACCCGCCTGGCAGAATCTGAGGCGAGCGTAGCTGACCTGCTCAAGCAGTACGGCCTGAACTTCAAAGGCTCGATCAACGTCCACAGCGCCAGCCACAGCCTTGGCGGCGACGGCTTCATCCTGATGGACAACGGCACGGTACTGGCCGCGGCGTACACCATGCTGCGCATCACCCTGTACCAGTTCAGCGCCATAGACCGGATGATGGCCCTTCCCGGGGTACGCTCCGAGATCGTCAGCCTGACGGAGGAAGAGATCAGGAAGGTCATGACCGAGAACCAGCACGCGGCCATCGTCTCGGCCGACGGCGCCAGGGACGAGGCGGAAAGCGCAGCCCTGGCGGCAGACGTGCCTTCGACACCGGCACCACAGGAGCCGGTAGCAGTTTCTGGACAGGCAGGGACGGGTACCGGGGGCTACGAACAGCTAATCTCGGCCTTCACCGCCATACCGGGCGTCATCGGCTCGGCGCTCGTCGCGGAAGGCTTCCCGGTATACCAGCAGGGAAACGACGTGGATTTCGAGCACGTCGCGGCCGCCACCGAGGACATGGTCAGGGCAGGCACCCGCATCGCCGGGGAGCTGCAGCTCGGCCAGACCGGCCAGATCATCCTCGAAACACCCGAATACAAGGTCATCATAGCGCCCATAAACGACATGTTTCTGTGCGTGCTCGCCAGAACTGACACCAACCTCGGCCTGATCCGGCTGAACATCAGGAACGCCCAGCGCATCCAGGAAGATTGACATGCAGCTGCCACGCGGGACACTCGAGAAAAGCTTCAGGGGCCCCGGGACCCTGGCCTCCGTTGCGGAGGGGATAGCAAAAGATAGCCTGACAGGATACCTGCGTGTATCGATCCTGTCCGACAGGGCCAGCGAGTGCGTGGCCGTCTACCTCTCCGGCAAGCCCGTCATGGCCTTCGTATCCTCGGGAGGCGACGATCAGCCTGACCCCGGCATGGCAGGCATCACCACGTCCATCCAGCAGCCAGACTGTATTATCGAGATTTGCAAGCTCACCGAGAAACAGGTAGCCCTGTTGCAGGAGCTATATGATACCTTCGCCTACAAGGAACCGCTTCCCCCGTCGAAGCCCGCCG
The DNA here is from genome assembly GCF_049676595.1 of Methanocella sp. MCL-LM. Classification (GTDB taxonomy): domain Archaea; phylum Halobacteriota; class Methanocellia; order Methanocellales; family Methanocellaceae; genus Methanocella_A. The sequence goes on from NZ_CP187259.1 coordinate 3,437,601, forward strand.
AAAAGCCGGCTGCCAGGCCGGCCCCGGCTGCTCAGGCCTCGCCCAGAGCTGCGCCCCAGGCCCCGGCTTCCGCGGCCAGGCCTACGACGGCCCGGTTCACCAAGCCCGAGATCCGCGGCAGGTTCGTCCGGTCGGAAGAGCTCGGGGACATCAGGGAGTACGTCGACCGGTATCCCGGTGACACCGGCCACCTGCTTTTCGTCGCCGGGCACAACGGGACGCAGGAAGAGCACCATGCGATTATTACAGGCGGGCGCATCGAAGCCGTATACGATGACAAGGGCATCATACCCGGCGTACCCGGCTGGCTGGAGGGCGTATCAGGCATCGCAGAGTTTTACGCCGTCGACTCGGGAGTGCTGGCATCCGTACTACAGCGCTCCCTGAAGAGCCTCCCGGGCCAGGCCACAGCAGAGCCGGCCAGGCCAGTTCCCGCCGTGGCAGCAGCGGTTCGGCCAGCAATAGCTGTCCCGCCGGAGCCGAGAAAGCCTGCAGCCGAGCCGGCAAGGGTAGAAGCCCAGATCAGGCAGCCAGGGATCGGTGTATCTGCAAAAACGATCCTGGAGAAGAACCGGGCACCTACGGAGGCGGCTCCGGTTGAAGACGACATCAGCCGGACGGTGGACGAGCTAAGTAAATCCATGGACGACGACATCGCCATGGTGCGCAAGGTAGAGCAGGACTTCGCCCTGCACGCCGACGAGCTGCTGGAGAAACTCGACCTGGGCCACCTGCGCAGGGACCGGAGGAAATAGGGGTTCGAAACTATGTCCAGCTTCAGCACGTTACTCCGGGAATCCATCACGTTCGCGTGCGGCCACGAAGGCTTCGAGCAGTTCTGCGCGGCAGGCTATGGTGAAAGCACCTTTGCAGACAGCGACGGCGCGCCCGACCTCCACGGCCTGACCTCGGCGCTGCTAAGCGTCTTCCCCCCGGAAAAGGCGTCGGTGATCGCCGGCGACTTCGGCAGGCGGCTCCGCAGCATGACCGGCGTCGACGGGGAGAGCGGCGAAGACGTGTTCGTCAAATACTTCAACACGCCCTCCGGCGAGGTCAAAGGCCTCATCATCGAAGCCCGCAGGGTCCGAGAAGCGATGGGTAAAGAACTGGTGGACTATGGCCACGAGGGGCTGAAAGTAGATACAGTCGACCCCATCGAGAGAGAAATCGCCGGTTTCGTATACGGCCGGAACACTTTCACCAGCCTGGACATCCTGGACTTCACGAGGTACCTGAAGAGCAAAGAATATAGCTTCCAGGAGTGTATAGTACTAGAGAAAGTATACGAAAAAATAGAGCAGAGAAAGAAAGAGGAGAAAATAGTGCTTGAACAAAGGATTGCTGGATTAATATCGCAAAATCCGGCCCCAAAAGCCCATGAAATCTCCTCGTTCATTGAACGGCTCAATGATCTGATCGTCGCAGACGATCGGCACGAAGTGCAGCGCATGATCCGTGATGCGATGCTGCGCCACGGGTAACTGAATAATGACTATCATCAATCGACAGAATGACGTCCGCTAAAGAGAGGCGGGCGGAGGTAACGGGTGAGTGAGTGATATGACAAAAGTATACACAATCGCTTCGGGAAAAGGCGGTACAGGCAAGACGATGACGACGGTGAACCTCGGCACGTCCCTGGCCATGCTCGGCAAGCGCACCATCGTGCTGGACGCCGACATCGGCATGGCAAACCTCGGCCTGGTCCTGGGGCTGGAAAAAAGCAAGATCACGCTGCACGAGGTGCTCGCGGGCAAGGCCGACATTTCCCAGGCCGTTTACGAGCTGCCTACGGGCCTGAAGGTCGTCCCCAGCGGTATATCGCTGCAGGGCTTCCAGAACGCCGACCCTGACCGGCTGCAGTTCGTGATGAGCAAACTGGTAGCAGATGCCGACTTCATCCTGATCGACGCCCCCGCGGGCATCAGCAAGGACGGCGTCATACCGCTGGCCATAGCCGACGAAGTGCTGCTGGTCGTCAACCCCGAGCTGTCCTCCATGGCTGACGCGGTCAAGACCAAGGTGCTCACCGAGATGGTGGGCGGCGCCATCGGCGGCATCATCCTCAACAGGGCGTCTGCGGAGAAGACCGAGCTGACCGCCCAGAAGATCGGAGACATCATGGGCGTCCAGGTGCTCGAGGTCATCCCCGAGGACCCCAGCGTCAGAAGAGCTGCCGCCTTCAAGACCCCCGTGGTCGTGAAGTACCCGGACAGCTCCGCTGCCATCGCTTACAGGCGCCTGGCCGGCAAGATCGCCGGGTCGAAGAATGTGGAAATGCTGCAAGCCTCCGGTAAACGGGAAGGTTTCATCGACAGGCTGGCAAGATCGCTGTTCAAGGGGGTTTAAAACGTGGACGAACTGTACCTGGAACTAATTATCGCCATGCTCATCACCGGCCTATTCGCCTGCTTCCTCATCATGTACGTCATGTACGCGAGGATCAGGCAGCTGGTAGCCGAGCTGAGAGTGCTGAAAAGCCGTGTGGAAGTCACAGACGAAGAGCTGAACAAACTGGCGGACGACATCGAAGAGTTCAAGAAGCTCAAGTTCTGAGCCTTCGGCTCCCTCCGCCCACTTTTTATTTTTTAAAGATCTTCAGTGCGTAGTGCCTAAGCTAGGCTACGCTACGTACAAAAGGTAGAACTCGCAGACCAGTTGCTCTACGGCCAGAGCCATGGTCACTGCAGGGGTTAACCGTATTATGTAAACGCAAACCTCTACCGAGAATATTTCATATATCCCTCGCAATAAAAACGTTTAACCATCATTAGAGATATATGTTCTATATTGGCACGCATCAGGCCCATATATGCTGATGAATAACAATCGATCAACCTGGTAATTGACGCATAACAGCTCCAACGTGATGGGGCCGGCATTACGTCGCTTAGCGCAAGCAGGGTATTCAGGTCTACAGAGGCACTTTGCCGGCCGAAGGCCGGCCACCGCAGGGAACGAGGTATGAGGTTAGAAAGATTATCACATATCACGCCTAAACGAGGGCGTGATCAACGGGGGTCACCCGGTTTGCAGGAATCCAGCGAAAATCACTCTACTAACAAGAACATCGCCATGCTCATCGATGGCGACAACGCGCAGCCATCCCTTATAGAGGAGATGCTGTCCGAAGCGGGAAAGTACGGCAACGTGACCGTGAGACGGATCTACGGTGACTGGACCATGTCCAGCATGAACAGCTGGAAAGACTACCTCCACAAGCACGCCTTCCAGCCCATCCAGCAGTTCCGGTACACCAAGGGCAAGAACGCCACAGACAGCGCCATGATCATCGACGCGATGGACATTCTCTACGCCGGCCACGTCGACGGCTTCTGCATCGTCTCCAGCGACAGCGACTACACTAAACTGGCCACCCGGCTCAGGGAATCCGGCCTGTTCGTGATGGGCATCGGCCGCAAGGACACGCCCCAGAGCTTCGTTAAGGCATGCGTCATCTTCACTTTCGTAGAAAACCTCTCCCCCGACGAGGAGGAGACCCCCGAAAAGACCAGTAGCAACCACAAAGCACCCTCCCGGGCCCGGACCCACAAGAAGCTCGACAAGTTCGCTGTTAACCTGCTCAAGCGCGCTTACGAGATGGGCGTCGGCAAAGAAGGCGAATGGGTCGACCTCTCCACCCTGGCCAACAACCTCTACAAGATCGAGCCCAGCTTCGACTCCCGCGAATACGGCTTCAGCCAGCTCCAGCTGCTGGTCAAAGCGACGAATTTGTACGACGTCGAAAGATCCAGGCTTAAAGGGCCGAGCCAGAGCTACATTCGGCTGAAGTAAACTACAGGCGACTCAACAGTACGAACGCTGCGCTGTGCCTGCTACGGAATTCACAGATACTCGCAGGAGTTGTCCCTGTGCTCGGGAACGTGGACGAACGCTGCGCTGTGCCAGGATCACAGATTACGACAGATGCCACAGATTGCACAGATGCTAATCGATAACAAAAAGGGAAACGATTCGCTGTACTCCTTATTATAAGAGGAATCTGTGAAATCCGCGCAATCTGTCGTAATCTGTGATCTGGCACAGCGCAGCGTTCGTCTTGCCATCTCACCTCCCCAGTACTCTTTTTACACAATTTTTATTATCCGGGCAACTGTATATAGAGTAATTATCGTGGTGTGGACATGGATAACCCAAAGTTCGGACTGGACCAGTACATGATGACGCAGAAGCTGATCTCCATCGGCAAGAGGTACTACATCAAAGACGGCCGGGGGCAGGACCTGTTCTTCGCCCGGATGGAGAAGTTCAAGCTGAAGCCGAAGATCTTCATCTACTCCGACGACTCCCAGCGGGACGAGGTGCTGACCATCGCCCCGAGGAACATCCTCGACTTCAACGCCACCTACGACGTAGTGGACGCCAAAACCCGGGAACTGGTCGGCTCGTTAAAGAGAGAGGGCATCCACAGCCTGTTCCAGAACAAGTGGGTCATCCTCGACCCGGCGGGCAACGTCGTCGGCAGCGCCCAGGAGACCGGCGTCATGGCCATCGTCCGGCGGTTCGTGATGAACTGGAAGCTGGACTTCCAGATCGTCTACCAGGGCAGGCAGATCGGCAACCTCACCAGGCGGTTCTCGTTCGGGGACAAGTACACGCTCGACCTCTCCGGGGACCGGGAGAGAAGGCTGGACAGACGGCTCGCTATCGCCATGCTGCCGTTGTTCGATGCTGGAGAAGACAGGTAAAAACCTCTGAGGTCGGAGAGGTCCCGGGAGGTTCGGGAGGATTTTCAAGCTGGGAGGTTAGAGAGGGTCGGAGGTCAGAGAGGAGGTTCGGGAGTGTGGAAAGGTCTGAGAGGATTACGGGGTATTATTCAGAACTTTTATGATGAGCGCTCGTACCGTTTACACAAAGTACACGAGGTACGCGAAGTACTCAAAGTACGGTAAAACGGCATGCTGGAAAATGATCTTACCGTAAAACTTCGCGTACTTCGCGTACCTTGTGTACTTTGTGTAAACGGTACCTGTCCGTCCTAAAAATTTTAAGAATGACTATACTTCGTGTAAACGGCACCTGACAGCCCAAGAAAGGTCAGATATGATTATCAAATAATAAATCTCTCTGACCTCCGGCTCCTCTCATAACCTACTCCCAGATCTCCTGACCTCCCTGACCTCCCAGCCTGAAAGTCATCTCGCGCCTCCAGTTACCTCCCTGACCTTAGTGCTTTGATGGTCGTTACTCTTGCTCTCCCTCTTTCTCGGGCATCGGCTCTGCTGCCAGTTTTACTCTTTCATGCTTCTTCGACACCGCCGAACTAATCGCCGCTATCGAGTCGAGGTCTGCACCTGCCGTCGGGACGTTGGAGGGGACGATAATTACTGTAGAATTCTCTTTCGAGACTTCGTAGAGGATGTTCATCCACCTCAGCTGCAGGCCGAGCGGGTGGGATTCGTACATGTTGGCCGCCTCGAGCATTTTGCCCGCTGCCTGCTGTTCTGCCTCGGCCAGGATAACTCTGGACCGGCGCTCTCGTTCGGCTTCGGCCTGCCTTGCAATGGCGTCCTGCAGGCTGGGCGGGATGGTGACGTCCCTGATCTCTACGTTGGTGACCTCGACGCCATAGTCCTCGGTCATCGAATCGAGGTTCTTCTTTATCGTGTCGGCTATCGTAGTCCGCTCGCTCAGGATCTCGTCGAAGGTGTGCTTGCCTATGATGTCCCTCAGCAGCGTCTGGGCGGCGTACTGGGTGGCCGCATTATAGTCCTGCACGTTGAGGATGGCCTTCTCCGGGTCCTTGACCTTGTAGTAGATGATCGCGTCCACGGTGACCGGCACGTTATCCTTGGACATGGTCTGCTGGGGCGCGACCGGCACCGTCCTGATACGCAGGTCGATCGGTCTCACGATCTGGTCCAGGAACGGCGTCACGATCACCAGCCCCGGGCCCCGGAGGCCTACGTACTTGCCCAGCCTCAGAACTGGAGCCCTCTCCCACTCCGGGACGACCCTGATGAATCCGAAGATGCCCGGGCTGCCGGTGTGAATGTGTTCCTTGACGTGGCTTGTATGCTCCATATGTATCACCTATACAACCGGTAGGTCAATATATACGAAATATGTTTAGTATATAGACTATATAGCAAGCAATAGGCTGGAAAAACGTTGTTAAGGAGCTCGTGAACGACCACGATCGCTGCGCTGTGCCAGATCACAGATTCCTACAGATTGCACAGATTACACAGATGCTAATCGATAAGGAAGAAAATGATTAGTGCTCTATCATTTTTATTGTATAGCCATCTGTGTAATCTGTGCAATCGGTATATATCTGTGATCTGGCACAGCGCAGCGATCGTCTGCTATCTCACTGAGACAGAGCATCCGGATTATACAATGTAGTGAGCATTATCTATTTAATGCGCAAAAAATAGTTTAACCCGTCATCTTGCCCGGTATCCGGACAGCGCGGAGGTTGCTCTCTTCTTTCACGACGCGTACCCTGCCCTTGCTGTCGTCTAAAACGGTGATGGAGCGGAGGTACCTTGCGGCATCGCCCTTGCCGTGGATGTAGAGCTCGATGAGGTCGCCGGCTTCGTCGATGTCGCTGGACACGTTAAACGAGTCGAAGACTTCGATGGTCAGCCCGTTTTCCTCTGCGATGCGCCGGTGGTCCACGAAGCTGGCGCCGTAGTAGTCGACGTGGTACTTGTCGGGCCTGCGGATGAGCTGGACGTTGGTGCCTCCGCCTCTGCCGGGGCATATTACTAAATCGGCGGGGCTGGCGAGCATGTCCCTGATGTTTTTCTCGGTGATCAGGGGTATGTCGGCCATGACGATCATTACGGGGTTGTCGTTCGCTAAAAGGTAGTCGTTCAGCGCGGGGTTGAGCTCCTTCTCGCTCACGATCACGGTGGCTCCGTCCCACTCGAAGGGCTGCGTCGTCAGCAGCTCGACGTCTACGCCCGCTGCGGCGAGGGTGGACGTGATGTCGCGCAGCATCAGCCTGGCCAGTTCGCTGCGCTCCTCGGGGGTGAGCAGCGTCGACAGGCGGGACTTGACGTTGACGACCTTAAAGGGGACAATTGCCTTCATTGAATTATTAAAGGTGCATTGAAAATTTATATACTTTGGCTGGAAGCCGGAAGCTCTTCTTCGGGAAGCATCTGCGATATCGGGGCATTTCTGTAACCCTATGTGTCTGTTCCACTAAAAATGGGCAGGTCGGGGAGGTACCTGGAGGATAGAGAGGACTTTCAAGCTGGGAGGTTTCGGAGGTATGGAGGTTTGAGAGAAGGTTGTGATAGGAGCCGGAGGTCAGAGAGATTTAGTATTTGATGATCATATCTGACATTTCTTGGGCTGTCAGGTACCGTTTACACGAAGTACGCGAAGTTATACTTTAAGATCGGCTTGCAGTCAGCCCTTTAATCGTACTTTGAGTACTTCGCGTACCTTGAGTACATCGTGTAAATGGTACGGGCCCTCATCCGAAAAGTGCAGAATAATATTTTGTTATCCTCTCAGACCTTTCCACACTCCCAGACCTCCTCTCTGACCTCTCAACCCTCCCAAACCTCCCAGCTTGAAAATCCTCCCCGACCTCCCGGGACCTCCCCGACCTCCCGGGCATTCCTCGACCTTTTATTTTCTGATGTACTTCAGGTACACGTAAGCCCAGCCGAGGAAGAGCCCGATGGCGGCGGCGAGGGCGAAGCCGAAGTTGACCTCGGAGAGCAGCGGGCTCTTGGGGTCCCCCGGCTTTTCCACGTCGCCGGGCTCGGCGCCAGGCAATACGATAGGCTTCACCGGAGTAGCGGTGACTGCCGAGGCATTAGGGGTGGCGGATAGTTTGAACGGCGGCAGGGGTGTCGGGCTCGGGGTCACCGTGAGTGGCCCGGGCGGGGGACCGTTGTACGTCAGGTTGGAGATCGTGCCACGCAGGTAGCTGTCGCCGTCGCCGGTCATCAGGTGGATGATCATGTAGGGCTGCTGCTTAAAGGGGGCTACTGCGACGCCTTTATCGTCGATTCTCAGGACCAGTTCGCTGCCTGCAGCCAGTATCTCTACGTGGTGGGCGCCCTGGGGGAAGTCTTTCAGGCCCCCAATTTCCCCGTACCTGGCGGACCAGGTGCCGAGGCCCAGGACGGCGCGGTCGGGGACTCCGCCCTTGCTGACGCCGATCTTCGGCGAGGTGTTGTTGAAGTCGATCAGCAGCACGTTGGACTTTTCTCCCACGGAAAGATCGTAGTCGAACGTCACGTTGTGGAAAGGCTCTTTCACGGGCAGCCTGATGTACAGGTACACGTCCCGGTAGCCCAGTTCGGGGGCGCTGTCCAGGTCCAGCCGGACGCCCCGGTCCGTGAGAAGGACATTGGACCCGCCAGACCGGTAAATGGACGTGTTGCCGAACGAGCCTACCTTGGTTAAATTTTCCCCGCTGGCGTTCACGAAGACGGAAGCGTTCTGGTATTCGCTCACCGGCGTCAGGATGTCGACGGCCGCGTGGCCGGGCACGGCCAGCACTACGGCCAGCGCGACAAGCAGCAATCCGGTGATCAGCGGCGAATACAGGCGCATATGTGAAAGAGCTAGTCGGGAAAAGTATAAAAAGTTCCTGTTACTGAAAAGTAAGAAAGTGAGGTTACAGGAGCCGTAATATGCTCATTGCTGCCTCTGGCTCCACCCCGGAAAGGCTATAAAGTTTGCGGGGTGGGGAATCTAGATATAAGAAGTGTGTCTATATGTGACACGGGGAGATTGCGTGGCAATGGCCTCTGATTTCATCACCTTTACCAAGAACGTTTTTATTCCCGTCACCAACATGTGCAGGAACAACTGCGCCTACTGTGGTTTCCGCAGGGAGATCGGCTCCCCGGAAGCCCGGATCATTCCTCCGGGAGAAGCCCTCGCCACGCTGGAGAAAGCGGCGGCACTGGACTGCAAGGAGGCACTTTTCACCTACGGCGACGCCCCGCAGGACCCACGCTTTTCGGAGGAGCTGGAGCAGCTTGGCTACGCTACGCTGACAGACTACGTTTACGATCTCTGCGCCAGAGCCATCGACCTCGGCATCCTCCCCCACACCAATGGCGGAGTGCTCCCGACGGCAGACCTGAAAAAGCTCTGGCCGGTCAACGCCAGCATGGGGTTGATGCTGGAGACGACCGCAAAGCTGCCAGCCCACCAGCTGAGCCCGCTGAAGGACCCTGCGGTGAGGCTAAAATTCATGGAAGAAGCCGGCCATATGGGCATCCCGTTTACTACAGGCATCCTCGTGGGCATCGGGGAATCCCGGGAGGACCGGAAAGCCTCGCTGGAGGCCATCCGGGACCTGCACCTGAAGTACGACCACATCCAGGAAGTCATCGTGCAGAATTTCGTGCCCAAGCCCTACATTCGCATGGCGGACGTCGTGCCGCCCACCCCGCAGGATATGGTCGAGGCCATCCGCCTCGCCCGGGAAATCCTGCCTGCCGACATATCACTGCAGGCGCCCCCTAACCTGACCTCTCACCTCGAACAGTTCCTGAGCGCCGGAGCCGAGGACGTCGGGGGCATCTCGCCTGTCACGCTGGACTATATCAACCCGGAATGCGCCTGGCCGTCGATCGACGCACTCAAAGCCCGGGGTTTTAAACTGAAGGAACGGCTGCCGGTATACCCCAAATACGTCAGGAAGGGCTGGTACGGGACCAGGGTGAAGCCGCTGATTGAGAAATATGCCGATGAGGAGGGTTACTGTGCTTAAGGACATATACGAGCGCTCGCTGGCAGGCGAGATAACCATTGAGGACGCGAGGAAGCTGCTTGACGCAAACCCGTTCGAGCTGTTCGACACCGCCGACAGACTTAGAAAAGAGATCATAGGAGATACAGTCACATACGTCGTGAACCGGAACATCAACTTCACCGACTTCTGCGTCGGCACCTGCAAGTTCTGCTCTTTCAGGAACAGCAAGGGCTTCAGGCTGACGCTGGACGAAATCCTGCAAAAGGTCGGGGAAGCGAAACAGATGGGCTCGACCGAAGTCTGCATCCAGGGCGGCCTGACTGAGGATATGTACCTCGAGGACTATGCCGGCATGATCAGGGCGATAAAGAACAAATACGACATTCACACTCACGCCTTCTCCCCCATGGAAGTCTACCACATGAGCAGGATGTCCGGCGTCACCGTGGAGGAGTCGCTGAAAACCCTCAAGGCGGCAGGCCTCAACTCCATGCCCGGCACCGCAGCCGAAATCCTGGACGACGAGATCCGGTCGGTCATCTGCCCCGGTAAGCTGAGCACGCAGGAGTGGGTAGACGTAGTCTCGACTGCACACAGAGTTGGCATACCGACGACGGCGACCATCATGTACGGGCACATCGAGACCTGGGAGCACAGGTTAAAACACCTGTTCATCGTCCGGGACGTCCAGCGAAAGACGCACGGCATCACCGAGTTCGTGCCGCTTACCTTCATGCACGAGAACAACCCGCTCAGCGGCCAGTCCACTGGCGCAAGCGGCATGGATGACCTGCGCATGTACGCACTGGCCAGAGTCATCTTCGGCCGGGATATCCCCAACGTGCAGGCATCCTGGGTCAAGCTCGGGATGAAGCTCGCGCAGGTGGCGCTCAACTGCGGCGCCAACGACGTTGGCGGCACCCTGATGGAGGAGAACATCTCCAAATCTGCAGGCTCCAAGTCCGGGGAGTACATGTCTCCCGACGCCCTCCGCGGCATGATAAAAGCAGCGGAACGGAGCCCGAAGCAGCGTAATACGCTATACAAGCTTCTGGACTAAAAATGAAAGGCCGGCCGGTGCCAGAAACCTGCACTGGCCATCGCTTTTTTGAGTATCAGCGATATACCCAGAAACTGTCCATATGGTCAGGTACGAGCAATAGTGTACAAGGTTTCAAGAATGACCATAAATAATTAGGCTCCTGCAACCTCCACGGCTAAATCGGCGATATGATTCACGATCCCTGTAAAACCATCCCGAATTTTTAACATGACGGACGTTTCCATATCTGACGGGAGCTACTATGATGAGTAGATATCGCTGGAGTGCGCTGGTACTCGCAGTTATAATTCTCATCAGCGGGTCCTTTTTATTCGTGGCAACTGCTTCTGATACGACCTCTCAAATGGCACAATCCCGGGCTAACGGTCACTATATGATGACGACCGACGAGCTTTACGATATGCTGAGGAGCAAGGATTTCACGCTCGTCAACGTCCACGTCCCGTACGAGGGCGAGCTGTCGCAGACCGATTTGTTCATACCGTACACAGAGATCGACCAGCATCTTGACAGCCTTCCGGCAGACAAGAACGCTAAGATAGTACTCTACTGTAAAACGGACCGGATGAGCGGTATTGCTGCCGCCAGGCTGGCCGAGCTTGGCTACACGAACGTGTGGGACGTGAGAGGCGGCATGATCGAGTGGAAGCAGAAGGGCTACCCGATCTATAATACCACCTTCTAAGCATATCACGCTGATGCGTGTACTATTTCATTTAAATTTGAAGCCCGACTGGTGACACGTGGGTTATGTCGCACATGGTCCGTCGTTATCCAGTAGTTAGTGGCATGGCAGAGCATTACTGGAAAATTGGCTTTGGACTAGCTCTGGTTGCGCTTTTTCTGACAATAGTTTTCTCGGGGTTCGGCGCCAGGCCTTGTGAGGCTACCGCCGGGCACACGGCCCTGAACAGTGACAACATCGCCCATCTTACCGGTGCTAACCCATGGGATACGTCAGTAAATATCTCCCGGTACATCTATACTTCGAACAAGCCCGGCGTGGTCATGATCGTCAATGCGGAGGAGAGCAATTATCCCGTAGCTCTGGCAGCGGCGGCGCTGCAACATCACCCCAGAAATGGTCCGATCCTTTTTACAGCCTACGAAGGCATAGCCGACTCGACGTATGACGAAATTATTCGCCTGGACTCGCTGGCGGGCAAAGCCCCGGTGAAGATCCTCGCTGTTGGTGAGCTTTCAGACAACTGCCTGAACCGGCTGGCCACGACAGGACTTGACATCCAGCAGATCAAAGGCAGGGATGCATATGAAACCGCGTACCTGATCGACGAGATGCTCGGCTTTCCGCAGACGATTATGATCGCCTCTGCAACCGACGGGGGTACAGCTTCGTGTGCCGCAGCATGGGCGGCCCACGCAGGGACGCCAATTCTGCTGGTTGACAGCAATCGTATCCCGGAGCCGACGTACCGGGCAATCAACGCCACGTACCAGCCGGAGATCTATCTTATCGGCAACGAGAGCGCCATCCCAAAAACTGTCGAGGAACAGCTCCGTTCCCTCGACGTGAAAAGCGTCGATCGAGTTCCGGGAGAGACCCCCGGGGAGGTATCGGTGAACCTGGCAGTGTACAGAAAAGGCCTGTTCGGGTGGGGCAAGATGTCTGACTCGGCCAACTCATTTGCCATCGTGCGTACCGGGGACTGGCTCGGCGCCATCAACGCGGGGTTGCTCGGGCACCTCAACCGCCACATGCCGATTTTATTCACCGGCGACACTACTTTAGCTCCGGCAGTAGCGGACTACCTGGACTCGATCAACCAGCCGGACACACCTGTGCCAGACTATGCGATCATCATCGGAGAACCGCTGGGCGGGAACGTCGAAAGTGCTCTCTCGGCCATCATGCGCGGAGCGAAGACTGTCGTAATAGAGCATGGCCCACAGCATTCGGGATAAACGGGCCAGGTACTTGCACCTCTCTCCGGCCCATCGATCGCCAGCGTACGCGAGCGTACGTCCGGTTTCTTAAACACATTTATTATAGATCAAGACCACTAATTGGGCGATCACCATGCTTCAAGACGTCTACGAAAGATCGCTGGCGGGCAAAATCACCAGAGATGACGCCCTGGCTCTGCTGAAAGAGAACCCGTTCGAGGTTTTTGACACCGCCGACCGGCTTAGAAAAGAAATCGTAGGCGACACTGTCACGTTCGTGGCCAACCGGCTCATCGACATCACCGATCGCTGCATAATCGGCTGTGAGTTCTGCTCCTTCCGGAACAGCATCGGCTACGAGATGACGAGGGAACAGATCCTGCAGAGCATCGGTGAAGCGAAGGCGGTAGGTGCAACCGAAGTCTGCCTGATCGCGGGCGTCCTGCCGAAGCTGAACGTAGAGTACTACTGCGATCTTTTCCGGGCGATAAAGGGCAGCTACGACATCATGATCCACGCGCTGTCCCCGATGGAGATCTACTATGCGGCAAAATCGTCCGGCGTCAGCACAGCGGAAGCACTCCGGAGGCTCAAAGAGGCGGGCATGGACACGATGACCGGAGCGTCGGCCGAAATCCTCGTAGAAGCGGTGAGGGCGAAGATTTGCCCCAGGAAAGTCTCGGTAGATGACTGGGTGAGAATTGTCACCGAAGCCCACGAGATAGGCATCAAGACGACCTCCACCATCATGCACGGCACCGTGGAGACATGGGAAGACCGAATCGACCACATGCTGCTCCTCCGGGACATCCAGCGCAAGACCCACGGCTTCACGGAGTTCATCCCCCTCACCTTCATGCACGAGAATAACCGGCTGTCGGACGTCTCGAGCGGCGCCAGCGGCATGGAAGACCTGCTGGTCCACGCCCTGGCCAGGATCATTTTCGGCCGGGACCTCCCCAACATCCAGGTATCCTGGACCAAGATGGGCGTCAAGCTCTCCCAGGTAGGCCTGTGCTGCGGCGCCAACGACTTCGGCGGCACCATGATGGAGGACCTGATCACCGTGGCTGCGGGAGCAAAGCACGGCGACAACATGACCAAAGACCAGATCCGCCAGGTCATCAAGGCCATCGGCCGGGTGCCCCGGGAGCGGAACACGATATACGAGTACGTGGACTGAGCTTCGACTAAGCCCTATATTGGTGAGACGACAATACGATCGCTGCGCTGTGCCAGATCACAGATTACGACAGATTGCACAGATTGCACAGATACTAATCGATGATAACATATCGGTTGCCGATTTTTTATTTTTTACCTGGTTGCCATCTGTGAAATCAGTGTAATCCGTATCATCTGTGATTCTGGCACAGCGCAGCGTTAGTTCACGTTCATGAGATTAAATGTAACTGCTTAACTCACGTCCTCACAGACATATTTTGTAATCTGAAACCCGATAATGATAAGCCTTATATCCCTTCCCGCCCTCAAGTGATCGATAGACAGAGAGGGGTATGTATGCAGAAAAACCGTGCCATAGCGATCAGGTCAGGCCTGACTTGGGGAGTGGTGCTCGGCATCTGTGAGCTGGGCTTTGGCGTTGTGGTCTACATATTGCTGCCTTTCATAGAGGATTACCTGAAGACGTACTCTATTGATCTTCTCATACCGGTTGCTACGGTATACCTCGCTTTCCTGTTCCTCCTCATCGCAGTTTACTTTACCTGCGGCATGATCACCGCCAAGTGGCTGACTTCGCTGCCGCTCAGGTCATCGGAGATCGCCAAGCTGGGTGCCATATCCGGCGCAGCCGCCGAGTTAGTCCGCAGCGTCGTGGCCATACCGGTAAACGCAGCAGTCATCCTTCTTTTCCCCGCAGTCTCCGCAGGCACTAACCCCCTGCTCGCCGCCCTTGGCAACAGTGCAGTAAGACTTGTCTGCGGCATGCCCCTGTTTATACTCTTCGCCGCAGTAATCGCAGGCGTCAGCGCTTACCTCTTCTCCATGATCTTTTTCAGGCCCGAGAGTTCGGCGCCCCAGAAGTAAGCCTTTTTACAAGAAACGATGACGATCGCTGCGCTGTGCCGGCCATCATTCCCAGGCTATTCGCAAACTGTTGTTTCTCTGCCCGTGAACGTGGACGATCGCTGCGCTGTGCCAGGGTCACAGATTACGACAGATACCACAGATTGCACAGATATGACTCGATAAGTGTAAGATAGTAGTCGGCCAATTAACTGAATTCGATGGCCATCTGTACAATCTGCGTAATCTGTCGGAATCTGTGATCTGGCACAGCGCAGCGTTCGTATTGCTATCTCACGCCGCACGAGCAACATGAAACACACAGCGCAGCGTCCCCAGGATTTCTGCTGCCACCGGGAGCGCTACACAAGTTTTTATTTCCCGGCCGGCCACGCGGGCAGCGTGCCATTGTAGACGTAGATTCTGCCGTTGCCCAGTTCGTGGACCGTCTCGGGCGGGTGGTTTTCGTTGACTTTCCTGGCCCATTCGTCCAGGCTGCCGCCGTCGGAGGCGATGATTACGGGCCGGGGATCGCTGCCGTCCGGCCATATCTTGGTCCAGCGCGGGGCCGAGTTCATGGTCTGGAACTTGAGCTTATCAGCCTCTACGATAACCGGTTCGATCATAATCTGGCCGCCGGACAGGTAAGTGATCAGGTTTGCATCCCAGTAGTCCGCGTAGGCGTGGGTGATACCTTTGCTCTCGAGCACGGTGACCAGCGCCTGCTGATTTCTGATGTAGTCGGGGTTCGGGTTTTCAAAGATGGCCATGGCGTTCGGTATGAGGCAGAGTAATATGATGACAGCTGTTGCGATCAAAGGTAGGTAACCTACTCCTTTTCTCATCGTCACAGTGGCGGCCACGACCAGGGCCATGATGCTGACCGGGGTGAGGTACCGGGCAACGTCGCCTGCCACGGTCATCGACATGAGGCCGATCAGCATACCCAGCCCGCCAATGACGAGCACCGCGTACATGAAGCGGTCCTTACGATCGACGATAGCGAACACGATGATGGCGAGGAGGATCGCGGCTATGAGTAAGCCTCCTGCGTTGCTGATCAGGGCACCGATGAAATCGCCTATCATTTCCGGGTGCTGGAACAGGTTTGCAGGGGAATCCAGTTCAGCTCCTGACTTAGCCAGGATCGGGCCACCCGGCCATAGCTGGCTAATCCGTGACTTCACCGCATATACGATTACTGCGGGCACGGCTGAAGCCAGCCAGAGTACAGGATTATCTTCCTGTGCATCACTGCTCTTTTCGGCATCCTTCGCCTGCCTCTGCTTCAGGAGCCGGTATGCCGAGTAGACGATGAGCGGCAGGGTGAACAGAGGGAGCATGAGCGTGTCCGAGAATACGCCCAGGAGCTGCAGCACGCCGATGATCACCACCCTCCATCTGAGGCTCAGGCGGAAAGGCGGCCTGTCGGCGTAGAAGACCAGGATGGACAGCAAAATGAACAGGATCGTACCGTTGTGGTAGAGGGGATAGAGGACGTACCGGAGGCCCATGAAAGGCATGTTAGCGACCAGCGCCATGGCCGCCAGGGCTTCCATGCGGCCCGAAAAGCGTAACGCAAGTGCTCCGCACGCGAGCACGATGAGGGCATACATTGCATAGCCCGTCAGCGCCAGCGCAACAGGACTGTAACCGGTCAGTGGCTGGATGACCATGTGGAAGATGTAGTCCGTGAAGAGGTAAGGATTATTGGCCGGGAGAATGTACTCGAAGTTTCCCTGCATAACCTCCATCGGGAACAGGCCCGCGTTGGCCATGTCGCTGGTCAGCGGGTACATGAGGGCCAAAGAGAGGGCGAGGTACAGGCCGGCGGCTGTCGCCGCCAGGAAAAATACGGTAAGCAGCTTTTCCACGCCAGGGCTTAGCTTCAGTCTCTGCTTCGACTGCCCATCATCCTGGATATGCGTTACACCCTTTCGTTTTTCCTCAATACGTAAGCGTCTGGCCTGGGACATCACTGCTGATTAGATACGTAAGCCCATAAAGTTATTGTTCTCAGTCCTTCAGGTGTTCAGCCGACACCGTATCTGAGAACTTATCAAGCCCGGCTTTCTTTATTTTCCGCAGGTTGTCCACGTTTTCCTCGCCGTGGATGGGCTTGAGGAAGTCGTGCTTGTCGCAGGCTTCTGCCTCGGAGCATTCCCAGCAGCCCGGGAGGCCCTTTTTCGCACAGCACTTTCTGATCTTGCACCCCGGGTTGCCGCCGCCCTCGTGGCACATTTTGCCGCACCTGAGCCGGACCATGGCGCCCAGCGTAGCGTAGCACTTCTCGTAGTCCCCGAACTCCTTGAAGTATTTAGACAGGCCTCCGGCAGCGCGGTCGAACTTTTCTTCACGGAGCTTCTTGCGCAGGTCTCTCGCGAGGTCGGCGATTTCGCCCTTATGATTGAAGCAGTCGTTGCAGCAGAGGCCGCAGTAGGCTATATCGACTTTTTCCTGTTCCACCGTCATACTAACACATCTATTTTCGCAGCTTTAGCGTTAACCCTTTTTCCTCTGCCAGCCTTTCGAGGATGGCGCGCATTGCCTTCGCCCGCTGGCCGGCAGTCATATCTGTCGAGATTTTACTGCCCGAGGCCAGAGCATCCTGGAGCCCTGCATCGTCGAGCAAGGTAGCCGCTATGCAGAAGTAGCTCCTTGATCTCCCGTCATCGTAGCATGCGATGAGCTGCCTGAGCAGGTCGCATCGCTGTTCCTGTGCCTGTTCGAACGCCTCCAGCCCGTACTTCTGCTGGTATGCGACGTTATCTTCGAGGCGGGCGTAGCAGACGAAACTGTCGTGCTCCTGGCCGATAGCCCGGTGCTTTTTCCAGCGTTCGCAGTGCTCCCCTTCGGGGCATTCCACGCAGGCCTCCACGCCTTTCTTCCGGGCGCAGGTGATGAAAGGGCAGCCCGCAGCCGTACGACTAACTGATTTACAGCCTCTGCACCCGCTTTCGGCCGTCGAGTGATATCTTGGACAAAGCCGGCATGACAGCCCGCAGATGCCGGTCGCAGGATATTTGAAGTCCATACAGAGGTCCCCTTAAGCGTCCTTCCAGTTCCACCACTTCAGCTTTTCCGGCTCCCGGCCGCCTTCTGCATAATAGACTGCACACTTGAAGGCGTACAATACACAGCGGTCCATGTGCATGCCTGCCCGGGCTTCCAGCGACTCATAGAGCGCCTCCGGGTCTTTACCCTTTAGATCGCTGACCTTTGCTATGCCGAGGCCCCGGAGGTCGTTCGCCATGCTGGGGCCGATGCCCGGTATGGATTCCAGAGCTTCAGGAGGATACAGAGATTTGGGTTTCAAGGTGAACAGCTCGTAAAAGTGAATTGGCTACAGGTATAATAAGGGGTAGCCTGGCTGATTGAAAATATTATTTCTCGAACTCTAACAGCGCCGATCGCTCCCGCACTAGTTCAGGTATCCGGTCCCGGCCCACGATTTCGATCTCTGCCGGGGTGATCTCGAACAGCCTCATCAGCAGCTCGTCTTTCCCGCGGGAGTAGTCGATGACTTTTTCGTCCACGCTGTCGAGCAGCTCTTTTGCGGCCGGCAGGGCTTTTTCGGAGTTATCTCCAATGATCAGGATGGCCACGTTGTTGTCGCCCTGTTTGACGCCCATGTCCAGCGCTCTTTCGATCTGGCGGCGGCCTCGCAGGTAGAGCATGATTTCCATGCCTAAATCCCGGGCCAGGTTTCGCTTTTGCCTGAAGGCCTCGATAGCCTTTGCAGTGGCGAACTCCAGGTGCATCCTGCCTGCTATGGCGTCTGCGTTCACGGCCTGCACTGTGGTGCCGTAGTCGGCACCGATAGCGGCCGCGTCTTTAAGAAAAGCTTTGACGTCTGCAATGTGTTTCTTTCCGCCGGTGATGATGAGGGGAGTCATCAGATCATAGATGGGCAGAAAAATGATAAAAGACTTCCGGGTTAGGTGGGGCGGAGAGGCAAAAGCCCGGATGTTTGGACCTCGTTTTTGGAATCGTTTTTAAAGCCGTTTTTATCGTTTTTACCGTTTTTATAAGCGTTTTTATGTGTGGCTTCGGCGATCCCGCGCCCATAACTGTTCTGGGGAGATAGCGCAAATAGCTTCTCTTACCCTTCAGAGGCATGCTATGCAAGCTGCAGAAGATCAGGCAAGGCAAAAGGGAATTCGTGAGTATAGGACCCGGTCTGCGGCATCAAGTCGTGTGGGCGTGAGATGATGCCCGACCAGGTGTCCGGTTCGTATCAATGCGTACTTATTAGAAATACCTTCCAGGGGTGTTATTCAGCCGTCGAAGCTAAAGAGGGTGCTCTGGCCGGTTGTCGGGGGTTGCTCGCCTTCTTCCGGGGTGACATGCTCCACTTTTCTGCCGAGCTGGCCCATGATGCTGACGGCGAGCTTGTCCCCAATGCCCGGGATAGCGGCGAGTGCGGAGACTTCCGCGCCTTTGAGCTTGTCCCGGCTGGTATAGCCCGAGTCGTAGAGTTTTCTGGCCCTGACGCGGCCCACGCCTTTCAGCGTGATCAGGTCCAGTAGCTCCCGGCTGGCGCCGTTCTCTATGCGTATGGCGAGCTCTCTGGCGGTGCGGGTCATCGGGACCCCGAGCAGGGTGGATATCTCTGCGGTGCCGTGCATCAGCCAGTTGCAGGTTTCCATGAGGTTCCGGATGTCGCCGGGGCCGATGTTGAAGAAGGTGGTGATGGCTTCCTCGCTCTTCTCGTTGATCCACATTTCGGCCAGCGCCGCGGTTTTGACGCCCGCGAGGAACTGCTCGAACTCCACGTCGTCGCCGTAGCTGTCCGGCACGTCGGAGAGGAAGTCGGACGCATGCTCGTCCGCATACCTGATGATCCAGGAGTAGTCGCCCCGGCGCAGGTATAAGGATTTGATGTCCGGGGTGGAGCATATCAGGTGGAGCAGGCCGAACTCTGCCGTGTCGGGCTTCTTTTTCGCCTTTTCCAGGCCTTCCGCTATGATCGCCGCGGAGAGCGGGTCGATGTAGAGCTTTGAGATAAGCGAGCCGAGTTCGGTGGCTTTGAGGCTGCCGCCTTTGCTCTCGATGATCATCTCTTCTTCGAGGAGGAAGTCCAGCACGTTGTCGATGACGTGGGATAAATCTCCTCGCTGGTAGGCGAAGAAGGTGGTGTCCATGAACGCCTTTAAGTCCTGGCGGCTGCGGCAGAAGTCCGTTGCCACGGCGGATAGCACGTGGGCCCGCATGGCGGGCTCGGTGCCGAGCTTGGAGGTGATGTGCTCGGGGTCGGCGTTGATGTAGTTCTCCGTGAGCTCCTCGAACTCTTCGTAGTTTTTGGCGATCAGGACGGCTTCGCCGTACGGGTCGAGCCTCGGCCTGCCCGCCCTGCCTGCCATCTGCTTGTATTCGAGGACAGGGATAGGGACGCTGCCGTAGTTCACGTCGAACCGCTTGTAGTCCCGGATGATTACTCTTCTCGCGGGCAGGTTGAGGCCAGCGGCCAGCGTAGGAGTGCAGGCGATGACTTTGAGGATGTTCTTCTTGAAGCCGTCTTCCACTATGCGCCGGT
This sequence comes from Methanocella sp. MCL-LM, assembly GCF_049676595.1. Lineage (GTDB taxonomy): Archaea > Halobacteriota > Methanocellia > Methanocellales > Methanocellaceae > Methanocella_A. The sequence continues at coordinate 3,457,833 of NZ_CP187259.1, forward strand.
GCTCGCCCTTGAGCCCGGCGTGGTGGAAGGCGACGCCGTTGCCCACGCAGTCGGCCAGTTTCTCGCAGGTGTCAGTTTCCGCGTGGCGCATGACGTCCTGCTTGAGCTTCGCTAATTGCTCCTTCTCTGTCGGCTGGAGCTTTTTAGAGATGGATCGTGAGACTTTCTGGGCGATGCTCTCACTGCTCTTTCTGGTGTTGGCGAAGACCAGGCATTGTCCGCCCTCTTCCAGCGTGTCCGCCACCAGCGAGTTCACTTCGTCGGGGCCGGCGTTGCTGACCACCCGCTTCTCTTTCTTGAAGGTGATCGCCCGGCCGTAGAACACGCCTTCCTTCAGTGTTGTGGGTCTCCAGTCGCTCTGGACCAGGGCGGCGTCCAGCCACTTTGCCACCGCTTTGGCGTTGCCGATGGTCGCGGATAACGCCAGGATTTGCAGGTTCACGTTGATCTTCCTGAGCTTGGCGAGGGTGACCTCGAGGGTAGGCCCGCGGTTTGCGGAGTCGATCAGGTGAACTTCGTCGGCGACGACCACGCTGAGGCCGGATAACCACGATACGCCGTTGCGGAGCAGGGAGTCAGTCTTCTCGGAGGTGGCGACGATGATGTCCTTCTCTCCCAGGTATTCGTCCCGGGAGTCGAAGTCGCCCGTGGCTATGCCGACTTTGACGCCGTCAGGCTTGATGGGCAGCTTAGAAAATTCGAGGAACCGGTCGTATTTTTCCGAGGCCAGCGCCTTCAGGGGGACGATGTAGATCGCCTTGCCGCCTTCGGCGATCGACTTCAGCATCGCCATCTCCGCCAGCAGGGTTTTGCCGCTGGCCGTGGGTATGGCTGCGAGCAGGTTTTTGCTGTCGAGCAGTCCCTGCCTGATCGCTTCATCCTGGGGCGGGTACAGCTCCGTGATACCGGTCCCGGCGTAGAAGTCCTTCAGCGCTTGTGGCAGGTTGAGCTCGGCGATCTTCATATGCAGCACATGATGCCGCAATAGTAAATCATGTTTTTGCTAGTTAGGTGAAAGTTTTCAGGCGCCGGAGTCCGGTTCCGGGTCTGACTGGAGCCGGTTCCTCGAAGTGGTGCCCTGTTTTTTCCCTTCCGGCCTGGTTTCGGGTTCGGCCGCTGGCTTTTTCTTCTGGTCGTCGAGGGAGACGTCGTGGATGAACACCATTGCCTCGTCGCCTGCGGAGGCTACGCAGTGGGCTTTCTGGTACCGGGTCCCGCCTGCGACGTCGAACTGGAACTCGAAGATCTGCGGCTTTCCGGTCTTCAGGGCCCGGTTGACGTTGAAGATGAGAATCCGGGCCAGGTCGATGGGTAAGACCTCGTAGGCATTCTTGGCCACGAGCTCTTCGGAGCGGGGAAACAGCTCGTACCCTTCTTCCACCTTGCAGTCGAGGAAGTGGCCGGCTTTGTTGACCCAGAGGATGGTGCCGGGAATGGCGCTCACCAGCGCCCGCACCCTGGCCTCGCTCCTGAGGAGAGCGTTCTCCGAGCGTTTACGCTCCGAGATGTCTCTGCTGACTCCTCTGTAGCCCCTGAATACGCCTGCCTTGTCGAAGATGGGTCTGCCGCTGTACTCCAGCGTGGCCAGAGTTCCCCTCTTGCCCACCAGAGTTGTCCTGAGGTAGGAGAACGGCTCCCGGGTGAAGTAGAGCAGATCGACCGCTTTCTTGAACCGCTTGGCTTCGTCAGGGTACATCAGGTCGAAGAGGGTCTTGCCGATCACTTCTTCCGGCTCGTAGCCCAGGATTTCCCGGATCTTAGGGCTGGAGTAGGTGATGACGGCATTTTCATTAGCTTCCCATATCCAGTCGTTGATGTTTTCCGCCAGGTTCCTGAACTTCTCCTGGCTCTCGCCGACTGCCTGTTCTGCTTGCTTGCGGTCAGTGATATCGAGCATGCCTACGACCGCGGAAGTTACCCTGCCGTCCGGGTCCAGGATCGGCGTGCTGCTCATGAGCACAGTGACGATGCTACCGTCTTTCCGCCTGATGAGGACTTCCTGGTTCTGCACGTTTTCACCGCGTTGCAGGGACCTGGAAAGCGGCATTAGGTCGGCCGGGAGCACGGAGCCATCGGGTTGCAGGAACTCGTATGGCCTGCTTCTGCCCGGGCCTGCCAGCCCCATTACAGGCCCGTCCAAAATTTCCATCGCTTTGGTCGTGTAGTACGTGATTTCGCTGTTTTCCCGCTGGACCACTACTACGCCGATCTGGATGTTCTGCATGATGGCCTCGAGCGTGTTGTGGGCGTGGGTGAGCGCCTCGGTCCGGTCCAGCACGCGCTTTTCCAGCTCCTCGTTGGCCATCTCCAGCTCGGCGTTAGCGCTTTGCAGCGCTTCCTCCGCCTTCTTCCGCTCGGTGATGTCCTCTTCGACGTCCACGTACCGGATGATCTCCCCATCCCGAGTCCTGACGGGAGACACGGATGCCGAAACCCAGTATAGCTCCCCGGTCTTTTTCCGCTTGGACAGCTCGCCCCGCCAGTAGTTGCCCAGCCGGAGGGCCTTGTTCCGGTCCTTGATTTCCTGCGGGCTCAGGCTGGCGGCGTTGATCTTGTGGGGGTCGTTCCCGACGACGTCTTCGAGCGTGTAGCCGGAGACCTGGGTGTACTTGGGGTTGACGTAATCGATCTTGCCCCGGGCGTCGGTGATGATGACGATGCTGGGGCTCTGCTCCACCGCTCTGGACAGCTCGATCAGCTTTTCCTCGGCTTTCTTGCGCTCGGTGATATCTCTGAAAGCTCCTATGAGGCCGACGGCGTTTCCTGCTGCGTCGTAGATGACGCTCATGTTGAGCTCGATCAGCATTTTGTTACCCGGTTTGGCCTGTATCCATATCTCGAGAGATCTTTGATCCTCCCCGGACACCGTGGAGATCAGGCTCGAGACCAGGTCTCTGCTCTCCTCTGCGACAAAGTCTATGAGGGGCTTGTTGATGATGTCGTCTACGGTATAGCCGGTGAGTTCGGTAACCCGGGGGTTGATGTAGGTGCAGGTGCCGTTCAGGTCGGTCGTACAGATACTGTCGTTGACCGAGGTCGTTATGGCCCTGTGCTTCTCTTCGGATTCCTTCAGCAAAGCGTGAACCTGGGTAAGCTCGACGTTCTGGCGGTTGATCTCCCCGGCCTGCTGCTGGAGCAGCTCGTGCTGGGAGGTCAGGCTGACATACTGCTGTTGCAGCTCTGCTTCCATCTTCTTCTGGGCGGTCACGTCTCGGAGGGATTCGATGGCGCCCGTGACGTTGCCATCGTCATCGTAGAGCTTGCTGGCCGTGCAGTGCAGGATAGCAGGTCTGCCCTTCAGGGATGTCGCGCCAGATACCGCTTCGAACCGGCCGTTCTCGAGAGAGATGTCGGTGTAGTGCTCCTTGAGCTCTTCGGCCGGGAGGCCCACCAGGTTCAGCAGGCAAGCCCTGCGGTAGCCGTAAAATGGTATCGCGTACTCGTTGTTTCCCTTTCCGATCATCTGGTCTGCTTTCACTCCGGTCATATCCTCCATCGCCTTGTTCCAGGCGACGACCCGGCCGTTGTTGTCGATGATCAGCGTCGCGTCAGGGTAAAATTCGATGACGTTGGACAGCTGCCTGAGCGACTCGTTCAGCTTCGTGCGGGACTCTTTCAGCTCATCGTTAAGCTTATCCTTGCGCTCCGACAGGGTTCCGACCACATAAGCCACGCTTACGAAGATGATCGACCTGATCACGGGCTCCGGGGCCAGCGTGCCGAAGGCCAGCCAGTCGAGGTAGATGTGGAGCAGGCCGAGGAATACCCCGACGAAAACAGCTTTCCTGTGGTACCAGACACCCGCGAGGATGATCGGCACGTAAAAGAGGTGTGTGTAGACAATCTCGATGCCGAGGCGGAGATTGATGTAGATGGCAAGGAATATGGTAATAATCAGCGTCGTTCCCAGGATTATCTCCCTGTATTTGCCCGATACCCTCAGTTTCAACTTGTCTTCCATGCCATCACCTCGATGCCCCCAATTAATGCTGCTATCTCACATATGTATACCGGCTTAATTACCATTACGGTAGCAGCAAGGGTAGGACTGTATGTATATCAGACCTATGCTCTTGAAAAGATCGGGCACCAACCGCCTGAATATAAGCGATAGCCGGGCGATCATACTTCGAGAGGGATACCGGGCTTTCGACGCGCTTCAAGTGGGGTCCGGTTATAAATGCGGACATCCGATCACAATGCGTGATAGACATGATGGAGACGCCGATCTACAAGGGTAAGCCACCCACTGTATACAACATTGACGATTTCCGCAGAGGGCTCCGCAACCGGCCGAACGAGACGACGATCGATGTAACCGGCCAGCATAAAGTAGACCTGTGGACTGTCCTGCCCGCTCAGGCGATGCCAGTGCACCTCCACCCCGGCTCGGAGTGCGTGCTGCTGGTCATCGACGGCCGGGGCGACATCACCATCGGCGGCCAGACCTTCGACCTCGAGAAAGGCAGCCTCACCATCATACCACCCGGCGTAGACCACAGCATCCGCAACACCTCGGCAGACCCCCTCGTCGCCCTCACCATCCAGGGGCCCGGGCCCTTCGATACCAAAGTAGAGGGAAGCGAAGAACAGGGGAGCCTGTACTGACGTTTCCCGCCCGGGTTGCGCAGGTTAATGCCGGTACTCGTGCGGGCCCCCGGCCATTTCTGCGGTCATGTAAGCGGTTATCCGGCAGCTGGCTTCAGGAGGCTTTTTACACTCGCCGCGCATATAAGGTATACAGGGATTTTTTCCCCGGACCGGCAGCTCAAATGCCGGGAACAAGCGGTCGTGTAGTCGATGAAAGTCCCTCATGAGGACCGGCCTGCTTCCCGTGAACCACCGGATAAGATCGAAGGCCCGGGAGAGAAATCATCCGGGAAATGCGACATTCTGGAACTCCGGGAAAAGCTCGAAAAGACTAACAGAGCACTAAGAGCAATCTCCCGGTGTAACGAGGCGATGGTCCGCATAGGGGAAGAAGCCGTACTTTTAAAGGCCGTTTGCGACATAATCGTGGAATACGGCGGGTATAAAATGGCCTGGATCGGCTTTGTTTTGAACGATCCGCGCAGGACTATAAAGCCGGTAGCCAATTCCGGAGCAGATAGCAGGTACCTCGAAAATCTCAAGATCATCCTGGAAGACAACGTTTTGGGCAGGGGCCCGGTCGGCACCGCCGCCAGGACGAAAAAGCCGGCTATCGTGAGGAACGTGCTGACCGACCCCTGCTTTGTCCCCTGGCGTTCCCGAGCGGTGGAGCAGGGTTTTGCTTCGATGATCAGCCTTCCGTTGATAGCCGATAGCGAACTCATTGGGGTGCTGAGCATCGATTCGGAGAAAACCGACGAGTTCGGCGATGAAGACGTCGTTCTTCTCCAGGAGCTGGCGAATAATCTGGCTTTCGGTATCAAATCGATCAGGAGCCGCGCCGAGAGAGATCACGCGGAGGAAGCGCTGCGGGAGAGCGAGGAAAAGTTCAAGACCCTGGCAGAATCTTCGACAGCGGCCATTTTCGTCTACCAGGGAGAACACTATGTCTCGGTGAACGAGGCAGCGGCCAGGATGACCGGGTACACTCAGGCCGAGCTGCTGAAGCTCAACATCATGGACATCATCCACCCGGATTTCAGGGAACTGGTCAGGCAACGAGCCCGGGCCAGGCAGCTTGGGGAGCCGGCACCGCCGATCTACGAGGCAAAGATCGTCACCAAAAGCGGCGAGGCCAAATGGATCCTGCTATCGGCCGCCCGGATAATATACGGAGGAAAGCCGGCGGGAGTGGCCACTTTAATCGACATCACGGAGCGTAAGCGGGCAGAGGAAGCGCTGCTCCTGACCCAGTTCGCGATGGACCACGCCCCGGACTCATCGATCTGGGCGGACGAGGAGGGCAGGATCATTTACGTGAACGATGCTGCCTGCGAGACAACCGGTTTTACCCGGAGCGAATTCCTGTCGATGCACATCTGGGATTTCGACCGGAATAGTTCTAAGGATAAGTTTCAGAAGCGGTGGAACAGCATGCCGGATCCGGACAAACAAAGGGTCAGGACCAGGTTTGAAACTGTAGCCCGTACCAAATCTGGCAGGCTCTATCCGGTGGAAGTCACCACGGAATTCTTCAGCTACAAAGGCACCAGGTACCTCATCTCCTTCGGCAGGGAAATTACCGAGCGGAAGCAGGCGGAGAAAGAGCGGGAGCACCTGCTGTACGAGATCGACGGCCAGCGCCGGCGCCTGCAGACTATACTCGAGTCCCTGCCCGTGGGCTTGTTCATCGTCGATACAGGCGGCCGGATCACGATGGCTAACCACATCGCCCGGAACTACCACGGCGGCACTTTTCCCATCACGCTCGACGAACTGGCCAAAATCAAAACACTGTGGGCCGATACCGGTAAGGTAGTCCGAAAGGAGGAACTGGGAATATTCAGGTCGCTGGCCAGAGGTGAGCTAATCTCTAAAGAAACAATAGAGATCGAAGACGCAAAGGGCAACTCTGTCGCTTTGCTCTGCTCCTCTGCCCCGCTGCTGGATGCCCGCGGGAACATCACCGGAGCCGTTTCGATCTCTCTGGACATCACCGGGATGCGGAAGCTGGAAAATGAGCTGGGCAGGTCAAAGCGACAGGCCGAGCTGTACCTCGATCTGATGGGCCATGACATAGCCAACATGAACCACGCCCTGCTTGGATACCTGGAACTGATAGCCATAGCTTGTATGGGAGAGACAGCCGAAAACGAGATGATCAGCAGCTCCCTGCAGATCATCAACCGCAGCTCCCGGTTAATCGATCAGGTTAAAAAGCTCACGGGGCTCCAGAAGGGAGAGGTCCCGCCGAAGGACGTCGACCTGAACCAGCTCATAGAGGCAGCTAAATCAAGCGTCCCACTGCCGCAAGACAGGCAGGTCACGATCGAGTACGATTCCCGGCCCGGCAGGCAGTACCTGGTCAAGCACAGCGATTTGCTTAAAGATGCGTTAGAAAACCTCATAGATAACGCGATTAAGCACTCGAGCGGGCCCCTCACCGTCACCATCTCCGTGGACCGGGTCACGAAAGACGGCCGGCTGTTCTACCGCGTCTGCGTGGAGGATAACGGCCCGGGGGTCCCCGACGAGCTGAAAAAGACCATTTTCATGACCGTCGAGGAACTGGAAGAGAAGACGGCTCGGAGAGGCTTCGGCCTGTATTTTGTCAAGACTGTGATCGACTACTACCAGGGCAGTGTGTGGGTGGAAGACCGGGTACCCGGGGACTACCGGCAAGGCAGCAGGTTCGTTCTCAGGCTTCCCGCGTCGAGCGTCAGTCGGGCATAAAATCCTGCTGGATTTTTACGATATCGGCAGAGTCCTTCGCCTCTGCATATGCCTCCAGCGGCTCGTGGTTTAAGATAAGGAAGGTTTCGCCCCACTTGAACCGGGAGGCGACTTCTCTGGCCTGCTCCTGGAAGCCGAGGATGTATAGCGCGGCTACGAAGGCTTCGGCAGAGTTGAGCATGAAGGGCCGGCCGTAGTTGACGGGGTTGGAGGCCAGCAGGTAGGGTAGAGCCCGGCTTTGCATGTGCTTGCTCTTGAGCAGCGGGAACACTCGTTCCACTTCTTCCCAGGTGCAGTCCAGCACTACGATGCCTTTGCGGGAGAGGTCGCGGTCCGCAGGAGAGATCGCTTTGCCCGCGTTGGGGTCCATGAGGATGGCCCCTGCCGGCAGCCGCTCTGGCGTCTCGTACATCCTGACGAGGCCGAACTGCTTCATGCGCCGGGCGGAGCACTTTTTCGGGTCGTCCTGCCGGGCGTGGTACACGTAAAGCGGCACACCGTTACCGTTGCTCATAGCAACCGTTTTATACCATCATCATGCATTAACGTTTGTATGCCGGCCCTGTCGAGGAAGCTCAAAGCCTACTGGGATTTGACTCGTTTAGAGCACGGGCTGATCTACGCGGTCAGCTTTGTCGTTAGCCTGATCATCGCCTACGGGATGCTGCCCGACCCGAAAGTCGCCCTCGCGGGCGCCATTGCGGCAACCGCTGCGGAGATGGGGGCTTTCGCGCTGAACGACTACTTCGACGTGGAGGTCGACAAAAAGAACAACCGTACCGACAGGCCCATCGTCAGAGGGGAAATTTCTAAGAACGAAGCCCTGGGACTGACCATCGCCAGCTTTATCGTTAGCGTCGTGGCCGCATACTTCATAGGCAACTGGGGCGCCTTCGCCGTCGTGGTCGCCATGATAATCTTCGGCATCCTCTACGATTACAAGCTGAAAGAGTACGGCATTGTCGGCAACATCTACATCGCTTTCACGATGGCGGCTCCGTTCCTGTTCAGCAGCATGCTGTTCAACAACTCACCGGTACTGCTCCTGCTGACCGCCATGGCCTTTTTCCTCGGCCTGGGCAGGGAGATCATGAAGGGCATCATGGACGTGGAAGGCGACGCTCTCCGGGATGTTAAAACGGTGGCCAGAGTATTCGGTGAAAAGACTGCGAAGTTCACTGCAGTAGTCCTGTACGTCATCGCAGTGCTGCTCGCTCCCATACCCTTCCTCGTAAACCTCGTGCCCACCGACCCGACCTACTATCACAACCTGTTATACGCGGCCTTTGCCGCCCTGGCAGTGCTGATCCTGCTGTACGTTTGCGGCAGCTTACTCCTGAGCCACGAGCGGAAGACCATCAGCAAGGCCAGGAAGACGACTCTGATGGCGATGGGAATAGCGCTGATAGCGTTCCTGCTGCCGGCCCTGCTTTAATTATTTAAGTAGCCTCTGTGCCCGTGAACGTGGACTAACGCTGCGCTGTGCCAGAACACAGATCACGACAGATGATACAGATTGCACAGAGGCTATTGGATAACAATAGATGAAAGAAGCCAAACTCTCCTCTTCTTGAAAAATCATCTGTGCAATCGGTGTAATCCATATTCCATGAAAAATTCGTGTGTGGGGGTGCTGAGAGGGTAAGCGAGGAGGCCGGGGAGGATTATATCATGGCTATTCCTGAAGCCTGTTATGGAGTGCCCGTACCATTTACACGAAGTACTCGAAGTACACGAAGTACTCAAAGTCTGATAAACAGGCTGACTGCAAGCCGATCTTATAGTAAAACTTCGCGTATAGTCATTCTTGAAACTAATAGTACGGTCCGGCAGTCAACCAGACCTGCCGGACCGTACTAAAAGTTTCACAAAGGACTATACTTCGCGTACCTTGTGTACTTCGTGTAAACGGTACCTGACCATCCCAAAAACCGGGAATCACCATTAGAAACGATCCTCTCTAACCTTTCCATACTCTCCGACCTCCTCTCCAACCTCCTTATCCTCTCAAACCTCCCACTTTGAAAATCCTCGTATACTCCCGGGAACTCTCGGACCTCCCGAAGATTTTTTCATGGGCTTTACTTGAAAACGCCCTTTCCATAACCGAATCAATCTGTGATCCTGTATGCAAGGGACTGCTTCCAGTCGGTCACAGCGCAGCGATCGTCTCGTAGTCTCACGCCACCTGAGCAAGCCTCTCATCAATGGCAGAAAAGTTCGGCAAACGGCTTTATTTTCGCTGCGAGAAACTCTGGCTATAATGTCGCTGCGCAGCTTTCTCGCCCGCATTGAGCCGGAGGCGATGCCATTTCCGTTCTCGAGGATTTATACCGCGATGAGTGGCTCCCGGATTTTCAGGGATTTCTACAGTGCGGTGGTGAGCCAGGTCGACGAGCACCTGAAGGCCGGCCGGGTGCTCGATGTTGGCACTGGTCCGGGGAGGCTTCCGATCATGCTGGCGAACAGGAACCCGAGGCTGTTTGTGGTCGGCCTGGACCTGTCCGGGGACATGGTCAGGATTGCCTCGGACGCGGCGGCTAAGAAAGGCCTGCAAAATCTGGAGTTCAGGCAGGGCAGTGCAGATTCGCTGCCCTTTGGGGACAGAGAGTTCGATCTCGTGATCAGCACGATGTCTCTTCACCACTGGAAGAAGCCTGAGCAGGCGCTGGACGAGATCTACCGGGTGCTCAGGGAAGGCGGGCAAGCGTGGATCTACGATATTCCCCGGGACGTCGATCCGGTGCTATTTGGCCAGATGAAAAAGAAGTACGGTTTCATCAGGGCATGGGCTTTGCGCCTGCACGCCTATATGGAGCCGTTCTATACGGAAAAACAGGTGCTGAAAGTGGCGGCCGAATCGCGGTTTAAGAGGCAGGAGCTGAAGCACGTCAGCCTCGCGTACAGGCTTATGCTGTATAAATAAAAAACGAGTCCGGCAGATAGCGGCCGGTGCGCTTATTTCACGATGGTCTCTTTCAGCTTCTCGATGCCGCCCTTCTTGTACACAGCGTTGCCGACCACGATGGTGTTAGCGTACTTCGCCATGGTTTCCGCTTTTTCGCGGGAGTCGATGCCGCCGCCGTAGTATAGTACAGAGTTGGCCAGCTTTTCTCTTACCGCTTTGACCAGTTCGGGGTTGCCGTAGGTGCCGCTGTACTCGAGGTAGACGATGGGGAACTTGAAGAATCGGTCGGCCAGCTCGCCGTAGGCAGCTGCCTCTTTGGGGCTGATGCCGGTCTGGGAGCGGGTCACGAGGGCGACTGCAGACAGCGGGTTCAGGACTATGTAGGCCTCTGGTATGACCTTGTCGAGGACCGAGGCAGGGTAGTTCTGCACGAACTCCTTGTGGTAGCCGACTGCGAATTTCGAGTATTTGGTGTTGAAGATGGAGGGGACGAAGATGAAGTCCACGTCATCCCGGATGACCGCCGAGACCGAGGGCTCCAGCACCTTGGGGATGCGGTACTCGGCCAGCATGCCGGCCATGTTGGCAACGTTTTCCTTAGTGATGTTCTGGGTGCCCGAGATCATGACTGCGTCGGTGCCCGAGTCTACGATCACTGCGATGTCCTCTTTAGTGATCTTCTTATCGGGGTCCAGCTTCGTTACGTGTCTCCATTTCTTCCAGTCAATAGCTGTCATTGGTTAATCCCCGGTAGTTATTTCACGATGGTCTCTTTCAGCTTCTCGATGCCGCCCTTCTTGTACACAGCGTTGCCGACCACGATGGTGTTGGCGTACTTAGCCATGGCCTCCGCTTTCTCCCTCGAGTCGATACCACCGCCATAGTACAGCGTGGTGTTGGTCAGCTTCTCCCTTACCGCTTTGACCAGTTCGGGGTTGCCGTAGGTGCCGCTGTACTCGAGGTACATGATGGGGAACTTGAAGAACCGGTCGGCCAGCTCGCCGTAGGCAGCTGCATCCTTCGGGCTGATGCCGGTCTGAGCCCGGGTGACGATCGCGACTGCGGAGAGCGGGTTGAGAACGAGGTACGCTTCGGGGATGATGTTGTCCCAGCTGGAAACCGGGTGGTCTCGCAGGAAGTCTTTCTGTATGCCGACCAGCCACTTGGAGCTTTTAGTGTTGAACACCGACGGGATGAAGACTAAGTCCACGTCATCCCGGATGACCGCCGAAATCGAGGGCTCCAGGACCTTAGGCTTTTTGTACTCTGCCAGCATGCTGACCAGGTTGCCGACGTTCTCCCTGGTGATGTTCTGGGTGCCCGAGATCATGATGGCGTCCGTGTCGGTGTCCATGATGGCCGCCACGTCCTGCTTGCTGATCTTCTTGTCAGGATCCAGCTTCGTCACGTGTCTCCATTTTCTCCAATCGATTGCTGTCAAAGGAATCCTCTTCTTAGCGTGTATCATGTATCAGGGCATTACTGCCCATAAACTTTTGTGTCTCTGCCCGTCTTTAAGTCTGGCCTGGCCGTGCCTGCCATGGCGAAATAAAGCAATAATGCTCCGGCCGGATTACCGGACGATGCGTTCGATGGGTACGATAAGAATGTCTCTCGCGCCGACTTCCTTGAGGTCGTTGATCACCTTGTAGATCTCCTTCTCCGGGACCACTGCGTGGACGGCGCACATCGGCGAAGAGGCCTCGACCTTCAGCACGGTCGGGCCCGCGAGCCCCGGCAGCCGCTTCCGGACTGCCTCAAGCGATCCCTCGGGGACGTTCATCATCAGGTAGCGTTTGCCCCGGGCCTCGATCACGCTCTGGAGGGCCAGAGTAATCTCGCTGATCTTCCTGCCGTCCCGGGCGAGACTCGCCTTGCTGGCGATGAGCCTCTGGGACGTGCGCAGTACCTTGCCGATGACCTTGAGCCGGTTCATGGATAGCGAGGTACCGGTAGAGGTCAGGTCTACGATGGCATCGGCGACGCCGATGTGGGGCGTGATCTCGGTCGCTCCGCAAACCTCTACCACATGAACGGCGATGCCCTTTGAGGCGAAGTACTTCTTCGTGATCTCCGGGAACTCGGTGGCGATCTTTTTGCCCTCCAGCTGCTCCGGCTTCTCGATGTCGGACGCTTCCGGCACTGCCAGCACCAGCTCTGCTTTACCCATGCCCAGGTCGAGCAGGACTTCCACGTCTGCACCGGCTTCCTGGATAAAGTCCTCGCCAGTAATACCAAGGTCAGCCGCCCCGTTCTCCACGTACCCCGGGATGTCCCGGGACCGGGCGAACAGCATGGTGATGTTCTCGTCAACGGTCTTCGCGAACAGGCTCCGCGCGGAATGCTCGATCACGTGGAGGCCCGCGCCTTCGAACAGGCTCATGATGGGTTCGTAAACTCTTCCTTTGTTGGGCAGCGCTATCCGTACCATATCTTCTCGATGTTAATAATGCCTGGTTACATATAAGCCTTTATACTCGCCGGCACATCGAGTTGGACCTCGTGAACGTGGACTAACGCTGCGCTGTGCCAGGATCACAGATTACGCAGAATCTGATGATTCTGACAGATTGCACGGATTTCACAGATACTAATCGATAATAAAAATTGAATGGCTCGCAGCAGTTATCCTATCTAATATAGTCATCTGTGCAATCTGTGCAATCCGTAACAATCTGTGTTCTGGCACAGCGCAGCGTTCGTATTGCTATCGCACGCAGTTTGAGCAATCAAGAACGCACAGCGCAGCGTTCGTATTGTTGTCTCAGGCCATATGCCGGTAGTGCTCCAGCAACTCCAGCTTCTCCAGCACTTCATTCTCGGACGTGACCCCGTAGACCTGATCGTCGGGCATATCGGGGTAGCGGTGCCGGATATCCATCGGGTGGCCGGCGACCCGGCCGCTCCAGCCTTTTACCCTGTAGGCGATGATTAGCTTATTGAGCCCCCAGGCGTGGGCGAGCTGGGTCAGCGTGCCGGAGCCGCCGCCGATGGCGATGACCGCGTCACCGTGGGAGACAATTACGTCTCCTGACATGTCGTAGTCGAAAGACATGCACGCCCCGTAGAAGTGTCCCGGGTCGCACGGATGATGCCCGGGCAGGACGCTGATGACGTCATCGTCCGAGTAGCCGGTGGCTATGCAGGCTCCCCGGGATACCGCTTCCGCAACTCCCCCCGAGCCACCGACGATGATCCGGTACCCTTTCGAGACCAGTGCGTAGCCCAGCCAGTAGGCGAGCTCATAGTTGTATGAGCCGTATACTGCCCGGGTATCCCCGATGATGGCGATGAGCGGCTTTCGATTGATCAGACGTTCTATACTACCATTGTTTGAACATAGTCCAGGCTGAGCATGGTATGATGTAACCCAGCCTGTCCCTTCCATCCCCAAAGACATAGCTGCTGTACAAGCGTTAACTTATAAATATATAAGTCGTTTGGTCTTTCCGCAGAAAAGCCGTCAGCGCTTACGTATCTGTGCATAAATATTCATATCCCATGAAGGCTGATCTTAACATATGGCTTATACGAAGGTTGCAAAGACGGCAGATATCCAGCCGGGAACGATCAAGGGTTTCGTGGTCGAAGGCAAGAAGATCGCAGTGGCGAACGTAAACGGCCAGTTTTACACGATAGAAGATAGCTGCCCCCACCAGAAACAGCCTCTGTCTCAGGGCATGATGATGGGAAACACAGTGATGTGCCTGTTCCACGGGTACCGGGTCGATCTGACCACCGGAGAGTCGCTGAACACGGCGAACGAATATGTGAAGACATATCCGGTTAAGGTGGAGGGGGACGACATCCTGGTAGATGTCTGATCCTCAGGCTTATTTTACGGCTCTCTTCAACATAAACCGGCGTAGCATATGTGCCGGTATTTTATCGCCGGGCGACCACCTCAGACCGGCACATGAGAACAAAACTTTGGATTCTTTTCCCGGCAATGGCAGGTGTAGCCCTCGTAGCCTTGTTTTTAGGGATAGAGTCCTCGGTAATGGCCGGCCCTGATGCGGAGAAGATTTCGCTTCCGGAGCCACGGATAGATGGCGCCGTATCGGTCGAGAAGGCATTGCACGACAGAAGGTCAGTCAGGGAGTATAAGGATGAGCCATTATCCTTGAGGGACGTATCACAGCTGCTCTGGGCGGCGCAGGGAATGACCGGCAAGTCGGTCAGGACATCTCCGTCTGCGGGGGCATTGTACCCGCTGGAAGTTTATGTTGTGGCAGGCAAGGTGAACGGCCTGGCGCCCGGAGTGTACAAGTATCAGCCCGGAGACCATTCGCTGACAAAAGTGCGGGACGGCGATCGGCGGGATGAGCTGTACAGTGCCGGAATAGGGCAGCAGCCTGTCAAAGCTGCTCCAGTGGACCTGGTGATCGCCGGCGTATACGAGCGGGCGACGGGAAAGTACAGTTCGGAGGACAGGGATAAACCGACAGGCTCTGTTTATCCGAGAGGCGTCAAGTACGCGCATTTTGAGGCGGGGCACGCGGCCCAGAACATCTACCTGCAGGCAGAATCATCGGGCCTCGGGACTGTCGCCATCGGAGCCTTTTCTGACGATGCGGTAAAGCAGGCGCTAGGCATGGCCGAAGATGAGCGCCCGCTGTATATCATGCCTGTCGGCAAAGTATAATGATCGGACGGAGCCGTAGCCACTAAAGGAAGTACAGGATGCAGGGCACCAGCAGCACGCCCATCAGGCAGGTCTTGCGCACGTTGAGCAGGTGTGCTGCCAGCCCGATGGCCGTGGAGATCAGGAAGATGGTCAACCCGGGTATGCCGGCCATTGCCAGGCACATGACGGTCAGGAAGGCGATCACGCCCCAGTTGAGGGCCTGGTAGTTCAGTGCGGTGAAGATACTGGCAGCACAGGAGCCTGCAGCCAGTGTAATCAGATATGCGACAACCCCCGCGATGCATATGGCGAACAGGAAGAGCACGAACGCCTCGTAGCCGATGGCGCCTCCGAGTACTTCCTGGGCTGCTGCGACGGCACCGCTCCGGGGCCGCAGGATCACGTACAGCGCCACCAGGGAGAAGATAGCGTTCGAAGTGTTTACCCCCGATACCGAGATCAGGTATTTCCGGTCCGAGTCCCCATCCTTCGCAGAGAACATGCTCACGAGGGAGGTGGCCACACCTGAGCTGACGGCCGGGAACCACGAGACGAGCGCTCCTGCTACTGTGCCCGATGCGGAAGCCCTAAGCAGAGTTTTGCCGGGCATGGTAATTCGGCTCTGCCTCTGGCCAGGTATTACCGCGTGAGTATTAAGGCTCAATAACAGAGAAGGCATTCCGAACAGCCCGGACAGAAGCGGCAGTAATGCAGAAGCGACGCCGATAGCGAGGATCGGAGAAAGGTGGCTTTCAGCCTGAAAGGCGACGACGCCGAGGATGCCTGCAGCCAGATAGATGACCAGCGCTTCACACACTTTCTTTATCCGGCTGCCGGCCGTCGCATATCTGCCGCCAGAGTAGTTCGAGAGGATGACGAAGGCGGATATGCCGATGAGGATAGCGGCCATGTTGGCCTGCATGATCGGTAACGCCGTCCCGAAGAAAGCGGAGAGAGGAAGAATCAGCAGCAGGGAGAGCACGATTGCCATGCCGCTGCCCATGGCCGAAAGCCTGACCGCCTCCTGCCCGAGGCCATCCAGTAGCATTTTGTGGCCGGGCATGACCGCGAGCACTGTCGACTCGTCCGGAGCGCCCAGGAACACGGCGGGGATGATGTCAAGAAAGCTCTGCGAAATAGTGCTCGATACGATAGTGATTGCCACATATAACGGCTCCACACCGGCTGCCAGCAGAGCCGGGCTGAGGCCGAGTAAGATGGCGGAAGTGTTATTGACGTGGACGCCCGGCAGCAGCCCTGCGATCATGCCGATGAGAATGCCGGCGGAGACTGAAAGAAGTAGCAGAACCAGAGAGACTTCAAGCACATATATTACTTATTTACAAATTATTAAACATTAGTGGTCGTACGAAGCTACTATTGCCCGGACAGGATGTGGAGACATCACGTTCGCCCGTAGCTGCTGAGCCCGTGAAAGTACGCAATCGATCTTGTTGCGGCTTTGGCCGCCATCGTCAAAAAAGAGGTTGCAGGCACAGTACATGCCTGCAGTCAAGCTAAGTTTACTGGCTGACAGTTGCCTCTCCGCCGGTGTTGGCCGAGAAGCTGACACTGAAGATGTAGGTGCCCGCAGTGGTGATCTCGCCGATGTCTTCATCGGTGATCGAGCTGCTGCCGGAGACCCACTTCGAGGCCACGGTGTTGCCCTGCAGGTCGTACAGCGACATGGACGTGGTGCCGGTCGGGCCTACGTCGTGCTTGACGCTGATCTTGACTTCGCCGGGGTTCAGGTTCACTGCCTTGGCTACGCTTTCGCCCTTAGAGCCCTTGAGAGTGACCGGGGCTGCGTCGCCGCTGGTCGGCTTGGTGATGGTCACGGTGTACGTGCCGCCGTTGCCGACGTTCAGGTGGTACTTGCCTGCCGGGGTCATCATGCCGCCGACGACCATTGCGTCGGAGCCCTTGGTGTCCCAGAGCGAGACGATGTACATGCCGCTGCCGTCATCGGTTTCCAGGGTAGCGGTCAGGATGTTGCCGAAGCTGCCCTTGTTTTCGTAGGAAACGATGTACGCGCCCTCTTCGAGATCGAAGGAGGTGCTGTTCTGGTTGTCGCTCGACTCGGCCTTGACGCCGGAGATCGTGATGGTGTTGCCCGATACGACTGCCGGCACCAGGGCGCCGCTCGGGGTGTTTGTGCCCGGAGTAGTCGTGCCCGGAGTAGCTGTTGCACCCGGGGTGGTCGGAGTGGTCTTGTTGCCACCTATGCATCCGCTCAGGGCGGTGGAGGCCACGAAGATGGCCAGTACGCCCAGAACTAGTAATACCCTCTTGTTCATACCTATCCTCCATGTGATATTGATAACTACATCGATATACACCGCATGATAGATAAGGGTTATCAGAGCTGACATAACCTTTTTATCTCTTGACCGCCACCTACAAGCCTCATCTACATAACTTCGAGGCAGATACAGATGGGCGTGGAAAACGGTTCGGGTAAAGCAGGCACAGGGTTGTGGTGGCTTCTTGTAGGGCTGATCGTAATCAACGCCTTCTGGGGCGCTTCCGGCGTGGCAATCAAGGAAGCTTACCTGCAGCTCGGCACGGTTGAAATCCTCGCGCTCAGGTTCGCCATAGCTACGCCTCTGCTGATCGCAGCCACTCTGCTATGGAAAGGGAGAAAAGCCTTCGCAGTAGAGCTGAAGGATATCCCTTACTTCGCGGCGCTGGCCACCATCGGCGTAACTCTGTCATTTTACCTGCAGGTGCTGTCGCTGGACTACACGACGGCAACTAACTTCACCCTCATCTTCAACCTGTCCACGTTCTTCATCATCTTCCTCTCCGCGTGGCTGATGGGAGAAAAGCTGACCGGCAACAAAATTATCGGAGCGCTGGTCGCCTTCGCCGGGCTGGCGCTGATCGTGACGAACGGCAACTTCAGCCTGTCCCCCAATTTCCTGGGCGACGGCATAGCGCTGCTGGGCACCCTCGCCTGGGCAGTCTACACAGTGCTGGGCAAGCGGGCTAACGAGAAGTACTCTGCTCTGACGGTGCTGAACTACGTGTTCATCTTCGGCACCCTCGAGCTAATCCCAATGTACCTGTTATCGCCGCATATCCCGATTACCGAGTTTACCGTGCTCACCTGGCTGTCCATGGGCTTCCTGTCGATCTGCTGCTCGCTGATCGCTTTCCTCGTCTACAACTACGGCCTCGAAAAGCTGCCCGCCTCCACCATCGCGGTCTTCATCTACGTCATGCCCCTCTCCGGCGTCCTGCTGGCGGCCATAGTGCTAGGCGAAGCGTTAACTGTCTACACCCTGGCCGGAGCGGCGCTCATCATCTTCGGGATGATCTTCGCTGAAAAGAGAGCGACAGCAAAACTTGAGCCGGATAAGCAATGAGCCATAAAGGCACTACCGACACAAAAAACCACGGCGGCACGGCTCCTTATCCTGACAACTGGAGCGCAGATGTTCTAACCACGGCGGCACGGCGACACGGAGACAAATCGAGAAACGATAGCAGGATAGTTATTTGAACCACGGCGGCACGGCTCCTTATCCTGACAACTGGAGCGCAGATGTTCTAACCACGGCGGCACGGCGACACAGAGACAAATCGAGAAACGATAGCAGGATAGTTATTTGAACCACGGCGGCACGGCTCCTTATCCTGACAACTGGAGCGCAGATGTTCTAACCACGGCGGCACGGCGACACAGAGACAATGCGAGAAACGATGGCAGGATGGTTAGTTAAACCACGGCGGCACAGCGACACAGAGACAACCGGTAGACGAATAGCAAGGCTACTTTTTTATTGATCCACGGCGGCACGGCGGGCTGATGGCACGGGGACTAATAGGTTTTCCTTCATACAGGTTATCGATCGAAAGTCAGGCTGAAATGATTAGATGGTAAGCTTATGGTTAATGCTCTGTCTTGGTGTCGCCGTGGACAAAAAAGAGTTCATATTTACCGGTTCACGAATGTCTTGGTGTCGCCGTGCCGCCGTGGTTCTATTTACCACTGGCTTGTCGTGGATCGCCCTGTCTTGGTGTCGCCGTGCCGCCGTGGTTCAAACATTTGATCTACAGTTGTCGGGATAAGGAGCCGTGCCGCCGTGGTTCAAATATCGGATTTCCCGAGCGGTGCGACCGCGGTTAGTTTTTGCCATACGTTGTGTTAATAATTCATATCGTACATGCTGCCGGATGGCTTTCTTGTTGGCTTCTGGCAGACCTGGCACTGTATAACAGGTTGATCCCGAGGAAGGCCTATGCCTGTTGCCTGGAACTTGCAGCGGCGGTTTTTAAAAGGAAACGTGCTTCCGGTTTCTATCGCTGACATGTTATTATGATGCCAGTAAAAGCAGATGAACTCTTTGTCGGAAGTGGTTTTCTTACTATCTTTCTAGATGGCTCGAGCTACCCGGAAAACTTTTGTTAAAAAAGTAGGTGAGAGGAACTGGGTAGTTCCTCTTCTATCGTCTAATTTTATCTGCGGATGACCTTCTTCTCGCCGCTGGCGTAGTTGAAGGTGACCTCGAGCGGCATCTTGCCGGCTACGCTGTGGGTAGCGCAAGAGAAGCACGGGTCGTATGCCCTGATGACCATTTCCATCCTGTTGAGGATACCCTCTTCCGGAGTGGCGGTGTTGATGATCTTCTGGGCAGTGTTCTTCAGGCCGATGTTGATGGCCTTGTTGTTGTGCGCAGTGGCGACGATGATGTTCGCCTTGGTGATCATGCCCTTCTCGTCGGTGTCGTAGTCGTGGATGAGGGTGCCTCTCGGGGCCTCGATCACGCCTACACCGGTGGCTGCTCTGGGCTTGACGGGCGTGCGGAGCTCTTTGCCAGTGATGGCCTTGTTGCTCAGCAGCTCGACAGCCTTCTCGGACGAGTAGAGCAGTTCGATGAGCCTGGCGTAGTGGTAGAGCAGGGTCATCTGGGCCGGCCTGCCGAATGCCTTGCGGAATTCCTGCAGCTCGGCGTTGGCGAGCGGGGTGTCGATCTTGTCGCAGACATTGATCCTGGACAGCGGCGAGACACGGTACATGCCGTTCTCCCAGCCCATTTCCTTCCAGTAGGGGGCCTTCATGTAGGAGTGCGGGTACACGTATTCGCTGATGTACTGCAGGTAGTCCTGGGGCTTGAATTCCTTGATGGTGCTGCCATCCTTGCCCTGGAGCCTGAGGACACCGTCGTAGAGCTCGAGGTTGCCGTTCTTGACTAAGCCCATGTGCATGGACTCGGCTTCGCCGAGGAGCTTGATCGCGTCGATGTACTGGTTGAAGATGGGCTTCGCCAGTGCGAGGGCGTTCTGCGAGTAGGTTACAGCCTGCTTGGCCATGGGCAGCAGCCTGTCGACGTCAGCCTGGGTTAAGCCCTTGCTGATACCGCCGGGGATGTAGGTCACGGGGTTGATGGACCTGCCTGCGGTGGCCTCGACGATCTGCTGGCCGATCTTCCTGAACAGGACTGCCTCGGTGGCGAGAGCGGGGTTGGCGCCCACGATGCCGAAGACGTTCCTCTGGGTCGGGTTGCCGTCCGGAGTGAACACGAAGTCCGGTGCTGCGAGGAAGTAGAAGTGCAGCGAGTGAGAGTGGATGAACTGGCCGTACTGCATGAGCTCACGGAGCATGTTTGCAGTCTGGGGCGCCTGTACACCGAAGCACTCATCGGTAGCCTTGGCGGCTGCCAGGTGGTGAGATACGGGGCAAATACCGCAGATCTGGGTTACGGTCCTTGCGGCTTCCTCAACGGGCCTGCCCTGGAGGAACTTCTCGAAGCCCCTGATCTCCATGATGTTGAGCCTTGCGTCGGTTGCCTTGCCGCTGTCATCGACATCGATCGTGATCTGCGCATGGCCCTCGATTCTTGATACTGGTGCGACTTTAATCTGTTTAACCATGATAATCACCTTATTTCTTAGCCGTCTTCTCGACTGCCTTCTTGGTC
Organism: Methanocella sp. MCL-LM; assembly: GCF_049676595.1. Classification (GTDB taxonomy): domain Archaea; phylum Halobacteriota; class Methanocellia; order Methanocellales; family Methanocellaceae; genus Methanocella_A. The sequence continues at coordinate 3,478,615 of NZ_CP187259.1, forward strand.
AGGAACGAAGTCGGCAGGGTGTACTTGTAGAAGTTGCCGATGGGGTCGTAGACTTCTGCCACGAACTTGTCCAGGTCGGTGTTCGGGTCGTCGTCGAGGCCGAAGCAGGAGGATACTGCGCTGATCATGGCAGAGCCCTGCTCAGGGGAGTTCTCGCACGGGCCGAAGCAGCCACGGCATGCGACACCTGCGGACGGGCACATTGCACCGCAGCCTGCCCTGGTGGCGGAGCCGCTGCACAGGTAGCCCTGTTCGAACAGGCACTTCTTCTCGTCGATGGTGCCCTCGAAGGGCCTGAGGATCTTCTTGAGGTTCCTCTCGGACTTCTCACGGCCGCACTCGTCGCAGACGGACTTGGTGCTAAGCTTGTATTCGGCAGCGCCCAGCAGGCTCAGGATAGCCTGGGCGATCATTGCCGGCCTCGGTCCGCAGCCCGGGATCATTGCGTCTACCTTTACGTAGTCGCTGAGGGGCTTTGCGTCCGGAAGCAGGGTCGGGAGGCCGTCCATGTACGGGTGCCTCTGGATCTCGTTCTTGGTGCTCTTCGTGGTGACGTAGACCTCTTCGAGCAGCTGCTCGGGGGTGTAGAGGTTGGCCATGCCGGGGGTGCCGCCGAAGCAGGCACAGCTGCCCAGAGCCACGAGGATATCAGCGTTCTTCCTCATTTCGAGCAGTTCGTGCAGGTTGTCAGAGTTCCTGACACAGCCGGAAACGATCGCGACGGTTGCCTTGGGCACGTGCTTGACGTCCATAAGGACCGGGATGTAGACGAACTCAATCTTGTCAAGGATGGGTAAGAGAGCCTCGTGGGTATCCAGTACCGAAATTTCGCAGCCGGCACAGGCACCAAGCCAGGTCTCCATCACTTTTACTTTCGACATACGTTCAACTCCGTTCCGGGCTTCGCCGAAATATAATACTCCTTTGATGCCCGGTATTAGCTACAGTCTTTTTGCGGCAATGAGGTATATAAGACTTTAGTTATAACTGAAAAAATTTTCACCCAGCCTCGAATGCATGGGTTGCAATCGTATGGGCTGCATGCGAAAATGGGTATTCCGCAAGCAACATTTTTATCTCCCGATTATTCCTATATATTATGTATCTACCGCTATCAAGGTAATCTTTCTTAGGCCGGCCTACTGCGGAACTATCACTGACAGTACGGGTATAAATAATAAGCTTATATAGGTGATATACTATATAATATAGTACAATTGACATCGATACAAATAAATTATAAGTTGATTATGATTATTTATAGAAATTATTGGAGAAAGTTTATATCATAATAGTGCTAAACATAGTCCTTAAACATGGTAAGCAAACCCATGTGGCATGTATACAGTATAATCGCTGTTATTTTTATATACCGGCTGAGAACCGTTGCGAGAACAAAGGGAGGATGATAGGGAAAATTGATGGAGCAGAATAGAAAAGGATTTAATATGGGGGATAATACGCAGTGCGAAACAAATATAAAAGCTTTGGGCCATTGGCAAAAAATAATATAAAAATGGCTCTGTTGGTTGAAAACGACTTCGTAATCTATAAATAGATTGTGTAGTCATACAAAATCAACCAACTTATTAAAACATAATGGCTGGTGCTAACGTGACGACGATATCATTAGATATCCAGAACAGGACCTGTACTGGTTGCAATAATTGCGTTGTCGCCTGCCCGGTCAATGCGTTGGAGTTGACGGTTGCTAACCCGGTAACCAAAAAGAAGACTTACAATGTTTTGAACGGTAAGGCAGTGGTTGTCGATGAGGAAGTCTGCAATGGTTGCGGCATTTGCCTTGAAGTCTGCCCTCAGAGAGCTATCACGCTTACAACGGAGTGAGATTGTATAGGAGGAGGAAATACCTTGTTTCCCAGTTATTCGAAGAAAACAGAGAACAATAAGCAGGTAATCGAACAGAAGCTGCTGACTCAGAAGTTAAATCTGACGGTGGATCTGGATCGGTGTACTGGTTGCGGAGTCTGTATTGACGCCTGTCCGGAAGAGGCAGTTACCTATGGGCCGATCGGCGCTGTGAGCCGTGGCAAAGCCAAGGTCTCCAAGGTCGATGTCGACGAGAAGAAGTGCTCTTTCTGCGGCGTATGCAACATCCTTTGCCCGTTCAACGCGATTAAACTCGCAGTGGACGGCGTGAACAAGCTCCCCATTCTTGAGCAGCAGGGCTTCCCTGTCCTTGAGAAGAAGGCGAAGATCGACGACTCCAAGTGCAGCAGATGCGTCTTGTGTGAAGAGGTCTGCCCGAGGGATGCTATCAAGAGGGATGTAGCCAAGGTCGATCAGGGCCATAAGGCTGCTTCGACCATGAAGTACGCGATCGATTACAAGCTCGACGACCAGAAGTGCACGAAGTGCGGTATCTGCGCTGAGGCTTGCGACGCTTTCAAGATCGAGTACAAAGAGCCGACTCCCCTGACTGTTAAGAGGATTGGCGAGGTTAAGTTTGACGAGAAGAAGTGTGACGCCTGCAAAGTCTGCGTAGAGATCTGTCCTGAGGACGCAATCTCGATCGAGCGCAAGATCATCGAAGAGCCCAAACTCTCGGGTAAGGTCGCTATCGACACTGACGAGTGCGTCACCTGCACCTGGTGTCAGGTCATCTGCCCCAAGGACGCGGCCAAGGTTGAGAAAGTCTTCGAAGGCGAGCTCACCATCAACACCGGCAACTGCCCTGCCGGCTGCTCTACTTGTGTAGATGTCTGCCCGTGCAACGCACTGTACCTGCCTATAGTTGAGGAGGCTGGTCATAAGCCCGGCAAGCTGGCGTATAACAAGGACTTCTGCATCTACTGCGGTGCCTGCATCAACGCATGTCCGGCTGACAGCACGATCACCATGAAGAGGAACAAGATCAACGTCTCGGGCGAGAAGACCAACCTGTACAACAAGATCGAGGCCAAACTCTTCGCAGAGAAGACCCCCAAGATCAAGGAGGCCTAACCATGACCGCATTAGAATCACAGGTAATGAACCTCAACAAAGGTTTAGTCAACTTCACTCACGACGTAGAGAAGGCTGGCGGAGAAAACATCTCTGTGTGCTACCAGTGCGGAACCTGCACCGGCAGCTGCCCCCAGGGAAGGCGCAACGCCCTCAGAACCAGGAAGATCATGAGGATGGTCGCTCTCGGCATGAAGGAACAGCTCCTCCGGGATGACAGTATCTGGTATTGCTCGACCTGCTACACGTGTACTGACAGGTGCCCCAGACATGTCAAGCCGACTGACGTCATCATCGCCCTGAGGAACATGGCCACCAGGGAACTCCTGGTGCCGAAGAACTTCGTGCAGAACATGACGTTCATCAGCCAGACCGGCCACGCTGTCCCGAACAACGACGCTAACAGGGCTCTGCGTGTTAAGCTCGGCCTGAAGGCGGAACCCCCAACCACGGCTTCCAACCCCGAGTACATTCCGGGCATCATGAAGATCATGGAAGCTACCGGTCTCATGGCCATCAAGGCTCAACTGGAGGCTAAGAAATGAGTCACTCAGCATCTAACAAGAACTCACTGTATTTAGGCTGCATCGCTCCGAACCGTTACCCGGGTATTGAGGCTGCAACCCTGAAGACTGCCAAGAACCTGGGCCTGGAGTTCGCTGACCTGGTCGGCGCTTCCTGCTGTCCCGCTCCCGGCGCCTTCGGCAGCATGGATGTCCTGACCTGGGAAGCCCTGGCTGCCAGGAACATCTGCCTGTCCGAAAAGATGGGCATGGACTGCACCGTCGTATGCAACGGGTGCTACAAGTCCCTGTACGACGTGAACGAGAAGCTGAAGGAGAACCCGGCGGAGAAGGCCAAGGTCAACGAGCTGCTGAAGCTTGCGGACATGGAGTTCCAGGGCACTATCGAGGTCAGACACCTCGCCGAGCAGCTCTACAAGGACGTAGGGATCAAGAAGCTCAAGGACTCGGTTGTCACTCCCCTGAACGGTATCAAGGTCGGTATCCACTACGGTTGCCACATGCTGAAGCCCAGCAGGGAAAGAAGGTTCGGCAGCCCGGCTTACTCCAGCGAAAGGCCCACTTTCCTCGATGAGATGGTCGAGGCTCTCGGCGCAACCTCGGTAGATTACAAGGAGAAGATGATGTGCTGCGGAGCCGGCGGCGGTGTCCGTGGTTACAAGAAGGATTACGCATTGGACATGACCAACGAGAAGCTCAGGAACATGCAGGAAGTCGGCGTCGACGTCATCGTCGATGTCTGTCCGTTCTGCCACCTGCAGTTCGACCTCGGCCAGGTAGAGATCAAGGAGAAGTTCGGAGACTCTTACAACATACCAGTGCTGCATTTCTCCCAGTTGTTAGGCCTCGCCCAGGGCATGAGCCCGGAAGAGCTGGGCCTGAGCGCGCACCAGATCAAGGTTGACAAGTTACTCGACAGGATTGTGTGAGGGGATAAGATATGGCAAACGGTAAAGAAAACAGAGTAGGAGTCTTCATCTGTCACTGCGGTACTAACATTGCCGGCACGGTTAACGTGAAGGCACTTGCAGAGTATGCAAAGACTCTCCCCGGCGTAGTCGTCGCTGACGAATACCCGTACATGTGCTCGACCCCCGGTCAGGAAAAGATCAAGGTCGCAGTCAAGGAACAGCAGCTGGACGCCATCGTAGTGGCAGCATGCACTCCGCGTCTGCATGAGCCGACTTTCAGGAAGGCTACCGAGCTGGCTGGCTTGAACCCGTTCGTGTTCGAGATGGCTAACATTCGTGAGCAGTCCTCGTGGATCCACATGAAGGAACCCGAGAGGGCAACCGAGAAGGCCAAGGACATCGTCCGCATGGCAGTCGCAAAGGCCAAGCTGCTCGAGCCGCTCGAGCAGAAGTCCGTGCCCTGCGAAAAGACCGCAATGGTCATCGGCGCAGGCGTAGGCGGCATCGAAGCCGCAATGAAGCTCGCAGACTCGGGCATCACCACCTACCTCGTAGAGAAGGAGCCCACCATCGGCGGCTACATGTCTAAGCTGGACAAGACGTTCCCGACCCTCGACTGCTCCCAGTGTATTCTGTCCCCGAAGATGGCAGAAGTCGGCAGGCACCCCAACATCAAGCTGATGACCTACGCTGAGGTCGCCAACGTCGACGGTTACATCGGTAACTTCAACGTCACTGTCAGGAAGAAGGCGAGAGGCGTTATCGAGGATGCCTGCAACGGCTGCGGCGACTGCGCAACAGTATGCCCGGTCACCAGGCCCAACGAGTTCGATGTCGGCATGGGCCCGAGGAAGGCCATCTACATCTGCCACGCGCAGGTAGTACCCCTCAAGTTCACCGTCGACTTTGACAGCTGCGTAAAGTGCGAGCTGTGCGTCAAGAAGTGCGGCGACAAGAAGGCCATCGACCTTGAGATGAAAGACTCGTTCGTCGAGATCAAGGTCGGCTCCATCATCGTGGCAACCGGCTTCGACCTCTATGAAATTGAGAAGAAAGAGGAGTGGGGTTACGGCGTATACGACAACGTCATCACCGGTATCCACTTCGAGAGGCTCATCAACGCGGCAGGTCCGACCGGCGGCAAGCTGATCAGGCCGTCCGACGGCCAGAAGCCCCACAACGTAGGCTTCGTGCTCTGCGCCGGATCGAGAGACAAGGACGCCCAGCAGTACTGCTCCAGAGTATGCTGCATGTACTCGCTCAAGCACGCCCACCAGATCATGGAAAAGATGCCCGGTGTAGTACCTTACCTGTTCTACATGGACATCAGGTCGTTCGGTAAGGCGTACGAAGAGTTCTATTACAGGATCTCTGACGAAGGCGCCAAGTTCATCAGGGGCAGGGTCGCCAAGATCCAGGAGCTCCCGAACAAGAACCTCCTGGTCCAGGCAGAAGACACGCTGCTCGGCACCCCGATCAACGTAGAACTCGAAATGGTCGTCCTCGCCTCAGCCATCGTACCCAAGAAGACCACCGAAGAGCTCAGGAACAAGCTCATCATCTCGAGGAGCGCAGACCAGTTCCTGCTTGAGGCTCACCCCAAGCTGAACCCGTTCTCGACCTCGACCGACGGTATCTTCCTCGCAGGCTGCTGCCAGGGACCGAAAGACATCCCCGACACAGTAGCCCAGGCAGCCGGCGCGGCTGCAGCAGCGGCAGTACCCATCAACCAGGGCAAAGTCATGCTCGAGCCGATCGCAGGCAAAGTCGACGATGCACTCTGCTCCGGCTGCGGTGTATGCGCAGGCCTCTGCCCGTACAAGGCCATCACCATGGTCGACATTGAGGGAGACAAGAGGAAGGCTAACCTGAACGATGCAATGTGTAAGGGATGCGGCACCTGCGGTGGAGCATGCCCGGCCAAGGCAATCAGGATGCAGCACTTCACCAACCCCCAGATCAGAGCGCAGATAGCTGCATTATTCACTCCTGCAGGCGGTGTCTAAAATGGCTGACGAATTTGAACCAAAAATCCTCGGTATCCTGTGCAACTGGTGTACCTACGCAGGCGCAGACCTCGCAGGTGTATCCAGGGCCCAGTATCCCCCCAACGTCCGTGTCGTCCGTATCATGTGTACTGGACGTGTTGACCCGGCTTTCATCATGGAGGCTTTCAGCCTTGGCGCAGATGCGGTCCTCGTATCTGGCTGCCACATCGGCGACTGCCACTACATAGCTGGAAATTACAAGGCGAGGCGCCGTATCGCCCTGACCAGAAAGGTCATGGAAGAGATGGGCCTGGACGGAAAGAGGCTCAAGATGACCTTCGTCTCGGCATCCGAAGGTGCCCTGTGGGCAGAAGTCGTTAAGAACATGGTTAACGACATCAAGAAGCTCGGACCGAGCCCTGTCCAGAAGAAAGTCGCCGCCGCAGCCCACGGTGCTGCAGCAGCAGACGATGACCTCGCTGAACTCTCGAAGATAAGCGCTGGCAAGAAAGTCGAAGCGGCCCCGTTACAGAAACAGTAACACGGGCATAAGGAGACCCGAAGATGACTAACTCGATAGAAGTTAACCTTATTTCAGGCCGGACCGTCTGGCAGGGCGTGGCAATCGAAGGCCACAAGCATGACGACGGTTACATCAAGGCTTGTGGAATATGCGAGCTCGATGTCGCTGACATGAAGAAGCTCCACGTGTTCCCGGGCCAGACCGTAAAGGTATCATCCGCTTACGGTAATGTAATCGTCCGGGCGGTCAAGGCAACCCAGGGTCCGCACCCTGGGCTGGCCTTTATTCCCATGGGGCCGTGGGCAAACCAGGTCATCAGTACCGAGATGTACTCGACCGGCATGCCCAGCTTCAAGGGAGTCCAGGTCACGATCGAGCCAGCGCCCGGCGAGACAGTCGAGAACGGCATAAAGCTGCTCCAGAGAACCACTTTAAACCTCAAGCAGGAGGCCTAAACATGATGGAATCCAAGACCCAGGCGACCACCGAGTCGAAGAACCTGAAGGTAGTCACGGATGTTGTTTGCCCCTTCTGCGGCACGTTGTGCGATGATATCAAAGTGATTATGGACGGCAACCGTGTCGTCGACACGCTCAACGCCTGCGTGATTGGCAACGAGAAGTTCAAGTCTGCCCAGGCAGGCCACAGGATTCACGCTCCCATGGAGAGGGAAGAGAACTCCGCAGAGTTCGCCCCCGTATCCTACGATTACGCGATCGAGAGGGCAGCCCAGATCCTGGCGAACGCGAAGAGGCCGTTAATGTACGGCTGGTCCTCCACCTCCTGCGAAGCACAGGCGGTAGGCAACGAACTCGCAGAAGTATGCGGCGCAGTCACTGACAACACCGCATCCGTCTGCCACGGTCCTTCCATCCTGGCTATCCAGACTGTGGGCGCACCGTGCTGCACGCTCGGCGAAGTCAAGAACAGGGCAGACCTCATCATCTACTGGGGCTGCAACCCGGTTCACGCCCACCCGAGACACATGAGCAGGTACTCCACCTACCCGAGAGGCTTCTTCACAGAGAGAGGCTTCAAGGACAGGACCATGGTTGTCGTCGACCCCAGGCCGACTGACACTGCGAAGCAGGCAGACATTCACGTCCAGGTCGAACAGGGCAAGGACTACGAGCTTCTGGACGCCCTCAGGACCGCCATCCGCGGCGAGGACATCCCCGACGTGGTAGGCGGCGTCAAGAAAGAGGACATCAAGGCACTGGGAGACCTGTGCAAGTCCAAGAAGTTCGGCGTCTTGTTCTTCGGTATGGGTGTCACCCAGACCATCGGCAAACACAGGAACATCGACATTGCGATTTCCTTCGTAGCCGACATGAACAAGTACACCAAGTTCACCCTCATCGCCATGAGAGGCCACTACAATGTGACTGGCAGCGGCCAGGTCATGTCGTGGCAGAGCGGCTTCCCGTTCTGCATGGACTTCTCCAGGGGCTACCCGAGGTACAACCCCGGCGAGACCGCGGCGAACGACATGCTCCAGAGGAGGGAATGCGACGCAGCACTGGTGATCGCTTCCGACCCCGGCGCACACTTCCCGGTATCGTCCATGAAGTACTACGCCCAGATCCCGACCATCTGCATCGACCCCCACGAGACCCCGACGACCGGCGTCAGCAAGATCGTCATGCCGTCGACTATCGTAGGTGTCGAGGAGGAAGGCAACGCTTATCGTATGGATAACGTGCCCATCCGCTGCAGAAAGGTCTGCGACGCTCCGGAAGGCATTCTCTCCGACAGGGAAATCCTGGAGAGAATCCTGGTGAGAGTCAAAGAGATCAAGGCAGAGAAGAAAGGACAGTGAGAGGTATAGATCATGTCTGCAAAGCCACTGAAAATTCAAAATGAGGTACTCATCAAGAACGGGTTTGTTTATGACCCGTTAAATGGCGTTAAGGGCGATGTCAAGGATATCGCTATCCAGAACGGCAAGATCGTTGAGCCCTCCAAGCTGTCCACCAAGGCGAAGGTTATCGATGCTAAGGGCAAAGTTGTTATGCCCGGCGGTGTCGACATCCACACCCACGTAGCAGGCCCCAAGGTCAACGTGGGCAGGATGTACCGGCCCGAGGACAAGCTCCACGACACCATGGAGCACCGGACGGACATGCTCAGGGCAGGCGGAGGCTTTTCCGTCCCGAGCACTTTCGTTACCGCGTACAGGTACGCCAAGCTCGGCTACACCTTCGTCAATGAAGCGGCTATGCCGCCTCTTCTGGCAAGGCACACCCACGAGGAAATGCACGACACCCCGATCCTGGACCAGTCGGCCTTCACGCTGCTGGGCAACAACTGGCTCGTGATGGAATACATCAAGAAGAACCAGAAAGAAAACCTGGACGCATATGTCGCGTGGATCCTCAAGGCAACCAAGGGCAGCGCCATCAAGATCGTCAACCCCGGCGGAACGGAAGCCTGGGGCTGGGGTAAGAACTGCACGGACATCGACGACCCCGTACCGTACTTCGAGGTTACTCCGAAGGACATTATCCAGGGCCTGTGCGAGACCAACGAAAGGCTGGGACTCCCGCACTCGATTCACCTGCACGGCAACAACCTCGGCCACCCCGGCAACTACACCACCACGCTCAAGACTCTGGCCCTGACCGAAAATATCAAGACCAACAAGAAGTCCGGCAGGAACCAGAACGTCCACTTAACTCACGCCCAGTTCAACTCCTACGGCGGAACGGCGTGGAAGGACTTCGTGTCCAAGGCTGACGAGATCGCCAACTACGTGAACACTCACGACCACCTGACCATCGACGTAGGCTTCGTCACCTTAGACGAGACCACCACGATGACCGCAGACGGCCCGTTCGAGTTCACGCTGCACTCGACCAACCACCTGAAGTGGGCCAACGTAGACGTAGAGCTGGAAACCGGCTCCGGCGTAGTGCCGTTCATCTACGACCCGAAGAACCACGTCTTCGGCATCCAGTGGGCAACCGGCTTAGAGCTCGGCCTGCTCGTCAAGGACCCGATGAAGTGCTTCCTGACCACGGACCACCCCAACGCAGGTCCGTTCACCAGGTACCCGATTGTAGCAAGCTGGCTCATGAGCAAGAAGGCCAGGGACGCCAAGCTCGCAACCCTCCACAAGTGGGTTGGAGAGAGGACCCAGATCAAGGACATCGACAGGGAACTGAGCCTCTACGAGTTCACCCAGATGACCAGGGCAGGCCCGGCAAAGTCGCTCGGCATGTCCAGGAACAAGGGCCACCTCGGCATAGGCGCAGACGGCGACGTCACGATCTACGACCTGAACCCGAAGACGACAGACATCGGCCAGCAGCCAGAAGTCCTCGTCAAGGCGCTCGAAGCGGCGGCATACACCATCAAGGCTGGCGACATCGTCGTCAAGGATGGCGAAGTCGTGTCGGTTGACGCTCCGAAGTACACCATCTGGTCGGATGCGGATGGCTTCAATAATAAGGAAGTCATGAATGATATCGTGGAGAAGTTCCTGAAGTACTACTCGGTCACCTTGAATAATTACCCGGTGCAGGATGTTTATGCTCCGCATCAGCAGGTTATTAAGGCGGGGCCGTTGGCAGGGGGCAACTAATCATGGAGAAAGTTACTTTAACGCCTAACGGTGAGAAGTACCTCGTGCTCGAAGCAGAGTGCATCACCCCCGACCAGTTCGCGGGTAAGACTCTGGAAGAGATCGCTGACATGCAGGTGTGGGAGGGTAACACCACCCACCGCCTCGGCAAGTTCTTCGACATCAGCGGCACTACCGCCGCCAGTGCTGCGGAACAGGCTATCGTTATCAACGGCAGCGTGCCCAGGGTCAAGTACATTGGCAGTAAGATGACTGCCGGCGCCATCCTTTGCAAGGGTGACGTGGACATGTACACCGGTGCCTGGATGAAGGGTGGCAGCATCCTCGTCAAGGGCAACGCAGACGCGTTCTGCGGCATCCAGATGGAAGGCGGCGATCTCGTGATAGAGGGTAACGCCGGCAACTACCTGGGCGCAGCGTACCGTGGCGACTGGAGAGGCATGAAAGGCGGCAACATCCTGGTCAAGGGCAACGCCGGTTGCGACATCGGCGAATACATGATCGGCGGCACGATCACGGTGCAAGGCAACGTCACTATCAACGCCGGCATTCACGCCGGCAGAGCAGTCGGCGCAAAAGAGCCCGGCGGCAAGATCGTGATCCACGGCAACGCCGAAAGCAGAGTAGGCGCCCAGATGACCCGCGGCACCATCTACGTCCTCGGAACCATCGGCACCATGATGCCAGGCTTCGCCCTGAAATCAACGGAAGAAGTAGACCTGGATGGCAAAAAGATGCCGTTCAAGGTATACGCCGGTGACCGCGCAGAAGCCGGAAAAGGCACCCTCTACGTGAAAGCCTGAAACCCCAAAAAAGTTATATAACACATCGAACATCTCTTAATGAGATGTTCGACTCTATTATTTTAAGAGATAATTTTTCAGAGGAAAACATCATGCCGTGGTATAATGTTTTGTTAAACTCCACTATCTCTACCACTCGTTATCTCAACGATAACTATTCCAACGTGGAATTCAAAGTGATCGGGCAGGAAGAGAAGAACGGCCACATTTACCGCATCTCTGAATTCATCATAGGCAACAAGATCATCGTCCACTCCACGGTGGACATGGACGTCGCCGAAAACCCATCTAAATTCGTGGAGATTATGAGGGAGCAGATAACCCCCATCGGCGACGCGCTGCGGGATAACAAGTACATTGTCGAAAGAGAAATCCTGCACCACGACGCTACGTCTAAGGTTTATGTCATGAAGGGAGATGTAAACCTTAAAATCACGGAAAAATACTACAATATGTAAGCTTTTCCGGCATATATACTATATTTTCATCAGGCGTACCCACGCCATATGCCCGATGTACTTTTACAGCTGCGGACTGGAGGAAGGTTCAAAGAATATATCCGAGCCTTCGATGTCGCCGAACGGTCGGGCTTCGACGGTGTCGAAATCGATACCAGGTCAATTGGTTCAGATGCTGAACGCATGCATCTTCTATCGCTTGAGCATGGCCTTCCTATCAAAAGCCTGATCGCCCAGAACCCGCTCCATTATTACCTCTTCGACAATAGCGGCGATTACGAGGTAATAGATGAGATCAAGCCGGAAGTAGTCGTATTCAAAACGCCAAGGGCATCCCTGCTGCGGTGGCCGCTAAAAAAGTTATTTGCGGATCAGATCAGCAAGTACAGTGAACAACTGGGCAAACACCGGGTGGCCATTGAGAACACGCAAAGAAATACCGCCGGACTGAGTAAGCCGCTCTTCAACATCAAAGGTCTGCGTGACTTCGTTTACGAGCACGATATCTCGGTAAACTTTGACGTATCCGACTGTGCAGCCTCTGGCATGGACATACTTCTCTCCTGCGACATGCTGATCCCCAGAATAAAGAACGTCCACTTCAGCGACTACGGAGGCCACGCCTCAAAAGGGCACATATTCCCCGGCTTCGGCCTGCTGCCGCTCGGCCTGTTCCTCTCCAGGCTCCGGGAGTATAAATACAACGGGCTGATCACGCTCGAAGTAGATCCCAGAGATATGCCCTTCGATAGTGAAGACCATATCACGCTTTACAGCGAAATCATCGGGTTCATCAAGAGCTACTTCAAGTAGCTACGTTGCTACTTGTGATACCAGTGGATATCTACGCTTTTGCCTCATTTGAAGTATGCTCGACCGTACTATTACTTACCGGGAGCAGAATCACGAACCTGCACCCCCGGGTATAATCGCCGGACACTCTGTCCTCTACCCATATCCTGCCCCCGTAGTCGTCGATAAGCGTCCGAACCAGGTACAACCCTAGACCCTTTCCCGTCAGTTTCGACCTGTCCTGCACTGAGCGCTGGAGAATTGCTTTCTTTTTCTCGTCCGATATGCCAGGGCCATTATCCTCGATTTCAACCCGGCAAAACAACTGCTCCAGCTCTGCTGCCGGCTTAAGGTAGATATTGATGGTAATATCGCCTTGCGAATGCTTGATCGCGTTGCCCACAATGTTTACGAACACGTCCTTCAGCAACTCGTTAGCCTGCACTGTACAATGATAATCACTTGAAAATGTAATGCTGACATTCCTGCCTGGAACAGCTGAGAACTGCTCCTTCACCTCAGCCAGCATCCTGTTTACGTCTGTTAATATAGGCTTGAGGCCTCCACGCTTCTCTTTCTGCAGCTTCCTGACGCTGTTGATCAGACTTGAGCTGTTTTTTAGCGATTCGACAGCGCTGGCAATGAGTTGTAGATCAGCTCTCGATAGAGACCCGGTCGATTCTAGCTTGTCCGAGATGATCTCCAGAAACCCCAGCGAAGCCTGGTTCATGTTGTTGATATCGTGGCCCATCAGATCCACGTAGAGCTCGGCATGGGCTTTCGCTTCCGACAGCGCAAGCTCTCCCTGCTTCCTCTCGGTCATGTCGACAGCAGTGACAATGCCGGCGGGCTTGCCCAGGTACTCGATCTGGCCGGCGGTAAACTGTGCCCAGCGGGTTTCACCGGATTTTGAGATATATTGTATTTCATACTGGCTTGGTACTGGCTCTCCGCGCTGCCTCGCTAACCCATACTGCCTGACCATCTCCCTGTAGCGGGGATGCACCATTTCCCAGAACTGCTTCTGCACTATTTCCTCCTGGCTAAAGCCGGTGAACTGCGAAGCAGTCGGGTTAGCGTAGACGAGCCTCGTTCCCTGGTACATGAAGATCGCCGTGGGAGACAGCTCTGCCAGCACCCGAAACTTTTCTTCGCTCTCCTTCAGCGCCAGATCGGACTTCTTCCGCTCCGTAATGTCCAGGGCAGTAATCACGCCCGACATTCTACCCTTGTAGACTACAGGCCCTATGCTCACATCGCACCACCTTTCCTCGCCGTCCTTCCTTACGAACTTCAGCTCGAAACGGGCGGGCAGGCTTTGACCGTGCAGCAGCAAATCCCCGTACTCCTTTACCTCTTTCCGAAAATCAGGGTGGATGATATCCCAGTAATACATGTCCTGAAGATCATCGGATGAATACCCGATCATTTCCAGTGCCTTCGGGTTGACATAGATAAACCGGTTATTCTGCACCAGCAAAACTGCAGCCAGAGCAGTTTCTGACAAAACTCTGAACAGCTCCTCATTTTCAGTCAGTGCACTGATACTACGCTTGCGTTCGGTGATATCCGTGATGAAGGCAAAATAGATGGGGACCGGACTACCATCAGGCTGGTACCTGTGTATGATCAACTCCACTGGCAGATGAACTCTGTCGGACCTGACGATAGTTTCTTCCTGCCTGTGGGCTTCCCGACCCATATCCTGCTCATCCATGCCAGCCAGGATGTGAGCTTTAGACTCCAGGGTCGTAAAATTACCGGGCCAGACCTCCCGCTCGACGAACTGCGGCCCGCGCCCTGTAAGCCGGTAGAACTGGGGATTAACAGTAATAATCTCCCCATCCCTCTGCCACGCGATAAAAGACACCATATCGTTCTTGATCGCTTCCGCAGCGAAAGTACCCAGTTCCGACAGGTCACGCACCCTTCACACCAGTAAAGACTATACGTTTGTCTGTAAAAACGTTAGAAACGATAAAAAGCGAAATCAGTCATCTAAAGGCCATCGAAGAGATAAAAAAGTGGTAAAAAGCCAGCTTACGGAGCATAAATGAAAAATTTAAACGCTGAGAACACTCTTACTGACTCCGTCGCTGAAATTCGCAATGATCTCCACCTTCGACGCCAGGCTTAAACCCCTGATCTTCAGCTTCGACCCCGCTTCATAGCCGAGCCCGGCCGGCGGGTCAAGCCTTACGTTCAGCCTGCTCTCATCGGCAACGCTCTGGTTAGTCGCCTCCCTGCCATCGACCAGAATCGTAAACGGCTTGCCCTTATCCAGATACCTGGCACCCGGACTACCCACCAGCTCGACACTCAAAGTACTGTTGCCCCCACTTTCGTCTACTGTCGTGATAGCCACATAGTTAATCGAGGTAGGGTGGGGAATGATGCCCGCCCCGACACCTGCCACTGCAATCACCAAGGGAATTACCAAAACGACGAGCGTCAGAAGCCCCAGTATTTTCGCAGGAGAGCCGACATCTTTACCGAGCTTTCCCTGTTTATGATAGGCAGAGTAATATGCCGCTCCCGCTGCTACGGCCACGGCCGCCACAAACAAGAACAGCACCGCCAGCCAGGCATGGCCAACCACGGTATCAAGGTTCTGGGAGAAACTGTCAGTATATTCAGCCACACTGGACAGCATCAGGTACGGGGGCATAGAAGTATACAGTAAATCGAATATGCTGGCAGGATCCTGCATCAGCAGCACCAGCGGCAGGATAAGGAGTACAGCCATCGAACCCCCGGCAACAGCGCCGGAAATAAGCACATCGTTCTTCGTGTAGTTGAGGTTCAGGATCGACAGGACACCCGCCAGAGCCGCAAACACCAGGAAGATGGCCAGGCGCTGGAGGTCGAAGATGACGCTGCCCGTAGAGCCTGCATCAGGCAGGCCGGTCAGCGCGTCCCACAGGATAAACAAGATATTGGAAGCTATGACTGCAAACAGAGCGCACATAAGGCCGAGCATCACTGAAAGCAGTATCCTCAATAAGTGCATGAACGGCGTCTTCTTCGATGTCAAACGAACATACCTGCCTGGATAATAATTAGGCTATATCGTATAAAAATATGAGGCTTAAGTTTCAAGAAAAAGGGGGAATTGGCTGGATTGTTCTGGAATAATCCGCGCAATCCGGCCAGAGCTACAAAGTCCTTCGAATCATCGCTTACTTGGCCACAGCCACTTTCTCAAGGGCGGCGACCGTGGCTTCCAGCTTCTCCACCGGAATGCCTGCGATGAGCTCGTCATCTTCGATCTTCGCGTTCTTCCTCGAGCCGTTACAGCCGAAGGAGGCGCAGATCTCCCCGGTCAGGATGGGCTCGGCGACCGCGTCAGAGCAGACCGACTGGATGCCCGAGAAGTCGATGAAGTTGCGGCCCCCGCAACCGTAGATGTTCGCCTGCGCGATGCGCAGCAGCTGCTTTGGATTACCGATGATGACCACGACGTCCGGCTGGAAGGTCGCCTTCTCCAGCGGCGCATAAACAGTGGCGAAGTGCTGCTCGTCAAGCCGGGGAACCTCATCGACAGTACGCTTTGCCGCATTCTTCGTGCTGAACCGGCCCAGGCTGAAATAGAAGTCCCCGCTCTTGATGTTGGCCGGAGTATCCATTATGCCCAGCGCACTGGCGCCGCCGGCACAGGCGTGCTTCTCCTTCGGGGCGTAGAACACTTCCCCTGCCCTGGCCTTCTGCACCATCTCGCAGTGCCTCACTTTCTCGCCCAGCTCCGGCATGCCCGCCGGGACCTCTTCCTTAGTGCGGACCAGCTTGACAGCCACAGGCGAGCCCTTCAGGGCCAGAATGGACTTGAGCTTAGATGAAAGTTCCTCGTAAGTACTCATGATCAGACCTCTTAACTAGAAATTAACGGCGTGAAATCATATATGCTTTGTGAATTTGAGCACAGAGCACGATTGACACGAGAACCAAATAGCCCGGGCAATAACGAGCCACAGCGGCACGGCCCTTTATCCTGACAACTGGAGAGCAGAGGTTCTAACCACAGCGGCACGGCGACACAGAGACAAATCGAGAAACTATGGCAGGATAGTTATTTAAACCACGGCGGCACGGTTCCTTACCCTGACTACTGGGGATCTGCTGTTCTTACCACGGCGGCACGGCGGCACGGAGACAAATCGAGAAACTATGGCAGGATGGTTAGTTGAACCACGGCGGCACGGCGGCACGGAGACAAATCGAGAAACTATGGCAGGATGGTTAGTTGAACCACGGCGGCACTGCGACACAGAGACAACCCGTACCCGAATAACAAGGCCTTCTTTTTAGATCCACAGCGGCACGGCGGGCTGACAGCACGGAGACAAATAGGTTTTCCTTCCTTCATGTTATAGATGGAAAGCCTGGCTGAAACGATTGGACAGTAAGCTTATGGTTAATGCTCTGTCTTGGTGTCGCCGTGGACATAAAAAGACTTCACTTATACTGGTTCACCCCTGTCTTGGTGTCGCCGTGCCGCCGTGGTTATAGTTACCACTAGCTTGTCATGGATCTCCCTGTCTTTGTGTCGCCGTGCCGCCGTGGTTAGAACATCTGTTTTCCAGATGTCGAGATAAGGAGCCGTGCCGCCGTGGTTCTATTTACCACTGGCTTGTAGTGGATCGCACTGTCTTGGTGTCGCCGTGCCGCCGTGGTTCACACATCTGATTTCCAGCTGTCAGAATAAGGAGCCGTGCCGCCGTGGTGATAATCATAGCGCATGTTGTTGATATATTTTAACAATAGCGATAATCAGAACCACGATGACAACGTCTTCTGCTTGGTGGTCTCAGACACGGCCGTGGTCAGCCGCTCCAGCACTTTGTCCACCCGGTCGACCGAAAAGCTGTGCTCCTCGCACAGGAACTGCTTTATCTTCTCCGGCTCGGGCTTGCCCCACTTCACCTGGTAGTTATCCGTCACGTCCGGGTGCAGGAAGAACGCCTTGATGGCCTCCCAGTTCTCGATGCTCTGGCCGAGCTCGTCGAGGATGGCGGGCATGTTGTCGCCATGCTTCTTCACCAATTTGAGGGCGGTCTTGGGCCCGACCTTGAAGATGCCCGGGTTATAGTCGGTGCCCACGAGGATGGCCATGTCGATCAGCTCCTCCCGGGTGAGGCCGAGGGCTGCCAGCACTTCGGGCAGCTCGATGGTCTCCGGCTTGACGTCCATGTAGATGTTCTTCCGGGGCACCTTCCGCTTGCCGGTAATGGCGATGTTCCGGACTACCCGGGGCGCTCCGAACAGCAGAGAATCGTAATCCTGGGAGCCCACATAGTCTGCCGCTCCCTTAGAAACCATGTAAGCGGCCTGCGCCTCTCCCTCAGAGGGAGCGACGATGTAAGGGATGCCCATGTAGCCGAGCAGCACTTTTGCATCGTCGACGATCTGCCGGTTGATGCTGGTGGAGGCCTGCGCGTACTTGTAAGCCTCGGCGCTGCCCGATGCCTTCGCCGCCTCGTACATCTGCCTCGCCGCCTCCCGGACCTCGGCCCGGGCCTTGATCGTCTCGGCCTTGAACGACGGCGGCTTGCCATCGAACACGAAGACAGGCTTCACCCCCTCCTCGATCAGGTTAGTGACCCGGTAGATGATGCCGGACAGGTGAGACGTCACATTACCCCGGTCGTCCGCGAGCGGAGCCCCGTCCTGCTGGCGGATGATGCTCAAAAACTGGTACAGGGTATTATAGGCGTCGACAGCCACCGTGCGGTTATTTAATTCTTTCAGCTCGATCTCCCTCGGCTCCACCAGGTCGCCCAAATCGACTCCCATACAAAAATCACTCCATACCACAAATGCGCCTAATAATAATATCTGTTTTGCCGGCCTGACATCATGGTAAATTGAACCGCAAAGAAGCTAAGACGCAAAGTTACTTTTTGAACCGCAAAGACGCAAAGACGATTTTATAGTAGCTCCTTCGGAGCCGGATACGCATTAACCAGAAAGGCGCAGCTTAAGATTTAAAAAATCTTTGCGTCTTTGCTGCTTTGCGGTTCCAGTTCTTTGCGCCTTTGCGCCTTTGCGGTTATTACCTGCCCGACATGCATATGATATTATGCGACTGTACGGTGGTTCATGTTACCCCACAGTGTTGTTTGCGATCAAGGTTGACGGCCGTTTCAGCCCATTTTCAATGATTTAAATTATAATTTCAGTCAGTTATGGATTCAGAGCATTTTAACACCCTCTTTTGCAAATGTAAAGGCGATTTTGTGATATTTGCTTCAATTAAGCCCTCTGAACATCTTTTTCAACTGACAACGTTTATCAGACCTCGACGGGATGTGGTGATCGAAGGAAAAGGGAGTGTAGTTATGAGAATGGTATACAAAATATTTGCAGCGGCAATCGTGCTGCTCTCGGCAGCGCTGTTAGCCACCCCCGCTTACGCAATGCTGGGCTGCGGCCTGGGCGGATGCGGAATCGGCGCCGGAATCGGCGGATATGGTGGCATTGGAGCAGGACTTGGGGCAGGCGCCTGCGGCGCCGTGTCATACGGAGCACCTCAGGACTGCGTAGCGACCATCGCATGTAACATCCCGGTCACGACTCAGGTCCCGACGATTACGACCACCGTCGTGCCCAGGGAAGTACCAATCACGGTCCCGGTGCAGTCTTGCGTGCCGGTCCAGGTACCCAGGACTGTCGTCGTACCCGAGACGGTAAATGTCCCGGTTACAACCTGCGCTCAGTCCTCGACCACCGTTCCGGTGACGGTACCCGTCCAGACCTCGGTGCCCGTCTGCACTAAGGTTCCGCAGGTATACACCGTGCCCCTCGGCTGCGCAGACGTCGGAGCCGCAGGACCGGTGCCCGCTCCGGCCCCGGCAGCAGCTAACATCTGCCCGCCCACAGGAATAGCACCCGGCATGGCCGGCATGGGCCTCGGCGCAGGCCAGCTCGGCAGCCAGATGCCCGCCGGCGCAATGGGCACCGGCATGACCGGCGCACAGGGCATGCAGAGCGCAACTATGCCCCAGCAGCAGGCAGCCCAGCAGCCTATGGCTCAGCAGCAGACGGCTCCTGCCAGGTAAACTGCAAGTAAACAACTAAAGTGGTTGGGAAACCCTCCGAACGACAGAACAAGCAAATGAGCCGGCTATGCAGCCGGCTCTAACACTCATACTCATTATCCTGAAATATTGCCGGCAGACTGGAAAAGCTCGGTATGACTATGGCCGCTATTTGTAAGGGTAGCGTCTCACACCGCCGCACTTGAGGCAGGTGATGACGACGTTGTGGCCGTCGGCCCGGATTCGGGCGTTGGAGCCGGGGCGGAGGTACGAGTAGCAGTCTTTGCAGATGCTCCTCTTCAGCTCCCGGGGGATGCTTACCCGGTGGCGCATGCTGATCCGGCGGGCGATGTCGACGTAGCGGTCGGCAAGGTCGGGCCTGCCGGTGTAGGCCTCTGCGGCCATCGCGAACAGCCGCTCGATGCGATGGTTGGCGAGGTCCACGTTGAACGATCGCTGGTCTCGTCCTTTTTTACCTTTCATCTGATCAGGCATATCGGCCGGGGCAAGAGAAATAGTTACCGGAAAGCTACTATCGAGGTTGTTTCCGGAATGCAATTTCAAAACTGTCAGAAAAACGATATAGTCAGGCAAAGGGTAGATATGATCGGGTAATTGCAGTTGAGCGATCGTAGCAATATTCGGAATGTCAAAAGGTTCAACTTGTTTTTATTCTTCCTGATAGCGGTCACGATCGCCGTACCGATAGGCATTGTAGGGATTCTCGCCTACTTTGTCATGGCCGGCAGCCAGCCGGTCTACGATATCATCGTGTGCCTGGTCCTGTTCTGCATCGCCATACCGCTCACTATCTTCCAGTACTACCACCAGAGAAACCCCCTGGTAAAAAAAGTGCTGCTGGGCATCCTGATCACGCTGCTCACGTGGACCACAGCGCTGATCCTGACCGAGGTCCTGAAAAGCTGGAATATGACAGAGCTGGCTACAGCCTCAGGCAACCTGATCAACCTGGGGTATATCCCGCTCTTAGCCATGCTACTATCGGTACTCAAGCAGCCTGGCAGCAGGCGTTACGACCCTGCCATCGGCAGGTTTATCATCTTCTTCGCGGCGACGACCATCCTGATCATTTGCCTGGCCTCAGCATACCTCGCGGTGGAGAGAGGGACTATCTCGGCGGATGCGCTGCTGGGCACCATTATCCTCGGGCTGGACGTGATCATAATGGCCTCAGCTGCCTTGCTGGTTCTGAGCTACATGCCGACCGGATACCGGTATATCTTTACCGTCATCATCCTGGTAGGCATTCTCTGCTTCACCGCCGACGGCATGTTGCTGATCACCACGCTGGGCCTGGCAGACTTCACCCAGATATACCAGTATAGTTACGGAGCCCTGATACTGATAGGTACGATGGCCATGATCGGGCTCTCGCTGGTGAATATCACCCCGACCACAGTGGAGGAAGTAGACAAAAAGCTGTCCGACACCCGCATGCAGATGGAGGACATCGTGATGCAGTCCCCGGATGCCACGGCCCTGTTCAACAAAGACGGGGATGTGATCATGGCTAACGGCCAGCTGCACCACATGTTCTATATCCCTGACGGAGGAGCGCTGGAGTTCAACCTCTTCGATCACGTCTGCAAGATCAGGCCTGACCTGAAGGAGCAGATGTCGAGCGTCAGGAACGGCCAAACTGTAGCCTGGGAGGACCTTCCCATCCACTTACCAGGACAGAGTAGCAGACAGCTGTACCTGTCGATCAGGATTTTTCCCACCTTTACCGCCGAAGGCAAGATTTCCGGGTACGTGGCCATCGCCCAGGACACCACAGACCGCAGGCTGGCTGAAGAGGCCCTGAGAAGGTCCAACGAAGAACTCGAGATGAGGGTCAAAGAGCGCACGTCCCTGCTGGAGCAGACGAACGAAGCCCTGCAGCGGGAGATCGAGGCGAGGATGGCCGACGAGAAGCAGATCAAGGAATCCCTTAACGAAAAGGAAGTGCTTTTAAAAGAGATCCACCACCGGGTCAAGAATAACCTGCAGATCGTGTCCAGCATGCTCAGCCTGCAATCCTCGACGGTAAGAGACCCCGCGATAGTGGCCATGAACCTGGACAGCCAGAGCAGGATCAGGTCAATGGCCCTCATCCACGAAAAGCTCTACCAGACCAGAAACCTCTCCCGCATCGACTTCGGGGAATACGCCAAAAGCCTCGTCCAGTTCATCCAGGGCTCCTACAACGCCCGGCACATCAGCATCACGATCGAAATCGAGAACATATGGCTGGACATCGACAAAGCCATCCCCTGCGGCCTCATCATCAACGAGCTGTTCTCTAACTGCCTCAAGCACGCATTCACCGGCAGAGACCACGGAGAAGTATACATCAGCATGCGCGAGGAAGGAGACCGTTACGTGCTGACGGTGAGGGACGACGGCCCCGGAATGAAGCCCGGCCTGGACCTTTCGACGTCTACCAGCCTCGGGCTGAGCCTGGTCAGCGCACTGGCGGGCCAGCTGGAAGGCGAACTCTTGATCACCTGCAGGAACGGGGCCGAGTTCACTATACGGTTCCCGGCAGGCACGCACGGGAAAAATCCGGCACCTGCCCGCGACTCGAACGTCCCCGTATAGAGACGAGGATACTCGCCGCTGGAGCTAAGAGCGCCAGGACAAATCACAGAGAATTGTTTTAGAGAAAGGTTTCACCTATACGCCATGGGCCGGAGTTGCCGCGAACGGGGATGCACGGTCTGACTATCAGCACCAGTAATGTGATTATCATTGAGCCGTTTCCCTGCGGTTCGTCGCGTCCATGGCTGTATAGGTTTAGGTGGGTATTGAGGTGGGTATTGAGGTGGGTGTTGAGGTGGGTGTTGAGGTGGGTGTTGGAGATGGATTAGTGTAGCTGTAGACTTCCGATGAGGAAGAACCTAACTACAGGCCTCCACCTGTGCAGCAGTCGTCTGCGCTGGGCGCAGTCTCGTGCTACAAACGATATCAATGTAACGGGACTATATCAAATCTTTTGCTAATCCGTTGCGAAAATAATCGGCGCCGGAAAAAATAGTAGTGGCATTTCAAAAGTAAACCGCGTATTCGGCGAAACTGCCTCCGCTTATGCCGGTATTTGTCGCCCGCCTAAAGTCTGCCCAGCATGCGAACATGCTGGCAGCATGCGAACATGCTGGCAGCATGCGAACATGCTGGCAGCATGCGAACATGCTGGCAGCATGGATATTCGAAATGTTCCTGCTGGCTAATAAGCAGAGGGAACCTCATACCACTGGAGCCCCGGGAAATACCCGGGGAACATCAGCGGCAGTAGCTCCAGGAGCCTCATGATCACCTGTTGCCACCCTTGCTCGTACGGAGCAAGCTGGAACGCGGGAACATCCGGTGACCTGGGGCCGGATACCGGCGGCATCACCACCGGCTGCGAGGTCGGCACAGGCTGAGGGGTGGTGATGGGCGTAGCATTGCCGGACGGGCTCACGTTAAACCATGACCCCGCCCCGCTTCCAGGAAAGCTTACCGGCGATTCGCCCGAAAACCGGGTACCACCAGCGCCGCTCTCACCGGCCCCGCCAGCTTGCGGCTGCTCCGGTGGCATAACATCTGCGGGATAAGGACTTTGCAGGTCCTGCTGCGGGGTAAGCCCCGATATTTGTCCCGATGCAGGCTCATACGGAACTTGCATACGATCCTCCGGGACCATAGCCGGAGGTGGCATCTCGGCCGGGCTACCATATACAGGCATTGGAGAAACGGCAGGCGTCACTGCGACAGATGACCTTCCACCGCCCCCGCCTGCACCGCCAGAGTAGCCGGTAGTACTGCTCGTCGCGTTAGACTCCGGTTTGAAGGCGGTCATGAACCCCGACACCAGCGCTGCCACGACCCCTATGATGATAACGGCAGCCAGAGCTGCCACACCCAGTTTGATCAGGTTCCCCTTCACAAAAATCAATTAGATCATTCGGGAACTGTGGAAATAAACGTAATCCGCCTTTTTGAGCGTGGCTATGCATATACGCTAAGGCTTGCATTTCTGATTGCTCATGTGGCGTGAGACAGCAATACGAACGCTGCGCTGTGCCAGATCACAGATTCCGACAGATTGCACGGATTGCACAGATAACTGCTGGATAAATCGTAACCATTTCTCGTCTTATAGAGCCATATCTGTGCAATCTGTGGCATCTGTAACAATCTGTGATTCTGGCACAGCGCAGCGTTAGTCCACGTTCACGGGCACAGAGACAACCAGTATACCTGTACCCCGGAAATGGTGGCCGGCCTTTGCAGCTTTTCATAAAACTATATCTCTGGCCGGATATGCCAAAGTTTATAACCATGCAACCAGCATAAAGCATGCCGAAAGAGCCCGATTTCTACTCATTATTCAGGCCTATGGAGTGAACCAAGCGTGAAAGAAGAGATGACCAGCGTCGACGTGTACGCCGTGGTCAAAGAATTACAGTTTCTAGTAGACGCCAAGCTGGAGAAGGCGTACCAGACCTCTGCGGACGAGATCCGCCTGAGGCTGCAGGAGTTCAAGACCGGCAAGTACGACCTGATCGCCGAAGCCGGCAAGCGTTTACACATATCGGCCAACGCGCCGGAGTCCCCCAAGCTGCCGCCAGCCTTTGCCATGATCCTGCGGAAGTATACCATGGGAGGCAGGATTACTGCGATCCGGCAGCATGGCTTCGACCGCATCGTCGAGATCGAGACGGTGAGGGCAGGCGAGGGCAACATCCTCGTAGTGGAGATGTTCGCCCGGGGTAACATCATCCTCGGGGACTCGGAGCGCAAGATCATCATGCCCCTGAAATCCCTCAAAATGAAAGACAGGGACGTGGTCAGGGGAGAGCGGTACGAGTACCCGCCCCCGCAGCTGAGCCCGCTGGGCCTGACAGCGGACGAGTTAGCGAGGCTGTTCAAAGCCTCCGACAAAGACGTGGTACGCACCCTTGCCACCCAGACAAGCATAGGGGGCATGTATGCCGAGGAGGCCTGCCTCGCCGCCGGCATCGACAAGAGCCGGGAAGCGAAAGCCCTGATGGACAGCGAAATCCAGGTGATCCTCCGGGGCATAGAGCAGGTGTTCGCACCCCTCATCGCGGGCACCCTGAAACCGCACATCGTCCGCAAAGACGGCAAAGACATCGACGTCATCCCCATCGAGCTGAAGCGCTACGACGGCGACGGCTACGAAAAAGTCTACTTCGAGACGTTCAACAAAGCGCTGGACGCCTTCTTCGGGGCCAGAATCGCTAAAGAAGTGAAAGCCGCGGTAGTCGAGAAGAAGACCGAGAAGCTGGGCATGTTCGAGCGCCGCCTCAGGCAGCAGCAGGACGCCATCGCCAAATTCGAGAAAGAAGAGAAAGAGAACGCCCTGAAAGGCGAAGTCATCTACGCCGAGTACCAGAGAGTCGAGGAGATCATCAAAGTCATCAAGGGCGCCCGGGACAAGGGCTACTCCTGGGACGACATCAGAAAGATCCTGAAAGAGGCGAAGAAAGCCGGAAATCCGGCGGCCTCTGCGATCCAGGCCATCGACTCCGCTACAGGCCTGATAACGGTAGTGCTGCCTGAGGCCACAGTGAACGTCGACGTGAAGCTGACCGTGCCCCAGAACGCCCAGGCTTACTACGACAAGGTCAAGAAGGTCCAGTCCAAGAAGGACGGAGCCCTGAAGGCCATCGAGGAGACGAAGAAGGCCATGGCCAAGGCACAGCCGAAGGTGGCCGAACCGGGTAAGCCAGTCCAGAAGAAGGTGTCGGCGAAGCCCAGAAAGCCGAAGTGGTACGACCGGTTCAGGTGGTTCTTCACCTCCGACGGCTTCTTAGTCGTGGCAGGCAGGGACGCTGACACCAACGAGGAGGTCGTCAAGAAGTACATGGAAAAAAACGACGTGTTCTTCCACGCCCAGGCTCACGGCGCCCCCATCACGGTCGTCAAAACCTCAGGAAAGCCGGTCTCGCCTCAGGCGCTGGCGGAAACGGCCCAGTTCGCAGTAGCTTACTCTTCCGTCTGGAAGGCCGGCCAGTTCTCCGGAGACTGCTACTGGGTCAAGCCCGAGCAGGTGAGCAAGACCCCGGAGCCCGGCGAATACGTGGCCAAGGGAGCCTTTATAGTCAGGGGCGAGAGAAACTACGTCAAGGACGTGCAGGTCCGGGCCGCCGTCGGCATCAGGTTCGACGAGCAGGGCTGCTACGTCATCGGCGGACCGGTCGAGTCGGTCAAGGCAAGAGCAAAATATCACGTGATCATCGAGCCGGGAGACTTTAACCAGGGCGACGCGGCCAAGAAGATCTACCGCCACCTGCTGGACCACTCCAGCGAAGCCGACAGCAAAGCCATCCGCCAGGCTGCATCCCCGGATAAGATCATGATGTTCATGCCCCCGGGGGAAACAAGAATCTCAAGTCAATAACCGATGGAGCCTTCGGCTCGGAGACATCGGACTACGAGAAAACAAAAACCGGAAATCGTTAAAAAGATCTAAATATCCATACAAAAGGACTGCGCCATGAAGGTCACAAAAGAAGAGTATAGGGGCGACTACGGCGAAATCTCGCTGCAGCCCGAGTCGTTAGACGATCTGTGGCATTTAAAATATATAGTAGAGCCCGGCGACACCGTCTTCGCCATGACCTTCAGAGCCGTAGACTCCGTGTCGGACAAGATCCGCCCCGACAAAGTCGAGAAGAAGCTGGTGCGGCTGGGCATCAAAGTCGAGTCCACCGAGTTCCACAAATTTTCTAACAGGCTCAGGATTAAGGGCACCATCCTGTCCGACCTCGATGCCGGCGCTTATCATACGCTAAACATCGAGCCTTACTCCGAACTATCGATAGCCAAGAGATGGAAGTCCGACCAGATCGAGCGCATCCGGGACGCCATCGAGGCCTCGAAGCGCCCCGAGATCGAGATCGTCACCATCGAGGAAGGCGAGGCTGCCATCGGCTACCTCCGCCAGTACGGCATCGAAGAGGTTTCCCGCATCCGCCAGGCCTCCTCCGGCAAAAGGGGAGGCGTCGACGGAAAGGCCGTCGACGGCAGGGGAGAGTTCTTCGGCGAAGTCGCCGCGCAGCTGAAGTACGCGGACAAAGTCCAGACCATCGTCGTTGCAGGCCCGGGCTTCATCAAAGACGACTTCGTCAAGTTCCTGAGAGTCAATTACCCGGCCATCGCCCAGAAAGTCGTCGTCGAAGACACGTCTTCGATCGGCTCCTCCGGCTTCCAGGAAGTGCTGAGGCGAGGCGCCATCCAGCGCGTCGCCGAGGAAAACCGCATCACCAGAGAAGCCCAGCTCATCGAGGCCCTCCTGTCCGAAATAGCGAAGGACGGCAAAGCCACCTACGGCTTCAAAGAGACTAAAAAAGCCGTCGACTACGGCGCCGTCGAAACACTGCTGATAGCGGACGAGACGCTGCGAGGCCTGAGAGAAAAGGGCGCCGGCGACATCGAATCCTTAATGAGGGACGTCGAGCACGCCCGGGGCAAAGTCGTCGTCTTCTCCACCGAGTTCGAACCCGGCCAGCGGCTGGAGAAACTAGGCGGGGTTGCGTCCATACTCAGGTTCCCCATCGGCGCCGACTGAGCCGGCTCCCTTTTGAACCATGGCGGCACGGCTCCTTATCCTGACTACTAAAGAGCAGATGTTCTAACCACGGCGGCACGGCGGCACGGCGACAACTGCGAGTAACAATGGCTGTATGGTTATTTGAACCACGGCGGCACGGCGGCACGGAAACAACCCGTACACGAATAGCAAGGCATTCTTTTTTTGATCCACGGCGACACGGCGGGCTGACAGCACGGAGACAATCCCTTCCATTGTTACCAAGCTTGAGAAAACAGGAATCACTATAGAAAGTAGTTTACCGGTCATGTGATCATAATGATATACTGTAACAACTGAAACACCTGGCTAGCAAACCGTTATTGGTTAATGCGCTGTCTCCGTGTCGCCGTGGACTAAAAAGAAGTACTCTGTTACGGCATCGCATTGTCTCCGTGCCGCCGTGCCGCCGTGGTTCCATTCTCCGTTCTGTTGTACTGGTATGTACTGTCTCTGTGCCGCCGTGCCGCCGTGGTTCCATTCTCCGTTCTGTTGTACTGGTATGTACTGTCTCTGTGCCGCCGTGCCGCCGTGGTTCCATTCTCCGTTCTGTTGTACTGGTATGTACTGTCTCTGTGCCGCCGTGGTTCCATTCTCCGTTCTGTTGTACTGGTATGTACTGTCTCTGTGCCGCCGTGCCGCCGTGGTTGAAGTCACCGAACTTTCGTTGCAGGTTTATGCAGGCTATTTTATTGGGAATGCCTTTAAAACATGGTAAGTCGACTCTATTTAGTATGGGCCTCGGCAGGGAGATTGCAGACATTTTCAGTAAGGACTGGAACCTGTTTCTCGCGACCAACGCCCTCTTCTTCGGTGCCATAGGGATAGGAGCTCTCATTGCGTTTTTCCTGCCGGAGACGCAGGCGGCGGTGCTGGCGGTATTTGCGCTGGAGCTGAAGAGCGGGACGCTGTCGCCGGTGAGCCAGGCGTACGGGACTGGCAGCATCCTGAAGGCCGCCTGGATGACGTTTGCCAATAACCTGATGTACGGGACCCTTCAGAGCCTCACCCTGCCATCGTTCCTGTTTCCGCCGTACGCACTGCTCATGGGGTGCCTGCGCTCGCTGACGTGGGGCATCGCCTTCATCATACCCCAGGGAAAGATGACGTTGCGAGTGATATTGCCGCATCTGCTGACGCTGCTGATCGAGGGCGAGGCGTACGTGATCGCCATCTTCGGGTGCCTCCGTCAGGCTGAGGGACTGCTCTGGCCTGCCCGGCTGGGCGAGTCTTCGAGGATCGGAGGGTACCTGCATGCGGTGAGGGACAATATCAGGCTGCTTATCCTGGTGACGGTCATCCTCGTAGTGGGCGCGCTGTACGAGGCATTTGAGCTGCTGTATATTGCCGGTTTGTACAAATCCTGACACCCGGTGAGAAAAGAGATATATAAATGCGCACGTTCATATTATCAACCATCAGGTTAGTGATACCGTGCTGAAGGACGGCGTACTGAGAAAGGCCAGAAAGATTTGCAGGCTGCCTGCGATCGATAAGGATCACATTGTCAGGAAGGGCAAAGACCTGATATCGGTGCACCCCGAGACGATCAACAATCTCCGGCAGAGTATCCGCCTGCCTGAGATCACCACGGACATGATCGTCGACAAGAGCAGGCACCTGATCAGCCAGAGCAGCTACTACGAGGCGCTTTTCTACAACAAGATCTCTAACTATTCTATCCCGAGCATCTCGGCGATGTACGCCAACAGCAAGTTCAAGACCGCGATCTACAAAACATCCGAAGAATCGCCGTGCCTGGACGAGATCTTCTACAAGTACGAGAATTTAATCCCGTACGGCAAAGAGTACTGGTTCGCCATCTTCACCTCGGTCGACGGCAAGAAGCCCATGCAGCTCGTCTCCTGCTTCGGCCGCCGCAACTCGAGAAGGTCAGTGATCGACGACGTCGAGGTCAGCGGCCTGAATCCGGAGGGCAACGAGCTCAACACCGTGGTCGGGGTCTGGTGCTTCGACGGTAAAAGAAAGGTGTACGCCAACACCGTCGAATCTAAGACGGTCGCAGGCAAAGAATCCATCACCTCGGCCGGTAACGGCCTGAGCATGACCATGTCAGGCACCGTACCAGAGTACCGGGTGACGATCGACAGCAAGGAGATCACCTGCGACTTCAAACTGACCAGGCCTTCGTCCGGGTACGATGTGGAAGTCCTGAACGAGCTCAAGATGGGCCTGAACTACCAGGTCTACAACCTCTACTACGACTTCGAAGGCACGTTAAACGGTAAGGAGCACCGCGGGCGGTGTTACCTGCAGAAGGTCATCCTGTCCACTCCGATGCCTTCGTGGAACTGGTGCCGCATTATTTTTAAAGACGGCTCGTTTCTGGTGTTTTTCAAACCCTACATCGGCAGCAAAGAGCTAAACTACGTATTACGGAACAGGGGCTGGTTCTACTCCGCCAGACACGATAAGATCATCTGGTTCAACAACATCGACGTGTACTACGATAAGAAGCAGGTGAACTGGCGGTTCAAGTGTAATACGGAAAGCTGCTCGTTCGACATCTCTGTAAGAGCTTATGCTGACCACTGCCCGACTTTCAGAGGCGCGGGAGCGTTCGATTACCACGAGTTCATGGTCAGCGTTCGAAAGTTTAAGTTTGTGTCCGGGGACGTCGACGTCTCGCTCAAAGATACAGGTGCTGGCGCTGGGATGGTAGAGGATGGCAGAGGCATCTGGATATAATTGTATCTGGATCAGCAAACAAAACATTTTTCGCTCACAGTAGCGGGTCGACGTCCGACCTGATGGTCGGCCTACTACGGTTTTTCGGGTGCTCCGCCGTCATGGCCGGGCTCGCACCCTCGCAATGAAAACCCGGCCGGCGCTACGCCGCCGCCGGTTTACAGTGCTTCGCAAGCCCTAAGCGACACCGCCTTCGGCGGGTGTCCATTGCCCTGCCGCCTCCGCATCCTGCCTGATGGCAGGACAAGCCCGAAAAACCTCCGTCGACCGCTGTGATTTATAGCCCTTGCACCCTAACTCGTACAAAAGTTTTAATATCTACGTGCACTAGTGTTCACGCTGACAACAATAGTTGTCAGCATCATTTTTGGACTCGTGGGGTAGCCAGGATATCCTACCGGGCTTCGGACCCGGCGACCCGCGTTCAAATCGCGGCGAGTCCGCTATTAGTTTTATGCGGTGTCGAGGAACCTTATCCAAAAAAGGTTCCTTGGTACAGTTATTCTTGAAACTTTTTTATTCGGTTAACGTCGTGTCCGTCGTGTACGTTGTGTACGTCGTGTTAACCATTCCAGACTGTCCGAAAAGTTCCAGAAATGACTAGGCACGCTGTTCACTACCAGGGCTAAGCATCAGGCGCCCCAAGAACGCTCTTTTCCTATAAATGCCGGGATTCCGCGGCCAACCTATTTCTCAGTAACAACTAAATCCTCTTACAGGTAGCCCATGCCTCGTCGTCGTAAGGACTATATCGATCAAAAAGTGATTGCAGCCCTTTCTTCGTCGACTGCTGGAGACGGCGCTACTGTACAGTATGCCAGCGAGCTCAACACCGTGCTCAGGCTGGGCTGGTCGGTGATCGACAGCAACCTCAGGCTCGGACCGTACAGCCCGTCGACCATAGCCGATATCCACACACATTACAGCAGAATTTTCGACTTCCGTTCGCCAGGCTCCATTCCCCTCAACCTTCGCAGCCCGGTCGATCCGGCAGCATACGATCTCCTGGGCCGGGCTTACGAGCAGTGCCTTCACGCCACCGGGGCCCGAAAGACTTCGGGAGAATACTACAGCCACCCGGAAATTGTCAGGTACATGGTGGACTCGCTGGACCTGGAAAACGATCCCGGGCTGGCCCGCCGGAGGTTCGTCGACATCGCCTGTGGCACCGGGATATTCCTCACCGCTGCGCTGAAAAGGACGATCATGGTACTGCAATCCCATGGTGTTCCGGCTGCGGAAATCGTCGAGTGGGTGCCAGCCTGTTTTTACGGCCTCGACCTCAATCCGATCGCCTGCATGATCGCGAGAATTAACCTCTATCTCACTCTGCTGAACGAGCTCGGCCCCGGAGCGATGGTAGAGGCGGACAGCATCGGACTGAAGATCCTGGAAGCGGACGCCATCGAGAACAGGGCCGGCCTTTCCGACGCTGCCACTCTGGCCATCAAGCACAGGTCCGGGGGTTTTCGGAACGGCTTCGACTATATTTTAGGTAATCCGCCTTACCTGGAAGCCAAGCAGATGTCCCGGGAGCTGAAGGAGCAGTGCAAGGCCAACTTTCCAGAGCTGGAGGGCGCTTTCGACCTGTATATGGCCTTTCTTAGCCAGTGTAACAGGCTCGTTTCCAGGGACGGCAAGGTCCACCTGATCCTGCCGGATAAGTTCACCGTGGCCAGGTATTCTGAAAGTTTCAGAAGGCGCATCCTGGATCATATGACCCTGCTGGAAGTTGCCGATCTCTCGGGCATGGACGTGTTCAGCAGGGCCAGAATTTACCCGGTGCTGTTGTATTACCAGAACACGCCTCCGGAGGGAGAGCACCGGGTCCATACGAGAATTGCGACTAATAGCCAGGCGGGCGATCTATTCAGCGGCCAGGTACCAGTACATGTCCCCCAGGCTTTGTACAAAGAGGTCGGCGACAGGTCCGCCATATTCTGCATGCCCCCGGGAAACGGCTTCGTCGAGGCCTTCCGGCTCATCTTCAAAAATGGCGTGCCCATGGGCAATTACCTGCACTTCAGGTCGGCGATCACCTTCCACAAAAAAGGCCTGAGAGAACAGTTCGTCCGAAAGGCCTTCGAAGACCCCGCAGATGCCTCCAGGATTTTCAAGTACCTCGGAGGCCGAAGCTACACGAGGAAGAACGAGGTGGAGCTGCTCGGCTTCGACTGGCAGGGCTACTACATCGATTACGATCAGGCAGCGCTCAAGCACCTCAAAAATAAACTGCCTGCCCTCGACGTTTTCGCCCGGGAGAAGATCGTCTTCTGCCAGCATGCCCGGCGCATCATTGCCGCATACGACGGCGCCGGAGAATACGTCTGCAAGGACGTCTACCCCATCGCACTAACCGGGCCGAAGCTGGGCAGATCTCCTTTTTCGCTCAGGTATTTCGCCGGCCTGCTCAACTCTGAGCTGATGTCTTTTGTCTACAACACGCTATACCGTGGAATCCAGATCAAGGGCGGCTACTACCACTACCTGCCCACGTGGATCGAGGCCCTACCGGTTATGGCTCCGGAAAGCGAGGACATCACCCATATAGAGGAAATTGTCGCCCGGGCAGGAGAGGAGCAAAGATGGGAGAGAAGAGCAGAGAGGATGGAAGCCGTGGACGAAATCGTATACCGCACCTATGGCATTACCCCATCGCAGCAGGCGGCAATCAAAAAACTAGTCCCGCCCTGGCCTGGAAAAAGTATAGGTGATCTGGAGGGGATAAATGTATGATGTTCTTATTCGCCGGCGACATCGTCAACTTCTTATCGAGCAATCCTTTCTGCTGCGTTGTCGTCTTCGCGCCCGGGCTACTGGTGCCTATCTACAAGTGGCTTAAGTCGCGGCTGAAGAGATAAGTTCCGAATAACCATCGCTGCGCTGTGCTGGCGTCACAGTGCTATGTTGTATACTTCTTATCTTCATGTTCGCCTTTTGAACGCCTGCTTTAGCAGGCGTTCTCGAGGCGATGCGAAGACAATCGCTGCGCTGTGCCAGGATCACAGATTGAAACGGATTGCACAGATTTCACAGATGGCATTAGAATAAAAGTGGTAGACGGTAAATCCATTTCACATTGATTAGTATCTGTGTAATCTGTGGCATCTGTCAGAATCATCAGATTCTGCGTAATCTGTGTTTCTGGCACAGCGCAGCGATCGTCTTGCTGTCTTACATCTTCACGCCTGAGCTTTTTCCCCTTTCTGAGCAACTCTGCGGGCCATCAGCCACCTGATCGCCTTGTCGATCTCGACCACGAAGATCACTGTCAGGGCTACGGGTATGATCACCAGCAGCTCGTTAACCGCGAGGGGTGTGGTCCGGAAGATGCCCTGCAGGGGCGCCCAGTAGATGAGGGCGATCTGGGCGATGATCGAGGCGATGATGCTGGTGAACAGGAACGGGTTGGCGAGCGGGTTCATGCGGAAGGCAGACTTCGTCTCTGACCGGGCGTTGAAGACGTTGAACAGCTGGAACAGGACCAGCGTGGTCAGGGCCGCCGTCCGGGCATGGTCGAGGCTGGCGCCCTGCTGCAGCTGCCACCAGAAGACGCCGAGCGTGCCCAGCGCGAGCACGAAGCCGATGACTATCAGCCGCTCGATCATCAGCCGGGAGATGACCGGCTCTTTCAGGGAGCGGGGCCTGGTGTACTCGATGCCCTTTTCCGGGGGCTCGAAAGCCATGGCTACGTCCTGGAGGCCGTTGGTCACCAGGTTCAGCCAGATGATCTGCGCCGGCAGTAAGGGTAACGGCAGCACCAGAAGGATGGTGATCAGGATCAGGATGACCTGGCCCAGGCCGGTGGAGAGCAGGAAAAGGACCACTTTCCGAATGTTGGCGAACACGACCCTGCCTTCCTTGACCGCTGAAAAGATGCTGGCGAAGTTGTCGTCGGCGATGATGATCTCGGCGGTCTCCTTGGCGGCATCGGTCCCGCTTTTGCCCATGGCGACTCCGATGTGCGCCGCCTTCAGCGCGGGAGTATCGTTGACTCCGTCGCCGGTTACCGCCACGACTTCCCCCCGCTTGATCAGCTGCCGGACGATGCGGAGCTTGTGAATCGGGGACACCCGGGAGTAGATGGATACTTTGTTTACCTGGCCGTACAGTTCCTCATCGCTCATGCGTTCCATGTCGTCGCCGGTGATCACGGCAGCGTTGAGGTCGCTCACGATCTCCAGCTTGTTGGCGATGGACAGCGCGGTCGCCTTGTGATCGCCGGTGACCATGATCACCCGTATCCCGGACCTTTTAGCCTGCTTGATCGCCTCATGCACTTCTTCTCTCGGCGGGTCGTACATGCCCTGGAGCCCCAGGAACGTGCACCCCGAGGTGATCATCCCGACTTCGAAGTGGTTAGTGCCTGCTGGAAAACGCTTGCAGGCCATGGCGAGAACTCTCAGCCCGTCCCTGCCGAGCGACTCGGCGACCCCGGTGATCTCTTCCCGGCCTATCCCGGCCTCATTGCCATCAGGCATCAGCACCTTCTCGCACATGGCTGTGACTTTGTCCGGGGCGCCCTTGATGAACGCGATGCTATCCCCGTTCCCGGCCGAGCGGTACAGGCCGGCCATATACATCCGGTCAGACTCGAAGGGTATCTCGTCCAGCCAGGCGTAATCGATCATCTCTTTCCCCTCTTCCATGCCCCCCTTCATCGCGGACACGATCAGGCTGACCTCCGTGGGGTCGCCCAGAGGCTTGTACTCCTTAGTAGCCTCGTCCTGCTCCAGGCTGGACTCGTTGGCCAGCAGCCCGGCCCGCAGACAGGATGTAAGTGCCACGTTGGAAGTGTCGCCGGCCTCCGGGATGATCTCGCCCTGCGGAGAGAAGCCTCCGCCAGTCAGGCGGTAGTGCCGGCCTCCTGCGTAGATGCGGACCACGGTCATCTCGTTGCGAGTCATGGTCCCGGTCTTGTCCGAGGCGATCACCGTAGTGCTGCCCAGCGTTTCCACTGCCGGCAGCCTGCGCACTATGGCATTCCGTTCTGCCATGCGCTTGACCCCGATAGCCAGGGTGATGGTGATGACGATCGGAAGGCCTTCCGGAATTGCGCCCACAGCCAGCGCTATGCCTGTAAGCAGCATCTGGTACAGGCTCTCTCCGGTGAGCACGCCGAGCACCACCACGACCGCGGAGATGGCGAGGACCGCCATCCCGATCTGCCCGCTCATCTTCTCCAGCTTTTCCTGCAATGGCGTCTTCGACCGGGTGACAGTCGCCACTTCTTTGGATATCTGGCCCAGCTGGGTGTGCTGGCCGGTGGCTACCGTCACGCCTGTGCCCCTGCCCGAGACCGAGAGTGTGCCCATGAAAGCGACGTTGTCCGCCTCCCCCGGGGACGGCCTGGGGTTATCCAGTTTATCGGCCGTTTTCCTGGAGGGCAGAGATTCCCCGGTCAGCGCGGACTCGTCGATCTCCAGCCTGATGGTCTCGACCAGCCGCAGATCAGCGGGAACCCTGGTGCCAGAGGTAAGCATTACCAGATCCCCGGGCACTACCAGTTCGCTGTCGATCTCCCTGACGTGGCCGTCCCGCACGACCATAGCCTTCGGAGCCGCCAGCGATTTGAGGGCACTGACCGCCTTCTCGGCCTTCAGCTCCTGGAAAAACCCGACGACCGCGTTCACGAAGATGACCAGCAGGATGACGCCTGTGTCTACCCAGTCCTGCAGGAAAGCGGTGACCAGGGCAGCGATGATAAGAATGTAGATGAGCGGGTCGGTAAACTGGTGAATTGCGAGGCGGAGCAAGCTGAACTTCTGCTCCTGGGCCAGCGCGTTCCGGCCGTGCTTCTCGAGCCTCTGCGCCGCCTCGGCAGAGGTAAGCCCGGAGTGCGACGACCCAAGCTCCCTGAAGACCTCCTCCGGCTTTTTGTCAGAGTACAATGGAAAACCTCTTTCAATAATATTTCATCGCTGCATTAATATAAAATAGACGTGTTTTTTATGGAACCGGTCAGCCAGGGAATAGCCTACTTTCAAGCTACGTAAAGCGGGAGAGGGCGGTTGAGCAAGTCCGGCGACATACCGGCCAATTCATATAACCTTACAAAGTCCACCCCTCATTGACACCTGAGGCTGAAGTCGCCATGGAGTACGTGGAATCGCATACCAGCACGGACGACATCACTGACTCGCTCGTCATACGGGAGGGTAACGTCACGCTGGTGACCGAGAAGAACGGCAACATACCGCTGGGAGAGGAATTAGGATACGGGCTGTACCACAGGGACTGCAGGTTTCTCAGCGGGTACATCATCAGGCTCAACGACAGGCTGCTGCGAAACATCCTCTCCAACGATGACCGGGATTACGCATCTACGATTGTGATGACCAACAGGGCCTTTACCGACGACCGGGGAAAAGAGGTCAGGAAGGATACGATCACGGTGCGCAGGGACCGGGTCATCCCCGGGCTGGTCCGGGAAATCATCTCGATCACCAACCACAACCAGCACGACGTATACGCCAGCCTCACCCTGGAGCTCGAGGCGGACTTCAACGATATCTTCACCGTCCGGGGCATCGACGGAAAGCGGAGCGGCAGCCTGCAAAAACCGATCTTTGACAGGGACACCCTCCTCTTATCCTACCTCGGGAAGGACGGGCACAAACGCAGCACCCGGATCGTCTTTGATCCCCCGCCGGAGTGTACCAACGGGCGGACATGCACCTACTGCCTCCGGCTCCGGCCCTCGAAGACCTACAAACTTGAGCTGCGCATTTACGTAGAAGAAACTGGCGCCCCGGAGGAAAGCCAGCTTCGAGGGGACCTGAGCATCGAGGAGCGCCTGGACAGAATCCGGACTTCCTATGCCCACACGACGGAATGCTGCGGGAAGTTCAGCACGGACAACCTCGTCTTCAACCGGGTTTTTCTCAGGTCGCTGGCCGACCTCAGGCTGCTGAACATGAGCAGCCACGGCCACATCTTCCACTCGGCAGGCGTGCCATGGTACGATGCGCTGTTCGGCAGGGACAGCATCATCTCCGCCCTCCAGTCGATGCCCTACGAGTTCAGCAAGGCTAAAAGCACTCTGCGGCTGCTGGCCCGGTACCAGGGCAGGGAGTACAACGACTGGAAAGACGAAGAGCCGGGCAAGATACTACACGAGCTGAGGGTAGGGGAAAAGGCGAACCTGAACGAGATCCCCATGATCCCGTACTATGGCACCGTGGACTCGACGCCGCTCTTTCTGATACTGCTGGCCGAGTACATCGGCTGGACTGGAGAGATAGGCCTGATGCACGAGCTTTTCGGGCATGTGACGGCGGCCCTCGGGTGGATGGACAACTATGCCGATCCGGGAGACATGGGCTTTGCCTCGTACCTCCCGAGGTCGAAAAAGGGCCTGACCAACCACGGGTGGAAGGACTCAGTGGAAGCCGTCAGCCGATCGGATGGCAGCCTTGCGCAGCCGCCGGTAGCACTCTCGGAGGTACAGGGCTACTTCTACATGGCAAAGGTCAGAATGGCGATCTTATTCGAACGGACTGGAAACCGCGACCTTGCCAGCAGGCTCATCCACGACGCCCACGAGCTGAAGCGAAAGTTCAACCGGGACTTCTGGATGAGCGAAAAAAGGTTCTACGCCCAGGCTATCGATCGGGAAGGCCTGTGTGACGTGATCTCCTCCAATCCCCTGCAATGCCTGTGGACCGGGATTGTGGACGGAGGCCGGGCGGCAGATATGGTCAAGCGCATGTTCGAGCCCGACATGTTCACCGGCTGGGGGATCAGGACTCTGTCATCCCTGGAGAAGCGGTACAGTCCGCTGGGATACCATGCAGGCACAGTCTGGCCCTTCGATAACTCCATCATCGCGCTGGGCCTGTGCCGGTATGGATTCAAGGAGGAGGCCAACAGGCTGCTGACCTGCATGTACGAAGCGGCCAGCCAGTATCCACGTTATCGTCTGCCCGAGCTGTTCGGCGGCTACGAGCGGGAGCATTATAATGTGCCCACCAGGTACCCGGTGGCCTGCAGTCCCCAGGCCTGGTCGGCGGGGACGATACCATACATGCTTTCGGCAGCCCTGGGATATATCCCGCAGGCGATGGACCAGAGGCTGACACTGGTCAAGCCTACACTGCCCCCGTGGCTGGAAGCCTTGAAGATCAAAGACCTGATGGTCGGCGGGGTGCCCGTCAGCCTCGAGTTCAAGCGCATAGACATGGATACAATGGTCAACGTCCCCGGAGAGACAGCCATAGACGTGGTGGTGCACTACTGAGCCGGAGAACTGAGGGCACCGAAGCGAGCGAAAATGGGAAGAGTGACTTCCCCTATGCCGGCACCGCCTCCTTCTTCTCCCTGTCCCAGTGGCGGTGCTGCGCCATCGCCTTCCGGAAGCGTTCGAAGAACGCGATCAGGTCCGTCTCGTCCCGGGCCGTCACCACGCCTTTATCCGAGACAATGCCACCTTTGCCTTCGCCGGAAATGGAGACGCCGGAGATGGCAGAGGCCTTGATCAGGTCTACGCCCTCGCCCATGGCCCCGATCGGCTTGCAGTGCCTGAACGCCTCGTTGAGGAAATGTATGGCGTCCCCATGGGATTTCAGCGTCTCCACGCTCTGCTTTCCGCCGGGGACGAACACGGCATCGTACAGGATCGAGCCGGTAGTCACGTAGCTCTTGTCCACCATGACTTCGCCACCGTCAGAGCCCTTATGTAGGCCCTGGACTTTGGAGACCACTTCGGCGCTCGCCCCGGCAGTCTTCACCGCCTTCTTCATCTGCTCGACCTCGGAGGCTTTCACGCCCTCTGCCGCCAGGATGGCGACCTTCCGGCCGACGATAGTATCCGGAACCTTGTTCAGCTGGCTGAGCGCCGGGGATTTATCCAGCTTGCTCTTCTTCTGCGGGGCTTTCGGCGCCGGCACCTTCACGCCCACGCCTTCCGCGATCATCCGCCCGAGCTCCGGGTCGACGTTGGCGAACATGTCCGTGACCCGCTGCCGGATCTCGAGGCTCTTGACCTTGCCCACCTCAAAGTGGAAAGCTTTGACGATGTGGGTCTTTTCGGGCCCGGTCATGCTGTTCCAGAAAAGGGTGGCCTGGCTGAAGAAGTCCTTGAAACTGTCGCTCCGCGCCCGGATTTTCTTCCCCTCCACCTTCTCGGTGTAGTGAACGTAGCCGCGCTCCTCCCGGGACGCAGGCCTCGGGTCACCGTTACCTACCGTATTCGGGAAGTAGGCCGACTTGCCCCTGTTGATCGTCATCCGGTGGTAGCCGTCCCGCTGGTTGTTATGGTAAGGTGCGAGCGGCCTGTTGATGGGAATCTCGTGAAAGTTGGGACCTCCGAGGCGGATCAGCTGGGTGTCCAGGTACGAAAAGAGCCGTCCCTGCAAAAGCGGATCGTTGGTGAAGTCGATGCCCGGCACCACGTTGGCGGGGCAGAAGGCCACCTGCTCCACCTCCGCGAAGAAGTTGTCAGGCCTGGCGGTCAGGGTCAGCTTGCCGATGATCTTCAGGGGCACCTGCTCCTCCGGCACGATTTTGGTCGCGTCCAGCAGGTCGAAGTCGA
The DNA here is from genome assembly GCF_049676595.1 of Methanocella sp. MCL-LM. GTDB lineage: Archaea > Halobacteriota > Methanocellia > Methanocellales > Methanocellaceae > Methanocella_A. Next base: position 3,518,036 of record NZ_CP187259.1, read on the forward strand.
ACTTCTGCTCGTCCGCTTCCTCGATGATCTGCACGGCCAGCTCGTACTCGGGGTAGTGGCCTGCGTCGATCGCCTCGTACAGATCCCGCCGGTGGTAGTCCGGGTCCTTGCCGGCCAGCTTCTGGGCCTCGTCCCAGACGAGGGAATGGACGCCCAGCTTAGGTATCCAGTGGAACTTGACGAAACGGCCTTTGCCCGCCTTGTTGACGAACCTGAACGTGTTGACACCGAAACCCTGCATCATCCGGTAGCTTCTCGGGATACCCCTGTCCGAAAGGAGCCACATGATCATGTGGGCGTTCTCGTGGTGACTGGCCACGAAGTCCCAGAAGGTATCATGGGCGGCAGACGCCTGCGGCATCTCGTCATCCGGCTCCGGCTTGATCGAGTGGACCAGGTCGGGGAACTTGATAGCATCCTGGATAAAGAAGACCGGGATGTTATTCCCGACGAGGTCATAGTTGCCGTCCTCGGTGTAAAATTTGGTAGCGAAGCCCCGGGCATCCCTCACCGTATCGGCAGAGCCCCGGAAGCCCACGACGGTCGAGAAACGGACGAAAACAGGGGTCTTCTTACCGGCTTCCTGCAAAAACGACGCCATGGTGTACTCGGCCATCGACTCGTAGCACTCGAAGTAACCGTGGGCGCCCGTACCCCTGGCGTGAACTACTCGCTCCGGGATGCGCTCGTGATCGAAGTGGGTGAGCTTTTCCCGGAAGTGGAAGTCCTCCAGAAGCGTCGGCCCCCTCTCGCCGGCTTTCAGGGACATGTCGGTCTCGCTGACCCTCACGCCCTGGTTAGTCGTCAGGAACTGGCCCTCCGGGTACTCACGGAATTCTTCCAGGTCGCTCAGTTTACTCTTCTCGTCGACGTCGATATGTTTAGCTTTTTTAAGCTGCTCGCTCATGTGGTAACCTCCGCATAATGGCCATCGCAGCGAAGTGATCGTAAGCCGCATGCCGTCGGCCAGTGATAGCTGCAATTAGCGCTAACAAAATAGTAGATGTACGGGGCACAGGTTAAATATTATCGAAATTATATCATAAAATTTGGCATGAAAAGGCCTTACTATGGTTACTTTGGGTACCATATATGAAAGGTTAAGGCAACAGCCTCAACTCGTGTTAAAAAAGTCCCTCTGGCGGACGTCGTCGATGAGCACCGGCCCGGTCAGGTTTATTCTGGACCGCTTCACGGCTCCGAATTCCGCCAGGCCATCGGCCGTAGTCGAGAACACCGTATCGCCCAGCATAGCCATCGACGCAAGGCCCCCGGCAGCCTCCACCGCCTCGACCGCGTCCAGGGCCCGGCGGCTGATCAGGCCCGAGTCGACCGCGAAGCCCCGGGAGAGCCGCATGAACTCCTCGAACACGAGGGCTTTTTCAGCAGCGCCTTGAGGCACTCTTCCCCGGCGCGATTGATCTGCTTCTTCTCCCTTTCGTCTGACAGCACGCCCTTGGTCGACACCGGGCCGAAGTGGGCGTAGTAGATAAACGTGGGCGCTGCGGGGATCCGGTCAAGGGCAAACGGGGTGCCCGGCCGGAGCCTGATTTCCACGCCGCCGTTGCTCATCCCCGCCACGTCCCCGAGCCCGGTGCCATTAGAGACCTCAGCGAGGTGGGCGGCATGGCACAGATCGTTAAACGTCTTGTTCAGCCCGAGCAATTCGTTCAACGCAAGAGCGGTGCTCATCGCTCCCGCGGCGCTGGCCCCGAGGCCGCCGCCGACCGGCACCGAGAGGCGGCTATTGATGAGTACTGGCTGATCGGTGAGCAGATCAAGAAGGGTTCGGGTGGTCGTCGCCTCGCTCTCCACGCCGTTCAGGAGGATTCTCGTTTCGCCGTCCTGAGACAAGGTGACCTCAGTGTAGACGCCGTCGTCGAGGGACAGACCGGCGCCACAGGAGCCGGTTTTCAAAGGGTCCTCATGCTCCCTGATAACGAAGAAGCCGGTGATGTGGCCCGGCGCAAACGCCCTCACCATCATTTGAAATACTCCGAGGCCGCGTCCAGGATGGCGCCGGCGATCACGCTCTTCTTCCCGGTGACCCGGGCGGTGGGAACGTCGTACCGGATGATGAACACGTCGTTGACGGAAGAATCCCGGACTCCCCCGAACCGGTTGGCCACGATCATGTTAGCCCCCGACTCTTCCAGCCTGCGCTCGGCCCGGTCCACAAGCTCTTTCTCGTCCACCGTGTCGGCCTTGAAGGCCACGATGAACAGGCCCGGATAATCGTGCCTCACCCGGTCGATGATCTTGGGCGTCGGCTGCAGCGTAATTGTGAGAGAGCCCGCAGAGCTGATTTTGTCAAGCGCCTTCTCCACGGTAAAGTCCGAGATGGCCGCAGCGCTAATGTAGAGGTCGTAGCCCTTCCTCAGCTCGGCCAGCACCGCCTCCATCATGTCCCCTGCGCTCTCCGCGAACACATCGCTAATCCCCTGTATACCTACACGGTCCTTGTGGACCACAGTAACCTCGGCACCCTGGCGATAAGCCTCCAGCGCTAACTCGATGCCCATTCTGCCAGTGCTCCGGCTGGTCAGCACCCGGATCGGGTCGATCTCCTCGAAGTTGGGGCCGCTGGTGATAAGAACCTTCTTCCCCCGCAGCGGAGAGCGCGAAAGCATGCGCTCGACATTGAGCACGACCTCGGCGTTGTCGGGAATCTTGGCTATGTGTTCCTCCCGCTTCGGCATCAGGAACTTGAGGCCGATGTCCTCCAGCTTCCGGATGTTCTGCTGGACCAGTAAGTGATCGTACATGGAGCCGTGCATGGCCGGCACGATCAGCACGGGTATCTTCGAGCCGATGGCCGTGGTGGCGAACGTCGTCACCGGAGTATCGTCGATGCCCGAGGCGATCTTGCCGATGGTGTTCGCCGTGCACGGGGCGATCAAAAGCAGATCGTAAGCCTCCTTCCGTTCGCCGCAGTAAGCTACGTGCTCCACGTCCCCGGTGATCTCGGTGATGACCGCCCTGCCGGTGGCATACTGGAGCGCCCACGGGTGGATGATAGTCTGCGCCGCCTCGCTCATCACACCCTGGACCACGGCTCCCCGGCGGATGAGTTCTCTCGCCAGCTTGATCGTTTCCACGGCCGCAATGCTGCCCGTCACCGCCAGCACGATCTTCTTGCCTTTCAGAGAATCGCTGACAGTGCTGGCTAAGTCCAGCGTGGGGTGAGAGACATCGAGAGTCATGGCTTTAATCAATGGATAATGGGCATAATTCCTTTTTAAATGTTAGCGTTAATAGCCGGGAAAATCAGCTAGTTAAGTGCCTCACGCAGCCTTACACCAAGTATCGTCATTCTCGTAATGTTTTGTATGAGTGCCCGTACCATTTACACGAAGTACGCGAAGTACTCAAAGTACGATAAAACGGCATGCTGTAAGATGATCTTATCGTAAAACTTCGTGTACTTCGTGTACTTCGCGTACTTCGTGTAAACGGTACCTGACAGTCCTAAAAATATATAAGGGCTACGAGGCTATTCGAGCACCTTTTTCAGCGCCCCGTAGGAAATGACGTCGTTGATGCTCTCCACGAACCTGATGTTCTCCGGCTTACCGCTGGCCAGGGCGTTGCGTAGTAGTATCGGCGTCAGGTCCACATCCCGGGCGCCCCGGCACGTCGATAATACGCAGTACTCGGCGCAGTAGCCGGTCAGGATGACGGTGTCGACGCCGAGCTTGCGGAGAGTTTCGAGAAGAGGAGTTTTGGTGAACGAATTACTGTAAGTCTTGTGGATGTGGACATCCGAGTCCAGAATCTCCAGGCTCTCCGGGAGGTCGAAAGCCTCGGTGCCCGGCACTCTGTCGCCTTCGATGTCCTGGACGCAGATAATGGGCAGGTTCTTCTCTCTGAATAGTTCTATGGCTGCGTTAATGTACTCGATCGCGTCGTTCAGGGACTGAGCAGTGACGGGATTCTTGAAGAACTCCTGCTGGACATCGATGACTAAGAGGGCTGGCTTCATGGCTCTAAGTTTTTACCAAAGGAACATATAGCTGTTGTTGACAGTATTAGTCTGACAAAGGGCGCCGAAGGCGCACAATCCCGACCTAGCACTCCCAGCGCCGAAGGCGCACAAAACCCACTACTTTTATATACTCAAAGTTACTATGACGAGATGTCTACTCGAAAGTATCTAAGTCTGGAGATTATATAAATGGCAAAGACTAAATCTGACACAAAATCCCGCAAGGCCGGCAGTAACCTGAAGGCTTGCAGGGAGTGTCATAACCTGCTCGAGGGCGACGTCTGCCCCGTCTGCCAGTCCGGCTCGCTCAGCGAGGACTGGAGCGGCTACGTGGTCATCATCGACCCGGTCAAGTCAGAGATCGCAAAGCTCATGAACGTCAAGCGTCCCGGCAAGTTCGCCTTGAAGGTGCGCTAAGTTGATCTATAAGCTGACGCCGGCGCTGCGCGACGACCTGAAGACCCCGTTCGGTACGCTGTACAGGGGTAAGGGCGAATCGTGCCTGGCGAAGGTAGTGAAGGCACTGGACAGGCCCCCGAAGATCATATCGATCGGGGACGTGACCACCTTCTACCTCATCAAAGCCGGTGTCGTGCCCGACATGTGCCTCGTCGACGACCAGACCATGCGTCTGCCGGTCGACCACGAGGTCCGCAAAGGCACGTCTCATCACACCTTTAAAGAGCTGCGTGTCAGCAACCCCGCGGGTGTCGTCACTCAGGCGCTCATGGACCTGATCAAGGACAACATGAGCTCGACAGAGCCCGTCCGCATCTTCGTGGACGGCGAGGAAGACCTGGCGGTCATTCCCGCATGCCTTTACGCCCCTGCCGGATCAGCCGTGATCTACGGCCAGCCCAACGAAGGCGTGGTCGTGGTCAAGGTGACCGAGGAAAAGCGAAAGGAGACCAGGGCTCTCCTGGACAAGATGGAGAAAGAGTAGACGACAGTCGGCCTATCTGTCCGACTGTAAATCACGATCATCAACATGGTGATAAGTATGGAAATAAAAGTACTGGAAGAAAAGAACAACCCGCTCCTGCAGAGGCGCGAGGTACAGTTCAGCGTAAGCCACAACCTGGGCACCCCGTCCAGGCAGGAGATCAAGAACAAGATCGCAGCCTACCTGAACTCGAAGCCGGAACTGGTCATCATCGAGCGCATGAGGTCCCAGTTCGGCAAGCGCGAGACCAGAGGCTACGCCAAGATCTACGAGACCGAAGAGCGCATGAAGCGCGTCGAGACCGAGCACATCGTCCAGAGGAACCAGAAGCCTGTTCCGAAGGAAGAAAAGAAGGAGTGATCTGAATGGCAGCACCAGCAGCAAAAGCACCCGCAAAGGGCGCACCGGCAGCAAAGGGCGGCGCCAAGGGCCCGGCCAAGGGCACCAACACCAAGGCCCGCATGTACGAAGTCAAGGACGGCAAAGTCAGCCGCAAGGGCCAGACGTGCCCCCGCTGTGGCGACGGCGTCTTCATGGCAGCCCACAAGGACCGCGTATCCTGCGGCAAGTGCGGCTACACCGAGTACAAGAAATAACACAGGTACAGACTTTTAAACCATAACTATCACCGTGACGGACGCTCCCCCCGGATCGGGCGATGATTATAGGTATGCTGTCCGCATGTCAGCCCGGAAGGGTATTACCCGGCATGCAGGCGGCATACGATCAACATTTTATCTACTTGTTAAACGCTTAGAGCGAAGCTTCTCTTTCACAGTTGCTCTGTACGATATGCCCAGCCAAATTATCGCTGCGCTGTGCTTAACACGAAGGGCACGATGGACACGGAGGACACGAAGGCTAATTCAAGGAACACGAAGGATGTGCCCTTTAACACGACCCCTTTGTGTCCTTAAAGAACCTTTGTGTCCTCAGTGTCCTTCGTGTCCTTCGTGTTAAGCGCAGCGCAGCGTACACTTCCTTCATCGGATCTACACGGCTATTTGTAACCCGAACCCTTTTAACCCTGCAGATGAAAATTAGATCGATTGCTATGCCTGAGCAGCACCTCGATAGTTCTAATACCTACGATAGCGCCGCCACGGAAGTGGAGTATATCGGCGAGGAGACCGAGGGCGACCTCGAGCGGAAGGCCGAGCTGAACGCCATCGCGGACTCGATGAGGGAGGCGCTGAAAGGCCGGAGGGTGCTGGAAGTGGCGTGCGGCACGGGGTACTGGACGAAGATCGCCGCAGAGGTGGCCACTCACGTGGTGGCGCTGGACATCTCGCCGAAGACGCTGGCCGTGGCGCAGTCGAGGGCGCTGCCCCCGGAGAGCGTGGAGTTCTGCGTGCACGACGCTTACGAGCTGGCTTCGGTGCAGGGCACGTATAACGCGGGCCTGGCTAACTTCTGGCTATCTCACGTGCCGAAAGCGAGAGTCCAGGGTTTCCTCGAAGGGTTCCACCGCCGCCTGGGCGAGGGTTCGATGGTGTTCATGGCGGATAACCTGTACGTGCCGAAGTCGGGAGGCACGCTGGTGGTCAAAAGAGGCAATCCAGACTCGTTCAGGCTGAGGCGGATGCCGGACGGCAGCATGGCGGAGATCATCGAGAACTACTACGACGAAAGCTCGCTTCTGCCACTGCTACAGCCATACGCGGAAGACTTACAGGTCAGCATGGGCAACAACTTCTGGTGGCTGCGGTACAGGGTGAAAAACATCAAATAGCATAAGCGCTTACTTTTATGAAACATGGCGCCGGACATCTTTGAAATCAAGCTGAACAAGCGACAGGAAAAGAAGGCCCTGGAGATTGCCAGCAGGCAAGGTAACTTCACGCTGTTTTTGGGCAAAGAGGGCAAGATCCGCATCTCGGAAGAGAAGGAGAAGCCGAAGAAAGGCGAGACCCATGCAGCCACGGTAGATGCCAGCAATAATTATTACGAGTGGCTGATCGGGTGGCTGGCCCAGCAGGGCATCGTGCCCTCCGAGGACCTGGTGAACGAGATCGAGCGGCTGTTTAAGGCAGAGAGGGATGCCGAGGACGAGGAGTTCGGCAACACGGTCAACGAGCTAGACGCGGCCACCGCAGGCACTATTGAGAAGCTGCGAGTCAAGCTTGCCGAGGAAATGTGCTCCGACACGGTCAGCAACAAGCAGAAGAACGATTACAGGTGCGTGATCAAGCGCCTTGATGCCAGGGACTACAACGCTGAGTACATCGCCAGATGGACCGCCCGAACCATGGGCGACCAGGAAGGCCTTGCCTATGCGGGCAGCATCAAGGAGATCGAGAGCGATTTCGGCACCAAAGTGATCAGGCAACGGATGTACGGGCGTATCTTCCTCGACGACGCCAAGCCGATCAAGCCCGGCAAAGGCCTGAAGTGGATCAGGCTCGCCGAGCCGTAAAATAGCCTGGGTATCATGAAATGCTATACCGGCCCCGCCGGCAAAGCCGATTTTTTAAAGGCACCCGAAGGCCTGCCTGTTATTATTGACGTGCTGCGGGCCTCGTCTACTATCATCGTCGCTCTCGCCTCCGGCGCTGAAAAAGTCATCCCGGTGGAGGACGAGGCGGAAGCTCTCAGGCTGGGCCAAGAATTACAGGCGATCACCGTCGGTGAGCGCCAGGGCATCAAGATCAAAGGCTTTGACCACGGCAACTCCCCAAACGAGCTGCTGCACGCCGACCTGAAAGGCAAAACAGTTGTGATCACCACTTCGAACGGCACCAGGGTGATGGTAGAGGGTGGAATCATCGCCAGCACGCTCAACGCGGGCGTCGTGGCCGACAAACTAAAGTCGCAGCCGCACGCTTACCTGCTCGCCTCGGGCTCGCCCCTCAAGTCCGACGAGGACCTGTGCGCCGCCCTGCTGATCGAGTACCTCGTCGGCAAGATCAACGGAGGCGAGAGAGTTGAAGGCGCCGTGCAAGCTGCCACAGAGTCGCTAGAGGGCAAGGCCCTGCTCGAGGGCATCAGAGGCTCCGCATCTGGCAGAAAGCTGGCGGCTTATGGCTCCAGTAGTGATGTCGAGATGATCTGCACACAGGTCAACTTATATCCATTGATACCTGTCTACAGGAACGGCGCGATAAGGCTGGAACAGTAATCGTTTTTAGAATTTTTGGGACTGTCAGGTACCATTTACACGAAGTACACAAGGTACGCGAAGTACACGAAGTTTTACTATAAGATCAGCCTGAAGTCAGCCTTTTTATCGAACTTTGAGTACTTCGTGTACTTCGAGTACTTCGCGTAAATGGTACGGGCGCTCGCATAAAACGTTATACGGGACTATTGCTTGCTCTCACTATGAGCACTACTGTATCTCACTTTTTGGATGCAGGTTTAAAGCCAACATCTTCGGGGCCCGAATACTATTTATTAATATATAATGCGACGTGGCCCGTTTTTAGCTGTCCGGTTGCAGGACAATAAACGTTATATACTAGCATACCATACATGATATGCATCTTAAAATTGAGGAGCATCATGGAAGTCGAGACGCTGAAGCGGCTGGCCCTGATGGGCGCGAATAAGGAGCAGGTGAGCCTGTCCTCCTCGATCTTCGCGACCTCGCTGGGCATGAGCCCCCAGACGGCGGCCAGGCGGCTGTCTGCCCTGGAAGACGACGGGTACATCACCCGGGTGGTAACACCCGAAGGTCAGAAAGTGAAGATCACTGACAAGGGCATGTTACTGCTCAGGTCTGAGTACCTGGACTACCAGAGGCTCTTCGAGAAGAACGGCCACGCCGTGCTGAAAGGCAAAGTGGTCACGGGCCTGGGCGAAGGCCAGTACTACATTTCGCTGGACGGCTACCGCAACCAGTTCAACGAGAAGCTCGGCTTCGACCCGTACCCCGGCACCCTGAACATCCGCCTGACGGAGCCTTTCGCCCCGGCAGAGCACGAAGCGGTCAAGATTGCCGGCTTCAAAGGCGAGAACCGCACCTTCGGGGGATGCAAGTGCTACCCGGTGAGGATCAAGGGAGTCAGGGCTGCGATTATTCGCCCGGACAGGACGAGCTACCCGCCCAACCTGATAGAGATCATAGCTCCGATCAAACTAAGACAGTCGCTCGGCCTCCAGGACGGCGACGAAGTAGAGGTGACGCTGGAATGATAGACGATGCAATACAGGCACTCCGCAAGGGCCAAGTGATACTGCTTTATGACTACGATAACCGCGAACGGGAGACCGACTTGGTCGTACCCGCGGAGTTCATGACCCCGAAGCTCGTCTACCAGCTTCGCCGTGACGCGGGGGGCCTGATGTGCGTGGCCATCGATCCGGCTGCCTGCACTAAGCTGGGCATCCCGTACATCGTGGACGTGCTGAAGTACGCGGGAGACTCCGGCAACGGGTTCGGCGCCATCGAGTCGATCTACGAGAAGGTAGGCGACATCCCTTACGACGCCAAGTCCTCGTTCTCGCTCTGGGTCAACCACCGCAAGACCTATACTGGCATCACCGACGATGACCGGTCGCTCACGATCACCAAGTTAGCTGACATCACCAAAAGCGCGCTCAACGGCAACAAGGTCCCGTTCGGCCAGGAGTTCAGGTCGCCGGGCCATGTGCCGTTGCTGCGCTGCGCTCCCAACCTCCTGAAGGACAGGAGAGGCCAGACAGAGCTGTCTATCGTCCTCGCCAGGGCTGCTGGTGTTACGCCGGCCATGGTCATGTGCGAGATGCTGGACGGGGAGACCGGCAAGGCGCTCACCAAAGAAGACGCTAAGGCTTACGCGGCAAAGCACGGCCTCGTCTTCTTGGAGGGCACTGAGGTCGAAGAGCTCTTCAAGAAGATGCAAACGCCTGCGGAAAATTAACTTCCCGGTAGCAGGATAAGTAAAAACAGCTCGGCGGTAGTCGCCGAGAGATTTTTTATTAGATGCTGATGGTCCTACAGGATAGGGCCATTACTCAGCACTTCTTTCTTCAGTTCCCCGAAGGTGGCCATCCGCTCCGCGAATGCGTTGTGGCGGTGGATGCTCTCCTCGTTCACCTGCTCGATGGTAATAACGGCGTCGTCCGGCAGGTTCGGGAACTTCTGGACGAGGTTCTTGGCCATGGTCCGGACACAGTCCTCCACGAACTTGGGGTTCTTATGGGCGGACTCGACCACGTGCCTCTCGTCTTCTCTCTTGAGCAGCTCGTACATCTGGGAGCTCATAGAGTTCTCTATGATGTCGATGATCGTTTCGATGGAGACCTTCACGTCGTCCCCGGACTCGATCTTGATCGTGCCGACGCCCCGCTGGTTGTGCGTTGGCATGGGCATGTCCTCCAGGAAGTCCTGGATCACGTTGTCCGCCACGCCGAGCGCTGCCAGCTTCTTAAATGCGCTCTCCTTGGAGATCTCCTGGGCGCAGGGGCAGGCAGTCATAGCGATGACTTTCGCGCCTATGGTCTTGCGGGTCAGGCCGCCCCGGGCTACGATCGCATCGGCGTAGATGTCGTACACTTCCTGGCATTCGAGGCCGGTCTTCGGCGACTTCTTCTTCATCATGTACTCGCCGTGCATCCTGACCTCGGCGTTGGACGCGTACTCGTGCGTCTCCAACAGCCGCTTCGACACGTCCACGCACAGGTCCTCAACCCTGTACACCGGCCGGTTGAGCGCCTCTTCCAGCGTACGGTCGATGGCTTCCAGGTTCCTGGACAGGTTCGCGCCCTTACGGTAGGAGGGTAGGTCTACGAAGATGTCGAAGGTCGGAATCAGAATAATCGGTCTCTTGTCGCTCCGGGTGATCTCCACCATCTTCTTGACCTCGGTCACGCCAACGCGCGTCAGGCCGATAGAAACTTCCGGATTGCTTGCTTGAACGTCGGGGAGTTGCACGATTTCACCAGGGATTGTATTCATAAGCGTCTTGTAGTAACATAAGGTTTACCATATGCTCGATCGCGGATCGCACGGACGCGGTGAGCCAGAGGGGAATCCGCCCATCGCCGGCCGTGCGGCGCCGTGCACTAAAAATCGGCTTACAGCGATGCCGGCGCACGATCAGAATTTATTCTCGCTTCGTTTATGTACTTTCTGTGAAATCGACAGAGCCGCCGGTCGCCGAGATGAGGTACCGGCGCACCTGCTCCAGGCCCTCCGGCGTCATCCGCCCGCAGTTCTGCCCGGCGAACGCCTTTTCGATGAGTCTGGCCGCAAAACTCTGGCCGAAGATCAGCGATACCTGCCACTCCCACCGTTTCAGCAGCGCGTCGAGATCGCTGGCGGGCAGGAGACGCTCCTCAGGCCCGAGGATGCTCTCTGCGCTCAGCAGCCGCTGCAGGTACCGGGCTGCCGCCACGGCAGGCATGTTTGGGGTAAGCAGGGAAACTGCGTAGACGTCGTCGTACACCTGGCCGGCCACGAGCAGTCTGCGGTCCGCTGCTTCCGTGAAGAGCACGTCGAGGCCCAGCGCCCTGCAATCGTCCACCAGCTGCAAAGCCCATTCGTCGCGGGGAAAGCACTCTGAGCCCGATACTATGTGAAGTACCTTCAGCCCGTTCCCGGACCCTGCCAGGCTCTTCTCCACTGCCTGAAAGATTCGCCGTACGTGTCCCTGATCCATGCTTCTCATACTTATTTTCAGCAAAGTATAAATAACATACGGGAGCACTTATTTACAATTCACAGAGAATTAGTCTGGTATCCGCATGAACAGCCTATCCAGAGAACAGCTGCTGTCGGTAGACGACGATGATGTCAGGAAGACAGTGATGAAGGACGAGCCCGCCGGAGAAACCCCGCTGACAGCAGCCGGCCTGCTATCAGTGGACGATAACGTCGAGGCCTCGGTAGTACGTGGTGAACCAGTGTGCCCCAAGCCTGACGAAAGTCCGGCCCCTGCAGAGGAGCTTGCTCCGGCAGAGGGAGGTTCAGCCACTGAAGTGATCAGAAGCTACCCTATTGGCCAGTTGTGCACTGCTCAGGTCCTCTGGGACAGAAGCGCCGGCCAGTACAGGTACGAGTTGATCGAGCCCCGGCTGGCCCCCGGAGAGAAGGCGGCGTACGAGTACATCGTGAAGGAGCTGCACAAGAAGCCCGGGTCCGAGCTGGCCCTGATGAGGCGGATCGGAGGCAGAGAGCGGATTCTCAGGAAGTTCGATCAACTGTGCGCCGCCCGGGGAATCAGGGGAGAGCCCAGGGACCGGCTCCTGTACTACATCGAGCGGGACTTCTGGGGCTACAAAAAGATTCACGCTTTGCTGCAGGACAGAAACGTCGAGGACGTGAGCTGTAACGGCTACCACCAGCCCGTCTACGTGTACCTGCCGGAGTTCGAGTCGATCCCTAGCAATATCACCTTCTCGACGGAGGAAGAGCTGGATGATTTCGTCATGTACCTCGTCCAGCGGGGAGGGAAGTCGATCAGCGCCGCCCGCCCGATACAGGATGTCGCCCTGCCCGACGGGTCCCGCCTGAACGCCACCATGTACAGGGAAGTCAGCTCCGGGGGCACCACCTTCTCTATCAGGCTCGCCAACAGGGCCCGCAGCGCAGCGGAGCTGATGCGCCACGGCACCTTTTCACCCGAGGCGCTGGCCTTCCTGTGGCTGGCGATGGAGAACAGGTGCAGTACCGCCTTCATCGGCGGCACCGCTTCGGGCAAAACGGCAGCGCTCAACGCAGTCGCTGCGTTCATCGTCGACCGCAACAAGGTGGTTACCATCGAGGACACCCGGGAAGTGCGTCTGTCCAGCCGGAACTGGACGGCGCTGGTGACCAGAGAGACAGGCGAGTCACCCATCACCGAGTTCGATCTGCTGGTCACGGCGTTCAGGCAGCGGCCTGAGTACGTGATCGTCGGCGAGGTCAGGACTCCTGAGGGGGCCCGCACGGCGGTGCATGGCATCAACTCGGGGCATACCGTTTCCATGACCTTCCACGCGGACAGCGCCGCGGGTTTCTTTAACCGGCTCACCCACGAGCCGTTCAACATATCGCCGTACGTGGCTGCAAGCCTGTCGATCTGCGTGACGCTCTCCCTGGTGGTCCTGCCGTCTGCCGGTACCGGTGAAACCCGGGCGAGACGATGTCTCGCCATCAGCGAGGTGGCGGGCGTAGTAGACGATAAGCTACAGATCAATACCGTGTTCGAATGGGACCCGGTCACTGACTCGATCCGGATGACGCCGGTCAGGTCTGCGGTGCTGGAGAAGATCCGGGAGTACCGGGGCTGGACCGAAGAGCAGCTCATAGGAGAGATCGCGGAGCGCGCAGCCGTGCTCCAGTGGCTGGCCCGCAACTCGGTCAGCGGAGACGGCGGGGTGCGGAAGGTGGCCGAGGCGTTCCGCAGGAACCGCCGCAGGCTGCTCGACTACATAGCCGCCCACCCGAGAGCAGGAGGCGATACAAGTGATGCCCTGCCCTGAGATCGGAGCCATCAGGCGGGCTTCCCGAAGCCTGTCGGCATCGAGGTGGATGGAAAAGCATTCGATCACCTACGAGAAGTGCCGGCTTGATCCCGAGTTTGACGACTTTCTCTACTGCACCTGCATCTACGCAGGTGCAGCCGCCTGTCTCGTGCTCATCGTGGGAGCGGCGATCGTCGCTATCGTCGGTGCCGGAACCCCGCAGGCACTTGCGTATACCCTCGCGGGCACGCTCCTGGCGGCGCCGGTAGTGTTTTTCGGCAGGCTGTGGTCCGTGTCATCCCTCATGGATTACCGGGGCGCCCTGATAGATTCGACGCTGGTGCACGCGGTCGGCCTCATGCTGGCCATGGCCAGCTTCAACGTGCCGGTACGCCGCATCTTTAGCAACCTCTCCAACCTATCCGGCGTCTACGGCAAAGAGCTGGCGCTGGAGGCTACTTACCTGCTGGCCCTCATCGAGGAGGATGGCATGGACGTCATCTCGGCCATGCGGAAGGCGCAGGCCACTTCGCCGTCCGCGCTCTGGCAGGAACTACTGATCGGTATCACCGCCGTTTACAGCAGCGGCGGCCTGCTGAAAGAATACCTGGACGGCAGATACCGGGCTCTGGCGGAGAAGAAGATGATGGACGTGCGCCGGTACAACGAGACAGTCCAGGGGATGGCCTCAGTATACCTGTCGGTCATCGGCATCGCCTCCATCTTCATCGCGATCATCAACCTGGTCTTCAACATGACCGGCATGGTTTCAGGGAACACCTTCGTATGGATTGACGCCATCGTGGTCGTGCCCCTGGGCAGCTTCATCATGGCAAGGGCGCTGAAAGCCGCTTCCCCGGAGGAGTGAGCGAGCATGGCAATTCTGAAAGGCTTCGACGCAGAGGACCTATGCCCTGCGCTCAAGGCCGCCGGCATGAGTAAGATTATCCTGGCAGCGGTGCTACTTGGCGGCTCTGTATCCGGTGCAGCCCTGTTGCTGGCCCAGCCGGTGGATGTGGCCGCGTATATCCTGCTAATGGGAGTGCTGGTACCCACTGCCATGGCCTACGGAGTTACAGCCTCGTACGACGGCGAGGTCAATGCCCGGGCACCCGAGCTGTTTTACGACCTGTCCGAGCACATAGGCGCCGGAGGCTCGCTGATCAGGGCTCTCAAACGAGTATCGGCCGGATCGTATGGCGTCATGTCCGACGAGATGTGCAGGGTGCTCTCGGAGATAGAGGACGAAGGGCTCGACCTCGCCGCCGCCCTAAAGGCGATGGCCAGCCGGGTAAACAACACTTATATCAGCCGGTCCGTGGCAGTGATCACCGAGGCGCTCACCTCCAGCTCAGACCTGGAGGGCATCCTGAAGATGGTGGCGGCAGATGGCCGACTGGCTTTATCGATGTTGAAAGAGCGGCGCACAGGCCTGCTGCCGGCGGTAGTGGTGATGTACCTGACCACGATCATCCTGATTCTCGTGGTCTCGCTCTGTATCACCTCGCTGGTCCCCATGTCCCAGCAGCTAAAAGCGCTGTCAGGCGGGGATGCCGCGGGCATGGAAAGCCCCAGGGAGTTCGCGCTCCCCTACTATTTCCTCTCCATATCAGTGGCTGCCTGCTCCGGCCTGATCATCGGGGTGATGAGGGACTGCACCGCCTTCGGCGGGCTCAAGGACGCCGCCATCCTGATCACCCTGGCCTTCGTCGTCTTCGAGGCAGTCGTGTTTCCCGGCTTCAACCTGATGGGGTTGCTGATGCCATGAGAGACGACGGTGTGTCAGAGCTGCTCGGCTATGCCATACTCGCAGGAGTCGTGATGATCGCGGCCATCGGCATATCTGCGGGGGCAGGGGACCTGATATCGGCGTGCGTACGCTATGCCGGGCTGGAAGAAGCCACAAGCTCGATGGAGGCGTTCTCAGGTGTCGCATCAAGATCTATCGCGGCCGGCAACGAGTTCCCTGCAGCCTTAGAGCTGGTAGTACCCCAGGGCTATGAGCTCGTCCTGCTGGCCGGGGAAGACGACTGGCGCTCGGTTACGATACTTGCCGGCAGCACGGAACTGACAACCCTGAGGCCGGGCAGCATCGGGCTCCGATCATCGTTTAGATCTGCGACCTGCGAAGCAGGAGGCGTTTTCGTCGAGGACAGCGGCACCTCCCGGACAGAGCAGGAGCCAGCTCTCTTTACCGCTGGCAGGCCCGGGGGCAGAGTGTCGCTATACCTCTGCGTGCCCTGCCTGTCCGCAGATACCGCCGTCATACCGCAGGGCAGGAGCGCCGTGCTGTCGCTCCGGTGCAGATCTGTACAGGATTTCTCGTGGCCGGCGCCCCCGGGGCAGCAGGTTTCGGTCGAGATCAGGACCGACAGCCGGGACGGGTGGAAGCAGGCGCTGGAAGCTCAGGGCTTCACGGTGACGATCAACGGAGATACAGTAAGAGGGACGATGGGAGGGATCGACGATGTGCGCCTCGCCATGGCGGAGCTGCAAGTCAGCGTACTGCGATGAGGGTATCGCGACGATGGCCGAGTACATCCTGCTGCTCGGCATATCGTTAGCCATCTTTCTCGCGCTGTTCGCCGCTTTCAGCGTCGCCGCCACCACAGCCGAAAACGATGCGACCGCCATAGCTGCCTATAATATCGCATCCTCGGTCAGCGCATCGATCAGCGAGGTGGCAGGTGATGGCACAGCTTCAGCCAGGGCAACGCTGGATTTGCCAGGGGACATCTGCAGCCGGCCATACATCGTGTACCCGTCTGCCGATGGCAGGCACATGGTCGTGATGGTGGGCCGGGCAGCCCAGCCCCAGAAGTACGCCGCTCCGCTCGAGATGTGCACTGACGGGGTCCGCATTGCCGGGTTCATGGCGGGAGGTCAGGAGAAGCATAGCTTAGCCTACGATGTGGATACCGGGACGGTGACGATCTCATGAGAGACGAAGCAGGAGGAGCCTTTAGCCTGGACCTGCTGGTCGCACTTGGCCTGCTGTTTGCCTGGACAGGGACAGCGGTCCTGCTTTCGTTCAGCACGATGGCCGCTCAGTATACGGACCAGTACTCCGTAGGATTACAGCCCATGGCCGAGAGCATCGGGGACACGCTGGTCAAAAGCCCGGGGTCACCCCCCTGGTGGCACACGAGCCCCGACCTGGCCCGGGGGGCAGCGATCATCGGCCTGTCGGACGGCCCTCCCTGCATCCTGTCCTCCGAAAAAGTGTACTCCCTGAGCTTCTTCAATGCCACAGAGCTGGGCCGGCACCTGGCGCTGGACGACTCGGAAAATACCTATGGTATCAGGATAGAGGTGTCGACTTACGACGGATCTGTCTCGGTTGCCTCGGGCTATGTAGTGGACGACGGAACGCTGGACGTAGTCAAGTCGACCCGGCTGGTGGTCGTCAGGCAGCCAGACGGCGTGGAGAGGAACGGAAAATTAGTAGTACTGTTGTGGAGGGAACATGTCGGCACCAGGGCGGCGGACTTCTGAGGCAGGGGCAGTCTATACTGTCGAAGCTGCCTTTGCCGCCATCCTGCTCATCTCCACCCTGGCCATCATCGTGCATTTACAGCCCGCCGGCCCGCAGCTCGGCACCGAGGACCTGCGAGTCCTGTCCGAGGATATGCTAAATATTCTGGAGTACAAGGGCAACCTGCCCGGCCACCCCGACCTCGCTCACACAGTCGCCTCTCAGGCAGAGTGGGATGCCAGAGCGCCGGAACTGGAGGCGGACGTAAGATCGATGCTGCCCCCGGGAACGAGGTTTTACCTGTCAACGCCCTTCGGCAGCGCAGGAGACGCTCCTCCGGAGGACGCTCCCAGGCATGTGCGGCCTTTCCAGGCGTTTGTACCCGGGGCGAACACGATCGCCGAGTGTAAGCTGATCATATGGAGGGGGTAAGATGAAGGACGATGGCCAGATGATCGTGCTTTCGGCCGTGATCGCCTGCATATTCCTTGTGCTGATTGTGGTAAGCCTGAGCAGCGTGCGAGAATCGGCCGCACTTAACAGGGATACCTGCCTGTCAGGAGATGATGCGGCTAACGTGCTCTGGGCCCAGGAGGCCTGCCTCCGGTGGTCGGCGGCAACCACGACAGGGTACTCGTGGGACCGGCGGTACGAGGCTGCAAATGCCTTCAGGATGGCAGCGGCTCCTGCGCTGGAGGACATGGAAAAGAACCTGCAGCGGCGAGGCATCGCCTACACTTTCACTTTTAATGACTCTGCAGCCCGGCCCTTTGTCACCGGGCACCCGCCGGGAGATATGGAATGCATCGGCGGTATTATCGTCAGCCGGAACGGCGGAGACGCAAAAATCGTCGGCTGCGGCTGGGACGTCAGGCTGTATGACAGGTCAGCCGCTTATGAGGCCACCAGACTGGTGGCCTGGTAGCCAGTCTACCATACTATCGCCGTGGTAGTAAGCCTACCCTGCTTGCGCCGGGGTAGTATGCCTACCCTACTTGCGCAGGTGTAGTTAGCACTCGTACCGGGGCAGGTTATCCCAGCCGGATTCTACGAAGAACATCGGCTTGTTGAACAGGCGCGTGTGAAGCGACAGGTAGTCCTCCAGGACCTGGAGCACCTCATCCCGGGGGACGAAGTATATCATGTGGTCCATCCTCTCGGTGATCCTGTCGATATCCTCGAATAGCGAGCTCATGTCGTTGACCACGACGAAGTCGTTGTCCACCATCTGCTCCATGGACTTACAGAGCTGCTTCGTCCGGTCGAGTAGCCGGTACTGAAGACGGTTGTACTCTTCCAGGTTTTTGACGAAGTCATCGATGCTCTGCACCTTCCCGTCATCCACGATGGACTTGCCGGCATCTATGTAGTCTGCCGAGATGTCGCCCGTCGAAAGATCAACGTCCGGGAAGTCGACTTTAATTCGCCTGTCGTTTTTCATGTTTTCCCTTAGTTAGACACAATGATTAAAGTATATATCTTTTCTCTTCTAACTGGTGCTTATTGGTAAATAAGAGCATGTATAGCAACCAATTTGACATATAGAGGGAAAATTAACTTATTTTCACGTAGAAACCCGGAGATTGTCACTTATATTATAATGACTGGTAAGTGAAAGCATAAAATTCCGCTTATGAAAAGATCACAAGTTACAGATACATTTATATATGTGCAGTAGGCAATGTATTCCCCGGTAGGAAGTATACTTCCGACTATGTGAACTATCATAACCGGTGGAGGAATGAAATTGCCTTCTGACAACAAGATCAAAGCAGTTTTCGACCTGATCAAGAAAGAGAAAGTCAAGTATGTGGACTACAAGTTTATCGACGTCCCCGGCATCTGGCAACATAAGACCCACCCGATCGCCGAGCTGGACGAAAGCATTTTCACAGAGGGGAGCGGCTTCGACGGATCGAGCATTCGCGGCTTCAAGGGCATCGAAGAGAGCGACATGCTGCTCGTACCGGACGCGGAGACCGCCTTCATAGACCCGTTCATCAAGGAGAAGACCGTCTCCATCACCTGCGACGTCAGGGAGCCCGGCACGCTGAAAAACTTCGACAGCGACCCGAGGTTCATCGCCAGGAAGGCAGAGAAGTACCTCATCGAGAGCGGCATCGCAGACACCAGCTTCTGGGGCCCCGAGCTCGAGTTCTTCATCTTCGACGACGTCCAGTACGACGTCATGTCCCCGTACAAGGGCACCAGCTACTCGATCAACTCGAACGAAGGCATCTGGAACTCTAACGCTAACCACGTCCCCAACCTCGGCCACAGGGTCAGGTTCAAGGAAGGCTACTTCCCGGTCTCTCCCACCGATACGCAGACCGACCTGAGGAACGAGATGGTCGGCGTCATGCACGACGTCGGCATCCAGGTAGAGCTTCACCACCACGAGGTCGCCACCGCCGGCCAGGCAGAGATCGACATGAGGTTCGACAGCCTGATCAGCATGGCAGACAAGGTCATGAAGTACAAGTACGTCGTCAAGAACGTCGCAGCGAGGAACGGCAAGACCGCGACCTTCATGCCGAAGCCCCTGTTCGGGGACAACGGCAGCGGCATGCACGTGCACCAGAGCCTGTGGAAGAACGGCAAGCCCCTCTTCTTCGACAAGAGCGGCTACGCCATGCTCAGCCAGACCGCGCTGTACTACATCGGCGGCCTGCTGACCCACGCACCCGCACTGCTCGCCATCTGCAGCCCGAGCACCAACTCCTACAAGAGACTCGTGCCCGGCTACGAGGCCCCGGTCAACCTGGTCTTCTCCAAGAGCAACAGGAGCGCAGCCATTCGTATCCCCATGTACAACGACAACCCGAAGGCAAAGCGCATCGAGTTCAGGCCGCCCGACGCGACCAGCAACCCGTACCTGGCCTTCGCGGCCATGCTCATGGCAGGCCTCGACGGCATCAAGAACAAGATCGACCCGACCAAAGCAGGCTTCGGGCCGCTCAACAAGAACATCTACCACCTCTCTGACGAGGAGAAGGCGAAGATCAAGTCCGTCCCCGGCTCGCTCGAGGAAGCCCTCAACGCGCTCGAGGCAGACCACAAGTTCCTCACCCAGGGCAAGGTCTTCACCGAGAGCTTCATCGAGTCCTGGATAGACTCCAAGCGCTCGAACGAGGTCAACCCGGTCCGGATGAGGCCCCACCCGTACGAGCTTTATCTATACTACGATGCGTAAGCATCGTAGTACCCTCACCTCCACCTTTTTTATTTTTAGCTTCTTTTTCATCTGTCGTGATCCAGTATAGCTAAGCGTGTCTACTAATCAGATGGAACTTCACTTCGCAGGTCTTTCGGAGAATCAAAATAATTTCATCCCTGATACTCGCCCGCCCTGACGCCTGCCGAGGCAGGCGTTCAAAAGGCGTAAGTCCCGGACAGGCTAAATTTTACATTTAGGTAACCTATTATCTTAACAGGCAATCACAAAGAATTATGGGACAGCCAGTATTGTGTCAATGGAATTATCGGGCTTTCGTGATCATGTCGCATGCCAGATCGATCGCACAGCGCGTTGCCTGCGATTGGGCCAGTGCATTAAGCATCACGAAGTCGTGGATCGTCCCGATGCACCTGACCGCAGTCACACTGACTCCCGCCTCGATCAGCTTATGGGCGTAGGCTTCGCCTTCATCTCGCAGTACGTCGAACTCGCCGGTAACGATTACCGCAGGCGGCAGGCCTGCCAGCTGATCAACAGAAGCTTGCAGCGGCGACGCCAGCGGCTGTTTTCTCTCGGCCTTATCCGGCAGGTATTGATCCCAGAACCACTTCATGGCCTCCCGGCTGAGCCAGTAGCCTTCTGCATACTGACGGTATGAAGACGTATCCATGCCAGCGTCGGTCACCGGGTAGAACATGACATGCAGGCGGATCTCCGGGCCTTTCCTCTGCTTTGCCATCATCAGAACAACTGCGGCCATGTTACCCCCGACGCTGTCTCCGGCGACGACCAGGCTCGACCCGTCGATCCGGTGATGCTCCCCGCTTTCGGCGATGTACTCGGTCGCCCGGTAACACTCTTCGATGGCGACAGGGTACCTGGCTTCGGGAGAGCGGGAGTAATCGACGAAGACGACGGCAGAATTCGTCATGTCAGCGATCTCCCTGACCAGCCGGTCATGCGTGCTTTTGTCGCCAAGCACCCAGCCGCCGCCGTGAAAATACATGATAGCGGGGAGCGTTTCAGTACTGCCTTCCGGCCGGACTATTCGGAGCGATACCCGCCCCCGGGGGCCGCCAAGGATGCTCAGATCTTCGATGTCGGCCGGTGGTAAGGAAACTTTGCTCGCATGCTGTACCTTTGTCAGCGCTGCCCGGGCATCTGCGGGAGTCATCTTATAGATCGGAGGGCCTCTCGCAGAGTTGATCTTGTCCAGAAATGCCTTCGCTTCGGGCTCGATGCCCTTGACTGGTGATATTACCGTCTCGCCGCTCAATGAGTTCTCCCCCACGGTTGCGCTTGTGAACGCTGGCAGATCACTATTGATCAGGGAGGCTGATATACCATAGCGAGATAATCGGCAATCTGCGCGCCGGCAGAGAATGCGAAAGCTATGCCGGACTACTCAGTTGTTACATAAAAAGAAGAATTATAGAGGTGGCGCTCTTTCCGAGCGTGCGCTCTTTCAGAGTGGCGCTCTTTTTATTAGTGGCAGCCGCTGCAGCCGGACCCGCAGGTCTGGTTGGGGTTCCTGACGATGAACCCGGAACCGTACGGGGTCTCGATGAAGTCGAGCTGGTACTCCTTGAGCTCATCCGCGAGGTCCTTGCTGTAGACCAGGTTGATGCCGTTGGAGTTCGCCGTGATGTCGTCCTCGGTCTTGTTCATGTCGAGGGCGGGGGCGTACTGGGGGCCGGAGCAGCCTGCGCCGGCGAAGTAGATCCTGATCATGTGGTCGGCCTTGTTTTCGTTAGCCAGCAGCGTCTTCAGCTCAGTTGCTGCCTTGTCGGTTACTGTCACCAAGATATATCACCTGAATTTTGCTGATTATAATTTTTATATTAGGTACAAATAGCTTGTGGCAGAAAAGCGGGAAAGGCTGGCTTCACCGGAAAAGAGAATCAAGGCGATATTAGCCGTATTTCAGACTTTCGGTGCCACAATAGCCTGTTAAGGCGATTCTTTCCCCTCTACAGCAGCCCTTTTTAACACAGGTGCCTCCGGGCGCTCGTCGTCGATACGCACATAGTATTTGGGCACGACCAGTAATCCCCGGCCACTGATGCCAGTGAAAATATAAAATACATAAATATATAATTACGGGAGGCGAATGATACGCGAGCAGAGGTACCGCCCATGTACAACTTTCCCGTCGGCACGTCACGCAAGGACCCGGCCTTCGGCCGCATCGTAAAGATCATCGAAGGCTTCCGGGGCTACGACAGTATCGACGACCTCAAAGCAGCCGACAGCATGGTCCGAGACCGGCTGGCGGCCCAGGTGAGGAAGACGAGGGAAGAGGCGGAGAGGGCTCAGAGCCTGCTTGAGAAGAAGATGCGCCTCTCGAACGCCCTGGAATTCAGCGACATGATCACCAATATGGAAAGAGCTCTGGCCAGGCTGTCCCGGCCCCCGAGTCCGAGGATCGCCGCTTGTGCAGTTTATACGCCTGAAGAGGACCTCATCGGCAAGCTCATCAGACTCGACTTCCAGATGCTGTCCGACGCCGAGAACACCTATAACCTCATGCAGGAATTCCAGCGCATGGACCAGGAAGACCTCATCCGCTCCAACATCCTCAAGATCACCATGGCCGCCCGGGACATCGCAGCCAGCCTCGACGAGAAGGACCGGCTCATCAACTGCATGATCCAGACTTGATAGTCCTGCAGACCGAAAAATTAAATATTCGTTTTTAAACTTTTGACAGCCTTCAGGCTGTCACGCCGTGGGCAACTGCATTTATGTCGTCGCGGATGACCTGCTTGAGGTCGACCAGTATTAAAAGCCGATTGTCGAGCTTGCCTACGCCCTGGATGTACTCAGAGCTGATGGAGCTGGACAGCGCTTCGGGCAGCGGCTCGATCTGGGTGGACGCCAGGTTCTTGACTTCTGTAACGGAATCCACGATTACGCCGACCACGTTCTTGTTGACTTCCATGATCATGATTCTGGCATTAGAGTCCATGGCCTTGCCGTCGAGGCCGAGCCTGGTGCGCAGGTTCACTACTGTGGTAACCTGGCCCCGCAGGTTGATGACGCCATCCACGTACCTCGGAGAGCCCGGAATTCTGGTGATCTCTCCGACCCTGATAATTTCCCTCACCTGGGAAATGTCTACCCCGAATTCCTCGGTTCCCAGCTTGAATATGACGAGCTGCATCTCGTCCCCAATCGTAGTATCTTCAGCCATAATAACGCCCCTGATAGCGAATGATGTAAAATTTAGAGCCTGATATTAAATAGCTATTGTATTCAAACTGTAATTACAGAGTAAGGGCTGAAATGGGCTTATAAATTTTTAAACTAACTTGTAAAAAAATTGTAATATGACCAATCGTACGCGGCGCTGTGCCGGCGAGCATTTCCGGGGTACTACACTTGTCAGAGTGACATGCCGCGCACAAATCCTCGATCGATAGTTTTTCCCCTTCCATCGCACTAACTCCGGCGGATGGTACCTCAGATAGTCGGTCCAATAATAAATCCCTTATAGTTACGGGTGTTAAAAAACATCCTTTTTTAATAGCATAGCGTTGAATATTGACTTATAATTATATAAACAATAGAATATTAATGTGTAGTTTGCGTATGAATTGCATATGGCTATACTGCAGACGTTTTGATTCCGGTAACCCGGATGAGGCCTCACTTTCGCTTACCAGAACAGCTTCCTATGACTTATCGCTGACGCGGATTTATGTCTAAGACGACTGCCCTCAAAAGTAACCTGGAAGCGCGGCTGCCGGTTAAGATCATCGTAGCCGGCTTTGTTCTCTGGCTTTTAAATGTGCTGTTCGTCGCATTGCACGAGGCCGGGCATGCTATGGCGGCCGCCAGCTTTGGTGCCGAAGTGTTCTCAATATACATCAGCCCGGCAGGGTACTGCGGGGGCACTTGCTATACTGTGCTGAGTAACGTAACTGAGGGAAACCTTGTGCTCGCCGGAGGCATACTGGCAACCACTCTCGCTACCCTGATCTTTAGCTGGCTGAAGCTGGAGTTCGCTGTCTACGTCATAGGGCTGCGTACGATCGAGAGCCTGCTAAACTTTTCCGGAGGGTCGGATATGGCAGCGCTGACAAGCTGGGCAGGGCCATCGATGTATGGTGTTTCTTTTATGCTAACAGCCGTTACGATGCTCTGCGTGGGTAAGACGGCTTATGAGAACAGGCTATGCGAAAAAAGGAAAACAGGGGCTTTAAGAGCCCCTTAACTTACTTATTATTTCTTTCCGTTCTTGTAGTAATAATAGCCTACCACACCTGCGACGATGAGCAGGAGTAACAGCAGCAGCCACCAGTAGTCACCGATCTGCGTCTGGGCAGTCGTGGTCGGCACCGGGGTCGCTGTCGGCGTCGGCGTCGGCGTCACGGTCGCGATGGTTCCGGACCCGGGGTTAGCGGGGGTCGAAGTCGGCTGGACGGTCGGAGCCGGAGTCGGCGTAGCCGGTAGCGGTGTCGGAGACGGAACCTCGGTTACACGCACGTAGAACTCGCTCATGTCAATTGTAGCGGGAATTCCACTCGGGACAGGGGTCGGTGCAACTATCGGCGTAGCAGTCGGAGTCACCTCAGGCTCAGGCGTAGCAGTCGGAGTCGGAGTCACTTCCGGAGTTGCCGTCGGCGTAACCGTAGGAGTCACAGTCGGCGTAACCGTAGGAGTCACAGTCGGCGTAACAGTCGGCGTAACCGTAGGAGTCACAGTCGGCGTAACAGTCGGCGTAACCGTAGGAGTCACCGTAGGAGTCACAGTCGGCGTAACCGTAGGAGTCACAGTCGGCGTAACAGTCGGCGTAACAGTCGGCGTAACCGTAGGAGTCACAGTCGGCGTAACAGTCGGCGTAACCGTAGGAGTCACCGTAGGAGTCACAGTCGGCGTAACCGTAGGAGTCACAGTCGGCGTAACAGTCGGCGTAACAGTCGGCGTAACCGTAGGAGTCACCGTAGGAGTCACAGTCGGCGTAACCGTAGGAGTCACAGTCGGCGTAACAGTCGGCGTAACAGTCGGCGTAACCGTAGGAGTCACCGTAGGAGTCACCGTAGGAGTCACAGTCGAGCCTATTGTAATGTATTCCCAGGGGTTTGTAGAATCGAGTGTCACACTCTTCGTTGCTAACAGTTCCCCATTTTCAGTATTGGTTACCTTAACAACATAAGTCCCAAGAGGTACGTTGTTAATGCTTAACGGATTGTTAGTGCTTGTATACTTACTCGGATCGAGTCGAGTAATTCCATCACTATCGTATACTATAATAGTTATTCCAGAAGCCAGAGTATTGTCAGCGTTAATTACTCGTATTTTCAGAACCGCAGTATCTTGCGCTGCAATTGCAGGTACGAGCATTGCCGGCGCCAGCACAATGGCGAGCGCCGCAATCACAATTATGGCAATGATCCAGACTTTGCCGTAGCTATTGATACCTTTCTTCATGCAATATTCCCCCCATTGGTGTTTTCGCATCTACCTGGCAACCATCAGGTTAAATTACCCCTAAATATGTGGTAACCCAATCTGTGGCAAACGCCAAATAAATGAGTTTTTTTGTAATTACCAATTAGTAATTAGACCTTTATAATCTTTCTGATCGGAGTAAATACGCCAAATAAAAGAATATTTTGTTTATATTAACATCACATGAATTTGCTAATTCGAATAAAGTGCTCTGTTATCGAAATAGCCTAAAAGAATGATTGGGAAGAACCATACCACCAATCCGAGGAGTAATCAATTGCGAAATCGGCCTGTTCACTTAGTTTACTCATTTCTTCCTGGATTGATAGCCAGATCTTGTTCCAGGACGCCCCATATCCAGGGATGAGGCCTATGCCAGAAGCCGATGATACAACTATCAGGACAGGCTGAGATAGTATCCGCAGGGGTAATCGGTATAAAAACGATGAGGCGATTATCGCACCTGTGCAGGATTACCGGCACTACCGACGTAATGCCGATCATAGCCGTCGATATATCCCGGCTCTTAACTACAAATGCTTCGTAATCATTAGATTTTGAGCCTGTATCCCAGCTTTTGGAGCTCCGCCTCAAACCTCTTTGACTTTAGTATCTCGAGGAAAGCCTTTGTAGCTGGCCGGTCCATGACATCTTTCCTGATCACGAAGTCGTACTCCTCATCCCTCAGAGGTATGAAGCCCAGTCCATTCTGGACCACAACCGTCTTGATACCCAGGCCCGCGTCCGCCTTGCCGGCGATGATCGCCGCTGCGACTGCGCTGTGGGTCTTCGCCTCGACATCGTAGCCCTTGATGGACTCGACCAGGTTTTCCATGGACAAGCCATTTTGTGCCGCGAGCTTCCGCAACTCCATGTCGAACAGCGTCCGGGTCCCCGACCCTTTGGTCCGGTTAACGATACGCTTGCCGGGCAGGTCTTCGATTCCCCGTATGTTCAGGGGATTGCCTTTTGCCACTATGATCCCCTGTTCCCGGACGTAGCCCTTGACCAGGACGGCACCCTTGATGCCCAGCGCCCTCAGGAACGGCTCGTTGTAGACGCCGGACTCGTCGAGCAGGTGTACCCCGGCCACGTCGGCCACGCCTTTGCGGAGGGAGCGGAAGCCGCCCATAGAGCCGACGTTGATCGACCTGACGGTGAAGCCTTTCTCCCCCATCATATCCGTGATGACGTCGATGCCCAGGCAATGGCTGCCTATGATCAAAAGATCGGGGAAGGCGATGGCCGGCGAGAAGAGCCTGACCTCGACATCGGAGCCCTCCTCGATCACGTGGACATCCTCGCCGATCTCCACGTAGCCGTCGGCGTCCCGGAGCGAGGTCACCGCGCCCGAGCCCTTTTCGATCGGGTAAGCGGCCAGGCCGTCTTTCGTCCGGGTCAGGCCTACGGGCTGGAGGACTTCCCTGCCTGCCTCCGACTGGAGGGTGAGGGCCATCTTCGCTTTTACAGTTGAGCGCTCTGGCTCCCGGCGGCCGCTCATGTGCCTTATTAACGGCGCGGCTACTTCGTTGAAGATGGTCAGCGCCGAAGACGGGTAGCCGGGCAATCCTATGAATGGCCGGCCGTTCGCCTCGCCGATGATCGTGGGCTTGCCGGGCTTGATCTTGATGCCGTGGACCAGGACTTTGCCGACTCCGCCCACAGTGGAGAACATCATGTCCGATGCACCGGCTGAGGTGCTGCCCGAAGTCAGGACTAGATCATACTGGCCGGCGGCGTCCAGCAGCGCCTTCCGGAAGGCGTCGGGCTCGTCCCGGACGATGCCGCAGTAGAAGGGCTCGCCGCCGTTCTCCAGCACGCCTGCGCCTACTGCATAGGCGTTGACGTCGTAGATCTGGCCGGGCCTCAGCGGCCCGCCGGGCGGGGCTATCTCGTTGCCCGTTGAGATGATGGCCACCCTTGGCCTGCGGTACACCGGCACTTCTTTCAGCCCCACGGCTGCGAGCACGCTGATCTCTCTCGAGGTGAGCCTGGTGCCTTTTCGGAGCACCAGCTCGCCCTGCATGACATCGGCGCCGGCGTGCATGACGTTCTCCCCGGGGGAAACGGGCTTGCGCACGTGGACTGTGCTACCCTCGGTGTCGGTCTGCTCCACCATGACCACTGCGCTGGCCCCTTCGGGCATCATGGCGCCGGTGGCGATCTCGACTGCAGTGCCAGAGTCTACCTTCGCGGTGGGAAGGTCGCCGGCGTGGATGATGCCGCCGAGCTTCAGCGACCGCGGGTCCGCCTCGTCGGCACCCCACGTATCTTTCGCCTTAACCGCATACCCGTCCATCGAGGCCCGGTCGAACCCGGGCACGTCCACCCGGGACGTGATGTTGCCGGCCAGGGTACGGTCGTAGCATGCCTGAAGAGGCACCTGCTCTTCCTCTCGCCTGTAGAACTGAAGCAGCGCCTTGCGGGCGTCTTCCAGCGATACCAGGGTGCGGAACTCTTTTCTGCTGCTGTTACTCAAGGTAAACGACCTCCACGGTTTCTCCGGCATCGTAGCCTTCCCGGTCTTCGGGCACTATCACGTAGCCGTCGGCCAGAGAGACGGAGCTGAGGATGCCTGCGCCTTTGGTCCGGAGCGGGGTAGCTTTGCCGTCTTCGACAGAGACGCGGGTGTACGTCCGGTAGCCTGCCTCAGACGGGATTTTCCTCGTAAGCACAGCCTTATCCGTTCGGTACCTGGCAGCCGGAAAGTGGCCCAGCTTTTTCACGGCCGGGTCTACGAAGACCATGGAGTCGATGGCGCACGCCGCCGGATAGCCGGGAAGACAGACGATGGGCGTCCGCTTTCCTCCAGCCTCAATGTAGCCCAGCGCCACCGGGCGGCCGGGCTTGATGGCGACGCCGTGCACCAGCACCTTGCCGACGGAGGCCACGGCCTCTGCCAGCAGGTCCCTTTTGCCTACCGAGCTGCCGCCGGTAGTGACGATCAGGTCGTAGGCTGCAGCCTCTTGCAGCGCTTCCCTGATTTTATCCAGGTCGTCGACCACGATGGCGTGCACGCCGGGCATACCCCCATACCGCCGAACATAAAGGTAGTTCATGACGCCGTTGCTCTCGTTCATCTGGCCTGCCTGGGGCTCGGTGCCCCGGGGCACGATCTCTTCGCCGGTGGGTATGATCATGACTTTGGGAAGGCAGTAGACAGAGACTTCCAGCAGGCCCATCGATGCCAGCAAGCCGGCATCGGACGGCTTGAGCTGGCGGCCTTTGCGAAACACGATGTCGTTCCTGCGCACGTCCTCGCCCCTGAAGCCCACGTTCTGCCCGGGCGAGACCTGCCCGAGCACCTCCACCAAGGCACCCGCAGGCTCCGTGTTCTCCACCATGACGACAGCATCAGCGCCTTCCGGTATCGGGCTGCCCGTGTGGACCTGCCTGCACTCGCCGGGGTTTACTCGATCTGCTGTGACCACTTTCAGCATGATGCCGGCGTCCCTGCTGCCGCCGAAGGTATCCTCCGCCCGGACCGCGTAGCCGTCCATTGCACTCCGGTCGTAGTGGGGCACATCCCTTGGCGAGAGGATGTCCCCGGATAATACACGGCCGTCACATTCCTCGATCTTAACCTTCTCTACCGCAGCCAGGGGTTCGAAGGAGCTCAGGAAGATGTCGAGGGCTTTGTCAATGCTGGTCTTGGTCTGGAAGCCCGATTTCAGAGGCATAAAGAAGTAAATGGATTTGATAGCCTTAAACGTTGCGGGTTTTATCAATAGGCTAGCTGTACCTCGAATCCGGCGCGTTTAAATACAAGGGCATCGTACGGTTAACAGGTGATCTTATGAAGGTCGAATTAAATGTCGATGGCAAGCAGATACCGATGAACAAGTTTGTGCAGAAGATCGTGGGCTCCACCATTAAAGGCATGATCGAAACCCTCGACGACGTGGGCGCGTGGAAGAAGCTGGAAATTAAAATCAGCAACGAAGAGTAGTTTAAACTTTTTAGGTCTGGCGAAGGGATTTTTGACGATTGCGGCAGGGCTACAGGCTAAATGTAACTACATTAGATTACGAAATATTTATGTAATAACCTGTATTAGTTACACACATACATAACCGCAACATACCTGCTCAGGTATTTCCTCCCGGATAAACCAGTAGGTCCGGAGTTGGAAAGTACTGCAGCCGCCCGGCCACCCGTAAAATGCCAAGGTTTATGTGGCCGGGCTTCACATTTATCGGTTACTTATTATCATAGGTGGGCAATGTCAGCTAATTATATCGTTGATGGCTTTTTCCAGGCCGTTAGCCTGATAGCAAGCCTTAACCCCGAAATCCTCGGGGTGACAGTGCTATCGCTGCAGGTTTCCGGCACCGCTACATTGCTTGCCGCGCTGGTCGGCATTCCAGCCGGAGTGCTCATCGGCCTCAATGAGTTCCCGGGTAAGCGGCTGATCCAGAACATAGTAAACACTCTTATGGGGCTGCCCCCGGTGGTCGTAGGCCTGCTGGTCTTTCTGACAGTATCCAGAGCCGGGCCGCTGGGATCGTATGGCATCCTGTTCACCCCTACCGCGATGATCATCGCTCAGTTCGTGCTGGTCACGCCCATCATCACCAGCCTGAGTATCTCGGCTACCAGAGCGGTCGATCGCCCGGTAATCGAGACTGCGGTATCGCTCGGCGCCCGGAAATTCGAGACCATGTCGGTGGTGCTCTTCGAGGCCAGGCAGGCGCTGGTCACGGCAGTGCTGGCAGGCTTCGGCAGGGCGGTGGCAGAGGTGGGCGCGGTCATGATCGTGGGCGGAGACATCAGGTGGGCGACAAGGGTGCTGACTACGTCTATCGTGCTCCAGACTAGGGTAGGGGATTATGCGATGGCCATCGCCCTCGGCCTGATTCTACTGTTACTGTCCTTTACGATCAACCTGATGGTCAACATGATGCAGGGGGATCACCGGTGAGCAGCCTGTCTGTCAGAAATGTAACGAAAACGGCCGGGAACAAGGCCATCCTTAAGGACGTGAGCCTGGAAGTCAGGGACGGGGAGATCATGGCGATCCTGGGCCCGAGTGGCGCGGGAAAAAGCACGCTACTTCGGATCGTCAACATGCTGGACCGCCCTGACAGCGGCCAGGTGCTCGTCGACGGGCGGAACGTCTGGGCCGAGAACCGGCTGGAGATGCAGCGCTCGATGGCGATGGTCTTCCAGAAGCCCATAGCCTTTTCCTGGAACGTGTACGATAACGCGGCCTACGGCCTGAGGTTGCGCGGGGTCGACAAAGCGGAGATCGATTCGAGGGTGAAGGAAGCGCTGGCACTGCTCGACATGACGGGCAAAGAGCGCCAGTATGCCCGCAGCCTCTCCGGGGGAGAAACCCAGCGGCTAGCCTTTGCAAGGGCGGTCGTGCTCAGGCCGAAGCTGCTGCTCCTGGACGAGCCCACGGCTAACCTGGACCCGGCGAACGTGGCCATAATGGAGCGGGCAATAAAGGATGTCAACGAGAAGTACCGCACCACGGTAGTGCTGGTCACCCACAGCATATACCAGGCCCGGCGGCTGTCCACGACGGCGGCTTTCATGATGAACGGGGAAGTCATAGAGGCCGGTAAGGACCTGATCGAGAGGCCGGCAGACCCCAGGACCCGGATGTTCATCAACGGAGAACTGGTATATTGATACTGCCTAACAACTCGTCCAGCGGCAGCTTATGCTGTCTCTCTTTAAGCTCTCTCCAGTGGTCGGCGCAGTAGTCGTCCGGGGACGGAGATGTGTAGTTTTGCCTGTGCACCCGGATCAGAGATCCGACCATAGCGCACTGCTGATCCTCGTCGTGGTCCAGCCCCAGCAGGTGGCCTGCCTCGTGGATCAGCACCGTTTTCTCTTCACCGTCGTCCCGGATGTTGTTCTTGAAGATCACGAAGGAGTCGCCGCGATAGCTCACTCCCCCAACCCTGTTGCCCTTGCTCAGCTTTGGCTCCGGAGCTGTAGCGTTCACGTAAAATATATAGATCACGGCATCTCCCCCGATCAGCCCGGTACGGGAGATGGCATGCTCTTTGATCATCGAGTTGCCGAACACCGTCACTTCTCCGGAGCCCAGGATTGAGGGCACTTCTTCCGCCCCGATATCGGCATATTCCCGAACTACGACTGTTTTCCCTGTGGCGTTCGAGAGCAGAGTTTGAAGGTGCCGTAATGCGGCATCTGAGGGCGTGGGAGCTTCCCCGTAGTGGACTTCGACGACTAGCCGGTTATAAGTAGACGGCTCGAATAGGTATACCGGCGCATATGAGCCTACCTTGCTTACCAGGCTTTCGTGGGCATACCACGGGACCGCGACCGAAGAGACAGCAAGGCAGAGCGTGAAGGCTGCCAGTAGGCCGACTAACAGAATAAGGCTCCGCCGGGGCATGGATAGTGATTATACACGACTGTTTATAACGTTTGGCATTGAGGGCTGCCGTTAGCCGGACCTTGTGTATTTAGGTTAAAGACTGGTTTGCTCCTGTAGGTTATGCGACAGGAAGCATGCCTTTATAGATCGACACCTATGATCTTACTTACTTTTTTCTAATTTATCTTTTGAAATTCGCCCAAATGAAATTTAGGAAAGCTTTATATGCGATTGTTACTTAAAAGAATAATAGTCGCTTTAATTTATGGGGGGCATATCGCGATGAAGGACTTACAGCTACCATACAATGACCATTTTAACGCCAGTACTACTCACTGTACTTACGAGGATGACTGCTGGCCGGCAGCGGATTTTCACGGATCAGAGCAGACGGTTGATTCCGAATTTCTGGATGCCCTGTGCAATGGCGTCGTCATCGTGGGCGACGACCTGAAGATCTCGTCCCAGAACTACATTTCCAGGGTAAACATGGGCGACCTGAAAGGCCAGGACTGCTTCAGGGTGCTGGAAAACAGGGATTCTCCTTGCGAGAACTGCCCAAAGCTCGGCAAGGCCAGCGGTAACTTCGAGACGTCCATGCGGTGCGCAGGCGCATCCTGTACGCTGTACGAGGTCCGCATCTACCAGTCGGAAAACGGCAGCATCGCCGAGATTTACCCCAACATGATCGACCGGGAAGTACTGCTTAAAAATCTCAACGCTTTCAGCGAAGAGATGCAGCTGCTGAAAGACGTAGTGGAGAACGTCCGGACCGCCATCATGGAAGATGAGCCGGCCACAAAGTCAGTATACTGATATCTTTTTAAGGCTACTGAAGTATAGTCCTTTGTGAAACTTTTAGTACGGTCCGGCAGGTCTGGTTGACTGCCGGACCGTACTATGAGTTTCAAGAATGACTATATGCTAAAAATGGCATTAAAAAAGGCTGCGGGTAAGCCCGTTTTTACTTAGGCCCGCGCTTATCCTACGGTGGTGCCCTTTGCCTGCTCAAGCCTGGTGGACAGGGTTTTGATGAGCTGCATGTTTTCGGGCTTCTCGTTGGTGGAGACCTCTACGATCTTCAGGATGTACAGCGAGATCTTGACGCCTTTCTCGGTAAGCTCGTAGCCCTCGTCGTTCGGGGACTTGGATACGATGCCGGAAGTGATTAAAGTCTTGAGTACTCTGTTGAGGATGCCGGGGTTCAGCTTGGTCTCGAACATGATTTCAGTAAAGCGCTTCTGACCTTTGCCAAGCGAGGCGAGGACTTCCATGGTCCCGGCGTATGAAATTGTCTTCAGTATTTCCATAGGCATACCAGCATATATTAGTATAATGCAGCGGGAACCCGGCGGAGCAGCAATAGTTTGGGGGGGTATATAGCTTGCGACTTTTATTGCCGAGTTCCTGCTGCGTCAATACTAACTAAGCAATACGGGCTATATAAACTGATACAACGGCAGTGTACATACAGATTGTACAAAACATATATAAAAAGGCGTAAATTCTACACATATTTCTGGATTATTGCCAGTATAAACAGAATTTTTTGAATATTGGGCAATAGTTATATAATACTCCCATGAGGGCCGGGAGCCTGCCACGATACATAGAACTACCCGGCCCGGGTGGCCGGATCAGATGACTGTAGCTCTCCCAGCAATTGGCCATCAGGCCCCCGTTATTGGCGGCAAACGTTCAAATACTTACAGCGTCTTTTCCGTATGGTGATAAAATGGAAATGAGGGATCGTTTTTTACCAGGATTGCATAAAAACCGTACAGAATAAGAAAATAGAGATTTTTGACACGACTCTCCGCGATGGGGAGCAGACTCCCGGGGTGTCTTTCACCCAGGACAAGAAACTCGAGATCGCCCGCGCCCTCGACAGGCTTGGCGTGCAGGTCATCGAAGCTGGTTTTTCGATATCTTCCGCAGGAGACAAGGCCTCCGTAAAGGAGATCGCAGGTCTCGGCCTCAACGCCACGGTCTGCGGGCTGGCCAGGGTTATCAAGGCAGATATCGACGCTTGTATCGACGCTGACGTAAGCATGGTACACACTTTTGTATCCACATCTGACATCCAGCGGATCAACACGATCAAGAAGTCCCGGGAAGAAGTCATCGATATCTCGGTCGAGATGGTGGAGTACATCAAGAAGCACGGGCAGAAGTGCCTGTTCTCCGCGATGGACGCGACCAGGACCGACGTGGATTACCTGCTCCAGGTCTACAAGGCCGTGGAAGACGCGGGCGCCGATGCTATTAACGTGCCGGACACGGTCGGTGTTGCAGCTCCACCCGCGATGCGCTGGCTCGTGGGCGAGATCAGCCAGGCCGTGAAGATACCGATCGCAGTGCACTGCCACAACGACTTCGGGCTGGCGGTGGCCAACAGCCTCGCCGCTGTCGAAGGAGGAGCATCCCAGATCCAGGTGACGCTGAACAGCCTCGGCGAACGGGCGGGCAACGCGGACATGGCCCAGACAGTCATGAGCCTCGAAGCGATCTACGGCGCGAAGACCGGCATCCACACGAAGTACCTCGTGGAGACAGCCCGCCTTGCAGAGCGCTTCTCCGGAGTGCCGCTGCCGCCGACCTTCCCGGTGGTGGGCGCCAACGCATTCTCCCACGAGTCGGGCATCCACAGCCACGGCGTGATCAAGGAGAGCAAGACCTTCGAGCCGGGCATCATGACCCCGGAGATGGTCGGCCACATGAGGCGGCTGGTGCTGGGCAAGCACACGGGCAAGCACGCGGTGAAAAAGCTCCTCAACGACGCGGGACTCGATCCCTCCGACGACGAACTCAACCAGATCCTGGAACGCGTCAAGGACCTCGGCGACAAGGGTAAGAAAGTGACGGACGTCGACCTTTACGCCATCACCGAGGCGGTCATGGGCGACGTGGCGGCGGCAGAAAAGCGCATCGTGCTGGAAGAGCTGTCGGTCATGTGCGGCAACAAAGTCACCCCCACGGCCACAGTTCGCGTCATAGTGGACGGTAAGGCGTACACCGGAGCCATGACAGGCATCGGCCCGGTAGACGCGGCCATGAGAGCCGTAGAGCACATAGTCGACGGCAATAACATGCGCCTCCGGGACTTCCGCATAGAGGCCATCACCGGCGGCAGCGATGCCATGGCAGAGGTCATGGTAGGCGTGGAAGACG
The DNA here is from genome assembly GCF_049676595.1 of Methanocella sp. MCL-LM. Taxonomy (GTDB): domain Archaea; phylum Halobacteriota; class Methanocellia; order Methanocellales; family Methanocellaceae; genus Methanocella_A. Next base: position 3,552,964 of record NZ_CP187259.1, read on the forward strand.
GCAAAGGCCGGATGGTCACCGCCCGGGCAGCCCGGGAAGACATCGTCCAGGCCTCGGTCGAAGCGCTCATCAGCGCCATGAACCGCCTGTCGGCCATGCCCAGAAACCCTTAAGGCAAAGGGGCTTACGCCCCTTTCGGTTTTTATTTTTCAAATAAATATAAAAATTAACAGAGAGGTTATTCTTTCGGCGCTTATCCGCAAATTGCTTGCATCAGCCTTATATGTGCAGGAAAGAACCCCACATAGGAACCCCCAATAAATATTTATATTCACGTATCGGGAGATTAGATAATGACACCTATTAAAAATCCTATTATCTCACCTATTAAAAATCCGTTCAAGCTCGATAAGATCAAGAACACGTTTCTCAAGGACAAGGGCCGCAGAAAAGGCATAGCGCTGCTCGTTGACGGCCCCAACATGCTCCGCAAGGAGTTCCAGATCGACCTCGAGGTGGTCCGGGACATCCTGAAAAGGTACGGCGACATCAAAGTCGGTAAAGTCTTCCTCAACCAGTACGCCTCCGACAAGCTCGTAGAGGCCATCGAAAACCAGGGCTTCGAGCCGATCGTAGGCTCCGGCGACGTAGACGTCAGGCTCGCCGTCGACGCCATGGAACTCGTCTTCAACCAGCACATCGACACCATCGCCATCGTCACCAGGGACGCCGACTTCAAGCCTGTGCTCTCCAAGGCCAGCATGTACGGCAAAGAAACCATCGTCTTCGGCGCCGAACCCGGCCTCTCCATCGCCCTCAAGAACGTCGCCGACTACGTCATCGTCTTCAACGGCACCGAGTGGGTCGAGGTCAACAAGCTCGCGGCCGAAGAATTAGAGACCGAGCCTGAAGCGGCCCCACAGTAAGCCATTTTTGAATATATAGAAATGCATTGTGCTCTCCACCACGACGGCACTGCACCCTTTTATAGCCATAGTAGCACGGCTCCTTATTCTGAAAACGGGAAAATAGATGTTTTAACCACGGCGGCACAGCGATGCTGTGTTGCATTATTCTTATCTTCATGTTCGCCTTTTGAACGCCTGCAGTCGCAGGCGTTCTCGAGGCGATGCGATGACGATCGCTGCGCTGTGCCAGGATCACAGATTGAAACGGATTACACTGATTTCACAGATGACCTTAGAATAAAATCGGTAGACGGCAAATCCATTTCTCATCGATTAGAATCTGTGCAATCTGTGGCATCTGTCGTAATCTGTGATCCTGGCACAGCGCAGCGATCGTCTTGCTGAGTCACTCCACCTGCAATAGCTCGGCCCAAAGAAGAGAAAAAGAATTATGCAACACAGCAGGCTGACGGCACGGAGACGAATAGGTTTCGCTTCATTCAGGTTATCGATCGAACGTCAGGCTGAAACGATTGAGCAGTAAGCAAATGGTTAATGCTCTGTCTCTGTGCCGCCGTGGACATAAAAAAGTGTTCACTATTACCGGTTCACGATTGTCGCCGTGTCGCTGTGCCGCCGTGGTTCAAATAACCAGTGGGCTGGTCATGAGTCGGTATGTCTTTGTGTCGCTGTGCCGCCGTGGTTAAAACATCTGCTTCCAGTTGTAAAGATCAGAAGCTGTGCCGCCGTGGTACTTCTTTCAGTCTTTAATTACACAGATGTTCAGCCGCTCTTCTTGGCCCCTTTCTTCGCGGAGCCCAGGAGCTGGGCGACGGTCATGTCGACGCATTCCTGGAGGGCCTTGTCGATGTCGCCTTTGATGACGACGCCGGCTGCCGCCGCGTGGCCGCCGCCGCTGCCGCCGAACTTTTTGCCGACTTCCTCGAGGAGCCGGGAGAGGTCCAGTTCCACGCCCCGGCGGACCCGGCCGGAGATGCGCTTTTCGCCCTCCTTCTCCGAGCCGACGAAAGCCACGTCGGCGCCTAAGCTGATCAGCGACGTCGCAGATTGCGCGCCGAAGGAGCTGACCCGGGTCTCGACGATGAGGAGATCGCCTACCCGGTGCAGGGTGAGCCTGGAAGCGGCCTTGAGAGTGGCGATGCGGCAGGAAAGGTCGACCGGCACGTGGGACAGGAACTCCGAGACGTCGGCGTACCTGATGCCGCCGGCTTGCAGGAGTCGGCCGACGATTTCAAAGACGTGGGCGCCGGCATACCGGAAGTGCCCGGTGTCGGTCACGATGGCCAGCACCAGCACGAAGGCCGCCTCCGCATCGATGGGCAGCCCGTTCTCGTGGTACAGCGAGTAGACGAGCTCCCCGGTGGAAGAGGCGATACGGGAGTAGGAAAGCTGGCAGTGCCCGTGCAGGTCGCCTGGAGTGTGGTGATCGATGATCGCGCATTTGTCGATCGCTTTATAGCCGGTCTGCACCAGCGTCGAAGTGTCCACGACCACGACGATATCGTACGCTTTTAGGTCGGGGGCGATGACCATCTCGACTTTCAGGCGCTCGCAGAGCATGGCCGCCATGGCGCTGGGGCTGTCGTAGACGCCGATGTGCCCGCCGAAGATTCGCTGCAGTGCATAGGCGCTGCCCAGGGAGTCCACGTCCGCGTTCTTGTGGCAGAGGAACAGGATGTTCTGGTGCTGCTTCAGGGTTTCGTAAAAGGTTTTTGCATCCGCCGCTGTCATGGTGTGTTTACCTCAGTAAGTCAAGGGGTATGGTAAGAGAGTGAACTGCCGAGGCGATGATCGCGCCCGCGGCGCCTGCCTGCCCGGCCTGCTCCAGGTCCCGCAGGTCCCGGACGCCTCCGCCGACGATCACAGGGTGCCTTGAGGTCGAAACAGCAGCGCGCAGCAGCCCGAGGTCGATGCCCTCTCCGGAGCCTACCCGGGCCACGTCGAGCAGGATGATGCCGCCCAGCTCGAGCGCGTTCAGCGCCCGGACAGTATCCAGCGGGGAGGCTCCGAGGGCGGGATCTGCTGACATCATGCTGCCGTGCCGCATGTCGATGCTGACGAGGGCATCCCTGCCCTGCAATGCCTCGATCAGGGACAGCGAAGCCGTTTCGGTGCCCAGGATGATCCCGCCCGATACCTGCCGAAGCCGGGCAGCATCCTCTCCCCGGGAGATGCCCGCGTCCACCATCGTCCTGGTCAGTCCCGATATGCTTCTTATCGTCTCTAAGTGGTCCCCTGCGCCGGTGATCCTGTCCAGGTCGGCGATGTAAGTCTCCCTCGGCTTCATCGCCCGGATCATCTCCAGGGGCTCTGACGTAGTCACTATCCGGCTGTACTCGTGGATAGGACGGTACTTTTCCCGCTCCCCCCGGACGCCCCGGACTACGACGCCGCCTTTCAGATCACAGGCCAGAATGCAGCGGAACATGACATAGCGTTCGACCTACTGTTATTTAAGGGTTAGTTTTCGATAACGCAGCCCGGGGATCTGGCCTGCAAACGGCAAGCTGCCCTGAGTACGTGTCCCGCCCGGCGCCGATAGATAAAATGCGCGGTATCCGCCGTGGATAAGATACTGACTTTTTATGTATATATCACGTCCTCTATCTCTGGTGAAAGGGATGGCCCGGACTCTCGTAACCGGCGTGCTGCTGACACTTTTTCTACTGGTAGCCACGCTGGTGTACGGGGCAGGCGCAGCTCCGGCAGGCACGGTTGAAGTATACTACGTTTACAGCCACGAGTGCCTGAGCTGCGAGCAGTCCTGGCCCCTGATCAAAGCAGTGCTGGACAAAGCGCAGGCAGAGCCACAGATCAGCCTGCACAAGTACGACATCAACACCAGGGAAGGGGCGGCCTTTGCCAGTACCCGGGGCATATCGACGGTGCCCGCGATAGTCTTCGACGACGGCTCCATGATACTGTTCGAAGACTACGGGAACCCTCAGGCTTTCGGGAAGGCCTTCTCAGACAAGCTCAAGGACCGCATCGGGCACGGGCTGCCGCTGACAGTCACGAGGAAGGTGGCAGAGAGCGATACCCCCGGGAATACCGTGACAGTGAATACCTGCATCACCTGTACCGGGGACAGGCCGCTTAAAGTACAAGTCAACAGCACGATGCCGGAACGCAGCATGCTGATGTCCGGGCAGGAAACGTGGAGCGGCGTCCTCCGCCCCGGAGAAACCCATCACATTTCCAGCGTCTGCGAGGTCCCGCCCGGCACCCGGACCATACCCCCGCTGGCGGTATCATATGACGACGGCACCGGCACGCGCAGCATGATCTGGCCCGAGACCCCGGTGATCGGACTATACGAGCTGTCTGCGGCAGCCGTCTACCTCGCCGGGCTAATCGCCGGCATCAACCCCTGCCTGCTGGCGATCATGGTCTTCATCGGCACCACGGCGATCGCGGACACCGGGGACCGTAAAACAGTCCTGTTCAGAATCATAGCCTTCTGCGGCGGCATGCTCGCCATATACCTGCTCATCGGGATAGGCCTGATGGAGCTGATAGGCCGGATGCCAGTCATGGACATAGTGCTCCGGACGACGATCGTACTGCTACTGATCGCCCTGTCAGCATGGTCCTTTTTCGACGCGTGGCAGACCGCCAGAAAAGGCGAAGGAGGCAGGACCTTCAAATCTGTACTGGACCGCATCAAGCCGCTCTACGCCAGGTTCGGCATCGCCGCCAGCTTCGCCATCGGAGGCGCTTTCGGGCTGATCAAGATGCCCTGCGTAGGCGGCATCTACATCGCCATCCTCGGCACCATCCTCGAATCCGGCAACGCAGCGCAGGGCATACCGCTGCTGCTGATCTACAACCTCGGAGTAGTAACCCCGGTGCTGCTCCTCGGAGCCCTGATCACCGTCGGCCTCAGCCCCGCAGCCGTAAACCAGTTCAGGCTCCGCCACCGGATAGGGCTGAAGATCTTCACCGGAGTACTCCTTGGCCTTATGGCTCTCGCTTTCCTGCTCGGGATCATGTGAATGCTGACGATCGCTGCGCTGTGCCAGGATCACAGATTAATACGGATTGCGCGGATTCCACAGATGGCTATGGGCAAATAATGAAAGACGGATCTGATCCTTTTCATTTTTAAATCCAATCGTATCTGTGCAATCTGCGTAATCGGTCGTAATCTGTGATCCTGGCACAGCGCAGCGATCGTCCACGTTCACGGGCACAGGGACAACTGTTTACGAGCATTATAATAATGTTGACCAGCACAGCGCAGCGATCGTATTGTTGTCTCACCCTACCGGCGCCGGAGCTCGGTCAGGAACTGCCTGGAGAACAGCGCGAATAAAGCGGTCAGGACGCCCGTTACGACAGTGAAGTACCCGTCTCGCAAGAAGTTCTTAATCGGCTGGGTGGCATACTCCTGGTTGCGGAAGATGAGGGAGTCGACCTGGCCCACGGCCTGGACCTTGCCCAGGCGGATCATCGTCAGGATAGTATTATCACTGGATTTCATTGCCAGGTTGTCGGCGCCGTGACACTCGTACTCCTTGCCGCCTATCACCAGGCTGCCGCCGGTGCTTATGATGGTCATCTCGTCCGCATCGAGGCTGTTCTCGGTCTCGTTGATGGGGATGAAAGTGAACATGTAGTCAGGGGTTTCGATGGCGATGGTGCCCGGGTAGAGGAGGCTGCCCCGGAACGGGTAAGACCCGTTGCCGTCCGTTACCGTAAAATCGCCGTCGTCCAGCTGGACGAAGTTGGTGAACGTGTACAGCGAATCGCCGCCGGCGATGGCGATGAACTCGTTATCGTAAGACTTGACAGAGCCCGGGCCCGAGCTGAAGCGGAGGTTGTAGTTCTGGCCCCGGTTATCGTAAGATACGTTCGCCTCGGAGAAGTAGAGGTGAGTATTGTTATAGTACTGGGATACGCCAGCGGGCATGCTGACCGTGATGCTGGTGCTGCCGTCGCCGGTCGTGATGCTCATCGGCCCCTCCGCGGTCCACCGCTCTCCCGATTCCGGGATCATGATGACCGGCCCGGCGGGGTTTACCTTGATGGCGGCCCGCCCGTAGACGGAGATCGTGCCGTTGTCGATCATATCAGCATACAGGTAATTATCCGTAGCCGAGTGGATGTACGCGGAAAGCGGAGTGCCGGCGTACGAGAAGATCCGGTCAGAGGTAGAGAAGAGACTCAGAGGGTTATACGAATCGGCGTAAGTGAGAGACAGGATCACCATGATGCAGAGCACGATCGTCACTGACAGGAGCAGGTAGAAGGCTATGCGGATATGTCGGACTTCTACGCTTAATCCGGAGATGCTGGCTGCAAGCGCCTGTATGGGCCGGTTTCTCTGGGCCATAGGGTCTAGCTATCGTTTTCCAGCTTTAACGCTTTCGGTTCGTGCGCAACTTTCATATCTGGAATTATTTCCCTGCATTGAAAACTTTATTAACTCAATACCCTTACTATACTGTACATTTAAGAGGTAATGATCATGCCTGAAGACAAGTTATATTGTGGTAACTGCAAGGCAGAGCTGACCCCGATGGCGAAGGCCTGCCCGAAGTGCGGCGCAGACCCGCACAGGGCGGTCAACTTCTGCACGCTGTGCGGCGAACCCATCACCAACCCGAACGCGATCATCTGTACTAAGTGCGGCGCATCCCTCAAGGGAGGCAGGCCGGCGGCTGCGGGCGGCGCAAGAAGCGGAGCCCCCGGTGAAGTGGACCCCATCATCGCCACCGTGATCAGCCTGGTCATCCCCTTCCTGGGCCTGTACTTCGTCTGGCCCGAGGACAAGAAGACCACCGCCATCCTCTACACTGTAGCAGGCCTGGCGGCAGACGCGGCCGTGTTCGTCATCGGCTTCATCCTGACGTTCTTCCTGATCGGCGTGTGCTGCTTCTTCGTGATCCCGGTCATCCACCTGGCCGCCGCGTTGTACACCTATAACGAGGCCATGAAGATCACCGGCGGCAAGACGCTGTTCTAAGCTCTGAGGCCCTGCGGAAGCGGGGCCTGCTCTTTTTGTCTTAACTATCAAAAATCAGCGTACGCTGCGCTGCGCTCAAACACGAAGGGCACCAAGGTCACTGAGGACACGAAGGTTTGATAAGGGCACTAAGGGGTCGTGTATATGGGCATATCCCTTCGTGTTCCTTGATTTACCTTTGTGACCTCCGTGTCCTTCGTGCCCTTCGTGTTGTAGCACAGCGCAGCGTACACCCGGTTCTACTCCTAGTCATCGACAGCTTGCAGGGCATATCTCCTTACTCTAAAATCGCTTAGCACCGCCGAATAATCCAGGCGCTGCCAGTAACTATTAAATACCAAAACGGTATAAGGTCTTGTGCATGAAGCTTCTAGTCAGCCCCATCAACATCGAAGAGGCGATCATTGCCGACGCCGGCGGCGCCGACATCGTCGATGTCAAGAACCCGAAGGAAGGTTCGCTGGGCGCAAATTTCCCCTGGGTCATCCAGGCAGTGAAGGCCAGAGTAACCAAGCCAGTGAGCGCCACTATAGGGGACTTTAACTATAAGCCGGGCACCGCATCGCTCGCCGCGCTGGGCGCAGCAGTCGCGGGGGCCGAGTACGTGAAAGTGGGACTGTACGACATCCAGACGGAAGCTCAGGCGTACGAAGTCTTAGCGGGCATCGTCAAGGCAGTCAAGACCTATGACAGGAACCGCATCGTCGTGGCCTCGGGCTACTCCGACTACGCCAGAATCGGCTCCATACCCGCCCTGAAATTACCGGCAGTAGCACAGCGCGCCGGGTGCGACGTGGTCATGGTCGACACAGGCCTCAAGGACGGCAAGTCCACCTTCGAGTTCATGGACCAGCCCGAATTACAGGCATTCGTAGACGCAGCCCACACCGAAGGCCTCCAGTGCGCCCTCGCAGGCTCCATCAAGTTCAAAGACATCCCCGTGCTCCAGGAGATCAAGCCGGACATCATCGGCGTCAGAGGGCTCGTCTGCGGCGGCGACCGCAACGAGTGCATCAAGGCCGAGCTGATAGAGAAGCTCAGGGCTATGCTCAACTAAAGTTCTATTTTTCGCCGGGCGCCATAAGCAGGGAGATCATAGAGCGCCCCCCGTGCTATCCTTTGTCAATATCGACCACTGCCGGCTGTATAGGAAACCTATTAATATATGGTCCGGGAATAATCACCCAAAAGGGTATATGGTGATTAACCGTGTTCTCAAAAAAATTAGATGTACCCCTCGGGATTACTTTTGACGACGTGCTGCTCGTACCCAGCCAGTCGTTCGTGGAGCCCGATCACACTGATGTTAAATCCAGGTTTTCGAAGAATATCAGCCTCAACGTTCCTCTCGTAAGCGCTGCCATGGATACTGTCACGGAAGCCGAGATGGCGATCGCCATGGCCCGTGAAGGCGGCATTGGCGTGCTGCACCGCAACATGTCCCGGGAGAGACAGGTCGAAGAGGTCCGGAAAGTCAAGCGTGGCGAAGAGATTATTATCCGCGACGTAGTAACGGCCACCCCGGGCCAGACGATCGAGTCGGTCTGGCGGGCGATGAGCGACCAGAACGTCACCGGCTTCCCGATCATCGAGGACGGCAAGCTCGTGGGCATCATCAGCCGCAGAGACGTGAGGCCGATCGTCAAGACGGAGCCGAACAGGAAGATTAGCGAGGTCATGACTAGAAACGTGGTGACTGCCACGGAGGACGTCAAGATCGATACGGCCATCGATATCATGTACGAGCACAAGGTCGAGCGCCTGCCGGTGATCGACGGCAAGGGCAGCCTCGTGGGCATGATATTGATGCAGAACATTCTGGAGCGCAGGCAGTACCCGAACGCGAACCGGAACGGACAGGACCAGCTAAGAGTGGCTGCAGCCGTGGGTCCGTACGACATCGAGAGGGCCATGGCGCTTGACAAGGCCGGCGTAGATGCCATCTGCGTGGACTGCGCTCACGCGCATAACATGCGGGTCGTCGAATCGGCGAAGCGCATCAAGAAGATGGTGTCCGCCGACGTCGTAGTGGGTAACATAGCCACCGGCGAGGCGGCGCAGGAGCTGGCCAGCTTTGCCGACGGCATCAAGGTAGGCGTGGGCCCGGGTTCCATCTGCACGACCCGCATCGTGGCCGGCGTGGGAGTCCCGCAGCTGACGGCCATCGCCAGCGCGGTCGACGTGGCGAAGGAGCACCAAGTGCCCATCATCGCAGACGGCGGCGTCAGGTACTCGGGCGACATAGCCAAGGCCATCGCGGCAGGCGCCGAGTGCGTCATGCTGGGCAACCTCATGGCAGGTGCCCAGGAAGCACCGGGCCGGCTGATCACCATCAAAGGCAGGAGGTACAAGCAGTACCGTGGCATGGGCTCGATGGGTGCCATGGCGGGCGGCGAATGCTCGGACAGGTACTTCCAGAGCGAGATCGGCAAGACCAAGTTCGTCCCCGAAGGCGTCGAAGGCGCCATCCCCTACAGGGGCACTGTCGCTGACACCATCTACCAGCTGGTCGGCGGCCTGAAGTCTTCCATGGGCTACTGCGGCTGCGCAATGATCAAGGATATGAGGGAGAAGGCCCGGTTTGTCAGGGTCACCCCGTCGGGCATGAGCGAAAGCCACCCCCACGATATCATGATCACCGACGAAGCCCCGAACTACCCGCTGACCACCAAGTTCTGAGCGCAGGCTGATGCCTGCGCTCCAAGTTTTAGTGCGTCAGGTTAATAGCCCGGCAACCGCTTACATAACAACAGGTGTAAAGTCCATGTTCAAGCAGATTATTGTAATACTGGTCGTCATCGCGCTGGCGCTGACCGTGACAGGGTGTTGCTGCTGCGGCGGCTCCGGGTATGATTACTACTATTCGGAAGTAGAGAACACGGCTGCAGGCTGTGCCTGTGAGCAGTGCGAGAGCAGCGGAACCTGCGCCGCCGGCGGCTGCCAGGCTGGCTGCGGCATATAAGCCGGTTTCCGGCTCGTTTTATTTTCCATCCGCACGTATCCGGATAGCAGCGGCTCTCGAGACAACTGCACGCTGGCATTATCGCCCACCGTACGCGGGTTTAGCCCGGATAGGCCGGCCGGACGCACTCAAAATGTATATATACTAGTAATACTAACTCGATGTTAATGATAGTATGGACATGTCATACCTGCTAGACATCCTGGGGAACGAGAACCGCAGGAACATTCTGACGCTGCTCTCGTATCGCCCGTGCTACGTGACCGAGATCTCCGAGGAGCTCAAGGTTTCTCCCAAGGCCATCATCGACCACCTCAAGATACTGGAAGAAGCCGGTCTCGTGGAGAGCTACTACGACGAGCAGGGGCGGAAGTACTTCGAGATCGCCAACAACGTCCGCATCGAAGTCGCGATTTCCCCGATCAGCTTCCAGGTTGAAGTTACCCGGGTGGAAACCGGAGAGGACGAGCAGAAAAAGCTCCGGGACCGCTTCGGGGAGAGCCGGATCAGCGAAGACCTGGCCGGGTCGCTGAAGTACCTGTGCGAAGAGGTCCGGAGGCTTAACGACACGAGCCTCCAGCTCCGGGAAACCCAGCGGTCGGTGCAGGCCATGCTGTCAGAAGTCACGGGCATGTGCATCGAGATCATCAACGAGATCGCCTCTGACCAGATCGAGGCAGAGGTGCTCTACATGCTGGTACGCGGCCCCGTCGGCTTCGAGGATATCGCCGAGAAGCTGCACATTCCCCAGCCCGTCGTCCGGACGGAGCTGGCGAGGCTGCTGAAAAAGGGACTGGTAACCTACAAGTCAGGCTTATGGAGCATAGCTTAAGAATCCGAGAAAAGAGGTGAACAGAAATGGCTGACAAAAGCGAAGTCACGCTAAGAGTACAGGAAGCCTACCACAGAGACGTCGGCCGGGGCATCGCCCGGATCGACATGGAAACAATGAGACAGCTAGGCATGGTCAGCGGAGACATCATCGAGATCGAGGGCAAAGGTGCCACCGCGACCGCAGTAGTCTGGCCGGGCTACCCCAGCGAGGAAGGCAAAGGGGTCATACTCATCGACGGTAACATCAGGTCCAACGCCAGGGTCGGCATCGACGACCGGGTAAAAGTAAGGAAGATCCAGGCGAAGAAAGCCGAGCGCATCACGCTCGCCCCCACCCAGCCAGTTCGGATCACCGGCGGAGAGTACTACCTGCTGAAGCTGCTGGAAGGCAGGCCGATCTCCAAAGGCCAGGCCATCAGGGTGGAAATGCTGGGCAGCCCGATGACCTTCGTGGTCACCAACACCCGCCCCTCGGGGACCGTCATCGCCGACATGAGCACGGAAGTGACCATCAGCGAGAAGCCGGTCGAGGCGGAAAAGGCGGAAAAGGCGCCCCACATTTCCTACGAGGACATCGGCGGCCTGCGCCGGGAAATCGGGCTCGTCAGGGAAATGATCGAGCTGCCGCTGCGCCACCCGGAGCTGTTCCAGAAGCTGGGCATCGAGCCGCCCAAGGGCGTGCTGCTCTTCGGCCCGCCGGGCACCGGCAAGACCATGATCGCCAAGGCCGTAGCGAGCGAGACCGACGCCCACTTCATCAACATCAGCGGCCCGGAGATCATGTCCAAGTACTACGGCGAATCGGAAAAGCAGCTCAGGGACATCTTCAAGGATGCGGAGGACAACGCGCCTTCCATCATCTTCATCGACGAGATCGACTCCATCGCCCCGAAAAGGGAAGAAGTCACCGGCGAAGTAGAGCGCAGAGTCGTGGCCCAGCTCCTCTCCCTCATGGACGGATTGCAGAGCCGGGGCCAGGTCGTCGTCGTAGCGGCCACCAACCGGCCGAACGCAGTCGACCCGGCGCTCAGGAGAGGCGGCAGGTTCGACAGGGAGATCGAGATAGGCGTGCCCGACAAGACCGGGCGTCTCGAAATCCTGCACGTGCATACCAGGGGCATGCCCCTGGCCGAGAACGTGCACCTCGAGAGGATAGCGGAGATCACCCACGGCTTCGTAGGTGCAGATATGGCTGCGCTGTGTAAGGAAGCCGCTATGCACGCGCTACGCAGGATGCTGCCGAGCATCGACATAGAGAAGGAGATCCCCCAGGAAGTGCTGGACACCCTGCAGATCACCGGCGACGACTTCACCGAGGCGCTGAAGAACATCGAGCCTTCGGCCATGAGAGAAGTCTTCGTGGAAGTCCCCGACGTCAAGTGGGAAGACGTGGGCGGCCTGAACATGGTCAAGCAGGAGCTCAGGGAAGCCGTAGAGTGGCCGCTGAAGTTCAAGGAAGTCTTCAGCATCACCAACACCACACCCCCGAAGGGCATCATGATGTTCGGCCCGCCGGGCACGGGCAAAACGATGCTGGCGAAGGCGGTCGCCAACGAGTCCGAAGCCAACTTCATCAGCGTCAAAGGGCCGGAGATCCTCAACAAATACGTGGGCGAATCGGAGAAGGCCATAAGGGAAACGTTCCGCAAGGCCAGGCAGAGCGCCCCGACGATCATCTTCTTCGACGAGATCGACGCCATCACTCCGACCAGAGGCGCCGGGTTTGACTCCCACGTCACCGAGAGAGTGGTCAGCCAGATGCTGACCGAGCTGGACGGCCTGGAGGAACTGCACAACGTGGTAGTCATCGCCGCCACAAACAGGCCGGACATGGTAGATACGGCGCTGCTGCGGCCGGGAAGGCTGGACAGGCTGCTCTATATCCCGCCCCCTGACGAGGCGTCCCGCCTGCAGATCTACAAGATCCACACCAGGGGCAAGCCCATCGACAAGGACGTAGACCTGGAGAAGATCGCCCGCGACAGCAAGGAGTACGTGGGCGCCGACATCGAGGCCGTCTGCCGGGAAGCCGCCATGCTGGCCATCCGGGAGTACATCACCCCCGGCATGAGCCCGGAACAGGCGAAGAAGGACGCAAGCGGCATCCTGATCGGCATGAGGCACTTCGAGGCCGCGCTGAAGAAGGTCAGGCCAACCCTGTCCAGAGACATGGCCCAGAGGTACGAGAAGCTGACCGCGGAGTTCGCCAGGCAGGTCGTGGGGACGACAGAGGACACGACCGGCCAGAAAGAGCAGAAGAAAGAGGAGAAGAAGCCGGCGGAGATCAGGACCGCATCCTAGAGGAGGTAGAGTAAAATGGCAGACAGGAACCCCAGAAGAAGGAGAGAGGAAAGAGACCCGTTCGATCTGTTCAGCGACTTCGACGAGATGTTCGACGAGCTGATCAGGAGCATGGAATCAGACACTTTGGGCCAGGGAGGGCCGTTCTTCTACGGCAGGTCCTGGAGCCTGCGCCCCGGCGAAGAGCCCGAAGTGAGAGAGTTCGGCAACATCCGCCCCGGCGAGCAGCAGACCCTGGAGATCGGCGAGCGCAAGCCGCTGGTCGACGTTTTCGACGCCGACGGCACAGTCCACGTCGTAGCTGAGATGCCAGGCATCGAAAAGGAAGACGTCGAGCTATCCATAGACGGCATGGAACTGGAGATCAAGGCCCGGCGCGGCGACAGGCGGTACCACGAAAACGTAGAGCTGCCGGCCGACGTCGACGAGAACAGCGCCAGGGCGACCTACAAGAACGGCGTCCTGGAGATCACTCTAAAGAAGAAGGGCAACTCCAGCAAGCGCAAGAAGATCAACGTGGAGTGAAGCGGGCAATCGCCCACTCCCCCACCTCTTTTTGTTTTACCATAGCCATACAGCAATTAGTTTTCAAACCACGGCGGCACAACGACACCAAGACAAGGCGATCTACGACCAGCCCGATGGTTATTAAAACCACGGCGACACGGCGACACGGCAACAATGCGATCTGCTACAACATGGTGGTAACTTGAACCACGGCGACACGGCGACACCAAGACATTCGTGAACCGGTAATAGTGAACCCCTTTTCATGTCCACGGCGACACCAAGACAGAGCATTAACCATAAGCTTACTATCCAAGGGTTTCAGCCTGACTTTTGATCAATATCCTGAAGGATGGAAAACCTATTTGTCGCCGTGCAGTCAGCCCGCCGTGCCGCCGTGGATCTAAAAAGAGGGCCTTGCATTCAAGTACCGGTTGTCTCCGTGTCGCTGTGCCGCCGTGGTTCAAATAACCATCCAGCTATTGATTCTCGCATTGTCGCCGTGTCGCTGTGCCGCCGTGGTTAGAACCTCTGCGTTCCGGTAGTCAGGATAAGGAGCGTGCCACCGGTGTCATCTCGAGACTTTCGGATAGTTAGAGAGGTAATGACACGATCATGCAAGCGATAATTGTGGAAACTAAGGCATTGAGCACAATGCCATCGAAGCACCCGAGGCCGCCGACGCTGATGAAGCTGGTGCCGATCTTCCGGAGCCGGGGGATGTTGAGGAGTGTGGTGCCGACGAGGGTGCCGGTGACGCCTGCGATGAGGCTGAGCCTGGCGAGGCTGGCGAGGTCGGCGCCGTAGACGTACAGGGCTACCAGTGAGACCAGTACGGCCAGGAGCGGCGGGACGTACATGGGCACGTAGAAGCCGATGCTGCGGGACGGTTTTGACAGTATGAAGACCCCGAGCGAGACGGCGATGATCGAGAGTATGACCGGGAGTAGCGGCAGGCTGACTGCGAGGTAGATGGCGGCGATCATCGCTACCAGGCAGCCTCCGAGGTTGAGGGAGACTACGGTGTTATGGCCATGCCATACCGGCAGCGTGTACTTCGAGCCCAGGTAAGGCACCGTCTTTTCCTCGCTGTCCCTCCCGCTTTTGAACTCGTGCACCGGCACGTTGAAGATGCCGGCCATCAGCACGGTCAGGTACAGCGCTACGGCCTGGAGCACCGATAGTCCGAGCACTTCCTGTAGCTGGGAAGCCGGGCTGATCTCCAGCACGGACAGGAGCGCCAGGACCATGAACGGAAAAGCCAGAAACAGGATGAACAACGGCAGCGATACCGGTAAAAAGAAATAGTTTTTCTTCTTCATTGAGGATCTCAGAACATCGAGGCCTTTTTGTCGACTACGATGTAGTCCTGGATCGCGCGCACTGCACCGAAGGGTATCAGTACGAGGCCGTCTTCCGTCCGGTAGCTCTCGACGTTCAGCGTCATGTCCGGGCGGATAATCAGGTCGATCAGGTCTCCGGTCCTGGGCTCGCAGGTGATATCGTAGAGAATGCCCATCTCGGACCCGTCAGTGCCCATTACTTTTTTGTTGGAGAGTTTCTTTGCCATCCATCTTGCCATAAACTTAATCCCTCTAATCCATCTCCTACCCGCCGCTTCGGCGGCGGCCAATAGGTATGATAACTGTAAGATATAAGGGTACTACCCATAATAAAATTTGCCTTGAAACACTCAGGTGCACGGCTAAAGATACGCAGGGGTAGCTTAATAAAGGAATTAGATGAGAAGAAGCCCTGACAGGCGACACCCGTCGGCCATAATGCCCGCATACCGCCTCGCAGGCCACGCACAGCATCAGTTTACTTCTCCCCGGCTCTCCGGCTGCCTTTTCTTACTCGCCGCCTGCAACGCCGCCCTAAAGTCGGCGTCCGTCACGATGGCGTTGTCAATCCCCGTGGCAGAGATGTCCCCGTTTGCCGACGCCCTCCGGAAAGCGCCGAGGAAAGCGTTCCGCACAAGCAGCGCGAGGTCGGCACCGGAGAAGCCGTCCGTAGCTGCTGCGATCCGGGAGAGGTCGACGCCCTCTAACGTCAGGCCCCGGGTCTGGAGCGCGAGGATGTTTTTCCGCTCCGCCAGGCCTGGCAGCCGGAACTCGATCTCCTCGACAAGGCAGCCTGCCTTGCGCATGGTCGGATCGACAGCTTCGGGGCTGGTCGAGACCACGACGACCACGATCTTCTCGTCCCTGCCCAGCGTGTCGATAGCTTCGGCGATCTGCGCCGACTTCTTCCGGGAGAGCTCACTCGCCGGGCCGTAGCCGAAGCCGGCGAACTCCAGGTCGTCAATAACAATGAGAGATGGCGTGTTGGCCCTGGCCCTCGCCATCGTATCGGCCAGCAGGCGTCGGGAATCGTCGTCGCTCCGGGCCACCAGCTGCGGCCACCTGACAGTAAACAGCTTCAGGCCCGCGTCCGCCGCTAGCGCCCTGATCATCGTACTCTTGCCGGTGCCCGGCGGGCCGTGGACGATCACCAGCTTCGCCGGCCGAATGCCTTTCTCGCGCAGCGCTTCGCCGTACTTCAGGGGCAGCTCGATCGCCTCCCTCAGCCGGCGCAGTTCCTCTTTGTGGCCGCAGATGTCGGCGAGGCTGTGGGCGGGCATATTGTGTAACTTCGCAAGCTGGCCGGCGGACTCGACACCGGGCCGCAGCTTGCCTGAAAAGCTGTCTCCTTCAGAACCGGGCATGCTCATGGACTAACACCGGCAGAAAGATTTCGTTTTTGATATTAAATATCTATTCTTAGATTTTTGAAAGTACAGCGACGTTTGTGCTTTCGTAGCTAAAAAAAAGGAAGGGAAACGAGTACGCTTTTCACACGTACTCGTACGTCGGGAACGCCTTCTGGATATCCTTAGAGGTGCCGCCCTTGAAATGCTCCCGGATGCTCTTGTAGTACCCGCTGATCATGTCGTTCATGGTCGGCTTTACTTTCTTTACCGCATCCTGGAAGTGGCGGAATCTGACCTCTTTGGCCTCGAAATTTTCCCTGAGGGCGAGCATGGCTGCTTCTCTGCAAATCGCCTCGAGGTCGCTGCCCACGTAGTTCTCGGTGAGGTCGGCAATCTGGCCCAGGTCGACGTCGGCTGCGAGCGGCATGTTGCGGGTGTGGATCTTCAGGATGCCGATCCGGCCCTCTTTGGAAGGGGCGCCCACGTATACCAGCCTGTCGAACCGGCCTGGCCGGAGGAGCGCGGGGTCGATGATGTCGGGCCTGTTGGAGGCGCCGATCACGACTACTCCCTCCAGCTCCACCAAGCCGTCGAGCTCGGTCAGGATCTGGTTGACGACCCTTTCCGAGACACGGCTGCCATCCTCTCCGCCGCCTCTGGCCGGCGCCAGCGCGTCCAGCTCGTCGAAGAAGATGATGCTGGGGCTGACCTGCCTGGCCTTGCGGAACGTTTCCCGGACGGCCTTCTCGGACTCGCCTACCCATTTGCTGAGCAGCTCCGGTCCCCGGATGTTGATGAAGTTGGCCTCCGACTCCCCGGCGACCGCCCTCGCGAGCAGCGTCTTGCCGGTTCCCGGGGGACCGTAGAGCACGATGCCTTTTGGCGGCCTGATGCCCATGTCCTTGAACTTCGCGGGGCTCTTGAGCGGCCACTCGATGGCTTCGACGATCTCCTGTTTCGCCTCGTCCAGGCCGCCGACGTCGCTCCACCGGGTGTTGGTCGGCTCCAGGAAGATCTCCCTCATGGCGGAGGGCTGCACGTCCTTGATCGCGGAGGCGAAGTCGTCGCCGGTGACCCGCATCTTCTCCAGGAACTCCCTTGGTATTTCCTTGTCCAGGTCGAGCTCGGGCAGGTACCTCCGGAGGGCTTTCATAGCCGCTTCCTTGGATAATCCCGAGAGATCGGCGCCCACGAAGCCGTGGGTGATGGCCGACATGCGGTTCAGGTCGACATTTTCCAGCGGCATGCCGCGAGTGTGAATTTGCAGGATTTCCAGACGGTCGGTAGCGTCAGGCACCCCTATCTCGATTTCCCGGTCGAACCTGCCGGCCCTGCGCAGCGCCGGGTCGATGGCATCGAGCCGGTTAGTGGCTCCAATGACCACGACCTGGCCCCGCTCTTCGAGGCCGTCCATCATGGTGAGCAGCTGGGCGACTACCCTGCGCTCTACTTCGCCGGTGACCTCTTCCCGCTTGGGGGCGATGGAGTCCAGCTCGTCGATAAAGATGATCGAAGGCGAGGTGTCCCTGGCCTGCTCGAAGATCTCCCGCAGCCTCTGCTCCGATTCACCGTAGTACTTGGACATGATCTCCGGCCCGGCGATGGAGTAGAACTCCGCGCCGCACTCGTTGGCCACGGCTTTCGCCAGCAGCGTCTTGCCCGTGCCCGGCGGGCCGTGGAGCAGCACACCCTTTGGCGGATCAATTCCTAACCGCTGGAAGAGCTCCGGGTGCTTCATGGGCAGCTCGATCATTTCCCTGACCCGCTGCACTTCTTCCCGGAGGCCGCCGATGTCCTCGTAGGTGATGCCAGTCGTCTTGTACTCCTCGTAGCCCCTGACAGGCTTGTCCCGGAGCTCGATCTCGGTGTTCTCGTTGATCAGTACGGGACCCTGAGGCTCGGCTTTCACCGCGATGAGGGGGATCGCCTGGTTGGAGAGCGTCCTGCCCATGAACGGGTTGGTCATGCTGCTCATCAGGGGCACTACGTCGCCCAACACGATGGGCCGCTTGAGCAGCTGGTGCTTGATCATTTCCACTGCGTTGCCGCTGAACTGGATGGCCGTGCCCTCGGGGGGTGCCAGCACCACGTGCTGCGCGTCCTTGACGGTGGCCTTGCGCACTTTAACGCGCTCGCCGATGCCTACGTCGGCGTTCTGCCGGGTGAAGCCGTCGATGCGGACCATCTCCTGGCCCCAGTCCTGCTTTTCGGCCCGCCAGACCTTTGCCACTGTCGTGCGCTTTCCCTCGATCTCGATGATGTCGCCGGGAGAAAGCTTCAGCTCCAGCAGGGTGTTGGGGTCGATCCTCGCGATCCCCCTGCCGAAGTCGCTTGGCAGCGCCTTTGCAACTTTCAAATATAAGTCCTTCATAAGATACCTCGTGTTATATGGATGATGAAATCGTGATCTCTGCAGCTTCCAAACAAAGTCCAGCCCCAGCGTAATTTATGGATATCGAATTATTTAACGTAGTTGGTGTACCTCATCAGGAAAGCTGGCAGCATATTTTCGGCCGTGGCGGAGTGAGAAAAGCCGGGCTGCTAACCTTAAGTATTAGTTGTACGTACAAAAATTTTCTCGTCTTATAAGCGAGTACAGACAGCAGTGAGCCGTGGAACAGACGGTTATGGCGAGCCCGGCAGGAAGGCAAAGTATCCACGTGCTCTGGCAATACCCCGGTAAAAGTAGGGATTCCCTGCCGGAGAATCCTCACCAGGCGATTCCCTGCCAGAGTATCCACGCCGGAGAATCTCCGGCGTGGATTCCCCGCATAATATAGATAAAATTAGCTAGCTTACCTGCTTTCTAGGGCAGCCCCGGGATATGGCTTTCCCGGTGCTCACCGGCTTGTTGATCACATCACTAAAAATATATGCGCAAAGCGACTGATACTACTGGGAGCGTTGAGACTATTGAAGTGCCTGATCTTTGATCCTTATTGCGGCGCAAGCGAGCAGATGATCCTGGGAGCGCTGCTCGGCTGCGGAGCAGACGAATGGCGGGTGAAAAGCGCTGTGGAAGGCCTGTGCGGAGCGCCGCTCCGGGTAGAAGGCGACGGCGACGGCCAGGCGGTCAGGCTGGCTGTGATCAGCGAGCGTGACGCCAAAGTATGGCCGGGCTTCCTCACCGGGGAGGAAGCGCTGGGCAAGCTGAACGTGATGCACGAGAACCAGCCGATCAGAGTCGACGCCATGAACATCGTCCGGAAGATACTCGATGTCAGGGGCGGGGTGGGCAAGGACAGCCCGGGCATCAGCATCGGATCGATCGCCATGATCGCCGGCATATGTACTGCTTACGATGATCTTGGCAGGCCCCAGGTCCGCTCGACTCCCGCGGCCATGGGCGGAGGGATGATCGATACCGAGTGCGGTAAAGTACCGGTGCCCCGGCCAGAGGTCATGTCAGTGCTTAACGGCTCCAGGCTCATCACCCAGGGAGGGCCCTTCGACGGGGAACTGCTCACCCTCGAGGCTGCGGCCATCCTCTCCTACTACGTCGCCGAGTCCGGCCGGTACTACCCGGAGCACCGGCTGATATCGACAGGGTATGGCAAGGGCTACTTCGAGCTGCCTGTGCCCAATCTGCTGCGGGCGGTCCTGTGCGAAGTGGACGATGCTCTGATCGGGGACAGGATAGAACTGCTGGAGACCAACGTGGACGACGTCACCGGCGAAGTGCTCGGCAACCTGATCGAGGAGCTGCTCGCCATGGGCGCGAGGGACGTGAGCATCCTGCCGGCCACCATGAAGAAAGGCAGGAGCGGCCAGCTCATCAGGGTCGTGGCCAAGGCAGAAGACGGGCCGGCGCTGTCCCGCAGGATCATGCTGGAGACAGGCACCCTCGGCGTCCGGGTCATACCAGTCAAGCACCGGTATATCGCCCGGCGGGAGATCAAGGTCATCAAGGTGCTCATCGAGAACAACGAGTACAACATGCGCTTCAAGGTCGCCTCCGACGCTAACGGCACGGTGCTGGACCTCTCGGTTGAGTACGAGGATGCCAAGATGATCGCCAGGGAGCTGGCCATCCCCCTGAAGACCGTGATGCGCAAGGCCGAGACCGAGGCGTGGCAGAAGTACGATGCCTCCGGCGATAAGCTTTAAACCGCTCACTTTTATGGGAACTTTTAACAAGTGCCTGAGCAGTGTGCGATTTAGCCCTTACATTGTCACCCGGGCAGAGTGACTATAAAAATAGTATAGTCAGGCATCCGCCTGACCATCGCTCTTTTTCCTTGCTCAGTTCAGCAGAACCCGAACGGGGAGCCGAAGCCACAGCCACCGAGACCGAGACCGCAGCCGCCGAGGCCCAGTCCGCACCCGCCGAAGCCGAGGCCGAAGGGAATACCGAAGCCACAGCCACCGAACGGAATGCCGCAGCCGCCGAAGCCGGCCGTGCCGAAGGTGCTGAAGCTGGTGGAGCTCTGGAAGTTGCTGGAGAAGCTCGTTCCCACACCACAGCCACCGAAGGGAATACCGAAGCCACAGCCACCGAACGGTCCGAAGAACGCGCCTGCCGGCACCGCGAGCGCGGCCAGCGACAGTGCGACAACAAGGACTAATGCAATTTTAGATAGTTTCATCTTATCTTATCCCCCCACACTATAAACAGACTTGGGCCCGGATTTATTTATAGACTATTAACGATAATAACGCCTGGAACCCCTGCGAACCGTCCATTTCACCGAATGCTTGAAAATACGGCTTTATTGCTTAAACTACCTGTAATTGTCATCCCAGAGCTCTGAACGGCCGCTCAACGGCCGTTCCTGAACTGCCTGGCGCACAGGAAGGCGAAGAAGGGGAGTGCCAGCACCCAGTAGTGCAGGTACTGCCGGATGACGAGGGTGAGGGCGAAGCCGACAGCGGAGAGCAGGAAATACTGCTCCAGAGCATCGAGCCGGCGGTCTTTGGCGACGCCGGCCAGCGCGAAGATTAGAAGGGAAGTGAACACGCTGGCCGCCATGGCAAGATTGGCGCATAGCATCAGCGGATCAGTTGTCCTGTAGCTCGTCACCGTTCCCATGTTTTCCTCAGTCAGGTATGTCGCCGCTACGCCGAAGCTCCAGTCGAGCGAAGCCACGCCGGCTTCGACGCCGTAGTGCAGGAAGATGGCCGCGAACATTAGTATTAACGGTACCAGGACGCCGGCCAGCAGTGCCGGCGTCTTTTTCAGGTCGCCGTTCCGCCACAGCAGGAAGGCCAGCAGCGGCACCGAGAGCAGCGCGTACTGCTTGAAGCCGATGGCGAGGCCTGCGCAGATGCCCGCCCAGAGGTAGTGCTTCTTTTCCGTGAATCCGGCTAGCCAGGTGGCGAGCAGGATGAAGGTGATGGTGAACGGCTCGGTCAGGATGAAGTAACCCTGGGCGAAGGCGATGTTGACGGTGAAGATCAGCCCCGCGAGGAAGCCGGAGAACCGGCCGTACAGGTCCCAGGCCATCTTCGTGACCAGGATGGCGCTGACCAGGTTGCAGAGGCCTACAAGGATGAGGCCGCCGAGGTACTTCTGGCCCAGTAGTGTGGGCAGCGACAGGGTGAAGAAGATCATCGGAGGCTTGGGATCCTGGAAGTCCAGGTAAGGTGTAGCACCCCGGACGATGACGTCCGCCATAGCGTAGAACCTGGCCGTGTCATAGGTCGTCCACGCGCTGGTCATGAAGAGCGAAGAGGCCCCGACGATGGCGCCGATGATCAGCGTGAAGAGCAGTAGACAGCAGGCGAAGTACTGCCTGTCGGAAATGTTGAGCAGCCTGTCAGGCTGCTCCCGAGATACCCGGGCTTCTGCTCTCATGTTAGCTCTCCAGACTGTAGCCAGAGCATTAGAGAAGCTATTGTTTAAGTTTTACGGTCTGCCCTCGCCCGCCGCAGCCGGACAGGAAACATAAAGGCTCCGGCGCAGGCCAGCGCGAGGAACGGGAGAGCCAGGTACCAGTAGTGGACGTACTGGCGGGCGAGGAGAGCGAGCAGCATCAGAACTCCCGCCAGCAGCATGCTCTCCTCGAAATGGCCCCGGGGCTGCTTTGCCAGCGCCATTGCGGCGGCCGGCAGGAGGATGGTAAGCAGGACTGCGCCCATGGCGAGGTTGAGCATGGCTATGAGCGGGTCCGGGACTACGTACCCGCCCTCGTGTGCGGTCAGCGGCAGCAGGCTGATGGTGATACCCCCGGGGACCGGCACTGCTCCGGGAATCAGCAGCACGGCGAGCGACGTGGCGGCCAGAGGCACTGCCACCGCACCTGCGATTATCAGCGGAATTCTCCTCGTATCCCCCCGCCGGAACGCCAGGAACGCCAGCGCGGGAAGGGCGAGGATGGCCAGCGGCTTAAGGGCGACCGCGGCCCCGAGGCACAGCCCGCACAGCAGGTACCGCACGATCGTGCCGCTAATGGCTCCGTACACCGATGCGACGAGGAGCAGCACCGCGAGCGCGTCCGATACGTCGAGATATCCGAGGACCCAGGCGATACAGCAGGTAAACAAAGTCCCGGCCAGAAAGCCGGCTCGTCTGCCGTAGACGTCCGTGCCGATCTTCGTGAGGACGAGGGCGGCCAGGAGCAGCAGGCCGGCCGACAGGAGTATACCCCCAGCAGCGCTCTGCCCCGAGGAGGAGAGATCGAGGGCGGCCAGCGACGGCTCCGGGACGTGCTGCATATAGGGGCTGGTCGCCTTCAGCACGATGTCGGCCAGCCCGTAGAAACGCATGATCTCCAGCGGCCGCCACAGGGCATCCACCAGGACGGCGCTCACCAGCGAGAACACGAGCAGGACGACGGCGTAGAGCACGCTTGCGCCGGCCAGAAAAGCCCGGTCGCTCAAGCCCTTTAAGAAGGAGATTGTCCGGCGGGGCGCATCGCCCGAGAGCCCGGAAGCGGCCAGCAGTATGAGGAAAGGCAGCGCCAGCGCCCAGTAGTGCAGAAACGGCCTGATGATCAGCGTGGCGGCAAAAGCGAGGCCGGCAAGGGTGAGAAATTCCTCCGCCAGAGAGAGCTTCCGATCTAGAAGCGCAGCGCCCGCAAGCAGGAGGAGCGGGCTGAAGAGGCTGACCCCGAGCACCAGCCATGCCAGCGCGATGATCGGGTCGTCGATCTTGTAGGCCGGCACACCTTCCACGTCGCCCTCCGTCACGTAGGAGCCGGCGACGCCGAAGCTCCAGTGCAGCGCCGCCTCGCCCAGCAGGGGACTCCGTAGACGAGCGAAGATCGCCCCGAACATGATCGCCAGCGGGATGATCACGCCTGCCATGTAGGGGAGGAAACCATAGTACTCTTTTTTCCGCCACATGAAGTATATGGAAAGAGGCAGCAGCAGTAGCGCATACTGCTTGAAGCCGATGGCGATCCCCGCAGAAATGCCTGCCAGCAAGTACTTTTTCAGGGGATGATCCGGGCCGCATATCAGGAAATACGCCGACAGCAGGAGGAAAGTGACGGTGAAGGGCTCGGTGATGATGAAGTACCCTTCGGCCAGGGAGAAGTTGATCGCAAACAGCACGGCAGCTAGCAGGCCTGCCTTTCTCCCGTAGAGCTTCCAGCCCAGTAGAAGTATTAACACGACGCTGGCATAGTTGGCCATCCCTACAAGGACAAGCCCCCCTGCGAGCTTATGCCCGATGGTGAGAGGCAGAGTGAGCAGGAAGAAGATGAGCGGAGGCTTGGGATCGAGGTAATCGACATACGGCGTCCCTCCCCGCAGGATGACTTCCGCCATCTCGTAGAAGATCCGGGTATCCCCGACCTGCCAGACCCTGAGCGTAAATACGCCGGCGAGCACTGTGATCGCCGCGACGAGAAGGCCTGTCAGCACCAGCGAGCCTATGAGATATTGCCGGTCGGAAATGCCGCCTTTCACTCCAGATCCCTCACGAGTCTCATATCTTGCTCTTTATTCCCATAATAGGATTGCGATACGGTAATTACTGCCTGGCGGGGCATGGCAACGTTTATCGTGCTTCAGGAGCGAGTAAATTATAATGGCAACTTTGATTGGCGGCAGCGGAGCCGGAGACGACCTGATACGCAAGCTCCACGAGAGCGGCGTCTCCCGCAGCTGTACCACCATCCGCCAGGTGATGGAAAGAAGAGAGGCCATTGACAGAGCGATCGAGCACGAGCGCATGAGGCAGAACGATCTCCTCGAGCACGAGATCCGGAACCTCAGGAACAAGGCGATCCGCCGGCAGGTAGTCGACTCGCTGCTCTTCTTCAGGAAGAGCAAGAAAACCGAGGAGATCACGGGCCGGGTCACCCACCTGAGGACTAACCGGGAGGCCATCGTGGAGAACAACCTCATGTACCTCTACAGGGAAAAAGACGTGCTGGACCGCCTCACAAGGGAGTACCGCAGCGAGCTGAAAGGCTACTACGGAGAGCTCCTCGTCATGGACTCGCTGAAGCAGCTGGGCGACGACTACTACGTGATCAGTGACGTGAAAATCACCAGAGCGTACGGGCACAGGTTCGACGGCCGCATGCTCAAGTCAGCCAGGGTTGACCACATCGTGGTAGGGCGGAAAGGCGTCTACTGCATCGAGACCAAGAACTGGAACTCGATCAAGAAGACGGACGACAAGCCCTCCCCGGGTGAGCAGGCTCGCAGGGCCTCTCACCTGCTCTACAAATACCTAAAATTTACCTGCGGCATGTCCGGGGTGAAGGTGATGGGCATCGTGCTCTACACCAACATCGCGCTCAAAGGCAGGGAAGACTTCGTCCGCTTCATGCGGAACGACGAAATCGTCCCTTACCTGGAAGCGAGGCCGGACAACATCGACGAGCAGACGATCAAAGTGATCGTCGATCACCTGAAAGACAGGGACATCGTGTTCGACGACAGCCACAGGGAGAGCCTCCCGGATGAGGACATGGATGCGGAAGACGTGCCGGCCGAAAACAGCCGGGCGGCCAAAGCAGCCGGAAGTCCTGCCGGTGAAAGCGATGTGATCGCTCCTGGCGAAGAAATAACATAAGGAGATTAAAAATCAGGGGCTGTAAAGCCCCCTCTTTTTTTATTGTCCCCGCAGGGACGTCGTTACGACACGGTAAAAGCCTGAGGCCGTCGTGTAAATATAACTATGTAAATAGATTTATGTAAGTTCAGGTAAACTATCTTCAGATAGCCGCATGAGCCACGAACTCTACTTCTACGTCGACGCGACGGACAGGCCGGTAAAAAAAGGTTTGTTCGGGCCCCTGAAGGCCGAGCCGGGAGACGGGTACGTCTCGGGCGACGACCTTAAGGCTTTTTTACACAGGTCAGGCCACTTCGAAGAGAGGGGAACTACGGGCGACGGCTTCGACGCCGAGTACCACAACCGGCACACGGGCACTACGATCTCTTTCAGGCTCCGCAGGAGCACGATCCACGATGTCGAGAGCAGGTACTCGTTCCCCGGGTTCAACTACACAGGCCTGTCGGTGAGCATCGAGTACTTCCGGCCGGCGTACTTTGTCCACGAGGGAGCGATGCTGATCGAGGAGATGTGCCGGGAGTTTCGCATGTACGTCCTGGACCCCCAGCTGAGCCCCCTGCTGAAAAAATGCATGGCTGTCACGATCATCAGGTCGTGGGAACTGGGCAATGAGAAAGCGGTGAAGGCCGCCCCATCCGGCGAGGCAGGTGCAGAGCAGGATAACGCCCGCGTCTCCCCGGGAAGGCGGGCCAGGCCATACATGCCCCGGGACCAGATGATGGCCTGGTGGAAGTACATGTACAGGAAAGACGAGCTGACCACGAAAGTCAGGGAGTCGGCCGTCAGAATCCACGTCCCGGAGTGGAAGATCATCCGCCGGGCCGGAGAGCAACAGCAGCAGTTGTTTTTCGCCATGACGCTGGCCGAAGGCATCGGGTACATCATGCCCCCGTGCGACGTCTACCTCGTCAAGCGCAACGGGTACAAAGAAGTCGGCGCCGTGGACGCCCGGGAACTCCTGCCCAGGATCAAGGAGTACCTGAGGCCATGGAGCTTCTCGGGGATGGACTTCAACGTGCTCACCTCCCCGGATGCGAGGAGAATGGCCCCGGCCCTGAGGGAAATGCCCCTGGAGAACATTCACAAGTACGAGCAGATCGCCCCGGGCAGCTTCGTCGACGTCGAGACCGGACAGCCGGATTAGGCATTGTCGGTGGCTTTGACCAGATGCCCGTAAGCACCCCTCATTCTCTGCCCGATACGCCTGACGATCAGCCACACAGCCGGGTCGCTCAGAACCAGGAAAACCAGATATCCTCCAGCACATGCGCAACCAAGCCCGCCGAAAGCGAGAGCAACGCCATGCAGATTACGCCCCTCGCCAATCTGGGGCACGATCGCGAGCGGCACGAACCCGGTTCGGAGGCCGAAGAGCACCGCTGGCACGTGGTCGATATCCACCGCCACGCCGGCCAGGAAACCAGCAAGGCCGCAAAAAGAGACAGGATGCCGTGCTCCAGCTCGAACTGTAATATCTGCCACACACTGTAATTTGTGAACACCGCTCCCCATCCCATTCACTACACTGCATACAATAGAATGGCTGTTTATAGCCATTATCTGGGAATCGTGGAACTATAGCCTGCCGAGTCCCGGTATAACTAAATATAAGCCACTACCAGACAACCTTCGAGCAACAGGCGGCAGACGCAGATATGGAAATAGATGAGCAGTTATATGTGGCCACCAGGGATGAGTGGCGGGAGTGGCTGGAGCGAAATCACGATAAGAGCGAAGGTATCTGGCTCATCTACTACAAGAAAGGCTCTGGCAAGCCCCGGATACCCTACGACGACGCGGTGGAAGAAGCCCTGTGCTTCGGATGGATCGACAGCACGGCGAAAAGTATAGACGAGGAGAAGTACGCCCAGCGGTTCACACCTCGCAGACCGGGCAGCGGGTGGTCGGAGCTGAACATCCGCCGCATGGAAAAGCTGATCAAAGAAGGCCGGGTGACCGGGGCCGGGCTGGCGAAGTTCAGGGACCCGGCCGCCCGGAGGTCCGCGATCAGGGATATGGATAACGTCACCCCGCCCGGCTTCACGGAAGCCCTGGAGAAAAGGTCTGAGGCACTGGCATATTTTAACAAGCTGCCGCCGTCGCAGGTGAAGCTGTTCTACCGGTGGATCAACGACGCTAAGCGCGAAGAGACTAAGCAGAAGAGGATAGCCGAGTCGGTGGAGCTGCTGGCGCAGGGCAGGAAGCTCTCGGATAAGTGGTTCAACCGTACGTAGCGGCCGCAGGCCCGGTTATTCCACGCCCTTGCCAGTAATGGCGAACTCGGCGGTGATGCCCTCCGGCCTGGACCGGTGTTTTCTCAGCACCGCAATCCTCTTCCCCGGCCCGTTGCGCTTCAGCTCGACGATGGCTTTGCTGATGTGTTCCAGCCACTTGCCGCCCGTGGCCCTGAACTCCTCGTTGCCGATGTCCGTGTAGATCTGGTTGGTGATGACGACCGGGATGCCGTGCTTCCGGGCTATGCCCAGCAGCGCGGTGATCTGGCTGGCCAGCTCCTGCATCGGCCGGGCTCCGTCCTTGCCCTCCCGCTCGATGCGGTAGAATGCCGTGGCGGAGTCGAGGATGACGAGCCCCACGTTCTGCCCGATCAGCTTCTCCGCGTCCTTGATAGCCGCGAACTGCTCCTCGAAGCTCAGCGGCGAAAAGATCATCACCTGCCGGGCCAGCTCCTGCGCGTCCTCGCCTGCGATCTGGCTGAAACGCTCGACAGAAAAGCCCTCGGTGTCGATGTAGATGATCCGCTTGCCCGCCCGGGCTGTCACGGCCGTGAGCTGCAGGCAGATGTTCGTTTTACCGCTGGCTGGCTCTCCGTAGATCTGCGTCACCGTCCCGATCTCGATGCCGCCTCCGAGAAGGTCGTCGATCGGCTTTGCGCCAGTGGGGAGCCTGCTGATTAAATTCATAGTGCCGTACCGCAGATCAATGTTCCCTGCTTATTTATATCGTTGTGGGTGCCTTCGGCACAGAGTGCGGCGATAACCCGGTTTCAGCCGCTGCGGGCAGATATCCGCGGATAAATATACATCACATGAGAGCGTATTTGCACTTGTGAGCAACTCTGCACAGGCAGGGCTGCGGAGGTAATCCCATAATCGCGCTCGTCACGTCTGATTTCACGGTTTACGAGAAAATGGTAGCCGAGCTGAAAAACCGGAAGGTTCAGTTTATCACGCTCCAGCTGCACGAGGCTATTCCAGCCAGCGTGAAGGTCGTCATCACGACCGCCGAGGAGGCCGACACGGTCGCCTGGGAAGGGGAGCATACTATTATTTATGATGACCCGATCTCCACGGTCAGCCGGGCCATCCACGCTGAAAAGGGTTACGGGCCCGTGGGATCGATGATCATCGGCATCGACCCCGGCAGGCGGCCGGGCATCGCCGTCCTCACCGGCGACATGGTGGTCGCCGTACACCAGGTCAGCGTCACCGAAGTGGAGCCGCTGATCAGGAAGATCATCCACGACTACAGGCCGACCTCCGTGCTGATCAGGATCGGCCACGGCGCCAGGCTCGTCACCACCCAGATCACCAACAGCCTGCTCCAGGCCGGCCTCAAAGTAGAGATGGTCGACGAGAGCGGCACCACCCCCCACATAGGGCGGGACGTGCACACCCACACTTTAAGAGATATCATCGCCGCCATCAACATCGCCAGGATCAAGGGCGTCCCGGTCGGCAAGCAGGAAGTCGAGCCCTCCAAGGGCGAAATTCGCGTGATACAGGAAGCCAGCCGCTCCATGTCCTCGGGGCGAGCCACCATACCCCGCTATTTAGCCAGACAGGTAGCCAGAGGCGAGCTCACCATCGACGAGGCCATCTCTATGCACAAGAAAAATGTGAGAAACGACGATGCACCCAAGAACGGCCACGAAGATGACGAACAGTGAGTGCCCAAAGAACCACGGCGGCACAGCTTTTTATCCTGACAACTGGAGAGCAGATGCTCTAACCACGGCGGCACGGCGGCACGGAGACAACCGTACCCGAATAACAAAGCCCTCTTTTTTAGATCCACGGCGGCACGGAGGGCTGACGACACGGCGACGAATAGGTTATCCTTCCTTCATGCTATCGATGAAAAGTCAGGCTGAAACGATTGAGTAGTAAGCACATGGTTAATGCTCTGTCTTGGTGTCGCCGTGGACCTAAAAAGGAGTTCAGTATTACCGGTTCACCACTGTCTTTGTGTCGCCGTGCCGCCGTGGTTTTATTTACCACTGGCTTGCCGTGGATCACCACTGTCTTTGTGTCGCCGTGCCGCCGTGGTTCAGATATTTGATCTACAGTTGTCAGGATAAGGAGCCGTGCCGCCGTGGTGGAATCGCCATTTCGGTCGTTGTGAAGTAGTTAACTTTTACCTTGGCCGCGGAAATATTTCCACCCCGTCTTGGCGATCTTCAGCCGGCTCTCGGGGTCCTGGTCGATCCACTTGATAACTTCTTTGAAGGCCATGGCAGGACTGCGGGTCTCTTTGGGGTCGTAGTAGGCGGGGTAGCCTATTGATTGAGCGTACTCTTTGTACCGCCTTTCGAGCTGGTCCTGCAGTAGCCCGGTGATCTCGGTCACCTTTACTTCGAAGCCTTCTTTCTCAAGTGCATCCTTTGACCGGGAGTTGACGTAGCCGGAGCAGATCTCTACCCTTGTTTCGCCCGGGCGGCCGCCCAGCCGTTTCACCAGCCCGAGGGTGATGCGTGCGGCCTCGGGGAGGTAGGCGTGCGCTTTAAAGAGCTCGCCCTGGAAATATCTCGTCTCTATCAGCCCGGTCTCTACCCTGGTGCCGTCTGTGGCGCCGATCATGACCCCGCCCAGCGGGAAGCCCCAGCCGGAGTCGTCTACCTGGATGATATGCTTTTGTTCGCCGGGGAGCAGCTTCTGAAGCACGGCAAGATCGGTGGTGACCAGCTTCAGCTGTCCCTTATTGTTGCGGTACACGGTGGCGTTCCACGATTCGGGCGCCCGCGCCCCGTCTCCCCGGACGCTCAGGACCACGTAGGGATTGGGCTGGTCGCGCCGGGGGAGGCCGAGAGATTCTATCATCTTATAGGTTTCGCTGTCGATCGGTCTGGTATCCATGCGCTTTCTCCGTGAATATAATCTTATTTTAGCCCCGATAACTTATTTACGCCCGATTTTAAATAATAATTCCAGCATGATGTTATATTTACCGCAAGTCTGGACTTAAGTGGTGGCCTGACAACCTCAACCCCATGTCGCCCATAGCGCATGACGGCCGCTATTTACACGTATTTTTGCCAGGCAAGCCATAAAACGGCCTGAGTATATATACTCAGACAGGCAGATTTATGATATTATATATTAGTGTTGGAATTTGGAACGCACAACCCTTATAACCCTAAAGGAGAATGAAGTTTAATGCACTGCCTGAAAAGTATTTAGTAAATACCTTTCAGATGGTTGGATATCATGCGACTGCCACGTTGCATGTTTCATTAATTAATTTAACCGGGTGATCGGCGGATGGCTTCTTTGAATTATAACAGGCCCGCAGGGGATGGGAATTTATACATAGTCAAGTCGGATAATCGAGTAGAGCTATTCGATGCTAACAAAGTCGTAGTTAGCCTAATCAAGTCTGGCGTGCCTTACAGGCTCGCATGCGACATAGTGGACGATCTGCAGTACAGAGTCCACGATGGCATTACCACGAAGGCGCTGCGCACCATCCTGCTCAACATCATCGACCAGAAGAGCCCGGATGCGGCGCTGAAGTACAAGCAGTCCCACGAGATGTACGTCAGGACCTCCCGCGGCACGCTCGAGCCTTTCGACTACAAGATGATCGAGAACTCCCTCGTCAAAGAGACGGGCATCACGCAGGAGTCGGCCATCCACGTGGCCAAGGAAGTAGAGGCCAAGCTGCGCAAGCTCAAGGTCAACTACCTATCAGCACCCCTGATCCGTGAGATCGTGACCGTCCAGCTGCTGGAAGAGGGCATGGAGGAGGCCCGCTCCAAGTACACGAGGCTGGGCATGCCGGTCCACGACGTCACCCACCTGATCGAGCAGGGGAGCAAGGAGAACGCCAACCTGCACCACAACCCGGAGACCATTCACAAGTTTGCGGGCGACCAGATCCTGAGAGAATACCTCTTAGTCCAGGTCCTGCCCAAGCACATCGCAGACGCCCACATGCGGGGCGACATCCACATTCACGACGCCGACTACTTCGCCGTGCGCCCCAACTGTTTACAGCACGACCTCAGCTGGTTCTTCGAGAACGGCCTGAGGGTCGACGGCACCGGCAAGCACACTTCAGTGGCAGCACCCCCGAAGCACGCCATGGTAGCGGCTTTGCACGCGGCCAAGATCCTGGCCTCGTCCCAGACGAACATGGCCGGCGGCCAGTCGCTGGACAACTTCAACATCTTCATGGCCCCCTTCTTCACCGGCATGTCTAAAGAAGAGGTCAAGCAGGTGGCCCAGGCGTTCGTCTACGAGATGAACATGCAGTACGTGGCCAGGGGCGGCCAGGTGGTCTTCTCCAACATCGACATCGAGCTGACCGTGCCGAAGTACCTCGCGAGACAAGCCCGCGATCGGCCCCAAGGGCAAAGTCATGGGCACCTACAAGGACTACCAGGACGAGCTATACACCTTCACCGACGCCCTGCTGGACGTCTTCATCGACGGGGACGCGCTGGGCAAGCCCCACCTGTTCCCCAACGTCATCGTCAAAACCAGGGACTCGGCGTTCAAGGACCCCGAGCAGAAGGAGCTCCTGTTCAAGGTACACCAGCTCTTCTCCAAGTACGGCACGCCGTACATCCTCAACATGCTCCCGGACTGGCAGCACGACGCGGTCAACAGCATGGGCTGCAGGACCCGCCTCAGCGGGGACTGGGCCGACAAGCAGGGCTACGACGACCCCAGCATGTCCACAATGAGGACGGGCAACATTCACTATAACACCATCAACCTGCCCCGCATCGCCCTCGAGGCGAACGGCGACGACAGCAAGATCTTCGAAATACTCGATTCCAGGCTCGACCTGATCAAGGAAGCCCTGGAGATCAAGCACGGCCTGATCAAGAAGAGGCTCTACGAGAACCAGATCCTGCCGTTCCTCACCCAGAAAGGCAAGCATGGCGAGGACTATTACCGGTTCGACGACCTTACTCACACCGTGGGCTTCGTCGGCCTGAACGAGCTGGTGCAGGCTCACACCGGCGGCACGCTCCACGAATCCCAGGACGCCTACGACTTCGGCCTGGACGTGGTCCGGTATATGAAAGACTGGGCCGACTCGCTGTCGGAGATCACCGGCTGGAGATGGACCCTCACCCAGACGCCCGCCGAATCCACCGCAGGCAGGTTCGCCAGGCTGGACATGAAGGCGTTCGGCGCCAGGGCCATCGTCCACGGCGACAGGAACAAGGCCGGAGTATACTACACTAACAGCTCCCACATGCCGGTCGACGCAGACATATCGCTGTTCGACCGCGCCCGCATGGAAGGCAAGTTCCACCCAGTTTGTAATGGCGGCCACATCACCCACCTGTTCCTCGGCGAGGGCACCCCCGACCCGGCAGGCCTCATGAGCCTGACCGAAAAGCTGTGCCGCAACACCAGCATGGGCCTCTTCGACTACACCAGGGATTTGACGACCTGCCGGAAATGCGGCACCGTCGCGGGCGGCCTGCTCAACAGCTGTCCGAATTGTAATGCGAACGGCAAGGACCTGGAATACTACTCCAGGATCACCGGGTACTGCCAGCGCATAGGCAGCGGCGACACCGCGGGCGGCTGGAACGACGCGAAGATCGCGGAGCTCAGGGACAGAAAGAGATATTGCATAAACTAAAAGCCCGTTTTATTTTTTGGCCGCCCTCCGGGGCGGCAAGCATCTTCGCCCGACAGCGCGGCAGATAAATATTTAGGCTGCTGATATGGTAGTATTCTCTACTGACGATGTGCAAGTGATGCTGATATGCAGGTCTATCTCGGGGACATCATCCCCACTTCCACGCTGGACTGGCCGGGCAAGGTAGTGCTCGCGATATTTTTGAAAGGCTGCCCGTTCCGGTGCCCGTACTGCGCTAACCCCCAGTTCATCGAGCCGGACTCAGGCGAGCCGACGGACACGGATAGAGTCATCGCGGAGATCGACAAAGCGAAGGATTTCATCGACGGCGTCGTGTTCTCCGGCGGGGAGCCGCTCATGCAGTTTGCAGCCTTTGAGACTATCGCGGCACATGCGAAGAGCCTCGGCCTGCTGGTAGGCATACAGACGAACGGCGCATATCCTGAGAGGATCGGGAAGCTCGTCGAAGAAGGCCTGCTGGACGCGGTCCTGCTGGACGTCAAAGCGCCCCCGGAGCCCGAGAAGTACCTGCGGGCGGCAGGGGTGCCGGACAGGAAAGAGACTTCTGACGCTGTGTACGGCTCGGTCAGGCTCTGCAACGGGTTCCGCTCCGAGGGTAAACTGGCCTACTACGAGGTCCGGACGACGGTCTTCGCCGGCATTTCTAATACCCCGGAAGAGATCGCTGCCATCGCTGCTGAGCTCGCCTGCGACGCCTATGTGCTGCAGCAGGGGAGGCCGGAGATCGCCATGGACGAAAACATCAGAAAGCTTGAGGCTGTACCGAGAAACGAGCTCATGGAACTGGCCAGATTAGTGAAGAGCGACCAGATCAGGACGGTAAAAGATAGAACGAGAGAGATGGGCGACGAGATCGTCCGCCCCCAAAAATAGATTACTTATTATTCGCCACAGCTGGCGCTGCCTCGGCCGGCAGCGAAGGCTGTCCCGACTTTTTCTGGAGGTGCAACTGCTGCTTCTTGCGCTTCTGGCACTCCACGTTCATGTGTTTCCACAGCTTGTGCTCGATCATTTCCCGCCTGTACTCCGGGTCATAGCTTAATACTGAGAAGAGGGCCAGCCCGGCCAGCAGCGCCACAAAGACCAGCAGCAGGGCTACGGCGAGGTAGGTAAGCTGCGTGAAGAGGCCCTGGTAGTACATATAAGCCTCTGCGGCGACCACCAGTACCAGAGGAAGAAAGAGGCATGCGTAGGACAGCCAGACCATGATGGGGCGATGTACCCGGTTTTTCGCCTTAAAGGCGGAGATCGTATCCATGGCAGCCAGCCGCTCCGGCGTCGTACACGTAGCCGTGATAAATGCGGAGACGTCCTTTACCTGGTCCTTCGACAGGGATGTCCCGGCCAGCCCTACCAGCATATAGCCGATCACAGGCAGCGAACCGGCGAGATGCTCTTCAGTCCGTTTCTCGATCGACGCCCTGATGGCGTATACTTTTTTAATCGTGCTCAGGATCATCTCTTCGTTGCTCATGGTAGTCACTAGCCTTCTGAGATATAAATTACCGCTTAACAGACAAAAATTTTTCGTTTTTATTCCCGCTGAGGCGGAAAAATTTCCACACAGGCGCCTGTAGTGAATACTATTGCTGCTTTATGTATCTGAGCCCGTGAAGGAAAACGAACGCTGCACTGTGCCAGAAACACAGATTCTGACAGATTCCACAGATTGCACAGATACGACTTGAGAAGAAAATTGTTGTCCATACGACATTATATATCCAGTAGCCATCTGTGAAATCGGTGTAATCTGTCAGAATCTGTGATCCTGGCACAGCGCAGCGTTCGTGTTGTTGTCACGCATCGCCCGGGCAGGAAGTTCGCAGTGCAGCACACACCGAAATTTAAGAGGACACAAGTATTATTATCTAGAACCAGTTAAGACATCCAGCAGAAACAGAGAGGCATTATTTTCATGAAGGTCATCGCGTTCGTGGGTATGCCGGGGGCGGGCAAGTCCGTGGCCTCGGACGTCGCCCGGTCCATGGGCCTCCCGGTCATCATAATGGGAGACGTGCTCAGGGAAGAGGTCAAGAACAGGGGGCTGGCGCCGACGGACGAGAACGTGGGCGGAGTCGCTAATCAGCTGCGCAAGGACGAGGGCATGGACGCCATCGCAAAGCGCTGCATCCCGAAGATTCAGGCGCTGGGCGCCCGGGTCGTCGTCATCGACGGCATCAGGGGCATCGCCGAAGTCGAAACATTCAGGAAGGCTTTCGGTGAAAACTTCACCCTGGTCAAGATCGACGCCCCGTTCGAACTGCGGCTGGACAGGCTGCGAAAGAGAATGAGAGCGGATGACCAGGGCACCCCGGAGTGGCTGAAGCAGCGGGACGAGAGAGAACTGTCCTGGGGCATGGGCCTTGCTATCGAGGCGGCAACAAGGTCTGTAGTCAACCTGGACCCGATCGAGAAATTCCAGAATGAAATTCGATCTGTTATCAGGAAGGAGAGCATAGAGATCACGGTTTCGACACTGCTGTTCCCGACCGAGCTGGAGGAGAAGGTCCGCCAGGCTGTCGAGAACATCTTCCCCGGCACGAAACTCACGCTGATCCAGAAAGAAGGCTATGTGGACCAGCTGGTAGGAACAGTTACCACGCTGGAGGAGCTGCACGGCCTGCTCAGGCAGCAGAAGATCCTGGACACCGCCCGCAAATCCATGTTCGCAGGCAAGAAGGGCAACGAGATCGAGCTCCAGCTTAACAAGCAGGCAGCCCTCATGGGCTACGTGAACTTCCTGGACCACGAGATGGCGCTGGGCGGCATCGACGTGACGATCGTCGACGACGAGCCGGAGCTAATCATAGACTGGCTCGCGCCCCGGACAGCCGAAGGCCGGCCGGTAGAGGAGATCGACCTTTGAGCGTGCTCAGCTTCTCCGCTTACAGACTGGTTAACTCCCAGTTCTCCTGGGCCTCGGGCCTCGAAGACATGGGCTACGAAGGCTGGGAGATCGTCAGCGAGGGAAAGCAGAAGATCACCCCGGAGACCCTGCCGGAAATCAGGGACATCATCAGCACCGCGAATTTGAGGATCACGGTTCACGGCCCCTTTTCTGACCTGAACCTGGCGTCGCTGAACGACCCCATCTGGAACGAGACCATCCGCCAGATCAAGCAATGCGTGGAACTATCGGCGGACTTTACTGATACGGTGGTCGTCCACCCGGGAGCTTTGTCCCCGCCGGGCAGCGAGATGAAGGACAAAGCCTGGGACAGGAACATCGAGGCTCTCCGGGCTCTGGCAGCGCACGCCGAAGAGCACGGCGTTCGCCTGTGCCTGGAAAACATGCCAAACATGGAGAAGCTGCTGTGCCGGACACCGGACGAGCTCTTCGGCATGGTCGAAACCATAGGCAGCGACAGCCTGGGAACGACGCTGGACATCGGCCACGCTAACACCACTAAGAACATCCCTGCTTTTCTGAAAGAGGCAAAGCGTATCAACCACATTCACATTCACGACAACAAGGGCACCGCTGACGAGCACCTCGCCGTAGGCGACGGCACCGCCGACTGGTCGAAAGTCTTTAAAGGGCTTAAAGACTATAATGGCGCACTCGTGGTCGAAGGCCGCACCCTGGAAGAGGGGCGGCGCAGCCTTGAGTTCGTTAAGAAGCAGAAGGCGAAAAGCCAATGAGCGATAAAAAATTCGATAAGCTCAGGGTCTCCGTACTTGCCCTGGGCCACATGGTCAACGACAGCTACTCAAACGTCGTCCCGCCGCTGCTGCCGTTGCTGCAGGCGGCCTACGGGCTGACTTATACGCTGTCCGGCCTGATCATGACCGTTTTCACGTTCACCTCGAGCATCATCCAGCCGGTCTTCGGCTACTTCGCGGACCGCTACGGGCGCCGGTGGATGGTGGCCCTCAGCGTGCTGTGGATCGCTTTCTTCATGTCCATGATAGGCATCGTGGGCTACCTCGGCCTGGACCCGACGGGCTCGTACATCGTGATTCTGGCCCTGGTCGGAATGGCAGGCTTCGGCTCGTCGGCGTACCACCCCCAGGCCTCGGCCATGGTGCCCCGCATCAGCGGCGACCACAAAGGCTTCGGCGTGTCCGTCTTCTCGGCGGGCGGCAACCTGGGCTACGCGATCATGCCCCTTCTGGTAGTCCCCGTCACGGCAATCTGGGGACTGGGCGGCGTCATGCTGCTCTTCATACCCGGCCTGCTCATGGCTTTCGTCCTGCAGCGATACGCTCCTGAAGCCCCTGTGGCCGCGGTTCAGCCTGCGATAAGAGAATTGTGGCAGGACATCAGATCGGTCGCGCTGCCGCTGACCAAAGTCATCGGCGTGGTCACCATGCGCGCGTGGCTGTTCTTCGGCCTGATCACCTTCCTGCCGTCCTACCTGATCCAGTACGAGTCCCAGGAATGGGCAAGCATGGCCCTGTCGCTGATGCTGGTCTGCGGAGCCGCAGGCACCCTCCTCGGAGGCACCATGTCCGACCGCTACGGGCGCAAGTTCACCATTGTTTCCACGCTCATGCTAACCGGGCCGCTGCTGCTCTGCGCTCTGCTGACCCACGATCTCTTGCAGCTGGGGTTCTTCGCGCTGGCAGGCCTGGCGCTGCTGGCCTCCTTCTCCCCGGCCGTCCTCATCGCCCAGGGGCTGATCCCTAAAAACCAGGGCATGGCCTCCGGCATCATCCTCGGCTTTGCCATCGGCATAGGCGGCCTCGGAGTCTCCGTCACAGGAGCCATAGCCGACGCAACCAGCATCTCCATCGGTATGCTCTCCCTGGTACTGCTGCCGATCGCCGCATTCTTAATAGCCCTGCTGTTGCCCGGAAACGTGAGGCCGGAGAAGGCCGGAGTACGGATCGCAAAATAGAACTTGTTTAGGTGCTCTAGAACGCTGACGATCGCTGCGCTGTGCCAGAAACACAGATTACGACCGATTGACACCGATTGCACAGATGCTACTCGGTATGAAACAAGATAGATCGAGATACTCTTTCATTTTTATTCAATAGCCATCTGTGTAATCCGTGTAATCTGTATTCCATGAAAATTTCCGTGTGGGAGGTGCTGAGAGGGTAAGTGAGGAGGCCGGGGAGGA
Source organism: Methanocella sp. MCL-LM (assembly GCF_049676595.1). GTDB lineage: Archaea > Halobacteriota > Methanocellia > Methanocellales > Methanocellaceae > Methanocella_A. The sequence continues at coordinate 3,591,000 of NZ_CP187259.1, forward strand.
TTAAATCAATGGTAATTCCTGAAGCCTGTTATACGAGTGCCCGTACCATTTACACGAAGTACTCGAAGTACACGAAGTCTGATAAACAGGCTGACTGCAAGCCGATCTTATAGTAAAACTTCGCGTACTTCGCGTACCTTGTGTACTTCGTGTAAACGGTACCTGACCCCCTAGAAACCGGGAATCACCATTAGAAACGATCCTCTCTAACCTTTCCATACTCTCCGACCTCCCCTCCAACCTCCTTATCCTCTCAAACCTCCCACTTTAAAAATCCTCACATACTCCCGGGAACTCTCGGACCTCCCGAAGATTTTTTCATGGGCTTCACTTGAAAACGCCCTTTCCATAACCGAATCAATCTGTGTTTCCGGCACAGCGCAGCGTTCGTTTTGTTGTCTCACCGCCTCAGAGCGTCTCTGGCCAGCATGCCAACGGCTGGCACAAACAGTTTTTATACCTTCGCCGCCACAATGCTAAAAAAACTGTAAGAAGGGATACCTGTACGCCTGACGTGAAAAACAATAGCGCTTTTGACTCTTTCCGGGTCATGCTGCTGGCTCTCGGCCACTTTACCGTAGACGTCTACGCGAACCTGCTGCCGCCCCTGTTACCCGTATTTTACATCATGTACAGCCTGAACGACACGGCGATCAGCCTGCTGACGGCGGTCTTTTCCGTCACCTCCACGCTCATCCAGCCGGTGTTCGGGTACGTAGCTGACAAGTACGGCAAGAAGTGGATTGCGGCGCTGGGCGTGGCGTGGGTTAGCGTGGGCATGTGCCTCCTCGGGGAAGCGCCGGGCTACATGGCGCTGGTCATAATGGTCGGCCTGGCAGGCATAGGCTCGTCGATGTACCACCCCCAGGCGTCGGCCATGGTGCCCAGAGTGAGCGGCAACCGCAAAGGCCTGGGCATGTCCCTGTTCATGGCGGGCGGCAACATCGGCTACTCGCTGATGCCCCTTATCGCAGTCATCATCGTGGCCATCTTCGGCGTACACTCGCTGATCTGGCTGATTCCCCCGGGCATCATCGTGGGCCTGCTGATCTACCTCTACGCACCCAGAATGGACGTCGACAGGCAGAGCACCCTGGACCTGAAGACGCTCTTCGCCAGTTTTAAAACGGTAAAGGGCCCGCTCACTACGCTGATCACGGTGGTCTCGCTGAGAGCGTGGGTCTGCATGGGCATGATCACGTTCATTCCCATCTACTACATGCACGGCCACTTCCAGGGATGGACCCTGCTCGGCTACGACATCGCCGGCATCGGGTACGCCATAACCCTGTTCCTGTTTATACTGGCCGATGCCATCGGCGGCATCATCGGAGGCTGGGCTGCAGATCGCTGGGGCAAAAAGAAAGTCACCGTACCGACGCTGCTGGCTGCCGCGCCGTTCTTCTTCCTGACCTTCATCGCCCCGGACATCCTGGTCTGGCCTTTGATCGTAATAGCCGGCGGCCTGGTCTACGCGTCCATCTCCCCGACGACGCTGCAGGCCCAGGAAATGCTGCCCCGGAGCCAGGGCATGGCCGGCGGCCTCACGCTGGGCTTCGCCAACGGCATAGGCGGCCTGCTAGTCTTAGTGACGGGCATGATCTCCGACTACCTCGGCCGGTTCGACGCCATCCTGTCGCTGATCCTGATACTCGTCATCGCAGGGCTTATAGCGGCAATGCTGCCCCCGGATAAAGTGAAAGTAGAAGCGGTAGCTCCAGTGGTAAGACAATAGCGTTGTTACCACGGCGGCACAGCAACACAGCAATAATGCGATCTACAACAACCAGGTGGTAACTGGAACCACAGCGGCACAGCGACACAGCAACAATGCGACGCCTAACAGGGTACTCCTTTTAGTCCACGACGACACGGAGACAGCCCCTTAACCAAAAATCGGTTACTGGCCAGGTGTTTCAGTATATCCTTATGATCACATGACCGGTAAACTACTTTCTGTAGTGATTCCCGGGTCTCCAACCTGGTATCAAGAGCGTGTCCCGATTTTATAGTAAAATTCAGGATCGATAGCCTTCACGCACATGAGTCAATCAAGAATTTTTAGAAAATTTGAGACATTGTCGGTAACATTGAAGGATTGTCTCCTTGCCGTCAGCTCGCCGTGCCGCCGTGAATCAATAAAAAAGGAGCCTTATTATTCAGGTACGGGTTGTCTCTGTGTCGCCGTGCCGTCGTGGTTCAAATAACCATCCAGCCATCGCTTCTCGCTCTGTCTCTGTGTCGCCGAGCCGTCGTGGTTAGAATCTCTAGGTTCCAGTAGTCATAATAAGGAGCCGTGTCGCCATGGTCAGAACATCCGAGTTCCGGTTGGAGATTTACTGCTCGACCTCTTTGAGCTTATCCGTGATGCGTTTTAGCGTCTCGGCCATGAGCACCTGGACGTCGGCGCTGGTTTCATCTGCCACTGGATCGCTGCCCTCGATGCGCTTCAGCTCCTCGATGTTACGGATGATGCCCTGGACCATCTCGAGCATCTCGTCCAGCGAGATTAAGCCTGCGTAGTAGGCGTAGAAAAACGTGGTCCCGGACCGGACGACCTTTCGCTTGAAGGCGGCCTCGGCCGAAGCGACGTCCTGCCGGGCGTATTTCTCGTTCATGAACGGGACTAACTCGGGCAGGTTCTCACCGATCCAGGTCATCTGGGACCGGCCCCGGTCCTTGAAGTCGGCGCACAGCCGGGCGATCGCCCATTCTCTCGCGGTCAGGTGCGTCAGCTCTTTCAGGGTATCGTTGACCTCGGTGTACTTCTTGCGGTCGAACTTCTGGAACCGCCAATATTTTTCCGGGGTGCCGGCACCTTCGGGCATAGATGAAGAAAGAGAGATGGGCGATAATAAACCTTCCCCTGCCTCATCCCCTATGAAACGCGCCGGCTGTGAGATGCCTATCGGGCCTCCGCCTTCGAAGCCGTTGCGCTGGCTCCCAGCCGTTTTCCAATAAACCCTCGTATGTGGTCTGCAACGACTCTACAATCCTCCTCCAGCACGAAGTGGCCCGTGTCGAGCAGGTTGAAGTCCACGTCCCTAAGGTCCCGCTTGTAGGGATAAGCGCCTTCCGCAGGGAAGATCGTGTCATTCTTACCCCATACGATGAGCGTGGGCGGCTGGTATTGCCGGAAGTACGCCTGCCAGGTGTGGTACAGGGGAGGATTAGTCCTGTAGCTGTAGAACAGCTGGAGCTGTATCTGGTCGTTACCCGGGCGGTTCAGGAAAAACGTGTCCATGTTCCAGCAGTCCGGGCTGATCACCTCGACGTTTCTCACCCCGTTGATGTACTGCCACCTGGTAGCTTCCGGAGTCAGGAACTTCCGCAGAGCTGTTTCGTTATCCGGCGTCCGGTCCTTCCAGTAGGCTTTCAGAGGGTCCCAGAATTCCCGCAGGCCCTCCTCGTAGGCGTTACCGTTCTGGATGATGAGCGTCTCCACCCGCTCAGGATTATCTGCTGCAATTCTGAAGCCGATAGGTGCACCGTAGTCCATCAAGTACAGGCTATACTTTTGTAAGCCTGAAGCCTGCAGAAATTTCTCCATAACCACTGCGAGGTTGTCGAAGCTATAATCAAAATCGCCGACACGAGGCATCGAACTGTTCCCGAATCCCGGGTAGTCAGGGGCGATCAGATGAAACTGATCTTCGAGGGCCGGCATGAGGTTACGAAACATGTGGGACGAGGTGGGAAAGCCGTGGAGCAGCACTATCGCTGGCGAATCCGGTGAGCCTGCCTCGCGGTAAAAAATATCGAGGCCGTCTACTTTCTGCGTTTTATAAGAGACCATGATCACATCACAGTCAGATGTCATTTTCTTTTCAGATAACAGGCTGCACTTGTTTTTACGATCGTTGCAGGGCGAAGTCCGACAGGTCTGGTTACTCGACCATGGGTATCTCTATTTCAGTGAAGTCCTCCGCTACGAGGACGTTCTCGAACTTCTTTTTGGCATCCTCCAGCAAAGGCGCCGTGTCTGTCGAGTACCGGGAGCTGACATGGGTCAGCACTAGCTGCTTGACCCCGGCCTTCGCCGCTAGTTCGGCGACTGTGCCGGCTGTCGAATGTAAAGTTTCCTCGGCTTTGGAGACCATGTCGTCTCCGAAGGTGGACTCGGAGATCCAGACATCTGCGTCTTTGAGGCGGGGCAGGAAGTTTTCTGATGCCACGGTGTCTCCGGTATAGACGATGGTCCGGCCTGGCCTGGCCTGGCCGACGACTTCTTCGCTGGTGATCGTCCGGCCGTTGACTACGACGGCTTCTCCCCGGTGGAGCTTTGAGAACAGGGGTCCTTCGGGGATGCCGAGCTCCAGGGCTCTGGGTTTGTTGAACCGGCCCGGCTTGGGGTCTTCTTTTAAGGCGTAGCCCAGGCTTGGGACGCTGTGGAAGGTCCTGAACGCCTCGACGGAGTAGCCTTTGAACTTGATCACATCGCCGTGGCTGAGGCGACGGGCGATGACCTGGAAGCCCAGGTTCAGGTAGCCCAACCTGCTCAGCAGGCCGCAGTATTCTTCCACGTAGTCGGGGCCGTAGATGTACAACGGTTCAGTCCGGCCCTGCAGGCTCATAGTCTGGAGCAGGCCGGGAATGCCGAGAGTGTGGTCGGCGTGGAAATGCGTCAAAAACATGGAGCCGATGTCCATGAAGCCTGATCTGGCTTTCATCATCTGGCGCTGGGTGCCCTCCCCGCAGTCGAATAGTAGCCTCTCGCCTTCCCGCAGGATCATGATGGAAGGCATTCCCCTGTTAGGAGTAGGTATCGAGCCGCCGGTGCCCAGAAAGATGATCTTTAGCATGCCGGGTTGATATCTGGCTTACAAAAGATATAATGATTATGTCCTACCTTAGCGGCTGCCGCCCAGCAGTAGTGCGTACGCCGTAGAGGCGGCCGCCGCCCGGCTGAACGGATAAGTCACGACAGCCGCGGACGATTTCACCTTGCCAAAAGTGGCCGGCACGAAGGTGAAGTATTGCCGGGGTTGTTCGAGCTCAGGCCCTTCCACCGGCGCCTCTGGCGGTACGAAGTCTTCCGGGGTGACGAAGTAGTCCGCCAGCACGATGTTATGGGAAGCCGTGCCGCTGTACAGTTCGGCGATGGCAAAGAACTCGCTATCCCCTTTCACCGCTGTGACGTTATAAAGGCCGGGAGGCACATCGTAAAAAGTGTATACGCCGACGTTGTTGCCGGTCCCGTTGCTGCTGAACTGGGGGTTGTCCGGCACGAAGACGAAGTTCCCCTCCATATCGTATAGCGTCACCAGTGCATCGGGCACAGCCTGCCGGTTGCCGGTGGTGATCACGCCGGTGATGGTGCCTTGCTGAGCCATAGCCGGAGCTGCCAGCAGGGATAAAATGAGTACTACGGCTATCGCTGCCCTCATATTTAGTGGATTGGCAGGCCATATATAAAAGAGCAATCCACTGTTTATGCGGCCATATAAAAGAAAACCGTTCCAAAGTATAGGCCTTATTCCACATGAGCCCGGGCATCAGAGCGCTGGTAGGCAGGGGGCAGGAAACTTTGGTTTTAAACAAAAAGTGCCGGGAGTCTAACAGCCTTGCTTATGTGGCGTGAACGTGGACGAACGCTGCGCTGTGCCAGAGACACAGATTCTGACAGATGGCACAAATTGCACAGATACCACTTGAGAAGAAAATAATTGCTTCCTCTTCATTTTTTATCCAATACCCATTTGTGTAATCCGTGCAATCTGTCGTAATCTGTGATCCTGGCACAGCGCAGCGTTCGTGTTGCTGAGTCGCTGAACCGAAGCAGCCAGTTCTTGAAAAATGATAAAAAAGAGATAAAAGGGCTTACAGGTAGCCCTTCTTCTTCAGTAATTCCGCGTTCAGCACGCTGGCGCCGGCGGCGCCGCGGATGGTGTTGTGGCCCATGCACACGTACTGGATGGCGTCTGCTTTGCCGGCTCTGATGCGGCCGACGGATATGCTCATGCCGTTACCCTGCATGCGGTCCATGCGGGGCTGGGGCCTGTCCGGCTCTTCCCGGACGATGATCGCCTTTTTAGGGGAAGTCGGGAGGTCCGACAGCTTCGGGTCGAACTTGAGGAAAGCGTCCTTGACCTTCTCGGGGGTGACCTTCTTGTTGAACCTGGCCCAGATGGACATGGTGTGGCCGTCCAGGACGCCCACGCGGTGGCAGGCGGCGCTGACCCAGAAGGGCGCGTCCTTGACCTGCTTGCCGTCGAAGTCGCCTAAAAGTTTCAGCGCCTCGGTTTCCATCTTGCCCTCTTCGCTGCCGATGTAGGGGATCATGTTGTCGATGATCGCCATCGAGGGCACTCCCTCGTAGCCTGCGCCGCTGACCGCCTGCATCGTGGACACGTGGATGTTCTCGAGGCCGAACTTCATGAGCGGCTTGAGGGTGACTACCATCATGATGGTGCTGCAGTTGGGGTTGGTGATAATGGCACCGTCCCACTTGCGTTTCTTCTTCTGGACGTCGATGAGGCCCAGGTGCTCGGGGTTGACCTCCGGGATCACCAGGGGGACGTCTTTCTCCATGCGGTGCGAGCTCGCGTTCGAGCAGACGATCATGCCGGCCTTGGCAAAGTCGGCCTCGATCTTGATCGCGTCTTCCGCAGGGAGCGCCGAGAATACTATGTCAGCGTCCACGGCCTCGGGCTTAGTCGGGACTACGGTTAACTCCCTGACTTCCTCTGGAAGATCGGTGTCCAGCCGCCATTTCGCGACCTGCTCGTAAGGCTTGCCCGCGCTCCTCTCAGAGGCGGCGAGGGCCGTGATCTCGAACCACGGGTGGCCTGCCAGCTGCTGGATAAACCGCTGGCCTACGTTCCCTGTGGCCCCTAGTATTCCGACTTTAATCATTTAAACGCTCACCAGTATAAAATTACTGTATATAGCCAATCTATATTAGTTCTTTTCGACCTTGATGGCCTGGGTAGGGCAAGCGTCGACGCACGATGCACACTCGTTGCACCGGGCCTCGTCTACCTTGGCGAACTCGTCGTCCATCTCGATGGCTGCCTCGGGGCAGGCATCCACACACGTTCCACATCCGACACATGCTTCTTTATCGACTTTTGCTGGCATGAAGAGTATATCCTCCGGTTAAATGTAGTAAAACTAAGTTTGCCATCGTACTTAAACATTTTCTGGTTGCGGCTGTTGCCGCAACAAGCGCGTAGCACGGGGGATTTTCCAGCCCTCTCGCACGGGTAAGCATATGTAAGAAAAGAGACCACTATAACATATTTCAAAATCATATCTGGAAGGAACAAAAATGGACGAACACGTCATCGAAGGCCTGGGCAGGGCCCGCATAGTAGTCAGAGACGGCAAAGTCGTCGAGGTAGGAGAGCCACAGATCAGCTACTGTCCCATCTTCGACAAGCACCGGGGCATCAAGAAGCTTGACAAGGAGACCATTGCGAAGAATATCCAGTTCCGTATCGAGGACTTCGGCATGTGCACACCTGGCCGGGTGCTGAAGATGAAGGACTTCCTCTCCTTCGGCGTTTCGGAGATCGTTTGCACCGCCATGGTGAAGAAGCTGGTCGACGCGGCAGTCATCGTCTGCGAAGGCACCGGCACCCTGGTCGTTACAGACCCGGAGATGGTGCAGGGCATCGGCGGCAGGGTATCGGGCCTGGTCAGCACCACCCCCATCCCGGAGGTCATCGAGAAGGTGGGCAGGCAGAACGTCGTCGATCCGGCTACCGCTAAGATCGATCAGGTCGCTGGCGTGAAGAAGGCCATCGCCATGGGCTACAAGAACATCGCAGTTTCCATCATCGACGGCACCGGAGCCAGGGAGATGAAAGAGATAGAGCAGCAGCACCCCGGCGTAAACATCTACACCTTCGTGGTGCACACCACCGGCATGCCGGAGAAGGAGGCCGATCTGGTCTACAAGTACGCCGACATAGCCACGGGCTGCGCCTCGAAGTTCATCAGAGAGTACTCCGTCAAATGCAATGTATACAAGGTCGGCGACTCCGTGCCGATGTTCGGCATCTCGGAGAGAGGCACCCGCCTGATCGAGGAGCGCATCAAGTTCACCGGGAAAGAGATCAAAGCCAACCCGAACGCCCCCCAGCCGGATAAGTTATTGTAAATTTTTTTCTGAGAAGTAATGGTGGCTGACTAATGCCGGGCTGGTTGCGGCAATGCCCGGCGTCAGCGTATAGAGTGAGATCGCCCGAGGAGGCGACCCTGTGGCGGTGCTGCCTGAGTCACGACAGCGTTAAGGAAACGTTTTTAGTTGTCCTGCACCCCCGGGTTGAGCCCGTACAGGCTCTGTCGGGCGTCCTTGAAGCTGAAGCGCCCTCTAATCACGTTTAGCCGATACAGGCAGTTCCCGGCTACTGCGGGTAAAGGCAAAAACGATCCCTCACGGTATGTTTCACCACACCCACATTCACTTAACAATAGTTAAGTCTTTCGCTCGTGGCAAAGGTGACCACCCGCACGAGAAGTTTCAGCCGACAATCTTGCCATAAACTAAAAGTTCATCTTAGTTGAGAGCTTATACCACCGCGGAGACCCCGAGATGGATGAATCCGTGAAGAAGAAGGCCGAGCTGATCGAAATCGGAGGCACCACAGTCGACGATAGTTTCCTGCCGTACAAGAGCAGGTCTACGGCCGGCCCGGGCGCCGGCCTGGAGTCCATCTTCGTCAACATCGACGGGCACAGGGTTAGGCTGGGCGTTCGCCAGGAGTCTAAGTTCAGCGCCACCCTGAAGGGCGATATGGTCACCATTTTCGCAGACGGCAAAGAGTACGCCAGGGGGAGGCTGGAGCAGGCTATCTCCCACTGCCCGGAGCAGGTGTACGTGACCGTCAGCGAGCGATGCGTGTTCGACTGTAAGTTCTGCTCTGTCCCAAAGCTGCAGGGAAAGATCAAGTCGGACGAAGAGGTCCTGGAGCTGGTCAGGCAGGGCATGCAGAGCCCGGAGCTGGCCGCCATTTCCATCACTTCCGGAGTCTGGACTACGCCGGAGGAAGAGGCGGAGAGAATCACCCGGGTCGTGAGGCTGATCAAAAAGGAGCTGGACGGCAGAGATATCCCCATCGGAGTATCGATCTACGCCACGGACGATTCTTCGGAGCGGCTCAAAGAGGCCGGCGCCGCGGAGGTCAAGTACAACGTGGAGACCGTAGACAGGGAACTCTTTGAGAAGGTCTGCCCTGGCCTGTCCTTCGACTATATAGTTAAGTCTCTGGAGCATGCGGTATACGTCTTCGGCCGCAACCACGTCTTCTCCAATATACTGATCGGCATGGGCGAGACGGACGAGACAGTCGTCGAGGGTATGGAGATGCTCGCCAGCAAGGGCGTCATCCCCATACTGCGGAAGACCAACCCTCACCCGCTCCGGGCCGGGGAGATCAAGGTCGAGCCGGTGAGCGCTGCCAGGCTGTTGAAGCTCGCCTCGGAGCACCGCCGCATCCTTGAGAAGCACGGGCTGGATACCAGAAAAGCCCTTACCGGGTGCGTGCCGTGCACCGGGTGCGACGTCACGCCGCTGATAGATCTGTAAATTTAGCGCATCAGGCCCGTGATAAAAAGGAAACGGGGGCGCAGCACGTCTTTATGTGTCCACCGTTTTGCCGTCCTCCCGCGGAATCCGCGGATACGTCAGGACTATTCCCGGCTTAATTGCAGTTATTGTTGGCCGGGCCTGCTACGTGCCCGGGTAACATATTTGAGGCCGGTACCATTCTGAACTGGTTAAATATGGTAATAAAACGGAGGGATGGTGTTTAAAATGGACCTGTTCAGGATCGAGCCTGACATGCCTGACGAAGACGAGTATTATTCGTACGATTCGGTGGAGAAACTGTGGACTTACGGGGAGTACGTAGCTGACAGGGTACAGCTACCCAAGTACCGCAGGTTATTCATCCGCCTGTCCCGGATGATGCGCATCACCGGAGCTATCGGAGGCAACTGGAGATCCATGTACAGGGAACACGCTCTCGCAGAGCTGGCCGAAGTAATGAACAGCCTGCACGAGATGGAAGCAGAAGCAGAGCGCATCCAGGACACCATGCTCAGAGAGCACGTCTTCGACTGGATCGACACGATCGCCTGCATGCGCAGGTCGGTCGCCGAGGAGATCCGCTGGGACGTAGAGGCGGCGAAAGCCGGCACGGCAGCGATGGAAAGCTGAAACAGATAAAAAACAGGGATACGATGGCACACACTACAGAGATTTACGAAGACAACGACTGCTACGACGAGGAACTGATCGGGCCCGCAACCCAGATCGGGCCCGCAGAGTTCGCGGTCGCGATCCGATTATACAGTGCGGAATACAGCCACAACCACGATGCCTCCTGGTTCCGCAGAATGCTCAGGTTGCACAACGAGCAGGTGCTGGTTGCCTGCTATGGCAACCTGAACTAGACAGTTTTGCCGCTTGCTTATGGCGGGTCGCCATAATGGCGGCCTGCCATTTTACGGCGGTACGCCACGGGCCGTCCCACAATACCGGTCCTAAATATCGACGGTCCTGGCGTTTTCCACTTCATAGTTTACTAACTCATCAAACTCGAACTGCTCATTTTCCATCCTGACCACTTCTTCCAGCCGGCCGTGGATAGACGGGTATTTCGGCACGGCCATGCAGCCTCCGGCCTTCCGGATGGAGATGTCGTAAGTGCCGATTTTCTTTGCGATGGTCATGATCTCCTCTTTGTCGAGGCCGATCAGCGGGTGGTAAATAGGGAAATCAACGTCGTAAGCTTCGGCCATCATGTTCTCGGAGGTCTGGGAAGCGACCTGGCCCAGCGACGAGCCGGTGATGATGCCGTGGGCGCCCTCCTTTTCCGCGACGGCTCTGGCTACTTTGTACATGAGATGCTTGCAGAACACGCAGGTGTATTTTTTGTTGCCCTTCTGCATGAACTCGGCGAGGTTGCGGCCGTGGGGGGCGATGAACATCTTCATCTCGTGGCCCGGCGCCCACTCGTGGAGCTTGCGGACGATGTCGATAGTCTTATTCTTCGCGTCTTCGCCCAGGTACGGGGTGTTATCCATGTACAGGGGGATGATCTCGCAGCCCCGCTTCATCATGAGCCACGCGGCCACCGGGGAGTCGATGCCTCCTGAGACCAGCGCCACCATTTTCCCCTGGCTGCCTATCGGCATGCCACCCACGCCTTTCACCATATCGGTGAAGATGTAGGACGCGGTGTCCCTGATCTCTACGTGGATGGCGTGGTCGGGGTTTCTCAGGTTCACCGTCGGTTTCCTTTCCTTTACCGCCTCGAACACGGCGTCGCCGCACAGGCGGCCTATGTCCTGGGAGGTGAAGCCCTGCTCTGTTCCCCCGGAGCGGCGGCCCATGATGCCGAAGGACTGGCCGTCCCGGATGACCTCTTTACCTACGTCCGCCGCCACTGCGCAGGCTTCGGCGATCGTCGGCCCGGTGGTTATGGCAGGACTACACGAGACCACACCGAAGACTTTAGCGACAGACTGCGGAGCCCGGGGATCCTTTGTCTTCACAAATATCCGGCCCCGTTCCTTGACGATCGCCTCGTAGTTAACCTGGTCCTGGTCGAGCATGGCTTTGAGGTTCTGGATTAGGAGGTCTTCGAATTTCCTCCTGATCTGCTCGCTCTTGATGGCGATTTCGCCGTACCGGACGATGACTATGTCGAAATCCATGATAGTAACCTCGTGAGAATGCCTGAGAGCGCCAGTCCTGTGCGGCGCCATCCAGACGTATCTAATGATCTACTGCCGTATATTTTCAGCGCACTGAATAGTACTTTCGTGCAGAAATAACAGTGCTCCTGAAAGCTCATGCCGAGGCCCGAGGCACCGGAGAGAATAAATGCTCAGATGGCCTTAACCCGCGTTGTGAATGGTATGGACTATAACATTCAAGGCGGAGACGTATTCATCGGTAGTTCGATTTTTCTCGTGTTCATCGTTATCATCTTGTTGTTGCAGCTACGAGAGCGCAGGGTTCGCCCCTTGTCAATGATCCTGATGCCAGCCCTGCTTCTGCTGGTTACGGCACCGGTGCTCACGCCGGAGCCGGGCGCCGGCCCCATCGCCTGGCTGCTCATCTTGATCGGCTTTGCAGCCGGCGTGGCGGCAGGCCTGCTCATCGCTTCCCGCATGCACCTGAAGATCGACGCCGACGGCTCGATGAAGATGAGAGGGTCGGTGCTCGCAGCGGGCATCTGGGCCGCCATTCTACTCGTCAAGGTATACGGTAAAGACCTGATGGCTGGCACGGGCGTGATCGATATGAATCTGCTGACTTCTGCGTTTCTTGCCCTGACGCTGGGCATGTTGATCGCTCGCAGAGGCTACGTGTTCTACCGGCTTATGCAGCTGCAGAAGCAGAATGAACAAAAGTAAAAAAGAAAGGGGCGCAAAGCGCCCCATGTGACATATGGCTAGTCAGATCAGCTAATCACGATGTTTAGCGTATAGGTCTTGTCAGTGGCCGTCGCCGGCATCCATGCCTGCTTGTAGACGCCGCTGAAGGTCTGGTTGCCATCGCCCGTAGCAGTGACCTGGAAGGTGCGGGTGCCCGCGGCGCCGATCACGCCAGGCTTGGACGCGTTGTTGGCGTAGCCCAGATCCTTAACAGTCAGCCCGCTGGTGGCATTCACAGTCCACCTGTACCCGATAGAGGGGTTCTCGCTCAGCACGATCGCGACTGTGTCGCCCTTAGCCATAGTGACGGTCTGGTTATCGTTCGCCTCGGTGTAGGTCATCATGTTAACGTCGCCGATAGTCGGGGTGACGTTGAGCGAGTAGGTGGTCTCGTTGCCGAAGACGGGTTCCCAGGGCCTCTTCTCGATGGCGCTAAAGGTCTGGGTATCGTTACCGGTCATCTTGAGCACCCAGGTGTGAACGCCGCCGGCACCGATTAAGCCGCTCTCATTGGCTACGTAGGTGTCGTTAACGAGCTCGAGGCCGGGAGTCAGGGTCCAGTTCCAGGAGTAGCCCGTGGTGGGGTTCTCGGCCAGGGTAATGTTAAAGGTCGTTCCCGGCTCTGCCTGGACTGTGTGGCCGTTGTATGCCTGGTCAAAGGAAGCTGCGGGTACCACGTCGTTGCCCGGGACGTCCGTCGGAACGGGCGTCGCCGCAGGGGTGGGCGTGGGAGTGGCTGTCGGAGTCGTACATCCCGCAACAATTGCGGCGATAGCGATTAGAGAGATAGTAATCGCAAAAAGTGTCTTATGGTTCAAACTCTCACCGTATGAATATCTGACTCAAGTATATTTATTTATTGTTTAAACTACGAGTAAAATTGTAGTTATAATATTATAATATCAAATTTGAAACGGGGTGGGAAAAAATTATCCGGAAAAGGCCCGAGACGGCCTGATCTTAAAAAATAATGGAGGCGCCACTGGCGCCGTCTATTGTCGAGCGCAGTATTCGACATTATTCTTTGAACATGTCGCCGACATTATTCTTTGAACATGTCGCCGACATTATTCTTTGAACATGTCGTCCATCGAATAGATGCCCGGGGCCCGGGAGACGATCCACCTGGCTGCCTTGACCGCGCCCGAGGCCAGCGCCTGCCGGGAGTGGAGCTGGTGCCTGATCTCGATCCGCTCGCCGTCGCAGGCGAATAAGGCGGTGTGATCCCCGACGATGTCGCCGCCTCGTACGGCGTGGATGCCGATTTCGCCCGGGGTCCGGGGAGCGACTCCTTCCCGGCCGTAGACGTACTTAGGCTTCTCCGCCAAAGCAGAGGAGATGACGTCCGCCGCCTTTAACGCCGTACCGCTGGGAGCATCCTTCTTCTTGTTGTGGTGTGCCTCGATGATCTCGATGTCGCTGTCCCCGAGGTTCTTCGCCGCCTCCCGGAGGAGCTTCAGGAAGACCTGGACGCCGAAGGAGTAGTTTGGGGAGATGATGGCGCGAATCTTGCCTGCCTCGATCGCCTTCGTCATCTCTGCCTTCTGCGCCTCGTCGAAGCCGGTGGTACCGACAACGACGTTGACGCCGTTGGCCGCTGAGGCCTTGACGTTGTTCACCGCTGCCGAAGCGACAGTGAAGTCGATGAGGACGTCGGGCTTCGCCGCTTTCAGCACCGCGTCGATATCGGAGACACTGGAGACTGCGATCTTGCCTACTTTCTTGCCTGCCACTAAATCGAAGCCGGCGACGATCTCCATGTCTGGCTGGGCCAGCACAGTGTCGGAGATCATCGTGCCCATCCGGCCGTTGATGCCGGTGATTGCCACTTTGATGACCATGGGAATTCAACTCGTTTGCTTACTTCTTGCCTGGCTTAGCCGAAGCCGCGGGCTTCTTGACAGGAGCCGCCTTTACGGCCACTTTGCCGCCGAGCTTTACGCCGTAAGCCTCGAGCAGGCCCTTCAGCTTCTTCTGGTTCTCCGGAGCCATCTCGGTCATAGGCAGCCTCAGCGAGCCCGCGGCGATGCCCATCATGTTGGCCGCTGCCTTCACGGGTATCGGGTTGGTCTCGAGGAACATGGCTTTCATGATCGGAGCGATCTTGTAGTACAAGTCGATCGCTTTCTCGTGGTTGCCCTCGTCGTAGTACTTGACCATCGTGCACATTTCCTTCGGCATGATGTTGGCCAGCACGGACACGACGCCCTTGCCGCCCATAGCCATAACCGGGAGGGTAATGTTGTCGTCACCCGAGAGCACTGTGAACTTCTTTTTGCCGCCGCGGGTGAGCTCGATGATCTTCTCGATCTGCTCCATGCTGCCGCTGGCCTCCTTGACGCCGATGATGAACTCGTCTTTTGCCAGCTCGGCTATCGTTTCGGGAAGCATGTTGGTCCCGGTCCTTCCGGGGACATTGTAGAGGATGATCGGCATTTCGGCTTTCGCCGCGATAGTCCTGTAGTGGAGGATCTGCCCGGCAGGCATGGGCTTGTTATAATAAGGTGTGATCAGCATGGCAGCGGCTGCTCCGGCTTCTTTGGCATACTGGGTCAACTCCAGCGCTTCCTGAGTGTTGTTGGAGCCCGAGCCTCCGATGACAGGTACTTTACGCTTGTTCCTGTCGACCTGATCGACGGCGATCTCGAGCAGCTTTTTCTGCTCCTCGAACCGCAGGGTCGCGGCTTCGCCCGTGCACCCGCAGGGCACGATACCGTCCACGCCACCTTCGATGACGTAGTCTATGTTGCGCCGGAAGCCCTCTTCGTCGATGCTGCCGTCCTTTCTAAAAGGAGTAATAAGGGCAGGATAAACGCCCTTGAGCGTCTTAAGCTTCATTACTTCTTCCTGCCTTTGGATGCCATTTTTCTGGTCACGTAGCCAGCGATGCGGTTCCTGAGCTCCTTAGTCTGGACGGACGCAAGCTGTTCTACCTTCGCCTTGTTTGCAGTGAAGTCGGTACCGAACTCGCTCGGGTACTGCCTCAGCAGGGCATCGGTGGTGCTCTTGATATAAGTCTGCCTGATACTTCCCATGGTCTACCTCCTTTTGCGCTTTAACACGGCCGGCAATGGGTCCGGCACGCTCATCGCACGTAGATGATCGTCGCCCGACAATGATGTCGTTCGACGTAGTCGTATTAATTATATTACGACACCTTTTATACGTTGCGATTGTCTGCCGGGGTCGTGCGACAATCCTTAAACCTTAATGGTACAAATAATTTTTCTATCATTTTTGCTGTCAGCAAGGCGCGTCAAGCTACCGACGGCGAAAAAAGTACAGAATCCCGGAAATTTGTCCCGGGAGTATATCGTGATCACTTAAAGGTCGGGCGCTGGCTCAGCAGCTTGGGCAGGGCCAGCGGGCGGTAAGGTTTGCCTGCGCAGCGCATTCTGATCTCCTGCGCCAGCTCTTCCCGGGTCATGGTCACCCGCTTGCCAGTTTCTCTGATGCTGACGGAGAGCACGCCCGATTCCGCCTCCCGGTCGCCTACCACGGCAACGTACGGGATCCATTCAGTGTTGGCTTTCGCGATCTTCTTGGCCAGCGTCTCATCACTGTCGTCCACGTCGTACCGGACGCCGTCGATATCCAGGTACCGGCAGTATTCCTGCTGCTTCTCGGAGACGGGGATGATCCGCACCTGGGTCGGGGCGAGCCAGACCGGCAGGGTGGGCTGCTCTTTCTTCAGCGCCTCCTCGAGGATGGAGTAGTACCACCGCTCGATGCTGCCGATGCTGGAGTGGCAGATGATGCAGCCTTTCTTCTTGCCGTCCCGGTCAGTGTAGTCGATGCCGTACACCTGGGCATCCTTGACATCCAGCTGCACCGTCGAGAGCTGGATGCAGCCCCGGGTCGAGTCCACGCCCTGAAATTCGTTCTTGACGGCCCAGTAGTGCTTGGCCTCGGACAGTATTTCGATGAAGGCCGGCTGGTTGGAGTATTTTACGAGATCGACGATCCTGGACCGGTTTTCCAGGTAGAAGGACTCCACGATGCGGAAGACGATAGCGTACTCGACGCCGGAAGCGTCAGCGAGGTCAGAATAGTTCCGGTACAATTCCTGGTACTCTGCCCAGCCCTCGTCGATGTCCCGGCAGAAGCAGTGGATGTCGGGCATGTGAAAAGCCCGGAGCCTCTTCAGGCCGGACAGCTCTCCGCTCCGCTCGTACCGGAAGCTCTTGCTGAACTCGTACATGCGCAGGGGCAGGTTCCGGTAGCTGATGGTGGCGTCCTTCATGATCTTGAACAGCCCGAAGTCGCCCGCGAACCGCAGGATGAACTCCCGATCGCTGTCAGGAGACCTGACCGAGTAGTGACGCTCGTGGAAGGTACCGGCCTGCTCCCGGATCTGGGGATCGTCCCAGGCGTAGAGCAGCGGGGAGTCGATCTGCAGCGCCTTGAAGCGGCTGACTGCAATCTCGTTCGCCCAGTCGTGCAGCAGCTGGAAGATCAGGTAGCCCTTAGGGTAAAACCTGAAGTTGCCTGAGTCCGAGGATGGCTCGTAGCCGACCAGCTCGTGGGCCTGCATGATCTTGACTGAGGGAGGCTCAATGCCAGGAGGCTTCTTCAGTTCCTCAGAGACTACGTAAGCCTCGAGGGGCTTGCATTCCGCTTTCGCAAGCGCGGCCATGACCTCGTCTTCTTTCGCGAGGTCCACGGGCAGCTCAGTGCCGTCAGGCAGAAGTATGATCCGCCTGCTCTGAATGTTCTTCACGATATCTTCCCTGTTTTTGAGCTCCATCAAGATCAAGTGCCTCCGGAAAAAGCTGGGCCGAGAGAGGCTCGTCGTCCTCACTCACTGGCCATTAGTAGTAGTTGCGGTGGTAGTAGTGTAAAAATTGCTGGTATACAGGCTCGTTTGCACGGCTATCAGGTTTACCACCAATACTACTACAAGTCCACGGTATAAAAATATTACCATGGAAAACGCTTACTGCTTAACGCCCAGCACAGCGGGGTTCACGACATTCCGGGGCTTCCCCGCCAGAAATTGCGCCACGTTCTCAGCGGCTATGGCAATGCTCTGCTCCTTCGCTTCCCGGGTATTGTAAGCGATGTGAGGCGTAAGAAGCGTGTTACTCAGGCCGATAAGCGGGCTATCCTGCGGCAGCGGCTCCCGATCGTATACGTCGAGGCAGGCTCCACCGATTCTGCCTTCATCCAGCGCCCGCACCAGAGCATCCTGGCGGATGACAGGCC
Organism: Methanocella sp. MCL-LM; assembly: GCF_049676595.1. Lineage (GTDB taxonomy): Archaea > Halobacteriota > Methanocellia > Methanocellales > Methanocellaceae > Methanocella_A. Next base: position 3,608,598 of record NZ_CP187259.1, read on the forward strand.
CCCGGGCAGTATTGACAATGACTGCCCCAGGCTTCATTAATCGGAAAGCCTCGTCGTCGAGGAGGCCTTCGGTATCAGGCGTCAGAGGCAGGTGTAAGGTGATGAAATCGCTTTCTGCGCAGAGACGATCGAGGCCTACGTACCTGAACTTACTCCCGCTTGCCGGGCTCCGACGAACATCGTAAGCGATGACATCCATCCCGAAGCACCGGGCTATCTCCGCCACCCTCGAGCCGATCTGCCCTGTGCCAATCACACCGAGAGTTTTTCCCCGCAGCTCCCGGCCCTCAAAAGCAGTACAGTCGAACTTTTCTTCCCGCATCCAGAAGTCGGCTTCAGGGATCCTTCGGACAAAGGAAAGCAGCATGGCGAAGACATGTTCTGCCACAGCTTCGTTAGAATAGCCCGGGACATTCGTGACTGTTACGCCCTTCAGAGTTGCCGCGTCCAGGTCAACGTCATCGAACCCGGTCCGGGTGAGGGCTACGAGTTTGAGATTACTGGTATCAAAGGCCCTGGCAGGCAGCTTGAAATGGCTTACAACAGCTATGTCGGCACCATCGACCCGGCAGAGATATTCTTCTATGGAAGATGGCTGGCCGCGATATACTTTTACTTCGCCGAGCTTGCTGAACCTCGACTCATATAGCTCAGGCTTAGAAACGGCATCCGCCACTACGATGAATACCATACCTGAGAGAGTCGGCTCTCATGGACAAAGCATTTTGTCTGATAAAAAACGGTTTGGAGATTTGAGAAATGAAGTTTAAGCTGTCAGTGGAATTGTAGATAGAATAGTTGTTCATGCGTATTGAATTATTGTAAATGAATATTGATAGTCGTTGCTATCACTAAATCATATATTTAGAAAATGTGTTGTGTTGTTGGTGGGTTGGCAGCGTGGTATGGTTCCCAGGGACTCGCGTACCTTAGTACAGCATACTACGTGACCAGGCTTAACTTCCGGGTTCGGAATGGGACCGGGTGAACACTGGTGCTATGGCCGCCAAAACCCACTAACATGACAATGAAAATGGATTAAGCGAATTATTGATGGTTGAATATGGTTTCTGTGTAAAGTTCGTGTTTCGCTCTGGATTTCGCTTTGGAATGCAAACTACATCAAGTATAATATTTTAGAGTAGTTTTGCTTGAGTGTGGGACCCGTGTAACAATATCTTTGTTTGGTGATTGTTTTTTGGCGGGTTGGACGTTTAGTGGTTGCAGGCTGAGCACCTCGTTACCTTGGTGCGTACACCTCAACTCTATCAAACCAATCTTTTATTGGCGTCCGTATGAAAGTCTCTTTTCAGGGTGTTTTTCGGGCTTAGATGCTTTCAGCCCTTACAACTTAGCGCGTGGCTGCCCAGCGATGCCTTGTCAGACAACTGGTAGACTAGTGGCGCCGTTGCCTTGTTCCTCTCGTACTAAAAGCAACTTCCCCTCAGACTTTCTTGCACCCCTAACAGATAGTAACCGACCTGTCTCACGACGGTCTAAACCCAGCTCACGATCTCCTTTAATAGGCGAACAACCTCACCCTTGGCAGCTGCTGCACTGCCAGGATGGAAAGAACCGACATCGAGGTAGCAAGCCGCCGGGTCGATATGTACTCTTGCCGGCGACGACTCTGTTATCCCCGGGGTAGCTTTTCTGACATCAATAGCCCTCACTTAGAAGGCTTAGTGGTTCGTTAGGTCCGACTTTCGTCTCTGCCAACCTCATTATGCGGTTGCCAGTCAAGCCAACTTATGCCCTTACACTCTCGGTCGAGTTTCTGACTCGATTGAGTTGACCTTAGAGCGCCCTCGATATTTTTTCGCGGGCGTGCCGCCCCAGCCAAACTGCCCACCTATCGGGGTCCTCATCTCTGAGTTAGGGTCGTAGCCCAAGAAGGGTAGTGTCTCATGGTTCCCTCCACCAAGGCTAGCGCCTTGGCTTCGACGGGTCCTACCTACGCTGCACATCCAGGACCACAACCCAGCGACAGGTTGCAGTAAAGCTCCACGGGGTCTTCACTTCCCATTAGGGGTCCCTAGACTCTGCACTAGGATGTAAAGTTCACCGGCGCGTGGCCAGGGACAGTAGAGCGCTCGTTGATCCATTCATGCAAGCCGCCAATTAAGCGGCAAGGTACTACGCTACCTTAAGAGGGTTATAGTTACCCCCGCCGTTGACAGGCCCTTCTTCCCCTTGAACGAGGTTTTCAGGTACCTGCACTGGGCAGGATTCACTGATCGTACTAGACCTTACGGTTTGGCGATCAGCTATGTTGTTATTAGACAGTCAGCGCTCCCTCGTCACTGCGACCTGCCATCTTCATGGCAGGCACCCCTTATCCCGAAGTTACGGGGCTAATTTGCCGAATTCCCTTGGCCACGGTAAACCGACACGCCTTAGTCTTCTTAACTAGGGGCACCTGTGTCGGATCTCGGTACGGTTCTTGCATTCCCTTTTCATGGGCTCCTGGCGTGGCACTTCTTACGTCATCACATGTTACCCAGCTTCTCACCATTACGGTTCTCCACCGGGGTATTAGCTTGAACACACAGACGAGTGTGCAAGTGTTAGCCTGAAGCGTTGGTTTTAGCATGCAAGAGTACAGGAATATTAACCTGTTTCCCTTTTGACACACTCCGGTTAAGGTGTATCTTAGGACCGACTAACCCTCGGCTGACGATCATTGCCGAGGAAACCTGGCCCTTTCGGCGGCAAGGATTCTCACCTTGCTAAGCTGCTACTAATGCCAAGATTTTCGTTTGCCAGAGGTCCACAGGACTTTACAACCCTGCTTCCACCCTCTGGTAACGCCTCCATACGCGATTACATTTCTGTACGCCTGGGTCTCGGTTGTAGACTTGAGCCCCGTCCATTTTCGGGGCCCCAAACCTCGACTGGTAAGCTGTTACGCTATTTTTAAAGGGTAGCTGCTTCTAAGCTCACCTCCCAGTTGTCTAGGGCTTGGGACGCCCTTCAGTGTTTACACTTAGTCTACAATTAGGGACCTTAACCCAGGTCTGGGTTGTCTCCCTTACGGACTAGTAGCTTACCCACCAGCCCGGACTGCCCACAGTCTACGGCGAAAGCCGCTTTGGAGTTTGACAAAAGGACGAGCAGTTTCCCGCCCGGCTCCCTTAATCAGTGCTCTACTCGGCCTTCAACCTCGTGTGAGGTCATACTTCGATATGTTTCTGGAGGAACCAGCTGTTTCCAAGTTCGATTGGACTTTCACCCCTAGGCGTAGGTCACGGGAATGATTTGCACGTCAAAACCCCTAACGATCCTCCACGTAACTTTCGTTACGCTTCAATCTGCCCACGTCTAGATCACCTGGTTTCGGGTCGTACCCTAATGACTCCACGCACTTGTATACGTCGCTCCTCATTACTTGCGAGCATGTTGGTTTCCCTTCGACTTCCTCACTACTGAGTTAGCCTCGCCACTCGAGTACACTCCTTGGCCCGTTCTTCAAAACGTACGACAAAACACTGGCAACACACGTCATACAGCAACCTCGCGGTTGTTTCTTTCCGTGTGAAGATCCTTTCATGCCTTGTCCCTCCATCGCCGTCTCGTTTCAGGCTCTTTTAACCTCCCTTCTCAGGGTGCTTTTCAGCTTTCGATCACTCTACTATTGCGCTATCGGTCTCAAGATATGTTTAGCCTTGGAGGTAAGTGTCCCCCAATTCCCGCGAGATTTCCGACCCACGGTACTCAAGCACACGCTACAACCACTCTGCAGCGACAACGGGACTATCACCCTCTATGGTACCCCGTTCCAGGGGACTTTGTCTTATGCAGAGCCGGTTTAAAAAGCGGGCTTAAAACACCACATCTCCCAGTTCCTTACGGAAAGGGATTCAGTTTAGGCTGTGCTGTGTTCACTCGCCGTTACTAACAGCATCTCTAATTTGATTTCTTCTCCTGCCCCTACGCAGATGTTTCAACTCAGGGCGTTCCCAACCCTTACGGGTCAACACAAAAAGTGTTAGGAGTTCCTATTAGGAGATCCACGGATCAACGGTTCCTTGCGCCTCCCCATGGCTTATCGCAGCTTGGCACGTCCTTCTTCGGTTCTTGAGCCCAGCCATTCACTAGACGGCATAGCAACGCCAAAAGACAATCGGTTTACCGAATCTCATCTCTTTTCGCAGTTAACTACGTTAATATTATTACTTGCTTGTACTGTTTACATTCCAATACAGCGTCCAGAGCAAAATTCCTTTACACAGCCTCATCGCCCACAAACTGGAATGAAGACCATCTATTATTATGATCCCCTATTCATGGACATCAACCCTTCCCACCAAGAATTACTCATAGGTGGTGCATCGATCATCTGAGATTATTAGATGAATATGAACTTACGATACGATTACTGCATGCACGCTGAACCTTAGTTCAGGGCACTGCGAGCACCATACAAGTCACGCATCCTATTTAAAGATTGCGTAATATGGTGCAATGGACTTGCTGGGATTTGAACCCAGGGCCTCCGCCTTGCAAAGGCGGCGCTCTTCCAACTGAGCTACAAGCCCCATTTGCAGGCTTTACCTGAGGGGTATTCCCGCAAGCATTATTACACGTTTGATTGGTTGTTTATCGACTCCCTGGTTAGTGATAAATCGTCTTGTCGATTACCCGTTGGGTAATCATCGTTCTCTAAGAGAACGTCGTTAGGAGGTGATCCAGCCGCAGATTCCCCTACGGCTACCTTGTTACGACTTAACCCCCCTTACAGAGCATGAATTCGAGCCTTTCAATGAAAAAGGCCCTCATTCAAACCCCACTCGGGTGGTTTGACGGGCGGTGTGTGCAAGGAGCAGGGACGTATTCACCGCACTGTTTTGAAATGCGATTACTACGGATTCCATCTTCATGAGGGCGAGTTACAGCCCTCAATCCGGACTAAGAACTGGTTTAAGAGATTGACCTCACCTTTCGGTGTCGTTACCCATTGTCCAGTCCATTGTAGCCCGCGTGTAGCCCGGGATATTCGGGGCATACTGACCTACCGTCGACCACTCCTTCCTCTGACTTAGCGCCAGCGGTCTCCACCGTGTACTCACCACCCCTTGCGGGGCGTGTTAGCAACAGTGGATATGGGTCTCGCTCGTTGCCTGACTTAACAGGACGCCTCACGGTACGAACTGACGGCGGCCATGCACCTCCTCTCAGCTAGTCCGGCAAGGTCTTCAGCCTGGCCTTCATACAACTGTCGATCCCGGTAAGCTGTCCGGCGTTGAGTCCAATTAAACCGCAGGCTCCACCCGTTGTGGTGCTCCCCCGCCAATTCCTTTAAGTTTCAACCTTGCGGTCGTACTTCCCAAGTGGCTCGCTTCACGGCTTCCCTACGGCACCACAACAATTCACGATTGTTGTGACACCTAGCGAGCATCGTTTACGGCTAGGACTACCCGGGTATCTAATCCGGTTCGTGCCCCTAGCTTTCGTCCCTCACCGTCGGACCTGTTCTGGTAAGACGCCTTCGCCACCGGTGGTCCCCAAAGGATTACAGGATTTCACTCCTACCCCCTGAGTACCTCTTACCTCTCCCAGTCCCAAGCAATGTAGTATCTCCCGGACGACCAACGGTTAAGCCGCTGGATTTCCCAAAAGACTTGCAAAGCCGGCTACGGACCCTTTAGACTCAATAATATCGGCCACCACTCGAGCCGCCGGTATTACCGCGGCGGCTGGCACCGGTCTTGCCCGGCCCTTGCTAACACCCGTTTTTTAGACGGGTGGACAGCCCACCAAGATGATGAGCACTCGATGTTCCCCTATCGCAGTTGCCTGCATTGTAGAGTTTTCGCGCCTGCTGCGCCCCGTAGGGCCTGGATTCGTGTCTCAGAATCCATCTCCGGGCTCTTGCTCCCACAACCCGTACGGATTACAGGCTTGACGGTACGTTACACCGGCAACAACCTAATCCGCCGCAGACCCATCCAAAGGCCCCGGAAGTTTCAACCACAACCCATTCCAGAAGTTGTGACTTATCCGGTATTATCCCCAGTTTCCCGGGGTTATCCCGGACCTTTGGGCAGGTTGTCCACGTGTTACTGAGCAGTACGCCGAGGCCATGACGCCTCTCGACTCGCATGGCTTAATCGAACACCGATAGCAGTGACCTCTGGCAGGATCAACCAGAATTCAGCACACTAAACTGAGCTT